>NZ_BAAHOA010000060.1:0-212 GCF_054655175.1 Ruminococcus sporogenes | reverse complement strand
GATCCTCCTCATCTCCACCAAAAAGGGCGCATAGCTCAGGTGGTTAGAGCGCACGCCTGATAAGCGTGAGGTCGGTGGTTCGAGTCCACTTGTGCCCACCATCGAGAAAAGAAATTAATAGATAATGGAAATTATCTGTTAATTTCTGTTCTTGAAAAAGGATAGAAAAAAAGGCATCTTGAAAATTGAATAAGAAAAGTATGAAGAAAATA
>NZ_BAAHOA010000059.1:0-223 GCF_054655175.1 Ruminococcus sporogenes | reverse complement strand
GCCTCAAACGCAAACAGCTTTTCCGATTCGCCGAAGTGTGCAAAGCTGTACCGAGTATCCGAACCCCCGCAGGTTATTCTGAAAGTTTTTCCGAAAGAATTAGTTGAACGCTTGCTTGCCTGTCGCGGTACCCCGTTTTCATCAATTCCTACAAAAACGGCGTTGTGATGCTCCTTATCCTCATAAAGCGTATGCCGTTTTGCAAAGTACGAGATAATGTCAG
>NZ_BAAHOA010000058.1:0-270 GCF_054655175.1 Ruminococcus sporogenes | reverse complement strand
GGTGTCCATAAGACCTTTTACTCCGAAGCACAGAAACTTTGAATCCTTAACGTTAGTATGCCCGTTGAAATATTTTGCTTCAGCTCCTCTGCACATAGAATGCAGTCCCAGACAGATGTTCTGAAGTATTTCCTCTGTGTACAAACGCTTCTTTTCCTCGTCGAAAATCATGAATTCCTTTTCCGTCAGTTCATAAAGATCGGTCATTGTGGGATAATCCTCCGGCTTCAGCCTGTTGAAATCAGTGAGGTCGTCAATACCGAATCTTGA
>NZ_BAAHOA010000057.1:0-301 GCF_054655175.1 Ruminococcus sporogenes | reverse complement strand
ACAGGGCCTGTGCCTTTATCGCTGCGGCAACGAGAGGTATCTGCTTCAGGTTCATGCGCCGGAGTATAAAGAAAGGCTGTTCGGCAATGCGGGAGGTAGATAGTTGAATTATTATCGTTTGTATGGTATACTATTATAAAAGCATACAGAGGTGATTATGACGGCTGATATGGATAAGCTTCAGAAAGAACGTGAAGCGTCGTATGAATATGGACTGCCTGAATATTTACAGCACGATCTGGACGAATACAAACAGGCTCTGCAAAACGGTTCCGATATTCTTGACTGCTTGTGGGGTGAA
>NZ_BAAHOA010000056.1:0-308 GCF_054655175.1 Ruminococcus sporogenes | reverse complement strand
AACAAAAGGCTTAAAGACGCTCTTTTGTTCAATATTCTGAGCTACATGTCAAATCAGCTTTTAGGCGAAGGGAACACCGCCGCGGCAATAGACGAGCTTTATTTATTCCTTTCAAATCTGACAGCCATCGAGTACATCAGAAACGCCATGAAAAGAGTGCGGAAAAAGGAATCTGCAATGGTGATCGCAAGCCAGAATATCGACGATTTCCTGCTGCCCGAGATCAGGGAGCTTACTAGACCGCTGTTTGCTATTCCTATCCATCAGTTTCTGTTCAACGCGGGCAACGTAGAACCAAGAGCGTATAC
>NZ_BAAHOA010000055.1:0-345 GCF_054655175.1 Ruminococcus sporogenes | reverse complement strand
TTCGCAGTCTATCCTGTTTCTGATATTGATCTTGTTGCCGTCGAAGCATTCGCAGCTGTCAAGACAGATTATTTCAAGCTCCGGTATCATGCTCAGCAGCGTCATAAGGCGGCGTATCTTCGTATCAATATTTTCATTTGACAATACGGATATATTGGTGGGCTGAACGCTGAAAAAGGACAGCTCGCCTTTTTCCGTTTTCAGTCCGTATCTGCCGAAGCTTTTCAGTCCGAACAGGCTTTGCGTTGATTTTTTGTTTTTCATCTTGTTACCTCCAGTAATATATCTGCTGCGCCGTTACAAAAAAGCGGAAGGCGCAGACTATATAGTCCATGACCGTGGTTT
>NZ_BAAHOA010000054.1:0-349 GCF_054655175.1 Ruminococcus sporogenes | reverse complement strand
CACTTTTCCTAAAATAGAGGGAGCTGAAGCTATGTTTTCCGCAAGCCGTTCAAGACGGATAAGCATTGTTGCGATTATTCAGTCCTTTGCGCAGCTCGATAAGAATTACGGCAGAGAGGGACAGGAGATCATAACCGACAACACGCAGCTGACCATTTTCGGAGGTTTTGCCCCGAATTCACAGTCTGCGGAAATTCTGTCCAAATCATTGGGAGAACAGACGGTATTAAGCGGTTCTGTTTCGCACGGCAGAGATAAAAGCCAGTCGCTGCAGATGATCGGCAGACCGTTAATGACAACGGACGAGCTTAAAAGTATGCCCAAAGGACAGTTCATTGTTATGAAAACG
>NZ_BAAHOA010000053.1:0-353 GCF_054655175.1 Ruminococcus sporogenes | reverse complement strand
TGCGAAGGCGAGGAATTTGAAATTGCAATGTAGAAAGGAGCTCTTATGGAACAAAAACAATTGTATATAGCCTACGGCTCAAATATCAATCCTGAACAGATGGCGTATAGATGTCCCAATTCCAAAGCCGTAGGAACGTCAGTGATCAAGGATCATGAATTGGAATTCAGAAGTTACGCCACTATCGTGCCGAAAAAGGGCGCGAGCGTTCCCGTTGTGATCTGGGAGCTTGAAGAAAGCGATATTACCGCTCTGAACCGATACGAAGGCTACCCCCGGCAGTACAGACAGGAAAAAATGACGTTTGAGCTTGGCGGCAAAAAATACGAGGGCATGGCGTATCTTATGAATAA
>NZ_BAAHOA010000052.1:0-355 GCF_054655175.1 Ruminococcus sporogenes | reverse complement strand
CGGCTGACTGCCGAAGCTGTCAAGACCGCTTGCATAGCTGTACCGTATCAGCTGATAGAACTTAGCCGCCCTGTCAGCGTCACGGAATCTGCCGAACAGTCCTTTCTTATGAAGAGCCGCGATCCAATTAAAGTCCTCGCGGGAATTAAGGACGTATCTGAGCTTGTATTTAAGCTTATTCGGTTTATCCCTGACGCAGCGGTACAGATTTGCAAGGTTTGAGTTATGGTCGTTCCAGACCTCGAAATCCATGCCCGGCGGTTTATGAAACAGTACCCAGCCTGCCCCTCCGAAAACCTCGATATATTTCTCATAGTAAAGCGGAAACCTTGAGAGAATCTCGTCCCTCAGCGCC
>NZ_BAAHOA010000051.1:0-364 GCF_054655175.1 Ruminococcus sporogenes | reverse complement strand
GAAAATCCCGCTGTCATAAAGCTGCTGGAACAGGACATGAAGTTTTTAGACGACATTCAGCTTGAAATGTCTACCGCAAGACAGTTTATGTTCTGCGTAAGAACAAAGGACAAAAAGGAATCGCAGATATTTCAGCAGATAAACCGCGCTTCCAAGATAATATCGGAGCATGGCTTTGACGTCAGAAGAATGAATAAGGAGGATATAAAGAGAATGCTGGCTATTTACTTTGACGTCTCTATGAACGGAGATAAAATCGAGGACGCGGAGGGAGAAAAATATATTGAGCCGATACAGGATAAGGAGAAGCCGTATGCCGTTTAAAAAAAGAGCGATGACTCCGGAACAGGCGGAGGAAATAAGG
>NZ_BAAHOA010000050.1:0-381 GCF_054655175.1 Ruminococcus sporogenes | reverse complement strand
CCGAACTCATCGCAGTAGAACATAACGCGGTTTTTAAGCTTGCCTCCGTTTTCATCGGCGATCACAAGAATTTCCCTGTAAAGCTGCTGGATCAGCAATGAAACCATGAAATATTTCGACTGATCCTCTTCCGGCAGTATAATGAATATCGCCGATTTCTCGGAGCAAAAACGTTCCGCGTCGATCGCCGTGCCGAAGCACAGAATCTGCTCCATTTCCGAGTCGATAAAGCTGTTAAGTCTTGACAGCGCCGTGGACATGATCGACATCATCGCCTGATCCGCGGAATGAAGGGCGGAGCCTGCAAGCCATTTTGCCTTGTGCTCGTCAGGCAGCTTTTCCATCAATACCTTGAAGCCGTTTTTCGGCTTTTGTTTTCCG
>NZ_BAAHOA010000049.1:0-496 GCF_054655175.1 Ruminococcus sporogenes | reverse complement strand
AAATTACAAAGAAAATATGGCGGGATTTATAGGTACAGAGTCGGAAAAATACGATTTCAGCGATTTAGAATACCTGCCTGAATCTTGGCTTGGCGATACCGACAAGGACGAACTTTTTGATATTTATGAAAAAGTAATAGATACTGATCCGTATGATATAGATACAGATGATGATGGATTGCCTGACGGATATGAAGTTTTAACACTGAACACCGATCCGTTAGAATTAGATACAGATGAAAACGGAATTTCCGACGCTGACGAAGATTTCGACAATGACAATCTGAATAACTTAGGCGAATATTTGAACAAAACTGGACCGTTCAATCCCGACACAGACGAGGACGGATTGCTTGACGGTGATGAGATCAAAACATATAAAACCGATCCTCTGAATCCAGATACGGATAACGATGGACTTCTGGACGGTGAGGAAGGCTATGACGGAACAATTTACAAAAAGTACGGCGTTTACTTTGATCCGTTAAATCCTGAT
>NZ_BAAHOA010000048.1:0-498 GCF_054655175.1 Ruminococcus sporogenes | reverse complement strand
GGAACTCACCCCATGATATCTCCCCTGAAGCTGTTTTTCAAGTGGGGTATCAGCTTTGAAGAACCGTACAGCCTTGAGGATAAAGGCTCAAGAACGGTCACATATATGAAAAAGGAGACTTTGACGCGGGCGGCGGAGCTTAAATACGCCAAAAAGAAAATCGAGGCTCCGGAGGATCAGGCGGTAAGCTATGAGGATATGCTGAGAAAAAAGCTGCCAAAGACGGGAGGCGCATAACGCTTGAGGTTTTCAAGAGAGATATACGAATACGATCTGCCTCACAGGGCGGTGGCTGTGTATATGTACCTGTCCAACCGCGCGGGAAGAAAAAAGAAGTGTTTTCCCTCCGTTAAAACTATATCGGAGGATCTGAGCGTTTCAAAGTCAACGGTATTCAGGGCGCTGAACGACTTGGAAAAAGCAGGGCTCATAGAACGCAGGGAAAGGTACAGGACAAGCGGCGGAAGAAGCTCGAACCTTTATCTTATTAAAAGTTGA
>NZ_BAAHOA010000047.1:0-550 GCF_054655175.1 Ruminococcus sporogenes | reverse complement strand
GACGATGGAGAGCGTTTCTGTTCCATTGAAAAAAGGGTCGCGGTAAATCGCGGCGGTTCGGTCGTAACCAAAGAGCCGCTTGATCTGGGAGAAAAGGGATTCATACCTCTGACCGAGGATACGGAGCCGAACTTTATGGGCGAAATCGTTACGTTCGCCGATTTTATCGAACAAACTCAAGAGCTTGGAATGGAGATGAAATAATGCTGAATTTATTCATAGGTCTGGCGATAGGAGGAACAGCGGGACTTACTGTCGGATGCCTTCTGGTATCGGCAAAAAACGCCGACAGAGAAATCGAAAGACTTAACAAGGAATTAAATAACCTTAAAAATGACATTTGATTTTTAAATCAAAACAAAAGGCGCGGATTGAAAAGTATGCGATAATAAAGCTATAGCGCAAATTGCGCCGTCCGCGCGAGGACAAGTCGTTTTGCCAATGACAGAAAAGATTCTGTAATCGGCAAAACGGCTTAACTTCTGTCATTGGCTTTAACGGCGGATAGGAGTAAAATGGACAGTTTCATGTCGTGGGTAGGCGGCAAAAA
>NZ_BAAHOA010000046.1:0-598 GCF_054655175.1 Ruminococcus sporogenes | reverse complement strand
AATTGACTCCCATTAAAAGCTTACATATCTCGGATAGAATATACTCCTATGTTTTATAAGAATGGGGCTTGTGTGAATTGCAAGTAGGATATTAATCTATACCCCTTAACAGCCAGCTTGTTTCAATATCCAAAGCTTTTGCTATATCATAGAGAGTAGTTATGTAAATTATCATACTATATCCCCTATATTCGATACGACTTATAAATTTTCTGCTTTTGCCAATCTTTTTACCAAGCTGCATTTCTGTTAATCTTTTTTTCTTTCTATAATATTTAATGTTATTGCCAAGAATCTTACATTTTTCCCTATAAGCCTTACTTTTCATATATTCATTAATTCCTTCAAATTCCTTTTTCATTTTTATTACCAATCTTTCATAATTTTCTTTAAATAAATTATACTATATTTTTTTTAAAATTTAGGGAATTTAAATATCAATTTTTAATCAAATGAGGAATTACAGTATCTATTTACATATAACAGAGAATTTTAAATATAAATCAAAATAATAAAATAATTTCAGTAAAATAATATTCTTATATAACATAGGAGTATATTTTATCCGAAATATGTAAGCTTTTAATGGGAGTCAATA
>NZ_BAAHOA010000045.1:0-613 GCF_054655175.1 Ruminococcus sporogenes | reverse complement strand
ATGCGTCCTCAGAAGCTGCCGGACTATGAGCAGATAATATGGAACGGCGGAATTGTATACAAAGAAAGCAAGTATCCGAATCTGCTGTTTGCAGCCGACGGAGAAATATATGACCTGGACGGACTGAAATGTCTCGTAATAGGCGGAGCTTACAGCGTAGATAAGGGATACAGGCTTATGAAGGGATACGGCTGGTGGGATGACGAGCAGCCGTCGGAAGAAATAAAAAGAAAAACAGAGGCTGTACTGAAAGACAATCCTATAAATATTGTTCTTAGTCATACCTGTCCGTTAAAATATCAGCCTGCGGAGGCTTTTCTAAGCTGTGTAAATCAGAAAACGGTTGATACAAGCACAGAGGAATGGCTGGATCATATTGAAGAAATTACAGACTATAAAAAATGGTACTGCGGTCATTATCATATCCGCAAAAGAACAGATAAGCTTCAGTTTATGTTTGATGACATTGAAAAATTAAAAATCCGCTGATTTGCAGCGGATTTTTTAATACCCGAAAGGAGAAAGTATGAAAAAAACATATATCTATCCCCAGAATATGAAAGCCGGATCAAGGCTGTGGCTGTGGAGTATAAGGGATTTCCTTATCATATGC
>NZ_BAAHOA010000044.1:0-621 GCF_054655175.1 Ruminococcus sporogenes | reverse complement strand
CTAAAGCTGTTTTTTGCCAATATAAAAAGAGGCGGAATACTGCTGTGTCAGATTGCCGTGGGAAGTCTGTATATGTTTTCCGTTCCCAGAGGATACTCGGACGGCTTCAGCAGCTGGTGCAAGCAGATTTTCGCTTTGTGTCTGACTGCGTTTTTACAGACAAGTCTGCTGTTTTTGGGACTTCTTACATGGCAGACCAACAGGCTTTTAGGACTTGGAATAATGCTTTCGGCAAACGAGGTTCCGAGGATCGCTCAGCATTTCGGACTGGATACAAGCGTAAGAGTCAATATGACGAGCGTTTCCCACACTGTGAATACCGCCGTAAGGGCGGGTCAGTTCGTAGCGAAAAAGCTTGCGTGATTTAGTTGACTTTGCCAGATTCCGGTGATATACTGTGTAATCAGGAGGGATGACGGATGATATATAACCGGAGATACGCACGGAGATTTTAAGAGAATAAAGGAGTTTTGCAGGTTAGCCGATACGACGGCTGAGGACGTTATCGTTATACTTGGCGACGCCGGAATAAATTATTACGGTAACGAAAGCGACGGACGGTTAAAATATATTCTTTCCAAGCTTCCTGTTACACTTTTTTGTATTCACGAAAACCATGAG
>NZ_BAAHOA010000043.1:0-623 GCF_054655175.1 Ruminococcus sporogenes | reverse complement strand
ACAAACGGCAACGGAATACTTGACGGAGATGAAGTTTACACTCAATCAAAAAATCAGTCTGTTGAGACTTATGACAAAGCGATTACGGAAATCAAGGTTGACATGGACACAAACGGCAGTCTTGAAAGAAATCTTACAATTGAAAGTATGTACGGAATTGACGCAATGTCAAGCGATGTATATGCCATGATAGGCGAGCCGTTTAACTTTACTTCGGAAACAAGCTTTGAATCTGCTACAATTACCTTTAAAATTGATAAATCAAAGCTGGGCGATACTAAGTTTGACAACTTAATTATTCTCTGGTATAATGAAGAAAAACAGATTTTTGAAGAAATGCCCACAACCCGAAACTGGGAGAACTCAACCGTAAGCGCCACAACTACTCATTTTTCACAATACATGATTGTTGACAGCGAGAAGTGGTATGACAATTGGGAAGAAAGTTTCATGGAACTGCGGAAGATGTGGAGTAGCCATACTACATATTATAAGGCAATGAACACTATTTTAGTGGTGGATTGCTCATGGAAAATGGACAGCGCAGACCCGATCAGCTATTCTATTGAGGTTGGATATAACGGAGTTACAGAAGAAAACCATACCGAAATTCTATCTCATAT
>NZ_BAAHOA010000042.1:0-703 GCF_054655175.1 Ruminococcus sporogenes | reverse complement strand
CAGCATAGTCCGTCTTTTTTTCTTTTCTGCTCATGTCATACCTCTGTAAGCTTTCCCGTCAGCACAGTTCTGGAGGTTCCCTCCGCTACAGGTGGACAGTGAAATAAACTTATCTTTTTCAGATACGCCGATATTTTTCCAAATAAAAGAGTTTTCTTTCAGACCGTCAAGCCAGACGGATATATCTTTTGTCACGTCGTAAAAGCCGCCGTAGCATTCCGGCTGTGAAAGCGAGAAAAAGTCAATACGGTACGCGTTGTCCGAAACAGTCAGCCAGCCGACGGCGCGAGCTTCAAAGTAGCTCTCGTCCGTAAAGCTTATTACATCGGCAAACATAGAGCCGTTACGCATATTGTGACCGTAGAGAATATTTATTCCGTCTGAAAACTCCCGCGCGCATCTGCCGTCAAGAAAAACGGAGCCCGAATACAAATAGCCGCCGTCATACGACCTGTGAAGGTAATAATCGTTATCTCCCGAATACATAACGGGATAGTTTATGCTCGTATCAGGAATATAAAGCCAGCCTATGGAACCGTCAAAATTGCAGCAAACCTCACGAACCTGTTCTGTCAGCTCCCGCTTTTTATCCTCCGGCAAACGCGCGGAATTGTCAGGCTCGCCAGTTATTTCCGCACGATCGGGCATACGCTCGTCAAACACGGCAATGTCGGGCATAAACGGCTTAAGCCTTCTGTAACTC
>NZ_BAAHOA010000041.1:0-720 GCF_054655175.1 Ruminococcus sporogenes | reverse complement strand
GTATCCCATAACGGAGGGTTTTACGATAAATATTCCGTAAGCGACAGCAAGGGCAGAAGCTGGTCGTTCGTATCGGATTCCAGTATTATCTGCAAAAACCGAAACGGCGAGGCGGCTTCCAGAGCCTACAGCGTGGAGCTTAATTCTCCTGTGCTGGAGTATGATGATATACCTCTGCTGCAGGAGGTGATCAGGGCTCTGCGGCATGCGGGAGGAATTACCGGATCCGCGTATAAATGCGGAACGCATATCCATATCTCAGCGGACGATTACACGCCCCGGCAGCTTAGAAATCTTGTAAATATATTCTCAAGCAAGGAGGATTACCTGTGGGACGCATTGCAGGTCTCGTCAGCCCGAGAGTGGTACTGCAAGAAAATCGACAGAAGTTTTGTGGAAAAACTAAATAAACGAAAGCCGGATACGATCGAGGAAATAAAAATGCTGTGGTATAACGGAAATATGTCGGAGGAGCATACCTATTACTCAGAAACAAGATACAGAGCGCTCAATCTTCATAGCTACTTTCAGCGCGGTCATTATGAGATCAGATGCTGCAACGCAAGCCTTCATGCCGGAGAGATCAGAAGCCAGATAGTCCTGGCTCTGGCAATAAGCAACGCGGCGGTTACAAGAAAGTTCTGCTCCCCTAATGTAAGCAGCAGCGACAATATGCGTTACAGCTTTCGGGTGTGGCTTCTGAATCTCGGACTCATAGGG
>NZ_BAAHOA010000040.1:0-736 GCF_054655175.1 Ruminococcus sporogenes | reverse complement strand
CAATTTGAATTCTTTCGGTTTTTCCTCCCGCACAGCCGCTTTAGGCGGACTGTGGGATAGGGGAGTAATCGTGCGACCTAACAGCTCCTGAACCGCAGTCTGAAAATCCATACCGTAAAAATACCGCATGAACTTTACGGCTCCGCCGCCCACCTGATTTTTATGGTCGAACCATCTTGATCCGTTTATAGTAATACTGTCGTGCTTGCCGCTGCCGTCGTAGTAAACGAGCTTGTGTTCCCTCCCTGCCGATTCCAGCTTTTCTCCTCTCAGCCTCAGAAAATCGGCTAAATCTACGCTGTTTGCGGCAATTTTTTGTTCTTCTGTAAATGGGATATACGACATTTTCCACCTCCTGAAAAAGAAAAGCAGCCCTGCGGACGCCTTTCCTTATTTTTTGATTTTCTTTACACGCGTTCATCTCAGCAGAGAGACTATAAGCTTTGCTCCGAGCTTCATTGCAGATATTCCGATATTTTTTGCTACGACTGTTCCAAACTCTCCGATCAACTCGTCTAATTTTTGAGAGCCTTCCTTATCAGCGTACTTATCAAACAGCTTATTGAATCTGTCTATGATGTCGCCGTACTCGGAGCTTAAGTACAGCGATCGGTCCAGTTCCTGTGTAAATTTATCGTACAGCTCGTCTGATATATCCACCCCTTTCACCTCCGACACTACAATACCACACTATCCGCCAAATAGCTATATCATAACCCAACAATCTTCCGCGGCA
>NZ_BAAHOA010000039.1:0-758 GCF_054655175.1 Ruminococcus sporogenes | reverse complement strand
GCCCATAGACCTTTTATCGTATCTCACGCTGAATCCTCAGAACTGGCAGAAACACTCGTATATCGCCATGAACGGTGTGTATGAAAATGCCGTTTTAACGGCGTTAAAGAATCATTCAAACCTCAATGAAATTGTGCTTTGCGTAGATAACGATGAAGGAGGAATCGAAGCTGTTGATAGGTTAAAAGACATTCTTGGGGATAACGGATATACCGATGTAAAACGGCTTGCGCCAAAGTTCAAGGACTGGAACGAGGATTTGAAAGCGCAAAATGGTGCAGAACCGCTTCCTGCCGTGCCTCATAAGCGAAAGGAAAAATATCTGCGGCAGGCTGAGAATTTAGAGTATCTGAAATGCCGTCCGGATAAGCTGATCTCACGGATCTATGCGACATTCAAAAACGGACAATACAAGTATCTGGCTGAGTATGCTTTGGCAGGCTCGGCTTTTTTTATTGGGAAAAACAGCGAAAATTTGATGTTTGAAAAGTTAAAATTCAAGCTGAAAGATGAGTATAAACCCTATACCGACAAGGGCAAAAAAGCCGCTAAACAAAGAAATCTGCATGACTGTGTTAAGGCGGTAATGAAAGACTTACGGCAGACAGCCCGTACCCGTGAGCAGTCGGTACAGACTGCAAAATTGCTGTATCAGCTTGCGGACTGCGCGGTACGCTGTGAAACGGAACAGGAAATGTCCGCTTCTGTGATCTCGCAGGAAGAAGCGCAGGAAGAAATATCCGAGGCGATAAGCTTCG
>NZ_BAAHOA010000038.1:0-766 GCF_054655175.1 Ruminococcus sporogenes | reverse complement strand
AACGCAGTAGGCAAGGGCGATAACCGTCAGTATTCCAAGCAGTCCTGATAAACCTATCGTAGAGTGCAGTACTATTGTCGCCGTAGCTCCGAGATCGCCCTTGTTCGCCCCTATAAACGAGCCGAGAAGATCGCCTGAGAATGTGCTCTGAAGCGTTATGCAGAATTTATACAGCTCCACAGGAAGCTGAGTAAACAGCATTACAGCCATAAAGCCTTTAAGAACATTAAGGCACGTTCCCTGAATATTCGCCCGTCCCGTCTGATATTCGATCGCCGTATCAAACACAGCGACAACAAGCCCTACTGCAAACAGCGCCCAGCCGAACAGTGAAAAAAGCTTAAGGAAGGCTTCCACCCATGCAAGCGAAAAGATTCCCGCGCCCATTCCGTTTATCATTCCGAACAGATCGGCAACCGCTCCGTATATAGTATCGTACATCCATTCAAGCATAACGTCCCAGACAGCCGAGGAGATCGCCGAACCTACCGATTCCACCACCCCGAACAGCTTTTCTCCTACCCATTCCACAGCGTCGCCTATCCATTCAAACATTGCCGTTTTCCTTTCCGATCAAACTGATCTGTTCGTATTTTTTCCTCTGATGATTTTTTAAAACAGTAAAAGCGGCGCCGTCTGCGTATCCGTATCAGCGAATACCTTTTAGATATCCTGTATATTCCGCGCCGTTTTCTCTTTGCATTCATTTTCACCCTCCGTATATATGAAAATACCGCCGGATTTATCCGACGGTATTCCTTATTTT
>NZ_BAAHOA010000037.1:0-802 GCF_054655175.1 Ruminococcus sporogenes | reverse complement strand
CCGTATTTTACAGCTTACGAGCAGAGCGCAAAGACCTGACAGTCCTCCGGCTATCATAAGCCATGCGGCGGTATTGCTTCGGCTGTCGCCAGTATGAGGAGTATCCTGCGGTATCTCTTTCTGTTCAGCCTCGTCGATCATAACGATCAGCGGATTGCCGTTTTCAGATACGGCGGTCGTTTCAGCGCCGTCAACCGTGACCGTACCGTCATTAAGGACTTCAAAGCAAATATCCGTCGCCAAAATATATCCCTCCGGAGCGGCGGTTTCTTTCAGAATATACTTTCCGGCGGAAAGCTTTGCGACAATATGATTAGTCCCGTCGGAAGTCCATTCGTCCACAACTGTTCCCTTATCATCCAGCAGCTGCATTTGCGCGCCTTTAAGCTCGTTTCCGTCCGCGTCCCGCTTGGATATTTCCACAGTAACAGGCTTGTTTTCAACGGTAATTTCAATAACTTCTTCGTCCTCTCGGATATTTACGGTATAGCTTTCATCGCTTAAAATATATCCGTCGGGCGCTGAAAGTTCTCTGATAACATACCCGCCAAAGGGAATGTCGGCAAAAGAAAAACAGCCCTTGTCGTCCGACTTGGCTGTCATTAACGCGTTTTCTTCCGTAAATTCTGTGCAGTCCATTGCAAACAGACCGAACAGAGCGTTTTCAAGAGGGCCGCCGCTTTCGTTTGTCTTGATACCTTCTATTTTTCCGCGCTTAAGGCGATTCTCAAATGTTCCGCAGTCGATTGAAACCGTCTGAATATCCTGTCCCTGATATTCAAATGTTACAAGATATTTTTCG
>NZ_BAAHOA010000036.1:0-823 GCF_054655175.1 Ruminococcus sporogenes | reverse complement strand
AGTTCGGATAGGAGGGCTAAATGAATCAGAGTCAGATAATCGGAATTATAGTCATGCTTGCGGTATTCGCAGTTATGATGATTTTAGCTTACTGTTCCAACAATTATTCCCTCAATGGAATAAAGAATAAAACTGTAGGAAACGGCCAGCACGGCACTGCAAGGTGGGCGGCGAAATCAGAAATAAAAAGCGCATACACACAAGTACCCTTTGACGTGGAAAACTGGCGAAAAAATATTAATTTACCGAATGTTCAAGGAACAGTAGTCGGATGCAGAACAAAAGGAAAAAAGACTGTCGCGCTTGTAGACGAGGGCGACGTTCATACCATGATGATAGGCGCTGCCGGAGTGGGCAAGACCGCATACTTTTTATATCCGAATATCGAACTTGCCTGCGCAAGCGGTATGTCTTTTGTCAGCACAGACACAAAAGCAGACGTTGTTCGAAATTACGGAACTATCGCTTCAAAGTACTACGGCTACAACGTTTCCGTGCTTGATTTAAGAAATCCAACACGAAGTGACGAGAACAATATGCTGCACCTTGTCAACAAATACATGGACGTTTATCTCAAGGACAAAAAAGATCTGTCCGCAAAGGCAAAAGCGGAAAAATACGCCAAGATCACAGCAAAAACCATTATCAGCATAGGCGGCGCCGATTCCTCCGCAATGGGTCAGAACGCGTTTTTCTACGACGCGGCGGAAGGGCTGCTTGCTTCGCTTATTTTACTGATCGCGGAATTCGGAGAGAAAAACGAAAGGCATATCGTTTCCGTGTTCAAGCTTATTAAGGACCTGTTAAAGCCTATAGAGAGCGC
>NZ_BAAHOA010000035.1:0-840 GCF_054655175.1 Ruminococcus sporogenes | reverse complement strand
CAGAGCTTGAGAAATCCTTTGAACGCTGGGAGTATTTAAAGGAACACGGCGGCTCCGATCCGTCTTATTCAGACGGAGTCAATATGAATCTTGTAAGAAATCATATTCTGTATTTCAAGCATAAAATTGAAAGCGGTATGTCTGAAAAGGATTATCCTCAGATATATTTTTGCAAGACGCCGCCGGAAACAGATCGGGACTATATGGCGAGAGCCGATGAAATACGGGAAAACGCAAGAAGTTCTCTGGAGATCATGGAACAGGATGAGAATCTGCTGTATCTCCGTGAAAGGATCAGGGAACTGTCCGACCGCCAGATAAAAGATATGAATATTTTAGTTGTAATTAATTACCCGAAAGCTCTGCGTACTGCAATAGCTGAAGACGATCTCATAACGATGCGCAGATTTGAAAATACAGACAATTACCTTGAAAGCTTCAGACGGACCGCTGAAAAAGCGGCTATGGCAGAACCGGAAGAAAATCTGCAGCTTTCAATGTTCTGAATGGAGGAAAAATGAAAAAGAAGAAAATAACCGCGCTTTT
Source organism: Ruminococcus sporogenes (assembly GCF_054655175.1). Lineage (NCBI taxonomy): Bacteria > Bacillati > Bacillota > Clostridia > Eubacteriales > Oscillospiraceae > Ruminococcus > Ruminococcus sporogenes. The sequence continues at coordinate 294 of NZ_BAAHOA010000035.1, read as the reverse complement.
AATTTCCGTATGCCTGCTGACTGTATTCTGCTGTATAACGGCATACGCCGACGGAGATGTCGCAGGCGCTGTGCAGAGTACATGGTACTCTGCAAAAAGTCAGATAAAATCGATCGTTAACAACGTCGTATTCCCTGTGATAGACGTAGTTCTGGCAATTCTGCTCTTTGCCAAGCTTTCTTTGGCGTACATGGACTACCGCAAGCACGGTCAGTTCGAATGGACGGCTCCGGCAATAATTTTCGGCTGTCTGCTGTTTTCACTGACCGCTCCGCTTTACGTCTGGTCTATCGT
>NZ_BAAHOA010000034.1:0-894 GCF_054655175.1 Ruminococcus sporogenes | reverse complement strand
GTTTTCACATCTGACTTGCTATCCCGCCTACGCTCCCTTTACACCCAGTAATTCCGGACAACGCTCGCTCCCTACGTATTACCGCGGCTGCTGGCACGTAGTTAGCCGGAGCTTTTTCTTCAGGTACCGTCATTATCGTCCCTGATAAAAGGAGTTTACAATCCGAAAACCTTCTTCCTCCACGCGGCATCGCTGCATCAGAGTTCCCTCCATTGTGCAATATTCCCCACTGCTGCCTCCCGTAGGAGTCTGGGCCGTGTCTCAGTCCCAATGTGGCCGTTCAACCTCTCAGTCCGGCTACTGATCGTCGACTTGGTGAGCCGTTACCTCACCAACTATCTAATCAGACGCGAGCCCATCTCTGAGCGAATTTCTTTGATATATCTATCATGCGATATTTATATTTTATGGGGTATTACCATCCGTTTCCAGAAGCTATCCCCCTCTCAGAGGCAGGTTGCTCACGTGTTACTCACCCGTCCGCCACTAACTTAAAAAAGCAAGCTCTTTTAAGTCCGTTCGACTTGCATGTGTTAGGCGTGCCGCCAGCGTTCGTCCTGAGCCAGGATCAAACTCTTTATTAAGTTTGTATATTAAATACCTTCCGGTATTTACTATCTCCCGTTTCATTACGATTGCTCGCAATTCTTTCGCTTGTGTTTTTACTCTTGTATTAATCTCTCAATTAATACAGAATTTACAAGGGTTTTGTTTTTTCTTAGCATTGTTCAATTTTCAAGATACCTTCGCTCTCTCGCTTCCTTTGAGCGCTCGTCTATTATATCACTTCTTCTCTCTCTTGTCAATACCTTTTGGGAGAAAAAAATTTTCCGACTTCGCTCTCTCTCGTTCGACAGCTTTATTATTATATCACCTCCTTACTCTTTTGTCAAT
>NZ_BAAHOA010000033.1:0-900 GCF_054655175.1 Ruminococcus sporogenes | reverse complement strand
AAACCGGATTTTATTATGGTATAATGTAAAATAATATGGCTTGAGAAATTGTACAAAGGAGAATTAAAATGCCGGACGAATATACCCTTGACCGTGAAACCTACCGCTCTGTAAAGAAAATGGACAGAGAACAGCTTCAGAAGCTTCTGACGAGCATATATGTATCGGGCAAAAGGGACGAGGAATCAAAGGCTGTCGATTATGACGAGCTGAAAGCCGCTATAGGACGGATAAAGGGCATAGGAGAAAGCAGACTGAACGAAATTATGAACGTTATACAAAGCTTTATGGATAAAGCGGAAGGCTGAGATTTATGGAAAATGCTAAAAGGTGCGGATGGTGTCGGGACAACGGTCTTATGCAGAAATACCATGACGAGGAATGGGGCGAGCCTGTTCATGACGACAGAAAACAATTTGAATTTCTGATGATGGAGGTCATGCAGTGCGGATTAAACTGGTCGTTAATGCTGAAAAAGCGGGAGATATTCCGAAAGTGCTTTGATAACTTTGATTATGAAAAAACAGCGCTTTACGGAGAAACTCAGATTAACGATATTCTGAATACGCCGGATATGATAAGGTCGGAGAGAAAAATCAGAGCCATTATCAATAATGCAAATATGTTTTTGAAGATCAGACAGGAATTCGGCTCCTTTGATAAATATCTGTGGGGTTTTTCGGATAACAAGACAATTGTGTATAAGGCTCATGCGGACGAAGGCGTTCCGGCAAGCAACGAGCTGTCAGACAGAATAAGCGTTGACCTGAAAAAAAGAGGCTTTAAATATCTCGGCTCAATAACGGTTTATTCTCATCTGCAGGCCTGCGGAATTATAAACGATCACTGCACAGAATGCTTCAGATACGGGCAGCTGATCGGCAAAGATAACGTTATAAT
>NZ_BAAHOA010000032.1:0-1041 GCF_054655175.1 Ruminococcus sporogenes | reverse complement strand
ATACAATTTCATTAACATAATTTCTATCGTATCTATCTCGCTGTCAGAAAAGTCTTTGTATGCTCTGAAAAAGTCCTTTAAATATGATATGTGCTGACTTAGCCTTGTTACCCTTCTGAACGCTTCCGGAGACTGCCCGTCACGCTCAGCTTCTCCGAAGGTTTTGGGTTCAAGGGGATTTATCATATATTCTCCCGACATGAAATCGAGATAGGTTCCTCCCAGATTTTCCGTCAGCTCCTTGTACTCCTGTTCAGCGTCTAAAATTATTATGCTTTTTCCGCTCTCCCTCATATTGGTAAGCAAAAGCTTCATAAGGTACGACTTTCCCTGACCGCTGTTTCCTAAAATGAGAACGTTTGCGTTTGTCTTGTCGTCGCTTCGCTTATCAAAGTCCGCCAAAATGTTTGTTCCGAACTTATCTTTTCCGATATAGAAGCCCTTTTCATCGGTTTTTCCGCTGTAATTCAGCGGATAGAGATTTGCGACCGAGCTTGCCGGAAGAACGCGTTCATACAGACTGCCGAACACATTGTATCCGAACGGCAAAGCTGAGAGCATGCCTTCTTTCTGACGGAGGATCAGTCTGTCGACAGTTATTTTTGAGCGCGTAAGCTCCATTAGTATATCCGACTGAAGCTCCTTAAGCTTGTCCTCGCTTACCGCTTTCAGTTCGATAAACACGGCGCAGTGCAGCAGCGGTTCCTTGTTTCGGCGCATATCGGCAATAAGCTGAACAACGTCCTGTAAATTGCTTTCCGCGGCAATCGATTCCGTTACGTCGTTTACAGTCGACATAAGCTTGTTTCTTCTTGCGGCATGCTGAATTATCTGCCTTTGCTCGGCGCTGTCCACAAGGCGGTTATATATTCTTAAAGTAACCGAGCTTCTGTCGGCAAGATGGGCGAGGATAGCCTGTTCTTCGGTGGTAGGCGGCCATTCTCTGACCGCCCACACGCATTTATACGAATTGCCGCAGATAAAATGGTCGGTAAAAAAACGGACCGTGCCGGGAACGACGCGGTCAAAAAACTCCTGTAT
>NZ_BAAHOA010000031.1:0-1072 GCF_054655175.1 Ruminococcus sporogenes | reverse complement strand
TATGGGCTCAACCTGTAGATTGCATTTGAAACTGTTGTTCTTGAGTGAAGTAGAGGTAAGCGGAATTCCTAGTGTAGCGGTGAAATGCGTAGATATTAGGAGGAACATCGGTGGCGAAGGCGGCTTACTGGGCTTTTACTGACGCTGAGGCTCGAAAGCGTGGGGAGCAAACAGGATTAGATACCCTGGTAGTCCACGCTGTAAACGATGATTACTAGGTGTGGGGGGACTGACCCCTTCCGTGCCGCAGTTAACACAATAAGTAATCCACCTGGGGAGTACGACCGCAAGGTTGAAACTCAAAGGAATTGACGGGGGCCCGCACAAGCAGTGGAGTATGTGGTTTAATTCGAAGCAACGCGAAGAACCTTACCAGGTCTTGACATCGTATGAATAGACTAGAGATAGTTGAAATCCCTTCGGGGACATATAGACAGGTGGTGCATGGTTGTCGTCAGCTCGTGTCGTGAGATGTTGGGTTAAGTCCCGCAACGAGCGCAACCCTTACCATTAGTTGCTACGCAAGAGCACTCTAATGGGACTGCCGTTGACAAAACGGAGGAAGGTGGGGATGACGTCAAATCATCATGCCCCTTATGACCTGGGCTACACACGTACTACAATGGCAATAAAACAGAGGGAAGCAAAACAGCGATGTGGAGCAAATCCCGAAAAATTGTCTCAGTTCAGATTGCAGGCTGAAACTCGCCTGCATGAAGTCGGAATTGCTAGTAATCGCAGATCAGCATGCTGCGGTGAATACGTTCCCGGGCCTTGTACACACCGCCCGTCACACCATGGGAGTCGGTAACACCCGAAGCCGATAGTCTAACCTGCAAAGGAGGACGTCGTCGAAGGTGGGATTGATGACTGGGGTGAAGTCGTAACAAGGTAGCCGTATCGGAAGGTGCGGCTGGATCACCTCCTTTCTAAGGAGCGAAAAGACGAAAGAGTCTGAAAGTTCCGGTCAGACAAGGGTTAAAAGCATTGTTTAATTTTGAAGATATCAGGAAGTCGGGGGTGTAGCTCAGCTGGGAGAGCACCTGCTTTGCAAGCAGGGGGTCAGGAGTTC
>NZ_BAAHOA010000030.1:0-1183 GCF_054655175.1 Ruminococcus sporogenes | reverse complement strand
CGACCGCCTTAAATCGTAGCAATACGTTCCTTTGGGAATATCCGCGTCTGTTATTCTGTCGTTGGTAAACAGCGCGGTCTGTCCGAATAGTTCTATACGCTCATATTCGTCGGAGCTCTCGATATTGACGTATCCTGTTTCAGAAGCGTTGAGGAAAAGTCCGTAAGCCTCAAGATCAACGTCCATAACCCTCGCCGCGAATTCAAGCCGCTCCTTTTCGCTTTCGGGATAGTATTCTTCAATACGGTCTCCGTCGTAATACGCATATCTGCCGCAGTTCATGCCGATGTCCTCGTCAGCCCACTCATGAATAATTTCGATTTCGGGAAACATCTCCGATAGTCGCTGAATGACAGGATGGGGAGCTGCCCAGGCGGTCAGAAACCGCAGTTCTTCGGCGTTTGAGTAATCACAGTCTTTCTCATAGCCATAGGCTGACCACTTTGTACCCCAGTTTGCTATACGCCAGTCGTACCAGTTGTTTTTGCCGTAGAGCTTAAATTCCTCCCGACTGAGACCACCCCGATAAATATTTTCAGGGATAGGAATGATCTTTTCAAAATCGATCGTTCCTATCCCTGATTCATTTTTGACTGCGTCCATAACACGTTTTACCGTATCGGGATCGCCTGTAATCTTTATTCGGTTTGTTACATGATTTGGCATTTTACTCTCCTTTCTGAGCCTCCGCTTTCAGCGTCAGCCCATCTCCATATCAAGATTTTCTTCTTCATTGACAGACGTGATCTCCACATATTCTCCGATAATACACAGCGCCTTGTCATAGCTGCTGCAAGAGGTGATACGGCTGCACATTTCCTTTGCCTCATCTGCCATTCCGTTTCTTTTCAAGGTACGTGAAGCTATTCCCATAAGGTTAAATATGTTTCCGTTCTGACCTATGAGGGGACATTCAGGCTTTTTCTGTTTTTGTTCTATATCATGAGCAAAACCGCCCAGCCTGTTAGGAACATAATCGGAAAGCCATGTACCGCCGAACTGCTCGTGAGTCTGCAATCTCCACATTGCAAGCCTGCCGACATTAAGCTGAACGTCGTCAAACGGAAACAGCAGACAGGTAAGATTTCCGTTATTAAAGCTATATACCTTTTCAAATCGACTTTCATTCTGCAATATTCCGCTTTCCGTTAACATATCGTTTATGCCGTCGACCCATTCTTTA
>NZ_BAAHOA010000029.1:0-1262 GCF_054655175.1 Ruminococcus sporogenes | reverse complement strand
GAAAAAGACCGATGTTTTTACCATCGGTCTTTACGCTTATTTTATTTCATTTTACCACATTAAATATATCCAATATTTATCTCCGTCCTTTTCCCAATAAACATTTAAATAGAGATACTGAGAAATTTCTTCCTGTGACATATCGCCAGCCCATTCATCATATATTGCTTTGATATCATGGTCAATGCTGTTTTTTATTGAAGATACCGAGCTGCATATAGCGGTGCTAATCGGAGGATTAAATGAATATTCACTCCATACATCAACGTATCCGCTTAATATATTAGTTCCTGCCATACCGTAAGACTTAGCAGCCTGTTTGATATATTCGTTTATCTCTGATATATCTGCCTGTGAAAGTCCCTGCGGCTCAGGCTCAGGAGCTTCTGTCGGCTTTGGCTTTTCTGTTTTCTTTGCAGTTGTGGTTTTTTTCTGAGTTTGACTTGGCTTCTCGGTTTTCTGCGAAGCTGTCGTATTCTGACTTTGCGGCTGAGTTTGACCGCCGTTATTTCCTCCCGTTTGATAATTGCCGTTATTATCCTGTTCGTTACCGTACTGCGGCGCTTGGGTAGTTACGTCGGCCTTCTTGCTGCTCTTTTTGGTACCGCTTTTCTTTTCCGTACTTTTCGCCGTACTTTCAGACGTGGTTTTTACCGTTGTTTTTGCTGATGTTTTGGATGTTGTTTTTACAGCGGTCGTCTTAACGGAAGAAGCCGTTGATACGGGCGTAGTCGTTACCGTTGAGGCAGCCGAAGCCGATTCGGTTTTTCCCGCCCGAAGCTCAGTTCCGTCCGATTCTGTTTTTCCGCAGCCTGACAGCATAAGTCCGCATATTATCAATACCGCCAATGTCCTTTTCATAATTGTCACACCCCGTGTATATATTTCAGCCTCCGCTGTTAATTCCAGCATACCACACTGCTGCGCGGATATCTACCGTTTACGGAAAAATTCTACCTGTCAGACAAACCGAGCAAGGGTTTTTACAGCATAACCAATAAAAGCTTACATTTAAAAAATACCACGATTTTTGGCATTTGTCAATATCTTTACATAATAATTATTAATCCGTCGTTCTGCTGGGATATTTCTTCTTCTGGATTTAACGCAGACAGTGCAAACATCTCTGAATATTTACTGATCTGCCCGTCAGTCAGAGAACAGCTGTCCCAGCCGTCTTTTGTGAATGTATTGCCTGAAATATATACCGTACCATGAACAAGGACTCCGCCTATGACTCTGTTGGGTTCATAATCATAGAG
>NZ_BAAHOA010000028.1:0-1329 GCF_054655175.1 Ruminococcus sporogenes | reverse complement strand
CCAACCCCCCCCCCCCCAGATCATTCCGAGGGTGACTGGAGTTCAGACGTGTGCTCTTCCGATCTGATTTATTCTGATAATGTCCACCAATTTATGAGTCAGGTCATCCTCGCTTCTCTCACCAGTTTCCAAGGTTATGGTGGGTCTAACGTTCACTGGTGGTACTGGAAATACAGTTAGGATCATCCATTCTGGCCTTGCTACCCCCGGTTCCAGTCCGAGTAAGATCAGATCATCGTCTGGTATTTTCTCGAACCTCTCCCTTATTTCCTTCGGTGTGAGTTTCCTACCCTCTTCCCTAAAAGTTGTGGGTTTTTCGAGGGTTATCTTCTTATTCTCGTAATGACAGTATGGACAAATGGAAATATCAGAAGCCTCGGATTCGGCTTCGTTCACTAAGTCATCGTATTCCACATCAACCAGTTTTGATTTTATTGCATTTATCCTTTCCTTGTAATCCTTTATTGTATCCTCAGTCAGCCTTATTCTTCCGCAGTTAGCACAGGTGGCGTTGAGAATTGAATATATTTCCTTTGTGAATCCTATGTGAATAACTGGAAGTGCTAGTTCAATGTGTCCAAAGTGGCCAGGACAGGTATCCACCTTTCCACCGCATGTCTTACACTTTAGTCCTGGCTCAATGGTTCCCATGGCTAAATCCATCAAACCCTTTTCAATTGGATAACCATCGTCATCGTACGTATCTGGGGTGATGACCTTCACCGCTGACATCTTCCTGATTTCATCAGGTGACAAGAGAGCAAATTTGATTTCCTTAATACCCTTGGAAATTTCGGCACTCATTTCAATTCACCCAACCTCAATCTCATGACAACACCAAGTGACATCAACTCATCCCTCATGAGCTTGAAAGCGTAGCTGGTCTCTATGGGATGAATATTGGTGGTGTTACCACACACGGGACACCTGAGCTCCTTCTTATTGTAATCGTTTATGGCAACATGACCGCACTCTGGATCTCCGCAAACCCATATGGTGAAACCATCGCTTTGATCAAGCAATCTGTCCTTGATGGTCATTGCTGCACCATGACCTATGAGGGTATCCCTCTCCATTTCTCCGAACCTTAGACCTCCCTGTCTTGACCTCCCTTCAGTTGGCTGTCTCGTTAGGATCTGCACGGGTCCCCTTGACCTGGCATGGAATTTTCCTGCCACCATATGATGCAGCTTCTGATAGAATACAACTCCTATGAATATGTCAGCTTCGAACTTCTTTCCAGTGATACCATCATACATTGTCTCAGATCGGAAGAGCACACGTCTGAACTCCAGTCACCCTCGGAATGATCTGGGGGGGGGGTGGGTT
>NZ_BAAHOA010000027.1:0-1363 GCF_054655175.1 Ruminococcus sporogenes | reverse complement strand
GTTTCCCGTGACGGCGGAGCTTGAAAAGAACGAGGACGGAGTCGTTTTCACCCTGCTTCACAAAGAGCTTACGGAGGCGGAAAAGCAGACGGTCTGCGATGAATACGACGACTGCGCCGGCTGTCCCATCCGCGGTATATGCGCGAAGGACCTAGGCTCAGACAATTTGTTTTAAAGAAAGGACGGATAAATTATGAGATTTCTGTACAGAAAATCCTATGAAGAGGCAAAAATATGCGAGGAAACCGAACTATGGCGGGAAAGCCGTATAGAAAATATACGCTGCTGCAAGGAGATTGACAAAGCGGTTTCCGAAAGCTTCGACGGATACAGCTTAAGCGATTCGGGAGCGGAGAGCGTAATTGCAAGATTCGGATACGACCGCGCCATGTGGGTACTTGCGGCAAGTATCAGAAACAACGCTAACGACGGCAGGTTCTCGGAGGATAATAAGGCGTGGGCGAAGTCTGTGATTCCAAGCCATATATCTCAAAAAGAAACGATAGAATACTGCTCGGACTGTCACCCTGCCGTGCTTAACGGCTTTACCGAGCAGGTCCGTGAAAAATATGCCCGGTTAGGGCTTCTCGGCAGCAAGCAATGCGTTCATTCAGATGAACCGCAGGACTATACGAATAGGCTGATGATAATAAAGCCGGAGCTTCTGACAGAGGAATACAGAAAGCCGGAATACCAGTATTTCTACGCCACTGACGGCTGCGGATGCGATCCGGAAAAACCCGGCGGACTGGTGTTCGGTAACTATCTCATCGACGGGGACAGAGCTTCTTTGCGCCGCGGGGAATTCATAGGCATCGCGGACAGAGAGCAGCTTCCGAAGTGGGCGGTGAAACGGCTCGAGTATATGTCAGCTCCGCAGATGAAGATAAGGATATTTCAGATAGACCATGAAAAGGACGAAAACAAGCTTGCGTTTATGGACTACGATTACACACAATCGCACGGAGGTGTAAAGGCTGAAAACTACCGTCAGGTATACGGCGGTACAGTAAACTGCGGAAATCTTGAAGAAGTTTTTGCGCTTTGCAATTCGGATAAATTGCCTCCCGGCTACTGCGGAGAAGCCATGTCGGTAAGCAATGTGATAGAGGTCTGCGGCGGAAAGGACAAGGGCTTTTACTTCTGCGACAGCGTGGGCTTCAGACCGATAGACTTTGATATATTACGGACAGATCATCTGGATATGATGAGAATAGTCGTCGCGGAGGCTGTAAAAGCGCCCTATGTCGCTGAGATCAGACGCGAGCTTCAGGCAATGCAGTCAGTGGTGGGAGGGCGTATTGAACCGATATATTTCGAGCCTGACAACGACGCGGTCGCATGGTGCAACGAAGAATTTCTG
>NZ_BAAHOA010000026.1:0-1375 GCF_054655175.1 Ruminococcus sporogenes | reverse complement strand
TTTTAATGATACGGCAACCACCGAGGTCTACACCGTCTAGGGGACACTCTTTCCCTACACGACGCTCTTCCGATCTCTTCAACATCAACGCCTGGTATTTCCACGAGTCTCAGTAATTTACCTTCAGGGATTCCACCTTGATATAGTATGAATCCGTATTCCTGTTCTGCTTGATTCCTATCAACGAACTCTTTCCTCAATTTTAGGTTTGATTGGATCACTTCGTTTGCCCTGTTTTCAATTTGTTTAATTTCATCCTCGCTAATATCCTTGTAATGTGTGATGTCCAACCTGCTTAAGTACGGGTCCTTTTGAGCACCCGCCTGCCAGACATGATTCCCCAGAACATACCTTATGGATGATAAGAGTATATGAGTTCCAGAATGATGCTGCATCAACCTCTTTCTCCTATCAATATCAACGGCACCAAAGACTATTTCATTCTTTTCTATTTGAATTTCCCTATCTAAAACATGAACAATAACATCCCCGACCAACTGACCATCCAATACTTGGTACCTGTCACCCTTGTATAAGATATATCCATGGTCGCTGGGTTGTCCACCTCCCTCGGGATAGAAATATGTTTCCTCCAGTATGAGGTATTTGCCCTCTGAGCCGAGAACTCTTGCTTTAAATTCGAACTTTCTTTCATCTTCGTAGTATGACTTCTTAGTTGGAGGATATTGGTTTAGTATTCTTGGTTTTTCCTTTTTCTGTGGTGGCTCTCTAACATTTGTAAATCCCTTTGCCTTCTCTATCCTCTCCGGAAGATTTATACCAAGTTCCTTGGCTCTCTCAATGGTGTATTCTATGGGTAGTCCGTTGGATTGGAATAAAGTGTTTATGGCCTCCTGTGTCAATTTACCGTTCCTTGCATATTTCAATATTAATTGATCTCCCTTTTGTAGCAATTCTCTGAACCTCTCTTCCTCCAACTCTATTATTTCTCTGGCGGATCTTTCCATGGATAGATCTAAGATATCCTTGAATCTCTCCTTCTGAATTTCTATGAGATCCCATAGTTTTTCCTTCAAACCCAATTTGTCCATTGACATGAGAGCCCTTCTTATGAGCATTCTTAGAACATATCCTGCTTTACTGTTCGAAGGGACTAAACCATCATATACCAGGAAGGTGATGGCTCTGGTGTGATCAACAAGCATGTAAATTAAAGACAATTTTTCCATGGTTTCCCTATCCTCCTTTCCAAGGGAATCCATGAATCTCTTTTCAGAGCCATCTTCAAGTATGGATAGCTCCATGAACTTAACTAGAAAGTCTGGCTTCTTTACCCCTACCTCTTCCATAAGCCTCTTGGTCAGCTCTGGATAGAAGATCGGAAGAGCGTCGTGTAGGGAAAGAGTGTACCTTA
>NZ_BAAHOA010000025.1:0-1377 GCF_054655175.1 Ruminococcus sporogenes | reverse complement strand
CAGATCATTCCGAGGGTGACTGGAGTACAGACGTGTGCTCTTCCGATCTTGATAAAGGAATATCTGATAAAGGAAATAGGAGATGCAGGTTTTGGCGGTTTGGAGATTCAGAGAACTCCACAGAACACCATAGTACTGTTAAAAGTTGAAAAACCCGGATTGGTAATAGGGCGCAGGGGACAAAAGATAAGGAGTATGGAGGAGTACCTAGAGAAAAACTTCAATCTCAACAGTCCATTGATTAAGGTTGAACCCGCTAAGGAACCAGCTTTAAATGCTCAAATAATGGCGGAGAGACTTGCTCGATCCATAGAAAAGGGTTGGCATTATAGAAGGGCTGGTCATAGCATATTAAAAAGGATAATGGACGCTGGTGCAAGGGGAGGCCAAGTAAGGATAGGAGGAAAGTTGTCAGGCGAAAGGGCCAGAGCTGTAAAATATACTGCTGGGAAAATAATTTCATCTGGTCAACCCTCGGAATTTATAGATGAAGGAAGGGCAGTTGCAATGACCAAGCCAGGTATCATAGGAGTCACTGTTAAGATTTTAAGGAGTGACATAAGACTACCAGATGACATAGTAATCAAAAATATAGAAGGGGGTGAATTGAATGCCGGAGGTCAAAATCAAACAACTTAGAACAATGAGCAAAGAGGACCTACTCAAAAAATATAATGAGCTCAAGGAGGAACTCATGAGGGAGAGAGGAATTTCAGCCATGGGTGGTGCGCCACCGAGCCCCGGAAAGATAGAATCACTCCGGAGGCAGATCGCCAGGATTGAAACAATAATGAGGGAGAAGAAAAATGAGGGATGATAGATTCCTTAAAGATCTGACGCCTATAGACGAGATTGCAAGGGAAACGCAGATCATAAAGATCGAATTGGATAAGAGAAGGTATGGCAAGTTCGTTACTATTGTTTCTGGCTTCGACACAAAGGCTGAAGATATATACGAACTGGCTAAAACCCTTAAGAAAAAGACAGCATCAGGTGGAACAGTCAAGGAAAATAAAATAGAACTTCAAGGTGATCAAAGGGAACGCGTTAAGAAAGTTCTAGAAGATATGGGTTTTAGAGTTGAGGTGGTTCAATGAATCCTATATTTACAGATATAGTAGGCGAAAACGTTAAGGTGGTTAGATCAAAGGACCCTAGTTTGGTAGGTAGAAGGGGTCTTGTTTTTAAGGAGTCAAAAAATATGGTTTATTTATTGGAAAATAACAGGGAAGTCCAATTACCTAAGAATATTATTGAATTAGAAATCAAGGGCAAAATCTATGATATGTCAAGACTGATGATTAGGCCAGAGGATAAAATTAGAAAAATAGATCGGAAGAGCACACGTCTGAACTCCAGTCACCCTCGGAATGATCT
>NZ_BAAHOA010000024.1:0-1390 GCF_054655175.1 Ruminococcus sporogenes | reverse complement strand
TAAGGTACACTCTTTCCCTACACGACGCTCTTCCGATCTAGGAGATAAAGAAATTTTTTTCTTCATTGAGAATTGATAAAAAATTCAGAGTAAGTGTTAATAGGAGGTCTAAAAATTTCCCATATTCCAGCCAGGAATTCTCTGGAATACTAGGCGAAATTGTATTGAAAAACAACCCTAATGCAAGAGTGGATCTAGAAAATTATGAAGTCAATTTGGGTTTAGATATAGGTGAAGACTGGGCATACTTTTATGATAATGTCTATGAGGGTCCTGGCGGTATTCCAGTTAGATCTCAGGGGAAAGGCGTGGTACTTATATCTGGTGGTATAGATTCCCCTGTTGCAGCATATTTAATGCTAAAAAGGGGAATGGAGATTTCCCTGATTCATTACTTCCAGAGCTCCAGATTGCTTGAAAAGGTATTTAGAAATAAAGAACTGCTTGAGGAATATAGTCCATATCCCATAGAGATAAAGATAGTGGACCATAGGAAGCTTTTGGGACCTACCGTCCTGAAACTCAGGAAGGAAGGGAAGGAAAGGTGGACCTGTTTGTTCTGTAAGAATCTCATGTATAAGGAAGCGGAGAAATATGCCAGGGAAATAGGAGCAAGGGCCATAGTTACAGGGGAGAATCTGGGACAAGTGGCAAGCCAAACATTGGACAATCTCGCCACCATCGAATCGGATTTTCATTTTCCAATCTTCAGACCTTTGATAGGATTCGATAAACTTGAGATAGAAAGGATATCGGAAAAGATAGGGGCATTTGATATTTTTATATCAGTGGGCTCATCTTGTGATTGCTTCTTCCTTCCTCCAAGACCAAAGACTAAAAGCGATTCCAAGGAATTCCTAGATCTGGAGGCAAGGATAATGGGTGAGACCAATGATAACATCAATTAGGGTTTATTTGCTGGGAACTGGTGGATCTTGGCCTACCCCATTTAGGGGGACAGCCGGAGTGGCAGTGAGAATGGATGATGAAGCTGTCTTATTCGACTGTGGGGAATATACCCAGGTGAGACTTATGAAGAGTTCGTTATCTTTGATGAAGATCAAGCGGATATTCATCACCCATTTCCACGGAGATCATTTTCTTGGACTCCCAGGATTGATTCAGACCATGAGCTTATTCGGGAGGAAAGAACCCCTGGAAATATATGGACCAATAGGAGCTGACATGATTATTCCATCAGCCCTGTCCATAGGATATTATGACCTTTCATTTGAAATTAAGGTAAAGGAGCTTGGTAACCAGGGCGAACTGGATTTTGGGGAATATAAAGTTATGTACAAGAAGTCCAACCATGTTATTCCATCTCTCTCTTACTCCATCAAAGAGAAGGATCATTTTAGATTCGATGAAGAAAAGAGATCGGAAGAGC
>NZ_BAAHOA010000023.1:0-1430 GCF_054655175.1 Ruminococcus sporogenes | reverse complement strand
TCTACACCGTCGAGGGGACACTCTTTCCCTACACGACGCTCTTCCGATCTGCGTTTTCGTTTTTTTGCTTTTTTTTGTGTTTTTTTATTTATTTGGTGTTAAAAATAATCATAAAAAATAAGAAAAAATGATGAGTAAATTACGGTTTCTTTATTTCATCTATCTTCCTTATGGCCTTGTTTACGTATATTACAGAGACAATGGCAGCAACCAATGTGATGAGCACCAGAGCTAATATTACTACCTCGAAGATTATTGTATTGGATATGCCAGATTTGGCAGAGTTTATAGAGCCCGTGACTCCATTTATGGATGCCTGCAATGTTCCTATCTTTGTATTTATGGTTGCCACTGTGCCATTTACGCTATCAACAGTACCTGTGAGGGTACCAAGGTCTGTTTGAACTGTGGCAACATTTCCCTGTACGGAAGTTAGCTGTGCATTAATACTGCTGAGGGATGTCTGTACTGTTCCTACGTTTGTGCTTATGGTCGCAAGTGTGCCATTTACAGCCACCAGTTTTGCATTCAGTGTCGCCAATGATGCCTGTATTGTCCCGGCCTCTGTTTGAATTGTTGCAATACCGTTATCGATGCTGGTAATCTGGGCATTTATGGAGCTCAGGGTTGTGTTGATTGTACCAATATCTGTGGTTATGGTGGCCATGTTTCCGTTGATGGATTTAATCTGGGCATTTATGGAGCTCAGGGTTGTGTTGATTGTACCAATATCTGTGGTTATGGTGGCCATGTTTCCGTTGATGGATTTAATCTGGGCATTTATGGTGGTCAAATTGGCAAGAATCTCGGATCCCTGTGTCTGTATTGTAACAATGTTTCCATTTATGGTCTTTAATCCTGATGATAGGGCATTCTGTAGATTGGAGCTGCTAACGTTGAGGGTGTTCCATACCCCATCTATCTGTGTTTCTATCTGGCTGAAATTCCCACCGGTACTTACTAGAACTCCTCCCGATACTACGGTTATCTGCTGAGAAGCATAGGGAACTGGGGAGTATGCGTTGTAGAAGTATGTCTCCCAACTGCCATAACCCTCAGAACCGCTTGGACTAGGCTCATACTGAGTGATGGCTAGGGTGTATGAATAGGATACGTTCAATGTGTAAACCTGGTTAACCGAGGGAACGTTTGGCATGGGGAAGCTGGCGAATACTGTACCCGTAACGTTCCAGTCAGCTGGCCCTGCGTATGCAATGTAGGAATTGCCTGATGGTCCAGTGAGGGTTGCCATCAATCTTACTGATACAACCTGAACTATTTCCTCCTCCTGAGATATGGTTATTGCCCCGGTCATGGCAGTGGCAGTTTCTCCCACAGGAGATGTTACAGTTACTTGGACATAGTATTGGCCAGGCTGATTAAAGGGAATGGAAATGGCTGAGATGTCTGTGGTTGTATTCCATATGGGC
>NZ_BAAHOA010000022.1:0-1437 GCF_054655175.1 Ruminococcus sporogenes | reverse complement strand
CCCAAAACCCCCCCCCCCAGATCATTCCGAGGGTGACTGGAGTTCAGACGTGTGCTCTTCCGATCTAGGTATTTTCTGTGTCTATGAAGAGCGTATGACCCTCTAATCCCCCCTTATCCAATGGCAGGGTAGCATTCACTGACAGCTGATGCATGATCTGTGTTTTACCCGATGCGAATTCGCCAAAGAATTCAGTGATTGCCCCCGTCTCAACTCCACCACCAAGGAGTTCGTCCAACGCCTTTGAACCAGTTGTCAGTCTTCTAATCTCCTTTCTCTTTTCTAAAATTTCATCTCCAGATTCGAAGTTACCTATATCAGCTGCCTTTCTGGCATTGATTATGATCTTAGCAGCTACATTTTCCCCTATTTCTGCTGCATCTGCCACATCCTTCGGAGATGCAACCGCTAAACTCATAATATCTATGTATCCTGCCTCCCTTAACTTCTCAGCAATTGCCTCCCCAACCCCTGGAAGGTCCTCTATTTCCTTTGGTTTTTTACTTTTATCTGGCATACACCAACTCTCCTATCCTTAACTTTCTATCGGTTTTTTCAACGCTGGAATCCCTATCAGATAGCTGGAACATACTCCTCAAGGCATCTATATTCTCCGGTACGACATCACTCTCTTGATGGACCGCCTGATAGTAGAAAAGTTCATTACCCTTTACCGATACCGCATCTTTCCAGAGAACTATTTCGTATAGATCTCCTCTTGACCTACCTGTCTCTCTGGCTACTTCCATTATTTGCCCTGTACTCTTAATTTCATCCTTTCCGCTCACAAAGATTATCCTCCTATAAGCCTTCCATTTCTCTAACAAATCTTCCTTTTTAACTTCCCTATCGAATTTTACATTTATAGAATGAACGTGCATGAGAGTGGTAGGGGCCTTCACTGCCATGGTGAGTATGTCAAGACCGTGAAGGACTGTCGCTACGTCTGGTCCGTGATGTGAGGGTATTTTCAAATCTGGTTCAAGTGAATTGATGGGACCCTTTTTGTGGTCATTGGGATCAGTTGCTCGCCTTATCAAAGTCGCTCTCACAGAAATCTTTCCCATGGATGTCAACGGGAATAAGGTCCTGATTAATCCGGTTGTATTACAAGAGACAACTCTCACGTAGTCCTTCCCCCAAGCTTCGTCATAGTTTGCATAGGCATTAAACGACAGATTAGTGAGCTCGTGGTCCTCTCCACCCTGAAATATTGCCTTTTTCTTGAATTTTTCATATATGGGCTTATTCATTTTTCCGACATCATCAGGGGTTGCGTCCACAACCACTTCTGCCTCTTCAAGAATATTCGCCAATGTACCCTCAACCTTAATATCAGAACCTTCAAAATTCCTGATGAAAAGGCCATGAAGAATTTTGAAGGTTCTAGATCGGAAGAGCACACGTCTGAACTCCAGTCACCCTCGGAATGATCTG
>NZ_BAAHOA010000021.1:0-1453 GCF_054655175.1 Ruminococcus sporogenes | reverse complement strand
ACCGCTTTCCCTTTACATTTTAAGATTCATTTCGGGTTCTTCATTCCGGCTGATTTCCATTTCCTCCTCCGTCTGCAGCGACCAGCTTGCTCCGTTATTAAAGAAGCTGACGCAAATATTACCCAGTTTTCCGGTTTCAATCTCACGCTGCTCCAGACCTTCGCCCCAGCCGTCGCTTGCCTGACCTTTAAGATAACCTCGCAGCTCTTCAAGCTCGCTGTCCGTAAGCTCTCCGGAAATCTGACAATCAAAAATTCCCATAAGCTCTCCGTTTACCTCTCCGACCGACGGAAACGCTGAATAGACCTTTTCGCATACGGACGTTTCTTTGTCATAGTACGCCATAAGTCCGCGGCGTTCTTCCTCCGGTAATGAAAACTCCTGAATGAATTCATTGATCTCGTCCGCACAGCCGACGGCGAATTCACAGGAAATCTTGTCGCAATCCTCATTAATAACTACCAGCGGACAGTAAAGCTTCAGAGAATGCGTCGGCTTGGCTTCCGCAATAACTACCAGCGGACAGTAAAGCTTCAGAGAATGCGTCGGCTTGGCTTCCGCCTTAACAGACTGTCCGATCATCTCCGCGGACTGAATATCGTCTCTTTCACGGAGCATTTCTATGACTGCCTGCATGATATTGCTTCTGAGATCGTCGGTTATTATTTTCGTCAGGACCTCCTCAGGCTCAAAACGGCTTTCTCCGTAACGCGTCTTTTCGGCGATATCTGCTGCGATCTCCTTAAGCCTTTCGTGTATTCTCCTTTCAGCTCCGGTCAGCTCGTTGTTTTCGAGCAATGCTCTTGCGTTGGGAATGAACTGCGACTTTCGGGCATATTTTGCGCCCTCGGAATCGACAAGTATTCCGTCGCCGCTTTCGCTGTCAACAAAAAGAACGCAATGGGCAATGTCGTTTATGTCAATGCGCATCAGCTTATGATACCTGGCGATCCAGTAATTATCGTCAAGGGTATCGTTTTTCAGCCTTAAAAATTCATTGCCGTAAAGCGTAACGACCTTTTCCACGCTGACATAATAGGTATTGTAACCGTCCCTCTTGTGATTGAGCGTACTGTTAAAATGCAGTCTTTTCATTCTTATTCCTCCGTTATATTTATTTGCGGTTTCTATATGCCTTTTGCTGTCGCCTCCTTCAGGGCATAAAAAAAGACCGCTTTGTTTAACATCACTTTCGTGATATCAGACAAAACGGTCCTTGAAAATTTGTATACTATTTTTTATATTTACAAAGAGCATATCTGAGATTATCTTTCTCAAATATGCCTCAATCTTCTGAAATATTTAAATGTCGTGAGTTCGAATCCTTTCAGACGGTGTTTTTCGGCTTTTTTCATCTATGGTTTTTAACTTCTTTTTTTCACCGTTTGGGTATCAAAAAAGCCCGTAACTACGGGCTTTTTGGCACTTTCATCTATTTTGTCAGTGCTATATG
>NZ_BAAHOA010000020.1:0-1490 GCF_054655175.1 Ruminococcus sporogenes | reverse complement strand
AACCTCCCCTTCGATTTCGACTTCCAGTTCCTGGTACCTCAACCACTTAACGTCTCCTTAACTGCGAACTCACACTATTCCTATGCAGATTACACCACATTCACAGCCTATTTGAACATATCAGGTTCATCTGCCCCCTACTCAATCAATATGAATTTCGGCGGTCCCCTATCATATCTCCAGGTTTACGAGAATGGCGTCTACGTTCCGTACTATTCAATGACGAACATCCTTGAGATAAGCAGCAGCACATTGAGCGTGAACGGCGGCTTCGGCGTGCCAGGTTATCCAGAGAGTGCTCTCTACGTTCCTCAGACAGGATATTGGTACATTGCCGAGTCTGGCGCAATATACGTTTACACGCCGTCAGTTGGAAATATTCCAGCCCAAGAAGTGGGAAGCATAAGTGGTGTCCCCAGTTCATTTGATTCATTCTTCTCAAATATGACATATATTAACGGGTTCATATATGCTGTTAATTATGGCGATAACAGCGTTCTTGTGATCAATACAACAAGTATGAGCGTTCAGAAAACAATTACTGTAGGCAATGGCCCACAATGGCCGGGGTATAATCCAGGTGCTCAGTTACTTTACGTTCCTAATTATGGGTCAGATAACATTTCAGTTATAAGCGTCGTGAACAATACTGTGGTTAAGACCTTTGATCTCTCATCCTACACATCAATAGGTACAGGTCCTGAGGGTATCGCATATATACCTGCAAACAACGAACTTTATGTTAATATGTACGATTCAGGCATAGTGGCAGTTTTAAATGCAACCACAGGTAAGTTAATAAAATACTTCAATGTGGGGAATTCCCCAGAACAGATAATTCTTGACCCATCTAACGGGCTCGTATATGCATCAGGAACTGGAGCAGGAATTTATTATGGACATAATGTAACAATCTTTAATCCTCTAAATAATACAATGGTTACAAACATATCGACAACATTTGGAGGAGCTTTCGGTATTCAGTACAACCCGGTTAACAAGCTCGTCTATGTAGCAGAAAATGGTGGTGGAGTTGCAGTGATTGACAATACTACTCTTGTGAATGAGATAAATGTAGGCGGATATCCACTGCAGCTGGCATTTGACTCCCTTGATGGAAACATGTATGTAGTAAGCGACGTTTCGGTCCCGACCATCTATACATCAAGTGTTATATTTACTTTCTATTCCACCACAAGTCCTCTGAATTTCACGTTCGTTGGAATGTACGCAAGCATTCCTGATTATGCAAAATCCAACCACCAGATATGGGCAAACGTTACATCATCATACCCAATGACTCATCCATACTTCATGAATGTATCCTATGACGAATATGCCATACCATATCTACAGACGGGCATAATACCCTCCATGACCTCTGGTATCGCTCCAGTAGTAATATCCTTTGATGCAACACCACTGTTTGGAGAACTCCCCAATATGCAGCAATATACGTACTCCTGGAATCTCCTGGATTCATCCATGAT
>NZ_BAAHOA010000019.1:0-1505 GCF_054655175.1 Ruminococcus sporogenes | reverse complement strand
TTCATGGATGAATCCAGGAGATTCCAGGAGTATGTATATTGCTGCATATTGGGGAGTTCTCCAAACAACGGTGTTGCATCAAAGGATATTACTACTGGAGCGATACCAGAGGTCATGGAGGGTATTATGCCCGTCTGCAGATATGGTATGGCATATTCGTCATAGGATACATTCATGAAGTATGGATGAGTCATTGGGTATGATGATGTAACGTTTGCCCATATCTGGTGGTTGGATTTTGCATAATCAGGAATGTTTGCGTACATTCCAACGAATTTTAAGCTGACTGGGCCGGTGGATAAAGATAGGGAGAACACAACATTTGACGGGTATGAAAGGCCAGTCTCATACTGCGTCACATACATGTTGCCATCAACAGGATTGAAGGCTAGCTGGATAGGAGCATTGCCAACGAATGTTTCATTAACAAGAGTGGTATTGTCTATAATTGCCACTGCACCACCTCCTTCAGCTACATAGACAAGATTGTTAACTGGGTTGTACTGAATACCGAAAGTCCCTCCGTATGTTGTCGATATGTTTGCAACAAGTAAATTATTGACAGGATTGAATATTGTTACATTATGTCCATAATAAATTCCTGTTCCAGTTCCTGTTGCATATACTAGCCCGTTAGATGGGTCAAGGATTATCTGTTCTGGGGTACTCCCCACATTGAAGTATGTTATCAATTTGCCTGTGGTTGCATTTAGAACTGCCACAGTGCCTGAATTAAACATATTAACGTAAAGTTCGTTATTCGCAGGTACATATGCAATACCTTCCGGGCCTGTACCTATTGATGTATAAGATGAGAGATCAAAGGTCTTAATCACAGTATTGTTGATAACGCTTATAACTGAAATGTTATCTGAGCCATAATTAGGTACGTAAAGTAACTGAACACTTGGATTATACCCCGGCCATTGTGGGCTTGAGCCTACAGTAATTGTTTTCTGAACGCTCATACTTGTCGTATTGATTACAAGAACGTTGTTATCTCCAAAATTAACAGCATATATGAACCCGTTAATATATGTCATGTTTGAGTAGTATGAATCAAATGAGCTGGGAACGCCACTTATGCTTCCCACAAATTGTGCCTGCACGTTTCCAATGGAAGGTGTGTAGACCAGTATCTGTCCAGGTTCTGCAATGTACCATAGTCCCGTCTGCTTCACAAAGAGAGCACTCTCCGGTTTTTCCTTTCCATATACAACAAAGCCTCCGTTAACACCGAGGGTTTGTGAACTTATTGAGAGTATGTTCGCGTTGGATTGGTAATTGTCGTTATTAGGCAAATATACGCCATTCTCGTAAACCTGGAGATATGATAGAGAGCCGCCGAAATTCATTTTGATTGAGTAGGGGGCTGATGAACCGGATATGTTCAAATAGGCTGTGAATGTGGTGTAATTTGCATAGGAATAGTGTGAGTTTGCAGTTAAGGAGACGTTAAGTGGTTGGGGCACCAGGAACTGGAAGTCGAAATCGAATGGGAGCGC
>NZ_BAAHOA010000018.1:0-1623 GCF_054655175.1 Ruminococcus sporogenes | reverse complement strand
AGGTACACTCTTTCCCTACACGACGCTCTTCCGATCTGGAAAAACAAATGACGGGTCCAAGGCCGTAATTTGTTTTTCCTATTCATGGAATAGCTGAATATGCCATATTCTTCACAGTTGACCTATTTGCAGTAATTGTCGCACTGGATGTAATTTACGCAGTTTATAGAAGATGGATAAAGAGGATAAAAAGGTATGAGGGATTCAATGGATTTGAAGCGGCTTTCATATTGGCACTGGTGGAAACACTAATGATCACTTACCTACTGCTTTCAGCATTGAGGATAGATGGTTATACCAAGGGAATCCCAGGAAGTATAATGGAGGGTCTCCCTCCCAATGTAACTCCCTTCAGCTACATTTTGTCAAGATTGATACCTCATATTAGTAGTCCGGAAGCGGTGTTGGTTTACTGGATAATATACTCCATACACATTGGGGTATTCTTGATGTTCTTGGCCTATATCCCCAATTCAAAGCACCTACATATAGTGGCTGCGCCATTCAATGTTCTGTTGGCAGACGATCAGCCCAGGGGAGCTGTGGAACCGATAGATTTTGAAAAACAGACCAGGTTTGGCGCCACAGACATCAGAGATTTCTCCTGGAAGGATTATCTAGATTTCTATTCATGTACGGAATGCGGTAGATGCACGGCCAATTGCCCTGCAAATCTCACCGGTAAGACCCTATCCCCAAGGAGCATAATTTGGGATATAAGGATGGATATCATGAAGGAGGGGGAAGAATTCAGAAAACAAGGTGCCCCAGCAGATTTCAATTTCTCTGAGATTCCCGGTAACGTTATCAAGGAAGATGATCTATGGGCCTGCACCACTTGTAGCGCATGTGTTGAGGCATGTCCTGTGATGATAAATCACGTTGATAAAATCATAGACATGAGGCGATCACTAGTTCTAAATAAGGGTAGTGCACCAAAACAGGTCCTGGAAATGTACAGGAACATGGAATCATACGGAAGCCCATGGGCCAATGATCCCTCCACGAGGGCAGCCTGGGCCGAGGGCTTAAACGTACCCGATCTATCCAAGGAACCAGAGCGGAAGTTCGAATACCTATTTTGGGTGGGATGTTCAGCATCCTATGATCCCAGGAATCAGGAAATAGCCAAATCGTTCGTCAAGATTCTAAACTCAGCGGGTATCTCATATGCCATATTGGGCTCACAAGAAACATGCAGTGGCGACCCTGCCAGGAGATCAGGTAACGAGTACCTTGCCCAGATGCTCACTAACAACAACATAGAGACTTTCAAGAGGTACAACGTGAAGAAGATCATAACCATATGCCCCCACTGTTTCAACACATTCAAGAACGATTACAAGGGTATAGAATTGGAGGTAATTCACCACACCGAATTCATTGATAAACTTCTGAAGCAGGGTAAGATAACGTTGCAAGAAAAGAAAAATACTGATAAATTTACTTATCATGACTCATGCTATCTAGCAAGATACAACAGGGTAATAGATGCACCGAGGGAAATAATCCTTAATTTGACAGACAACTTCCAGGAGATGGAGATGAATAAAACCAAGGGGCTATGCTGTGGTGCTGGGGGAGAGATCGGAAGAGCGTCGTGTAGGGAAAGAGTGTCCCTTA
>NZ_BAAHOA010000017.1:0-1659 GCF_054655175.1 Ruminococcus sporogenes | reverse complement strand
TTGTTTTGTGTAATGTATATATATATTCCTCAATAGCTCAGTCGGTAGAGCATGCGGCTGTTAACCGCAGGGTCGTTGGTTCGAGTCCAACTTGGGGAGCCAAAGGTAAGTACTAAAACCATCTGCTTACAGCGGCATTTATGTTGTTTGATAACGGAGGAAACTCCGCAGGCGGCTGTGAGCAGTGATTTTAGTTTATGTTAATTTTGATAGTGAATAGCTGCCTGAAAGAAATATTCAATTTTGTTTAGAAAAAGCAATAAGCCCGCCAGTTCCGATGGAGGAATATCTGACGAGCTTATGAAATCTATTCGAGCATACATGTACGTACGCTGAGATAGCATTCTCACTAAGTCAATCAGATAGGGTTGTATCTGCGTTGATTATGGAGCATTGAACGTTTCGCAGACGTTCAATGCTTTGTGGGGGTGCTTTTTCTGTTTTGTATTTTAACATGAAGGAAAAATTTTGTCAAGTATTTTTTTCAAAAATATTTTTCTGGTATTTTTCAGCAATTATAGGAATCGAGATTTTAATCTCGGTTCCTTATTTTTTTTGCAATGTCGAAAAAAATTTTTTTCTTCATTTTTTTTAATAGTTCGGATATATTTTAAACGCCGTATTTACGGCGTTTTTTTATTTTATCGGATTGACGTTTATGAATAGAAGAATAATTCTGCCCTCTTGACAAAATAAAAATTCATGATTATAATTTAAAATCAAATTGAGGCGATCGCTTTTGGACTTTCGATTTCTGATTTTTCAGAATCAAAAAATCCTTGGATTTTTTGAAAAAATACAGCGCATTCATGCGCTGTAAATCCGAATTTTGTCCGGAGATGAATCTTCTGAAAAATTCGGAGGGCTGAATAGCAAGGAACGCCGGTGTGGACACACTCGGCAATTTTTACAAAAACTCAACGGAGTTTAGTTTTGAAAAAATTAATCTTTTGGGAGCGCCCAAACCCCGAAAAAAGTCAAGAAAGGATAAGCAATGTCAATAGAAAGAAAACGTAATTATTTGATAAAATTTTATGTAGACGGAGAAGAAAAAAAGTTCATAATTGAGAAGATGAAAGCTGCCGGAATTAAAAATCTAAGCGCCTATTTAAGAAAGATTTCAATAGAGGGAAAAATAGAAATTGTTGATTATTCAGAAATAAGAAAATTTGTATCGGAGATTAATAAAATAGGGGTAAATATTAATCAGATAGTTAAGCGCGTCAACGAAACTAAATCGGTGTTTCGAGAGGATATTAAAGATATTCAGAATAAACTGGAGGAAATATGGCTTATACAGAAATACATCCTATCAAAGTTACCTTAGGCAAAGCTATCGACTATATTTGCAACAAAGAAAAAACAGAAAACGGTTTTTGGATTTCTACTCATAATTGTCAACATCGTACAGCGGAATACGAGTTTGGTTTTACAAGAAAATCAATGAACAGCAATGTTGAAAATCTTGCTTTTCATGCAATTCAGTCATTCAAAAAAGGAGAGGTGACCGCAGAACAGGCTCATGAAATCGGACTTGAAACTATGAAAAGAATGCTTGACGAACAATATGAATTTGTACTCTCAACTCATGTCGATAAAGCCTGCATACATAACCATATAATTATCAATTCCGTCAATTTTCATAACGGTAAAGCATTT
>NZ_BAAHOA010000016.1:0-1806 GCF_054655175.1 Ruminococcus sporogenes | reverse complement strand
CCCCCCCCCCCAGATCATTCCGAGGGTGACTGGAGTTCAGACGTGTGCTCTTCCGATCTGAAGTTTTGAATGGTAATGATAGGGTGGTGATGACTAGTGGCGCATAATTTTAAAACAGATCTATGGGTAGACTGGTGCCCCGGTTGTGGTGATTTCGGTATACTTGCAGCAATCCAGCAGGCACTTGCTGAGTATAATGCCAAGCCCGAGAATTATGTTATCGTATCAGGGATAGGTTGTTCGGCCAAAACGCCTCATTACGTAAACGTATCAGGAATACACACATTACATGGAAGAGCAATACCCTTTGCAACAGGAATAAAGCTTTCCAATCCAAACTTAACGGTAATACTCGATGGTGGGGATGGAGACCTTCTTAGTATAGGTGCTGGTCATTTCGTGGCTGCGGGAAGAAGAAATGTGGATTTTACCATAATACTGCATAACAACGGAGTTTATGGATTAACAAAGGGGCAGGCATCCCCTACCCTTCCAAGGGGTACTAAAACCAAGGGTCTCCAGAGGCCAAATATTTACGACTCGCTCAATCCCATCGCGTTGGCCCTTTCAGTAGGCTATACATTCGTGGCGAGAGCATACGCCTTTAACATAAAGTACACTAAAGACATAATTTTAAAGGCGATCAAGCACAAGGGAACTGCGGTTATAGACCTATTGCAGCCATGCCCAACCTACAACGATATAAACACAAAGGAATGGTATGATCAGCGCATCTACTATCTGGATCAGGATAAAGATTGGGATCCTGTAGTAAGAAAACCTGAGGAGGAAGAGGTAGAGAAGAAATACCTGCAAGCTGTAAACAAATCTCTAGAGTGGGGAGATAGGATACCCATTGGAATTTTCTACCAGAATGAATTCGTTCCAACTTATGAGGAGAGAATAAAGTTAAACTTCCCCAACTATTTCGAAGATCCACCAGCTACTTCAAAGATTGCAAAGAGCGATGGTAGCGCTATTGCAGACATGGAAAATATATTCAAGGACAAAATAGTAAGAAAATGATAATCGGTGGCCATCTGTCTACTAAGGAAGGTTTCGGGAAGCTTCCTGAAATAGCGGTAGGTATAGGATTCAATACCTACCAATTTTTTTCAAAGAACCAGATGCAATGGAAATCTAAGCCCATTGATGACAAATCAGCTCAGGATCATATAATTAACATGAAAAAATACAATATAATCCAACCGGCAATCCACGCCTCCTATTTGTTGAATCTGGGCAGTCCAGAGGAATCAAAATGGGAACAGAGCTATGCTGCTTTCATTGATGAAATACTCAGAGCTAATAAACTGGGAGTTGAATTATTGATATTTCATCCCGGCGCCCATATGGGAAGCGGAACTAAGAATGCATTGAATAAGATAGTGGAAGGGATGAACAGAGCCATAGAAGAGACCAAGGGTTTAAAGGTTAAGCTTACGGTGGAGAATACTGCCGGGCAGGGCACAGTGGTGGGAAGCACCATTGAAGATCTACAATATATAAGAGATGGAATCGAGGACAAAAGCAGGTTAGGGTTCTGCTTCGATACATGCCATGCTTTCCAGGCAGGCTACAATTTGAATGAAAATTACAATGAAATTTTTGATGATTTCGTATCATCTTTGGGCAATGGAATGTTGGTTGCTTTTCATCTAAATGATTCCAAACCGCCCTTTAATAAACACCTAGACAGGCACGAGATGTTGGGAAAGGGAAATCTTTCAAAGCAATTCTTCATAAACCTTCTAACTGATTCAAGATGGAAGGAAACACCGAGATCGGAAGAGCGTCGTGTGGGGG
>NZ_BAAHOA010000015.1:0-1833 GCF_054655175.1 Ruminococcus sporogenes | reverse complement strand
TTGTTCTGTCACCATGGCACTTTCGCTGGATGGGACCAATATGGATATGGATGGTATATTTGCTATCTTAAGCACATAAAGACCATTGCCACCTGTAATATTTAATTCCACTGTAATGGGATTGCCCACATACTGAACCGGTGGAAGCGGTGACCAGTATGCGACATAATTCAAGGGTTTCAATGGCAAAACATTCACTGTGAAGGTTGCCTCTGTGAAGTAATACGGCGCTGCGGTTGAGTTATCGTATTTCGTTCCATAGTTCGCAGTCACAAAGGCGGTGAATGTTCCCTGAACGTGGTATGTGACGTTAGTAGCATTTCCTGGCTCCTTGTTCAAATATGCTTTATCTATGTAGAGCGTTATATTTAGTGGGTTGGGCCACGCGAAGTTTATTGAATAGGGTGTAAGGCCGGTCCAGGATAGATGTATGGTAACATTACCCGCAGCAGTACCCACTGTGCCATTGTTAAAGACTATGGTGACGTTAGCATCACCAGATGCGTTGGCCATTACGTTAAGGAGGTATGCATAGTACTTCACTGGGGTACCCACTCCCACTGTAGTTCCTATGTTATCTGTGAGCAGCACCTGAAGGCGTGAGGATACTACAACTATGGTGAATTCTGCAGTGGCGTTGTTTCCATAGGAATCTGAAATATTTAGCTGGAAGTGGTAAGTGCCTGGAACGTCTGTCTTAAAATCGTAAAGGTAGAATGGCGTAAAGGCATATTTCGCAGTTCCACTGCTGACCTTCTTTGTGGAGTTGTATAATGTCCAGGTATAGGGCGATTTGCCATTTGAGATATTTCCCCACAACCCTATTCCATTATTTGCCACTGTAATGTTAACTGTTATTGATGTCACCGTAAAGTTAGCAGCCAATGGAAGATAGGTGGACGGAATAGAATATCCCATTCTTACACTAGGTGGGACATAAGTTACCTTTATTACCTGCTGATCAAAGGCACTGGTACCTATGGAGTCGTTAACGTATACCCTTATTATGTAAAGAGCCGGGACGGTATATGTGTGTGAGAAATAGGGAGCTGCATTGTTTGTGAATGCACTTGAATAGTAGGAAACAGAACCGTCTCCCCATATTACTGTATAGTTGTACCAACCTGTACCTCCTTTTACATGAAGCGTATCAAAGAGCACCTTCCCCTCGGGTATGCTCGTTATGTTCTGGGCTGCATATGGTTTTGTATTTAGAACTGAATACACACTCAATGGTGCTATTGTGGCGTTCGTCTGAGCTATTGAAACGTTGACATAATACGTGCTGGAAGAATGCAATCCTGCAAAGTCAAAGACTTCAAACGCAGCAAGGTACTGGCCTGGATTCGCATATACGGTGTTTACGGAACCGGCTGATAGTTTAGACCACCCGGTGTTACCGGTAACACCATTCCCAAGGTTGTAAGAAACATTGTATACTCCTGAACCACCGCTTATGGAGTAGTCAAATGTTACTGGTACACCCGCATAAACTTTTGAAGAGCTGACCTTAACGGATATTGTAAGGGGATTGTATACTTTTACCACATAGGATGTTGAAGCCGTATTTCCAACCGAGTCAGTAACAGTAGCCACAACATAATGCAATCCAGCGTGCTCAAAGGAATGGTATGCGCTCTGTCCATTTACTGTTACATAGCTTGCGTTCCCCACTGAATAGAATGTCCACTGGTATTTATAAGGAGGAACACCGCCATTTGCTCCGCTGAGACTGAACAACAACTGTTCGCCGACTACAGCATACCCTGGATAATTAGAAATCTTACCCGGTACTACGCCAGGAGATTTAGTAAAATTACTATTTATTGCATC
>NZ_BAAHOA010000014.1:0-1833 GCF_054655175.1 Ruminococcus sporogenes | reverse complement strand
AATGCAATAAATAGTAATTTTACTAAATCTCCTGGCGTAGTACCGGGTAAGATTTCTAATTATCCAGGGTATGCTGTGGTCGGCGAACAATTGTTGTTCAGTCTCAGCGGGGCAAATGGCGGTGTTCCTCCTTATAAATACCAGTGGACATTCTATTCAGTGGGGAACTTAAGCTATGTAACAGTAAATGGACAGAGCGCATACCATGCCTTTGAGCACGCTGGATGGCATTATGTTGTGGCTACCGTTACTGACTCAGTTGGAAATACGGCTTCAACATCCTATGCGGTAAAAGTATACAATCCCCTTACAATATCCGTTAAGGTCAGCTCTTCAAAAGTTTATGCGGGTGTACCAGTAACATTTGACTACTCCATAAGCGGTGGTTCAGGATTATACAATGTTTCTTACAACCTTGGGAATGGTGTTACCGGTAACACCGGGTGGTCTAAACTATCAGCCGGTTCCGTAAACACCGTATATGCAAATCCAGGTCAGTACCTTGCTGCGTTTGAAGTCTTTGACTTTGAAGGATTACATTCTTCCAGCACGTATTATGTCAACGTTTCAATAGCTCAGACGAACGCCACAATAGCACCATTGAGTGTGTATTCAGTTCTAAATACAAAACAATATGCAGCCCAGAACATAACGAGCATACCCGAGGGGAAGGTGCTCTTTGATACGCTCCATGTAAAAGGAGGTACAGGTTGGTACAACTATACAGTAATATGGGGAGACGGTTCTGTTTCCTACTATTCAAGTGCATTCACAAACAATGCAACTCCCTATTTCTCACACACATATACCGTCCCGGCTCTTTACATAATAAGGGTATACGTTAACGACTCCATAGGTACCAGTGCCTTTGATCAGGAGGTAATCAAGGTAACTTATGTCCCACCTAGTGTAAGAATGGGATATTCTATTCCGTCCACCTATTATCCATTGGCTGCTAACTTTACGGTGACATCCATAACAGTTAACATTACAGTGGCAAATAATGGAATAGGGTTGTGGGGAAATATCTCAAATGGCAAATCACCCTATACCTGGACATTATATAACTCCACAAAGAAGGTCAGCAGTGGAACTGCGAAATATGCCTTTACACCATTCCACCTTTACGATTTTAAGACAGACGTTCCAGGCACTTACCACTTCCAGCTAAATATTTCAGATTCCTATGGAAACAACGCCACTGCAGAATTCACCATAGTTGTAGTGTCATCACGCCTTCAGGTGCTGCTCACAGATAACATAGGAACTACAGTGGGAGTGGGTACCCCAGTGAAGTACTATGCATACCTCCTTAACGTAATGGCCAACGCATCTGGGGATGCTAACGTAACCATAGTCTTTAACAATGGCACAGTGGGTACTGCTGCGGGTAATGTTACCATACATATATCCTGGACCGGCCTTACACCCTATTCAATAAACTTCGCATGGCCCAACCCACTAAATATAACGCTCTACATAGATAAAGCATATTTGAACAAGGAGCCAGGAAATGCTACCAACGTCACATACCACGTACAGGGAACATTCACCGCCTTTGTGACTGCGAACTATGGAACGAAATACGATAACTCAACCGCAGCGCCGTATTATTTCACAGAGGCAACCTTCACAGTGAATGTTTTGCCATTGAAGCCCTTGAATTATGTTGCATACTGGTCACCTCTTCCACCGGTTCAGTATGTGGGCAGTCCCATTACAGTGGAATTAAATATTACAGGTGGCAATGGTCTTTATGTGCTTAAGATAGCAAATATACCCTCCATATCCATATCGGTACCATCCAGCGAAAGTACCATGGTGACAGAACAG
>NZ_BAAHOA010000013.1:0-2289 GCF_054655175.1 Ruminococcus sporogenes | reverse complement strand
GTAGGTCTGCCGATAGGTTTTTGTCCTTGCGGAGGTTTTAAAAACCGACTCCTTCACTTTAAAATATCCTCTGTCTATATATTTCTGATAGGGGAGATTGTCGGTCATAAGGATACCCATTCCTCTGAGAACGGCGTACAGCCTGTTTCTGCCAATAGAAATTCTTTCTGCTCTCGCAAGCTTTGCCATTTCGTTCATATCGATGAGATTATCGGTATTTGAAACCTGATTTGCAAACTCCACCAGCGGTTTGTCATGCCGGATACGCTCGTTAAGCTGATTTATCGCTATCATCTGCAAGCGGAAAAGATTCTGATACGGCTCGTCGAGGAACGGGAGGTAGTTTTCTATGAACATTTCTTCGCTGCCGACGTAGCCGCCTGTTCTCCTCAAAGTTGGTAAAATCGTGGCTGTGACCCACCGCTTAAACTCTTTGGCTCTCGGAAGCTTGCTGGAAAGTATCAGACTGTAAAGTCCGCTTTCGTTGATAATTGTCATTTTTCTGTTTTGCCTGCCGTCGTGAATTGCGACGTCAGCTTTATCTTCAGTATCAGTGTGTTTTGCAAGCGCATCTCTCGTATTTGTATAGCCAAGAATTTCCGCAACATCTTTCCCCACAAACCAAGGCTCGCCGTCTTTAATAACCGTTCTCACTTTGCCGAATTCTTCGTTTTCAAAAATCCTGATCATATTTTCCATTTGCGTTTTCCTCCTCGTCAAATTCCAGTAAATTTCTCGCGATAGCTTCAACCACATTTACCGTAATTGAATTTCCCGCCTGCTTGTAGAGCTGCGCGTCGGACATTCCCGCGGCTGCGACTTTTTCAAACTGAGCCTTTTCATAACCCTGCAGACGCCAACACTCCACAGGCATTAGCCTGCGAATACGACCTTTGTGAACAATCCCGTGACGGTCTGTCACCGTAAGCGTAAACATCGGTTCGTTAGGTTCTTTTATCCGTCTGCCGTTCTGACGAGTGTTTTCCTTAAACGGATTGAGTATCGCTCTTGGTCCGTCATCGACCAGAACTCCCGATCTTTCCCCCTTATGAGCTCCGTTTGTTACTCCCAAATCCATTCTTGTATGCAGACATCTTGCATTCTCTGTAATCTGAGGATTCTCATTCAAATCGCAGAAAACAGCGGAATGCTCTCCCTTATGGTGAGATACTCCGCTGTTCTGCCTTGCGGTTATACATCTCGCAGTATCTGTCATTTGAGGATCGGGATTCATGTCGATAAAATACAGCCCTGTCTTACCGCCTATGCCACCCGAACCGCTGCACTGGGTCACTGCTGTGCCGTTTGTTAAATACACTCTTGATCCCTGACTGCCGCCTATCAGCTGCTCAGGTTTTCCTTTTTCGCAATTTTCCTCATCATTTCCTCCGAAAGCCAATACTTTGGCGGGACATCTGTTTCCAAGATATCCGACAAGGAACAGCCTTCTTCTTGACTGCGGTATCCCGAATCCGGCAGAGTTAAGCACTCGCCAGCACATACTATACCCCAGTTCAGAAATCTTTTCAAGGATGATTCTGAAACATTCCCCCTGCGATATACCAAGCAGATTGGGTACGTTTTCAGCGATAAAGTAACGGGGGCGCTTGGCTTCAAGGATTTGGATATAGTTGAAAAAGAGGTTTCCTCTATCGTCCTCAAAAGCTTTTCTGCGCCCCGCGACGCTGAAGGACTGGCAGCACGGTCCGCCGACGAGCAGATCAAAATCCGGCATACCTCCGTAATCGATTTTTGTGATGTCCTCATAAAAAATTCCCCCCCTTGTGTCATACAGCGTTCTGTAGGCTTTCCGCGCAAACCGGTCGATTTCGCACCATCCGACGCACTCAAACCCGCCTGTCTTTTCAAATGCCGAGCGGAAAGCTCCGATTCCCGCAAACGCTTCAAAATATTTTATCATTTATCACCAATCCCTTCTTGTTTGTGTAATAAAAAACGGCTAAGTCTTTTTCAAAACTTAACCGTTACATTGACATTTCCATTTCTTCTGATTCTTCAATATCCTCAGTGATTTCCTCGCACTGAATATTTTCCTCTGTTTGCTCATTGGTCGGAGTCTGTTCTTGATCGAGTTTATGGAAGTGATCCACATCGGGTATAACTCCAAGCGTTCTTCCATTGTCAAATTTGCAATGCAGAGTACCCGCGTCGTCCACTGCTTTTACCGTTCCCACAGCGCCTGACGGAATCGGCTGCGGATCGTTTTCCATGCTGTCAAGGCAGATCCTTGTGCCTTCAGGGTATCTCTGTCTGAGCATTTCAACCTTG
>NZ_BAAHOA010000012.1:0-2464 GCF_054655175.1 Ruminococcus sporogenes | reverse complement strand
CCACACCCCCCCCCCCCAGATCATTCCGAGGGTGACTGGAGTTCAGACGTGTGCTCTTCCGATCTCCTGATTCCATGGCACAGCAACATAAATAATTATTCGGCCATAAAGGGGTTCAGCGCGACTTCCCAGGCAGCATGGAATATGCCCGTAACTGCGACAATTGTAATACCATTGAAAAATTTGAATCTTCTAAATAATATACTAATGCAGGTGTCTAATCCAAATTCACCATATTATAGGCACTTCATAAGCAGAACACAAGCTGAACAACTTTTCACACATTCTAATGAATTTAACTACGTATTGAGCATATTAAAGGCTGACGGATTTAAAATAAAATTTACAGCTTTTTCATCAATCATAGTAGCTAGTGGAAATGCAGGGATGTTCAACAAAGTTTTCGGAACAAATGTATACATATATTCCAATGGAACCTCTTGGTATTATTCAATGCCCAACGTGGTGAGTTTTCATGGGGCTAACATATACGTAACAAACGGCTCATCAATCCTATTCCAACACCCTACCACATTTGTATCTCCAGAATTGGTCAAGGCAATTAGAAACAAATTCCAAGCACTCAATGAAACATTTTCAATTGAGCCTTATCCAACTAACTCATTACAAACTGTATACAATATAACACAACTCTTGAATAGTGGAGTAACAGGTAAGGGAAAAACAATTGGAATACTGGATTTCGCGGGCAATCCATATATAAAGTACCAGTTAGAATATTATGACAGCATTTATGGACTGCCCAATCCACCTAATTTCACCATTACTCCCATAGGTCCATATGATCCAAATATGGGAATAGCAACAGGTTGGGATGGTGAAATAAGTTTGGATGTAGAATCCTCACACACAATGGCACCCGGTGCCAATATAACTTTATACATAGCTAACTATAACCTAAATCTCGCACCTGTTATTGCATTCATAGACCAACAGGATTCCGTAAACACATTATCGCAGAGCTTCTCAATCCCAGAGTCACTCATGTCTGAATTACCGGCAATGCTGGAATATCTAAATGTTCAGCTAGCTGATTATTACTATGAAATTGGATCTGCCATGGGTATTACCTTTAGTGCAAGTACCGGCGATGCTGGAGGTTCTGGATACAGCTCAGGCCCCATTGGAACTGTGGGCTATCCCTCTACCTCTCCATTTGTAACTGCGCTTGGTGGAACAACCACTTTCCTAACCTTTAACAATATGGGACAGGTCTCATCATTCTACCAAACTGCATGGTCAAACTATGGATTTGTACCAAATAATGTAAATTATGGAGGAAGCACAGGAGGAATTAGCTCTCTGGAACCTAAGCCATGGTATCAATTCTCAATGAATAATCTAAAGGGATATCCAAATGGAAGAATGGTCCCCGATCTATCTCTTGAGGCCAGTGTGTTCCCAGGCATGCTGTTTGTCTTTGGCCAGAACATGACAGGGATATCTGGCGGTACAAGCGAAGCAAGTCCACTGTTTGCAGGGCTTGTAACATTGATAGATTCCGACATAAATGGAAGTTTAGGCCTAGTGAATCCAATCCTTTATCAAATAGGCTCAAATTCATCATGGTATCCAAAGGTATTCTATCCCATAACAAGTGGCTATAATATCCCATGGATAACCAATTACGGATACAATCTGGTAACAGGATTTGGAGCCCTAAATGCAGGAGAATTCGCAAGCTTATTATCATCAATGAAGGGAGTAAAAGCTTCAATGCTCGTTAACAACTTTACTGTTACAAATTCTAGTGGCATGCAGGTCTATAATGTTTATCCAGGTGAAGTTTTAAGGCTTACAAGTACACTGTCCATTTCAAACACCACGGTTAAAAGTGGAAAAGTAAATTTCATAATAGATTCGTTGAATGGTATTGCAACTTTAAGCGCCAAATTTAACATCTCCAGTAATGAATATTATGCGACTTACACTGTTCCCAATAACGTTACAGGAATCGTATTTGCATATTCAATGGCTACCTACAATGGTACATACTCTAATTCGCTTGAGGAGTTGTATTTCGGGTATTACATCACCTCTGAAACCATAATGCCACAGAGCGCATATTATTTCAACCTTGGTGTCCAATTCATTGGTTATGTGACAACAATAA
This sequence comes from Ruminococcus sporogenes, assembly GCF_054655175.1. Taxonomy (NCBI): domain Bacteria; kingdom Bacillati; phylum Bacillota; class Clostridia; order Eubacteriales; family Oscillospiraceae; genus Ruminococcus; species Ruminococcus sporogenes. Next base: position 330 of record NZ_BAAHOA010000012.1, on the reverse strand, counting down.
ATGGCACGCCAGTGAATACAACATTGACACTTATAATGGCAAGCTACAATATTTTAAACAATAGCTACTATGTAACAGGTATCGATGCCAATGTAAAAGTAATCAACGGCACATTCTCCACATATATTGTAGCTTCAATACCTGTTGGAGTGACCCTTATTGAAGCTAACGACTCCTACCTTTACTTACCATTATTCAACGGGTTCAATCTCCAAAACTCAATTATATTGGGGCCTGAGGAGGTTGAGCCTGGAGCAGTTTCCCCAGATCGGAAGAGCACACGTCTGAACTCCAGTCACCCTCGGAATGATCTGGGGGGGGGGGTTTTTT
>NZ_BAAHOA010000011.1:0-3085 GCF_054655175.1 Ruminococcus sporogenes | reverse complement strand
CCGTTCAGGACGTAATGCTCGTCTGTGCCGATTTCCTGAACGTAATATTTTCCGAACGGAAGCTGAACGTCAAATTTTGCGGTCATATTCTCATCAAGGCTGATTTCAGAAATCAGTCCGTCGGCAGGAATAACCGTACCGTCGGCGGCGGTCAGAGCCTCTGCGGCAAACAGTCCGAAGCGGACGTTTGTATACTCGTCTGAATTGCCGATATTAAACAGCCCGTCCTGTTCCATAAGCTTGGAAAGCGTTATTTCTACGCCCTGATATTCATTGAAAAATTCCGCGTTTACCGTATCTCTTATCTCGACTTCCTGTCCCGCATAGGTAAGCTCGATAAATTGCGATTCGCCGTTAAGAACATATCCGTCGGGAGCCTGAATTTCCTTTATTTCATACTTTCCGAGATAGAGCGGATCGGTTTCAGCATAGCCGTTTTCATCTGTTGCGATTTCAGCTACAATGTCTCCTGCGTTTGCTCTTACCGTTCCGTCGGCCGTTATTATGTCCTCGCCTGCAATTATCTGAAATACCGCGCCGGAAAGCTTTCCGTCTGAAAATACCGGAGTGTAGGTCGTAAGGTTTTCTATAGCATTTCCGTTTTCATCGGCATAAGCTGACGAAGCGATATTCACTCCTGCAAAAATATCTCCTGTTTTCTGAACGCTGATTTTTCCCTTTTGAGCCTTGTTGAATTTTTCAACCGTTATAACCTCTTCCTTACCGTCGACCGTAAAGGGAACGGCTTCACTGCCGAGAAAATATCCCTCCGCCGTCTGCACCTCATGAAGCTCGTAATCTCCGTATACAAGCTCGTTGGGGAGCGTTAACGTTCCGCTTTCGTCAGTATAGAATACGTCAAGGATCATTTCCGTCGGATAGTTTATTTTCTGTTCAACATAACGGGAATTTTTACAGTCCCAAACCTTAAAGCCGATACCCGAAACGGGGATCAGATTGCCTGTTTCAGCGTCCTTTTTCACGATCCTGACGTAGGAGGTCAGCGCTGCGTCGTTGATAAGGTAGAAATATTCCTTTTCGTTTTCGCTGATAATTACGTCAAAATCCTCTATCCATTCTGTGTTTTCCCAGCCCTTGGTCTGATGAACCGTATATGTTCCGTAGGGCAGCGTTTTTGTAGCTGCACAGCCGTTTTCATCGCATACAAGATAATCTCTTTCAGAATCCTTTGCGCTTTCATAGCTTCCTGACGATTTAAGGTAAACCTCGAATTCCGCTCCTGCTTCGGGAGTTTCTATCTGCGTCGTTCCGTCGTCGCTGTGCTTAATAATTGAGATTTTGCCTTTGATAACATCTTCGGTTACATTTACTGAAATCAGATTGCTTTCAATGGTGTAATTTTCAGCTTCTGCACCGATTGAATAGACAGTCGGATCAAGCCTGTACCCCTCCGACGGGCTTATTTCCTGAATCGTATAATTTCCGCAGACATATTCCCTTGTTTTGAAATATCCCTTTTCGTCGGTAGTGTAGGTATCGATCAGCTCTCCGTCCCTGTACAGTCCGTAGACCGCTCCCGCAAGGCTTGCATTGCCCTGTGGATCGCCGTTCTCGGAATCCTTTTTTATTACCTCGGCGGTAAATTTCTTAAGAGCGTTTTTAAATGTTTTTGAAACTGTCGCGTCGGCTGTCAAGGTCGCTGTCTGGTCCGCGGGAACAACATATTTAACGGGTACGTTTTTCTCGGAAATGGTGTAAGCGATCTTTTTATTATCCTTATCATATACGGGAATATCGGAAAGAACTGCCGTACCCTCGCCGTTGGTGGTAACAGTATAGGTTTTGCCGCCGCCGGAAATCGTAAAGGTTCTGCCGCCGTTTTCTCCGTCCTCCGACTGCTTGTTTATTTTTATAGCTCCTGTCTTTAACGTATTGGAGAACGAAACGGAAGCTGTTTTGCCCGCCGAAACCGTAACCTTTTTCGTCTGCTGTTTTTCATAACGGGCAGGTACGACCTCGGTTACGGTATATTCTCCCGCAGCAAGATCGGGTATATTTATTTTACCGTTCCTGTCCGTTTTTACCTTATACGTTTTTCCGTTTCCTAAGACGATAAATTCAATATCCGCTACTATACCGTCCTCGGAGGTCTTGATAATTTCAAGCGTTCCGTTTTCTACGCCCTTGACCGCCGCGTAGTATTTTCTCGGATCGGCTTTTAGCTCCGCTAACGTCTGCTTTGAATCGCTTGTAAGCGTCAGGAATCCGGTCAGCTCTCCCGATTCCTTAACGTTGTTCTGAGTCAGAGTAACCACAGCGGTCTTTCCGCTGTCCGCCTTTATTTTTAAAGCGTTTCCCGATTTTGATATAACGGAGCCGTCTGTGACTGCCGCGTCAAAGTCTGATAGAACATTGTTTTTATCGGTAAAAGTATATGTTCCGTCGCTGTTTGCCTGCACTGCATTTTTCTTGGCAGAGGAGGTCGTACTTTTTGCGAACGATATGGATTTTGAATGTTCTTTGATATCGGCTTCATACTCGTAATAGTAACCGCTTACTATCTGAGCGGCATAGTCGCTTTGAAAATTATCAAGAAGCTTTTCAACAGAGGTATAGCCGTTATCAACTCTATTGAAATTTATATCTCTCTGACCTACCAGCGTTTCCCATACAAGTAACTGTGTTGCCGTGTAACGGTAATATGATTCTAACGTATCAAGTTTACCTGTATATGCATAAAGAAAAACTCTGCCTATCAAGCTTCGTATATCATTTGAATCAAGCTCTTTATTTGATACGCTTTCCAAATATTTATTTGTTTCATCTTCGGTATATCCATCTCCGCTTGCAACAGATTTGCCCGGTTCAAGGCAGTATACAGCCCTCATGCTGTCGGCTGTGTGTATCATACACCAGTAATCTTCGGCGCGGACCGTATATCCTTCGCCTATGGTTATATCCTTTTTTGTAGCAAGCGCGTCGGCGTTTTCTATCTGCACTTTTGTTTCCGCCGCAAACGCTGTGAACGCCGCGGGAAGCATGGTCAATATGATCGCGATTACCGATAAAATCGATATTCCTTTTTTCAATACATTCTTCATATACGATTTCCTTTCTTAAACAT
>NZ_BAAHOA010000010.1:0-3093 GCF_054655175.1 Ruminococcus sporogenes | reverse complement strand
ATAAAAAGCAAAAAGCCGGCATTGATATATTTTCCCAGGACGTCACCGTCCAAGTATCTTCTACGCAGATGAGCTTAACTTCTGTGTTCGGAAAGGGAACAGGTGGAACCTCATCGCCATTAACACCGGCTGACTCTTTTAAATTGAACAGAAAAGCAAAGATTTGAACTCTGACAAAAGGAAAAGCCCTCGACCTATTAGTATCCGCTGGCTTAACATGTCGCCATGCTTACACCTCAGACCTATCAACCTCATAGTCTTTGAGGGGTCTTACTTACTTACGTAATGGGATATCTTATCTTAAGGCCGGCTTCACGCTTAGATGCCTTCAGCGTTTATCCGTTCCGCACTTAGCTGCCCAGCTGTGCCACTGGCGTGACAACTGGTACACCAGAGGTGCGTCCATCCCGGTCCTCTCGTACTAGGGACAGCTCCTTTCAAATATCCTTCGCCCACGACAGATAGGGACCGAACTGTCTCACGACGTTCTGAACCCAGCTCGCGTACCGCTTTAATTGGCGAACAGCCAAACCCTTGGGACCGAATTCAGCCCCAGGATGCGATGAGCCGACATCGAGGTGCCAAACCTCCCCGTCGATGTGGACTCTTGGGGGAGATCAGCCTGTTATCCCCAGGGTAGCTTTTATCCGTTGAGCGACGGCATTTCCACTCACATACCGCCGGATCACTAACTCCAACTTTCGTTACTGCTCGACCCGTCAGTCTCGCAGTTAGGCTCGCTTTTGCGTTTACACTCTCTGGCATGGTTTCCATCCATGCTGAGCGAACCTTTGAGCGCCTCCGTTACCTTTTTGGAGGCGACCGCCCCAGTCAAACTGCCCACCTAACAATGTCCCCCGCCCTGATTCAAGGGCGCAGGTTAGAATTTCAGCACTTCAAGAGTGGTATCCCAACAGCGACTCCACAAAAGCTGACGCCTTTGCTTCTCAGTCTCCCACCTATCCTGTACATGAAATACCAAAATCCAATATTAAGCTACAGTGAAGCTCCATGGGGTCTTTCCGTCTAGTCGCGGGTAACCGGCATCTTCACCGGTACTACAATTTCGCCGGGCGGGTTGTTGAGACAGTGCCCAAATCGTTACACCATTCGTGCGGGTCAGAACTTACCTGACAAGGAATTTCGCTACCTTAGGACCGTTATAGTTACGGCCGCCGTTTACTGGGGCTTCGATTCAAAGCTCTCACTTCTCCTCTTAACCTTCCAGCACCGGGCAGGTGTCACCCCATATACGTCATCTTTCGATTTAGCATAGAGCTGTGTTTTTGCTAAACAGTCGCTTGGGCCTATTCTCTGCGGCTCTTTCGAGCACTCCTTCTCCCTAAGTTACGGAGTCAACTTGCCGAGTTCCTTAACAACCCTTCTCCCGTTGGCCTTAGAATTCTCTTCCTATCTACCTGTGTCGGTTTGCGGTACGGGCTCTTCAGATATTCACACAACTTTTCTTGCCTCAATCCACATTTACTTCCCCCATTCGGGGTCCCTTACGACCGGGAACACCAACTCCCGGATAAACGCTTCTCAAGTGTCCTTGTGCTTAAATCTTTCAGAGGCTACGGAATTTCTACCGTATGTGCATCGGCTACGCGTTTCCGCCTCGCCTTAGCTCCCGGCTTACTAGGAGCGGACGAACCTTCCTCCTAAAACCTTAGATTTTCGGCCATTATGATTCTCACATAATTCTCGCTACTCATTCCGGCATTCTCACTCGTATAAAATCCACCATCGCTTCCGCTATGACTTCTCCTCTTATACGACGCTCCCCTACCCCACAATCTTTCAATTGCAGCCCAAGCTTCGGTATAGATTTTAGCCCCGTTGAATTTTCGGCGCAGGGTCACTCGACCAGTGAGCTATTACGCACTCTTTTAATGAGTGGCTGCTTCTAAGCCAACATCCTGGTTGTCTGTGCAACCCCACATCCTTTTCCACTTAAATCTATTTCGGGACCTTAGCTGTGGGTCTGGGCTGTTTCCCTTTCGACTGTGAGACTTATCTCACACAGTCTGACTGCTGTACATCAATTATCCGGCATTCTTAGTTTGATAAGGTTCAGTAACCTTTCGGCCCCTAGCCCATTCAGTGCTTTACCTCCGGTAATCTAATACAACGCTAGCCCTAAAGCTATTTCGGGGAGAACCAGCTATATCCGAGTTCGATTGGAATTTCTCCGCTAGCCACACCTCATCCGCCACCTTTTCAACGGGGGTCGGTTCGGCCCTCCATGGAGTTTTACCTCCACTTCAGCCTGGACATGGCTAGGTCACTCGGTTTCGGGTCTATCGCATGCAACTTGACGCCCTTTTCAGACTTGCTCTCGCTTCGGCTTCAAACCTTAAGTTCTTAACCTTGCTGCATACGATAACTCGCCGGACCATTCTACAAAAGGTACCTGATCACACTTTGACGTGCTCTCAGTGCTTGTAAGCACAGGGTTTCAGGTTCTTTTTCACTCCCCTCCCGGGGTTCTTTTCACCTTTCCTTCACAGTACTCTTCGCTATCGGTCATTGGGGAATATTTAGGCTTGGAGGGTGGTCCCCCCTGCTTCCCACGGGGTTTCTCGTGTCCCGCGGTACTCTGGATTCTGCCTGCTGCCTCTGCTTTTCATTTACACGACTTTCACGTTCTTCGGTCAGGCTTCCCATCCTGTTCTATTAAGCTTCGACAATGCTTTTTGCAGTCCGCAACCCCGACTGAATTGCTTCCGTCGGTTTGGCCTCTTTCGATTTCGCTCGCCACTACTCTCGAAATCTCGGTTGATTTCTTTTCCTCTCCCTACTTAGATGTTTCAGTTCGGGAGGTTCCCCTCATATACCTATTGATTCAGTATATGATACATGAGCTTCTCTCATGTGGATTGCTCCATTCGGATATCTGCGGGTCTTAGTTCGCTTACAACTCACCGCAGCTTTTCGCAGTTAACCGCGTCCTTCTTCGGTTCCCAATGCCAAGGCATCCGCCCTGCGCTCTTTCTAGCTTTACCATTTGTCTTTTCTGAGTTCTCAATACATTGTAGTTTTTTTACCCGACTTTTAATTTCTTTATTAAAAATCGTGTCGTTTCACTTTTTG
>NZ_BAAHOA010000009.1:0-3122 GCF_054655175.1 Ruminococcus sporogenes | reverse complement strand
AAAGAGATATGCACCAGATGAGTTCAAAGATGCCTGGCAAGTTAAGGTTGAAAACGGGACTGTAGTTTTCGGTTCTGCTTTCAACAAATGGGCTGTTTCCACCAAATATATACAGAAATCCTCTGTAGGATTCAAGGAAGTTTATCAATATCTGCAGAATGGTGATCAGAAAACGCTTAGCAAGAAGAGCCCGTTGCATAAGGTTCTTCTGGATGCCGTTGTTCATCACTTGCCATCACCCTTAGAGGCTCAAAAATATAGAGTTCCTCAGATATGGAAGGGGGATCTTAATTCAGATGTGGGAAAGGCAATGCTGAACTGCGATCCCAACGGACCCATAATGATGATGGTTACCAAGATAATAGTAGATGAACATGCAGGAGAAATAGCAGTTGGGAGGCTCTTCAGCGGGAAATTAACCAAGGGTGTGGAACTTTATATATCAGGAATGGGAGACAAGAAGTACAAGGTTCAACAACTGGCAATGATGGTGGGTCCTGATAGGATTCCCATTGACGAGCTCTGGGCTGGTAACATTCCAGCCATAGTGGGACTAAAAGATGCCATTGCCGGTTCTACGGTTTCAAGTCTAAAGGATGTCGAACCTTTTGAGCCAATGGTTCATTATTCTGAACCTGTTGTTACGGTAGCAATTGAGGCCAAGTACACGAAGGATCTCCCAAGGTTAATAGAAGTGCTAAGAACAGTATCAAAAGCAGATCCGAGTATTCAGGTAGAAATTAATCAGGAAACAGGAGAGCATCTCATATCAGGAATGGGAGAATTGCACCTTGAAGTTACGCTGTATAGAATCAGGAATGATTATAAGGTTGAGGTCGAAACCTCTGATCCAATTGTTGTTTACAGGGAGACGGTTGCTGGAAAAGGAGGACCATTTGAGGGTAAATCGCCAAATAAGCACAACAGATTCTATATTACAGTTGAACCCTTAGAGAAGGAAATAGTGGAGGCAATTCTGGAAGGTGATATTGCTCAAACAGACAGAATCAAGGATAAGAAGTCACTGGTTTCGCAGTTGGAAAAATTGGGGATGGATAGGGAGGAAGCGAAGGGAGTTGAGGCAATACATGGCCCCAACATTCTCGTCGATGCGACAAAAGGTATACAGTACCTAAATGAAACAATGGAGTTGGTTAAGCAGGCATTCATGGAAGCCATGGATAAGGGTCCACTGGCAAATGAGAAAGTTTATGGAGTAAAGGTCAAATTGGTGGATGCAAAACTGCATGAAGACAGCATCCACAGAGGACCTGCCCAGGTCATCCCAGCTGTCAGAAATGCTATTTATGGAGCCATGGTACAAGCTGGTAGAGTCCTTCTGGAACCAATGCAGAAGGTCTTCGTTGATACACCCATTGAAGAATCTGGTTCAGTGACCAGAGAATTCCAGCAGAGGAGGGGTGTAATACTGGAGATGAATCAGGAAGGGGACGTATCCAAGATAGTGGCTATAGTTCCAGTTCCTGAGATGTTCGGATTTGCCTCAGCCATAAGAGGCGCCACCAGTGGAAGAGTACTGTGGAGCACTGAGAACGCAGGATACCAGCAGGTACCTAAGGATCTGCAGGACGAGGTAGTTAGAAAGATAAGAGAGAGGAAGGGATTAAAACCTGAGCCCTACGATGCAGATTATTATGCAAATCTGTGATGATATCGATAAGGATATATATGGAAAATAAATAAAGGCAAGCTAAATATATAATGGAGGTAAATAGAATATGGCAACACAAAAACCACACCTGAATTTGGTAACAATAGGTCACGTTGACCATGGTAAATCGACAACTGTAGGTCGAATACTGTTCGAGCATGGGGAGATTCCACCCCATATCATAGAAGAATATAGGAAGGAAGCTGAAGAGAAAGGAAAAGCGACCTTCGAATTTGCCTGGGTTATGGACAGGCTAAAGGAAGAGAGGGAAAGAGGAGTTACTATTGATGTAGCTCACAGAAAATTCGAAACTGACAAATATTATTTCACTCTTATTGATGCACCCGGACACAGGGACTTTGTTAAGAACATGATAACGGGTACAAGTCAAGCAGATGCAGCATTGTTGATAGTTTCTGCAAGGGAAGGAGAAGGGGTAATGGCCCAAACAAGGGAACACGTATTCCTTGCAAGGACCTTGGGAGTTAACCAAATGATTGTGGGAATTAACAAGATGGATGCAACTCAACCTCCTTATTCTCAAAAGAGATTTGAAGAGGTAAAGAAGCAGGTAGAGCAACTACTTGCATCTGTTGGATACAAAAATGTTCCCATATTGCCCATATCCGGCTACAAAGGGGACAATATTATGAAAAAGAGCCCCAACATGCCATGGTGGAATGGTCCGACCCTACTAGAAGCACTCAATTCACTGCAGGTACCACCAAAACCAATAGATAAGCCACTCAGGTTACCCATTCAGGATGTGTACTCCATAACTGGTATTGGAACAGTTCCAGTTGGAAGAGTAGAGACTGGTGTACTAAAGGTCGGAGATCAGGTTGTATTTGAGCCTTCCCACAAGTCAGGCGATGTTAAATCCATAGAAATGCATCATGAACCGCTCCAGCAGGCAGAACCTGGAGATAACATAGGTTTCAACGTCAGGGGCATCTCAAAGACCGATATAAGAAGGGGAGATGTTGCAGGACATCCTACAAATCCACCAACCGTGGTATCAAGCTTCACAGCACAGATTGTGGTTCTCAATCACCCATCAGTCATAGCACCTGGTTATACTCCAGTTTTCCACGCCCATACAGCCCAGGTAGCCTGTACCATAACTGAGATATTGAAGACAATTGATCCAAGGAACGGTACTACAAAGGAAGAGCATCCAAGCCACATACAGACGGGAGATGTTGCCATTGTTAAGGTCGTTCCTACAAAGCCCATGGTTATAGAGAAAGTGTCTGAGTTCCCGCCCATGGCAAGATTCGCAGTTAGGGATATGGGACAGACTGTAGCAGCTGGACAATGCATCGATGTTGAGAAAAAGACACAGTAAAGTGATGAACAATGGCCTCCTATAAGATGAAGATCTCCCTATCTAGATCGGAAGAGCACACGTCTGAACTCCAGTCACCCTCGGAATGATCTGGGGGGGGGG
>NZ_BAAHOA010000008.1:0-29194 GCF_054655175.1 Ruminococcus sporogenes | reverse complement strand
ATTTTTTGCAGAGCATATAGGTGATTTGGTAACAGGCATACTTACGCCTATTTGTCTGATAATCCTCATGTTCAATATTGATGTTAAAATGACGTTTGCAGCGTTATTATCCATACCCTTTGCGCTAATCGGCATGATATTTATCATGTTCAACAAAAAGTACATGAAAGCAAATAAGGCATACAGCGAATCAATGGGCAGCATCACTTCTGACGCAGTTGAATATTTCAAGGCGCTCCCCGTTGTCAGGATTTTCAACAGCCGTGGAAAAAGTGAAGACGCTTTGAGAAAGGACATTGATAATATTCACAAATACACCTATGAACAGGGCAAGCACTCCATGTTCGGGTACACCTTCTTTACCACCTTTATCACAGCCTCACTTCTCGGCATACTTCTTATGAGCGTTTACGAGTACTGTTCGGGGGGAGATCTCTGGGCGATCATTTCAAAAGTATTGTTCTTCTATATCGTAGGTGCAAATCTTGCAGGTCCTATGATGAACCTTACCATATTCACCCTTGCCTTAAGAAAATTCGGTGTTGCCAACGATAACGTAAACGATATTCTTACAGCGGAGGAAATGGTACAGCATCAGGATAACGCCAAGCGTCGGGGATATGACATCACATTTGAAAAGGTGAGATTCGGCTACGGCAATAAGGATAAACTGATACTCAACGACTGCTCCATGACTATCCCCGAAGGGAAAATCACAGCTCTAATAGGTCCGTCGGGCGCAGGCAAGACCACCTCCGCAAGGCTTATCGCAGGCTTCTGGAACGACTATGAGGGGGATATAAAAATAGGCGGCAAAAGCATCCGCTCCATGTCACAGGAGGAACTGTACGGCAGTATGGCTTTTGTATTTCAGGAAAACCTCATACTGTCGGATACAGTTGAGGCTAACATCAGAATGAACAACACAACTGCCACCATGGACGACATTATAGACGCCGCTAAAAAGGCGCAGATACATGACTTTATAATGACACTTCCCAGGCATTATCAGACGGTCATAGGCGACGGCGGTCACAACCTTTCCGGAGGAGAAAAACAGAGGATAGCAATAAGCAGAGTATTCCTTAAAAATGCTCCCATACTTGTCCTTGATGAAGCTACCTCTTATGCAGATGCAGAGAACGAGCAGCTTATAAACAAAGCGCTGACGGAACTTAGCAGGGGCAAGACGGTTGTTATGATAGCGCATAAGATGTCCTCCATAAAAAATGCGGATCAGATAATAGTACTTTCCGATGGCAAAAACACCGCGTCGGGTACAGACGAACTGCTTATGGAAAGCTCTGGAATTTACCGCCGATTGTGGGAGGAGTATATAAAGGGAAGCAACTGGACGATCGAAGGGAGCGTGAACAGGTGATGAAAGAAAAGCTAATGACATTATTATCGGAAATAGATAAAAAGAGCCTGAAAAAAATACTCATATGGGGCTTTTTATCCGCCGTTGCAAAGGCATTGCCCTATATGTTTATCATCATGTCAGCGGCGGAATTGATAAAGCCGCTGGCAGGCGGGACAATAAACCAAAAAATGTTGATTATCTACTGTATAATGATGATAGCGTCTTATATTATCATGTATATTTTCAGTATGAAGTCATGGATAACCATTTCCTACGACGCAGCCTCTATAGTGAAAAACGGCAGAAATAGCACGTTGAGTTCCTTTAACAGTTTTCCGGTGGGAAAAATACTGGAAAAGGACACAAATGAGATAACAGGCTATGTGGTGGACGATCACGAGAACTTTCTGCTGGTAATCTCGGATATTCTCGATCCGATACTCCATTCCATTGTAATGCCTGTGCTGGGATTTATTGCAATGCTGTTTATTTCATGGCAGCTTGACCTTATAGCCTTGGCAGTGGCCGTACTTTCCTTTGCGATCTACTTTGCCATGCAGAAAAAAAGCGCTAAAGCAGGTGAAGAACTCAACGAGATAAACGATAAGGTAAATGCAGGCGTGTTGGAATATGTGAAAAATATCCATCTGCTGAAGGGCTTTAACATGACGGGCGACAGCTTTGTAAGATTTTCCGAAAACTTAAAACAGCTTAAAAAAAGATCGATCGAAAAGCAAACAGCAGTGGGAACGCTTATAGGCTCATGCTCAATGATACTCACTCTTGGTATCCCCATCACAGCGGTCGCGGGACTGCTTCTATGGTATGCAGGTTCTATCAGTATTACCGCTTATATAGTATTTCAAATAGCGCTGCCCAAGATATATACTCCTTTGACTACCGAATTTGCCCTTATGGATCAGTTAAGGTACTTGTTCGATTCCATAGATCATCTCTACGATCTCAGCCGTTCGGAAAAACTCTCGGAGGGCAGCAAGATATTACCTGTAAAAAAATACGACGTGGAGTTTAAAAACGTTACATTTACCTACGACGACAAAAACTACGTGCTGCAAAACATGAGCTTCAAGGCAGAAATGAACAAAATGACAGCGCTTGTAGGACATTCAGGATGCGGAAAATCTACTGTTTTACAGCTTATTTCACGTTTTTATGACAATCAGTCGGGAATTATCAGTATCGGCGGAGTGGATTCAAAAAAGCTCCCTTACAGTCAGCTCCTTGACATGATAAGTATTGTTTTTCAGGAAAGCTATCTTTTTAATGATACCATTAAAAATAACATGAAGCTTGCAAAATCAAATGCCACCGACGAAGAAATAATAGCAGCGGCTAAAAAGGCAGGCTGTCATGAGTGGATAACAAGTCTTGAAAAGAAATATGATACAGTTATAGGTGAAAGCGGAAGTAGTGTATCAGGTGGTGAAAGACAGCGTATTGCAGTTGCAAGAGCTATTTTGAAGGACGCGCCTATTATACTACTTGATGAAGCTACAGCAAGTCTTGATATAGAAAATGAGAGTCTTGTTCAGCAGTCGATAAACGAACTTGTCAAAGGAAAGACCATAATCATAGTTGCTCATCATCTTAATACTATAAAAAATGCGGACAAGATAGTTGTTATAGATGATAAAAAAGTTGTTGAGGAAGGAACTCATACTCAGCTTATGGAGAAAAAAGGTCTCTACAATGAATTATGGAAAAAACAGTTTAATGCTGTTGAACATTCCTGAACAACCGTTTAATGCAATACCGCGCACAATAGTTATGCGGTATTGCATTAAATTTTATGGGAGATAAATGTATGTTCGATACAATCAATGTTTACTTACTCGAAACTACCGAAAATTTAAAATGGAACCACATATGCGGTATGCAGAAATATGTTTCAATTCAAAGACAGAAACGTATAAACAAGTACAGGTTTGAACGCGACAGGATTTCTTCTCTCGTAACCGCTTTGATGACGCGCATGATAATAAGTAAAAATACAGGCTTGGCTGAATATAGTCTGAACTTTCAAACCAATAAGTTTGGTAAGCCATACCTTACCAATTTAACGGGTTATGAATTCTCAATATCACACACATATAGAAAATCTGTTTTTACTGATTATAACAGTTCTATAGGAATTGACATTGAAACATATTCTAACAGTATAAAAGAATATGAAAATATTTATAGAAATAACTTTACCGCAAATGAAATTATGCATATAAATTCATCTGTGAATCCTTTTAAGGAGTTTGTGAAAATCTGGACATCCAAGGAAGCGTATGTAAAAATGATTGGAACGGGACTTTCAACACCGCTTTTATCATTTGATGTTATGAACAAAACAAACAAATTTAAAATACTCACCACTGAATATAAATATACTGCCATATCAGTATGCTGTAATTGTAACTGTAAAAATATTACCATTATTCCTGTTACTTTAGAAGAACTGGTAACATTCTATAATCAGATGGGTGCACAAAATTTAAGATTTGTTCACCAATGAATAGTTTCATTGTTGATTATTTAAGATATTTGTGTTATACTTAATTAATCCTGATTTTTTTAAAGCGGCGAAAAGCTATTATCTCCGATTTGTAAATTATCAGCAGACGATATGGATAAGCTTTCAAGCTTATTAGAAACTTGGAATATTAATAATATTTTAACTGTAATTTTTTGATTAAAAGAACAATTATCCGAACATTATGATCCTATCAATGATAAAAGCTAAGTAGAAAAAGTATTAAAAACAGATACGCAGATAAAAATTAAAGGTACGAATAAATAATGCGCTAACGTTACGCCGCATCAGGTGCAAGTCAGGAAACTCGGTGCAGGTTCAACTCCTGTTATCCTCACAACAGCGCTCAGAAAATTTCATTTTTTACGGACTTTTTTATTTTTACGGAGGTAATTATGAGACATAAGATTTTATTAACGGTATCAACGGCAATATGTATGACAACTATGTTTACAGCCTGCAATACTAATGAAATCCCAAAAAATCTATTAGAGGAATCCGTAAGTCTCTCAGATGATAATTCTGAAAAAAAAACAAAGAAGCTCACTGCAATTAACTCCGTTCCTGATGTTCCAATTGTAAGCTCTGCTAAGGTCAAGTCATATAAGCACCCCAATAAAGCTTTTTCGTTAAAAGACTTAAACACATCATTATTTTTAAAAAACGGCTGGGAAATTGCGGAGGGCGGAACTGCGACAGATAATCAGACTGATGAAATTACGTCGTTTCCGGCGGTTATTCAATATCTTGATACGAAAAATATAATCACTGTGACAGTCGCAGACGAGTGTGCAGAAAAAGATAGCTTCCTTGCAAAAACAGAGGATTCCTATATTTCCACCTATGGCAATTCTTATGACAACATTGAAATAATTGAATTTGAGCGCATTTCTATTGATAAATTTGATTCAATAGAAATCGCCGCAGATGTTAAAATTAAGAGCGACAGCTTTAAAATGGTTCATATTATTACAAATGATGTTGACGGTAAAACTTATTCATGGACGCTTTTGGACAACGACGAAGCATTCCCTGACTTTAATCTTGCTGACGCACTAAGCTATCCTATAATAATAGAATTTCCAGAATTTAAAGATCTGGACAGCTATTATAAAGTTAATACTGATTATTGAGCGTAGGCTTATACATATAAATATAGAAAAAGGAGCTATTTTAAATGGCCAATCCATACCTTCCCTCCTGGGAATACATACCTGACGGAGAGCCAAGAGTATTCGGCGATCGCATATATATTTACGGCTCTCATGATACCGCCGGTTCCGATTCTTTCTGTGATTACAAATTAAAAATATGGTCGGCTCCCGTCAGTAATCCGAACCGCTGGACATGCCACGGCGACTGCTTCCATACACGCGCTGACCGCGATCACAGCTCAGACACTGAGAACTGGACAGACAACAAGCTTTTTGCTCCGGACGTCATTGAATATAAGGGCAAGTATTATCTTTTTGCATATATAATAGGCGCTAAGGGATGTGTGGCTGTAAGCGAACGCCCTGAAGGTCCCTTTGAGCTAATAGCTCCATATGATTACATAAACCGGAATAACTGCTTCGGCGACGGATGGTTTATAGATCCGGGGGTTTTTGCCGACGACGACGGACAGATATATATTTACTGCGGATTTGAAAGTTCATTTGCCGCAAAAATCAATCCCCAGAAAATGAACGAAATAATAGACGGAAGCTATGTAAAGGATATTATACCTACCGAGCCGCCGTTTGAGTTTTTTGAAGCCTGCTCTGTGAGAAAAATTAAAAACACATACTATCTTATATATTCTCCAAAAACAGGCAGCAAGCTGGTTTACGCTACTTCGGATAATCCTCTCGGTCCGTTTGAATTCAGGGGTACGATAATAGATAACGGTATTGACTATCCCGGCAGCAATAATCACGGCTCTTTGTGCTGTATAAACGAGCAATGGTATATATTTTATCACAGAGGAACAAATAATACTATTATGTCAAGACAAGCGTGTGCCGAAAGAATCGAAATATTGGCCGACGGCTCTATACCGCAGGTAGAAATGACGTCTCTCGGCTTTGAGGATTCTCTTTCTCCTTATAAAATCACTCCGGCAGACGCAGCGTGCGTTTTGAAGGGGGGCTGTTACTTAACTGAAAAAAATGTATTTTCCAGATATATAACCGATATTACAAAGGGTTGTGTGATGGGATTCAAATATTTTGATTTCGGTGACGATTATTCAAGCAAAACTATGGAAGTTTGCTTTAATGTAAAGGGGCAGGGATGCAGAGGACTTATAAGAATCGTTTCGGATAACTATGAAAACGGAGAAGAATTAGGCGTTTGTGAAATCGGTCTGGACGACGGCATTTACAAAGCATGTATAAAAGCGATTACAGGCAGACATGCGATATATTTTATTGCGGACGACAACTATACAGACTGGACTGCTGAAATGTTTAAGGGTAAAAGGCTTTTTGAGCTTAAAGAATTTGTATTTATGAAATGAGGTAAGAAATGAAATTATTAAAAGCGTTTACAGTAATAACCTCCGCCGTAATTCTTTTCACCGCTTTGTCAGGCTGCGGAAGCGACAAGGAGGATAAAAAAGAAAAGGTACGTGATTTGACTACCGCTGAGATCGTCACTGAAATGGGACTTGGTATAAACCTTGGCAATACCCTTGAATCATGCGGAGACTGGATAGACGACAGCAGCATAACAAATTACGAAACGGCATGGGGCTCCCCTGTTATAACCGAGGAAATGATCGCAGGCTATTCAAAAGCGGGCTTTAAATCAGTCAGAATACCAGTGGCGTGGTCTAATATGATATCGGACGATTATACCGTTAATCCGGATCTTATGAAACGCGTTACACAGATAACTGATTACGTTATAGACAACAATATGTACGCCGTTGTCAACATACACTGGGACGGCGGATGGTTTGAAAAGTTTTCTACGGAATATGACGAATGTCTAAAAAAATATACTGCAATCTGGTCACAGATTTCCGAAAATTTCAAGGATTACGGAGATAAGCTGATATTTGAATCGCTAAACGAAGAAGGATACTATGAGGATATATGGAACAGATACAGCGGCTCAGACGAAGGCAAGGCGGAAGCATACGGAATCCTCAACAGCATAAATCAGGAATTTGTTAATCTTGTCCGAAATTCCGGCGGTAACAATGAAAAACGTCATTTGCTGATAGCCGGTTATGCAACTGATATAACTCTTACCTGCGATCCCCTTTTCAAAATGCCGGACGATAAAGAGTCAAGCTGCGCCGTATCAGTTCATTATTACACACCGGCAAATTTCTGCATTCTTGAAGAGGATGCAGATTGGGGTAAAGCAAGGTCAGACTGGGGCTCAGAAATTGATTTAAAAGAGCTTGAAAAAAATATGGAGCTTATGAAAACAACCTTTGTAGATAATGGCATACCAGTAATCATTGGTGAATACGGGTGTGCAACTAAAAATAAGAATCCGGAATCCGTAAGACTATTTCTGACAACCGTCTGCAAAGAGGCTTATAAAAGAAATATGTGTCCTATGCTATGGGATATAACCGATGTATTTTATAATCGTACAACATGCGAAATGATAGATTCTCAGCTTGCACAATCGTTTTTAGATATAGCGGAAAGCCAACGTAATTAAAAAAAGGAACGCTTTTGAGCGTTCCTTTTTATTTATTATTATTTTCCGTAATAAGCGAGCATATAAAGACGCTTTAATTCGTCAATCCTCGGCAGACGAGGATTAGCTGTAGTACACTGGTCGTCAAAAGCCTTGTAAGCGAGATCGTCCAATGCGCCCTCATAGGTCTTAGGATCTATATAAGATCTCTTATCATTTTCGCCTGCTTCCTTGATAGTCAAAGGAATATTTACTTCCTTCATTAGATTTCTTACAGCGTCTGCAAGAGCCTTTACCCCTTCCTGAGCCGTTGCGTTCTGCGGAATCAATCCGAGCATCTTTGCGATTTCAGCATAACGCTCAGGTGCGATATAATGATCGTATTTCGGCCATGCTGCAAATTTTGTAGGAGTAGGTTCTCCGTTATATTCGATAACATGCGGCAGCAGATATGCGTTAGCAAGACCGTGAGGAATGTGGAACTCTCCTCCAAGCTTGTGCGCTAACGAATGATTTACGCCGAGGAATGCATTTGTAAACGCCATACCGGCTATACAGGACGCATTGTGCATTTTTTCTCTTGAAAGCTCGTCGGCATTCTTATATGAGCTTGGAAGATACTCAAACACCAGCTTGATGGCATGAAGCGCAAGAGCGTCGGTATAATCGTTAGCAAGAACTGAAACATAAGCTTCAATCGCATGAGTAAGAACGTCAAGACCGGTAAATGCAGTAGATGACTTAGGAACTGTATAAACGAATTCAGGATCTATAATTGCTACGTCAGGAGTCAGCTCATAATCGGCAAGAGGATATTTCATATTCTTGCTCTTGTCAGAAATAACCGCAAACGAAGTAACTTCAGAGCCGGTACCGGAAGTTGTAGGAATAGAAACCATTTTAGCCTTTTTACCCATCTTAGGGAACTTATAAACTCTTTTACGGATATCCATAAATTTCTGAGCCATACCGATAAAGTCGGCGTCAGGATTTTCATAGAAGAGCCACATAGCCTTAGCTGCGTCCATTGCTGAACCGCCGCCAAGAGCAACGATTACATCAGGCTGGAAAGAATTCATAACCGCTACGCCTTTACGGACTGTTGTAAGGTCAGGATCAGGCTCTACCTCGCTGAATATCTCAATAGAAGGCTTGTTAGCATTTTTATTTAGCTGATATAATACCCTTTCAACATAGCCGAACTGTACCATACCCGGATCGGCTACGATCATAACTCTGTTCATATCAGGCATCTTTGCAAGATACTGAACCGAACCTGGTTCAAAATAAATCTTTTCAGGAACCTTAAACCACTGCATATTCAATCTCCTCTTAGCCACTTTCTTTCTGTTGATAAGGTTTTTAGCCGTAACGTTTTCAGAAACGGAATTCTTACCATAGGAACCGCAGCCAAGAGTAAGCGAAGGCGCCATTGAGTTATATACGTCGCCGATAGCTCCGAAAGAAGCTGGAGAATTTACTACGACACGGCTTGCCTTCATTGTTTCGCCGTATTTTTCAATAAGCTCGTCGTTAGACGAGTGAATTACTGCGGTATGACCGGCACCGTGCTTGAGCATTTCCTCACACATTTCAAACGCATGCTCGGTGCTGTCTGATTTTACAACAGCCAGAACCGGCGAAAGCTTTTCAAGCGCAAGCGGATACTGATCAGCGTTGGTTCCGCCTATTTCTACGCAGAGCACCTTTGTTTCCTTAGGAATCGAAATGCCTGCCTTTTCAGCAATCTGCCACGGATACTGACCTACTACCCAAGGCTGAACGGCCATTTTTTCAACGTTTATTACTACGTCCTGAATCTTCTGAATGTCCTCAGGCTTAGCGAAATAGCAGCCCTGCTCCTTCATAAAGGCAACGGCCTCATCATAAACCTCAGTATCAATTATAGCAGCCTGCTCAGACGCGCAGATCATACCGTTATCAAATGATTTTGAAAGAATAAGATCGTTAAGGGCCTGTTTAAGCTTAGCGGTTTTTTCAATATAGCATGGAGTATTTCCGGGGCCAACTCCAAGAGCCGGCTTACCTGCCGAATAAGCAGCCTTAACCATTCCCGGACCGCCTGTTGCAAGAATTGTAGCAACGTCAGGATGATTCATAAGAAATCCGGTCGCTTCAATTGAAGGAACCTCAATCCACTGAACACAGTTTTCAGGAGCGCCTGCGGCAACGGCAGCGTCTCTTACTATTTCAGCGGCTCTTACAGAACATTTCTGAGCGTTCGGATGGAATCCGAAAATAATAGGATTTCTTGTTTTCGCGCATATAATAGATTTAAACATCGTAGTTGACGTAGGATTTGTTACAGGAGTAACGCCGGCAACAATACCGACAGGCTCGCCGATTTCAAGATAACCTTCGTTTTCATTATCTTCGATTACGCCGACCGTCTTCTCGTATTTAATAGAATGCCAGATATATTCAGTAGAAAAAATATTTTTAGTTACTTTATCTTCAAAGATACCTCTTCCTGTTTCCTCTACAGCCATCTTAGCAAGCTCCATCTGAGCAGAAAGACCAGCAAGAGCCATAGCCTTGGTGATTTTGTCAATTTGCTCCTGATCGAGCTTCATGTATTCGTCAAGCGCAGCCTTAGCCTTAGCAACAAGCTCATCCACCATTGCCTTCGGATCAACCTGAGGCTGCTCGGCGGTCTTATTTGCATCCTTTTCCTTTGCCATTTGATTATCCTCCTATAAAATAAATATGAATTGATAAATTTTCATAAACGGACTTGTTAATTTCTTAACAATGTCATTATACCACATTGTTATTTTTTTGTCAATAGGCTTATGAAATAATTTATAACGAATTATAAGCCTATTTTTCCCCGTCTTTTCTACAATATGCCGAATAGTTTTATAAAAAAACTATATCTCGTTTTTTTTATCGCAGCATTCTAAATATTCTTCAAAAATTTCGGCCGCGTCTCTAACAAGCTCAGCGCAAGGTCTCTTCTTATAATACTCTCCGTTTCGTTCAGAAGGCGTATATCCATCGGCCTCCATTCCCAAAAGCTGACGACATACTATATATTTATTACGCTCCTTAAATCTTTCCGCAAGCGTTTGAATAAGCCTATAATGCTCCTTTTTTGCATTCATGTTCTTAGGATCTGAATAACCGTATTTTATTCCGGCAGCCATAAACATTCCGCTTACAGCTCCGCAGACCTCTCTCATTCTGCCCATTCCCCCTCCGAAGGAGGAGGAAATCATTACAGCCGTTTCAAAATCAATTCCCAGATCCTCGGCAAAGGCTCCGAAAACAGACTGCGAACAATTATAACCCTTTTTAAATAGCTCAACTGCCTTTTCTGATTTTTTCATTATATATTCTCCGTTACTCCTATTTATAAGTCTTATTGATTTTTAGCTTTTCACCGCAATGAGGGCAATAT
The DNA here is from genome assembly GCF_054655175.1 of Ruminococcus sporogenes. Taxonomy (NCBI): domain Bacteria; kingdom Bacillati; phylum Bacillota; class Clostridia; order Eubacteriales; family Oscillospiraceae; genus Ruminococcus; species Ruminococcus sporogenes. The sequence goes on along the minus strand of NZ_BAAHOA010000008.1, from coordinate 18,226 downwards.
TTTATAACAAAACCTTTAATGGACAAAGCTTTTCCGCAATAGGGACATCTGACAAATATTATTCCAAATATAATACCCGCTGCCGATATTGCTCCTCCTATACAAATAAACTTCATATAAAATTTGCTGAATGACTGAATAATTAGCGGCAGACCGGCTAACGCAATACCCGTCGATATTATTCCCAGTATTATCAATTTTGATAGATTCGGATTTTTCATTTACTTCACCTCTGTAATTGTAGTAAGATAAAAGCGTAAATCAAAACCAATTAGGTATTTTAAAGTGTACGGGCATACCGTTTTTCATCAGTATATTAAGTTCTCCCTGTATAAGCGGAAGAAAATAATCCAGCGCCTGCGACGTCACATTGTTACCCTGATTATTTATCCATTCCTTAGGAAAAAGCTTTTCTTTATTTGCTACTTCATTCGCGTCAACAGGGACTATTTCTGAAAAATAAGGTCTGTCGCTTATTCTTTTAAACGCCATCATTTTTCCGGTCATTCCTTCAACGGCGGCTTTAACCGCTTCCTCTCCTATTCTGACAGATTCGTCAATATCAGTTTTAGAGGCTATGTGAGAGGCGCATCTCTGCATAACGTTCAGCTCTATTGAACGTACCTTACAGCCAATCTCTTCCCTCACGATATTTTCGAGACATTTGCCGATTCCCGAAAGATATTTATGACCAAAGCTGTCATTTGCCCCCGACTGAAAGCCCTCGGCCGCATATTCTCCTCCGCTAAGCTTCAGTCCCTCGGAAACGGCTATAATAACCGCTTTATGCTCTCCGAGCATTCTGTTGACGTCCTCCAGAAAACGCTCTATGCTGAAAGGAGCCTCTGGAAGATAAATCAAATGAGGAGCGTTCTCATCGTTAGCCTTTAAAACACATGCGGACGCGGCAAGCCATCCGGCGTCCCTTCCCATTATCTCAACTATCGTAACAGATTTTACACTGTAAACCGAACTATCTCTTGTAATTTCCTGAAGAGTTGCCGCTACATACTTTGCAGCAGAACCGAAACCGGGCGTATGATCGGTACACATAAGATCATTATCTATCGTTTTGGGTATTCCGACAACCTTTATAGCTATATTATTTTTCCTGAAATATTCAGAAAGCTTTAAAACGGTATCCATAGAGTCGTTGCCGCCTATATAAAAAAACATATCTATACCATTCTTTTTAAAGGTATTTAATATCTTTTCGTATACTTTATCGTCATTCTCAGGCAGCTTGTAACGACATGAGCCTAAAACCGTAGACGGCGTCAGTTTTAATAGCTCCAGGTCCTCATTGCTTCGGATTATTGTTCTCAGATCCACAAGCTCCCCGTTTATGATTCCTTCGATTCCGTTTATGGAGCCGTAAATTTTATCTATTTCCGGATTTTTGGAGGCCTCGGTAAATATGCCTGCCAACGACGCGTTAATCGCGCAGGTCGGTCCCCCTGACTGTGCTGCTGCTATATTCATTTTTCCCCCGATCACCGCTGTAAACGGATTCCGCATTTTTTTACTGCGCGCGGCGCGCTGTATTTATATACCACTATTATTATAATATAGAATAAAAAAAATTACAAGTCTTACTCCGCCCCTCTCATTGCAGAATAAGACCTGTAATTTAAAATTGTAAGTATATTAGCATTAATATACTGCAAAAGCCTCTCCAATACGTACGGTAAACGTATCCCCTTGCAGATTTTTGCGGAAGAATCAAACATGCGCTCAAATTATGCCTGAACTATGAAATTCACTATGTAAAACAGCCTTTGACAATGCATTTTACTAATTACTGCGAAAACGCTTTAAACCAATAAAGAATCAAATCAAAAAATAAACCGCTTTACCGATATAATGCTTATTTATACTAAACCTTGTTTCCATCAAGCTGCCTCAATTTCAACGTTTTTATTATAATATATAAATCATGAAAAATCAACAGATTATATTGCGCCTTTTTTGAACTTTATTGACATATACGGTTACTGTTAAATAATAATATCAAAGCATATTTATACAACATATTTAAAAAATATTGACTTTGGCGTCTAATTATAGTATAATAAGCCCAATAAATTAATAAAGAAATGAGGTAAAATATGAATAAAAAGATAATAAGATTACGAAGTACGCCGACAAAGCATACAAAAAATAATCTTCTATATATGCAGGAAGTCGGTATTCTCCCCTCCGAATCAGCCGGTTATACAAAAAGAAAGCAAATTGATTCATATCTCATAATATTGGTAGATAAAGGAAAAGGATTTATAGAAATCAATAATACGGAATATATTCTGAGCAAAGGACAGTGCGCTTTTATTGACTGTAAAATCGAGCATTCATACAAATGCGATAAAAATGATCCTTGGGAGGTAAAGTGGCTGCATTTTAACGGTATCAGCGCCAAATATTATTTCAATATGTTTTCAAAGGAAAGCTGCTGCGTTTTCACACCTCGCTTAATTAACGTTCTGAACGCTAAGGTTTGCGAAATAATTACGAATAACGCTCATAAAAACAACAAAACAGAAATTATAAACGCTAAGCTGATTACAGATATTCTAACTGCAATACTGACAAATGAAGTAATTCCGGAAAATGGCGAGGAATCTGTAAATCAGATGAAATCAGTAAAAGAATACATAGACAATCATTTTACAGAAAGTATTAATCTCGATAAAATATCCTCTGAATTTTACATGAATAAATATTATATCACCCGAGAATTTAAAAAGGAATACGGCGAAACAATTTTTCAGCATATTATCCGCCGCAGAATAGATTACGCAAAGGAACTGCTTGCAACAACGAATAAAACTATTGATGAAATATCCCATCTTTGCGGTTTTAACGACCAATGCTATTTTTCACGTCAATTCAAAAAAATAGAGGGAATCAGTTCTCTGAATTACAGAAAAAACAATAAGAATAATATATAAAAAACCGACTGAATAATTCAGCCGGTTTAAAATTTATCAAAAATTTTTAGGTTTAATCATAAAGTATGACTGCGGATGCTTACATACCGGACATACCTCCGGAGCTTTACTTCCTATATGCACATGGCCGCAATTTCTGCATTCCCATATCATATCCCCGTCGCGCGAAAATACCAGACCGTCCTTGACGTTTTCCAGCAGCTTACGATAGCGTTCCTCATGCTCCTTCTCAATTTTACCGACTTCCTCAAAAAGATAAGCTATATCCTCAAAGCCTTCTTCTCTGGCATCCTTGGCAAACTTTGCGTACATGTCGGTCCACTCATAATTTTCGCCCTCCGCTGCTGCGGCAAGGTTTTCCTCGGTATCTGAAATACCTCCGTTCAAAAGCTTAAACCATATCTTTGCGTGTTCCTTTTCATTTTCGGCAGTCTCAGTAAAAATAGCTGCAATTTGTTCATAGCCGTCTTTTTTCGCCTTTGATGCAAAGTATGTATATTTGTTTCTCGCCATTGACTCTCCGGCAAAGGCCGCCTCAAGGTTAGCATAGGTTTTTGTACCCTTTAGTTTATTATCTTCCATTTAAACCGCCTCCGTAAAATAATTATTATTGCCATATTATTATAACACATAAAGGAATATTTTGTCAACGCTCCACAAAAACAAGAAACTTTTTTAATTCATAAATCCGTTTATCATATTAACTCCAATAATTTCTAAGAATTATTCAAAGTTTAAAATAGCGTTTTTGCAATATCTATTGCGTCGTAAAGATCAACTGTTCCGTTTTTATTGTAATCTCCGGCTATTAGCTGTTCTTCATTGAAATAGCTGCTGTCCATTAGATATTTTGCTATACCTATCGCGTCATACAGATCAACAACCCCGTCAAAATTAACGTCTCCCGGAGTTATATCGGAAAGTGGAAATGATAAAACTGCCGACGTAGTAATAAAATTGTTTTCGTCTTTAATCGGCTCTCCGTCAGCCGAAAAGACAGGCGTCTCAAGCTCGTCGTTCCTTTTAACAGCAAATGAATAAACATATCCGGCTATTTCCTCGTCGGTTATAAAATCCGTATCTCTTATACTGAATTCATAATTATAAACAAGCAATTCTTCAGTTCCCTTATATTCCGGCACGCCCACAGTCATAATGTAGGAAACGTCGTCCTTGCCCTCAAGGGTGAACAAATAGATATTTTCCGCGGAATCTCCGGAAATAATCGTATCATAATATTTATAATTTCCTTCTTCTGTTATCTGCTCTATCGTTATATAAACATTTCTATCCAGCTCAGTTGTAACAAATACGGCGCCGCATTTGTTACCGTGAATAGGATAATCCGGTTCTACGGCAACAGTTTCCGCTGAAATTCCTGCGGCGGTATAAATGACCGAACCTATGGACAAAACAGCCGCTATTAAACCTGACAATATTTTTTTCATAACGTAAACACTCCAATTATAGTTTTTTTATCAGTAATACTTCGGATACACATATTCATACCATATATAACCGCATGACTTTAGATATATATCCGATACATTTGAATATCCGCCGCATGCGTCATAATTTACCCAGACTCCGTCTGTTTTTACCTGATTCCAGTAATAATCTCCATTTCCGGCGGTTCCATAGACAATTCTTGATTCATATCCCGCCTGATGAAAAAGAATATCCTGAAGAGCGGCGAAATAATAGCTGGTTATATATCTGTTTCCCATTGCATAATTTGCAAAATACCCCCAGCCTTTTTCATTGATTTCTGACAGAGTTCTGCAATATTCTATATATTTATATGTATTGTTTTTTCTCACATAATTATATATTGAAATAGCGTTTCGCCTTATTGTATCCAGAATAGATTCAGCTCTTTTCTGGACTTCTGTAAATTCAGAGGCCTTTCCGTTTTCATCGATGTTATATCCGTCGCGTATGGTATTCACTGCCATACAGCCGTTATCGCTGAAATAATATCTTTGCCCTTCAATAATCTGCCAGCCTGTTTTTACTTCGCCTTCTGCTCCGAAATAGTATTTTTCATTTCCGATAGTTTTCCAGCCTACCGACATTACGCCTCTCTCGTCAAAATAATATTTTATTCCTTCAATTGTCTGCCAGCCCATAACCGCTTGACCGTTTTTCCCGAAATAATATTTTTTCCATCACATTCCTGCCATTCGTAGCTCATTCTGCCGTCAGCGTCAAAATAATAAATATTTCCGTCAATTGTCTGTATTCCCGTTTGCATTACTCCGGTTTTGTCAAAGTAGTATTTTTCCGAATCAATTGTCATAATTCCGGTAGACATTTTTCCGTCCCTGCCAAAGTAATAACTTTTATCGTCTATCTTCTGCCATTTAAACTGCATAACGCCTTCGTTGTTAAAATAATATCTGCTGCCGTCTATTGTTATAAAACCGGTCTGCATAATACCGCTGCTGTCAAAATAATACTTTGAAGCTCCTATTACCGCCAACCCGACAGTCATTTTGCCTTCCTGACCGAAATAATACGTATTATCCTCGATTTTTTGCCACAGCTTCAGCATTTTTCCGTCGGCTCCAAAGCAATATGTAGAATCTCCTATAATATTAAATCCTGTTTTCATAAGGCAATCGCTGCCGAAATAGTAAGTAAAACCGTCTTCTTCAACAAAACCTTCGGCAAGGGAGCCGTCAGAATAATAATACCTTGTTCCGTCGTCAAATTTCTGTAATCCGGTTTCAAGACAACCATTTTCTGAAAAGCGGTATTTCAAGCCGTCAATTTCATATTCACCCGTATATTTTCCCTTTTCAGAATCGGTATAATAAACATAACCGTTATAATATACCCAGCCGTAAACCGGCAAAGCCGTATCGTAATCATAAAATACTCTTTTGCCGTCGACTGTCTGCCAGCCGCTCTGAAGCTTTCCCTTCGGGGAAAATATATATTTTATGCCGTCTACAATGCAATCGCCTACAAATACCTCCCCGTCTTCCCCGCTGTAGTATTTATTTCCGTCATATTCGAACCAACCCGTCAGAAGCTCTCCGTTTTCGTTGAATACAAAGGTCTTTCCGTCTATTTGATTTATACCCGTAAGCTTTCCTTTTTCTGAATCAGCGTAAAAACGCTGATTCATATAATCAATCCACCCTGTTTTATTTTCGCCTGTATTCAGGTCGAAATACCTTCTTATACCGTCAACGGTAAACCAGCCCTTTTTCATTGCTCCATTGGACGCAAAATAATATATGCTTCCGCTTATTTCATGTATCCCCGTATATTTTTGTCCATCTTGTCCGTAATAATAGGCTTTTCCGTCGTTGTCATATACCCAGCCTAAATTATCGGATATTGCCGCGGTATTTTCAGAAACGTCTTCATATATTTCAGTCTCGCCAGACGCAGCGGCTACGAACGTTGAGAAAGAAGCTCCGGAAATTATCAGTCCGGCCGCAAAGGCGGATGTATATTTTAATAGCTTTATCACTCCTTTTATCCCTCCCTTTTACTTGAAAGCAATGTATGTATCAAGGCTGAAAGGACGGCCTTGCGTATCCAAAAATTCTTATATCTGTAAGCTTATATGATCTTCGGCGGCATTGATCGCTGCTGTTTCCCTCGATTGTATAAACATATCCGTTTTCACAATAATCTACAATTCCGATGTGATCGGCGATTCCGTCGGGTTCCCAGTCGAAGAAAATATAATCTCCGGAAATCGGTGTATAACTCTCCTTATTTTTCCATTGTCCGTGCTGCTTAAACCACGTAATGCCTACGGCGCAGGAAATAAATTCCGGGACGCTTCCGTCCTGTGTATATCCGCATTGATTTGCACACCATGATACAAAGCAGGCGCACCATTCTATACGAAAATCAAATCCCCACCATGTCCAATAAGGTTTTCCGCCCACATTGCCAAGCTGCGTAAGGGCCTTTGCCACAATATCCTGATTACCGCCGGTTACCATAGAGCCATCCGAATAAAAGCAGTAATTCACATTGTCTATATTGTGCCTGTAAGTATATGCCGCTCCGTCCGTACCAAAATAGTATTTTTTCGATCTTACCGTTTGCCAGCCTGTTTTCATAACGCCGTCGCTTCCGAAATAATACCGTTTATCATTAATTGTACGTAAATCGGTAGCCATTTCGCCCTTTTCATTAAAATAATATTTTTTGCCGTCAAGGGTCTGCCAGCCTACTCTTGCTACTCCGTTGTCTCCGAAATAATATTTTTTATTATTAATCGTTTTCCAGCCTGTCGACATAATACCCTTGCCGTTAAAATAGTAAATCTTCCCGTCAATACTGACAAAGCCCGTCCTCATTTTTCCGTTATGTCCGAAATAATATCTTTCGCCGTTGACAGTCTGCCAAAAATAAAGCATTTTTCCGTTTTCCGGACTGAAATAATATATTTCTCCGTCTTCAGCCCTAAAGCCGGTTTTCATTGTTCCGTCAGCGCCGAAAAAGTAAGCGTTACCGTCGTATTTTATAAAGCCTGTCTGCATAAGGCAGCTTTGTTCATCAAAATAATATACGTTTCCGTTATCATTTACAAAACCCTTGGCTATACTGCCGTCTTTATAGTAATATCTCGTACCGTCTTCAAATTTCTGTAATCCCACGGCAAGAAATCCCTTATCTGAAAAGCGGTATTTAATACCGTCTATATCATGTTCTCCGGTATATTTTCCGTGCTCGGCGTCTGCAAAGTAAACAAGCCCGTTATAATTTATCCAGCCATACAAAATCTCTGCCGAATCGTAATCATAGAATATTCTTAATCCATTTATTGTCTGCCAACCGCTCTGATACCTTCCTGACGGTGAAAAAATATATTTTACTCCGTCTATTTCGGTTTCGCCCTTGCGGACTGCTCCGTCTTCCCCGCCGTAATATTTGCAGTTTCCGTATTCAAACCATCCCCTGTAAAGAGCCCCGCTTTCATTGAATATGTATGTTTCACCATTAATTTCCTGAATGCCTGTAAGCTTTCCCTTTACCGGATCGTCATAGTAGACGGAGTCCATATATTCTACCCATCCGGTATTTCTTATACCGGTTTCAGTATCAAAATACATTCTTACGCCGTCTACCGTTATCCAGCCTGTTTTCATTGTGCCGTTGGGCGCAAAATAATAGTAATTACCGTCAATTTCGATAAAACCCGTCTGCATGACATTGCTTTCATCATAATAACAGATTCTTTCATCATCAAGATAAGACCATCCGAACAAGATCCCCGCGTCATCTTCTGTCTCAGCATCGAATGCGTCTGACGACGTTGTTGAGTCAGTAATATCAGCATTCACTATAACAGAATCTATATCCTCAGCTTTGGTATGATCTGTAACAGCTTCCTCCGCCGTATACTCAGGCTCAGACGGCATAACAATCTGAACGTCGCCGTCATCCGCAGAAGCTGCGAAAACCGCCGAACACCCGACGACCAAAGCGGCTGCCATAGCCGGAAAATATTTGTAAAGCCTCATAATACTCGCAATTCCTCCGTAAAATATGATATATTTTCATTTTAGCATATTTTATAATAAATTACAAGATAAATTAAACAGTCGTTTTATAGTCAATTTATAATAAAAAACGGAACCGATTGTTTCAGTTCCGTTTTCCCGCTTTAAATATAATAATCATTACCGACGGTGTTCTTTTCAATTATATCCTGCAGGGTAATGCTGTCAAGATAATCCGTAACAGCTTTATAAAGACCACGCCATACAAAAAGCGTCGTACATTCCCCTGCACGTTCACAATCCACAGGATCGTATTCCAGACACGCCACCGGCGCAAGACTCCCCTCTGTTACACGCAGTATTTCACCTACCGTATATTTATCGGCGGATCTTAGCAGGCGATAACCTCCCTGATTGCCTCGGCTTGTTTTAAGCATACCTGATTTGTTCATAAGGGAAACTATCTGTTCGAGATATTTTTTTGAAATTTCCTGCCGTTTGGCTATATCCTTGAGCGCTACAAAATCGTCTCCCTGATTTACTGCCAAATCAATCATCATTCTCAGCGCATAGCGTCCCTTTGTTGAAATTCTCATTAACGCACCACCTCCGCCTTTTACTAAATTTAATCAGGATACCCAAACAGGATATCCTGATATTTTTTATTTAAAATACCTTACGCCGTTTTCAAATATTTTCTGATCCTTATTTCCGGAAACGTTCTTGCATACATTTACGCCTGTACGCTCGCTGTGACCCATTTTTCCGAAAATACGTCCGTCAGGAGAGGTTATTCCCTCTATTGCCTCCATTGATGTATTCGGGTTATACCTAATATCCATCGAAGGTCTGCCGTCAGAATCAACATACTGAGTTGCAATCTGTCCGTTATTGGCAAGCTTGACAATCAGCGACTGAGGAGCGACAAAGCGTCCCTCGCCGTGTGAAATCGGAATCGTATGAATATCTCCTACACGGCTGTCGGCAAGCCATGGTGATTTATTTGAAGCTATCCTTGTGTTTACCATCATAGATTGATGCCTTGCGATTGTATTAAAGGTCAAAGTAGGAGAATCCTGAGTCATATCGGTAATTTCGCCGTATGGAACAAGTCCCAGCTTGATAAGCGCCTGAAATCCGTTGCATATGCCGAGCATAAGACCGTCGCGCTTTTTGAGCAGCTCATGAACAGCGTCCTTTACCTTAGGATTTCTGAAAAATGCCGTGATAAACTTTCCGCTTCCCTCAGGCTCGTCTCCGCCGCTGAAACCTCCCGGGATCATAATTATCTGCGATTGCTTAATAATCCTTGCAGCCTCCTCGACGGATTCCTCAATAGCGGCTGCGCTCAGGTTTTTCACCACCATAATTTCAGGATCGCCGCCGGCTTTCTCAAACGCTCTTGCCGTATCGTATTCACAGTTTGTTCCCGGAAAAACAGGAATGAATATCTTAGGCCTTGCAGTCTTGATTGTAGGGAATACTCTCTTCTTTGCGTCGTACTCATAGGATTCAACCGCTGAGAGAACAGTTTTTATTCTGCAAGGGAACACAGGCTCAAGCTTGCTTTCCCATGTTTTCTGAAGTGAATCAAGTGAAAGAGTATAATCCTTGGTAAAAATATTGTATTCCTCAGTAGTTTTACCGATAACCGTTTCTCCGTCCTTTTCAGCGCCGTCAAGCTCTATTATGAACGATCCGTAATGCGGCATGAACAGCTCGTTTTCGGTAAGCTTTCTCTGAAATTCAAAGCCTATTCTGTTGCCGAAGCACATCTTGGCAATACCCTCGGCAATACCGCCGCCTGAAACTGTCCAGACAGCCTTAGCGCGTCCGGTTTCAATCATTTCCTCAACCTGCTTAAAGCATTCCTTAACGCTTTCAAATACAGGTAATCCGTTTTCATCGTAATCGGGCTTTATAGCTATTACAGTATCATTGATGTCCTTAAATTCCGGGGAAACGACCTTTCTGCTTGAAGCGGTCGAAACGGCGAATGAAACCAGTGTAGGAGGAACGTCGATATTCTCAAACGTACCGGACATAGAATCCTTGCCTCCGATAGCGCCGCAGCCCATTTCAAGCTGAGCCTTGAACGCTCCGAGAAGAGCCGCCATAGGCTTGCCCCATCTTTCGGGAATACCCTGAGTTCTTTCAAAATACTCCTGAAATGTAAGCCAGCAATGATCTGACTTTCCGCCCGCTGCTACTATTTTAGCGATTGATTCAATAACGGCTAGTACCGCTCCGTGATAAGGACTTTTTTCGCTTATAAACGGGTTATAGCCCCAGCCCATTAATGAACAGGTATCAGTCTGGCCGTGAAGAACCGGAATTTTTGCAGCCATAGCTTGTGCAGGAGTAAGCTGATATTTTCCGCCGAAAGGCATCAGGACTGTCGAAGCGCCGATTGTCGAGTCAAACTTTTCAACAAGTCCCTTCTGCGAGCATACGTTAAGATTAGCCATAAGGGCGTCCCAGCCCTCCGGATTGTCAGTATACGCGCATAGGGATTTTGTGTCGGGTTTTTCAATCGTAATATCCGTATATTTAGCTGCGCCGTTTGAATTGAGAAATTCTCTTGAAAGATCAACGATTGTAACGCCGTTCCAATTCATTTTCAATCTTGGCTCGTCCACAACGTTTGCAACAATTGTCGCTTCAAGGTTTTCCTTGGCAGCCTCTTCAAGGAATTTTTCAGCGTCCTCCGGAGCAATTACAACAGCCATTCTTTCCTGTGATTCGGATATTGCAATTTCCGTTCCGTCAAGTCCCTCATATTTCTTAGGAACTGCGTTAAGGTCGATTATTAAACCGTCGGTCAGCTCACCGATTGCAACTGAAACGCCGCCCGCGCCGAAATCATTACAGCGCTTTATCATTCTTGTAACCTCCGGTTTTCTAAAAAGCCTCTGCAGCTTTCTTTCCTCCGGAGGATTGCCCTTCTGCACCTCTGCGCCGCAGTGTTCAAGGGATTCAAGCGTATGCGACTTTGAGGAACCTGTGGCGCCTCCGCAGCCGTCGCGTCCCGTTTTACCGCCGAGGAGTACGACAATATCTCCCGCGGCAGGAGCTTCACGTCTGATATTTTCAGCCGGAGCCGCGCCGACAACCGCGCCTATTTCCAATCTTTTGGCAACATATCCCGGATGATAGATTTCAGAAACATGACCTGTGGCAAGACCGATCTGATTTCCATAGGAACTGTATCCGTTAGCCGCGCCTACGGTAATCTTTCTCTGCGGCAGCTTTCCCGAAATAGTGTCTTCCACTGGAACAAGCGGATTTGCCGCGCCTGTAACTCTCATTGCCTGATAAACATAAGAACGACCGGACAGCGGATCTCTTATAGCTCCGCCCAGACATGTAGCGGCGCCGCCAAATGGCTCGATTTCAGTAGGGTGATTATGAGTTTCATTCTTGAACATGAGTATCCAGTCTTCTTCATTTCCGTTTATATCGACCTTTATTTTAACCGAGCAGGCGTTTATTTCCTCGCTTTCGTCCAAATCCTTGAGCTTTCCGTCCGCTTTAAGCTTTTTTGCGGCAATAGTAGCAAGATCCATAAGAGTAACCGGCTTTTCCCCGCGACCCAATTCATTTCTGACTTCAATGTATTCGTCATAAGCTTCCCTGATATAAGGAGTGGCAATTTTGACGTTTTCTATATTTGTCGAAAACGTTGTGTGACGGCAATGATCGGACCAATAGGTGTCTATCATTCTTATTTCCGTAATGGTAGGATCGCGCTTTTCGGTATCTCTGAAATAAGATTGACAAAACTTTATATCGTCAAAATCCATAGCAAGACCGAATTCCTTAATAAAAGCGTTCAGTCCCTTATCATTCAGACGAATAAAATTTTCAAGTATCTCCACCTTTTCCGGTATCTCATAATTGGCGTCAAGAGTCCTGACAGCGTCAAGGGACGCTTCTCTGCTCTCAACCGGGTTAATAAGATAAGATTTTAACCTTTCAAATTCGGCGTCGGTTATATTGCCGTCAATAATATAAACTCTTGCGTTTCTAACGCGGCAGCGATCCTTCTGCGTAAGTATCTGTATACACTGCTCACAGCTATCCGCACGCTGATCAAACTGCCCCGGTAGATATTCAACGGCGAAAACCCTTTCATTATTTATCAGTACGGGAAATTCCTTATATGTAACGTCAACCGCCGGTTCAGAAAAAACAGTATTGACGGACATTTCAAAATCTTCCTCACTGAGATTATCCGCGTCGTAGCGGTTAAGTATCCTGACGCTGTTAAGGTTTAATCTTAAAGCGGTCTGAACGTCGTTCATGACAGATTTCGCCTCAACCGCAAATTCTGGTTTTTTCTCAACATAAATTCGGAATACAGACATTATTTGCTCCATTCTCCGCAGAAAAAATATATCTGAAAAATGCGCTTCTGCGGAAAGCGCTCAATGTTTAATCAATTCAGCTCTCCTCTGGGATCGCTAAAGATGATCTAAGTGAAATTCTTATAGCAATAATTCGTTAGGCTCTTGTAAAACGTTTAACGGATTCACTGCTTATCCGAAATAATTTCACCTATACAGAAATTATCATTACTCCTTACTATTTTAACATAAAAAATCATTCTTCGCAAACTTTTTTCGCAATTTTTTGAAGGAATTTTTATCATAGTATAATCCGGCGCATATCCCTGATGAAACTCGGGCGAGCTTTCAAGCTCAAACAGAACCTTAACGGTCTTTCCCACCTGTTTTTTCAAATACTCTCTCTGAAGCCTATCGCCTAATTTTTTCATTTGTTCAGCCCGTTTATGCTTAATATCTTTTGGAATCTGAATTTTTTCAGCGGCAGGGGTACCCTTCCGCGGAGAATACTGAAACACATGAATCCTTGAGAAGCCTATTTTTTCTATAAATTCCATTGATTCCTCAAAATCTCTGTCGGTTTCTCCGGGAAATCCCACCATTATATCGGTAGTCAGAGAACAGTCGGGAAAAATCCTTCTTATTTTTGAAGCAAGTTCAAAATATTCCTGCGTATTATAATGTCTGTTCATTGATCTAAGCGTTCTGTCGCAGCCGCTTTGCAGGGATAAATGAAACTGCGGACAAAACTGTTCAAGTGCAGACAGTCTCAGAAGATCGTCGTCTGAAATCATCTCAGGTTCAAGAGAGCCGAGCCTGACTCGCTCCACGCCTTCAATTTTACAGCACTCCTCGACCGCGTCTATCATACACAGCCCTATATCCCTTCCGTAAAAGGCAAGATTTATACCCGCAAGTACTATTTCCTTATGCCCCTTTAAAGCAAGAGCGGCTGCTTCCTCCCTGATAACCTCAACAGGCTTCGAGCGGCTTCTGCCCCTTGCATACGGAATAATACAGTAGGAGCAGAACTGATCGCATCCGTCCTGTATCTTTACAAACGCCCTTGTCCTGCCGGAAAATCCTCCGCACGACATATTTTCAAAGCCGTCGTTTTTGCCGTATTCTAATATGCTTACTATCTTATTTTTGTTTTTTATAAAATCCTCTACAAGCGACGTAATTCTGCTTCTGTCCTTTGTTCCGGTCACAATATCCGCTTCCTCAATATTTTCCGCAATATCCGGCGACGCCTGAGGCATACAGCCAGTTAAAACTATAACGGCGTCATGATTAAGCTTTCTGAGCCTTCTGAGAGAATACAGGCATTTGCTGTCGCCGGACGCCGTAACCGTACAGGAATTTATCACGGCCACATCAGCGGCAGCCGGATCGGCAGTTATTTCATAACCTTTTAAACGGAAATCAGACTTAATAATTTCAGTTTCATACTGATTGACCTTACAGCCGAAGCTTTCAAAATATGCTATCATCTTATGACCCTTCCATAATGACATACACATAAAATCATATGTATATATACTACAAATTTAAACACACATAGTTGTGCAAAGATTACAAACAATCAAGTTAAATAAAAACAATATGACTGGCTGCCTATTCATTATACTAAATTTACGAAAATTATGCAATCGTATTGACTTTATTTTACTTAGGTGGTATTATGTATACAGCGGAAAGTAAAAATATAAATAACCGCTGATACGTTTGAATTTAATATAGTCTGAGGAGGTATTACTATGGTAACTTACAAAATTTCTCTGGCAACAATCAACGACGTTAAGGATTTCGTTAATATGGTAATGAAGTATGATTTCGAGGTTGACCTCGTTTCTGGCAGATATGCCGTTGACGCAAAATCTATCATGGGAATATTCAGTCTTGATCTTTCTAAGCCGATAGAACTGAACGCTCACACTGATAATCCCGGAGAATTCGAAAAGGAACTTTCTAAATATTTAATAAAATAAACAAAATACCGCCGGAATTTCCGGCGGTATTCTTTATTTCATAACCGCAAAGCCTAAAAAAGACAAATACTGCCGATAAACAGGAAATATTACTTATTTATTCCTCTATTTTACATAATAACAGTTATTTTATATAATTTGTCACCAACTTGTAATGTATTTACATTAAATATCTGTTGAAATTTCAATAGCGTTATTGTATAATTATGGTTATGAAGGGCGTTTTGTAAAAAACGCTCTTAAATTACGTAAATAATTGTTTAAATGGTGAGGTATAAATGTATTATTATTGCTGCGGTATTACTGACAAGGGAATTATGAAGCATAATGAGGACGCATTTTTAATCGGCGGTAAGGTCATGACGGCAGGAAATATTAACAACATGGTTTCCGCACCGTTTATTGCAGCCGTTTCAGACGGAGTTTCCGGAGAAAACTGCGGTGAATTAGCGTCCCGCAAATGCCTTGAGCTTTTAAGCGGTGTAAAATTCAATTCCGGAACTGATCTCAATCAGGAAATAATGAATATTCATAAACACCTTGCCGGTATCGGAACGCAGAAAACCTCCACTAAAAATATGCAGGCGACTCTATGCGCCGCAGCAATAGATGAAAAGGACATCGTACATATCATAAATGTAGGAGATTCAAGAATGTACCGTTACAGAAACGGTTCCATCAGACAGATTTCTAAGGATCAGTCTCTGGTCCAGCTTCTTTACGAGGAGGGCACGATCACAGAATCCGAAAAAAAGACGCATGTTCATAAAAACATTATATTTCCGGTTATGGGCAATGTTTCATCAGATCCTAAGCCTGATATAAAAAGTTTAAATGAAATAATGAAATACGGAGATGTTATTCTAATCTGCTCCGACGGTCTTTCGGATTATGTATCCCGCGCAGAAATGGAGGATATTCTCGCTCTGCCTGAAAATCTTACCAAAAGACTGCAAAAGCTTGTGAATCTTGCAATAGATAACGGCAGTCAGGATAATATCACAATAGTAGCCTTATGCTGTTATGATTAATGGTAAATAAGAAAATATATCCGGTAGATTAAGCTGTTATTATTCTAATACAATATAAAATTTATATAAAAAGCTGCTTTTTTAAAGCAGCTTTTTATATCACTTATTTTTATCAATTTCTTCGCTTTCCTTTTGGTTTAAAATTGAATTTCTGACTGTTAACGCTATAACTACAGTTATAACGACAAAGAAAAACAATATCCACTTTACAACCGTATTCCTCCGCTGATATATCTCAGAATATGGAACTATTCCGGCCGCTATCATGTCGTTATGCTTCTTATATTTCACTAAGACTCTTTTTCCCTCGTATTCTGAGGAAAACCAATCCTCCTCCTCAGAGAACTTTTCCGGTGCAAACTGCACGGCAGAACCGTTGAGATAGCTATCCGTATGGCTAATAAAAGTATTTGTTTCTATATCTATAACCGCTAAATGACCGTTTTTCAAAAGAGGCATCTGAGTAACGGCAGATGAAAGATCAGACATATCAATCTGCTGCTGATAATTCTCCAAGGTAAACTGAATCTGAATTATACCGTCCTCGTCAAGTCTGGAAGAGCCTGTTACAACAACGTTTCTGCCGCCTGATTCAGACAGCACAGCCTCTGAAAATACTTTGTTATCAACTGCGGGCATAAATTCCTCATATGCAGAGCTTTCCTCAACAGACATATCGGTGCTGTATCTTATAATACCGTCCTTATCCGCAACGCTGATAACGTCGGCGCCGATAGCTACCCTTAGCTCCTCAAACGATGATTCGTCGCTTATGATATTAACATTTTTAGAAAGCATCATCGAAACCACTCTGGCCTTTGATCTGTAACTATTATATATTTCTTCCGTAAGCTTTTCAGCCGCCTCAGATTTTTCGTCTATAATATTACACACCTGTTCTATCCGCTGACCAATTATATCTCTTGCAGCAGCTCTGTCTATAACTCCGGTAGAATAAAACGCAAGCATAAATATCAAAGCTGTGCAGACGCATGCCGGTATAATTACGATTCTATAATGAATTTTTTTCATTTATCCACCGCTTTCAGAGCTTAAATTATATTTTTTCTACATATTCCTTTATCCTGCCGTATGTTTCCTCGCTTAAAATATGTTCTATCTTGCAGGCGTCCGCCTCAGCCGTTTCAGCGCTGACGCCAAGAACGCTAATTAGGAATTTCTTAATATTAGTATGGCGTTCATAGATGGCCTCGGCCTGCTTTAGTCCAAGTCCTGTAAAAGTTATCTGTCCGTTCGTATCAACGTTTATATAATTATTAGCTTTAAGCAAACCTACAGCTCTGCTGATACTCGCTTTTGAATAATTCAGCTCATTTACTATATCTATGGATCTGACGCTTCCGTTTCGACGCATCAGCAAAAGAATGGTTTCCAGATAATCCTCTCTCGATTCTGTCTGATTCATAATTCCTCCCATATCCAAGCTTTATATTATTATTTTTATTTTACCATATTTATATTCTTATTTCAACGGATTTCCGAAAAATTCATACAATTTTCTTTTTTCATATTTACCGCTTGGAATATTATCAATCATGTCCGAATATAAATGTACAAACTATCTTTACAGGACGTGCTGAAATAATGAAAAGATTACTAATCGTTGTTATTATTATGGCTTGTTTTATGAGCGTTTCCTGCGGAAACCAAGAAAATACCGAAACCTTAAACGGAGATACGGATATTTCTCTCAACGAACAGACCTTATATCAGCTCGGCGTCGCTGAACCGACTGAGCAAACAGCGACGGAAGCTGAAAATGCCGATGATGAAAACTATATTCCCATAAACTACGAAAAACAAGCGGGGATGTGGTTTACATATATGGAATATCGGGATATGCTTTATAATAAAACCGAATCGGAATTTACAGAAAGTATAAAAAACAGGCTTGCTCAGGCGGCAGAGACAGGAATAAACACGGTATATGTTCATGTAAGAGCATATAACGACTGCTGCTATGAATCAGATATATTTCCGTGCACCGAATATTACAACGGAAACTATGACGCGCTTGAAATAACGCTTAATGAAGCGCATAAGCTGGGATTGTCCGTTCATGCCTGGCTAAATCCTCTGAGATGTCAGACAGACGAACAGATGAAAACACTGGATACGAATTTTCAGATAAAAAAATGGTATAACGACAGCAAAAAAAACGGAACCTATATAGTAAAGCTTGAAGACCGCTGGTATCTTAATCCGGCCTATAACGAGGTAAGAGAATATATCGCTTCAGGCGCCGCGGAGATTGTCCGAAATTATGACGTGGACGGTATACATATAGACGATTATTTCTATCCGACCTCTGAAACTGAATTTGACGCCGACGCATTTTCAGAATCCGGAAGCAATGATCTGGAAAAATGGCGTATAGAAAACATAAACACAATGGTTTCTTCAATATACCAAGCC
>NZ_BAAHOA010000007.1:0-40816 GCF_054655175.1 Ruminococcus sporogenes | reverse complement strand
AACAAAATATATCGTGATTTCTCTGATAAATGCAATATTATGCACAATATATACACTTTTGCTAAAGCGTTACTCGTCATTCTCTTCCGATTTCTTAAAAACAGCCTTTATCTTAGTAATCCAATTATCCTCTGTCAGAAGAACGGTAAATTCAAAATCTCCGTATTTAACCGAGGGCGTTTCGTCCTCATCGGGAATACGTCCCAGCAAATCCACTATAAACGCGCTCATCGTATCGTAGTTATGACCCTCGGGCAACTGGATTCCTATTATTTCCTCGGCGTCCTCCGGATTCGCGTCTCCCGAAACGGTAAACACCCCATCTGAAATCTGCATAATATCAGCCTTTTCATCGTCGTATTCGTCCTGAATGTTTCCGACTATTTCCTCCAGCAAATCCTCAAGGCTGACCATTCCGGCAGTTCCGCCGTATTCGTCCACAACTATCGCCACCTGCGACTTGGTTTTCGTCATATTTTCAAAAGCGTCGGCGCATTTGCAGGTTTCCGGTATGTACATAACCTTTCTCATAAATTGTCTGACCGTAAAATCCTCGGAATGCTCGCAGCCCACCAGACATAAAAGGTCCTTTACATATATTATTCCTATAATGCTGTCCACTGTTCCTTCATAAACAGGGATTCTGGAATAGCCCTCGTTAATAGCAAGATAAACTATATCTCCTATCTTTGATTCGACGTCGGCGGCGCATAGATCTGTTCTGTGCGTCATAACCTCTGAAACAACGGAGTCTCCGAATTCAAAGATATTATTTATCATTTCCCGCTGGCTCTCCTCGATAACTCCGGTTTCATTTCCGGCGTCTACCATCATAAGAATTTCCTCTTCTGTCACAACGTCCTTAGAGGAGCTGACGGGAATCCTCAGTATAAAGCAGAAAACCGCTGAAACGCCATAGCTCAGAGCGCTGAACGGCGACATAACAACCATCAGAATCTTCACCGGCAAAACGGTGTTTACGGCAAACGCCTCTATATTGCTTCTCACCAGCTTTTTGGGGAGCATTTCCGTCAGCGCCGTTATACCCACTGAAACGCAGGCAACGGTGACGCCTGAAAGCGCCGCTCCCTTGACGCCCCTTGCGTCATGAGAAACGAAAATAACCGCTAAAACAGCAATCAGTATGCTGAACACAGTCCTCGCGGCAGAAAAGGTTATGAGCATTCTGCTTGGATTTTCAAGAAGCCTCATAAGCCTTTCGTATTTTTTATCCTTTTCCGCGGCGGTTTTTATTTTTGAATCGTTCACCTCGATGTCCGCATATTCGCATGCGGAATAAAAGCATTTGAGAACTGTAAATATAATTAGCAAAACAAGATAAAAATACCGGCTCCCGTCAGAATCCATTTTACTCTCCGTTTAACTGCAAAAGCAGCAGCCGCATTTTCCGGCAGACGGCCCGCCGTATTTCAATTATGTTAATTATATAATACGCCCGATGTTTTGTCAATAGCGCGGCTTTATTCTCTTTATTAATATACTAAGGACTGCATATAAAAGACGTTTGATGACAAGAATATAAATTGGAAGTCTTTAATATCGGGACAGATTATTGACAATTACGGCAAGTAATGATATCATAAGAATTAAAAAGATAAAAATTGTGGAATTAAGGTAAATATTATGAAAAAACCAATAAGATTTTATATTTCCGTAATAGGCGCAAAGCTTATTATAAAGCTTATGCGGATAATGCGGAGAAACGCGACCAATCTGCCCGGAGAAATAGCTCTTATTTTCTATCCGCAGCTTCTAAAATATTTTGAAATGCCCGACACTGTTATTGCGGTAACCGGAACGAACGGTAAAACCACCGTTTCAAATCTCATCGGAGAAATACTGGGCAAAAACGGCTTCGACCTGATATCAAACAGCTTTGGAGGCAACGTGGATACCGGTATAGCGTCAATTCTTCTTGACAACTGCACTCTTTCCGGAAAATTCAAAAAAAATACCGCGCTTTTCGAAATGGACGAAAGAAGCGCGCCTCGTGTGCTGCCCTATCTCCGTCCGGACTGGCTTGTATGTACAAACCTTCAGCGGGATTCAATGAAAAGAAACGCTCATCCGGAATTTATATTCCGCATACTAAATGAAAACATGCCTGA
Organism: Ruminococcus sporogenes; assembly: GCF_054655175.1. Taxonomy (NCBI): domain Bacteria; kingdom Bacillati; phylum Bacillota; class Clostridia; order Eubacteriales; family Oscillospiraceae; genus Ruminococcus; species Ruminococcus sporogenes. The sequence continues at coordinate 38,687 of NZ_BAAHOA010000007.1, read as the reverse complement.
AAAAACAAAGCTTATCCTCAACGGCGACGACCTTATAAGCGGACGCCTTGCACCGGAAAACAAAAGGAGCTATTTCGGCATATCAAAGCTGAAATACGAAACGCCGACAGAGGATAATATCATATGCGATATATCCGATTGCCCGGAATGCGGCTCGGAGCTTGACTTTGAATTCCGTCATTATAACCACATAGGGCGCGCGGTATGCCGCCGCTGCGGATTTTCCACTCCCGAAATAGACTACGACATGACCTCGGACGAGCATGATACGGCGGTTATAATGCATAACGGCAAGCCGGAAAAATACAGACTGCTGAACAAACGTATAACAGATTATTATAACGTTACCGCCGCCGTAGCTTTCTGCCGCGAATTCGGTTTGTCTGAACAGCAGGTGGCGGATTCTCTTAACGGAATGAATATAGTAAAATCAAGATACGATAATTTTGAAGCCTGCGGCAAAGAGGTAATAGTTTCGCTTGCAAAGGGTCAGAATCCCGTCGCCTGCTCCGGAGTATGCGATTTTATAAGACGGGAACCCGGAAAAAAGGCTGTTATAATGATTCTTGAGGATCTCTACGATTCCAAGCGCACATCTGAAAATATAGCGTGGATATATGAAACAGATTTTGAATTTCTAAAGGGAAACGGCGTCGAGCAGATAATAGTCGGCGGAAAAAGAGCCTCCGATTATATAGTCAGACTGCTTTTAGCCGGAGTGGAAAAGGAAAAGATCTTTACCTGCACCGATGAAAAGGAAACAGTTAAGCTTCTGATTCCCGAAAACATAGATAAAATCATGATAATGTACGATCTTTTTAATGTAGAATCGCTAAACAGCATAAAATCTCAGCTTATGCAGATGAAGATTGGAGACGGCTATGAAAACAGCAGAAATATTATTCCCGGAAATCTGTAATCTTTTCGGCGATACGGGCAACGCCCGCTTTATAAAAAGCTGCGCTGAGGATTATATTGAAACTCCGTTAAACGGCACGCCGGCCTTTGTCGGCGAGGACGTGAAGCTAATTTATTTAGGACCGCTGACAGAAAATAATCAAATAAGAGTCATGGAACGCCTTGCGCCTTACAGAGAAAGAATTTCCCGGCTTATAGATAACGGAACGGTCTTTATCGCCACCGGAAATTCCTATGAAATTTTCGGAAACAGCATAACCGACTCTGACGGCTCCGTCACGCCGTGTCTGGATATTCTCGATTTCAGCGTTAAAAGGAATTTCTTTAAAAGGGAAAGCGGTCTTATACTTGGAACCTATAAGGATCTGGAAATAGTGGGATTTAAGGCTTCCTTTACAAAAATCTATCCCGGAGAATCGGCAGAATGCTTTGTCCGCGTAACCAAAGGTCTTACTATGAATCCTGAAAGCAGCTTTGAAGGTATTGTAAAAAACAACTTTTTCGGAACTTCGATTCTTGGACCCTTGCTTATACTGAATCCGCTCTTTACCAAAAGAGTTTTAAGCGTCGCCGGTATACCTGCGGAAAAAATTCCGTTTTACAACGAAATGATGGACGCCTACAGAATAAGACTGAAGGAATTCAAGCAAAAACAAATAGGCATACACTGACATAAAAAAGGACTTGCAGAAAAAAGCCTGCAAGTCCTTTTTTATATCGCTGCAAATCAAACCTCGTCCGACTCCACAGCGTCTTCAGCTTTATCAAAAATTTCTTCCTCAGTACAAGCGCACGCGTCGGATACAACGCCCACGTCCTCAGCCTTGTCCGCCGGAATATCGTTGAAGTCGTCGTTGTCACAGTCCTCGCGGTAATCGTCGTCGCAGCCGCAGCAGCAGTCGTCGCAATCGGCGTCTATCGCGTCGCAGCCGCAAGACTTATTTTTTGAAGATTTATAAATAACTGCGGCGGCTGCGGCTGCGCCGGCGGCTAAAAGTCCTAAAATCAAACCTTTTTTCATATTATTGTCCTCTTTTCTCCGCAAGAAAAATATTTTACGGCTTGCGGTCCGAAAGAAATATGTGCGTTTTTATTATTATATCACAAAGCAAAATAAATTTCAACAATTTTATAAATTTTTTGTGATATACATCAAAATTGAAATTGCTGTGACGGGCGCCGTTTCACATCTTAATATTCTGTTTCCGAGCCACACGGCGTTTATACCGGCTCTGCACGCATAATCCGCTTCCTCGGCGTCGAATCCGCCTTCGCTTCCTATAAAAAGAGAAAAATTACTCTTTCCCAAAACCTCAAGCTCCGAAAATCTGATACCGCCCTCCTCGTAAAGCATTACCGGACATTCGCTTTCAGACATTTCGGCAACCGCTTTCTTAAAGCCTATAAGCGGCATAACCCGCGGAACTATTCCCCTTCCCGACTGCTTGGCCGCGCCCATGGCTATCTTATTCAGTCTTTCAAGCTTTTTGGAAAAATCCTTTTCGGAGGGCCTTGAAACGCACCGTCTTGTCAAAACCGGAACTATTTCGGCGGCGCCCAGCTCCACCGATTTCTGAATAATAAGCTCAAGCTTATCCAGCTTAGGCACGGCCTGATACAGGGTAAGATTTATATCCGGTTCGGCGGCGCAGGGCGTATGCTCCAGTATATCAAGAAAAACCGCGTCCTCGGTTATTCTCTTGACGGCGCACCTGTAATCCACGCCCTCCGCGCATACCGTCAGCCTTTCTCCGGGTTTCATTCTGAGCGAAAAACCGATATGCCTCGCGTCTCCGCCTGTAATAACAGGCAGCTCCGGATTCATTTTTTCAAGAAAAAATCTCGGCATAATTCCTCCCTTTTATTGTTTGCATGAATATTATAAAAAATCCTAAGTAAATTATACTATATCCGGCCTTTTTTTTCAATATTTTTTTACAAATTTATGCGTAGTCCATTGACACCGCCGGATATATGGAGTATTATAAATATCAGTACTGAATGAAAAGAGGATTTATTTTGATTAAGAAATTTTTTTCACTTTTAACATGCGCCGTGCTTTCAGCGTCGCTTTTCTGCGGCTGCGGCGATGAAAGCGGCTCGTCCAATGAATATTATTACGGACAGGCTCTCAAGGAGGTCGACGGCAAGGATATATATCTGATTTATGACGGAAGATACGTTACGGACGACGAAATGGACGTTTTAACAAATTATTACAGCTCTATCCAGAGAAAGGACTATGAGCTGTTTAAAACAACTCAGCCCGGGCCGTACGTCGATTTCCTTGAAAAAAAGCAGTCAAAGGAAGTCTCCTCGTATGTGGACGACTTCTATAAGGAGGTCGAGGACGGCGTCGGGGGAGATTTTGATTTTACCCAGATAGAAGTTACCGACTGCGGCACAAGTCGGGAGGATTCCGGAATAAACGATATAAAAGAGCTTCTCGACGGAATTTACGAGGACGCCGGTATGGAAAAGAGCTTTTCAGATACTGTCAATGACGCCAAATATATAGTGTTCAATCTGTCTGCTGAGAGCAAGGACGGTGAAACCTTTAATCTTTCGGACGAAATGAAGTATATTTTTACCTGCGAGGACGGAACGTATATTTTTTAAACGGAGGGATAAACATGAAGGACGATCCTGTCATAGTAAAAACTGCGGAGCTGATCAAGGAAAACTGCTCTGAAATCGTTAAGATATATCTTATTAGCTATAAGGTGGATAACGGAGGAGAGGTTACCAGCTTCAAGCTTGCGCTTATACTGAGGGATGAGGCGGAAAATCTTCCCGAGCTTGAATGCCGTCTCTATCTCAACGTAGACTGCGAGCTGCCTTTCGACATGGTAATTTACCGCAGAAGCGAATTCGATAAGCTTAAAAGCGAAATCGGCACCTTCGCATGGAAAATAAATAATTCGGGAGCTGTGCTTTATGAGTAGAGGATACCGCGACGGCGACAGCAGAAGATATTTTGACTGGCTTTATTACGCCAACCTGGATCTGCTTGCGGCAAAAAATCTCCAATGCGACGAAAGGTGCTACAACGGAGCCGCGTTTCACTGTCAGCAATGCATAGAAAAAGCTCTCAAGGGCTATCTTCTTTTTAAAAAACACCGTCTTTACGACGGTCATAACCTTACATGGCTGTGCAAGCAGGCAATGCAGATAGACGGACATTTTTCCAAATGGCTTGAAAAAAGCGCGCTTTTGAACCATTATTATATAGAAACCAGATATCCGGCAGATATACCCTTCGACATAGACACGGATACTGTTATGGAGCTTATACACTCCTCGTCAGAAATGCTTAGCTTTATAACGGAAATTATACATTTTGATTTCAGAAGCTACAGAAAAAAATAAAAGCGGGCTTTTGTCTTGTAAAATAAATATTGATAAAGGCTTTATTAAAAGCAAAAAGGAGCTTAGCGCTCCTTTATTTTTTTATTTCAGTAGAAAATTTCCCCTGCGGCCTATTTTTTCCCCCATTTTTACAACCGTTTCAAAACCGTCGGCGGTATTTTTCAGTATGTCCCCGTCAATAATAACCGCGTCCTTTTTTACCAGCAGAACAATGGTCGAGCCTCCGAATTCAAACATTCCCTTTTCCATGCCTCTGCGTATTTCACCGGCGTCGTCGTGGTTGACAATTCTTCCCACCATCATAGCTCCGACCTCCGCTTGAACCACATCGCCGAAATTATCCGTGTGAAGCACCGTATATTCACGGGTATTCTCTTTATAAATATCGGCAAATTCTAAAGCGATAGGATTTACCGTATGATATTTGCCTTTTATCTTCCTGTTACCGGATTTTCTGCCGTCGTCTATATAAATATATCGGTGATAGTCGTCTACCTCAAGCCTGAATATCATGCAGTAGCCGCCCGTATATCTCCGGGCAAGCTTTCCGCACCGCAAAAGCGAACTGACGCTGTAGCATGAATTCTTTATTTTAAAAACGCTGTTCCGATCTATCTTAAATACGCTCAGCTTGGAATCGCAGGGACTTATAAAATGCTCCGGGCTTTTATCAATCGGCCGATTTTCGGCTTTTATCCTTCTTGTAAAAAATTCGTTATACGAGCGATAGAAGGCAGGCTCATATTCCGACATATCTATACCGGATTTCCTTATAAACGGAACTATCATAAACCGCGACGCGGTACCGCTGCAAAATCCGCCGGCTATCTCGGAAACCGCCGGAGCAGTCAGCAGCTTAAGAACCGCTCTGCCCGGTAAAGAGCCGTAAAGCAGATTCAGCAGCGTTTCCTGCCCGTCGTTCTTAGTTATTATATTTCCGCTTCTGTCCTTGAATTTCTTTATCATCCGTTGTTTTTCACCTTATATATAAGCCAAATCATTTCAGCCGCGCCAACGGCTATAAAAATGAGCATAGTTTTCATTTTCGGCTTTTTCAGCCTGAAGCGAGTAATAAAAGCCGCGCCTATAAGCAGAAGCAAAAAAGCGTAAATATCCGGAAACAACGCTCCCATATCCTTGCGGAAGCTGTAAAACAGCGGAAGTATAAGAGCGACGCTCGTTACCGGCAGTCCCTCGTATTCACGTCTTGCCTCGCTTGTTCTTACCTGTCTTGATTCCTCCGCGACATTGAAATACGCAAGTCGTATCAGCGCGGCAAGAGTAAAGAAAATCATTATAGCGATATGATAAAATTTGTTCATACCGACAGAATAGCCGATCGCCGCGGGAAGCAGTCCGAAGCAAATAAGATCGCAGAGCGAATCTATTTGTATTCCGAATTTTTTCTCGTCGTCGGTTCTCTTTCTTGTGCGGGCGACCTTGCCGTCGAACATATCGCACAGACCGGATATCATCAGAGCAATCACCGCCATGGTGATATGGCTTCCGCTCATGGCAAGATATATTCCTATCAAAGACGACGCGAGCCCCATATAGGTCAGGATAACCGTATAATTATAAAAGCCTATCATGACGTAATCTCCTCATTAACTAAAAAACATATGAATTTATTATACCAAATTTCCGTCAAACTTTCAAGGCATAAAAAATATAAAGTTTTAAAAAGACGGAATTTAAACCTTCGCGCTGAAAACGTCTGCGTTTTCTCTTTATTTCCAACATATTCAAAACGCGTAAGAATATTTGTTTTGTGTATATTTTACATTTTACAATTAAGAAAACCAGCATGTTTAATAAAATTTAAACCAATAATACGCATGAAATGTCCTATATACTTTACAAACTCAGTTAATTAGGGTATAATGGTAAAGTTATCAAGAATTTATCAGAGGTGTTAATATATGTTTAAACTGAAAAGAACGGCGGCTTTTGTTCTGAGCCTGGCTATGACGGCGGCTCTGCTTTCAGGCTGCGGAGACAAGGAAAACTCATCGTCGGACAAGACGTCGGGTTCGGACGGTAAATCCTCCGCGCAGCAGTCCAGCGGCAAGCTTATGAATTTCACTCCTCCGGAAGAGGGCGAGGAAATTATCGTTATGACTATAAAGGATTACGGCGACGTAAAGATCAAGCTTTTCCCGGAACAGGCTGAAAAAGGCGTTGAAAATTTTACCGGTCTTGCTGAAAAGGGCTATTACGACGGTCTCATTTTTCACAGGGTAATCAATAATTTCATGATTCAGGGCGGCGATCCCGAGGGAACCGGAATGGGCGGCGAATCGCTTTGGGGCGGTAAATTCGACGGAGGAACGTCTCCCGACCTTACCCATGCGGCGGGAGCGGTCGCATACGCGAACAGCGGCGGAACATCTACGGACGGCAGCCAGTTTTACATCGTTACCGGCGAAACTTACGATGAAGATACTCTGACCTCGCTTACCGAATATTACAAAATAACGTTAAGCGACGAAGCCAAGGAAATTTACACTACTATAGGCGGAACGCCGTGGCTTGACGGATCCTATACGATATTCGGACAGGTTTTCGACGGACTTGATATCGTTTTCGACATTCAGGGCGTTTCCACAGATTCCAACGACAAGCCTGAAAAGGACGTTGTAATCGAAAAAATTTCAGTTGAAAAATACGACGGCGGCGACGTTAAATTCTATATGAGCGACTATAAATAAATTTAAGAATTTAAATCTGGTAATATTATATAAAATTATATATGAAAATATTGTTCTGTTTCTATACTGGAATAAGGATAATTTCACCTGAACAGACTATAATATAGGTGAGAAAAAAGAAAAAGATATTTCTGCTGTGTACATACGGGAAATATCTCAAGGAGAGGAAATCTTGGAAAAATTTGTTGTTAAGGGCGGACGCCGTCTGCATGGCGAAGTCGAAATAAGCGGAGCAAAAAACGCGGCCGTCGGTATTATTCCGGCTGTAATATTGTCCGACGAGCCCTGTATACTTGAAAACGTCCCGGATATCAGCGACGTATCAATCAGCCTGAGAATACTCTATGAAATGGGCGCGGGCGTTCAGACGATCGCCAGAAATACGTTTCGGATAGATCCTTCCGGCATAATGAATTTCTGCGTCCCCTACGAAAGCGCAAGGCAGATGAGAGCGTCCTATTACTTCTTAGGCGCGCTGCTCGGAAAATTCAATAAGGCGAGGGTTTCAATGCCGGGGGGCTGTCCTCTGGGAGACCGCCCCATAGACCAGCACCTGAAAGCGTTTTCCGCCCTCGGCGCGGCATGCTCTATCGACCACGGAATGGTGGACGTAACGGCGGATTCGCTTAACGGAAGCCAGATATATCTGGACGTTGTTTCCGTGGGAGCTACAATGAACGCTATGCTGGCCGCGGTAAAGGCAAAGGGCTTAAGCATTATTGAAAACGCGGCGAAGGAGCCGCATATCGTAGATCTCGCAAACTTCCTTAATTCCATGGGCGCCGACATCATGGGCGCCGGTACTGACGTTATCAAAATCAGAGGCGTCGATTACCTGAAGGGAACTACTTACTCAGTTATACCGGATCAAATCGAGGCGGGTACTTTCATGGTAGCGGCTGCCGCAACAGGCGGAGACATACTTGTAAAGAACATCATACCGAAGCATTTGGAGCCAATAACCAATAAGCTTGAAAAAATAGGAGTAAATGTCGAGGAATTTGACGACAGCGTAAGAATCTGGGTAGACGGTCCTTTGGTTAAAACCAATATAAAGACAATGCCTCATCCGGGTTTCCCGACAGATATGCAGCCTCAGATGGCTACTCTTTTGACTCTGGCGGAGGGCACAAGCATTATTACGGAGGGCGTATGGGAACAGCGTTTCAGATATGTCGACGAGCTGCGGAGAATGGGTGCCGATATATCCGTAGACGGCAAGGTGGCGGTTATCGAAGGAACCGGACATCTTCAGGGCGCTCCGGTCAAGGCCTGCGACCTTAGAGCGGGCGCAGCTCTCATTATCGCGGGACTGGCGGCGGCAGGCGTGACGGAAGTAGAGGATATCCACCATATCGAAAGAGGCTATGACAATCTTGACAGAAAGCTTCAGCTGCTGGGCGCGGATATTGTAAAGAAGAGCTTTCCCGGAGCTTCGGTAAAAAAAGCATTATAAAAATATTTATTCGGGCAGGCAGATACGTCTGCCCGTTTTTGTTGGTTTTAAAATATACGACGATTAATGATTCTGTTTCGCCGTATATTTTAAAGTTTTATAAAAATACATGAAAAAATGAAATTTACTTAGTATTATACAGAAAGGAAAAAATATGGCAAGGATATACCCTCTTTTCAGTTCAAGCAAGGGAAATTCCTCTTTTTTAGGAAATCCGTCCGCCGGAATACTTATCGACGCGGGAGCGTCCTTTAAAAAACTATGCGGCGCGCTGGATCGCTGCGGTATAGAAATCGGCGCGGTTAAGGGAGTATTCATAACTCACTCCCACAGCGATCATGTAAAGGGACTTAAAACGCTAACTGCGAAAACCGGTATTCCGGTTTTCGGGCAATGCGAAACTCTCTGCGAGCTTGTTAAAAAGGAGCTTATTTCTCCATGCTCTGAAATATATGAGCTTGACTGTCCGGCCGCCGTGGCAGGAATGGAAGTAAGCTGCTTTGACACTCCTCATGACACGGTCAGAAGCTGCGGTTACCGAGTGAGCTTTGAGGACGGCCGCACCTGCGCCGTATGCACAGATCTCGGCCATGTCACTAAAACCGTAGACGAAAATATACTCGGCTGCGATTTGGTTCTGCTGGAATCCAACTATGACGAAAATATGCTGAAAAACGGACCGTATCCATATTATCTGAAAGAAAGAATACTCTCGGCAAGCGGACATCTTTCAAATAAGTGCTGCGCCGGACAAGCTCGAAGGCTGATAAGCAGAGGAACTACAAGAATAGTTCTCGGTCATCTGAGTCAGGAAAATAATACTCCGCAAACTGCGGAAAAAACTGTTTTATCAGGTCTTTCAGAATTTAAAAGAGACATGGATTACATATTGAAGGTAGCCCCGGTAGAAACTGACGGCGAAGCCGTGGTGTTCTGATGATAAATGTAAAAATAGTAGCGGTGGGAAATTTAAAGGAGCAGTATCTGAAAGACGCCTGCGGAGAATACATAAAAAGACTTAAAAGATACTGCAATATAAGCGTTAAAGAATTAAACGAATCAAAACTTTCCGACAAAGCTTCTCCCAAGGATATACAAAAAGCGCTGGAAACGGAAGGAAAAGCTATACTCAGAGAATGCCGCGGATATCTGATAGCCATGTGCATAGAGGGAAAACAGCTTTCCAGCGTTGATTTTTCAAACAAGCTCATGTCGGCGGCGGCGGCAGGAGGAAGCAGCGTTACCTTTGTTATAGGAAGCTCGTGCGGAATATCCGACGAGGTCAAGCGAACCGCCGATCTGAAGCTTTCTATGTCTGAAATGACTTTCCCTCACCAGCTTGCGCGAGTTATGCTGACAGAGCAGATTTACCGCGCCTTTCAGATAGCCTCAAACGGAAAATACCATAAATGATTTCATAGAATAACTATACGGTTATTGTGCAAATTGTATAATATATACAACTCTTTTTTGTATCTCCGATTTTAGTCATATTCTATATTTTATATTGACTTTTTTATTAAAATATGGTATTATTATTTTAACAATAATTGTTCGTTATTGAAAAAAAATAAGGAGTTTGATAGAAATGAAGCTATTGAAAAAAGCGCTTTCTGCTTTTGCCGCACTGGCTATGTGTACGGCGTTTTTCGTAAACTCGGCAGCTCCGGCGGATATAATAACCGCGGCAGGAACCGTCCGTGATATGACCTCGCAGGAAGTTGTAAGCGATATGGGCTTGGGCTGGAATCTCGGAAATTCATTCGATTCCTATTATGAAGGACAGACAATGTCTCCTTCAGCCGTTGAAACGGCGTGGGGCAATCCGACTGTTACTAAGGAGCTTATACAAGCAATCAAAAACGAAGGTTTTAAGACTATTCGTATACCTGTAACCTGGATGAACTGCATCGACTCGTCAAACAACATAAATGAAGATTATATGAAAAGAGTTCAGGAGGTTGTTGATTACTGCATTAACGAAGGCCTTTACGTCATACTGAACGTTCATCACGACGGCGGCTCAGAGGGCGGCTGGCTGAGAAACGCACAGAACGACTATACCAACGTTTCCGCAAAATATCAGAAGATCTGGGAACAGATCGCTTCTAACTTTGCAGATTATTCAGACTATCTTATTTTCGAATCTATGAACGAGGTAGGATTCAACACATCGGGAAATCCTACGTCTGAAAACTACAAAACTCTTAATAGCCTTAATCAGCTTTTTGTTAATACAATAAGAAATTCAGGCTCTAATAATGAAAAGCGTCACCTGCTTATCGCTGGATACTTTACCGACACCAATATGACGTGCGACAACAGATTTGAGGTGCCTAACGATCCTGCCGGAAGATGCATAGTTTCCATTCATTATTATTCACCGTCGGCGTTCTGCGTAGCGGAGCCAAGCTCTACATGGGGCTACAGCAAGACATGGGGAACAGCCGACGAGCAGGAGGCTCTTGAAGCCGATCTTGATCTGCTTAAAACCAGATTTGTAAATGCCGGAATTCCTGTAATCATTGGCGAATACGGAGTTCTGACGGAATCTGAAAACGGCAAGGACAAGGCGAGCATAGTTACATATCTTAAATCAGTTGCTGAAGGCGCTCTGCAAAGAGGTATTTGTCCTATTCTTTGGGACAGCGGCAACGGCGGCGATATGAAATTCATAAACAGAACCTCCAAAACATGGAATATTTCAGAGCTTGAAGCCGTTTACGCTGATCTTGCCGGAAAATATTCCACAGGAGTTACAACGCCTGCCGTAACCACTCCGGACGTAGAAGAAAATTCACAGAAGGTTGCGCTGAAAGAGGACGAAAAGGGAAATCTGTATGTTGACCTTACGCCTTATGTAGGCAGACTTATAACCGGAGTAGGCTTTACTGTCGAGGGCGATACGTATAACGGCAACGGCGGCGTTCTGCTCGGCTTCAACGTATACAGCGACGCTACTTCCTGGGGCGGCGTTTATAAGGGCATACAGGCTCCTTTCCTCGGACAGAACAACGGTCAGGTTACAAAATACACCTTCGACGCTGAAAATGAGGAATCCGTTGATCCTAAGGAAATAATGTACGACGGTCAAACTATGACCTTCTCAATAAACTGGACATATCCTGGTACATATAAGGATAAGCTTTCACTCGGCGGCGAGGTTATACTTTATTTTGACGGAGCAGAGCAGATTACCACGACTACCACAAACCCTCTTGAAACAAAATTTGAAGAAAGAGTTACGGCAGTGGTTGATAAGGAAGTAAACGAAGAAGAAGGTATAGACAGACCTACAATGAGAATTGATATTTCTCCCTACAAGGGCAATAAGCTCGTAGGCGTTAAATTCAATATGACCGGAACTCACGGCGACGGAAACGGAGCTTTAAGCTATAATCTTGTGGACGAAACCGCTGAATCGGGTACAAAGTGGGCTTACACTGCATTTGACTTCAAATCTGCAAACGACGATATTTATGTTTCTTTGGCTTCCGACGTCACTGAAAACCTAAGCTATGATTTCTTAAGCTTCAATATATGGTATGAGAAGGACGGAAAAACCTCGGCGGATTATTCCTTTAACCCCGACGTAACTCTTTATTTTGAGGACGAGGTAGTAATTCAAACCACGCCGGCGGCTACGACAACGACAGGCGGCGATACCACTACAACCGTAACGACGACAGCAGACGTCCCTTCTTCAGACGAAACAATAGATCCTGAGCTTGTTACAAGATACGGCGACGTAAACTGTGACGAATCTGTAAACATCGCGGACGTTATTGCGATTAACATGTATCTTCTGGATAATAAATCCAACCCTCTTACAGACGTCGGTATCGCAAATTCCGATGTTGTAAGGGACGGCGAAATCAATACTTCTGATTCGCTGACGCTTATGAATTATGTTGCAATGGTAGTAGACGAATCTAAGCTCGGAGCTTAAAACAAACTAAGAAAACCGCAGTTTCTGCGGTTTTTCTTTTTTTAAAACAGGCTTAAGCCGTTTATTGCCGCTGATTTTAAAATGCAATAAAAACTCTTGAATATAGTTTTAATTTATGCTATAATGTTAATAATTGCAGCGCTGATTTTCAGCGCGTTGTATTAAAAATTTACATAAGGAGAAAATCTATGAAATTTGGATTTTTTGACGACTCAAAAAAAGAATATGTCATTACTTCCCCTAAAACCCCTTATCCGTGGATCAATTATCTCGGAACACAGGAATTTTTCTCGCTGATTTCAAATACAGCCGGCGGATATCATTTCTATAAGGACGCCAGACTAAGAAGAATTACACGTTACCGCTACAATAATGTACCGGTCGATATGGGCGGACGCTATTTTTACATAAATGACAACGGTACGATCTGGGCTCCGGGCTGGTCGCCTGTTAAAACGGAGCTTGACGGATATGAATGCCGTCATGGTATGGGCTATACTATAATTAAGGGAACTAAAAATAATATTTCCGCAGAAGTCACTTTCTTTGTTCCCCAGAATTACAACGGCGAAATACAGAAAATGACGCTGAAAAACGAGGGCGGCGAAGCGAAAAAAATCAAGCTGTTCTCTCTTGCCGAATGGTGCCTTTGGAATGCGCAGGACGATTCAACCAACTTCCAGAGAAATTTCAACACCGGAGAGGTTGAAATCGAAGGCTCGACTATCTATCACAAAACAGAATATAAGGAAAGAAGAAATCATTACGCTTTCTATACTGTAAACGCTGATATTGACGGCTATGACACTGACAGAGAAGCTTTCCTTGGACTTTACAACGGATTTGAAAATCCTCAGGTAGTGGCTGAAGGAAAGGCGTCAGGCTCCGTTGCCGACGGTTGGTCGCCTATAGCTTCTCATTATATGGAAATAACTCTCGCTCCGGGAGAATCAAGGGATCTTGTTTTCATTCTCGGATATGTTGAAAATCCGGTTGAGGAAAAGTTCAATGCCGACGGTTCTGTGAATAAATCAAAAGCTCACGCTATGATAGAGCAATATAATACGGTTGAAAAGGTTGAGGCAGGTCTTGCCGAGCTTAAGGCTATGTGGGACGCTCTTCTTTCAAAATATACCGTTGATACTCCTGACGATAAAATGAACAGAATGGTAAACATCTGGAATCAGTATCAGTGTATGGTAACGTTTAATATGTCCCGTTCCGCGTCTTATTTCGAAAGCGGTATCGGCAGAGGAATGGGCTTCCGCGACTCAAATCAGGATCTTCTGGGATTCGTTCACCAGATTCCGGAGAGAGCAAGGGAAAGACTTATCGACCTTGCTTCAACGCAGTTTGAAGACGGAGGCTGCTATCACCAGTATCAGCCGCTTACCAAAAAAGGTAACGATGAAATCGGAGGCGATTTCTCAGACGATCCGCTGTGGATGATACTTTCAGTAGCGGCGTATATCAAGGAAACCGGCGATTATTCCATACTTGATGAAATGGTGCCTTATGATAACGATTCCAGCAAGGCCCAAACAATGATGCATCACCTGAAGCAGTCGTTCTACCATGTTGCTGAAAACGTTGGTCCTCATGGACTTCCTCTTGCAATGAGAGCGGATTGGAACGATTGTATCAATTTAAGCTGCTTCTCGTCTGAGCCGGGAGAATCCTTCCAGACTTCGACGTCTCCTAAATACGGCGAGGATAAATACAGCAAGGTTGCCGAATCTGTAATGGTTGCAGCGCTGTTTACATATGCAGGTCCTAATTTCGTCGACCTTTGCAGATATAAGGGCGACGACGGCGAGGCGGTCAAAGCTCAGGCTGAAATTGATAAAATGAAGAAAAACATTATGGATTACGGCTTTGACGGCGATTGGTTCCTCAGAGCATATGATGATTTCGGCAAAAAAATGGGCTCCAAGGAATGCGAAGAGGGTAAGATATTTATCGAGCCTCAGGGCTTTGCGGTACTCGGAGGAGTAGGCAAGGAATCAGGCGCCGACATCAAGGCTCTTGAAAGCGTTGACAAATATTTAAACAGCGAGCACGGTCTTGTTCTTAATAATCCTGCCTTCACAAAGTACTATATCGAATACGGCGAAATCTCCACATATCCGGCAGGATATAAAGAAAATGCAGGTATATTCTGTCATAATAATGCATGGATTATTTGTGCTGAAGCCTTCGTAGGCCGCGGCGACAAGGCATATGAATACTATTCAAAAATCGCTCCTGCCTACAGAGAAGAAAAGTATTCTGATCTTCACAGAACAGAGCCGTATGTTTATGCTCAGATGATTGCCGGCAAGGACGCAAAGCGTCACGGCGAAGCAAAGAATTCTTGGCTTACCGGTACGGCTGCGTGGAATTTTGTTGCGGTATCACAGTATATTCTGGGTATAATTCCTGACTGGAACGGTCTTAAAGTAGATCCGGGCATTCCTCACGAATGGGACGGATTTAGAGCTATAAGACAGTTCAGAGGAGCATCCTACGATATAACCTTCAGAAATCCCGATCATGTATGCAAGGGAATCAAATCTGTAACGGTTGACGGAAAAGCTATTGAAGGCAATGTTCTTCCTGTATTCAACGACGGCAAAACTCATGAAGTTGAAGTTATAATGGGCTGATCCCATATATAAAAAACCGGACTGTAAAAAGTCCGGTTTTTATTATATTCTTAAAGCCTTGAAATTCAGTCCTGCTCTTCTCCGTAGGTCGAAATCTCAATTGTTTCTATCATAACGTCGTCAACAGGTATCTTTATTTCGTCCTCGTCCTGTACAACTTCAAGATCCGTCAGCTTGTCTATTACGTCAAAGCCCTCATAGGTCTGTCCGAATACCGTTATCTGCTGGGAAAGATTAGGAACGCCGCCAAGCTCTATAAAAGCGTCAGCAACGGTAGTGTCGTCCTTGTTTGTATCAAGCAGCTCCTTTTTGAAATCCTCGGTAAATTCCACGCTGTTGAGCACCGCGAAACGGCTTCCGTTAAGCGTCTTAGAATTTCCGAATAGCTTTTTGAAAAAGCCGCCCTCCTGCCCTGTCACCATGCTGCAAAGCGCGCCCTTAAACGGCCATAAATTCTGATTCAGCTCCTGCTCGACAGATTCTGCCGCTTCATTGTATTTATCTCCTAAATCGCCGTTCTTTTCAGCGCTTCCCGCGCCGAAATAAACGCCCGGCTCAGACTGAAAAACATAAGTATTGTCATAATAGCCTTCTTCTGCAAGCTTTGTAAAGCTTTCAACAGCCTTTGGAGCATATTCGGGGTAAAGCACAGCCTTTATATCTCCCATACTCGTCTTTATAACCGCCACCGGATCATCGTTCTCCGGAGTCTCCTTCTGAACAAGCTCCAATGTTTTCATATCAATATAATTAGCGCTTTTCTTGCCCATATAATTCATACATGAGACAGCGGCGAAGCTGAACGCAGACGCCGCAACAAGTCCCATAAGTATGAATCTTACTCTTTTATTCAGCATATACTACCTCAATTCGTCTTTTTGATTTCCGTTCCCTGTCTCGTTTCCTTAATCGTATAGCCAAGCGCGGCTATTTCATCCCTAAGCTTATCGGCAAGCGCAAAATCCTTTGCTTTTCTTGCCTCGGCTCTTTTCTCAGCCAACGCCATTACCTCGGACGGTATTTCGTCCGCAGGTTTTCTGTTATAAAGCAGCCCGAGAACTCCCGTCAAGGTATCAAAAAGCTCCGCGCCCTCCTCAAGCTGCTCTCTTGAAACTGAACTATCGGCAGCCATTGTGTTAAGATCCCTCGCCAGCTCAAACACCGCCGTAAGGCCGTCGGCCGTATTCAGGTCGTCATCCATAGCCTCTGTAAACTGAGTCTTTCTTTTTTCAAAGGTCTCTTTTGCGCCGCTGCCGACCTCGCCGCTTTCAGCGGCCTCAATAGCCCTGTCAAGACCGCTGCGGCAGTTATACAATCTTTCAAGAGACGCTTTGCAGGAATCCAGAAGCTCCGCGGTATAATTCATAGGCATTCTGTAATGAGCCTGAATCATAAGATAGCGGATAGTTTCATATCCGTATTTTTCCGCCGCGTCTCTGGTCAAGAAAAAGTTTCCCGCTGATTTGGACATTTTTTTATTGTCAATATTTATATGACCGTTATGCATCCAGTAATTTGCAAACGTCTTTCCGGTCGCCGCTTCCGACTGCGCTATCTCGTTTTCATGATGAGGGAAAACAAGATCCTTTCCTCCGCAGTGAATATCAATCGTATCTCCAATACAGTCTTTTGCCATAGCGGAGCATTCAATATGCCAGCCCGGACGTCCCTTACCCCACGGAGAATCCCAGTGCTGTTCATTTTCGTCCGCCGACTTCCACAATGCAAAATCAAGAGGATCTTCTTTAAGGCTGTTAACCTCCACTCTCGCTCCCGCAACAAGATCGTCCAGCGACTGTTTAGAGAGCTTTCCGTAGCCTTCAAACTTCCTTGTACGATAATAAACGTCGCCGCCGGACTCATAGGCATAGCCTTTTTCCACAAGAGTTTTAATCATATCTATAATTTTATCCATGTAAATCGAAACCTTAGGATGAACATCAGCCGGACGGACATTCAATCCCTTGGCGTCCCTTTCGTATTCCGCGATGTATTTAAGAGCCGTTTCCTCGGGAGTCTGACCTTCGCTTTCAGCCTGCTTTATAATTTTATCATTTACGTCGGTATAATTCTGAATAAATTTTACGTCTAACCCCCTAAACTCCAGATAACGCCTAAAGACGTCGAATACGCATATAGGGCGGGCGTTTCCTATATGAATATAATTATAAACCGTCGGACCGCATACATATATACATGCTTTTCCCTCGTTTATAGGCTTAAACTCCTCTTTTCTGCCGGTCAATGTATTGTATATTTTCATCTATGTGATTCCTTTCATTCATTATTTTCTTTATTTCTGTCCGGACTTTTTATCGTCCTGTTGACGATCACTGCCGTAAGTATTCCCGCAATGGTTTCAAGCATACGCGAAACGGCGAAAAGATAATGATTTTCGACCTCAAGATGCGACAGAACTATACTCAAAAAAACAACGCAGGCTATGAACGCGCTCGACTCACGGTTCATCAGCACTGTAAGATATATAACAGGGGCAATACAAAGGCTTATTAAAACATAATAAAGCAGCGAAAACGGCACAAGAGGCGTATAATCTATTACAAGGAGAATCAAAACTGCGGCGGCTCCCCCGATAAACGTGCCGACACATCTTATAATTCCCTTTTTTATACTTTCGCTTGTGGTCGCCTGCATACACAGTACGGCGGCAATCATACTGTAAAAAGGATGTATATCAAATATCATACCCATAACGGCACACAGGAAAACCGCGATAACGGTTTTCCATATTCTCATGCCGATACGGATTTTAGGCATTTTCCTTATTTTCAAGCTCATCAATTCTTTTCATAAGTTTTTCTACCTTAACCTCCAGAGAGCACATTTCCTGAGAAACGGGATCAGGTATATGAATCTGGTCAAGCTCTTTGCATACCTTTACCCTTACTCCCCTGTTTTTAACAATTCTGGCTGGAACTCCCGCCGCCGTACAGTTATCGGGAATTTCCTCAAGAACCACTGCGTTTGCCGCAATTTTAACGTTGTTACCGATTTTAAACGGTCCTAAAACCTTAGCCCCGGCTCCCACCATAACGTTGTCGCCAAGGGTAGGATGACGCTTTCCCTTATCCTTTCCGGTTCCTCCCAAGGTTACGCCCTGATAGATCAGGCAATTGTCGCCTATTTCGGCGGTCTCGCCGATAACAACGCCCATTCCGTGATCAATAAAAAGACCCTTGCCAATTTTTGCGCCCGGATGTATTTCTATACCCGTTCTGAATCTCGCAAACTGGGAAATTATCCTTGCAATTGTCAGCATACCATGCTTGTAAAACCAATGCGCTCTCCGATAGCTGTGAACGGCATGCAGACCTGAATAAGTGAGCCAGATTTCAAAGGCGCTCCTTGCAGCCGGATCACGTTCCTTCACAAGCGCTATATCTTCACGAAGCTGTTTAAACAAATTATCACCTTCTTTATATTAAAAAACCTCCGACCAAAAGGTCAGAGGCGAAATTTCCGCGGTTCCACTCCGATTTATTGCTCAACCCCTTAACGCAGGAAATACGCGGAGCAATACTAAAAAAAGCCAAGGCTTTATTTTTTCCTGCTCCGGACTGACAGCCGCACTTCACATTGCTTCTCTGCCGCGCTCACACCGCCGCGCAGCTCTCTGATAGAGATTTATCAACGCTACTCTGACTGCTACGTCTTTAACCTATATAATATATTATACTCAACAGCGGCGATTTTGTCAACGACCGCGTTACTTTTTAATCAATCTGTTTATAAGGTTAAAAACAAGCAGAAATATGTTTAATAGATGTAATTAAAATAAATATCATTGTTCTACCCCCTATTTTCAATGTGCCCGTTTATTTTATCTTTCAACATAAAAAAACCTCCGCTTAAAAACGGAGGTTTTATTTTATTTAATTACAGCTTCTGCAAGCTCTTCCATTTTCGGAATATCCGCGTCTTTCATTACCGATTTAATTGTTACCGCCGGCTCTGCAATCCTGATATTTTTCATTCCGTCAAGAATACCCCTTATAGTCTTAGCCGCGGAAGGAGCCCACGAGCCGTTTTCAATTATACCTATTTTTCTGTTCTGATAATTCTTTGACTTAAGATGGTGCAGAAAATCCTCCATGCAGGGAAAAACTCCGGCGTCATAGCTTGCGGCGGCAAGTATCATTGAGCTATAACGGAACGCGTTCTCCACAGCCTCCGCCATATCCTCCCTTGCCAGATCCATAACCTCTATCTTCTTAGCGCCCTTAGCTTTAAGAATCTCCGCCATTTTTAAAGCGGCGGCGGCCGTATTGCCGTGTATCGACGCATAAGCTACGAAAACTCCCTCTTCCTCAGGCTCATAGCTGCTCCAAACGGAATACCTTTCGATATAATGTCCTAAGTTTTCCTTAAGTATAGGTCCGTGCAGAGGACATATCATTTTGATATCCAAAGCCGCGGCTTTTTTAAGCAAGGCCTGAACCTGCGCTCCATATTTGCCGACAATATTAAAATAATATCTTCTTGCCTCGCAGTCCCATTCCTCATCAGTGTCTAAAGTACCGAATTTTCCAAAGCCGTCTGCTGAAAAAAGTATTTTTTCTGTTTTCTCATATTCAACCATAACCTCCGGCCAATGAACCATCGGAGCCATGATAAATTTCAAGGTATGTCTGCCCAGATTCAGTTCTTCGCCCTCTTTGACAATGATTCCTCTTTTTTCAATATCAATTTCAAAAAACTGCACGATCATCGCCGCAGATTTAGAGTTTAGAACAAGCTTCATTTCCGGATATTTTTCAGCGGCCGCCCTTATATTTCCTGCATGATCAGGTTCAAGATGCGAAATCACAAGATAATCCGGCTTTCTCCCGCCCAGCGCCTTTTCAAGATTAGAAAGCCATTTTTCTGAAACCTTTGTATCGGCCGTATCCATAACCGCAATTTTATCGTCAATAATTAAATAGGAATTATATGAAACTCCGTTAGGAACCTCATATTGGCTTTCAAATAAATCCAAATCCCCGTCGTCAACGCCTATATATAGAATATCGTCTGAAATTCTTACGTCGCTCATTTTTTTACACTCCATTTCCGTTCTGATAAACGAATATTCATAAAACAGACAGGCTTCCGCTATCAGTAACAGTTATTATTTATGTATACTAATATAACACATTTTTTATCATAATTCAAGTATCAGCATTTAAAAATGTTAAAATCAGCCATAAGAATCCATTGTGATTTTTCCGAGTCCGCCGTCGTCGTAGATATTAAGATAAATAGTTTTTCCCGCATTATCGGTATACGTCAGATTTGTATATTTTTCATCGTCGTTTCTTTCAGAAGCGGAAGGCTCGCCGTAAGCCGATTTAATTGCCTCTTCGTCAGCTCCCCATGTTATGCCGCCCTCCAGCGTCACCTCAGGATACTGAGTCTTGTCCTTTGACGTAAATTCAATAGACCAGATATGCATATCGTCGACCTTGCTTTTTTCATCGTTAAAGTTGGCAAAACCGATACAGATTGTGCCGTCGTCCATTCCCTCATGATCAAGATATACGCTTCTCTGATAGAAAACTCCGGAGTCTGTCAGAAGATCCTTCATTCCGTAAACATTGTAATCAAAGCTCCAGCCCTGCTCTGTAAGAGAAGAATAAGGCAGCTTGATTAAAACCAGCTCATTGCCGTCAAGAGTGAATTTCATGGATTTCCACGCTCCGTCTGACGTTATCAGCTCTTCGGGGGCATTCTGTCGGCCGCTTTCCTGCTGACTTTCCTCGCTTGCGCTGCTTCCCTCAGCTTCGCTTCTGGATTTTGCTATATATTTATCTCTGTCTATATCGCCGCAGCCTGTAAATATTCCTGCGGCTGTCACAGCGCACAGTATAACCGCGGCTAACCTTTTAACACGATTCATTTTATACTCTCCTTTTGCTTTTTAAACATAGATATTTTACCACAGTACGCATTATTAGTCAATAAGCGGATTAAGGAATAATAAAACTTGTCAGTCGCCGAGATATTTATCTATAATAAATTTCGGACGTTCCTTGGTTTCAAGATAAATCTTGCCTATATATTCGCCGATTATTCCTATAGCCAGAAGCTGAAGTCCTCCGATAGCCCAGACTGATACGACAATCGAAGTCCAACCCTCAACCGTATCTCCCATAAAATGACGTACAAGAAAATAAACGAGCATTATTATGCTGACGGTAAATATGCCTACTCCAAGCGTCGTTATCATTCTTATAGGCTTGACAGAAAGAGAGGTGATTCCCTCCATTGCAAAAGCAAGCATCTTTTTAAGCGGATATTTTGATTCTCCTGCAAAGCGTTCCTTTCTTTCATAGTAAACAGAGTCGGATTTATAACCGATCAGGGGCACTATCCCGCGTAAAAACAGATTTACCTCCTTGAACTGTTCCAGACCTTCAAGAGCGCGGCGGCTCATAAGACGGTAATCCGCATGATTGAAAGTAACCTCTACGCCCATTTTAGCCATTATTTTATAAAAGGATTCCGCTGTAAATTTCTTAAAGAACGTATCCGTTTTTCTTGCGCTTCTGACGCCGTAAACTACGTCGCATTTCTCATTTGAAAATTTATCGACCATACCGTCGATAGCGTCTATATCGTCCTGCAAATCAGCGTCTAAGGAGATCGCGGCGTCGCATTCGTTTTTAACGGTCATCAGTCCGGCCAGCAAAGCGTTCTGATGACCTCTGTTTCTGGAAAGCTTCACTCCGCGGAAAATACAATCGCTTTCATGAAGCTCCTCGATAATCTCCCAAGTTTTGTCCTTTGAACCGTCGTCCACAAATACTATTCTGCTTTTATCGCTTATTTTTCCCGCCAAAATAAGATAATTCATTTTTTCCTTAAGCTGTCTTGAGGTTTCATGTAAAACCTCCTGCTCATTATAGCAGGGAATAACCAAAAACAATGTCATATAAAGCTCCAATCAATTTTGTTTTTTATCCTTCTTTTTTCTTTTCACTAAAACCGCCGCCAGAATTATAACAGCCACCGCCAGTCCGACTATCGGCAGTATAGTCATATAAGCCTTATCCGGTATCTTTTCAGCTTTTTTAACAGCCGTCTGTGTTTCTATATTTTTCGTTTCGTCCGTTTGAGCTTCCGCGGACGCCTCTTGAGTAATTTCCGGCCCGGCAAAAACGTCCTCGGTTTCATTTACACGAAACTGTCCGAGCGAAAGCCTTTCTATTTCACTTCTAAGCTCCTCGGGAATTTTATCTGTTGAAATCATGCTTTCCAGCTCTCTTATAAAAATACCGTTTTCTCCCGAAAGCCTAAGCTGCTGAACAATTTCCTCGGCAATTAGCAGATGACCTATTTTATTTGGGTGAATATCCATATTTTTAATATTGGTGTAAAGAGTACAGCCGCCCCTGAATTTATTCTGTATATCCGCATATTCCATTCCGGATCCGTTTCTTATAGAGCTGTTGATAGTTCCGAGATAGATCGACGTAAACGTATAAAGCGGACTGTAAACCGGCTTCATTTTCTCGTCGTCGGTTTCAAACGGGTTGTAAACCGTCTGAAAGATCAGTCTTGCGTCAGGATTTATCTCCTCTATCCTCAAGGCTATTTTTCTTATATTTTCGCCTGCCTGTGCGGCGGCGGGCCCAAGCGACGAAGAAAACGAAAGTATCAGCTCCTGAATGGCTTCGGGCGAAAATCCAAAACCGCCGTTACCTGACGGCGCTGAAAAACTGCCCGCAATACCTATCAGATCGTCATAGAAAACGTCCATCACGTCGTTTCCGCCTATAGAAATACAGATCAGGTCGGATTTTCCGACCGATTGCGATACAGCGCCGTCGCCCTCAAGCAATTCAAGAAGCTGGGAGGTTGTTTTTCCGTCGGCGGCAAAATTCTCAACCTCGGCTCCGAAATATTCGCCGAGATAACTCCCGTAGCTGCGTTCTCCGTCATTAAGACCATAGCCGGAGGAAATGCTGTCTCCCAAAACCGTAATGCTTTCTATTTCTCCCGCGCATGCGCCAAAAGTCAGGCAAACAACCGCAGACGCTGAAACTGCCGCAGCGGCAACCGCCTTTAATATGATTTTCACGTTCACCGTGTAAGCTCTCCTATCTCCAGAATTCAAACAGCCTGCCGAACGACGTTATCATAGCCTTCCACTGCAAAGACATACCGCCTCCGATTATCCAATTATATACCTGCCCGAAGCTTAGAACGAGGCATATTCCGGCCGAAAGCAGCATTAGCCTGTTAAGATGCTTTTTCAACGTCTGGGAGCATCTTCCGTACATAATAAACGCTATTGCCAGCGCGCCGATTAGTATCTGCCATGCGAAATCAACGCAGTATCTTGTGCCGTAGCCGCTTTCCCATATTGAAAAAATTATAATGAACGGCGCGGCTATGCATACGGCGAAAATCATAAGCGCGTAAAGCCGTTTATTTTTATTTTCAGTATATCTGTAGGCTCTTATTCCATAACCGTAGGACAAAACGGGAAGCGCCTTCCAGATAAGCCCCACGGCAGACGCCGTCGCAACAAAATAATATCCCTGCGGAAAGAACGTTTCAACACTTGAACTGTCAAAGAACGGAAATACCGGAATAAACGACGGTACCGCAAGCAGATAATTAAAAAAGCCTATCAGAACAAAATGAGTATGATACTGTGCCGCGGTAAAATCGTTTATAGTCAGCGAATACTGAATACCGAAATCAAATACCGAGCCGAACCTCGCATAATTATAAATCATCTGCGCTCCTCCGATAACCGCAAAGGGCAAAAGCGCGCAGAGGAAATAAGGCAGATAATGCCTGATCATTGATTTGCTTTTAGTATAGCAGGATCTTTTTTTCCTGAATCCGGCGTAAATAAATATCAGCGAAGCAACGCAGTATACCGCCAGCGTCGGACGGCACAAAACTCCAAGACTTAAAAATACCGCAGAAAGAGCAAGCCGCCAATTTTTTATTTTACCGTCCCCGATAACATTGGAGCTTATTAAAAAGAACGCTCCCGCGGCGACGCAAGCAAATCCCGAGGTCTGAGCAATTTCATAGAAATTCGGATTGCTGAAGCAAAACCATACGCCCGTAACAAGCTGGAGCATGAATAGTCCCGCAAGCGCCAACGAAGACCTTATTTTCGGGAAAAATTTTGAAATAAACGCAAGATAAAATTTTGAGAGAAAAAGTATTCCAACCGCTCCGTAAAGCCATACCGCCCAGACGGACGGGAAATAATGGTCGGTTATCAGATGATAGGGGAGAAACAGCGTAACGACCGGAGCAATGCCGTAATAGGAATAATATTTTCCCTCGTAAAGCAGATGATCCCATGCGTAATCCACTCCCGACTCCAGCCGCTGACTCCAGTCGTAAGGATTTTCAAGCTCCAGCAGCGGCTGTTCAGCCTCCCTCAGCAGAGATACCTGACCTGCCTCAAAGGCGTCCACAAGCTCCTGCGTCATCTGATTACCCGACTCCTGACTGAAATCCTTTTTAAGACTGTGATTGGAGTCGCTGTATCTGTAAACATTTGTGAGAAAAAGAGCCGCCAGTATGAAAACGCCTGTCAAAGCGTAAGCGCAGATTTTATTGACTACGCGGTTTTCTCTGAACGGTTTTTTAAAAACAGGAGACGCCGTCATCATATAAACCGCCATACACGCCGTAAGCATTATCAAAAATCTTAAAGCTGAAAAATCAAGAAAAATCGGCAAATTTAAAACGATACGGCTTATAGTTACCGTTTCCCCCTCTTCGGCAGTAAAGGAAAATTTCAGGTTGTGAACGTTACCTGAAAAATTGCAGGGAATAGTTTCGCTTCTGCGGTTATTCTGAATTACTTCGGCGGAAGCCGCAGAATTTCTGTAAGAAGCGTTGCTGTCGTCGGACATATCGACGTTTATCTCCGCATAACTCTTTTTGTCAGACCGTGCCTCTACAGTGATCGTGCCCACGGGCATATTTATATTTTTAAATTCCAAGGAGGAATAACCTGTTCCGGAATTTTTACCGTTCGAAAAATTCACAGCCGACGCATTTTCAGCGGGCAGCTCCATAACCTGATAATTTCCTCCGAAAAGATGAGCCGAATTGAAATTGAAAACGAACAGCTCCGCTATAAGACAAACCGTCAGTGAACGGAGAAAAAAATTCAGGATATCGCCGAATTTCTGCGGCGGCTTTTTTCTTATAGCCGTAATAAAGAGAATAACCGCGCCAAAACCCGCGCACCATGCGGTCAGTCCGGAATAGCCGCCAAGCTCCGCCGCTCCGGAAAGATCAAGTATAGTCAATATTATAAGAATCGCTTCACAGCCGAAAGCGGCGTAAAACGTCTGTCTTATATGATTATGAAAAAAGCGGTTTTCATGCTTCGAGGTCGCCGTAAACGTGAAAACTGACAGTAATATAAACAATAACGCTGTCAGGATAAATACTATAAAGCCAAAATCCATAATTTTTTCCGCCCTCTGTTATTTTTGTATATTTATATTATACATTTTATTTAATATACTGTCAATATTATCGCATAATTTTGCTTTTGCAAAAAGCTAAGCAAAATATTTTTGCTTTTAGAAAAAGCATGGTAAAAGTATTTTTCATTTCTTTGCTCGTAATGTTTTGCTTTTAGAAAAAGCATAGTAAAAGTTATTTTTTAGCTTTTCAGAAAAAGCAAGGTAAAAGTATTTTTCATTTCTTTGCTCGCAATGTTTTGCTTTTACGAAAAGCAGAGTAAAAGTATTTTTCATTTCTTTGTTCGCACAAAGAAACGAAACAAAGAAATGCGCCGGCTCAAACGCCGCCGGACCGCTATGCCGCATAAAGCGGCAAATTTTATACATTAAATTATAAAGCTAACTAAATTGACTCCCATTAAAAGCTTACATATTTCGGATGGGGGATTCTCCTATGTTATATAAGAATATGATTTAAGTAAGTTACGTTATCCTCAAAATTTTAAGTATATTAATTATCTTTAATATCATTTATAATTAATATATATCAGATATATAAGGAGGATAAAAATGAAGAAGGAATTTGAAGGAATTAATGAATATATGAAAAGTAAGGCTTATAGGGAAAAATGTAAGATTCTTGGCAATAACATTAAATATTACAGAAAGAAAAAAAGATTAACAGAAATGCAGCTTGGTAAAAAGATTGGAAAAAGCAGAAAATTTATAAGTCGTATCGAATATAGGGGATATAGTATGATAATTTACATAACTACTCTCTATGATATAGCAAAAGCTTTGGATATTGAAACAAGCTGGTTGTTAAAAGGTATAGATTAATCTTCTACTTGTAATTCACTTCTCCTATGTTCTTATATAACATAGGAGAATCTCCCATCCGAGATATGTAAGCTTTTACTGGGTGAGAAAACAGTTATATTTATAAATTCATGTATAAAATTTGCCGCTTTATGCGGCATAGCGGTCCGGCGGCGTTTGAGCCGGCGCATTTCTTTGTTTCGTTTCTTTGTGCGAGCAAAGAAATGAAAAATAACTTTTACCATGCTTTTTCTAAAAGCTAAATCTTGCGTGCAAAGAAATGAAAAATACTTTTACCATGCTTTTTCTAAAAGCTAAATCTTGCGTGCAAAGAAATGAACAACACTTTTACTTTGCTTTTTTCAAAAGCTAAATTTTATTTTGCTTTTTAAAAAAAGCAAAACAAAAGCCGGCTGATTGTGCTCAGCCGGCTTTTGTTCGCTTACGAAATCATTCATCCAAATAGGACTTAACCAATACCTGCAACAGCTCGTCTCTGTCAATATGACGGATCAGGCTCCTTGCGTTATTGTATGTGGTTATGTATGTCGGATCCTCAGAAAGAATATAACCAACAATTTGATTAATGGGGTTGTAGCCTTTTTGAATCAGAGCGTCATATATAATGGTAAGATTTCGTTTCAGTTCATTTTCTTTTTCATCGTTTACTGAAAAAGTCATTGTTTTGTCACACATTTTAACTTCAGCCCCCTTGATAGCTTTATAAGCTTATTATAACCCAATTTTAATCAATAAACAAGACGTTTTAAAATTTTTTTATGTTTTGGAGATGTTTAACATAGATATTTTATTTAATATGCACAAATCTTTATTTCTATACATAATTTTTCATATTTTCCCTTGACACTAACTGTACTATGATGTATAATACAATTCGTAAGGTGTTCTACATGATATGATACACCTAAGACAATTAGAATAAAGGAGTGATTTTATGAAAAGCTTTTTAAAGCGCGCTAACCGCGGTCTTATCCTCGGAGCAATCGTTCTTGTCGGATTTGTGGTTTTCGTTATAACCGACACTATCGGCTTTAAAAAAAACAAACCTCAGATAGAAGCCGCCGTTACCGCTTACACAAGCGCACTTGGTGAATGCGCTGTAACCTCATCGTCAAAGGACGAATTCAAAAAGAAAGCAGATAACTTAATGTCGGATTATTGGTGCTCCGACAGCAATTCCGGAAATAGCGACAATTATTACGGAATCAACATCAGCGGATACAGAAATCAGCTTGATACCGTTGCTGCGGAGGACTATTCCGGCAAGAAAACCGAAAATAAAATTACTAAATGGACGGCTAATCCATTTGATTTCAGTATTACCAAATCCGGACCCGGCTATGCAACCGTTCAGTTCGAATGCGAAATAGTAGCGGAATTCACCGGAAACCCTTATCTCTTGACTCCCTGCGAGGTAATGCCGATAAGAGATTTTTCATATTACGGCGATAGTCATGATAATACGAACGCTCTGACTCAGTTTAGCATGTCCGCCACTTACGTTATAAAGGTAAAGGAAATAGACGGCAAGTGGAAGGTATGCTCGGCTCAGTCCTGGGGCTGGGCAAGTCCGGAGCTGACCGTTCTGGATCAGACGGAAGGAGGAGAAGAATAATGAACGCTGCGCTTAAAATTGAACGCCTTAATAAATATTTCGGAAAAAGACAGATTCTGCACGATATCTCCTTTGAAACCTATCCGGGCGAGGTATTCGGATTTCTCGGTCCCAACGGCGCCGGCAAAACAACCACTATCAAAATTGCCGTAGGTCTTTTAAGACTGGACGACGGCGATATAAAGATAAACGGAAAAAGTCTTTCAAAAAATTATGAAGCCGCGATGTCGGATATAGGAGGCATAGTTGAAAACCCTGAATTCTATAAATATATGACGGGGATGCAGAATCTCAGACAATACGCAAGAATGAGGGGCGGAATAGACGATAAAAGAATCGACGAGGTAGTTGAAATAGTAGGTCTGAAAAACCGTATCAACGACAAGGTAAAAAAATATTCTCTCGGTATGCGTCAGCGTCTCGGCGTTGCACAGGCTATACTTCACCGTCCGAAGCTGCTTATCCTCGACGAGCCTACAAACGGTCTTGATCCCGCGGGTATCAAGGAACTGAGAGATATACTGAAAAACGTAGCTCATAAGGATAATACCTGCGTTATAGTTTCCAGTCATCTGATGTCTGAAATGGAGCTTATGTGCGACAGAGTAGGTATTCTTGTAAACGGAAGTCTTAAGGGCGTTCATACGGTTAAAGAAATGATATCCTCCTCAAACGGCGACTTCTGCGAATATATTATAAGAGTAAGCGACTGCGCTCATGCTCTCGACGCGCTTGACTTCATATCCGTTGAAAACAAGTTCATTGAGGACGGCGGCCATATAAGAATAAGACTTGAAAAGGATAATGCGGAGGAAGAAATATTTGAAGTAACGGCAAGAATCGTAACCCGCGGATTAAGGCTGGGTACGGTTGCGCCTGTTGAAAACAAAAAGCTTGAGGACGTATTTATTGAGCTTACAAAGTCGGGAGGCGTTCAGATTGGGTAAATTTATTAATCTTGTTAAAAACGAATATATCAAGCTGATGCTCAAGGTCAGCACATGGGTAATGCTTGTAATACTGCTTATCGCTTCAGTCGGACTCCCCGTTATGGCTCTTATCGGACAGAAGCAATATGAATCCTATAGCTCTGACGACAGTAATATTATTGAAAGCTATCAGTCGGAAATAAACTATCTTAAGGACGTAAAAACCGAGGGCTGGGAAAAGGAAGTCGAACTGAATCAATATCTTATAGACAATAATATAGTCGGCGACTGGCGCAATGAAGCGGCAAGGACAATGTTTGAACTGAAATATTCCGCCGCCGAATACGGCATAACAGATTATGAAACGATTGTTTCCTCAATAGACAGCGCGATTAAGGACAGCAACTGGAAGGACTATTTTCAGACTGCGATCAGTCTGTCCGAAAAATCCGATACTATCATAGACAAATCGTCGGGAACTCTCGAGCTTTATAAATATTGTCTTGATAACAGTATTGCTCCATATGAAAAAAACTGGAAATATGAAGTAGCCGTACAGCTTGAATCCTCAAAAGCTCAGCTTACTACGCTGGAGGAGCAGAAAGCTTCAGGACAGTCTGTAGACGCATCTGAAATGGAAAACCTGAGAGAACAGTGCAAGAAATACGAATACCGCCTTGACAACAATATCGACTTTGATATTTCGGAAAACAACAACTGGATGGACGGCAAATTCAATTTCTGGTCAGTTTTCTGCACAAGCACAAGTCTGGTGACATTTATAGGAGTTATAGTAATAATTGCAGCGGGAGGAATTGTTTCAGGCGAGTTTTCCTCCGGAACTATAAAATTCCTCATGATAAATCCTGTTAAACGCTGGAAAATATTAGTCTCAAAATATTTCACCGCTCTAACCTTCGGGTACCTTGCCATGATAGCGGCTTATATTGTATCCGCGCTGGCAAGCATGACCTTCTTCGGAGCCGATCACCTTAACGCGGCGTTCATATCGGTTTCAGGAGATACCGTCAAGGAAATATCAGGATTTCTATACGCCGCAAAGCTTTACCTTTTAAACAGCGTAGAGCTGATTGTTATGGGATCGCTTGCATTCGCGATTTCGTCGCTTTTCAGAAGCTCCGCTCTTGCGATAGGCATAAGCGTTATGGCTCTTTTCGGAGGAAGCACGATAACCCTCATGCTGGGACAGCTTCAATTCGACTGGGGCAGATATTTAATATTCTCCAACCTTAATATTTCGGCAGTTGCCGAAGGAAACTCAATGTTTGCAGGACAAACGGTACCATTCGCATTAGCCGTTATAGCTGTCCATATGGTTATTTTCCTCCTTACCGCATGGGACGGCTTTAATAAAAGAGAAATATAAAAAAATAAAGGAACAAAAGATAAAAATAGTCCGCATAGCGTCAAGTGAAGCTGTGCGGACGAAATTTTTTGCTTTTGAAAAAAGCAAAGAAAAATATTTTAGCTTTTACGAAAAGCATGAAAAAGTATTTTTCATTTCTTTGCTCGCACAAAGAAACGAAACAAAGAAATGCGCCGGCTCACACGCCGCCGGACCGCTTATGCCGCTTAAAGCGGCAAATTTTATACATAAATGTGTGAGATAACTATATTGACTCCCATTAAAAGCTTACATATTTCAGATGAAAAATCTCCTATGCTTTATAAGAATGTGGTTTTACTTAACTTATTTCTTTATTTTACTTTTTTTAGCTTTTACGAAAAGTATAGTAAAAGCTAAATTTTGCGTGCAAAGAAATGAACAATAACTTCTACCTTACTTTTCATAAAAGCAAAAAGAAAAACCGCATTAAAAAATGCGGTTTTATTTTTAAGCTTTTTTGTATGCGCTAATAATTTCCCCGATAAAAGCCTTATGAAAAGGATCGCTTTCGTAAAATTTCAAAAGACCTTTATCAAGAAAGTCATCTTCCTGCATTTCACTGGTATAAAGCTTACGGCAAACCAAAACCATTTCAGCCTCCTCAAAGGCGGCTACGCCTTCGATTTCAATCGGAGTCAATCCGGTTTCCTTAGCTTTATCAACGTCTCTTCCCGAATGAGAACCGCAATAGCTCAATGCGCTGCGGTATTTCTCATCAAAGAAGGACGCGGTAAAATATTCATTCTTTTCCATTAGCTCAAAGGTCTTTCGAGATGTCCTTACATATGCTGAAAATACCGGCTTGTTCCAGAGGACGCCTGCTTGCCCCCAGGAAGCCGTCATTGTGTTATTCTCTCTGTTGTCTCCGCTTGTAAGTAAGAACCAGTCCTTGCCAATAAGCTTGAACGGATTAAAGCTTTCGCCGTAAATATCAGTTTTGATAAAATCCATTTTAAATCAGCCCTTTCAATCTAAGTATAATATCTCTCGACGGGGATATAATAACATATTATCACAAAAGCTGAATTATTACAAGTATCCTTTACGCTCTTTTAAGTGAAGCAGGTTTATATTGTAAACGCAGCTTATCCGTGATAAGCGCAATAAATTCTGAATTTGTAGGCTTTCCCTTGCAGGTGTTGACAGTGTAGCCGAAAAATGAGTTGAGAGTGTCAAGATTGCCTCTGTCCCAAGCGATTTCGATCGCGTGTCTTATCGCTCTTTCAACTCTTGAAGAGGTCGTGTCAAATTTCTTTGCAACGGTAGGATAAAGCATTTTTGTAACGCTTTCTAAAAGCTCCTTCTGCTCAAGCGAAGCTAAAATCGCTTCTCTCAGATAGTGATAGCCTTTAATATGTGCGGGAACGCCGAGCTGATGTATAACTTCGGTAACAACGACCTCCATATCCTGGGCATTGTCACCGGTCTGTCTGATTCCGTTTCCTCTGACAAGTGAAAGTATTCTTTCTCCCAAAGCATTCATGTCAAACGGCTTGAGCATAAAATATGCGGCTCCGCTCTGCATTACCTGCTTTTCTATAAAAGGGTTGTCGTAAGACGACGTAATTATAAACTCCGGACTTTTGCCGCCGAGGGACTGAACCTTTTTAATAAGCTCTATTGCGTCCATATGAGGCAAAATCGCGTCTACAACGATAACGTCGGGCATGTCATTTTTTATAGTCTCAAACAATACTCCTCCGTCCTTCGGTCTGGTTACGGCGTACATACCCAGTCCTCTCAAAGTGCTGGCACAGGCTATACCATATTCGACACTGTCGTCTCCGATCAACACCTTAATTTTATTAACCATTGTTCTACCTCCTGATTTTTTCTACTTCATTATAATATCATATGAAAACGCATGAATCAATAGCAATTATTAAACGTTTTTATCAGAAAATGACATGATTTGTAAAAAAATTGTTAAAATTTTATTAAGCTCATAATATTGCAAGACAAAACACAAGATAATAATCATAAACAGGAGTTTTTTTTACATCTTAAATTTCAATCGCCTAAAATTTTCGGCGCCGGCAGATTTTTTTGTTTTTCCTTTTCCTCCCGCCTGATTTTTCGTTTTAACGTTTCATCATATGAAAAATACTGCAATACGGCGGCGGCAATCAAAAGAATAAACGGTATTAAAGTCGGCAAAATACGGTTTCTGTAAATATCGGACGCCGGCTGCATGGTATAACGGTCGCTCCATCCGCTTTCATCCGCATATTTCATCATTTTTGCCAGAACCGTCATTGCCGCGGCAAACCCCGCGGTATTCGCGATAACGGCAGCTAAATTAAATTTCATCATACATAGGACAACGGACGCCGTCATCAAAACAGACGAAATTATCATAACCACGCCCGAAACGATAAATTTGCTTCCGTATCCTCCGTATGTTGAAATCCAGCCTATACCCGACATTAAATTCATAAACATGGGAAAAATCGCGGTTGTCGCAATTAAAAATATTTTTATTATCAGAAGGATTTTTTTTGTAATTTTTTCTTTTTTCCTCAAAGGATTCACTTTATTTTTTATAATTATCACCATCTGTTGTTGAATTTCGGCAGAATTACGCGCTTTCTAAAATTTTAGCAAATAAACATCATCATAATTGCCTTAATAAAAAAGTTCAATCATGCCAATATTACTACTGTGATGAGAAAACAAAATTTGAAAGGACGTAACAATGAAAAAAATTTACAGATCGGCATTTGCCGTTTTAACTTTATTCATTATTAATATCTGCTTTATAACCGGATATTATTCCGTAAGTCTTCCGGATAGCTTTTATGTTTCTAAGGGCAGTTCACTGAAGCTTTCAACAAAATTTTCAATAGAAGCTTCGGGAAATGAAACGGTAGCTTCTTTTGCCGGCGACACTGCTCCGTCGGTAGAAACCGCTAATCTTAAGCTTTTCGGACTTATTCCGGTAAAGAGCGTTGAAATACACACTGTTGAAACTCCCGTTCTTATTCCGGGAGGAGAGCCTTTCGGCATCAAGCTTTTAATGGAAGGCGTTATGGTTGTGGGAATGGGTGAAATAAAAACCTCCGACGGTATGGTATGCCCCGCGGAGGAATGCGGAGTCAAGGAAGGAAGCGTTATTCTGTCCTTAGACGGAAAAAAGCTTTCCTCAAACAACGATATAACCGAAATCGTTTCAAATTCAGACGGCAGACCTCTTGAAATAGTCTATACCGACGGAGGAAATGAAACTGTTTCCGTTATAACGCCTGTATATTCCGTAACAGACTGCTGCTACAAGGCCGGAATATGGGTAAGGGACTCCACCGCAGGCATAGGCACAGTAACCTTCTACGAGCCTAAAACCGGAAGATTCGGCGGTTTGGGACATCCTGTATGCGACAGCGATACCGGCGAAATAATACCGATCTCCTCCGGCGAGGTAGCTGACGTAGAAATAACCAGCGTTATAAAAGGAAAGTCAGGTACTCCGGGAGAGCTTCAAGGCTGCTTTACCTCCAGAAAAACCTCCGGGGTTATCTATGCAAATAACAAATATGGAATTTTCGGTGAAATGTTTACGAAAACTCCTGTTTCAGAGGGCTTGCCTATGGGGCTAAAGCAGGAAATTAAAACCGGAAAAGCCTCCATATATACAACTATAGACGAAAACGGTCCTCAGGAATATGAAATTGAAATCGAAAAAATAGACTGCCGAAACAGCGGTACAAAAAACATGACTATTAAGGTCACTGACAAGCGTCTGCTTGAAAAAACCGGCGGTATAGTTCAGGGAATGAGCGGCAGCCCTATAATACAAAACGGAAAGCTTATCGGAGCTGTAACCCACGTATTTGTAAGCGATCCTCAGAGAGGCTACGGTATATTCTGCGAGAACATGTATGAATCCGGTATATCAGGCTGAATCTGAAACGTTTTTATTTTTATATAAGCCAGGGCGTTACTAAAAAGTAACGCCCCCATTTTCTTTTTAATAAATCAGTTACTGAAACCGCTTTCTACCAATTCTACAAGCGCGTCTACAGCCTGCTGCTCATCGGCTCCGTCAGCAATAATTCTAATTGATGTTCCGCCTACGATTCCCAGTGAAAGGATACCGAGAAGACTCTTGGCGTTTACTCTTCGTTCTTCCTTTTCTATCCAGATTGATGACTTGAACTCGTTAGCTTTCTGAATAAAGAAAGTAGCCGGTCTGGCATGAAGACCTACCTGGTTCTGCACCATAACATCTTTCACAAACATAACAAACTCTCCTATCTTTGCATAATTGAAAAAAAAATTTTTCATTATTCAATGTTTTTATGTCTTTTGCTGATTACAATTATACAAGCTATTTTTCCCACAGTCAACGGAAAATTTACACTAAATATGCCTTTTTGGCAAAAATTCTACGCTTTAGTTAATGTTAAGATTTTTGGGCGGTTGATATTTGTTTATAATAACGAACAATTTTATGTTAATTAATATATTCACTACCCACAATTTTCAACAATACTTTATATGCACTTTTCACATATGCTTATTTATTTATTTTTACAGTCATTAATATATTTTTCATACATGTCGGGACGTATTTCTCTTGTCAGCTCAAGACTTTTTTCCAGACGCCACTCGGCTATATTTTTATGATGCCCTGTCAGCAGCACGGAAGGAACCGCTTCTCCCTCCCATATTTCGGGACGGGTATATTGCGGATACTCAAGCAAACCTGAAAAATGGCTTTCATCCTCATAGCATTCAGGACTTGATAAAACGTTTTCGCACATCCTTGCAACCGCGTCGGTAACAACTGCCGCCGGTATTTCCCCGCCGGTGAGCACATAATCTCCGATGGATATTTCCTCGTCTACTATTCTGTCAATAACGCGCTGGTCCACTCCCTCATAATGACCGCAGATTATAAGTATATTCTTAAGCTTTGAAAGCTCCGCAGCTCTTGACTGCGTAAACACCCTGCCTTTCGGTGTCATATATATAGTATGCGGCTTTACGCCGGTTTGTTCGCATACCGCCAGATAACAGCGATATATCGGATCGGCCTGCATAACCATTCCCATTCCGCCGCCGTATGGTATATCGTCCACCCGCCTGTGTTTATCAAGGGTGTAGTCCCTGATCTGATGACAGCTTATTTCTATAGCTCCCTTTTTTCTGGCGCGTCCCACAATGCTTTCCGAAAGGATTCCGTCTACCATTTCCGGAAAAAGCGTTGCAATATCAATTCTCATCAAACAAGCCCTCCAGCGGACGTATAAGAATAATCGAATTTTCAATATCGGTTTTTATTATAACCTGTTTTATAGCCGGAACAAGATATGTCCTGCCGTTTCCGGAAATTTCATAGACGTCGTTTGCTCCGGTCTGCAAAACGTCCTTTACTTCTCCGTAAATTACTCCGCTGTCGGCGTCTTTGACAGTCAGTCCTATAAGATCCTGAATAAAATACGCTCCCTCCTCAAGCGAAACGTCGCCGCGGTCAATATAAATTATATTGTTCCTGAGCGCGTTTGCCGCCTCCGGCGTATCTACACCTTTTAGCTTAATCAAAACCATATTTTTATGGACTCTCGCCGATTCGACCTCGACTCTGTTTTTTTCTCTGCCGAGATAAAGGACGTCAAAGCCGCATAGAAAATCCGGCGAGTCGCACCACGGAGCAGCTTTAACTTCTCCGTTCAGACCGTGAATATTCACTATTTTTCCGGACTCAAGCATTTTTTTCATTCTGATATGCCTCCAAAGAGATATTCTAATTTCAATCTTATTTAAAAGCAGTCTTTTTAAATTAAATAAAAGCTCAAACAATCCCTTTCCGAGAATATCTGAGCCTCTTTTTTCAGTCTATTTCAACAGCGGTTTTTATACCGCTTTTGGCAGCGCCGGCACGCATAATAGTGCGTATCGCCTTAGCGATTCTGCCCTGCTTGCCGATAACTCTTCCCATATCGTCCGGGGCTACGCTCAGGTGAAGAACGATTACACCCTCTTCATTAGGCTCGTCCTCGGTGATTTTTATTGCGCTTTTATCTTCAACAAGCTCTTCAACTATCGCATATAACAATTCTTTCATGGAATACCTCCGTAAGTCCTCTGCTAACAGCCGTATTACATTAATGGATATTAAAGGCAAGAGTAAACTCTTGCCCCTCTTTTCCGATTAATTAAAGAACGCCCTCTTTTTTCAGAATGCCCTTAACCGTATCAGTCGGCTGTGCGCCTTCTGAAATCCACTTCTTTGCCTTTTCAGCGTCTACTGAAACTACTGAAGGCTCCTTTGTAGGATCATAATAACCGATCTCTTCAATGAATCTTCCGTCTCTGGGATATCTTGAATCAGCAACAACTATACGGTAAAAAGGAGCTTTCTTTGCGCCCATTCTTCTAAGTCTGATTTTAACTGCCATTTCTTTCACCTCCGCAGTGCATAAGTATTTATATATTAATGCTTGATTGCATTAACCGGCTTATTTTTTTACATAGGCGGCATTTTATCAAAATTCATTCCGGCAAGACGTTTCATCATTTTCTTGCCTTTTCCGCCCTTACCGCCTCCGCCGAACTGCTTCATCATCTTCTGCATCTGTTCAAACTGCCTTAAAAGACGGTTTACATCCGATACATCCACGCCGCTTCCGGCAGCTATCCTGCGCTTTCTGGACGGATTTATTATAGAAGGCTTTGCTCTTTCAGCCTTTGTCATGGAGGTTATTATCGCCTCTATTCTCAGAAACTGCTTGTCGTCTACGTCTATATCCTTCAGCTTATCGCCTACTCCCGGAAGCATAGACACTATGGACTTTATCGAGCCCATTTTCTGTATCTGCCTGAGCTGATCGAGCAGGTCGCTCATATCGAATTTATTTTCCTGAAGCTTTTTGGCTACCGCCTCGGCTTCCTTCTGATCCATAATATTTTCAGCTTTTTCTATAAGCGTCATAACGTCGCCCATACCGAGTATTCTCGACGCCATTCTTTCAGGATGGAACTGTTCGAACTCGTCAAGCTTTTCGCCTGTTCCCACAAACTTTATAGGCTTGCCCGTTACTGCAAGCACTGAAAGCGCCGCGCCGCCTCTTGTATCCGAATCAAGCTTCGACATAAGCACACTGTCTATTCCAAGAGCCTCGTCAAAGGACTTAGCCACATTCACAGCGTCCTGACCTGTCATAGCGTCCACAACCAGCATAATTTCGTCGGGGTTAACCTCCGCCTTAATATCCTTTAGCTCGTTCATTAGCTCTTCGTCTATATGAAGACGTCCGGCGGTGTCGAGAATAATTATATCGTTGCCGTAATCCTTCGCGTGGGCGACCGCCTGTTTAGCAATAACTACAGGGCTGATCTGTCCCATTTCAAAAACCTTTACATCGGCCTTTTCGCCTACGACCTTAAGCTGATTAATTGCTGCCGGACGATAAATATCGCAGGCAACCAGCAGAGGTCTGTGACCTTCTTTTTTAAAGTGCTTAGCAAGCTTTGCCGAATGGGTGGTTTTACCGGATCCCTGAAGTCCGCACATCATGATTATACACGGACCCTTTGAGGGCATATTTATTCTTGAGTTTGAATCGCCCATAAGAGCGCACAGCTCGTCTTTAACTATTTTTATTACCTGCTGCGCGGGAGTCAGACTTTCAAGCACCTGGCTGCCCACAGCCTTTTCCGACACTTTGGCCACGAAATCCTTTACTACCTTGTAGCTTACGTCCGCCTCGAGAAGCGCCATTCTGACTTCTCTCATAGCCTCTTTTATATCGGCTTCTGTCAGCTTTCCCCTTGATTTAAGCTTTCGAAACACGTTATTTAGTTTTTCCGAAAGACCTTCAAACGCCATAAACGCTCTCCCTTCAGCTTTATCAGAATAAGTCGCCGGTTACGGCGGCAAGCTCGTTTATATTTTCAACGATATTTTCATCGTATTCTTTAAGATTTATCAATTTTTCCGCATACCCGCGGATACTTCCGCAGTTCTCACGGCATTTTGCGATCTTTTCGGCAAAACCGAGCTTTGATTCAAAGTCCTCAAAGATCTGTTCGCTGCGCTTTACACTATCTCTGACAGCCTGTCTTGTGATACCCTCGCATTCGGAAATTTCACCCAGAGAGAGATCCTCCCAGTAATAAAGCTCCATAACGCTCCGCTGCTTATCCGTCAGAATATTACCGTAGATATCCAGCAAAAAAGCGTAGTCAAGATTTTTCATATTCATTCTCCGAAAAGGTGTAAAGTAAATCAGCTTTACACATTATATCATGTCGCGACCGCTTTGTCAACAGTTATTTTGCTTTTTTAAAAAGCAAAGCAAAATATTTTAGCTTTTAGAAAAAGCATAGTAAAAGTGTTTTTCATTTCTTTGCCCGCAAGATTTAGCTTTTAGAAAAAGCTTAGTAAAAGTATC
>NZ_BAAHOA010000006.1:0-46248 GCF_054655175.1 Ruminococcus sporogenes | reverse complement strand
ATCTCCTATGCTTTATAAGATTGAGTTTAATTCAAATTAGTAATAATATAAAAAGACCACCCTATAAAGAGTGGTTATATAATATGTTATTTATCTTTTCTTTCAGTTGATTCTATAAAAACTTCAAGTAATTTAATAGCAAACTTCTTGTTTTCAATTGACATAGCATTAAGCATGGCTTTTAATTCATCGGATTCATCTGGTTCTTCATCACCATTAACAATATAATCTGTTGTCACAAATAATGCTTTAGATAATTTTCTAAGTGTATTTATTGTCATGCTTTTCTTATCTTTTTCAATGTCTGATAAAAATTGAACAGAAATATTAGCACGTTCAGCTAATACTTCTCTTGTATATCCTCTATTTTTTCTTAATTTAGTAATTCTACTTCCAACACTCATATTGTCACTCCCTTAGTTATAGTATAACGTAAACTAAAGTTTTTATAAATCATCAATAGTAGTTGACAATATACTACTATTGATGTATAATAATATCGGAAACAATATATTTGCTAAATATTGGTTATGTAAAAAAGGAAGTGTTAAAATGAAAAAGGAATTTGAAGGAATTAATGAATATATGAAAAGTAAGGCTTATAGGGAAAAATGTAAGATTCTTGGCAATAACATTAAATATTACAGAAAGAAAAAAAGATTAACAGAAATGCAACTTGGTAAAATGATTGGAAAAAGCAGAAAATTTATAAGTCGTATCGAATATAGGGGATATAGTATGATAATTTACATTTCTACTCTCTATGATATTGCAAAAGCTTTGGATATTGAAACAAGCTGGCTGTTAAGAGGTATAGATTAATCTCCTACTTGCAATTCACTTCAACTATGTTCTTATCTAACAGAGGAGATTTTTTCATCCGAGATATGTAAGCTTTTAATGGGAGTCAATTTAGTTATCTCACACATTCATGTATAAAATTTGCCGCTTTATGCGGCATAGCGGTCCGGCGGCGTTTGAGCCGGCGCATTTCTTTGTTTCGTTTCTTTGTGCGAGCAAAGAAATGAAAAATACTTTTGCTTTGCTTTTTTCAAAAGCTAAATTTTGCGTGCAAAGAAATGAAAAACAACTTTTACTATGCTTTTTGTAAAAGCAATAAAAAACCCCCGTTTCAAACGGGGGTTTCATTTATTGCATTGTAAATCCGATAAATATGGAGCCTGTGCCTGTAAAGTCAATAAGAATCATCTTGCTTTCCGTATCATAAATCAGCGTCATAACCGAACCGTCAGAATCGTCAGTCATAGAAATAACCGCTCCGTCGACCGTATATGTTCCGGTTTCTTCACCGTCGGAGGTGGAATTTACGAGTACTGTTTTATCGTCCTTAAACTCAATCTCCATATCGAGGGCGTCCGCCTCCTGACCTAACTGTTCGCTGTATTGAGCCACAGTAGCCGCGTTGCCTTGAGAATCGAGAACATATTCTGA
This sequence comes from Ruminococcus sporogenes, assembly GCF_054655175.1. Lineage (NCBI taxonomy): Bacteria > Bacillati > Bacillota > Clostridia > Eubacteriales > Oscillospiraceae > Ruminococcus > Ruminococcus sporogenes. Next base: position 44,796 of record NZ_BAAHOA010000006.1, on the reverse strand, counting down.
TTTCCATTTTCCCAAAATACTTTCTTCTGTATTAGCAGTGTCCGCGCTTCCGGAATTTTCACTTTCAGCCGCGGTTGGTTCGGACTCTGCCGGAGCTTCTGTCAGGGTTTCCGTCTCTTCCTCTGTGATTTCTTCAGTTATAGCTTCGGTTGTCGCGGAGGACTCGTTTTTTGACGATGAATCCTTATCGTTTCCGCAGCCGGCAAGAGCAGCGGTCATAGCTATAAGGATTAGTATTGCCGATAATTTTTTTAACATCTTTTTTCCTCATTTCATTTTTTGTATTCTTAATTATATCATATAATAAACGATATGTCATTATCAAACTTAAACAATAAAGCGATTATGATAAAAATATATTTGTATAGCTTATCGCCGTCTTTTTCTTGAAAAGAACATTCCAATACCTGATATTACGGGGACGGCAAATGAAAATCCCAGTGAAATGAGAAGAGGAGTTTTTCCAAGGGAAACTGTTGAAAAAACCGTCTGTACCACCGGTATGTACATGGCGGCGGCAAGTACGCCGAGAGAAATCAGAACGGCGCCTATCAGCTTTAAATTATCGAAATAATTGATACTGAAAATCCCCTTTGTTTCCGATTTACATTCAAAAACGTGGACAAGCTGTGAAATTATAAGCGTAGCCAGCGCGCCTGTTCTTGCGGCGGCTATTCCGCAGTTCATCCGCAGCAGAACAGTAAAGCAGCCTAACGTGCAGAGACCGATCATAATGCCCCTGAAAATTATCTTGAACATAAGACCGTCAGAGAAAAAGCTTTCGTCCGGCTTTCTCGGAGCTTTTTTCATGACGTCTTTTCCGCATGGCTCCATTCCCAGCGCAATAGCCGGAAGTCCGTCTGTAACAAGATTTACAAGCAAAAGCTGAGTCGGAAGCATAACCATAGGAAAGCCCATCAGAATACTGAGAAACATTGTTATTACCTCTCCTATATTGCAGGAAAGAAGATATCTTACAAATTTTCTTATATTCGCGTATATTCCTCTGCCCTGCTCGGCGGCTTTCACCAGCGTTGCAAAGTTATCGTCAAGAAGTATAACGTCGGCCGCCTGCTTGGTAACGTCCGTTCCGGTTATACCCATAGCTACTCCCACGTCGGCTTCCTTGACGGCGGGAGCGTCGTTTACTCCGTCGCCTGTCATGGTTACTATATGCCCTTTTCTCTTATATGCCTTGACGAGCCTCAGCTTATGGGACGGATTAACTCTGGCATATACGGTGAATTCATCAAGCCGTCTGTCAAGCTCGGCGTCGCTCATAGCGTCGAGCTCGGCGCCGGTAACGGCCTTTCCGCCCTTAAGCAGTCCCGCCTGCTTTGCGATAGCTACCGCTGTTTCCTTATGGTCGCCTGTTATCATAACTGTTTTTATCTTTGCGCCGGCACACTTCCTGATAGCCTCCTTGGCCTCCTCCCTCGGAGGATCCTGCATTGCCGCGAGTCCAAGAAAAACAAGTCCGCTGCCGGAGGCGGTATCGCTGTTAATAGATTTTTCCGCAAGCGCAAGAACTCTTAAAGCCCTTGATGATAACGAGTTTATTTCATCCTCTATTTTTCTTCTGAGCTGTTCAGTCATTGGCTTTTCGCCGTCAGACGTCATAATAAAGGCACATTTTTTAAGGAGTATATCCGGAGCGCCTTTAAGATATTCCGTAACCGAGCCGGAGCTTGCTTTCATTTTTACGGACATGAATTTCGTCTTGCTGTCAAAGGGTATTTCCGATATTTTACGCATATCGTTAAGTCCGCTTTTTGTTATCCCTCCCTTAGCCGCCGCAATAAGCAGAGCCGCCTCGGTAGGATTTCCGCTTACCTGCCAGCTTCCGCCGCCTGAAATAGAGCCTCTGTTTCGCATATTAAGCTTGCTGTCGGAAGATATTTCAGCGTTGGAGCAGTAAACGGCGCATTTTAAAAGCTCGTAAAGGGGAGGTACGGCTTTCGGATTAGGCTTTGTTTCTCCCAGTCTGATTTCTCCGTTTATCCTGTAGCCGCTGCCCGTTACGTCAAATTCCTTCATATCCGTGTAAATATTTTTGACTGTCATTTTATTTTCAGTAATAGTGCCTGTTTTATCCGAGCAGATAACGGAGGTACAGCCGAGAGTTTCAACAGAATGAAGCCTGTTTACCAAAGCCTTTTGTTTCAGCATTCTGCTGACCGCCAAAGCAAGAGCTATAGTTACCGTTGCGGGAAGTCCTTCGGGAATAGCGGCAATTGCTATTGTTATACCGGTCATAAGCATTTCAAAGACCGGTTCTCCTCTTAAAACTCCGGCGCCGAACACAATAAAGCAAACGGCTATACAGATAGCCGCAACCACCTTTCCAAGCTCCCCCAGACGCTTTTGCAGCGGAGTCTGCTGGTTTTCAGCCTGACTTATCATTGTGGAAATATTGCCCATCTGTGAATTTTTACCTGTGGCTATAACCAGTCCCTTTGCGTTTCCTCCTGTTATAACAGTACCGGAATAGGCTATGCAGCGGCGGTTCAGGGAATTGTCGGTATCCGATTCGGAGCCGTTGGTTTTGTTTACCGGTTCGGATTCTCCCGTCAGCATTGATTCGTCCGCATAGAAATTGTTTGTTTCCAGCAGAACGCAGTCCGCCGGAACCCTGTCTCCCGTTTCCAGCAGCACCAGATCCCCCGGCACTATTTTTGCGGCGGGAACAATAGTTTTTTTACCGTCTCTCAACGCCTTTGCAGACGGCGCGGTCATGTTTTTCAGCGCCTCCAGCGTTTTTTCGGTACGGTATTCCTGAATAAATCCAAGTATAGCGTTTAAAAGTACTATGAGAATGATTGTTATAGCGTCGTAAATTTCTCCCAGAAAAACCGAAATTCCGGTTGCCGCAAGAAGGATCATCACCATTACGTCCTTGAACTGTCCTGCAAATATTTTAATCGGACCGTTCCCTTTTTTGCTTTCCATAACATTTTCGCCGTATTGCTCAAGCAGCTTTTCCGCTTGCTTTGATGTCAGTCCTCTCATAATTATATCTCCTTTGATACAGTTGTCCTTAAATTTTATGAGAGTTTGTCTGTAAATATGTTTTTTGCTTTTGAAAAAAGCAAAAAATATCCCCCCTTTTTCGGGGGATATTTTTATTTAAGGCTTTTTGAGCTTATTGCGGGAAACGCCTCTTTATATTCTATCCATTCATTTTCCAGACTGTTTATATCGTAGCTTTCACCCTTTTCGTCCGCGTTATATTTATATTCCTCCAGCGACGTAAAGTTGAAAAATTTTTTAAGCAGATTAAATTCGTTCCAGGTCTGCTTTGCCTCCTCTGAAACATCATTGCCCAAATTCCGTGAATATTCGCTGAAATCACCGACGTTTCTTATCCATCGCATATCCATCGCTTTTTCTATATCAGCATAAAAATAATAATCTCCATCAATTAAATCGTTTATAAAAGCGTCCGCGTCGCTGTAATAGCTTAAATCCTCCATAAATTCGTCAAATTCATATCGGTTTACTTTATTCCTGCTATCCTCATAAAGCTTAGCCGCCTTTTGGCTGTTTTCCGCCGGCACTGCGTAATATTCGCCGTTTATTTCCATAACATAGCAGTCTTCCTCTGCGTAAAAGCTTGAGGTTGCGTATTTAAGCAGATCCAGAGTCTGACCGTTTGTTAAAACATGTCCCAGCGATTCCATTACCTTAACGTAGCCGAAGGTTGCCGTTACATCATTTCTGCCCCAGCTTTCAAAGCCCTCCGGCGGATAAAGTATACCCTCTAATTCCAGCATGTAATACGGATAATGTGAAGAAATCTCAAGACCGCCGTGATTTTTTATAAAGCTTATTGTCCTCTCAAAGCATTCCCTGATTGGTATATTTCCGTTTACATAGCATACGACTCTTGAGGACGAAAGCTCGTCTAAGGAGGATTCAAGATAGTCGAGCCTGTAATTTTCTTTGAGCTGCTTGGCCTCGTCAGGATTCATAGATATTTGTTCCGTATCGCTGTAATTATTTTTTATGTAGTTATAGTTTAGCGTATATACCTTATATTTGTTATTGTTGAATTCCCTGATAAGCGAATCGTAAAGATAGTCCGCACGCCGCTCCGCAAGCTCCTCTGTGGAATCAAGAATGAAAAGCTCCTTTATCTGATTAAAGCTTAGCTGATAATTTCTCTTAACCTTTCCTCCCGTCTTAAGATTAAACCTAAAGGTTATATCATAACAGGGATAATCATAGGATTCTTCATAATTTAAATTGTAATCTCCCTCATAATAAACAGATTGGTAAAAAATATTCTCCATGCTGCTGTAATTGCCGTATTCTCCGCTGCGGTAGGTTTTTATAGCGTCCTTTTGAACCTGCGTTATTTTCTCTATTATTTCACTGTCCTTATATTCAATCAGATTACCGTTTTCCATATACATAGACATGCTGTATCCGTCTATTACGCTATATAAGTCCATAATATTGTCAATTCCGCCGTAGCTTACCTCCACGCTTTTAACTCTAGACGGCGAATATGTCTTTCCCTCAACGCCGAAACCGCGGGTACCTATTGCGGCAACGCAGATAATCAGTATTCCAACCATTGTGACGGCGTATCTTATCAAGGACTTATAAATTTTCTTAAAGCCCCTGTTTGTTATTACCTCAAATATCATATAAACTATAAATGAGAAAATGATTACCGGAAATATCATAGAAAACTGATATCTCGCAATAAGAGATATTGCCATTGATATAACGGTAACAACTATGTAATATAACAGCTTGAAAACGTAAGGCTTAGATACGTCCTCCGCCTTTCTGCGGTTATAGAGAAACATAGTCAGCAGAAAATAAAGCGCCGTCGCGCCGAGAAAAAACAATACCCACTTTCCGTAGACGCCCGCATTTATACTGAATACTTCCGAGCTGTATATATATTCCTCGCTTCCCAAAACGTAAATCATATATATAACCGCGCCCAAGGGACTTGTATATCCTAAAACCGGCGCTACCGTTTCAAATATCGGCACTCCGTAAAGATTGGCGAAAAGCATTGCCGCAACAACCGATATTGCCCCGGGAATAAGTCCGTTTATCATAAATATATTCATGATGCTTTCAAAAAGCGTCCCGCAGCAGGATAAAACAAGTACTGAAAGCGTATAAAGCATTATCATAACTAACAGTCCCGCAAACTCTCCCTGCATAACAAGAGTCATTAAGGAACCGTCTGAAAATATTTCAGTAAGCTCATCAACGCAGACTCTGCCGCAAAAAAGTATAAAATTGCAGATAATGCACGCGACTATGTAGGGTACTATATATATAACAAGTCCGGACGCATAATCGCTGAGGAACTTGAATTTTTTCTTTATGGGAAGGGAATAAATCATATCGACCTGCGATTTTTTATAGAGATAGCTGAAATTGTTCACAGCTATAATTATTCCGCAGAGTACGGCGGCCGCAAGACAGAAAATTGATATGAGTATGAAAGCTACCTGAGACTGCGCCGAGTTTCCGCCGTCGTCCGCCGCGGCTGAAACCGCTACCGCCGCCATGACAGGCAGTCCGAGAAGCTGCAAAACTGATAAAACGATAAGTATTTTCCTGCCGGATTTTACAGATAATTTAAAATTGGTCAGAAATCTCGTATTATTTGTCGATTTCAATCGCGTTAAAGTCATAGCCCAGCGCCTCCATTTCATAAATAAATATTTCCTCCAGCGAAAGCGGTATAATGTCAAGCACTACAGGATCCTTAGGCTGAAGCTTTTCTTTTATATCCTCCACATCTCCCTTGGCGATTATGTGATAAACGCTCTGGTTTTTTTCAAAATGGAGAATCTCAATCCCCGTTCCGGAAAGCTCCTCCTTGCTGTAATACTGAGGCATAGACGAATCCGCGGCTCTGAATACCGCCTGAATCTTATGTATATTACCCTTTACGCTGTCAAGCTCTCTTGCAAAAACTATTTTCCCCTGATGAAGCAGCGCTACCCTGTCGCAGACCTCGTTAATTTCCTTGAGATTGTGGGAAGATATAACCGTAGTCAGCTCCCTGTCTAACATGGCGTCAACCAGCATTCTTTTAACAATTATTCTCATGGTAGGATCAAGACCGTCAAACGCCTCGTCCAGCAGCAGATAGTCCGTTTGGCATGCAAGAGCCGTTATTACAACCGCCTGACGCTTCATTCCCTTTGAAAAAGCGTTCAGCTTCTTTTTTAAAGGCAGATTTATCGTAGTTCTCAGCTTTTCAAAAAGCTCCTCTGAAAATTTAGGGTAAAAGCTTTTATAATAATTTTTAAGCTCTTCCAGAGTAAAATTAGTAAATTGTATAGTTTCGTCGTTTATAAAAAATATTCTTTCCTTTATTGCCGGATTATCGTATATGTTTTCATTATCCGCCGTTACCTCGCCCTCCTCCGCCGAATAAATACCGGATATAAGGCGGAGAATCGTCGATTTTCCGGCGCCGTTCGAGCCTAAAAGCCCAAAAGCAGCGCCTTTTGGAATAGTAAGGCTTATTTTATCAAGCACCTTGAAATCGTCAAACTGCTTTGTAACCTCTTTAAGCTCTATCATATTTCCATCTCCTCTATTCTTTCCTTGAGCTCATCCTTTGAAATACCGATTTTCAGCGCCTCGGAGGCTTTTTCATCAAAATCGGAAAGTATATAATCCTTGACTGAAGAATCCACGATCTTTGAAACAAAGCTGCCCCTTCCGGACACCGAATATATTATCTTATTTCTCTCAAGCTCCTGATAAGCCTTTGATACTGTATTAGGGTTTACGCTCAGATCCTTTGCAAGACTTCTAACGCTGGGTAATTGTTCATTTTCCTTTAACACCCCTTTGATGATCAGCTCCACTGTTTTTTTATAGAGCTGCTCGTATATCGGAGTTCTGCTTTGAAGATCAAGGTCAAACATTATGCCACCTCCCCGGCCATTTGGTGTACGATATCAACTAATACAGTTAGTATACAACAATTTTTAGCCTTTGTCAAGATATATTTATAACGGAAAATTTTCAAAGAAAAAGGAACGCCTTGTAAACGTTCCGTAAAAAATATATTATTTTCCGGATTTTTTTAAATTCCGCCATATTTTTGAAATAAAAATATCAATGCCCGAATAAGCCAGAAGATAAACAGAGGTTATAAATATTCTGCCCGAATAAAGGGCAATCAGCTCGGAGGGTATGCCGCTTTCCTGCCTGACCGCTGAAAACGTGCTTATATCGGGATAATTCAAAAGCATAAATACGCTTATTATAAACGCGGCTGCAAGGGGCAGCGCAACCGTAAATATAAATATAAACGGCTTGGAAAATCTTCCTCCGTTTTCGCTGTCCGCCATGAGCAGACGATACATAAAGCATAGTACAAGCGGAGTAAAAAACAGATAAAAGCTTGAAAATTCTATCTTTTCAAATATAAACCAATGCGCCCACTGTGCGAAAAGACTTGCCGCGGTCATAACCGCGGCGCATCCCGCCTTTGTTTTTACATTCAAAGACTCCATTATTTTTCTTCCTCGTCAATAGCGTCCAGATCGGCGGCTTCGCTTTCCGCCTCCTCCGCCTCAGAATTTTTCATATCCTCGGCAATTTCCTCTTCTGTCGGCTGTTCCACAGCCTCAACCTCAGCTTCCTCGTCCCTTTCGGCTCTTGTAAACGATACTACCTTGTTTTCATCGGAAACCTTCATAACTCTAACGCCCGCGGCATATCTTCCCATAACCCTGATATCCTCGCACCTTATTCTTATTATAACGCCGTCGCTGGATATAAGAATTATATCGTCGCTTTCATCAACCACCTTGATACCGCAGATATAGCCCTTTTCCTCTCCGACCTTATAATTTTTCAAGCCGTAGCCGCCTCTGTTCTGAACCTTATATCCTGATATTTCGGTTCTTTTTCCGTATCCCTTGTCAGTCACAGTCAACAGAGTGGCTCCGTTTCTTACTCTTGCCATTGAAACTACATAGTCGCCGTCCCTGAGCTTGATAGCTCTTACTCCGTGCGCCGAACGCGACATTGCTCTTACCTTATCCTCTTCAAGATGTATAACCATTCCGTCATGCGTAGCCACGAAAAGCTGAGCGTTTCCGTCCGTCATTCTCACTCCGGCAATCTCGTCGCCCTCGTCAAGACCTATAGCGATAAGACCGTTCTTGCGGACGTTTTTATAAGCTGAAAGAGCCGTTCTCTTGATTTTGCCGTTTTTCGTAACCATATTGATATATTTGCCTTCGTCAAAATCTGAGGTTTTTATCATTGCGGCAATTTTCTCATTTTCCTCCAGCGGCAGAAGATTTACGGCGTTTAAGCCTCTTGACGCCTTTGAGCCTTCCGGCACCTCGTAGCACTTTAGCTTATACATGATTCCCTTATTTGATATGAAAAGAATATTATCATGTGCGGAGGCTATAAACATTTCGCTTACAAAATCCTCCTCGCGCTGCTTCATACCGGAAACTCCGCGTCCCCCTCTTTTCTGAGTCTTATAAACGTCGACCGGCATTCTTTTAATATATCCGATATTCGTATAAGTCACGACGCATTCCTCATTGGGAATAAGATCCTCTATATCGACCTCTCCGCTTACGGATTCAATCATAGTTCTTCTGTCGTCGTTATACTTTCTTCTTATTTCGGCAAGCTCGTCCTTTATAATCTGATGTATTTTTTCCTCGTCGGCTAAAATTGCCTCAAGCTCGGCTATCTTCTTCAGAAGCTCGTCCAATTCGTCAAGAATTTTCTGTCTTTCAAGACCCGTCAGCTTTCCGAGCGTCATCTGTACTATCGCTTCAGCCTGAGCCTCTGAAAGATTAAATCTTTCCTGTAATCTCCGCTTGGAATGAGGTATGCTTTCAGAGGTCTTACATATCTCTACTACCTCGTCTATATTATCTGCGGCAATTACCAGACCTTCAAGTATATGCGCCCTTGCCTTTGCTTTTTTCAGATCGAATTCCGTCCTGCGGCGGATAACCTCTACCTGAAACTTTACATATTGCTCAAGGCACTGCTTTAAGGTCAGAACCTTCGGCTCTCCGTCAACCAGCGCGAGCATAATAACTCCGACCGTATCCTGAAGCTGGGTATATGAAAAAAGCTTATTCAGCACAATCTGCGCGGCAGCGTCCCTTTTCAGCTCAACCACGATTCTCATACCGTCTCTGCCAGATTCGTCCCTTATAAAATGAATTCCGTCGATTCTCTTGTCCTTAACAAGGTTAGCCATACTCTCGACCAGTCTTGCCTTGTTAACCATATAGGGAATTTCGGTTATTATGATACACTGTCTGCCCTTTATCTCTTCGATGGAGGTTTTAGCCCTCAGCGTTATTTTTCCTCTTCCTGTTCCGTAAGCGGCTCTGATTCCCGAGCGTCCCATGATAATACCGCCTGTAGGAAAATCCGGTCCCTTTATACACTCCATTATTTCGTCGAGAGTGCAATCGGGATTTTCCATCACCATATCGATAGCGTCGATGACCTCTCCCAAATTATGAGGAGGGATATTTGTAGCCATTCCCACTGCGATACCGGTTGAGCCGTTCACCAGAAGATTAGGAAATCTGCTTGGCAAAACCACAGGCTCTTTAAGCTTATCGTCATAGTTTGTGGTATAGGGGATCGTATCCTTTCCTATATCGGTCAGCATTTCCCCCGCCATTTTCGACATTCTTGCCTCAGTATAACGGTAAGCAGCCGGCGGATCTCCGTCTACCGAGCCGAAGTTTCCGTGACCGTCTATAAGCGGATAACGAAGGGAGAATTTCTGCGCAAGACGAACGAGGGCGTCGTAAACGGACGCGTCGCCGTGAGGATGATATTTACCCAGCACCTCTCCGACCGTATACGCGCACTTTCTATAGGCCTTGTCATAGGTGTTTCCCGACTCGTTCATTGTGTATATAATACGCCTGTGCACCGGCTTCATTCCGTCTCTGACGTCCGGAAGCGCTCTTGCCACTATAACCGACATAGAATATTCAAGGAATGATTTTCGCATTTCCTTGTCTATATCGACATTGCGGACCTTTGAATTGTCATTATACATTTTCTTACTTCCTCTTCACTGTTGTTTTACTCAAGCTTTTATCTGCACTGTAATTTTTTTCAAGCTTTTTTTGAAAATGAATCTGCATAACGGTTATTTCCTCTTCGGTAAAATCCTTTTTTGGAATAACGTAAAACATAGCCCTTTTTAAATAAACCATAAAAAAATCTTTTTTTTCTATTACCCTTACGTCTTTTGTAAGATATATTTCGGTATCTCTTATTTCTTCAGCCTTCGGAGTATCTCCGAAAACCTCCTCGTATTCCTCTTTCTGCCTTTCCCCGTTTTCCTCCGGCTCTATAACCGTTCCGATAATAAGCTTATCCGCCATTACCTGAAGCTGATAAACGTCGTTTTCTATCCCCTTTATGGATTCCATAAGATTTCTTCTGAGCTTTTTCGGATTATACCAGTTTACAAACGCAAGCGCAAGACATACGAGCACAAGCACATATCCGAAGGTCGTCGCTTTTCCCTGCGCAATATAAACTACGTTGAGAGCCGCCGCGACGATAAGCAGCGACGCCATAACGGTATTCCGAGGATAAACGAACTTCTTCTGGAACGTTATGAACGCCTCTCCGAACATCTCATAGGGAATAGAATATTTTCTCTTTATGATAGCTTCCTCTTCCATATAAATCCTTTCTCCGTTAAAATCCTCTATATATCAAGATTTTCAACATATTTGGCGTTGGCTTCTATGAATTCTCTTCTGGGAGCAACCTTGTCGCCCATCAGGATAGTAAACGTTTCATCAGCCTTAACGGCGTCCTCCATGTCGATTTTAAGCATTGTTCTGGTTTCGGGATTCATAGTCGTTTCCCAAAGCTGCTCAGGATCCATCTCTCCGAGACCTTTATATCGCTGAACCTCCGGCTTTGTACCGTTTTCCGTTGTAAGCTCGGCTATATATTCGTCTCTTTCCTCATCGGAAAAAGCATATCTTACCTTTTTTCCTCTGAAAACCTTGAAAAGCGGAGGCTGTGCAATATATATATTTCCGTTTGTTATAAGCGGCTTCATAAATCTGAAAAAGAAAGTAAGAAGCAGAGTTCTGATATGAGAACCGTCAACGTCCGCGTCGGCCATAATGATTATTTTACCGTACCTGAGCTTGCTTATATCAAAATCCTCGCCTATGCTTGTTCCCAGAGCAGTTACCACAGGCATAAGCTTTTCATTGCCGTAAACCTTGTCTATCCTTGCCTTTTCAACGTTGAGCATCTTTCCCCACAGAGGGAGAATCGCCTGATAGCGTCTGTCTCTTCCCTCCTTGGCGGAGCCTCCTGCCGAATCTCCCTCGACTATATATATTTCCGTCATTTCAGTATCGTGCTCCGAGCAGTCGGCAAGCTTTCCGGGCAGCGACGCGCTTTCCATAGCAGTTTTTCTTCTGGCGGTCTCTCTCGCCTTTTTAGCCGCCTCCCTCGCTCTCTGCGCCGCTACTGATTTTTCAAATATAGCCTTCGCCTCGACGGGATTTTCTTCAAGGTAACACATGAGCTTTTCCATTACCATTTTTTCAACAAAGCCCTTTACCTCCGGATTTCCCAGTCTGCCCTTGGTCTGTCCCTCAAATTCGCAGTCTGTCAGCTTAACGGATATAATTGCAGTCAGTCCTTCTCTTACGTCGTCGCCCAGAAGTTTTTCTCCGTCCTTGAGAAGATTGAATTTTTTTCCATATTCGTTAATAACCTTAGTAAGCGCGTTTTTAAAGCCTGTTTCATGAGAACCGCCGTCCACTGTATGTATATTATTCGCGAATGAAAGAATAACCTCGTTATAGCTGTCGTTATACTGCATTGCCACTTCCGCAAAGGAATCCCCCTGCATACCGGAAACATAGATAACCTTATCCGAAAGAGATTCAAGCCCCTTTGTTTTATGGATATGCTCCACAAATTGCCTTATTCCGCCCTCATAATGCAGAACCTCGGATTTTATATTCTCCTCGTCCCTCTTATCGCTGAATACGATCTTTATTCCGGCGTTTAAAAATGCCTGTTCCCTTAATCGCTTCAGCAGCACCTCGTAATCGTAGGTCGTATCCTCGAATATTTCTCCGTCCGCCTTAAACATAACGGAAGTACCCGTTTCTTCAGTTTCTCCTATTATTTTCAGCGGTTCGGAGTATTCTCCTCTTTCAAAACGCTGAAAATGCACGCTGCTGCCGTCCTTAACCGTAAGCTCAAGCCATTCCGACAAAGCGTTTACAACAGACGCGCCCACACCGTGGAGACCTCCGGAAACCTTATATCCGCCGCCTCCGAATTTTCCTCCGGCATGCAGAATGGTATATACCACAGTTGCCGCGGAAATACCCTCCTTAGGATGTATTCCGGTAGGTATGCCTCTGCCGTTGTCCGACACCCTTATAACGTTTCCCTCTAATATATCGACTCTAATTTCGGAACAGAAGCCTGCCAGAGCCTCGTCTATTGAATTGTCCACGATCTCATAAACCAAGTGATGGAGACCCTTCGGACCTGTAGATCCTATATACATTCCCGGACGCTTTCTAACCGCCTCCAGTCCCTCCAGCACCTGTATCTGATTTTCGTCATAATTCTGATTTTCCGTTATCTGATTTTCTGACATTTAAAATTTCCTCCTGACCGATTTATATGTATTCCCATCGGCTTAACTCTTTAAATTCAAGAAATACGGCGATTTCCTACCATTCCATGATCGGTTTATCTCCCGGCTTAAAAACCGTTTCCTTAAATTTATTTTACCGCGGATTGCAAACATTCTGCATTCATCTAAAAAGGCTTTTATATCTTTTTCTTAACGTCGCCGCTGAAATCTGAGAAATATATACCCTTTCCTCACCCTTTTCAACGCATATTATAAAGCTCTTGGGCATTTCATAGGATACGTTTACAACGCGTTTCTCCCTCTGCGCCCTGTCGAGCAGATGACCGGTGGTTTTTCCGGTCGTTGTATTTTCTATATCAAATATCCCGATTATTGAAGCGTCGCTTACCGACACGTCGCCGCCAAGGTGCAAATACAAGGCTTATCACTCTCCGTTTTCGGAAACTCTTCCGTTTTCTACTCTGTAATGCTTTCCGTCGCACAAACCCTTTACCGCGTTCTCATTGCAGGCTGTTATAAAAACCTGCATACCTTCTATCACTTCAAAAACAAGCTTCTGCCGGCTTTCGTCCAATTCTCCCATAACGTCGTCAAGGAGTATCACCGGAGCCTCGTCGCGGTTTTTATAAAAAATCTCCGCTTGTCCAAGCTTTAAAACAAGAGCCGCCGTTTTTTTCTGTCCCTGCGAGCCGTATTCCTTTATGCTCATTCCGTTTATTTTAATAATAATGTCGTCCCTGTGCGCTCCCCAGACGGTATAACCGAGCCTTATATCGTCTTCCTCCGAATCCCTAAGCCTTTTAAAATATCTGCCTACTGCAAATTCGCCCTTATCCTCTTCCTCAACCTCGCACCCGAAAATATTTGAGCTGTAACCTATAGAAAGCGTTTCCCTTCCTCCCGTTATACTGCTGTAAAGCTGGCGGCAGGTTTCGTCAAGCTGCTTAATATACTGACACCTTCTCTGTGAAACGGCTGTTCCTATTGCGGCAACCTGCTGATCCCATACGCTGAGAGAATCCGCCGAGGATCTTCCCGAAGCGATAGATTTCAAAAGAGCGTTTCTCTGATTCAGCAGTATTTCATACCGTCTTACCGTATCGAGATTTTTATGTCTAAGCTGACAGGCGCAGAGATCCGCGAAGCTTCTTCTTTTATCCGGCCCTCCCCTAATAAGATCAATATCGTCGGGAGTAAACACAACGCATTTAAAGCTTTCAAAAAGTCCGCCTGTACCCTTCATAGGAACTCCGTTTAAGGAAACTCTTTTTTCCTTTATACCGTCCCTGCTCATGGCATAGCTTATAATCTGCTTTCTTCTTCCGTCATAAAAAGAAAGCCCTATGCTCATACATCTTTTATCTATTCCGATATAATCTCTGTCCTTAGAGCCTCTGAAGCTGCGGCAGCCTGTCGTAAGCCAGATCGCCTCTATCAGATTTGTTTTGCCCTGCGCGTTCATTCCCGTAATCAGGTTAAGCTTAGGGTGGGGATTTATCAGAACCTCTTCAAGATTCTTAAAGCCGTCCGCTGCAAGCGATGTAACGATCATGACACCCTGATAATGAATTTTTCCACGGAAACCTCGTCCCCCGGTCTTATTTTCTTTCCTCTCATGGTGCATACCTCTCCGTTGACGCATACCGAACCGTTTTGTATAAGCTCCTTGGCAAAGCCTCCGGTATCCGTCAAACCGGAAAATTTAAGCAGAGAGTCGAGCTTTATAAATTCCGTCGTTATTGTAGTTTCAATGATTTCCTTGTCCATTTTTACACCTATCCCTTTATCTGGACCGGCATTACAATGAATGTAAAGCTGTCCCCCTCCATCGGAGCAATCTTGACCGCTCTGTTAGAGCCGGTCATCTGTATTCTTACCTTATCCGTTTCCGCCGCCTTAAGAGAATCCAGCAGATATTTGTTATTAAACCCTATAAGAACTTCGTCTCCGCTTATATCTGCGGGAATGCTGTCCTCAAGCCGTCCTATTGCGGTCCGGCAGCTTACCTTTATCTGACCGTCCTTAAAGCTGCATTTAACAGGCGCCTTGTTTTTTTCATTGAGCAGCAGCGAGCATCTCTCAAGACAATGCACGATATCGCTTGTATTTACTATCGCCTCTGTTGTAAAATCCTTGGGAACGCTGTTTTTATAGGCGTGAAATTCTCCCTCTAAAAGTCTTGTGAAAATCCTGTAGCCGTTTACCTCTATTACCACATATTTGGAGTCCACATAAATTTCGCAGTCGTTTTCAGCGTCGTCCTTGAGAAGGCGCGAAGCCTCCATAAGCGCCTTTGACGGAACTACAAAATAATATTTTTCCGAAGCGTTTATCTTCTCGTGTCTGATAGCCAGTCTGAAGCCGTCGATAGCGACCATATTGAAGCCGCCGTTTTCAATGTCGAAAAGCTCTCCGGTCAGAATCGGCTTTGTATCCAAAAGAGAAACGGCATAGTTTGTCTGGTTTATCATGCTTTTTAGTATTTCCTGATTGAGAAAAATACCGTTTTCTCTTGAAATATCCGGAAGCGCGGGATATTCCTCCGCGCTTATTGCTGAAATCTGATACTGGGCGTTTCCTCCGCTTATTTTCATATTCAGATTCTCATCAACCTCAAAGTATACCGTATCGGAAGGCATTCGCCTGGTTATCTCACTGAAAAGACGTGAATTAAGCACTATCTCTCCCCTGTCCTCCGAATCAACCTCTATTACGGTTGTAATACCGATCTCAAGGTCATAGCCCGTCAACTCAAGGCTTGTACCGTTTAGCAGAAGTCTGATTCCTTCTAAAGCGGTTATTGTGGATTTAGGCGAAACAGCCTTGGATACGTTTCCGATAGCGGCGCATATCTCATCCTTTTTACATGCAAATTTTATAGGATTCATATTATTCTCCTTTCACTCTTACTTTTTTGAAAAAAAGTAAGCAAAAAACTTTTATTTCTTTACCAATCATTTGAAATTTTTCAAGTATTTTTATATCTCCCATTTTTTTATATGTCGGAATATTATTTTTATAAGAGCAATCGAAAAGCTTTTATTTCTTTACCAATCATTTTAAATTATTCAAGTATTTTTATTTCTCTCATTTTTTTATGTCGGAATATTATTTTTATAAGAGCAAGCGAAAAGCTTTTATTTCTTTACCAATCATTTGAAATTATCCAAGTATTTTTATATCTTCCATTTTTTTATATGTCGGAATGTTATTTTTATAAGAGCAAGCGAAAAACTTTTATTTCTTTACCAATCATTTGAAATTATCCAAGTATTTTTATATCTCCCATTTTTTTATATGTCGAAATATTATTTTTATAAGAGCAAGAGAAAAGCTTTATTCCTCTACCGACTATTTAAATTTATCTAAGTATTTTTATATCTTTCAATTTTTTAGAAAGGAGCTATTATACTAAACGTAATAATTACAGTCTGTATAGAATTTAACATTCAGACTGTTTTTTATTTTATAAGCGAAGCTTATTAATCAATAATATATATTATTATTTTTAGTAGTAGTAGTAGTGTCTGTGGATTTGTTGAATTTTAGGACAAACCCTTAAATTTCGCGTATCAGAGGGTAATAAGTTTTCATAAAGCTCCTGTTGACAGAATATTGAAGATGTTTAATGTCCAAAACGTTGTTCGGAATGTTGAAGGATTGTGTGTTGAAATAGAAAAAAAGGTTGAAAAAAATGTGGAAATTATTTTTTGTTTAAACAGCCTGTTCAATCTAATATTTTGAATATTGTGGAAATATTATTTCCTTTTTCATAAAACCGCGGAGAACCGGCTTCAGAAATTCAACACAACTTTCAACACACTGTTGAAAACGCTGTTAAAAACTGTTTTTATAAAAAAATCAGGCGTTACTGCGGTCCTTGATATTTTTTATCATATCCTCGACAAGTTCTTTTAGATGAGAGTCCTTTTTTATGCTTGCGGAAACATTATTGACCGCGTAAACAATAGTGGAGTGATCTCTTCCGCCGAATTCCACTCCTATGGAAGCGAGCGGCATCTGCGTGATTTCCCTTACAACGTAAATTGCGATTTTTCTTGCGTTTGAAACTGCGGAGGCGCGCTTTGTCGAGCGTATATCCTCCGGCGTAACGCCGTAAACGTTTGCGACCTCGGCAATTATTTTTTCAACGGTTATAGGCAGCGGCTGATCGTCGTTGAGAATATCTCTTATAACGCTCTGCGCCATGGATATAGAGGGCTGACTGCCCGCGTAGTGATTTAAGGCCTTAAGCTTTTTTACAGCTCCTTCGAGCTGTCTGATATTTGTTTTTAGCTTGTTTGCGATGAACTGTGCAACGTCGTCCGGTATTTTAAGCTCTAAAAGCTCCGCCTTGCGCTTTATGATGGCCATTCTGGTTTCAAAGTCCGGAGTATTTATATCTGCGATAAGTCCCGATTCAAATCTGGAGCGTATTCTGTCCTCAAGGGTTTTGATAGCCTTAGGAGGACGGTCGGAGGTAAGAACAATCTGCTTTCCGTCCTGATAAAGAGCGTTGAAGGTATGGAAAAATTCCTCCTGAGTACTGTTTTTTCCTGCGATAAACTGAATATCGTCGACTAAAAGCACGTCCGCGCTTCTGTATTTGTCATGAAATTTAGTCGTGCTGTTGGTTTGTATGGCGTTGATGATCTCGCTTGAAAATGTTTCTCCGGTAACGTATATGATGTTGAGATCGTTATTCTTATTTTTCATTTCCTTTGCGGTCGCGGTTATAAGATGAGTTTTGCCAAGCCCCGAGGGACCGTATATAAACAGCGGATTGTATACCATTCCGCCGCCGCCGTCGGCCACAGCTTTGCACGCGGCGTAGGCGAATTCGTTCGAGCTGCCGACTATAAATGTATCGAAGGTATAGTCATATTTTGCGTATTCATAGCTTTTTTCAAGCTCGTGCTGCTTTTCCTCAAGAGAATCAAGATCCACAGGCTTGTTTATTCTCATTTCGTCGGGAATCCTGATGTCGATTTCAACGTCGAAGCCCAGCGTTGCCTTGAAAGCCTGCTTGAGGAGGTCTCCGTAGTTTGCTATGACGACTCCTCTCTGGAAATCGGAGTCTACCGAAAAAATAGCCCTGTTACCCTCAAGGCTTATGGGCTGGAGCGTTTTTATCCATAGCTTTATGGCGACGTCGCCTACTTCTCCTACGTCTCTGCAATAGTCTATTATACAGTTAAATACCTCTTCAAAGGAATTCATATCTTTTTACCTCCGGTTACCGAAACCGTTTAAAGTTCCTGATTTTTTACAATTAATAATAGTATAGCATAATTTATTAAAAAGTGCAAGCTGAGAGGAGGGCTTTTTTTAAGAGAAATTAAGGCGGAAGATAAAAAAATCGGGCCTTATAAAAAAATACTTGACAAGCACAGAATAATCATGTATAATTTATGGGTACATTAAAAGCTATGATTGGGCGAAAGTGTATCTGCTTGAATTTTAAAAGACCGCGCCGCTTGGAAACAGGCGCGTTTACTTATCTACCTAACGGGAGGAGGAAATAAAGTGAAAAGAACTTATCAGCCTAAGAAGATCCACAGAAAGAAGGAGCACGGCTTCCGTAAGAGAATGTCTGATTCGAACGGAAGAAAGGTTCTTGCCCGCAGAAGAGCAAAGGGCAGAGCAAGACTGACTCACTAAGCATAAGCGGACCACATTTTTCTTGTGGTCTTTTGTTTTAAAGTGCCGGAGGACGCCGCTTCAAAGCGAGGTCCGCCGAGCAGTTTCTTGCACGCCTTAAAGCTTAATCTGTCCGTTTTGACGGGCGGGAATAAAAAAATAAAATTTTAAAGCGTATAAGCCGTATTCTCGGAAATTATGCGGAATGTATAAAAAAACGTTTGATTTGTGCGCTTTAAAATATTCTCCTTTGAAAATTAAAAGGAGGATTTCATAAAAAAGAAAGAAAATTACAGCCGCATTGATAAAAGCGGGATAATAAAAAAATTATGCTTTACACCGAAATATTGAATAAAAACAAGGATTTCCTTTTTCTTTACAGAAAAGGCAGATCAATAGTTTCAAAATATGTCGTGCTTTATGTGCGTCCAAACGGAAAACCGTATAATCGGCTGGGTATAACCGCGGGGAAAAAAATCGGAAACGCGGTATGCAGAAACCGCGCTAAAAGAGTTATAAGACAGGCTTATTTTGAGAATGAAAAGGACTTGCCCGTCGGGATTGATATGGTTATTGTAGCGAGAGCGCCGGTATGCAGAATAAAGAGCTTTGTACTCAGCGGCTGGCTTGCAAAGAAAGGAATAAGAGAAATATGCTCCGCTTTATCCGGGGGGAATAAAATTTGAAATATCTGCTTATGGGTATTATCAGGATTTATAAGAAGATAATATCGCCGCTTTTTCCGCCGTGCTGTAAATATTATCCTACCTGTTCGTCCTACGCTTTGGACGCTGTGGGAAAATTCGGTTTTATTAGGGGAGGCTGGCTTGCCCTGTGGCGGGTTTTAAGATGCAATCCGTGGAGTATGGGCGGAGTGGATTATGTTCCTGAAAAATTTGATATTTTAGGACGTCATAACAAAAAATCAAAACGTAAGGAGAAATGAATTTGGGTAAGATCGGTGAATTGCTGGGTATTCCTCTCGGCTGGGTCATGTACTGGATTTATGAAATCGTTAATAATTACGGTTTGTCCATTATAATTTTTACGCTTCTGTCAAAGCTTATAATGCTTCCCGCTTCTTATAAACAGCAGCTCGGAACAGTAAGAATGCAGTCCCTTAATCCGAAGCTGCGGCAGCTTAAAAAGCAGTATGCCAACAATCCTCAGAAAATGCAGGAGGAACAGCAGAAGCTTTATCAGCAGGAGGGCGTAAATCCGATGGGAAGCTGCCTGCCGCTGATCGTTACCATGATAATACTTTACGGTATTCTTGACGTCGTATACCGTCCGCTTTCTCATATCCTGAGAATTTCCTCGGACGTTATTGAAAAGGCTAAGACGATTATAGTTGACAACGATCTTGCGGACAAGTATTTCAAGACGCGTCCTGAGCTGACTATTTTAAGGCAGGTAAAGGACGATCCCGGTTTATTCTCAAGTCTGGGAAATGAATTCGTTGAAAAGGTGAGCACCTTTAAAAATACGTTTATGGGGGTTGATCTCGGTTCTATCCCTACAATTCGTCCTGAAACATGGAACAGCGCGGCGATAGCTCTGATAATGATCCCTATAGTATCCGGTCTTGTTCAGCTTGCGTTTACGATTTATTCACAGTATAAAACAAGGAAAATGAATCCTGATATGGGCTCTGCCGCAGGCGCGGGTTGTATGAACGTTATGCTTTACGGTATGCCGCTGTTTTCAGTATGGCTTGCGTTCACAGTGCCGGCCGGCGTCGGCTTTTACTGGATATGGTCTTCGGTTTTCTCGCTTATTCAGTCGGTTGCGCTTTATTCCTATTTTACTCCCAAGCGTATTGAAGAAATTAATGTTAAGCTTAAGGAAAAGAACAAGAATAAAAAGCCCGGGCTTATGCAGCGTATGATGGATCAGCAGAATGAGCTTATGAGACAGCAGGAAGCCGCAAAAAACGGGGGACGCGTGGATTATGACGCGGATACCGAAGGTATGTCGCGTTCGGAAAAGCAGAATTATAACAGACAGCTTATAAACGAGGCAAGGAAAAGAATGGCTGAAAAATACGGCGAAGAATACACTGAGGATGATAAGGAAAAATAAGGTACCCCCTGTGTTATTTATTTGCTGTGACGAGAGGAGCGCTTCAAAATGGTTTATGACGACGAGGGAAAATTGATCCCGATGGATCTTTGCGGAGTTTTTACCGGAAAATCTATTGAAGAGGCTAAGCAGAAGGCCGCTGACGAATTTGATGTCAGAATAGATCAGATAACCTTCAGAGTAGTTAATGATGTAAAAAAAGGCTTGTTCGGTAAAATAAAAGAAGAAGCAAAGGTATGGGCGGGATATAATCATCCGGTTATAGCGGAGGTTACCGTTATAGATAGTATTAAAGCTGAAAATAAGCTAAAGGAGCAGATAGAAACATGCCGCAGGTATCTTCAGAATATTATGGAGAAGATGGGAATTGAGGCTGAAATTAATATCGCTGACTCGGAAGAGGGATTTTTTGTAGATATAGACAGCAACGGTTCCGGAGCGATAATAGGAAGAAGAGGTGAAACGCTTGACGCGCTTCAATATCTGACTTCTCTTGTAGTGAATAAAATGGACGGCGAATACAAGAGAATAACTCTTGATAGCTGCGGCTACAGAGAAAAAAGAGAAGAAACTCTTATTCAGCTTGCGGAAAAAATAAGCAATAAGGCGTTGAAAACAGGAAGACCTACTACGTTGGAGCCTATGAATCCTTATGAAAGAAGAATCATACATTCGGCGGTTGCAAAGGTAGAAGGAGTCAATTCAAAATCGGTGGGTGAGGAGCCTTACAGAAAGGTTGTTATTTCACCGGATCATCCTAAGAAAAACGACGTAAAAAAGAACGGCGGCTATAAGAAAAAAAGAAACGACGGACCGCGTTCTCTTGATTTAAAAACAAGCTTTGAAAAGGATTATAAAAAACCAAAGCCGGAGGACGATATAAACGCCGGTCTTTACGGTAAAATTGAACTTTAAAAAAGGCGGATTTTTATCCGCCTTATATTTTTGAAATATAAAGATATAATACCATGTATATAGAAATATATATTATATATTATTAGGAAAGTCTGGTGAAATAAATATGTCTATAATTGCAGCAATTGCAACGCCTGACACGCCCGGTGGAATTTCCGTTATAAGGATTTCCGGTGAGGAAGCAATAAAAATATGCGATAGATTTTTTAAACCGTTTAATGGCAGAAAGGTTTCTGAAATGGAGGGATATACCTGTGCATACGGCAGAATTTTCGACGGTGAAGAATATATTGACGACGCGGTGATTACGGTTTTCAGAGAACCTAAAAGCTATACGGGAGAAAATGTAGCTGAAATATCGTGCCACGGCGGTTTATATATAACAAGACGGATTTTAAGAATAGCGTTAAAAAACGGTGCGAGGCCGGCGGAAGCGGGTGAATTTACAAAAAGAGCGTTTCTCAACGGTAAAATGTCCTTGACTCAGGCAGAAGCGGTTATGGATATTATTTCTTCTTCCGGCGAAAGGGAATTGAAATATGCTAACGCGTTAAAGGAAGGAGCAATATTTAGGCGTATAAGCTCATTAAAGGATACTCTTATAAAAATATTGGGAGATTTGGCGGCTTGGGCAGATTTTCCGGAGGAAGACGTGCCGGAGGTTAGGCCGGAGATATTATCGTCAGAGCTTGAAAGTTTAATAAAAAGATTTAAGGAAACGGCGAAAACCTATGATTACGGCAGGATAATCAGAAACGGTATTAATACGGTAATAGTAGGTAAACCAAATGTCGGGAAATCTACCCTTATGAATTATTTAAGCGGATTTGAGAGAAGTATAGTAACCGATATTGAGGGAACAACAAGAGACGTTATAGAAGAAAGTGTAAGAATAGGAAGCCTGACTCTGCGACTTTCTGATACTGCAGGAATAAGAAAAACTGATGATGTTATTGAAAGTATGGGCGTTGATATTGCTTTCAGGCGCGCGGAGGAGGCGGATCTTATTCTTGCCGTCTTTGACGGTGGCAGAGAAATTTCTGGGGAAGATAAAGAAATAATTAAAAGAATTGTGGATAAAAATGCTGTAGCGATAATTAATAAAACCGATAAAGAAATAATTATTGATAAGTCATACTTAGAGAGAAACTTTAAATTTATAGTAGAAATTTCCGCAAAGAATGAAAGCGGTATGGATAAACTTGAAAATTGTCTGGAAAAATTATTTCTTGATTTTGACGACAATCCGGAACAGGGATTTATAGCAAATGAAAGACAGAAAAATTGCCTGGAAAAATCATTGGAAAATGTAATTGAAGCAAAGGAAGCTCTGGACGAGGGAGTATTGCTTGACGGAATAACAGTGCTGCTGGATTCAGCTGCGGAAAAGCTGATGGAGTTAACGGGTGAAAAGGCGTCGGAGGCTGTTGTAGACGACGTTTTTTCAAGATTTTGTGTTGGAAAATAAGTGTTCCACGTGGAACATTTTTTTAGTTTGGAGGTTGAGATGAGCTATTTAATGGGTGAATTTGACGTTGCAGTCGTTGGGGCGGGACACGCCGGAGTAGAAGCGGCTCTTGCGTCGGCTCGTTTGGGGTGCAAAACGGCGCTTTTTACAATATCGCTTGATCAGATTGCTAATATGCCCTGCAATCCTTCAATAGGCGGAACTGCAAAGGGACACCTTGTAAGAGAAATAGACGCTCTTGGCGGAGAGATGGGAAAGGCGGCTGACAGTTGTTTTATACAGAGCCGTATGCTTAATAGAGGAAAAGGACCTGCCGTTCATAGCTTAAGAGTTCAGGCCGACAGAGTAAAATATCATAATTATATGAAAGGCGTTTGTGAAAAGCAGGAAAATCTGTTTTTGAAGCAGGCTGAAATATCTGAAATTGTTGTTGAAGATAAAAAAATAAAAGGAATTATAACAAGGCTGGGAGCAGAATATAAGGTAAAGACAGTTATAATATGCACGGGAACATATCTTAAGGGTAAAATATATGTAGGCGAGGAATCCTATGAAAGCGGTCCGGACGCCGCATTACCATCGGTTTATTTATCAGAGAGTCTTAAAAAGAACGGTATTGAAATCAGAAGATTTAAAACCGGTACTCCTTGCAGAGTAAACAAGCGAAGTATTAATTTTGATATAATGGAAAAGCAAGACGGGGACGACGATATTATACCGTTTTCTTTTGAAACCGAAAAAGAAGAACTTAAAAATATAGCTTCCTGTTATATTACATATACTAATGCTGAAACTCATAAGAAAATACTTGAAAATCTTGATCGTTCCCCATTATATTCCGGAAGGATAGAAGGAGTTGGGCCTCGGTATTGTCCGTCTATTGAGGACAAGATTGTAAGATTTGCCGATAAGGAAAGACATCAGCTTTTTGTAGAGCCAATGGGACTTGACACTGAAGAATATTATCTGCAGGGTATGTCGTCCTCTTTGCCTGAGGATGTTCAGAAAAGCTTTCTGCGTACTATAAAAGGTCTTGAAAATGTCGAGATAATGAGGCCCGCCTATGCGATTGAGTATGACTGCTGCGATCCTGTTCAGATGAAGGCCACTCTTGAATTCAAAAGTATAAGCGGTCTTTACGGCGCCGGTCAATTCAACGGAAGCTCGGGCTATGAAGAAGCCGCTGCACAGGGACTTGTTGCCGGAATAAATGCGGCGCTGTCCGTCAAAGAAAGACAGCCTTTAATTCTTGACAGAGCAAGCTCCTATATCGGAACGCTGATAGACGATCTTGTGACAAAGGGCTGTGCCGATCCCTATAGAATGATGACTTCAAGAAGCGAATATAGACTTGTGCTGAGACAAGATAATGCGGATCAGCGACTTACTCCGATAGGTTACGATCTGGGACTGATAAGCAGAGAACGATATGAAAATCTTATAGAAAAAATGGATAAAGCAGATGAGGAAATAAAAAGAGTAAGAAAACTGAATATTGCACCGTCTGAAAATCTGAACAGCTTTTTAGAGAAAAAAGGAACATCTCCTATTTCAACAGGCTGCAAGCTTGCCGATCTTATAAGACGTCCGCAGCTTGGATATGATATTTTGAAGGAATTTGATGAGAGCAGACCGGATTTATCCGACGAGGTAAGAGAACAGGTTGAATTGCAGATAAAGTATGAGGGATATATTCAAAAGCAACAGGAGCAGATAGAAATTATGAGAAAGCTGGAAAATAAGCAATTGCCGGACGACGTTGATTATTTTTCCGTCAGAGGATTGCGTATTGAAGCCTCTGAAAAGCTTAATAAACAGAAACCCGAAAATTTAGGTCAGGCGTCAAGAATATCAGGAGTTTCACCCGCCGACGTGTCAGTGCTCGCGGTTTGGCTTGAACAGAAGGGCAGGCAAAAATGATAAGTTTTGAACAGGGTAAAGCAATATTTGTTGAAAACTCGCTGGAATATAGCAGGGAAATACATGAAAAATTTGAGATTTATTGTAATTTTATGGTAGAATATAATAAAAATGTGAATCTTACTGCGATTACCGAGCCGGAGGAAATATGGCTTAAGCATTTTGCCGATAGTATTTTGTTGATGAAGTATGTGGATATTCCTGAAAATGCGTCGTTGATTGATATAGGAACAGGCGCGGGGTTTCCGTCAGTGCCGCTGAAAATATACAGAAACGATATAAAGCTGACAATGCTTGACAGTCTTAATAAAAGGATAAGATTTCTCAACGAGCTTTGTGAAAGACTGAGTATAGAGACTGAAACGGTACATGGGAGAGCTGAGGAATACGGAAGAAAGGCGGAATTTCGCGAACGCTATGATATAGCCGTGGCTCGGGCGGTTGCGTCAATGCCTTCGTTAAGCGAATATTGTCTGCCTTTTGTGAAAACAGGCGGTATATTCGCCGCAATGAAGGGACCGAACGAGGACGCAGGAAATGCTGAAAACGCAGTGAAAATATTAGGCGGTGAAAAAATTCGGGTTTATGACTATTTACTTGGAAAAGATGATAGAAGAAAAATATTTTATGTAAAAAAAATATCGCATACCCCGACAAAATATCCAAGAAATGGCGGTCAGATAAAAAACAAACCCTTGTAAAATTAAATAAATGTGACGTAAATTCCGCTTTTATTAGTGTTAAAAGCGGAATTTTTGTATGGAAATTATTTCCTTTATAATATATAATAATTTCAGAGGCATACGGACAAGTATGTGAGAACAATAGAAAGGAAGTTGAAAATGGCAGCATTTCTTAATTTTACTAAGGAAAAGGAACGTGAGCGCGAGGAAAATAAGGTTGTGCAGATACCGGTTGCTGAAATTGTGCCGAATCCGCATCAGCCAAGAACTGATTTCGATTATAACGACATAAGCTCGCTGGCCGAGAGCATTTGTCAGAACGGCATACTTCAGCCGCTTTCCGTCAGAAGAATAGAGAGAGGCTATGAGCTTATAGCCGGTGAAAGACGTTTAAGAGCTTCAAAGCTTCTGCAACTGAAATACGTGCCCTGTATAGTTCTGGATATTTCAGCAAGAGCAAGCGCAGTGCTGGCGTTAGTGGAAAATATACAGCGTCAGGATTTATCTTTTTTTGACGAGGCAAACGCTATTGAAAAGCTTATAAGTTATTACGGAATGACGCAGGAGGACGCGGCTGTAAAGCTGGGAAAGGCTCAATCTACCATAGCGAACAAGCTAAGGATATTGAAGCTGAGCGACGAGGAAAAGGAGCTTATAACAAAATTCAATCTGACAGAACGTCATGCGAGAGCGCTATTGAGGCTTGGCAGCAAAGAGGACAGGATAGAAATAATTAATAAGATTATAAAGTATAATCTTAATGTGGAACGCACGGAAGCCGCTATCGACGAATACATAGGTAAGGTGAGGGATAAAGAGAGCTATAGGAAGAGAAGCAAGGTATTTCAGAATGTGAAAATATTTGTAAATACCATAAATAAGGCGGTTGAAACGATGAAAGCCGCGGGAATAGCCGCCGATTCAAAAAAAATACAGAATGAGGATTATATAGAATATCGGGTTAAGATACCGATAATAAAAGGTCAGAATGTTCCACGTGGAACAAATTATCCGTGAAAATAAAAACTGCTCTGAAAATCAGGGCAGTTTTTGCTGTTCAGGGGCAAAAAAAGCTAATATTGTCTTTACACATGAAAGAAAAAGTGGTATAATTTAATACAGTAACGAAAGGCAGGGGAAGCTGAATGGGATTGGTTTTTGCAGTTGTTAATCAGAAGGGCGGAGTGGGAAAATCCACTACTACCGTTAATCTTGCGGCCTATTTGGGATCGCGGGATAAAAAGACGCTTTGTATCGACATAGACGCTCAGGGTAATACTACAACAGGATTCGGAATAAGAAAAAAATCGGCTAAGGTCACGTCCTATGACGTGCTTATAGGGCAGGCAAGAATCCAGGAAGCAATAATCCGTACCGAATTTAAAAATGTCAGTCTTGTTCCGGCAACTTCTGCGCTCGCAGGCGGAGAAATAGAAATGATAGAGCTTGAGGATAGAATGAACAGACTCAAAATGCAGCTTCTTACATGCCGTTTGGATTATGATTATATATTAATAGACTGTCCTCCTTCGCTCAGCCTTATAACGGTTAATGCGCTTGTTGCCTGCGATCGTCTGATAATACCTATGCAGGCAGAATTTTATGCTCTTGAAGGACTTAGTCAGTTAATGGAAACAGTGAAGATAGTAAAGTCAAAATATAACCCTTCGCTGGAAATAGAGGGAATATTGTTTACCATGTTCGATCCCAGACTCAACGTCAGCGCTCAGGTGGTCGAAGAAGTAAATAAGTATTTTCCGGATAAGGTATTTGAAACAAAAATACCAAGAAACGTTCGGCTTTCAGAGGCGCCGAGTCATGGAAAGCCGGTTATGTATTACGATAAAAATTCAAAGGGCGCGGAATTTTATGAGGCGCTGGGTCTTGAAATATTAGGAGAAGCTGTTAAGCCCAAGGAAAAAAGAAAGCTATTCAGCAGAAAAAAATAAAGAGAGGTTGTAGAAATGGCGGCAAAGGGAGGACTGGGCATTGGACTGAGCGCACTTTTTGATGATAATACCACCGATTCAGCGGCGTCGCAGACGCTGCGTTTATCTGAAATTGAGCCGAACAGGTCGCAGCCCAGAAAAAAATTTGACGACGAATCAATATCCGCATTGGCGGATTCGATAAAGCGGCACGGTATTTTACAGCCGCTTCTGGTCAGACCATACGGAAGCGGATACCAGATAGTAGCCGGCGAAAGACGGTGGAGAGCCGCGAGAATGCTGGGAATGACGGAGGTGCCTGTTCAGATAAGGGAATTCAGCGACTCCGAATCCATGCAGATAGCTCTTATTGAAAATTTACAGAGAGAAAATCTGAATCCGATTGAAGAAGCGCAAGGATATTTTGAGCTTATGGAAAGCTTCGGAATGACGCAGGATGAAATATCAAAAACAGTCGGCAGATCGCGTTCGGCTGTGGCAAACGCAATTCGGCTTTTAAATCTGCCTGAAAAAATTAGGGACATGCTTGAGGACGGAGATCTGACAGTGGGACACGCTAAGGCTCTGATGGCGTTTGACGACGAGGGACTGATGACCGAGGCGGCAGAAAAAGCCTGCGGCGGCAGACTGACAGTGCGAGAGCTTGAAAAAATGGCGCAGAACAGGGATAAATCAGATAAAAATAAAACGAATGAAAGAATAGACAGCTATTTCAAGGAAATGGAGATAGGACTTCATGAGGCGCTGGGAAGAAAGGTAAAGGTTGAATACGGTAAAAATAAGGGCGCTTTGATACTTGAATTTTACGACAGGGACGATCTGTCGGAGCTTGCTAAAAGGCTTACAAAGGAATAATTAAGGAGAAAAAATTTATGCTGGACATTAAACTGATTAGAACAAATCCTGAAATTGTTAAGGATAATATAAAGAAAAAGTTTCAGGAGGAAAAGCTTGCTCTTGTTGATAAGGTTGTGGAATTGGATAAAAGGTATCGTGAAATAAAGGTTGAGTGTGATAATTTAAGAAATCAGCGAAAGACAAAGAGTAAGGAAATCGGCGGGCTTATGTCTAAGGGATTGAAAGATGACGCTGAGAAAATAAAGTCCGAGGTTGGCGAGATCGGTAAAAAGCTTGCCGAGCTTGAAGAACTTGAAGTAAAAATGGAAGGCGAAATCAGAGAAATAATGCTGGTTATACCTAATATTATTGATGAAAGCGTGCCTATAGGCAGGGACGACAGTGAAAATGTCGAGGTTGAGCGTTTCGGCGATCCGTATGTTCCGGAATTTGAAGTTCCTTATCATGTGGATATAATGGAAAAGCTTGACGGCATAGACCTTGACAGCGCAAGAAAAACCAGCGGAAACGGTTTTTATTATCTTTGCGGAGATATAGCTCAGCTACAGTCCTGCATACTTTCCTATGCGAGAGATTTTATGATTGATAAGGGCTTTACATATTATATTCCGCCGTTTATGATACGAAGCAGCGTTGTTACGGGCGTTATGAGCTTTGCAGAAATGGAAGGAATGATGTATAAGATTGAGGGAGAGGATCTTTATCTTATAGGAACCAGCGAACACTCCATGATAGGCAAATTTATTGACACGATTATTCCGGAGGGCGAGCTGCCCAAAACTCTTACAAGCTATTCGCCTTGCTTCAGAAAAGAAGTCGGCGCGCACGGCATAGAGGAAAGAGGAGTTTACAGGATACATCAGTTTGAAAAGCAGGAAATGATTGTCGTATGCAGACCTGAGGAAAGCATGGATTGGTTTAAGAAGCTATATATGAACACTGTTGAATTTTTCAGAACTCTGGATATTCCCGTAAGAACGCTTGAATGCTGTTCCGGAGATCTTGCCGATCTTAAGGTTAAGAGCATCGACGTTGAGGCATGGTCGCCAAGGCAGAAGAAATATTTCGAGGTGGGAAGCTGTTCAAATCTGGGAGACGCACAGGCCCGGAGATTGGAAATAAGAGTGAAAAATGAAAAGGGCGATAAGTATTTTGCTCATACTCTAAATAATACTGTTGTAGCGCCGCCGAGAATGCTTATAGCGTTTCTTGAAAACAATCTTAACGAGGACGGCAGTATAAGAATACCCGAGGCTTTAAGATACTATATGCGCAAGGATAAAATCGAGGTTAAAAAGTAATAAAAAGCAGCGGGAATACCGCTGCTTTTATTTTACATGTTTTAGGTATTGATAATAAAAAGTATGCGCTTTAAAAGCGCATACTTTTAAACCGCGGCTTTTCCCAAAGCAAGCTTAGGAGCTCTGACTGTGCATTTGGCTGCGGACAAAGTTATGCTAGAGCAAATGAATCTTATATAATTCCAGTCGTTTGCAACGGAGCTTTTAGCTCCGTAGTATTTTTGCTGCATTTTTTCAAGGAGAGAAACGCATTTTTTCGCGTTTGAAATATCAAGGCTGTCCTCCGTCATGATTTCGTTTTCAGATGTAATAATATGATTATGCAGACGACGCTCATAAGCAATATGAGCTGAAAGACTTCCATTGAAAAGAGGAGTATGCGGAAATGTGAAATAATCGCCTATAAAATGCATAGCTCGTCCGAGGTCGAAGTAATCCATAGGGGATTTAAGCCTGCTGTGAAGACGCGTAAGAGTATTTTTAACGTATGAAATAGTAGCGGAATAGGTATGTCCCTTGATATAGGTGAGAGGATTTATATCCGGGGAGATACATCCGTATTCAAAGGCCGAATTTTTCAGTCTGCCGCCCAGATCTGCCGCGGAGGTAATCAGCCTTGCAAGGTATAGATGATCCTTTGTTTCCATTGGTATCGCCTCCTTTATCTAAATTATATAATACAAATGTGATAATTTTATTAAAATCCGGTTAAAATTAACTGTTTTAGAATAAAATTACTTATCCTTCGGTTTGAAAATCAAAGCTGTAAGCAGACCGAATATCAAAGCGGCGGTTATGCCGCCTGCGGCGCTGGTCATGCCTCCGGTAAACACGCCGAGCAGGCCTTTTTCGTCAACCGCTTTTTTAACTCCCTCTGCAAGCAGATGTCCGAAGCCTGTTAGAGGTACGGACGCGCCGCCGCCGGCAAAATCAACGAGCTTTGAGTACCAGCCGAATGCTGAAATTATAACGCCTGCGACAACGTATGCTACAAGAATTCTTGCGGGAGTAAGCTTAGTATAATCTATAAGAAGCTGACCGATAGCGCAAAAAACGCCGCCGATCAAAAATGCCCATAGTAATTCCATTGAAAAAAATCCTTTCTTTTCAAAGTTTTCAACATTTATTTTTATTATGTTGAAAACTATATTTTATGACAGATATGAACAAGGTGAGCGATGGAAGGAATTGATTCTCCCTGCTGCGAGGCCGTAGGCGACATGAGAGCGCCTGTTCCGATAAACAATAATTCTTTTATTTCGCCGGTCTGCAGCTTTGGCAGAAAATATCCGCAGAGAACGCTTGCGCTGCATCCGCA
Source organism: Ruminococcus sporogenes (assembly GCF_054655175.1). NCBI lineage: Bacteria > Bacillati > Bacillota > Clostridia > Eubacteriales > Oscillospiraceae > Ruminococcus > Ruminococcus sporogenes. The sequence goes on along the minus strand of NZ_BAAHOA010000006.1, from coordinate 14,001 downwards.
GCCTGACCCTCCGGCGTGGGTATCCTGTTCCTCCGGATCGAATATCATGACTCCGCAGTCCTTGTGCTGACTCCTGATGTCAATGCCGTCCTTTTCAAGAAGCTGAAGAAGAAGATCGCTTCCGACGATACCGAGATCTCCGGTTACAATATAGTCAAGATCGCTTGGAGAAAGCTTTGTATCCTCCAGATATTTTTTTATGGTTGAAGCGGCGGCCGGGGCCATTGCAGCTCCCATATTGTTGGCGTCGGTTATTCCAAGATCAGTTATAGTACCTATTGAAGCTCCTCTGATATAAGGGGCTCCTCCCTCCGGGGAAAGTATAACGGCTCCGGACGCCGTACAGGTCCATTGCGCGGAGGGAGTTCTCTGACCTCCGTACGAGAGGGGAAAGCGGAATTGTCTTTCCGCAGTAGAGAAGTGGGATGAGGTAGCGGCGGCAATATTTCCTCCGATACCGCTGTCTGTAAGGAGCGAACCGAGAAGCAGTCCTTCCGCCATTGTAGAGCATGCTCCGTAAATTCCGAGAAAAGGTATATTAAGAGAACGTAAACCGTAGGTTGTGCCTATGCATTGATTTATCAGGTCGCCGGAAAGAATGTAGTCTATATCGGCGTCCTTAAGACCTGCCTTGGAAATTGCCAGACCGACAGTTTGCTTTTGAAGCTCGCTTTCAGCCTTTTCCCATGTATCCTGACCAAAATAGCTGTCAGTTTCAATTTTGTCAAAGCATGTACCTATCGGACCTTCCGATTCCTTTGAGCCAGCTATTGAAGCGAAAGCTTTTATTGACGGTGAATTATCCGTTAAAAATGTATTTCTGCTGATTTTTTTTGCCATAAAAATGACCTCCGATAGAAGTTTTTATTATTATCCTCCAAAAATAAAAGAATATTCGGAAAAATTAAAATTGCTCTTGACCTGATATATTTAATGTGGCATAATAAATATTATAAAATAAAAAATTATTTTTTGAAGTGGGGAGGTTATAATATATGGACGAGCTTTTTAAACCTATAAGCGAGCTAAAGGGCGTCGGAGAAAAAAAAGCGTCTTATTATAAGCGTCTCGGCGTTTTAACTGTTTATGATCTCATATATCATCTTCCCAGAGGATATATTGATTATTCATGTCCCGTTTCGCCGATGGACGCTCCGCTTAATGAATACAGTGTTTTAAGAGGCGCGGTAGTAATGAAAATGCCTGAGCAGCGAATCAGAAAAGGTCTTAGCATATTTAAGGCAAAGGTATCCGACGGTCATAACGATTTTATGGTGGTCATATATAATAATTACTATGGCTTCAAGGCTTTGCAGATAGGCTGTGAGTATCTTTTTTACGGTAAGGTAACGGGGAATCTTTTAAGGCGCGAGATAAGCTCTCCGAGAATAGTGAAAGCAGATTCAAGCCCTCTTGTTCCGGTTTATCATCTCACGACGGGGCTTACCTCGGCGGCAATATTGCAGAATATGCGCGAGGCTTTAACGATATTGGAAAGAGAACCGTTTGAAAGCATGCCTGCCTATTTACTTATTGAAAACGATCTTATGAGCCTTCCCGCGGCGCTTAGGGCGATACATTTCCCAAAAAATCAGGAGGAGGCGGATTCGGCCGCAAAACGTCTTGCCTTTGATGAAATGCTGATACTTCAGCTTGGTATGCTGATGCTGAAGGAAAAAAGCAGGAAAAGCACTCCCTGCGTAATGAATAAAAAAACCGGTTTAGACGAGTTTTACGCAAGTCTGCCGTTTAAGATGACCGCCGCACAGCTTCGCTGTGTAAAGGAAATTACCGACGATCTTAGTTCCGGAGTTCCTATGAACAGACTTTTGCAGGGGGACGTGGGCAGCGGAAAAACGGCGGTTGCCGCCGCCGCATGTTATTTTTCTTATAAAAACGGGTATCAGTCCGCTCTTATGGCTCCCACAGAAATTCTTGCCGTTCAGCATTATAAGACTCTTAGCGGATTTCTGGAGCCGCTTGGTATTAAAACAGTATTGCTTACAGGCTCTATGACGGCTAAGGAAAAACGTGCTGTTAAAGACGAGCTGATGTCGGGCGAAGCGGGAGTCGCCGTGGGAACTCACGCAATTATACAAAAGGACGTTGAATTCGCTTCTCTGGGCCTTGTTATAACCGACGAGCAGCACCGCTTCGGCGTTTCTCAGCGGGCGGCTCTGGCGGATAAGGGTAAAAGTCCTCATAAGCTTGTAATGTCGGCCACTCCTATACCAAGAACGCTTGCGCTGATAATTTACGGGGATCTTGACATATCCGTCATAGACGAGATGCCGGCAGGCAGACTTCCCGTCAGGACATATGCCGTTACAGGGAAGCTGCGTAAGCGAGCTTTTAATTTTGTCAGACAGCAGCTTGACAGCGGACGTCAGGCATATATAGTATGTCCTGTTATAGAGGAAAACGAAAGCGATATGCTCGCCGTTAAGAGCTATTTTGAAAAGGTAAGGGGAAACGACTTCGCCGATTACAGCGTGGGACTGCTGCATGGAAAGATGAAGGCGGCTGAAAAAGAGAGCGTAATGGAGGATTTTAAAAACAGAAGGATTGACGTCCTGATTTGCACAACCGTTGTCGAGGTAGGCGTCGACATTCCGAACGCTTCGGTAATGATGATAGAAAACGCGGAGCGTTTCGGACTCTCACAGCTTCATCAGCTCAGGGGACGAGTCGGCAGAGGAGAATCCCAGAGCCACTGCATACTTGTTACGGATAATTCAGGAGAAGAATGCATAAGGCGAATGAAAATAATGAGTAGTATAAACGACGGATTTAAGATTTCAGAGGAGGATCTGAAAATGAGAGGCCCCGGAGATTTTTTCGGAAGCCGTCAGCACGGACTTCCGCCGCTTAAAATGGCCGGTATCGCAGGTAATATGGATATGGTAAACCAAACAAGAAATATAGCGGAAAGACTGCTTAGGGACGATCCCGGTCTTGTAAAAAGAGAAAACAGCGGACTGAAAATCGATGTTATAAGGCTTTATTCTAATAATGGAGAAAACGGATTTAATTAAAATGCATAAAATAAAATGTTGACAATTATACAAAATGCTAATTATCATCTTTTTTTGAAAAAGTACTTGACTTTTGGCGGAATATGTAGTAAAATAATTAAGTCGCTAAGAGATATAGCGACATAAAGATAAATGATGTGGGAGCATAGCTCAGCTGGGAGAGCATCTGCCTTACAAGCAGAGGGTCATAGGTTCGAGCCCTATTGTTCCCACCATTTATGGCCTGGTAGTTCAGTTGGTTAGAACGCTAGCCTGTCACGCTAGAGGTCGTGGGTTCGACTCCCATCCAGGTCGCCATTTAAACGCCTCTGTAGCTCAGTCGGTAGAGCAGGGGACTGAAAATCCCCGTGTCGATGGTTCGATTCCGTCCGGAGGCACCATAAAGAATATGCTTGAACGCCGTATTTACGGCTGCCATTTTTATTTTCAAGGATAAGAATGCTTCATATTCTTTATAAGACGCGGATTTAGCTCATCTGGTAGAGCGCCACCTTGCCAAGGTGGAGGTAGCGAGTTCGAGCCTCGTAATCCGCTCCATTTCGCTGGGGAAATATTCTTGGCGTATTATCAATCCTAAGACTTGATGTCTTAGGATTTTTTATTTTATATAAAGGAAATTCTACAGATGGACGATACGGAATACATGAAAGCCGCGTTAGCGGAAGCCGCGAAAGCCTTCGATATAGGAGAAGTACCGGTTGGCGCCGTTGTTGTGAGAAAATCCGACGGAAGAATAGTCGGCAGAGGCTATAATAAGCGTGAAACTGAGAAGAACCCGCTGGCTCATGCCGAAATAGAAGCGATTGCCGAGGCGGCGGCGGAGCTGGGCGGATGGAGACTTATAGGCTGTGATATTTACGTCACTCTGGAGCCTTGTCCTATGTGCTGCGGAGCTATAATCAATTCGCGGCTGGAAAGAGTGATTTACGGCGCGGAGGATAAAAAATCAGGCTCTGCGGAATCTGTTCAGAAAATGTTCGAGCTGCCCTATAATCATAAGCCCCGCGTTATAAAGGGACTGATGGCGGACGAATGCTCGTCAGTTCTGTCGGATTTTTTCAGACAGCTTCGTGAAAGAAAAAAGGCCTTGAGCAACAAAAAAAACGGTAAAATTTAGTTTGACCTGTAGGTTAATATATGTTAAAATAAAAATAGTATATGTAAAGGAGCGTCAGAAAATGGTAGAGTTCGGAAACGACTGGGACGAGCTTTTAAAGGACGAATTTAAAAAGGATTATTATCTAAGGCTTCGTCAGTTTTTAATAAACGAGTATAAAACCCGCAGGATATTTCCCGGAATGTACGATATATTCAACGCCTTCAAATATACCTCCTTTGACAATGTTAAGGCGGTTATAATCGGTCAGGATCCTTATCATGGAATCGGTCAAGCTCACGGTCTCTGCTTTTCCGTTAAAAAAGGAGTTATGCCTCCTCCGTCGCTTGTGAATATCTTCAAGGAAATAAAAAACGATCTTGGAATTGATAATACGGGAAAACACGGCGAGCTTACAAAATGGGCAAAAAACGGAGTTTTGCTGCTTAATAATGTTCTGACAGTCCGCGAGGGCTGCGCTAACAGCCATAGGGGTATGGGCTGGGAGGAATTTACAGACTATGTTATAAGGCTTCTGAATACCAGAGAAAAGCCGATGGTATATCTTCTCTGGGGAGCTAATGCAAGAGCGAAGAAAAAGTTGATAACCAATCCCGCGCATCTTGTGCTGGAATGCGCTCATCCAAGCCCTCTTTCAGCCTATAACGGATTTTTCGGATGCAGACATTTTTCAAAGGCAAACGAATTTCTTAAAAATAACGGATTAGAAGAGATAGACTGGAGCATCGACTGATGAAGATTAGGGATATGTTTGAAAGAGGAACGGTATTCTCATTTGAGATTTTTCCTCCTAAAAAGACTGCTCCTATTGAAACAATTTATAATACGCTTGAGGAGCTGGGAGACTTAAAGCCTGATTTTATAAGCGTTACATACGGTGCGGGAGGAAGCTCTCAGAGCGTTTCAACATGTGAGATCGCTCATACTATTAAGGAAAAATACGGTATAGAGCCGGCGGCTCATCTCCCGTGCATTAATTATGCCAAAGACGAAATAACCGCTATACTTGCGGAATTCAAAAGTCGCGGAATTGAGAATATACTTGCTTTGAGAGGAGATATAAACCCCGAAGTACCTCCTAAAAGCGATTTCAGATATGCAAGCGAGCTTGTGGAGTTTATAAAAGGCTTCGGAGATTTCGATATTGCCGGAGCATGCTATCCCGAGGGACATATAGATACGCCTGATATGGTTCAGGATATTCTGAATCTTAAAAAAAAGACGGACGCAGGAGCTTCTCATCTTATATCACAATTATTTTTTGACAATAGCTGTTATTATTCATTTATGGAAAAAATAAGGATAGCCGGAATAAACGTTCCGGTAGAAGCAGGAATAATGCCGGTTACGAATAAAAAATCAATAGAGCGCATGGTTTCTATGTGCGGAGCCAGCCTGCCGCCGAAATTCACAAAAATAATGCAGAAGTATGAAAATAATCCGGAGGCTCTTAGAGACGCGGGAATAGCTTACGCGATAGACCAGATAGTAGACCTTGTGTCAAACGGAGCTGACGGTATTCATCTTTACACCATGAATAACGCATATGTGGCAAGAAGGATAAGCGAGGCTGTTGAAAGCATTATAAGAGTCTGAATTATAGATCCGCTGCCTGAAACGGTCTGATTATAAATCTTTTTTAGCTTTTTATAGAAAAGGGAACACTTTTATGGTAGAATTGAAAGGCGTCAACAGAGACGAAGCGCTTCGCTATATGGGACATCAGGGAAAACCCTCGGAAGGCCTTGAAAAAATAATAGAGGACTGTGAAGCAAAATTGCTTGTAACTGCCCGTCCCGGCTATGTATACAGGATATTTGATATTTCGTCAGAGCCGGAAGGAGTAAGAGTCGAGGGCAGCTCTCTTCTGTTAAGGGGAAACGATATAAGAGGACATTTAGAGGGGTGCGGGAGAGCGGCTCTGCTCTGCGCGACGCTTGGAGTTGAAACGGACAGGCTCATAAGAACTATTGAAATAACTGATATTTCTTCGGCTTTCGTCATGGACGCTCTTGCAAGCGCCGCAATTGAAGAGGTATGCAGAATCGCCGACGAAGATATCAAGGGACAGCTTGACGGAGAATTTTTAACATGGCGGTTTTCGCCGGGCTACGGAGATTTTCCGTTAGAAATACAAAAAGAATTTCTGGAGGCTGTGAACGCCCCTAAAAGAATAGGACTTTGCACGGGGGAAAATAATATTCTTATTCCGAGAAAGTCCGTAACCGCTGTCGCGGGAATTTCAGAAAAGCCGATTTCGCGTAAAAGAAGAGGATGCGCATGCTGTAATATGTCGAAAACGTGCGCTTTCAGAAAAAGAGGTGAACATTGTGGATTTTAAAGAGCTTATAAAGCAGGGAACGGTATTGCTTGACGGAGCTATGGGGACCATGCTCCAGAATGCCGGACTTGAAGCGGGAGCCGCTCCGGAGCTGCTGAATATAGACAAGCCCGAGCTTATAGAGGATATACACAGAAAATACGTTGAAGCAGGCTCTCAGATAGTTTATGCCAATACCTTCGGAGCAAACCGTTATAAGCTGAAAAATAACAGCGTCAAGGAAATTATTTCCGCGGGAATTTCCATTGCCAAAAAAGCCTGCGGTAAAAAAGCGCTTGTCGCATTGGATATAGGACCTATAGGACAGCTTCTTGAGCCAAGCGGTACAATGACTTTTGAGGAAGCGTACGATATTTTTAAGGAACAGATTATTGCGGGAAAAAGCGCCGACGTTATAGTATTTGAAACCATGACCGATCTTTACGAGCTGAAGGCGGCCGTACTGGCGGCAAAGGAAAATAGCCGTCAGCCGATTGTATGCACTATGACCTTTGAGGAAAACCGGCGTACCTTTACCGGCTGCTGCGTTTCCTCAATGGCTTTGCTTTTGAACGGTCTGGGCGTAGACGCCGTAGGAATTAACTGCTCGCTCGGACCGTCTCAGCTTATTCCTATATGTAAGGAGCTGCTGGAATGGACGGATATGCCGGTAGTACTAAAGCCTAACGCCGGTTTGCCGGATCCGGTTACTGGAAAATACGACGTTTCTCCGGAGGAATTTGCGGAGCAGATGAAATACGCCGCCTCCTGCGGCGTCAAAATATTCGGAGGCTGCTGCGGAACGACGCCGGAGTATATATCGGCTCTGAAAAAGGCGCTGGATGGAACGGAGGTCAGACGGCGTAAAGCCTTGCCGCGGTCCGCTGTCTGCACGCCTTCCAGAACCGTTGTAATAGACCGGCCGCGTATTATCGGAGAGCGGATAAATCCTACGGGAAAAAAGCTTTTTAAAGAGGCGCTCAGAAATAACGATACGGGCTATATTCTGAATCAGGCCATAGAGCAGATCAGAGCAGGAGCCGATATACTTGACGTAAACGTCGGACTGCCGGAGATTGACGAAAAAGCTATGATGATAAAGGCTGTAAAGGAAATACAAAGCGTTACCGACGCGCCCCTGCAAATTGACTCGACTATACCGGAGGTATTGGAGGCGGCTCTCAGGATATATAACGGAAAGCCTATAGTCAATTCCGTAAACGGCGAAGAAAGCTCTCTTGAAACGGTTCTTCCGCTGGTTAAAAAATATGGCGCCGCGGTGGTCGGACTTACCCTTGATAAGAACGGTATACCTCCCAAGGCGGAGCAGAGATTTGCCATTGCGGAAAAAATTCTGAAAAGGGCGATGTATTACGGTATTCCAAAGGAGGACGTGTTTATTGACTGCCTTACTCTTACCGCGTCGGCGGAGCAGGAGGCCGTTATGGAAACTCTGAGAGCGTTGGGACGAGTTAAAAAAGAGCTTGGACTTAAAACTGTTTTAGGTGTTTCAAATATTTCCTTTGGACTTCCAAACCGTCCCCTTATCAATCAGAATTTTCTTACGATGGCTCTGACCTACGGTCTTGATCTTCCTATAATCAATCCTAACGTAGACGCTATGACAGGGGCGGTAAGGGCGTATAAGCTGCTGGCGAATATTGATAAAAATTCGTTTGATTTTATAGCGGCATATAATTCCGCCGCTGTGCAGAAAACGGAAAATAAGGACGAAAATAATATAAGCCTTGAATATGCCGTTGAAAACGGGCTTAAAGATGAAAGCGCAAAGGCCACGGCAGAACTGCTTAAGATCGCAGATCCTATGGAAATTATCAACGGGGCTCTTATTCCCGCGCTTGACAAGGCAGGAGAACAATTTGAAAAGGGAACGATTTTTCTGCCGCAGCTTATACTTACGGCAGGCGCGGCGCAGGCGGCGTTCGGCGTAATCCGAGAAAAAATGATTTCTGAAAATTCGTCTCCGGTCAGCAAGGGTAAAATAGTGCTGGCTACGGTAAAGGGAGATATACATGATATAGGTAAAAATATAGTCAAGGTACTGCTGGAGAATTACGGATATACCGTTATAGATCTTGGAAAGGACGTTCCATGTGAAGAGGTGGTAAGGGCGGCTTTGGAGCATAGAGTAAAGCTTGTGGGATTGTCCGCGCTTATGACTACTACTCTAAAATCTATGGAGGAAACCATCAGGCTGCTAAGAGAAAGCGGATCGGAATGTAAGGTTGTCGTAGGCGGAGCGGTGCTTACACCGGAATACGCTGAAAAAATAGGAGCTGATTTTTACGCTAAAGACGCTAAGGAAAGCTGTGATATAGCAAAGCTTGTCATAGGTTAAACCGGTTCTGTAAAGCCATCCGGCTTCTGTTCAATCAGTGCGGCGCAGATAAGCTCGTTTTCCGGCGTTAGCAGCAGCTCGGCAATTACTTCGCTGTCGCCGTAATTGTCAACGGAATAAGTAAACCGCTTTACTTCCTCGCCCTTATGAGAATCAAGATTGTAGCCTGCCTGTTTCATTTTGCCGGCAAATTCGGCATAAACGCCGTCAAAGCTTTCGGGGATCGTTACGGCGTCGCAGGCTTCTCCGCTGACCTTCCAGCCTCTTATGTTTAGGAAAGGCTCAAGCTGATGCTCTGTGAGTATAAGCTTTTCCTGTGATTTATCTTCTTTGCCGCAGCGGCGGCTGAAAACAAATATGGCGGCGAGTACAGCTATTATCAGTAAAACAGCTATAATTTTCTTCATGGTAAGATATTCTCCATTCTGTTTGATTTTAAGCTCCTGATACTTTGAAATCTTGATGTATTAACAAGGAGCTGCGCTTTTTAATAAATATTATGATAAGAAATAATTTTTAATGCAAGGGGGAGTCAATGAAGAGTCAGAGACTTGATAAATTCCTGTCATCGCAGACAGTGTATACCCGAACAGATATCAGCAAGCTTTTATGGAAAAGAAAGGTCAGCGTAAACGGAAAAACGGTCAGGGACGGGGAGTTTAAGATTAATCCGGATTTGGACAGGATCGAGGTTTCCGGACGTGAAATCAAATATCGTGAAAATATGTACATAGTACTTAATAAGCCGGCTGGCTATGTCTGCGCCACAGAGGATAAAAACGATCCTACGGTGATCGGGCTTATACCCGAGGAGCTGAGGAGAAAGGATCTTTTTCCGGCAGGACGTCTTGATAAGGACAGCGAGGGTATGGTTCTGATAACCGACGACGGAACGCTCGGTCATAAAATTTTATCTCCGAAAAATCACATTGCCAAATATTATGTTGTGAAATTAGCCGAAAGGTTTGGTGAAAATTATGAACGGCTTTTCAGGGAGGGTATTACTCTGGGGAACGGAGAAAGTTGTCTTCCAGCCGCTGTCAGATGCTGTCCGGACTCGGAAAATATAGCGTTTATTGAGCTTTTCGAGGGTAAATATCATCAGGTAAAACGCATGTTTGCCGCTGTTGAAAACCATGTTGAAAAGTTGGTGAGGATCCAGATGGGAGGGCTGGAAATGCACGCAGGCATTGGAATTGGCGAGTGTATGGAGATTTTGCACAACGATGTTGAAAAGTTGTTGAAACCGACACGCTTTGATGAGGTTTTCAGCAGTTTTTCAGAAAAATTTTCGTCATATTGGATAAACAAGTTATAATAACTTTGGGTAATTAGTGACTTGAAACATTGTTAAAAATTTGGTATTATATTATTATGGTTAATCTGGAGATTCGGGTTAGCAAAAATTTATGTGGGAGGAATAGGTAAAATGGCAAGTTTATCATTACGCGGAATTTACAAAAAATATCCCGGTGGCTTTGTTGCCGTTAAAGATGTAAATTTGGAAATCACAGATAAGGAATTTATTATATTGGTAGGACCTTCCGGTTGCGGAAAATCTACAACCCTTAGAATGATTGCCGGTCTTGAAGAAATTTCGGAGGGCGAGCTTTATATCGGCGATCGCCTTGTAAACGATATTGCTCCGAAGGACAGAGATATCGCGATGGTTTTCCAGAACTACGCTCTTTATCCTCATATGACGGTTTACGATAACATGGCGTTCGGTTTAAAGCTCAGAAAGGTTCCTAAGGACGAAATTGACCGCAAGGTTAAGGAAGCTGCAAAGATACTCGACCTTGAGCATCTTCTTGACAGAAAGCCTAAGGCAATGTCCGGCGGTCAGCGTCAGCGTGTGGCGCTCGGTCGTGCTATCGTGCGTTCTCCTCAGGTGTTCCTGCTTGACGAGCCGCTTTCAAACCTTGACGCTAAGCTTCGTGCGCAGATGAGAACTGAGATCGCTAAGCTCCACCAGAAGCTGGGAACAACGTTTATTTATGTAACGCATGACCAGACAGAGGCTATGACAATGGGCGACAGAATCGTTGTAATGAAGGACGGAATTATTCAGCAGGTTGATACTCCGCAGGCTCTTTACGAGAAGCCCTGCAATAAATTCGTTGCCGGCTTCTTAGGTTCGCCTCAGATGAATTTCGTTGAATCTGTTCTGAGAAAGAACGGCTCCAAGTATGTTGTTGAATTCGGTTCTGCTGATACTAAATCCACAAGAGGCGTAATATATTCCGTTGAGCTTCCTGAAGCGAAAATAGTTCCGGAGCTTGCAAATTATGTGGATAAGGAAATAATAATGGGTATTCGTCCTGAAAGCGTGCACGACGAGGAAATGTATCTTTCCAACGCTTCTACGGGAATCATCGAATGCGATGTTGACATAACGGAAATGATGGGCGCTGAAACGTTCCTTTATCTTACATGTCAGGGTATTCCGCTTACTGCAAGGGTTTCTCCTCGTTCTAAGGCAAGACCTCAGGATAAGATAAAGGTGGCCATTGATCCTAACAGAGTTCATCTCTTTGATAAGGATACTGAAGCTACGATCATTAACTGATTATAATTATAATATACTGTCAGGGACCGGTTTTATCAACCGGTCCTATATTTTTTAAAATATAAAAATTTTCCTTGATTTGTCTTAAATCCTGCACTACTTGTAAAAATTATTGAAACGTGGTATACTATTTTAAATAACATGCAAAATATAAAAAAGGAGTGTCGGTTTTTGATAATTACAGAAAATTATCTGGGTAAAATAAATATTACCGAGAATTATATAAAATCCGTCGTCAGCAAAACAGTTTCAAGCTGTTTCGGAGTAGCGGCTATGAATTGCAGCAGTCTGAAAGAATTTTTCTTGTCGAAAATACTACGCAGAAAGGTTCCGGGATTGGGAGTGTCAGTTTCGGTTGTGGATAACGAGGCAGCGGTTGTCCTTCATATTTCAATGGCTTACGGAACGAATATATCGGCGGTTGTGAGGAGCGTTAAAAACAAGGTGTATTTTGTGCTGTCCGAGACCGTAGGCATATCGGTTAGGTCAGTTAATATTTTTGTAGATGAGATAAAGTCGTAAATGAAAGGGGACAAAACCTTGCTCAATGGTAATTTATTGAGAGACAGTCTGATATCCGCGGGAATCAGCATAGAAAATAACAGAAAGGCTGTCGATAGGCTCAACGTTTATCCGGTTCCCGACGGCGATACCGGCACTAATATGTCGCTGACTATGAACGCGGCGGTAAAGGAGCTTGAAATGCTCGAAGACAGCGCGGGCGTATCAAAGGTTGCGGAGACCGCTGCGACAGCGTTGTTAAGAGGCGCGAGAGGAAACTCAGGAGTTATACTCTCATTGATATTCAGAGGATTTTCAAAGGGGCTTAGCGGCCTTGAAAAGGCGGGCTGCGCCGACATAGCGAAAGCCCTTGAATCGGGCGTAGAGGCGGCTTATAAGGCGGTTATGAACCCGACGGAGGGCACTGTTCTGACAGTTTCAAGGGTTGCGGCAGAGAAAGCGGCGGAGCTGGCGGAAAGCGCCGGAGATATTGCGGTTTTCTGGAATGAAATCTGCAAGGCCGCAAAGGAGGCGCTGGAAAAAACGCCTGAACAGCTTCCGGTACTGAAAAAGGCCGGAGTCGTTGACGCGGGAGGTCAGGGACTTGTTATAATCTTTGACGCTATGCTGGAAATATTCAGAGGCGGAAAGGTCGTAAAGAGGGATACAAAGAAAAGTGAGCTTAAAACCTTTGAGGTAGCGCAGACTGACGCCGAGGAGGAAATCAGGTATTCCTACTGCACCGAATATATAATTGAGAGAAACAAGCATTCAGATCCCTTTATGCTGAGGGCTTATCTTGAAACTATCGGCGACTGCGTTGTGGTTGTTGACGATGAGGAAATAATAAAGGTTCACGTTCATACGGACAATCCCGGACTTGCTCTTGAAAAGGCTCTTGAATTCGGAAGGTTCATTAACGATCCCAAGCCTAAGATAGAAAATATGCGGATCCAGCATGAAACAAGAATAAAGGACGAAAAAATAACTGAAAGACAGCATTTCGAGCCGACAAAGCCTGAAAAGGACTACGGTTTTGTGGCTGTCGCGGCTGGACGCGGAATAGAATCCATGTTTGAGGATCTTGGAGCCGACTGCGTTATAAGAGGCGGTCAGACAATGAATCCCTCCACAGACGATATATTGAAGGCCATACATTCCGCGCCGGCAAAGACGGTGTTTGTTTTGCCGAATAATAAGAATATAATTATGGCGGCGGAGCAGACTAAAAATCTGGCTGACAGAAACGTCTGTGTTCTGCCCACAAGGACGATTCCACAAGGCATAGCGGCAATGATGGCGTTTGACGAAACAGTCGGATTTTCCGAAAATCGTCTTGCTATGACAAAGGCCTTCGAGCATGTGTCAACGGGACAGATAACCTTTGCGGCGAGAGATTCCGAATACGAGGGACATAATATAAGAAAAGGCGAAATTCTGGCCTTTGACAACAGCAGACTTTCGTTTACGGAAAAGGACGTTTCAAAAGCGGCTTATAAGCTGACTAAGAAAATGATAAAGAGCGATTCTTCCTTCGTAACCGTTATTTACGGCGCCGACGTAACCGGAGAGCAGGCGGAAAGACTTCAGGAAACGCTTGAAGCAAAGCTCGGTAACAAGGTTGACATAATGATGGTCAACGGCGGTCAGCCGGTATATTACTATATAATTTCTGTTGAATAGCGTTAAAAAACCCGTCCGAAAACTGGACGGGTTTTGCTTTTTATAAAAAGCAAAGCAAAAGTTTAAGTATTGTTTGTTTCTTTGCCCGCAAGATTTAGCTTTTGTGAAAAGCATGGTAAAAGTGTTTTTCATTTCTTTGCCCGCAAAATTTAGCTTTTGTGAAAAGCATAGTAAAAGTATCTTTCATTTCTTTGCTCGCACAAAGAAACGAAACAAAGAAATGCGCCGGCTCAAACGCCGCCGGACCGCTATGCCGCATAAAGCGGCAAATTTTATACATGAATGGGTGAGATAACTAAATTGACTCCCATTAAAAGCTTACATATCTCGGATGGGAGAATCTCCTATGCTTTATAAGAATGTGGTTTTACTTGACTTATTTCTTTATTCTACTTTTTTAGCTTTTACGAAAAGCAA
>NZ_BAAHOA010000005.1:0-96352 GCF_054655175.1 Ruminococcus sporogenes | reverse complement strand
CGCATTCTTGACCTCTCCCGTCACGTTTATATCCATCAGCGTTCCCATGCTGGAATTAAGGGCTACGTTTCCGTCAAGTTCAATGTTTCTGTAGCTGTAAATAGGATTGTTAATATGTATGTTCATTTCATCACGAACATAACCGTCCTCGTAAAGCTCGCAGTTTTCAGTGAAATATGTTTCACGAATCTTAGTGTCGGCGTAAACGTGCTTCACTCTTTTTTCAATGTCAGCGCCCGATGTGATTTTACCGTTGATATTTCCGTTTAAGTAGGATATGTCGGCTTCCTTATTGGTATGTACATTACCGTTCATGCACAGGTTAGAGCTTGCGCTCATTGTAATACCGTTCCGTCCGAATATCATGTACGGGTACTTTTCCGTTCCCTCTGCCGATACCGCTATATTGGCAAAATACGGTATTGATATAACCGCTGCAAGCAGTATGGACATAAGCTTTTTAAACTTCTTCATTGTTTTTCTTCCTTTCCCTAAATATTGGATTGTTTTGACTTACTGTAAAATCCGCCCCTCCTTATCATGATTTATTTCATTAGATAATAATAAGTAAACGCCAACTATTATTTAACAATGTAATATAAATTATATAACATTATATGGCATAATGCAACATAATTTTTATAATTTTGGATATTTATATAACAAATTATGCTTTTGTTTGTTTAATTTTGCTATTGGTGTTAGCTGAAGAATAAGATTTCTGTTTTGAATTTACAATTACAACGTAATCCTTTCTAAAGTGTTGACATCAGATACTTTGGCATTAAATTTTGCTTTTCTCATCAAATAAACCACATTAATCTCAAAACAGCATATACTCAATGCATAAACAGTTGCACCGTTTTAAACATATTTTTACATAGTTTTGCGTTTGTTTATATTGTACAAAGATAATATACTTGATTTGATTATAAATAACAAAGCAAAAGATATTGTATTTTATTAAAACTTATGATATTATAATTATATTAAATACAGGAGGTAAAACCAATGTGTTAGAGAAAATGTGAAAAAGTAAAAAATATAATTATGGAAGGTTTTGTGAAAATTATAAAAAAGCGGCAGCGTTTGGCGCTGCAGTTATGATGATGGCTTCAATGAACATAAGGGTAAACGCAGCTACAAGTGAAAAGAATTTCAAAACATATAACAATTATACCTATACAGCCGATTTTGTTCGTTCTGAGGCTTATGGTAAAAGCTATAAGGCAAATTGTAATGGTACAAATAAGATTCCAATTCGTGATAATGCCACGTATGCTCTTAAGGCTACAAAAACAACTAGTATTGCCAGGGTTGAAAACTTGAGTAAAAAGAAATTATCTGTTATTCTTAGAATAGGTTATTATGATAAAAAGAAGGAAAAATTCATTGAACAAGCTGAATATCAAAAGTACATTACTACAGGTAAATTTGAAATTACACGACCAAGGGCTTGTACGAATAATACCCATAAATATAAGCTTGAGGCTACTATAGCTTATACAAATGATGCTGAACCTATGTCTGGCAAGTATATGAAAGTCACAGCAAAACAGTATAAATAAAAATTAATTTTTATTTTATTTCAAAGGAGGATAAATGAAATACATATATAAGAATATAAAAAGCTTTGTACAGAATAATATTTTATTTTTTTGCTTGTTTATAATTTGTCAAATAACATCATTTATTGTTTTGCTGTTTTCGTTCGGAGCTTTTCAAAACTTCAAAATTATTAAAAATCAAACGATTGAACAAACCTCCTTTGAGATATGCTTTGGAAATTTAATAGAACAATTCCGATATGATGACGGAAGTATACATTGCACAGGCGACGGAAGCGTTGATAACGGTTCTGTAAAAAAGCTTCTTGATCTCCTTGATGAAAAAACTCTTGAGGAACTGGAGTTGATTGAATATTTTCCGTATTTTAATAATACCGATCTTAAGTTTGCCGAAGAATATGATCATTTACCGGTTGCTTTCAGATTAAAATATCTTAAAGATGAAAAAACTTTAGCGCCGTACGGCAGCTCGTCTGTAAGCTCGGGAGTTCCGTTGACATATGAGGAATTTATGCAGGGCAGCAATAAAATAACCTTGCCATGTGATTATAGTCAGGAATACATTGGATCTGACGTTATCATAGCAGACAAGCATTATGTGGTTTGCGGAATAGAAACTATGGATGATTATATCGGAATGTCTTATTTTAACTCTCCGGACGATATAGACGGTATTGAAAGTATAATCTTTGACTTTAATGCCCTTGCAACAAAATCAGCATATAACGATATTGCTGACGCCTGTAAAGAGGTATATGGAGATTATGCATATGTACCGAAAATAGAAACCGTATCATCAGACAAACTGCCATTTTACAATTCAATAATGGCGGTATCAGTTTTGCTTGCGCTGCTTTCAGCCGTTACTCTTATGCTATTATATAAATATGTTCTGCAAAAACGAAGCAGAACTATTGCTATATTAAGACTGAATGGGTGCAGCAAAGGAAAATCAAGAAGAATTTGTATAGCAGAAATTATTATTATTTCCCTGATATGCGCGGCGATTGCCTACGCTTTGTATTTCGGGTTTTTAATTCATGGGTTATCGCACTACTTAATATATATCAAAGCTGTTTACAGCGCCAAGAATATTGCTGTTATGTTTGCGGTAAATGTGCTTGCAGTTTATATGGTTACAAATATAATGATAGTACGTCAGCTTTCAGCTAAACCTGTTGATCAGTTAAAGGAGAGGTGACGGAAATGATAAAATATTCACTCAAGCTGCTTAGAAGAAATCTGCTGACAAATATTTTTATAGCTTTGCAAATCGCGGTTACACTTTTAATGATAATTTTAAGCGTGTCATCTGTTATGTCTAAAATAGAATATTATCTGCCTTTGAGAAAGGTTCTTTCTTCTGAAGGTATGTGTCTTTTTGCTTCAGGATCTTATATTGATGATCTTTCAAATTACTATAGCTATAATGATATAATAAATATAAGCGATAATATTGAAGAAATATACAGTACGGAAACCACTGATTTTCTTATGATACCTAATACAGAAAATGAAGATGAGGCGCATCCTGGTTTTGTTGTTTACAATAAGAATATGTATGACCTTTACAAACCGCAGATGCAGGAAGGGAAATGGCTGTCCGATATCAAAGGCGATAAAAACTATATAAGCGCCGTTGTAAGCTATTCCAGTAAGTATAATGTAGGCGATACTATTGAAGTATATGACTACATAGACGAAATTTATTATCCGCTTAAAATTGTAGGAAAAACTGCTCAGAAAGCAAAGTTTATTACTAATTCATCTATAAATGAATTTGCGAAGGATTTCAGAGATCTATACGGAAATATTGAAGGCAATATGATTTTTATAAGACACGACGATATTGAGCTTACTCCTATTTCAGTTTCACCTCAGGGAATTATATTTATAAAATACAAGGACGGGCTATCTGATGAAGAAGCCGACGCAATCAAAGGGGAACTGTTCAAAATGGGCGGCTTTCTCAATCTTTCAGACGAACTTAATAAAAAAAGCATTGAATATCTTTCTGAGGATATTATGCTTATCCTTCCTATATGTATCTGCGTGTTTATAATATCTTTAATATGCACTGTAGCATCGTCCGCTATTGCTGCGAAATGCAATATGAAAACGTTTCTGATAACATATATATGCGGAGCAAGATGGAGATCTAATTCACTGATAAGCCTAATAAACTCCGTTATTACATCGCTGGTGGGAGTTGTTTTGGCTGCCGCTGCATATATTGTGATTTCAAAAACTGGTATTGCTGAATACTTCTGCCTTGAATTTACAAAATATGAATTTCTGTTCTGTTTGCCCGTTTTATTAATTAATATAATTCTGCCGGTTATTCTGCCGTTATGGATAATTTCCAAACAGACGCCTAAGGAACTTATAACAGAGGAGTAAGGAAAAGCATGATAAAATTAAACAACATCACAAAAATTTACAATCCTAAGAAATCCAACGAATTTGAAGCGCTGCACGATGTTTCATGCGAGATAGATGACGGCGAGCTTGTTGCGGTTATCGGTAAATCAGGAGCCGGAAAGTCAACACTTCTGCATATACTTGCCTGCATTGACAACTATCAGGAGGGTGAGTATTCAATAGACGGAACGCTTGTGAAAAACCTTTCCGAGCGTCAGTATGCAAAGATCCGCAATGAAAAAATAGGTATGGTAATGCAGGATTTCGCTCTTGTAGAGGATTTTACTGCGCTTGAAAATGTGATGATCCCTCTGAACTTCTCAAAGCAGAAAGTAAAGAATAAAAAAGAAAAAGCTCTTGCCGCATTAAAATCTGTTGGCATTGAAGAACTTGCGAAAAAGCCCTGCAACAAGCTATCCGGCGGACAAAAACAGCGAGTGGCGATTGCACGTGCAATAGTGAACGAGCCGAGCATGATATTGGCAGACGAGCCGACGGGAGCGCTTGACAGCAAGACATCAAAGGAAATTATGGAGCTGTTCCTTTCTCTTAACGATCAAGGAAGAACTGTTATTATCGTTACTCATGACCAGAAGATCGCAGAACAGTGCGATAGGATCATTGAGATTTCAGACGGGGAAATTATCAGCTAAAAATATACAACCTGTTTGTGTTCAGACAGGTTGGTTTTTGTTATGGGGAATCAAAAAAATCATTAATTATTTGGCTTGCAGTTTTCAAATGAATTTTTGAGAGCTGCTATTATTTGTACGTTTCAGTTGAATCGCCTTAACGATCCCATTGCCCTCCAAAGGTAAGAGAGCGAGAATTTCTCGTAAACTGTTTTCATTGCAAGGTATGCGTTCTTGGGGTGAAAACAGTTTGAAAAATCATAAATCAATCGACAAATTTATATTGAAAAGTTGATTTTAATGTGCTATAATATTATTGAAAAATCAGCATGGAGGTGCGTTATGCTATATCGTAAAATAGAATCATTGATTGAAGCGCATTTGAAATCAGAGTCAAAGAGAATACTTCTCATTGACGGAGCAAGACAGGTCGGCAAAACATATATCATTCGTTATGTGGGAAACAAGCTTTTTGAAAATTTTATAGAGATCAATATGGTTGAGGACAGTTTGGGGGACAGGCTGTTTGCCGAAACAAAAACCGTTGAAGATTTTTATCTTCAGGTGAGTATGCTTGCAGGCAATAAGATGAAATCAAAGGAAACTACGCTGATTTTTATTGATGAAATTCAGGCGTATCCGCATCTGCTGACTCTGCTTAAATTTTTGTCTCAGGATAATAGGTTCAATTATATTGCAAGCGGCTCGCTGCTGGGTGTTACGCTGTCGCAGACAACCTCAATTCCAATGGGAAGTATCCGGAAGGTGAGAATGTTTCCTCTTGATTTTGAAGAGTTTCTGTACGCCAATGGAATGAACGAAATAGCAATTTCCGCTATACAGAAAAAATTTGAACGGCTTGAAGCTCTCGACGAGTCTATGCACAGCAAAATGATGGATTTGTTCCGCAAATTTCTGCTTGTAGGAGGACTTCCTGACGCTGTAAATTCCTATATTGAAGAGAAAAATATTCAGTCGGTCAGAGAGATCCAAAGTGAAATTCACGATTATTACGCCGCGGACGCTTCAAAGTACGACGAGGAGAAAAAGCTTAAAATACGCCGTATTTACGACCTGATACCCTCCAATATGGAGAACAGGAAAAAACGTGTCGTGGCGCAGAGCATTGAGAACAAAAAGGGAAAGACCTTTAATGACTACGAGGACGAGTTTGAATATCTTATCAGCGCCGGAATCGCGCTTAATGTTCAGGCGATTTCAAATCCTGTTTTTCCGCTTATTGAATCTACAGGAAAGAATCTGCTCAAGCTGTATCTCAACGACGTCGGAATACTGACCGGAATCCTTTACGGGAACAATATCCGCGCTGTGCTGAATGATGAAAAAAGTATCAATCTCGGCTCGGTCTATGAAAGCGTAGTAGCAAGCGAGCTGATCGCGCACGGCTATAAGCTGTTCTATTATGACAACCGCAGCAAGGGCGAGGTCGACTATCTTATTGACGACTACGACAGCCTTTCCGCTGTCCCCATTGAGGTTAAATCGGGCAAGGATTACACCGTCCACAGCGCGCTGAACAATTTTGTTCAGAACGAGGATTACAATATCAAAAAAGCCTTTGTTGTGTCCAATGAGCGTACTGTTACAACAAAGGGTAAGATAACTTATATTCCGGTTTATTATATTATGTTCTTTAAAAATGGATCGGGAGAACTGAAGAATATGGGGCTGTGATAAACAATAAGTGCATGATAAATCAGAAGATAAGATATCTACTGATATGTTCTGTAGAGTATATATTAAAACATTGCCATGACTAAGGACATTATTAGAAAAATTGTTTGAATTGTGTGTATAGATGGTTTTTATAATTATTTGAGCAGAATTAACTAAATTAAGGTTGAAATTTGGCATGATTTGTTATATAATATTTAATGGATAAGATATGATTAAACCATTATCAATGTTATTATCTGAGGTAGACAAATGGCTGATATAAAGCTATATATTATGTATAAGATCAGATTGAAGAACTTTATTTAAAATAGTAGTATTTAAAAAGAACTATAAAAACTACTTGAGGGAAATATGTCTACTTTCTTTGGATTTATTTTTCTTAATCAGAATATTGTAATACGTATGGTAAAATGGAAAACTTTCAATAGTTTTTCTCAAATAATTAATGATTTTATTAAATGAAATGAAGAAATCAAATATTACAGAATCGTAATTTTTGTCAATGTTGGTTGATGTAATAGCTTTTGTTTTTGGATAATGGAATCGCCTACTAATGACATTTTCAATAGAAAGCAAGAATTTTTACTTTCGTTATTGATATTGGGTTAAAATTGTAATATAAAATAGTTGTAAAAATATGGAGGTTATATATTGGAAAACAGAGTAATGCAAGTCTTGGCAAAGGATACTGGAAGTAAAAGCTATAAAGCACATAAATACAGTCTTGACCACGCAGAAAGACCTTACATAGATTACAGTGAAGATACAATTATTTGGGAAAGAACAGCAGAAACAAGAATTCAGAATACTTATGTGCCATTGGAACGTAAAAGTATTGATTTAGCTAAAAGAAGTGACCAGTTATTAACTTACTTCTTGGATGGTTCTCGTAGGGTTTACAAGGTTGACGATCATTCGTATACCATGTCTGGAGGTAGAACCGTTATTTATCCTATTATTGCAGGTCAAGTCGGCGTAGGATGCTGTAAAAGGATAAATAAAGTTGTATTACCTGAATGCTTTAAGAGAGAAATTGTGATTTCTGTTCCCGATATAGCTAATGCAGATGGCAAAGCAGGATTTTTTGAAGCAATGCTTATAAAATTGAACCAAATTCCCATACTTAAACAAATGAATACACAAATAGCTAAAATTATTCCTTACAAAACAAATACAAATGCTTCTGAAAAATTTGAAGATAGAGGAACCGCTTGTATTCAAGATAGAATGATACAATGTGAAAAGGATATGGTAGCAGAACTTGTAAAAAAAGGTATGCTCAATCAGCGTAATTATTTGATTAAAGACGGCTCGCTTGAATATAGACCTACAAAAGACATTTGGAATGACGAAAGAAAAAGTAAGATATTTAAGAATAATTACAACTATGTTCTGGGTGTTTCAAAGAATTTTAATCCTGAAATCTGCAAGGACATAAACGGTAAATCAAATCCCGGATTTATTGCTGAATTGCCACTTTATCATCGAACTCCCGTAGCCTGCTATAAAAATCCTAAATTATTTGAAAATATTCAATTTGCTGTATGGTATATAAGGCTCAGAGATAAAAGTCATACCAGAACGGCTTTTGATGGCATAGTTAAAGTAGAAAAAATGCTTGTCACACAAGAAGAATGTGAGTACGGAATAGACAGCGATTTAGTTGATATGCTAAGTGCATTGATATTAAATGAACGCAATCCTGTTTGCTATGGTTCGGATTTACGTTGGGCAAATCATCTCTATCCCGTTTATCTTACCGAAACGTATGTAAAATCACAATATTTGAGTGCAGAGAGTTTTTTACATTTATTTTAGATCTGCATATTAAAGTAAGTTCCAAAACAAAAAAGTTTAAATTTTTTTGATAATAGAATAGCGGTTGAACGCATTGATATGGCGGTTCAATCCACAAAATTGAACGCTGTAATGGAAGAATGGATGACAGTCTAAAATCAGACGTTTTGTTTCAAGGAAGACTATGTTATTCAAATCACTGTTTTTATTATAGCTAAAACTTGAGTGTGAGTAAAACATGGCTTGCTCTATAGATTTATTCGATTATATTTATTGTAACAGGAGGTAAACATGGCTAACAAGTTAATTGGCAGAGTGATTGCTACTGAAAAATGTCCTACTACAATGGATAAATTCACATTTTGGACTGATTCAAACTTAAAACTCCATGCTTTCGATATTGTTAAAATAGGTCATATTGATGGCTCATATTCTTATGGCGTGATTGAAAATATTTCGCATATTACTGATGCGCAGAGTTTTTTAACAAGTTTTATATCAAGTGATTTTGGTAATGTTGAAATTGAAGCTCCTACGCTTAGAGTAGGAATGAACTATGTTGAAGTCACTGTTTCTTTTAATGATAAAAATCTATATACACCTGTACATAGCGGTTCACCTGTATATCTTGCAGCCGAAAACGAAATAAAAGCCGCATTGGGATTAGATAAAGTTCAAAATCCTTTAGTATGCGGTTCGTTAAAAATGTATGAGGAAACTGAAGATGAAGTTACGCTTCCTGTATGTTTAAACTCAAAGTTTATTTTAGGTCCTGAAGGTGCGCACCTTAATATTTCCGGGATATCCGGTTTAGCATCAAAAACGTCATACGCTATGTTTTTGATGAAAGCAATACAGGAACAATATCTACATAATAACAGAAAAAACGAAGACAGTGTTGCTTTTGTTATCTTTAATGTAAAAGGCAAGGACTTAATGGCAATTGATTGTGAAAATGACTTTGCTGAAGATGGTAACAAAGAAAAAGAACGTGTTTATACAGAGTATAAACGGCTTGGGTTATCAACTGCGCCTTTTAAACAGGTGCATTACTATATTCCATATTACAGCAATATGACGGAAAAAAGGTCGACATATCTTTCAAAGGAAGATGTTGATGATTATATAAGTGATGGAAAGCTTCACAAATTTAAATACTCATACGAGGAAGATAAAGAAAGTTTGGAAATGTTGTTTGCTGATGTTGATGATCCACAGCAGACTATGGAGGCAATTATCAGTAAAATTATTGACGATAATGACCCTGATTTTGCCGGAATTAAAACTTGGGAGCAATTCAGAGGATTGGTTGATGAGCTTTCACAACGTTCTCAGCCAGTGAGCAAAGGTCAACAACGTGCATCTAATGAAATATCTGTTTTGAGTTGGCGTAAATTTAAGCGAATCATCAATAAAGCCATCAAAAATGACGATATGTTTGCTAATCGACCTAACATTCAAAATGGTGAGTGTAGACTTGCTGATGCATTAAAACATATATCTTCAAATGATGTTTGCGTTATTGACGTAGCAAAACTTCCAGAAGATAAACAAGCTTTTGTTTTTGGTGATGCTGTCAGAACGATTTATAACTTAAAGCTTGGAGAATATGATAGTGAATCAGGCGTAAATCCTCCATCTCGAATCATTATCTTTATTGACGAACTTAATAAATATGCTTCAAAGGACACTCCAAAATCTTCTCCTATACTTAGAGAAATACTTGATGTGACGGAGCGTGGACGTTCTCTCGGTGTTGTACTTTTTGGAGCTGAGCAATTCCGTTCCAACATTCATCAACGTGTAACAGGCAACTGTTCAACTCACGCATACGGACGTACAAACTCCATTGAAACAGCTACCAAAGATTACGGAAGTTTGCCTTCTACATACAAAAATATGCTTACTCGATTAGAACAGGGTGATTACTTGATACAGAACCCGATTTTCCGCTCCTTGCTGAAAATCAAGTTTCCTAAGCCTTTATATAAACAGTTTAAGAAATAGGGTGAAAAATTATGTATGAATATGTTTTCGGAGCAAATATACTTGAAAATCTAACAACAGGTATGTATAAAGACTCTAAAGTAAGTTATCGTGAGTATATACAGAATGCTTGCGATCAAATAGATAAAGCCGTAAAATATGGTATTCTTTCTTCTAAACAAGAAGGTCAAATTGAAATATGGCTTGATGAACGCAGAAGGACAATATCTATCGAAGATAATGCAACAGGTATTCCGCAAGCTGATTTTGAAAAGACTCTTGCCAATATTGCTGATTCAAGTAAGAAAATAGGTACTGATAAAGGATTCAGAGGTATCGGAAGATTGTGCGGACTTGCATATTGCAGAGAATTGATTTTTACTTCCACTGCCAAGGATGAGGATATCATTTCAACGATGCATTGCGATGCACAAATGATGCGTGAACTTTTAAGTAGAAATGTGAATGGTGAAAAGTTTACTGCAAGTGAAGTGTTAAAACAAATATTTTCATTTGAATATAAAACTGATTCTTCTGTTACACATGAGCATTGGTTTAAAGTTAAACTTATTGATATTAACGAAGAAAATACAGAATTACTTAAATTTGAAGAAGTAAAGGATTATTTATCATTTACTTCTCCTGTTCCATATAAGAATACGTTTTCGTTTTCAACTGAAATATATCGTCATGCAAAAGAAATAGGATATAAGATAGATGAGTATAATATTAAGTTAAATGGTGAGGATGTTTTCAAAAAATACTCTACACATTTTAAAACAAGCAAGGGTGATGACGAAATCTTTGCTATTGAATTTAAGGATTTTTACGATGACAATGGAAATCTTGCAATGTGGCTTTGGTTTGGATTATCAAGGTTTAAAGCTATTATCTCTAAAGACTGTCAAATGCGAGGAATGCGGCTTAGAAAAGAAAATATTCAGATAGGCAATGAAGATGCCTTACAAAAGCTATTTAAGGAAGACAGAGGACAGCATTATTTCGTTGGAGAATTATTTGCTGTATCGAAAGAGCTTATTCCCAATTCGCAACGTGATTATTTTAATGAAAACCCTAAAAGAGTGTGGTTTGAAAGTCAAATTCGCTGTTATTTTAGAGAAGCACTAACAAAGGTTTATTATGAATGTTCAAATGCTAACAGTTCGTTTAAAAAGATAGATGATTTTCAAAAGAAGGTTACTGAGTATCAGGAAAAAAACGAAAATAACGATTATGTTGATGAAGAGCACATAACACAGGCGACAGAAGCATTAAAGATAGCAGAAGAAAAAGCAAAAGAAGCACAAGCAAAAATCGACAAATTAAAAAATTCTTCTCAGAATACGGATGCAGGTTCAATTCTTACTCGTGTACTTGGTAGAATTGAAAAAGAACGTGAAAGGGACGAAAAAAAAGAGCCAGAATTTAAGATTCATAATACAACGCCAAAAGCTGAAACCAACACTCAGTCTGCGAAGTCAATGCACAGAACAGACAAACTTTCTCGTTGCAGCAAACAAGAACGCAAACTTATTAGTAAGATTTTCAGTATTATAATAAAGAATACTGACGAAGTTATTGCTGAAAATATTATTCAAAAGATAGAGGAAGAATTTAAATGAACCGCAAAGTTTTATTAATTGAACCTAATTACAAGAATAAATATCCGCCTATGGGTTTAATGAAAATAGCAACATATTTTAGAAGATGCGGTGATGATGTACGTTTCTTTAAAGGGGATTTAAAGCAGCTTGCAGCTCGTATTCTTTGTGAGGAGTTTTATACTGAGGTCAATGATATATCATTAGGACGATATTTCCCTAAACTTACTAATTTTATTAAAACAGGCAAATATGTATATCTTGATGAAATTTCAGGCTTTCGTGAGAGTAAATATGAGAATATAATCAAAACATATCGCCAAAGATTTGTTCGTGGTGATTATGCTATATTTGATATTATTGGTGTAACCACTTTATTTACATTCTATTGGAAACAGACCGTCACTACGATTAATCAGGCAAAAAAGTTTTGCAAATCCGACGGAAGAATATTAGTAGGAGGTATAGCATCGTCTATTCTGCCGGAACAAATGTACTTAGACACAGGTGTCCATCCGCATCAGGGATTACTTGATAAACCTGGTGATATTGACGAAGGAAATCCCGATATTATTGATGAACTTCCATTAGATTACTCCATTCTTGAAGAAATTGACTATCAATATCCTGCCAATAATGCATATTTTGGATATATGACTCGTGGATGTATCAGAAAATGTGCTTTTTGTGCGGTATCTCGTTTAGAGCCAAATTATAAAGAATATATCGGTATCAAGCAGCAGCTTGAATATGTTGATCAGCATTTCGGGGCAAGAAAAGACTTACTTTTGATGGACAATAATGTTTTTGCTTCTGCTTGCTTTGATGCTATTATCGATGAGATTAAAGAATGCGGATTCGGTAAGGGAGCAAAATATCATCCTGCAAATGATTATGAGATAGCTATCAAGAACATCGAAGAAGGATACAATTTAAGAGCATACTTAAAAAAAATTGTGTCACTATATGATAAAATTGCAGATAAAATTTCCGATAAGAAGTCAGATGAAGAAGTCGGTGAATTTTACCTTAAACGTGAACAACTCGGATTACTTTTTTCGGAAACAGCAACCAAAGAGGCTGTTATTGAATTTGATGAGATTGCTCGTAACTATTATAATGAATTTTTTAAATTTGGTAGTCGAGTACGTTATATTGACTTTAATCAAGGCGTTGATGCTCGATTAGTTACTGATGAAAAAATGAAAAAACTATCCGAAATTAATATTCGACCGCTTCGTATAGCATTCGACCACTATGAGCAAAAAGATGTCTATATTGCAGCCGTAAGAAAAGCCGCTGAATACGGTATAAAAGACCTGTCAAATTATTTACTGTACAATTTCAGGGATAAACCGGAAGAATTATATTATCGAATGAAAATTAATGTTATGCTTTGTGAAGAACTTAATGTTACAATTTACTCATTTCCTATGAAATATCACCCAATTGATGATCCGGAATTTTATGATAATAGAAATTACATCGGTAAGCATTGGAATAGAAAATTTATTCGTTCAATACAAGCTGTTTTAAATTCTACCAAAGGAAAAATCGGCAGAGGCATTGAATTTTTTGAAGAAGCATTCGGGTGTGATGTTGAAGAGTTTCGGAAAATTTTATGGATGCCAGAAACATTTATAATCTATCGCCGCAAATACGATTCACAGCTTCGTGCAAAGTTATCAGACCGATATACATCCCGATCTGATGAGGATTGTGATTTGGCAAATGAATGGTGGGATAAATTTCAAAAGTTAACTCCTAAAAAGCAGAATACAGCAAAGAAAATTATCGCATTAAATAAATTTGGATGTGGCGATTATAAATGCAGCGACAAAGCTGTTTTAGAGGTATTAGAATACTATAAAATCAAACGTTGAAATGGGTAAATAAGTTGTACGCCTATGTGCAGCTTGTTCTTTTGTTTTGTTGTATTCCTAAAAGTATAAATGAAAAGGCATTGATTAAAACATTTTATAAACTAATTTCCAAACAGTACTATTTGCGATGTGTTGTGTTTAAATATTGTGCTAGTTGCAATTTAAGAGGCGTTCAACCGCAATATTTGTTTTATTTTTTGCAAGTAAGTAGAAAAGAATTTATAAATTTGGCAAAGGGCGATGAGCAATTAAATATTTTAGCTGAAAAGATAGTTGCCTAATTATTATAATTTAACTTATAAATGAGGATAAATTGCATAGAAAATAAGACGTACTTGGCTATCGTTTTTTGCAAACATGGATGTGGCTTTTTTATATTTTATGCAAAACAATTTTAAATACGTATAATGAAATTCCATGTTATGTGTAACCCAACCCCATAAAACTATAAAAAAACGTGTAAAATCTTATTGCATAACCTTGTTAAAAGTGGTATAATAATATCAACAAGGAGAGTGATAATGTGAAACGCAATGCGATAGAACAGCTTTTGATGTGGAAAAACAGCGCTGAACGCAAGCCGCTTGTGCTTAAAGGCGCAAGACAGGTGGGTAAGACCTGGCTGATGGAGGAGTTCGGCAGACTTTATTATGATGACACTTTTTATTTCAACTTTGACGAAGAGGACGAACTGAAATCTATTTTTGAAACGAATAAAAATCCCTACAGGATCATTGAATTGCTTGGACTTATCAAGGGCAGAAAAATCATGCCCGAAAAGCACCTGATTATTTTTGACGAGGTGCAGGAGTGCTCGGCGGCATTAAACTGCCTGAAATACTTTTGTGAAAAGGCAAATGAGTATCACATTATTTCTGCCGGAAGTCTGCTTGGGACGCTGCTTGCTCAGCCAAAGTCATACCCCGTAGGCAAAGTGAATCTGCTTAATATCAGCCCTATGACCTTTGACGAGTTTCTCGCCGCCAATGACGAGGGACTTTACAATTACTACTGCGGTATAAAAAAAAGGCAGCATATTGAAGAGATATTCCACAACAAACTGCTTGACGAATATAACTGTTATTTGATAATAGGCGGTATGCCTGAATGTGTGCAGTCGTGGATAAAGCACAAGGATCCTGCCGAGGTTAGCAGAATCCAGCGGGAGCTTATCGAGCTATATGAAAACGACTTTTCCAAGCATAACGGCAAGGTGAACAGCGGGCGTATTCTTATGGTTTTCCGAAGTATTGTTACTCAGCTTGCCAAGGATAATGAAAAATTTATTTACGGCTGTATAAAAGAGGGCGCAAGGGCGAGGGAATTCGAGGAGGCTATCGAATGGCTTGTTTCGGCAGGAATGGTTCTGCGTATTTACAATGTCAGCAAGCCCGAGCATCCGCTTAATGCTTATAAACAGCTCAATCATTTCAAGCTGTTTATGTTTGATGTGGGACTGCTTAAGCACATGGCGGGTATCAGCAACGAAGCGATTTTGCTGAAGTCCGACTATCAGTTTAAGGGCGCGCTAACGGAAAATTTTGTGTTACAGCAGATAAAATCGCTTTACGACACCGAGCCGAAATACTTTGCGCCCACCCCTGCAAGCGAGATTGATTTTATTGTCCAGGACGGAACGAGCATTGTTCCGATTGAAGTAAATGCAGGGGAAAGCGTAACTTCCGCAAGCTTTAAGAATTATCTGAAAGAATACAAGCCTGAAAAAGCTGTGCGGTTTTCAAAGCTGGGTTATGAGATCAACGACAGCTTTGTTAATATTCCGTTGTATCTTGCCGGGAAAATACGGGATATGACGGAGTGATTCAGCGTACTGAGGATATGTATTTTTAGAAATATAATATAATTACAGCCAACAGCAAACCCGCCGCAGACCGTTAATTTTCAGTCTGCGGCGGGATTTTTATTTTATGTACAGCCTATTCGCAATCTCAAGCATCATCATACAGTAATCAAGTTCTGTTTTCAACGTTGTCTGTAACGGGTCGCCCTCGCGAATCCTCATAGTACGTCTAATTTCCTTGGGAATAACAACTCTTCCCAAATCGTCGATTCTTCTAACAATACCTGTAGCTTTCATTTATATTTTTTCCTCCATTAAATACTTTTTTACTGCCTTTATGCAGTTTATTTCGAATATAATGTAGTATCTGTAAAAAATGTGGAAATATTCAAAGAAAACAGACAATAAAAATCTGTGTAGCTTTAATATTTTGAATTAATTTTATATAATTTACTTTGAAATTTTCGGCTTTTATGCTATAATAAAGCTAATATTATATTTTGGAGGGGAATACTTTTATGTTTTTGAAAAAAATCTCGTCTGTTATCTGTTCCGTTGTTATAGCCGTGACGTCGTTGATATTACCGGTATCGTCAGAAATGCGAGCAGATGAAGGAATGAGAAATATTAGTACAATGCAGCTTGTCAGGGATATGGGGATAGGAATAAATCTTGGCAATACATACGAATCGTGCGGAGACTGGATATCTCAATGGGGCAACGGTACTGTAGAATCATATGAAACGGCGTGGGGGAGTCCGGTAATAACGAAGCAAATTATACAGGGATACGCTCAGGAGGGATTCGGCGTACTCCGTATTCCGGTCGCATGGTCGAATATGATGGGCGGCGATTATACGATAAATGCCGAATATCTTGCGGCTGTAAAAGAGGCGGCGGACTGGGCGCTTGAATGCGGATTGTATGTCATTCTTAATATACATTATGATAACGGATGGTTTTCAGGATTTTCAACGAATAAAAGCGAATGTATGTATAAGTATACAAGAATATGGACTCAGCTTTCCGAAGCTTTCCGGGATTACGGTGATTATTTGATGTTTGAATCTCTGAATGAAGAGGGCTGCTGGGATGATATCTGGGATAGAAACGGAGGGAGTACCGCAAACAAAAAGAAAGCGTTTGATCTATTAAATGAAATTAATCAGAAATTTGTGGATATCGTAAGGAATTCCGGCGGAAACAACGCTAAAAGACATCTCCTTATCGCCGGATATGCAACAGATTTCAAGCTGACCTGCGACAGCCTTTTTAAAATGCCTGAGGATCCTCAGGGCAGGTGTGCGGTTTCAGTACATTATTATACTCCGTCCGTATTCGCTATTCTTGAAGAGGATGCAAGCTGGGGAACTATGCGTGAAACATGGGGAACAGAAGAGGATTTCAAGGAATTGGACTATTATATGGATTTAATGAAAAAAACATATATTGATAAAGGTATTCCTGTTATTATCGGTGAATACGGGTGTCCCAAAAAGAACAAGGATGAAGCGTCTGTCAGATTGTTTTTAAAATCGGTATGCGAGGCGGCATATTCGCGTCAGATGTGTCCGGTGCTTTGGGATATAACCGGACTTCATTATGACCGTAGCACATGTAAAATGATTGATCAGCAGCTTAAATCAGATTTTATGAATATACTTGAATCAACAAAGCTAAGAGGAGATATAAGCGGAAACGGAGAAATTGATTTATATGACGCGATTGAAATTGCAAAATATATCATGGGAATGGTAAGCTTTGATAGCGAACAGTGTGAAATTGCTGATTATGACGGTAACGGAACAGTTGACTTATATGATGCGATAGGAGTAGCAAGATATATTATGGGCATAACCTGATATAAAAATAATTTTGGTCGGCTGCATGATAAAATGCGGCTGACTTTTTTGCCGAATAAGTTGATTATTAATTAAATATATGTTATAATATAAAATCAGTAAAAATTCGGGAGTAGAATATGACTAAATTTCTTATTCAAAAATTTATTAAGAATCCCGACGATATAAATAATTTAAAGGTTCGCCGGAATTACGGGACTTTAAGCAGTGTTGTCGGTATAATATGCAATGTTTTTTTATTTATACTAAAGTATATTATGGGAACGTTATCAGGCTCGATCTCCGTCGTTTCCGACGCCTTTAACAATCTGTCGGACAGCGCAGGCTGCATGGTTACTCTTTTAGGGTATAAATTGGCGTCAAAGCCTGCTGACAAGGATCATCCGTTTGGACACGGACGTATGGAATATCTGACTGCGCTTACGATAGCGGTTCTGATACTGATAGTTGCGTTTGAGCTTTTCAGAAATTCTGTAAATAAAATAATACATCCTGAAAAGCTGACATTCAGTCTGATTGTATTAATTTCGCTGTTAGTATCTATTCTTATAAAGCTTTGGATGTCGTTTTTCAACGCTTTTCTTGGAAAGAAAATCAATTCTTCCGTTATGCTTGCAGCTGCCAAGGACAGCAGAACCGATGTTATAGCCACCTCGGCAACCTGTATTGCAGTTATATCGTCTTTGTATACAAATCTTCCCGTAGACGGAATTATGGGATTGGTTGTATCGCTGTTTATATTCAAGTCGGGTATTGATATTGTAAAAGATACTGTGGATAATCTTTTAGGAAAACCGGTTGACTCGGATATTGTATATGCCATTAAGGAAATGATAGGAGAAAGCGATAAGATTATCGGAATCCATGATCTTGTAGTTCATAATTACGGTCCGGGTAATATGATAGGAAGCCTTCATGCGGAGGTAAAAAGCAATGAGGATTTTGTCTTTGTTCACGATATGATAGACGAGCTTGAAAGAAGGATTCACAGAGAGCTTAATATTCTGATGACTATTCACATGGATCCTATAGAAACCGACAATGAACAGGTTAATTTGTCGCTTGATATGATTAGGAATATTATTTTAGATATAGATCCTTGCCTTCAAATACATGATTTCAGACTTGTTGCCGGAGATACGCATACAAATCTGATTTTTGACATAGTCGTTCCATACGACTGCAAATACAATAATGATGATATAAAAGAGCTTATAGACAAACAGCTTGATAAAATGGAAGATAATTATTATACAGTTATTACTTTTGACAGGGAATATTGATGGGAGGATGGTTGTTTGGGTCCGTTTAAATACAAGGTTATAGCAATTGAAGGCGAATACGCTACAATTAAGCGTATTGACAATGAGACCGCCGATACGATTTTAATAGCTCTTGCTCTGCTGCCTGAGGGGACGGATATAGGAACGGAGCTATTATGGGAGAACCTTGAATATAAGATTATTAATGGAATATAGATAATTTATTATGGAATATAAATTTTGGCAATTTTTATCCATAATTTTCATGAAATGTTACGAAGTAAAAAAACTAAAAAAGCTTGACAAAATGTCAATAAGATGTTATTATAATAACATAACTACAAATATGGAGGAATAAAAATGAAAAAATCTCTGAAAAAAATCATGGCTGGCGTCAGCGCGGCTGCTATGCTCGCTTCAGCTATGCCGATTGCAAGTGCGTTTGCAGAAGAAACAGAAGCGACTTTTTCTGTAAGAGAAGTTTCTGAAGGCGTTGTAATTACTGACTATTCAGATAAGACAGCAGATAAAATCGTTATTCCGTCTGAAATTGACGGTCAGACAGTCGTAGGCGTAGATGACTTTGCTTTCGGTCTTATCAGCAAGAAGGTAACAGTCGTTGTTCCTGAAACTCTGACTGAAGATTATATCAGCAGCCAGGCGTTTATGACAATGGCTATTGTTGACAAGTACATAATCGGTCTTTCACCTGATAAAACTATTAACGGCGTTATCAAGTACTG
The DNA here is from genome assembly GCF_054655175.1 of Ruminococcus sporogenes. Taxonomy (NCBI): domain Bacteria; kingdom Bacillati; phylum Bacillota; class Clostridia; order Eubacteriales; family Oscillospiraceae; genus Ruminococcus; species Ruminococcus sporogenes. The sequence continues at coordinate 77,098 of NZ_BAAHOA010000005.1, read as the reverse complement.
GGTAAACAGCGTTGCAGGTCTTAACTACAGCGATCAGCAGATTGCCGATGCTATTGCCAGAGCAATGGCTCACATTGGCAATATCGATGTAACTGATCTCACAGTTTCAGAAGCTGCTATTCAGGTTCTCAGAGAAATTGATTCACTCGGATTTTCAGAAACTAACCTGAACCGTCTTGAAGCCGCTTTTTCTCTTATGCCATATGATCTTGTAACACTTGAAGGTCCGGACGGAACAGCCGCTCAGGCATTTGCTAAAACAAAGAATTCTTTGACATACGTTGTAACAGGCGCTTATGAAAGCGGCGACGTTACAATGGACGGTAAGGTTGATCTTTATGACGCAATTGAAATTGCAAAATACATGATGGGAATGGTTGATTTTACTAATGAACAGATCGCTATCGGCGATATGACTGGCGACGGAGTATGCGATCTTTATGACGCAATTGAAGTAGCTAGGACATTAATGTAATTTAATATTAAAAATAAAAAACTCCGGTTATTTTAACCGGAGTTTTTTATTTTTTTAAATAAATCCTGCTTTGATAAATCTGATGATATTCCAAAAAGTAAAAATTTAGTCCTGTTCATTTAATGAACAGGACTTTTCTATTTGGGTTACGGCGTATATTTATATAATGCGGAAGGGTAAAAAACTTGCGGTTAAATTAAATATCAATTTCAGCTTTTTTATAAGGAATATTAATTACTATGTACGAATATAATGTTTTAGCAAGTACAAGTCCGAAATGTAAAAGCGGCGGACTTGGATGAATTTAGGAGGTATATAAATGGATTTAAAGATTAACCGTGAAATGCTTACAGTTTCTGAAAGCATTTTTGACGGAATACAGGAGCAGAGTGTTGAGCTTGATTACATACTGCCGGATTATTTTCCGGATATTTTCAAGCTTGTAAAATGCTGTATAGTTCCGTCTGTTCTTTCATACAGCATAAATGGCGATACTGTTTCATACGAGCTTCAGGCGGATATAAAAATACTATATTGTTCAGAGCAAAGCAATACTCTGCAATGCATTTGTCAGAAGATGACCTTCAATAAAAGTATACAGCTTTCTGAAACTGCTGAAAAGCCCAGCGTAACACTTGTTCCGAAAACAGATCATATTAATTGCCGCGTCGTAAATCAGAGACGTATAGATATGCGGGGTGCGGTTTCGATAAAAATTAAAATAACAGGTGAAAGAACTCAGGAAGTAATCTGCGACATATTCGGAATGAATGCTCAGATGAAAAAGCTTCCTGTAGAATTTGCGGCTAAGAAAATATCTGCATTCAAATCAATTTCTGCGTCTGAAGATTTTGAACTTAATTCTTCTAATCAACCGGTAATAAGCATTATTCGAACCTATTCCGTTATAAATGTGACGGACAAAAAGATAGTGGCAAATAAGCTTGTTTTAAAGGGCGAAGCTTCAGTCTGCGTTTTATATTCATGTGAAAACGGTCTTGAATCTATGAAATTTCCGGTACCTTTCAGTCAGATTGTGGATATGGACGGTCTTGACGAAAGCTTTACGTGCTCGGTTAAGGCGGAAACAGCTTCCTGCGATGTAACTGCGTCTGCGGACAGCAACGGCGACGCAAGAATATTAAAGTGTGAGCTGAGAATAAACGTAAGCTGCAGCGCGGTGAAAAACCTTCCGGCGGAATTAGTTACTGACGTTTATTCAACATCATTTCCATGTGAATTTGCGTCGTCAAGGCTGAAAATAGAACAGGCTCCGGTTGAAATTAACGAGCTTATACAGGAAAAGCTGACAATTGAAAGTGAAAATGGAAATGTTGAGTGTGTATATGATACATGGTGCGTACCGAAAAATATAAATACGGCTGTAAACAATGAGGAAAAAACTCTTGTAGTCAGCGGTATGATCGATTACTGCGTTATGATAAAAAATGAAACCGGTATGCCGGCTATAATTGAAAAGACCGAAGCGTTTGAGCATACAATTCCTGTAAACGGCATTTCTGAAACTTCTTCGGCTGATATAAACGTAACATCTGTTGATTGTTCATATACTATAACGTCTTCAGACAGCATTTCCATTAAAGCTGATCTGAGAATCACAGGAAACGTATTTCTGTCATCATCATGTGAAGCGGTAACCGAGGTCAATTTTGACGGCTCAGTAAAAAAAGTTCGAGACGGAGATTATGCTCTTAAGCTATATTATGGCGTTGAGGGAGAGGATATATGGGAGATAGCTAAGAGATACAGCACTTCTGTCAGATCTATTATGGAAGAAAACGACTTAGACGAAGAACGGTTAACCAAGAGCGGTATGCTGTTGATTCCGATAGTATAATGAAGCGGTTTAATAAAATGTGTATACCGCCGCCGTAAGCGGTATACGCGGTAAAATCTCGGAAATCTCTGTCATGCCGCTGAGGAGGTTTTCGTTTCAAATTATCTGAAGTTTGCGGCAGAACGGAGATTAATATGACAAACGATATTTACAGCGATATTGCCAGCAGAACTGACGGCGACATATATATTGGCGTTGTCGGACCTGTCCGGACAGGCAAATCGACCTTTATTAAAAGGTTTATGGAGTCTCTGGTGATACCTAACATTGAAAGCGATTTTAAGAGGGAACGGGCTGTTGACGAGCTTCCTCAGTCCGCAGCCGGAAAAACTATAATGACGACTGAACCTAAGTTTATTCCGGAAGAGGCGGTTGAAGTAAATCTGGGAGACGGCGCGAGATTCAATGTGAGAATGATAGACTGCGTTGGGTACATAGTTCCCAGCTCAATAGGCTATATAGAAAATTCTTCTCCGAGAATGGTCCAGACGCCGTGGTTTGAGGAAGAGGTTCCGTTTAATATGGCGGCAGAAATAGGTACAAGAAAGGTCATATCCGAGCATTCTACTATCGGTCTTGTGGTTACTACCGACGGAAGTATTTCTGATATTCCCAGGGATGAATATGCCGAGGTTGAAGAGAGGGTTATTAACGAACTGAATGAAATCGATAAGCCGTTTGTGGTTATAATGAACTGCGTTAATCCTCGCTCGGAGGACGCTAAAGCTTTATGCAGCGAGCTTTCTGAAAAATATTCGGCAACCGTAATTCCGGTTAATTGTCTTGAGCTTAATGAACAGGATATTAGGGATATTATTACTCAGGTTCTGTTCGCTTTTCCGATCAAGGAAATAAATATTCGAATGGAAAAGTGGATTACAGGCCTTGAAAAGGGCCATTGGCTAAAAAATGAAGTATTTTCAGCCGTAAGGGAAGCTGCTGAAAACGTCAGGATAGTCAGAGAGGTCAAGAGAGCTGCGGAGCTTATGGGCAAGTGTCAATATGTTGTTGATTCAAGAGTAGCCGATATGAATTTAGGTAAGGGAAGCATTACTATTCAGGTTAGTCTGGACAGCAGTCTGTTCTATAAAATACTTGGAGAGGCTACCGGTATAGAAATAGTTAATGAGAGCGATTTGCTGCCTGTTCTTATGGAGCTTAATAATATTAAGAAGCAATTCATGAAAATTAAGCCTGCGCTTGACGAGGTTGAGGCTACCGGTTATGGAATAGTAATGCCGGATATTGACGAGCTTTCACTTGAAGAACCTGAAATTATTAAACAGGGAGGCAAATACGGAGTTAAGCTCAAGGCCTCCGCTCCGTCGATACATCTGATGAAGGCGGCTATCAATACCACTGTCAGCCCGATTGTCGGAACTGAAAAGCAGAGCGAGGAGCTTGTTATGTATCTGCTTTCCGGATTCGAAGAAAATCCGAAGAAAATCTGGGAATCAAATATTTTTGGAAAATCGCTGCATGAGCTGGTAAACGAAGGACTTCATAATAAGCTTTATAAAATGCCGGTTGAGGCAAGAATGAAGCTTCAGGAAACCTTGCAGAGAGTTATCAACGAGGGCTGCAGCGGACTTATATGCTTTATACTTTGAAAATAATTCAGCGGACATTATATGTCCGCTGTTTTATTTTAAGAGAAAAAAGACGGAATTTCTTCCGCCTTTTTTCCAGTTATTTTTCTTTTCTCTAATCTTGTGCTCTACACGCTAAATATTATATCAAAAAACAGATTAATAAAAAAGAGATAATATGTTAAATTTGTGTTAATAAGCTGATATATTTTTAACAATTATAGTCTATTTGATAATAAAAACTATATTTTTACAGGGACTTTTCACAATGGCAAAAATATGTTATAATAATATCATATTTTTATTTTGATTGGAGAATCATAAATGTTATCAACATTTTATACTGAATTAAAAAGAAAAGCTCTTGAAAAATATTTCGGAAGAATGAACGAACGCCAGAAGGAAGCTGTATTTTCCGTTAAAGGGCCCGTTCTGGTTCTTGCCGGGGCAGGCAGCGGAAAGACTACGGTTATAGTAAACCGTATTGCGAATATGATTAATTTCGGTAACGCTTATTTCGATAGTTCATATCAGGGAAATGAAGACGACTGTCTTTTACTTGAAAATTATTTAAAAGGAGAAGAAGTTAGTTTATCTTCTCTCAGAGACGCTGTTGCACATGAACCGATAAAGCCTTGGAACATTCTGGCAATTACATTTACAAATAAGGCGGCCGGAGAATTAAAGGAGAGACTTTATACAATGCTGGGCGAAGAAGCTTCAGATATCAGGGCTGCGACCTTTCATTCGGCGTGCGTAAGAATCCTGAGACGGGATATTGAAAGGCTGGGTTACCAGAGCAGTTTTACAATTTATGATTCCGACGACAGCCAGAGGGTAATAAAAGCTTGTATGACAGATCTTGGCATATCGGAAAAGCAATTATCGCCAAAGGCTGTTTTATCGGAAATCGGATCTGCTAAGGACAGTCTTTTGAATCCTGACGATTATGAAGAAAGAGTTGGTAAGAATTACAGAAAAACTGTGATTTCAAGGGTTTACAGGGAATATCAGAAAAGATTATTCGCCTCAAACGCAGTGGACTTTGATGATATTATAAATCTTACGGTAAGAATACTCACCGATTATCCCGACGCTCTTGAATATTACCAGAACAGATATAAATATATAATGGTAGACGAATATCAGGATACTAATCACGCTCAGTTCAGGCTGGTAAGTCTTTTGTCGGCAAAGCACAATAATCTGTGCGTGGTGGGAGACGATGATCAGAGTATTTATAAATTCAGAGGGGCTACAATTGAAAATATATTGAATTTTGAAAAGCAATATAATGCTTGCAAGGTAATAAGGCTTGAACAGAATTACCGTTCAACGCAGAATATACTGGACGCGGCAAACTCTGTAATAAAGAATAATTCAGAAAGAAAATCAAAAAAATTATGGACCGACAGCGGTGAAGGCGAAAGGATAGTTTGGTACAGGGCAAGGGACGAGCGTGACGAGGCGTCATTTATAGCCTCCGCTATACTTGAAAGTATAAAAAACGGCGATAAGTTCGGGGACAGCGCGGTTTTATATAGAATGAACGCCCAGTCCAATACTATAGAGCAGGCGTTTGTAAAAAGCGGTATTCCGTATCGTGTATTCGGAGGTATGAGATTTTATGACCGTAAGGAAATTAAGGATTTGACGTCTTATCTTGCAGTCATAAATAATGAAAATGATATACTTAGATTCAGAAGAATAGTCAACGAGCCTAAGAGAGGTATAGGCGACAGTACGTTAAGCCTTATTAACGATATTACATCCGACCTTGGTCTTTCTCCGATAGAAGTAATGAAAAATGCCGGCGATTATCCTTTACTTTCAAAAAAAGCGGGAGTTCTTAAAGCCGCTGCGGAAATGTTTTCTGAATTGCAGTCCGCGTCAGAAGAAATGCCCTTAGATGAATTTTTTGATTTTCTTCTGGAGCGAACCGGTTATCTCGAATATATGAAAAGTCTCGGAGACGACGGATTAACGAAGTTAGAGAATATCAGCGAATTAAAATCTACAATTGTTTCATATATTAGTGAAAGCGACGAACCGTCCTTAAATGAATTCCTTGAGGAAATATCGCTGTATACCGACCTTGATAAAATGGACGCCGATACCGACGCTGTAGTTATGATGACGGTTCATTCAGCAAAAGGACTTGAATTTAATAATGTATTTGCAATAGGTATGGAGGACGGTATTTTCCCAAGCGGCAGATGTCTTAACAGTGATTCGGAAATTGAAGAAGAACGCAGACTGGCTTATGTCGCTATTACAAGAGCCAGAAAAAGACTATATTTAAGCAGCGCTGCACAAAGAATGCTTTTTGGAACCACGCAGCGGAATACAACCTCCAGATTTATCAGAGAAATAGATAAGACTCTTATAGACAAGCATGATAACACAATTATTGCCAAAACAGATAAGCCGCCTGTTACAAACGCAAGCTCGTCTATATCGTTGCAGCAGCAAATCGCTAAGATCAAAACGGCGAAACCGTCTGATTCACCTGCAAATACCGTTTATTCAGTCGGGGAAAAGGTAATGCATAATATATTCGGAGAGGGAACTATTCTAAGCGTTAAGAAAATGGCAAACGACGCAATGCTGGAAATTGCCTTCGATAAGGTAGGAACGAAAAAAATTATGGCTAATTTTGCGAAAATAAAGAAGTGCTGATAAATTTAATAGGATAAACATGTGATTAAAAAGCACAACAGATAGGTTAATACTATATAAATATGATGAATTTTAATTGACATATAAAGAGTATTATGTTAAAATGATAGTACTATTATGAAAAACGGAAGGAGTTTGAAAATATGAAATTTTCAGACGGATTTTGGCTTAATCAAAGGGGTTTTAACGTGAATTATGCCGTTATGGCCTATGAAATAACGACAACTCCTAATTCAATAACAGTTTTTGCAACCTCTTCGGCGATTTATAACAGAGCTATGACTCTTGGCGGAGTTACCTTTGAGATCACTTATAAATCAACTGCTCCGGACGTTATTAAGGTGTCTGTTGTTCATCATAAGGGAACTTTGAAAAATGCTCCTAAATTTGAGCTTAATGAAGATCAGGGCTATATTCCGGAGATAAAGACCGGAGAAGATTTTGCTGAGATGACTTCCGGCAGCACTAAGGTGAGAATAAAGAAAGGCTTTGACTGGGACGTTGAATTCAGCTATAAGGGAAAACGTCTTACCGGCGGAGCATGGAGAGCTACGTCTTATATTGAAGAAAATCAGTTCAGAGCCGATAACCGTATCAACAGCATGCGGGACGACAGCTTTTGGAGCTATCCGGCAGACGAGCATAACACATATATAAGAGAGCAGCTTACTCTCGGTATAGGAGAATGTATTTACGGATTTGGTGAAAAATTTACTACCTTTGTTAAAAACGGTCAGAACGTTGAAATGTGGAATTCCGACGGAGGCACTTGCTCTGACCAGAGCTATAAATGCGTTCCTTTTTACATTTCATCTAACGGATACGGAGTTTTTGTCAACAGTTCCGATAAGGTTTCCTATGAAATTGCGTCTGATACCGTGTCTAAGGTTTCAATAACCGTTCCGGGCGAGGAAATTGAATATTTTGTTATCGGCGGAGAAAATCTGCACGAGGTATTGTCAAATTATACGACGCTTACGGGAAAACCTGCCTTGCCTCCGGCCAAAACGTTCGGTCTGTGGCTGTCTACGTCGTTCACTACAACCTATGACGAAGAAACGATAACGTCGTTTATAGACGGAATGGCCGAGAGGGATATTCCTCTTCAGATGTTTCACTTTGACTGCTTTTGGATGAAGGGATACGAGTGGTGTAATTTCGATTGGGATAAAACTCAGTTCCCGGATCCTCCGGCTATGCTCAAAAGGCTTAAGGAAAGAGGGCTGGGCATATGCGTATGGATCAATCCGTATATAGCGCAGCGTTCAAGTCTGTTTGACGAGGGAGTTAAAAACGGCTACTTTATTAAAAATACAGACGGAAGCGTTTTTCAGTGTGATATGTGGCAGCCGGGCATGGCTATTGTCGATTTTACAAATCCTGAGGCATGCGAATGGTATGCGTCAAAAATACGCGCTTTATGCGATATGGGAGTAACTGCGATAAAAACTGACTTTGGCGAAAGAATACCTACAAAGGTGAAGTATTTCAGCGGTGAAGATCCTGTTAAAATGCATAATTATTACACATATTTATACAATAAGCTTGTTTTTAATGTTCTTAAGGATTATTACGGAGAGAATCAGGCTTGTCTGTTTGCCAGAAGCGCAACGGCCGGCGGACAGCAGTTCCCGGTTCATTGGGGCGGCGATTGTTCAGCCGAATATTCTTCAATGGCAGAAACTCTCAGAGGCGGTCTTTCGCTCTGTGCGTCCGGTTTCGGATATTTTAGTCATGATATCGGCGGTTTTGAGGCTACCGCATCTCCTGACGTTTATAAAAGATGGTGCGCGTTCGGTCTGATGTCAACTCACAGCCGTCTGCACGGTTCAACCTCTTACAGGGTTCCGTGGGCTTATGAGGATGATACTCCCGAAAACCCTGAAAACGCTTGCGCAGTACTTAGGTTCTTTACAAAGCTTAAGGGCAGACTTATGCCGTATTTGTTCTCGCAGGCTGTCAAGACATCGTCTACCGGCGTTCCTATGATGAGAGCCATGGTTATAGATTTCGCGGAAGATCCGGCTTGTCTTTTCCTTGACAGACAATATATGCTGGGTGATAATCTCCTTTGCGCTCCGGTTCTCAGTGAAGACGGAGTGGTTCAGTATTATCTTCCGGAAGGAAAGTGGACCGATATTATTACCGGAGAAACTATTGAGGGCGGAAGATATGTAAAGAAGAAATGTTCATATCTGGAAATGCCTGTATTAGCTAAGCCCGGATCTATTATTGTTTACGGCGATTTTAACAACAGCTTTGAATATGATTATATTAATAATGCAAACGCGGTTATATATAATCTTGAGGACGGAAAATCGTCGGAGACTGAGGTTTATGATATTGACGCCAATAGGGTTATGTCTATGAAGGCCGAAAGAAACGGAAATGAGATCTGCGTAACTTATACAAGCGGCAGAGCATTTAAAATCACGGCAGAGGGTAAGGTCTTTGACGCGCCGGCTGCCGATAACGGTCAGATTATTATTAATTTATAATCAGGAGAGACGACTCTCTCCTGATAAACGGAGTTTTGAAATGGGCAAAAATGAAATAGATTATATTTGGACGGACAAAAAGCGTACTCTTTTCGGACTTCCGCTTTCGTTTACAAGATATTTTCTTACGGAAAATAAATTTATTACAAGAGTTGGTCTACTTAGTCTTGCGGAGGATGAGCTCGATTTATATACTGTGACAGACAAAAAGCTGATGCTTCCTTTGAAACAGAGAATATTCGGTTGCGGAACTATTATATTGTATGTCAGAGATACGGATACGCCTATCAAGGAAATAAAATCCGTTAAGGCTCCAAGAAAGGTATTGGAGCAGCTTGATAAATATATTAATATACAGCGCGACCGTTACAGAACGAGAGGCCGGGATATGATAGGATATGACGTTCATGATTGCGACGATCACGAAGACGATTACAACTGAATGAAATTATTTTAAAAGAGATGTGGAAAAATGCTTGAATTTATAACTGAAAAAGAAACCTGCTGGGAAAAGCTTCAAAAGGAACACCGTCCGGTTTATATTTACGGAATGGGGGACGGAGCTATTAAAATTATGTCAGTATTTAAAAAATACGGAATAAAAACAGCAGGAATTTTTGCAAGCGACGATTTCGTAAGAGGGCATTATTTTCAGGGCTTTAGGGTTATGAGGCTTTCTGAGGTAGAGGAGCGTGAATCCGATTTTGCAGTAGTACTGGCATTTGCTGCCGGATATGAAGAGCTTGTAGACAGAATAAAAATGATTGGAAAAAAGCATAAGCTATATGTGCCGGACGTGCCTGTTATCGGCAGCGGTTTGTTTACATATGAGTATTGCGTAAGAAACGCTGATAAACTTCAGGAGGTCTACGAGCTTCTTGCAGATAATTATTCAAGAAAGGTTTTCGCGTCAATTATTAATTTTAAAATCAGCGGAGATATAAGTCATCTTGAAAATATAACCGCGACAAAAACTGAGATTTACCGTGATATAATTAAGCCGAATCTGAATGAGCATTATGTTGATCTTGGAGCATATAATGGAGATACAATATTGGAAATGCTTGAAATTACACGTAACAGATATGTTCGGATTTACGCTATGGAGCCAGACAGGAAAAACTTCAAAAAGCTCTGTAAAAATATTGAAGGAAAAAATCATATTTACGCATACAATAACGCTGCCTGGTGTATTGATACTCAGCTTCCGTTCAGTGCAAAATCAGGGAGACAGTCTTCAATTGCTGCTAGCAGAGGAACAAAATATATTGAGGGTAGGTCGGTAGACAGTATTCTTAACGGAAATGAAGCTACGCTTATAAAAATGGATGTTGAAGGAGCAGAGCGGGAAGCGCTCTGGGGCGCATGTCAGACTATAGCGAGATATAATCCCAGGCTTATGGTAGCCCTCTATCACAGAAATGAAGATTTATTTGAGCTTCCGTTGCTTGTGCATAAGCTTAATTCCAAATATAAGCTCTATATACGCCATCAGCTTTATATACCTGCATGGGAAACAAATTTATATGCAGTTATATGATAAAATAAATATTGTTTTATTAGGAAAATATAATGTAAAATCAGTTGGGGAAATAACTAAAACAGCCGATTCAATTTAATGTTGAACCGGCATTTTTTCTAATTAATATCTTCTTTCAAAAAATATTGACATAAATAATTTTATAAGGACGATTTCAGTATTATTTCTGAATACTTTGAGAATGGGCTACATGGTAGGTATTAACATTCCAAGAAGATACATACGGCATTTAAACATGCTGAAAGGATGATAAAATTAATGGGGCGGGAAAAACAATCCGGCTCCATTGTTTTTAAAACGCCTCATCAGCCAAATGATAACTGAAAGACATAACGCAATATTATTTAAGAAATTTTTAAATATCAATATCGCCTTAACCGGCAGAACGGAGATTAAAATGAAGCTACTTCATATTTCTGATCTTCATCTTGGTAAGCGTCTTAATGATTATAGTCTTATTGATGATCAGAGGGAGGTTTTAAAACAGGCTGTTGACGCCTATATGTTACAAAAGTGCGAGGGCGTGATAATTGCGGGGGATATTTATGACAAATCTGTTCCCTCAGCAGAAGCCATGAAATTATTTAATAATTTTATTACGGATTTATCAAATATCGGTTCAAAAATTTATATGATAAGCGGAAATCATGATTCGCCTGAAAGAATATCATATTATTCTTCTATAATTAAAAAGAGCGGAATATATGCTCCCGAACCTTTTTCGGGAAAGCTGCAGAGCATAGACGAGGATAATAAAATCACAATACATCTGCTTCCATTCATTAAACCGGCTAATGTAAAACAGTTTTATCCGGAGAAGCAGCAGCTTTCCTATGAACAAGCAGTGAAAACCGTTATAGAAAACTCGTATATTGATGAAAATCGAATTAATATATTGGTATGCCATCAGTTTATAACTGGCGGCAAAACTTGTGATTCCGAAGAATTTGCTATCGGAGGACTGGACAGCGTAAGCGCAGAAATTTTTGATATTTTTGATTATGTCGCTTTAGGGCATCTTCATCAGTCGCAGCGGTGCGGCAAAGAAACGGTAAGATATGCCGGTTCTCCGCTTAAATATTCACTGTCGGAGGAATTTCACAAAAAATCCTTTACCGTAGTTGAGGTTAAGGGAAAAAATGATATAAAGATTAATACGGCGCCGATAATACTTCCTCACGATGTAAAGACCATAAAAGGAAGCTTTGAGGAATTAATGAATAAAAGCTATACCGAGGATTACATACGAGTTATAATTACAGATGAAACGGTTTCACCCGACGCCAGAATAGCCCTGAGAAGCGTATTCCCGAATATGCTGAAATTCAGTATAGATAACTCTAAGACCTCGTATGAAACGGACGTTTATTCGGAAGAATCAATAGAAAATAAAAGTCCTGAGGAATTGTTTGGTGATTTTTATGCGCTTCAGAATAATGGAGTTTATCCAAGTGAAAAGCAGCTTGAAATAATTAGGGAAATATTTAATGATCTTGAGGAGACGGTGGAATGAAACCTTTGAAGCTTATAATGTCGGCGTTCGGGCCTTTTGCTGAAATAACGGAGATTGATTTTACTAAAATCGGAAAAAGCGGGGTGTATTTGATAACAGGGGATACCGGTTCAGGCAAGACTACCATTTTCGACGCTATTTCATTTGCTCTTTACGGAGAGGCAAGCGGAGGACGCGACAGAAGAAGCGTAAAATCCTTTCGTTCCGATTTCGCCTTGTCTTCCGCTGAGACTTATGTTATTTTTGAATTTGAACAGCATGGAAAACATTATGAAATAAGAAGATCCCCGTCTTATGAAAGACTGAGCAAGCGAGGACGTTCCGGTGGTATGATTGTCACCCAGCATGAGGCTGTTCTTACAGATTTATCAAACGGTTCCGTTTGGACAAAAACCGACGAGGCCGGTAAGAAAATTGAAGAAATCATAGGGCTGAACCGGAATCAGTTTTCACAGACTGTTATGATAGCTCAGGGAGATTTCCTGAAAATTATTAATAATAAAAGCGACGATAGAAAACAGATATTTCAAAAGCTGTTTAATACCTCACTGTATGACAGATTTCAGCAGAAGCTTAAAGAAATTGACGCGGATTTGGAATCACAGTCTGAAAAAATTACATGGGAATTAAAAAATGAAATGAGCAGGGGAATCACAGACTCAGGGGAGATTGATAAAAGCGACGAAGTCTGCGCTGAGGCGTATCTTGATTTTTTGACTAAGGACAATATTAAATATACTTCTCTTCTTAAAAAAATGATTTTAAAAAAAGACGAGCTTTCAGAATCTAACGATCATCATATAAGGCTTATAGCCGAGGGGCGAGAGCTAAATTTACAATTGGAAGAGCTTGAAAAAAAGAATAAAGAATTAAGTGATTGCCTTCAAAAATCAGACGCTATGAATAAAAAGGCTATAGAAATAAGTAATGCAAAACAGGCTGGACAGATATTAATTCATGAAAAACTTCTTGAGGATAGGAGGCGATCATTATCCCAAAAGAATAATGAACGCATTATGCTTGAGCAGCAGGAATCTGAGCACAAAAATAAATTATATACCGCATCTGAAAAGTATAAAGCGGCTAAACGAGAATCGGAATGTCTTGACGAGCTGCGCAGAAAATATACCATACTGGAAAATGCCTTGCCGTTATTTAGGCAGCTTAACGAAAACAGAAAAAAGTATGCGCAGGCGTCGGAAAGGCTTTTAAATCTAAGAGAAAAAAGCGAGTCTGCTGATAAAGAATACCGTAAGGCGCTTGACGCGTTTATATTAGGTCAGGCGGGATTGCTTGCAGAAAGGCTTGAAAACGGCAAGCCTTGCCCCGTGTGTGGATCAGATAGTCACCCAAGACCTGCCGGTTTATCTGAAGATACGCCGTCGCAGTCTGCTGTAAACGAATTGGAGGAATCGGCAGTAAGGCTCAGAGAAACCTATAAAAAGTGTTCGGAAGAGTGCGCTTTGTTTAAGGCTGCCGTTGAAAATATTGAGAAGAATGAAATTATAAAAGAACAATCAGAGGAAGCTTTATTAAAGAATTTGAGTGAAATAAAAAAGCAAATAGAAAATACTGAAGAAAATTTAAAAAAAGCGGAAAGCGTCTATAATAATGAAATGCAGAACGGACTTAAGCTTGATGAGAGAAAAAGCTTCAATAAAAGCGAGCTTGAACGGCTTCAAAAAGAAGAAAAGCGCTATTTAATGGACTTTGAAAACGCTTTATCTCAAAGCAGATTCGACAGCACGGAAGCTTATGAATCGTCTAAGCTTGATCCGGAAATAATAGAAAAGTATGAAAGGGAAATTGAAAACTATAATTCGTCCGTTAATATACTTGAATCGAGCATAAAGGAACTGAAAAGGATTACTCTAAAAAAAATCAGAGTTGATATAGCGACTTTGGAAAAAGAAAAATCAGAAATATCAGACAAGTTAAAAAATATTTCAGAACAGATATCTTCTGTTAGGACAAGATTGGATATTAATGCCAGTGTAGTAAAAAATATGAAAAGGCTGATTGAAAAACAGAAGATTATAAGGAACGATTGGGGAATTATTAATGATCTTTATAAGACGGCAAGCGGTCAGCAGGGAGGCGGGAAATCTAAAATAAGGTTTGAAGCATATGTTCAGAGATATTATTTCAGGCAGATTATATCATGCGCCAACAAAAGACTAAAACTGCTTACCGACGACGCCTTTGTTCTTAAATGCAGCGAAAGAACGAAGGATTTACGCCGCCAGTCCGGATTGGAGCTTGAGGTATTGGACAGGAAAACTGGCCAATGGAGAGACGTAAGCACTCTTTCAGGGGGAGAATCATTTCTTGCAGCTCTTGCTCTTGCGCTTGGTCTGTCAAATATTGTTCAGGAAAACAGAGGCGGTATTCAGATTGATTCAATGTTTATTGACGAGGGCTTCGGAACGCTTGACGACAATTCTTTGAATCAGACTTTGGATCTTCTTGATAGACTTGCGGGGGGGAAACGTCTTATAGGAATTATTTCTCACGTCGGAGAGCTTAAGAACAGAATAGACAAAAAAATTAAAGTGTATAAAACTTCTGTTGGAAGCGAAATAGAAATATCTGAGTCATAATAGCTTATAAATTTGTAAAGCGTTATTAATTATATGCCGCACACTGTGCATAAGTATTTTCAGCACAGGCCTTTTACATTTTTTTCTGTAGGCTATCATATAGTTTTCACACAAAAAAGTATAATATAATCATACACAAAAAACAATTATGCTTTACATAGAAAGGAAGTTTTATTATGTTAGATAACGATTTTAACCGTCCTGAAGATAACGTTCAGAATAATTCGGAAGATCAGAATAATCATAGTTCTTTCAGCTATAATTATCCGAAGGAAAACAATGCGCAGTCCAACGGTCCTGATATTGAAAAGCCCAAAAAGAAAAAACATGTGTTTACAAAGGTTATTGCTTTTGCAGTATGCGCGGCTGTAATTTCAGCAGGTTCGATACAGTGCTACAGGTATCTGGACAGCAATGACAAGCTTGACGGCTTTTTCAGCAGGTCAAGCAGCTCTCAAACCGACAAAAAAGAAGATTCCGGTGATGACGATAATTCATCGTCGCAGACGTCAAATAAAGCGACAGGCGAAAGCAAGAGCTGGCTTCAGCTTGCTGCAAGATCAGACGGTCTGACTATACCGGAGGCGGTTGAAAAGGTTATGCCTGCGGTAGTAGGAATATCCTCTGAATTTACAACGACCGGCGGAGACACGTCGGGCGGATGGTTTTTCGGTCAGGGGCAGACTCAGACTCAGCCGGCAACTGCAACTGGTACAGGTATTGTAATGACCTCGGACGGATATATTATTACTAACGCCCATGTTATTAACGACACAGAATACGGATACGGCGTAGCAAGCTCGGTTTCAGTACTTATGTCTGATAAAACCGAGTATGAGGCTACAATAAAGGGCTATGACGAGGATACCGATATAGCCGTTTTAAAGGTTGACGCAAAGGATCTTCAGGCAGCCGAATTTGGCAGCAGCGACGATCTTCAGGTAGGAGAGCTTGTTATTGCCATCGGTAATCCGCTTGGATTCGAGCTTTTTGGCTCTGTAACATGCGGTATAGTTTCTGCGCTGAATCGTGAAATTACTATAAACGATAAGAACATGAGCCTTATTCAGACGGACGCAGCGATTAACTCGGGTAATTCGGGCGGTCCGCTTGTAAACAGCTATGGTCAGGTGATAGGAATAAATTCTGCTAAAATGTCGTCAACATACTCGACGTCAGGTTCTGCTTCTGTTGAAGGTCTCGGATTTGCTATTCCTATGACTCAGGCTCAGACAATTATCGACGATTTGATTAATTACGGTTATGTTACAGGCAGACCGCAGATCGGTATCAGCGTAAGCAACGTAGATGAATATACGGCGACTCTTTATAATATGCCTATCGGCGTTTATGTTAGATCAGTTACTCCTAACGGAGCTGCTGAAAAGGCCGGCATTCAGGCCGGAGATATAATAATCGGCGTAAACGGAGAATCTGTATCTACTGATGACGAGCTTAACAAGAAAAAGGATGAGCATAATGCGGGAGATACGATTACTCTTAACATTTCAAGGAATGGAGCAGATATTAATATTGATGTAACCTTGGAGGAAGTAACACAGGGAGATCAAATATTCGGAGGCAGTGAGTCTACTCAAAATTGATATTATTTCATCTTTTATATAAACAATTATCCTTCCGGAGGCGTTTGTGTTAAACAGACGCCGCTTTTTTTATGCAATAAAAAAATCCCGCCTTAGATTAAGACGGGATTTTGAAAAAATGAGGGAAATCTTATAAACTCAGGGTTTTTAAGATTACAAATTAATTATATACCATTTTTTTACAAATTTCAAGACTTTTCTATGTTTGTTCATAAAAAGTTTACATTTAGAGAAAGAATATTATAATTTGCTATTTCATAAATCATATGTTATACTTATATAGATGTGATTTGAAAACTGAACTATAAAATTGCCATAGTCATAAAACCTGAATAAATTTAAAAAAGTTGTATAGTTAAATAACTAAAATAATAAGCTTTGAAAGGAAGGATATATGAATATTATAAAAATAAGTAATCTTAATAAGAGCTTCGGCGAGGTAAGGGCTGTACAGGACCTGAGTCTTAAGGTCAAAGAGGGAGAGCTGTTTGCGTTTCTGGGAGTAAACGGTGCGGGCAAAAGCACTGCAATATCTATTATGTGCGGTCAGCTTGCTAAGGATTCAGGAAAGGTTATAATAGACGATTTGGATCTTGATTTCGATATGAGTAAAATAAAAAATAAATTAGGCGTGGTATTTCAGAATTCGGTACTTGATAAGGCTTTGACTGTCAAGGACAATTTGGAAAGTCGTGCGGCTCTTTACGGTATAAACGGTAAAGCCTTTAAGAACAGACTTTCAGAGCTTTCACAGCTTCTTGAATTTGATGATTTACTTGGAAGAGCTGTCGGAAAGCTTTCCGGCGGACAGAGGCGCAGAATTGATGTTGCGCGTGCGTTGCTTCATGAACCGAAAATACTTATCCTGGACGAGCCGACAACGGGACTTGATCCTCAGACAAGAAAATTACTTTGGAATGTAATTTCAGGTTTAAAGGATAAAAATAAAATGACTGTATTTTTAACGACGCATTATATGGAAGAAGCGTCAGACGCCGATTATGTTGTTATTTTAGACGGTGGAAGAATTTCAGCAGAGGGTACTCCCCGTGAATTGAAAAACGAGTATACCGGAGATTTTATTACTCTTTACGGAGTTGACGAGAAACAGGTAAAAAAGAGATTTTCAGATTATGAATATTTAAGGGGAGCATATCGTATTGCGGTGCCAAATACATCGGAGGCAACGAAGCTTATAATAAAGTACCCGGAAATTTTTGAGGATTATGAAATTGTAAAGGGTAAAATGGACGATGTTTTTCTCTCGGTTACAGGTAAAAAACTTTTGGGAGGATCAGAAAAATGAGTAAACTGAAGGCTCTTATAAAACGAGATACTAAGCTGTTTTTTAAAGATAAGGGGATGTTTTTTACTTCCCTTATAACGCCGCTGATACTTCTGTTTCTTTATTCTACATTTTTAAATAATGTTTACCGTGACACTTTCAGCGGAAGCTTGGAAAATATGGGAAACGGTTTTACAGCGCCGGATAAGTTAATAAACGGTTGCGTAGGAGGACAGCTTTTTTCCTCTTTGCTTGCGGTTTGCTGTGTTACAGTTTCATTCTGTTCCAATATGCTTATGGTTCAGGATAAGGTAACAGGGGCGCGACATGATTTGGGAATTGCGCCTGTTAAAAACTCAACATTAGCTTTAGGATATTATATTTCCACCGTATTGACTACTCTTATTATTTGCATTGTTGCCGCCGCAGCTTCACTGGTATACATAGCAAATACAGGCTGGTATTTGTCGATTACAGATATTATTTTTATAATGCTTGACATATTTTTATTGGTTATGTTTGGCGCCGCCTTGTCAAGTATAGTTAATTTTTTTCTGTCGTCACAGGGACAAATGTCGGCAGTTGGTACTATTATAAGCGCAGGATACGGATTTATATGCGGAGCCTATATGCCTATATCCCAGTTCGGGGAAGGACTTCAAAAGGTAATTTCTTTTCTGCCCGGAACATACGGTACTTCTCTTATGAGAAATCATGCTCTTCGCGGCGTTTTTGAGGAAATGGAAAATCAGGGATTTCCATCAGAAGTTATAAACGGAATTAAGGATTCAGTTGACTGCAATCTATATTTTTTCGGAAATGACGTAAGTATTACTTCAATGTATTTAATTCTTGGAGTTTCAGTTATTATTTTAATAGCAATTTATATCGTTCTTAACGTCTGGAAAGGCAGAAAAGCTAATTAATATATGCGAGGCGGCATTTGCCGCCGTTTTTTTATTCATAGTAAAATACGAATTAATTTTATATAAGCCGCATAAATTTAAATATATTAAAATTAATATTTAACAGGAGTGATTATGAAAAAGATACAATTAACTGAGCTGCTTATATTTATTGTGATTACAGAACTGGTAGGGGCATTGTCAGGACTTATTACAGGAAACGCGTTTTCTTATTACAGTGAGCTGACAAAACCGTCTTTGTCTCCTCCCTCAGCAGTTTTTCCGGCAGTTTGGTTTTTTATTTACGCTCTTATGGGAGTTTCGGCGTATATGATTTATGTTTCAGACGCAAGCGACAGTAAAAAGAAATTCGCTTTGGCTTTATACGGATTGCAATTATTTGTAAACTTTTTGTGGAGTATCGTATTTTTCAAATTTCAGCAAATGGGATTATCTGTTGCAGTAATCATAATTCTGCTGATACTGATAATATTTATGATTATGATTTTCAGAAAAATTAGTCCGGCTGCCGCATATATCAATCTGCCGTATCTTATTTGGACTATTTTCGCAGCATATCTTAATATAGGCATATTGGTTCTTAATTGAAATTATAAAGCCGCTTAGTTTAATTACTAAGCGGCTTTATAATTTTATATTACTGTCCAAGCTTATCCTCGGTTACAACCATAGCTACATAATTCATAAGAAGCAGGCTGTCCGATGTTGTAATTTCACCGTCCTTGGCGCAATCGGCGTTCGCCGCTCCTAACGGCTCCAGCGTATTTAATTCCGGATTAAGCAGATACATATTTATCGCTACAACGTCCGCAATATTTACACTGCCGTCTAAATTTACGTCGCCGTATTTCGAAGCAGTAACTTCGTCAGAAGGCTTTGATGTTGCAGATGAAGCTTCGGTTACAGTTGTAGAAGCTTCAGTTTCCGCCTGTGAAGGCTCTGTTGTTTCCTCTGTCGGCTTCGGATTGACTGAACCGTCTGAATCGAGATTGCTTCCTTCAGAATCGGCGTATTTTTCGTAATATTCTGTAACAGTCATTCCGGTTCCGTTTTCGCCTAACGGTATTTTGTGATCAAGTCCTATATACTTTCCCGAAACATTTGTTTGCCAGAGAGATTTTTCAAATAGACCGTATTTTTCCTCATCCCATGTCATGAAATCATAGCTTAAAAGTCCGCCCGTATCGCCCGAATTCGGATTAAGACACCAGAATGTATGATTAATATGATTGTCTATCATGTAATCGCGCAGTAATTCCATCCATTTTTGATTTTCTGCGCCGTCCATATGACCGCCCCATTCACCGATAAGCAGCGGCGCGATATCCTGATCATTTATATATGCCCATGTGTCGTACCAGTAATCGTCAAGCAGAGACTGTGTTGTAAAATCCTTCTGAAACCATGACTGAGGCCACACCGACGGACCGTAATCGTGCGGAGAATAAACAATCTGGCTGTTTCTTTCAGCAGATCCCAATTCTATAGGATAATCCTTAACTCCTCTGAGATTGCCTCCCCACCATCCTGCATAATAAGGCGGATTTGATTCGGAATCAGGCTGTCCCCATGTAAAGCTGCTGCTTCTTAAATGCTGTTCAACGCCTTCTATTAGTATAAGCGCGTTTGGATTGACGTCGAGTATAGCATTGGCGCATTTGGTCGCCGCATATGCCCAGTTATTCTCATCAGTTGAATCGTCCCATTTTGCGGCGCTGCTTCCTTCCTGACCTTTACCGTGCGGCTCGTTCTTTAAATCATAGGCAACGATCGTATCATCGTTTTTGTATTTATCGGCAAGGTAAACAAGCGTGTCTATCCATATGTCTGTAGTTATAAGAGTACCGTCCTTTGTCTCCTTACCATACCATAAATTATAGTTATGTCCGGAATTGTCGGAATGGGGGCTGTGAATGTCAATGAGCGCTTTAATACCGTATTTTTTGCATTTCTGCATAATTATATCAAATATTTCTTCACTGTTTTTAAGAGTTTTTCCGTCCTCAAGAACAAAGTCTCTGTTTATGTCTACATACGGCGGATCATATCCTGCCTGAACACTCTGCACCGGATTCGGAGTTCCCTTCATCCATGAATAAATCAGCTCTGTGGAAATAGGAAACCGTATAATATTAATTCCTTTATCGGCAACATTAGATAAAAATTTGTCACAGTCGGCGGCGTAAAGTCCGTGGGGAACATTTTCCGAACAGTTGAATCCGAACCAGTTGGCTCCGGTCAGCCATACTTCGTTGCCGTTCATGTCATAAAGCCTGCTGCCCGACGCATGCAGCCAGTCGTCGTTGCAGTCGTCAGTTTCCGCTGAAGACGTAATGCCTGTAAAAGCGGAGGTCATGCACGACGCTGCCACAGCAAAAAGAGCTGCGCAGGAAATAAGCAACTTTTTGATTTTCAATTGTAATCCTCCTCAAATAGTTAATAAAATTCCATCAATCTTCTCTTATTATATTATACACAATTAATAAAAAAAGTCAAGTAAAATGAAAGTTTTAATCAAGATTTGATAAAATTTCGTAAACAATAGAATCGGTTGATATATCAGAGGACTGTCGGTTTTCTATTAAAACGGCAAAGGCAATCGGAAAGCTTTCATCATCTACAAAACCGGTAAGCAGCGAATTTTCTTCTTCACCGTTTTTGACCTGCGCGGTACCGCTTTTGATACCAAGATTGTAACCGGGTATGGAGCCGGTATAATTCAGTCCGTTTTCCAGCATTATTTTTTTGACTTCTGATGCGGTAGATGATGAAAATAGCTGATCTGAATATGAAACTGACGATGATTCGACTGTTCTGCCGTTTACGTTTGTTACATGGTCTATCAGATAGGGCATAGTTGATTTGCCGGATTCATTAGCGATTGCGCTTTGCCACATCATCATCTGGCAGGGACTTACAATACTCATGCCCTGACCGATACAGCTCCACTGAGTGTTGAATTCATATTTATCCGTTAGCTCCGTTGAAGCAGTCTGAGAAATTATTCCGTTAATGTCTATGGAACCTGACGCGGATCCGTTCACCGAAAATCCAAGTCTCCTGTATATTTTTTCAATATCGCTCAGATTCCAGTCGGAATCCTCTACAAGCTGTGCAAAAAACGGATTGCAGCTATTCTGAAAGGCTTCGGTTATATTTTGCGTTCCGTGACCGTAAAGGTTATGACAATTGATTACTTCTCCCGTACGGTTTGTATAGCTGCCTTCGCAGACGAATGATTTTTCGCTCAGCTTATCAATACCCATAGTTTCTACAGCGGCTATGAGAGTTGAAATTTTCTGAGTTGAACCGGGAACGGTTTTGTAAAACGCTTTGCAGAGAAGACTTCCTTCCTCAAGGTCCTCGTAGCCCTTCAGAGGATCTACGTTCGGTTTGCTGACGCATATCAATATTTCTCCGGTTTTGTAGTTATATGCTATAGCGCAGCCGTTTTTACTGCCGAACGCAGAATATACCCTCTCATTTGCTCTGTGGTCAAGCGTAGTGTAAATAGCCGCCTTTCCGCCTTTTCTTGTAATGCCTTTAGTAAAGCTGTAGTTGCTGAGTCTTTCAAGGTTGTTTGCGACTAACGTATTAGTCATCTGACCGCTGGCGTCGCCTATGAGATTGCCGACGTCTTTGAAATAACCGTCCGGATAATCTCCCTCTTGAGCTTCGTCGTCAAAAATTATGTCGCCGTTGCAGTCATAAACATAGCCAAGATCTCGTGAACCTGAATTGCTTATATAAAACGACGCCTCCATCTGAATTTTAACTATCAGCATAATTATTCCGGCAAGGAATACCAGCATCATAAATGTTATCAGATTTTTTCCTCTTTTTAAGCTTTTCATACTGCTCTCCTGTTTATTTTAGGTTGCGACGGTCTTATCGGAACAGGGAAAACCGTCGCCTGTCCGGCCTTTAGGAAACCGATCATAAAGCCGCATGCCAGCATGGAGCTTCCTCCCTGTGAAATAAACGGTATTGTTACTCCTGTAAACGGTATCATATTACATGAACCGAATATATTAAGCGCCATCTGTGCAATGAAAGCGGCGCATACTCCTACCGTCAGAGTAGTGTGGAAATATGAGCGCGGTATATTTATCAGCGCTGTTGCAAGGAGCAATATAATCATAAATACTGCCAGCAGCGCCATAAGCATTCCCCATTCCTCGCAGATAGAAGAAAAAACTATGTCAGTGTCTGCCGCCGGAACCTTGTAAAGCGCTCCGTGACCCGGTCCTTTTCCAAACCATCCGCCCTCTGCTATGGCTATAAGCGCCTGACACTGCTGCCATCCGTTGCCTGTTGGATCGCTCCATATATCAACGTTAAGTCTATCCTGAACATATGACGGAGCGAATTTTAAAGCGATTATTATTACAACAAGTCCGACGGCGCTGAGGCTTATTATAAGCTTTTTAGACAGCTTTGCCTTAGGATAGCAGATTCGCATAAGAAAGCCGCATCCGGCAACTGCGGCGAAGGTCGGCAGACTTCCGAGATCCCGGCACCACCACTGAAGAAGCATAATGATTCCTGTTAAAGCAAGAAGCGCCATATTGTCGTAAACTACTCTTACAAACAATACCTTTTTCTTTTTCTGCTGCTGTGCGATTGAAGTGGCGAATACAAGAACGAAGAAAACCTTAAGAAATTCGGAAGGCTGGATAGTTATGAATCCCAAATCTATCCACATTCCTCTGCTTCCGGTAAAAAGCAGGATAGAAACTATGAGTACGCCGCAAATTCCGTAGAATATATATTTATATTTTTCTATAAAATGATAATTTTGTGCAAGCTTGAAGCCAACCTGACAGCATATGAGAGCCAGTATGGAAAAAATGAAATGCTTTAATGCAAATCCCACGCCTCCGAAGCATGATTGGAAAATAACGCTCATATTTAAAAGAGTTATGAGAAGTATATCTAATGTGTATGTGTTTTGCTTTAGGAATTTAAGTATAAAGAAATAAAGTATATCCGAAACAAGAACGGCTGATGAAAGAATTATCGGAGAAATTATAGTTTCGTAGTCGCCCTTTACAAATACAACCGTAAGGAGGGATATGTGCGTCAGCAGGGACAGCAGCGTTATTCCTCCGTATGAAAGACCGTTTTTATACATTTTGCGGTTTTACCCTCCTTATATAAAGAGTTTTTTTCCCGATTCTTATTTCGTCGTTGTTTCTCAGCCGCTGCTGCTTTATTTTCATGCCGTTAACATAGGTTCCTGATTTTGATTCCAAATCGGTCAGCGTCCAGACGCCGTCCTCCAGACTTAAAAGAGCGTGATATCTTGAAACCGACAAATCGGGAAATCTTAGGTCAGCGGAAATATGCCTTCCCATAAGTATTTCCTGTGAATTCAGTGTGAATGTGAAACCGCCTTCCGTATCTGTTAGTATCATATGTCTGGCGGCTCTGTTCCATTGCTGCTGCACCGCTTTTTTTTCCTTTGAGCAGAAAGCGATTATAACCAGAGCGCATACATCTATCAATATAAGAGCTGACGCTGCGATAATATCTTCAAATCCGGAAAGCTTGCCTGTAAGCTCGCCGAGAAATTCAGTAAATGCATCCATTATTGTAAAGCCTTCCCTTCTATTTTCTATTTTAACATTATAATACATTTTCTGTAAATTATCAAGCGGTAATACAAAATATGAAAATTCTACAAAAAATCGGAAATAAAATATTTTTTCTAATGCTTGCAAAAAGATATAAAATAAGATATAATAAGGTGTATCATTATGTATAAAAAGAGCATTAATGATAATACGCTGTCGTAAATATATGAAAGGAGAGCATATCCATTAATCGTTTATGGATATCAGTATTACGCTATGGAAGAAATGTTGAAAGATAATGTATATATGCCGGCAGTAGCTATGAGAGGACTTGTCTGCTTTCCGAGACTTGTCATGCATTTTGATATTGCGCGGGAATTATCCGTTAAAGCGGTAGAAGAATCCCTGAAAAATGACAGATTGGTTTTTCTGACAGCGCAGAAGGACGTTTACATTGAGCGTCCCGGCGAAGAGGATTTATATAAAACCGGCGTCGTAGCCGAAATCAGGCAGACGCTGAAAACCCCTGATAATGTAATGAGAGTTCTTGTCGAGGGCGTTTACAGAGCAAGGACAGTAAAATTCAAAGAAGAAAACGGCATGATAAAATGCGCGGTAAAAAAACTTAACGATTACAGCAGGTATAAGCCTGATCCGGTTGAGCAGACCGCCATATCTCGTTCGCTCAAGGATATTTTTGAACGCTATGCCGAGTTTGTTCCAAGAATGCCTAAGGAACTGGTAGCTTCTATAATGTGTCAGGACGACATATATAAGCTTTTTGAAAATATAGCGTACAATATAAATCTTGATTTTTATGATAAGCAGGCGCTGCTTGAGGAATCGAACATAATGAAGCGTCTCGGAATGCTTTACGGCTGTCTTGTTAAGGAAGTCGAGGTTTTGGAGCTTGAAAAGGAAATACAGGACGAAGTAAAGGAAAATATAGATCAGAATCAAAGAGAATATTATTTAAGAGAGCAGATGAGGGTAATTGCAGGTCAGCTTGGAGAAGATGAGGGTCAGGACGAGGCTTACGATTACATAGACAGAATTTATGAGCTTAAACTTTCGGAGGAAAATACCGAAAAGCTTATAAAGGAAGCCGAAAGACTTTCAAAAATGCCGTCCTCGTCTCAGGAGGCGTTTGTAATCAGAAATTATCTTGACACTGTTCTTGAACTTCCGTGGAATAAGTCGACAAAAATAAAGCTGGATATTAACAAAGCAGCAAAAATACTTGACAAAGATCATTACGGTATGAAAAAGGTAAAGGAAAGAATACTTGAAAGTATAGCCGTTCACGGTCTTATGCCAGAGGTAACAGGGCAGATCATATGCCTTGTGGGTCCTCCCGGAGTCGGAAAAACATCAATTGGACGTTCCATTGCAAAAGCGCTTGGGAGAGAATATGCGCGAGTATCTTTGGGCGGCGTAAGGGACGAATCGGACATAAGGGGACACAGAAAAACCTATGTGGGCGCAATGCCGGGACGTATTATGAATGCGATGAAAATCGCCGGAACTAACAATCCTCTTATATTATTTGATGAAATAGATAAGATGGGAAACGATTTCAGGGGAGATCCGGCGTCAGCTATGCTGGAGGTACTTGACAGCGAGCAGAATAAGGAATTCAGGGATCATTATATAGAGCTTCCGTTTGACCTCAGCCGTGTTTTATTTGTTACAACGGCGAATACTACCGATACTATACCGGCTCCTTTGCTTGACAGAATGGAGCTGATAGAGCTTACAAGCTATACAAGGGAAGAGAAGTTTCATATTGCAAAGGAGCATCTTATTCCTAAGCAGATAAAAAAGCATGGTCTGAAGGGTACTCAGATAAAAATTAATGACGATGTAATTTATATGTTAATTGACTTTTATACCAAGGAGGCAGGCGTAAGAAGTCTTGAGAGAGTTATAGCTTCTCTTTGCAGAAAAGCCGCTAAGGCCGTCGTTTCAGGCGAAGTGAAAAGAATAAGCTTTACACGCAAAAATCTGAAAGCTTATCTGGGCGCGGAGAAATATCTGCCGGATGAAAAACTAAGCAGCGACGAAATAGGAGTTGTGAACGGTCTTGCCTGGACGTCAGTCGGAGGCGTTTTAATGCCGCTTGAGGTTCTTATCCTGGAAGGCAAGGGAAATATTGAAACAACCGGCTCTCTTGGCGACGTTATGAAGGAAAGCGCAAGGCTGGCGGTAAGCTATGTAAGAAGTATAGCCCGTAAATATAATATCCCTGAGGATTTTTATAAGACAAAAGATATTCATATTCACGCGCCCGAGGGCGCCGTTCCAAAGGACGGCCCTTCGGCGGGCGTAACAATGGTAACCGCACTCGTCTCAGCATTATCCGGAATACCTGTAAAATGCGATGTAGCCATGACGGGTGAAATAACCCTGCATGGTAAAGTTCTTCCGATCGGAGGTCTTCGTGAAAAAACAATGGCTGCTTTTAAGGTCGGGTTAAAGACTGTTATAGTTCCGGAAGCAAATCGCGGGGATATTGACGAAATCGACGAGGTGGTAAGAGCTTCTCTTAATTTTGTATATGCTTCAAGGCTTGAAACCGTCTTAGAAACCGCTTTGCGTTTTGAAAGCAAGGCTGACAAAAGCCTGATGATAGTCCGCGATGATTCAAATCAAGGGCAGAACGCTTCGGTTACCTCATAAGGGGGGAGAAAGTATGAATTATAATAAAGCGGAATTCAGCGCTTCATACGGAACCTTTTCTCAGATACCGCCGTGCGAACGCATAGAAATAGCCTTTGCCGGCAGATCTAACGTAGGGAAATCCACTCTTATAAATAAGGTATTTAACAGAAAAAACCTTGCAAGAGTTAGCTCTGTGCCGGGAAAGACCGCCACTATAAACTTTTATGGACTGGAAAACGTATATTTTGTTGATCTTCCCGGATACGGTTATGCAAAGGTTGCAAAGTCGGAAAAGAATCGCTGGGCCGACCTTATTGAGGGCTATCTGAATTCTGACAGGGATATAAGACTGGTTTTTCTTCTGATTGATATGCGCCATGCTCCGTCGGCCGACGATCTGCATATGATTAATTATCTTGTTGACTCGGGACTTCCGTTTGTTATTATACTTACAAAGGCGGACAAGCTTAAAAAGACTCGGAGACTTGAACGTATGAAATCATTTGAAACGGAGATTCCGTATTTTGAAGATATTCATATTATTCCGTTTTCTTCGCAGACCTTTGAAGGAGTCGATGAAGTAAGAAATATAATTGAGGAAATTTCCGGGGAGGACGAAGATACCCCTATGCAGTAAAAAGAAAGGAATGTTTTTAATGTTTGTATCCGAAAATCTCAGTGTGAATGAAAAAGGACATCTTACGGCAGGCGGAGCGGATACCGTAGAGCTTGCGGAGCGTTACGGCACTCCTCTTTATGTTATGGACGAGGCTCTTATAAGAAAACACTGTAAGAGCTTTAAGGAAAGCATTGATAAATTTTACGGCGGCGGAGGACTTGTCTGCTATGCAAGTAAGGCGTTTTGCTGTCTTGAAATGTGCAGAATCATGAAGGAAGAGGGAATAGGCTTGGACGTTGTGTCGATCGGCGAGCTTTATACGGCGGTCAAATCCGGCGCCGATTGCGAAAAAATTTGTTTCCATGGAAATAATAAAACTGATGAAGAGCTTGAATATGCCGTTGAAATGAAGGTAGGCAGGATTATTGTAGATAATGTTTATGAGCTGGAGAGACTTGATAAGATTGCAGAAAAAAAGCGTGTCAAAGCTGGTATAATGTTCAGAATAAAGCCAGGCATAGACGCTCACACCCATGATTTTATCAGAACAGGTCAGATTGACAGTAAATTCGGTTTTGCTCTGGAAACCGGAGAGGCTATGGAAGCTGTTAAAAAGGCTCTTTCCTGTGAAAATATAAATTTAAAAGGTCTGCACTGTCATATAGGCTCTCAGATATTTGATATTGATCCCTTTACAGAAGCCGCTAAGGTTATGCTTACGTTCATATCCGATATAAAAAATGAAACCGGACATGAGATTATTGAATTGAATCTCGGCGGCGGATTTGGAATAAAATATACTGAGGAAAATGATCCTGTTCCATACGAATCTTATATGGAGAAAGTATCTGAAGTCGTTAAAGATAGCTGCAAGAAGCTCGGAATAAAGCTGCCTTTTATAATTATTGAACCGGGGCGTTCGATGTCAGGTCCGGCAGGTATTACGCTCTATACATGCGGAGGAGTGAAGGATATTCCCAATGTCAGAACTTATGTTTCAATTGACGGAGGCATGACTGATAATCCAAGATATGCCCTCTATCAGTCAGAATATGAGGCGATTGTTGCCAATAAAGCCTCTGAGACTAAGGATACGATAGTGACGCTTGCAGGAAAGTGCTGTGAAAGCGGCGATTTAATCGGAGAGGGAATGCCGCTCCAGAAAGCTGAACCGGGGGATATTATTGCCGTATGCGCAACAGGAGCCTATAATTATTCCATGGCCTCAAATTATAACAGAATTCAAAAGCCGGCGGTTGTTATGGTTAATAACGGGGATTCGAGAATTATTGTTAAAAGGGAAACACTTGATGATATTATAAGAAATGATATATAAGTTTATTAATATTTGAAATTCCTTATTAATATATTATAATGCTTTAAGGCAAACTGATACCTGTAATACGGTATCAGTTTTTTTATTTATGATTGACATGATTCGACAAAAATGGTAAAATAATATTATTATACAGAAAGGGTTCGAATCATTATGAAGCAAAAAATACCGTTTATCATATTATTTTTATTATCATTTATAGGAGTTAATTCGGAATTTATAGTTTTTTCAAATGAATCCGGTAATGAACCGATTTGCGAGAACGGCGTCTATCAGATTAAAACAGCCGATGAACTGAAATGGTTTTCTGATTACGTAAACAGCGGCTTTTCAGATGCGAACGCATTTATATGCAACGATATAGACTTATCGGAGATCTGCTCGGAAAATACGGAAAGCTGGATTCCTATCGGCAGGGATTATTCTGTTTCCTTTACGGGTAGATTTGACGGCGGTAATCATACCGTATCAGGTCTTTATATCGACGGCGGCGAGCTGTTCAACGGGCTATTCGGTTATTTAAGCGGAACAGTTGAAAGGGTGTCGGTAACCGGAATTATAATAAACAACAATGATCAGGGATATTGCGGCGGTATCGCGGGCTATAATTACTGCGGTATAATACGCGGCTGCAGTTTCAACGGCGATATAAGCTTAAAATCCTTGTCCTGCGGAGGCCTGACCGCTTACTGCGATCTTGACGGCAGAGTAACAAACAGCTTTTCAGTTCTCAAAGATAAAAATGCAGCGGCATGCGGTGAAAATGTCGGTATTGTAAAGTATTGTTATTATTTATCGGATTCAAGAGAAACAAAAGGCGATTGTAAGGGGGTCACTGAGGAGGATTTTATAAGCGGTGAAATATGCAGTCTGATGAATACAAACCAAAGCGAGGATATATGGAAGCAAAAGCTTGGAATAGACAATTTTCCGGTGCTTAATGGTAACGATTTTGTATTTGAAACTCATAGATGCAGCTCTGACGACGTAATAATGTATCGTAATTATAATACTCCGGTGCATAATTTTTCAGAAAATACATGTATTGATTGCGGTATAAAGCGCGTTGAGACCATTGGGGCGAGTCTTGTTCTTGACAGAGCCGTCGGTTTGAAATATTATATAAGGCTCAATGATATGGAAATAGATAATTCCGTTATTACCCTGAAATATTACGACGGCGGCAGAAGCGGTGAAATGCAGTGTGATTATGAGGGAAATAATATTTACAGTGCGGTAATACCTAAATATTTAAATGAGCTTTATGGAAATATTATAACCAATGTTAAATGTTTATCTGATGAAACGGTAGTTTGCTGTGAACCGGAGGTTAATTATTCAGTACTGACATATATAGATTCGTTGGTTTCAGGAGATTCGGAAGAATGTCGTTCTCTGCTTTTGTCTTTACTTGAATTAAGCGGCTCCGCCGAAAAATATTCAGTCGGAAGCGATAATCTTTCGGAAATTCTGTCACAAAGTCCTTGGTCTGATTATTTTAAGCTTTACAAGCCTGAAAAGTATAATGCACGGTATCAGGATTTATCTGGATATAAAAACAGCGTTGAATCTCCGTCAGCTAAAATTACGCATGCTTACATATCCGTTGATACTCAGATAAATATGAATTTTTATATTGAAACGTCGGAAACCGATCTTTATCTTAATTATAAAAATATTCAGAAGAATGAAGAATCATCTGTACCGCTTATCTGGGATAATGAAAAGCAGAAATATAAGGCGGCGATAGACGGCATAGACGCTGAAAATCTAAAGGACGATTACGTGTTGAAAATAACTGATAAGTACGGTAATGATAAAAGCGATACTATAGGATATAATCTTGAAAAATATATTTATACGGTTTTAAACACAGGAGCAGACTATGACGCGGAAACTATATCGGTTTGCGAGGCGCTGATGAATTATGCTTATTATGCAGAAATTTACGCTGATAGCTCAAGAAATCAGTAATTAAGTATTGCAATTGCGAAAATCTAATGATATAATTATATAAATAAAAATGCTAATATTATTTTTTATATAATTTACGCTGCTTCAACAGCGGCAGAATGGAGTTCTATATGGGTCTTATAAAAGCTGCAATCAGTTCTGTTGGCGGAACCTTTGCCGATCAATGGAAAGAATTTATTTACTGCGATTCTATTCCTAATGATGTTTTGGCTGTCAGAGGACGAAAAAAGACCTCCGGGCGTTCTTCAAATACCAAAGGCAATGATAATATAATAACCAGCGGGAGCGGTATAGCGGTAGCTGACGGACAGTGCATGATAATTGTTGAACAGGGACGTATAGCCGAAATATGCGCCGAACCGGGAGAGTTTACCTTTGACGCTTCAACGGAACCCAGTCTTTTCTGCGGAAGTCTCGGAAAAGGATTGCTGAATACATTCCGAACTATAGGTAAAAGATTTACATACGGCGGAGACGCCGGTAAGGATCAGCGCGTATACTACTTTAATACAAAAGAGCTTGTTGATAATAAATTCGGTACGCCGAATCCTGTTCCTTTCAGGGTGGTAGACGCCAATATAGGACTTGATGTGGATATATCCGTCCGCTGTAACGGCGTATATTCTTATAAAATAATCGATCCCCTGTTGTTCTATACTAACGTATGCGGAAACGTTCAGCAGGAATATACTCGTGAAAATATAGACCGTCAGCTTAAAACTGAATTTCTTAACGCTCTTCAGCCGGCGTTTGCCAGAATATCCGGTTTGGGAATAAGGTACAGCGCTTTGCCGGGTCATACTGCCGAGCTATGCGAGGCTATGAATAATGAGCTGAATGCAAAATGGCAGAAGCTAAGGGGCCTTGAAATTGTTTCAATAGGTATAAATTCAATTAATGCTCCTAAAGAAGACGAGGATATGATAAAAGAGCTTCAGAGGACTGCCGTATTCAGAAATCCAAATATGGCGGGAGCTGCGATGGTAGGCGCTCAGGCAGACGCAATGAAGGCGGCAGCGTCTAATTCAGGCGGCGTTATGGCTGGATTTATGGGCGTAAATATGGCACAGCAGGCAGGGGGGCTTAATGCTCAGAATTTGTTTGCTATGGGACAGCAATCCGCTCAGAACGCTTCTGATAAAAGCTTAAATAAAAATGAGTGGAAATGCGTATGCGGAGCGGTCAATAATGGAAAATTCTGTGCAGAATGCGGTACGGCAAAGCCTTCTGAAAGCGGATGGACATGTGCATGCGGAAATGTAAACAAGGGTAAGTTCTGCGAAGAATGCGGTAAACCAAAGCCTGTAGGAGCTTTGCTTTATAAATGCGATAAATGCGGCTGGGAGCCTGAGAATCCTGAAAATCCACCTAAATTCTGCCCCGAATGCGGGGATAAATTTGATGAAAACGACGCGCGTTAATAAAATTGCTGTAGAGGTGAAATAATGTCAACCCTATTAGAATATAAATGTCCCAAATGCGGAGGAGCTATTGAATTTGACAGCGCTTCGCAGCAGATGAAATGCCCTTACTGCGATTCGTTATTCGACGTGGAAACAATGAAATCCTATGATGAAGCTATAAAAAACGAACCTGATAAAATGCAGTGGGAAAAAACGTCGGGCAATTCGTGGGCTGAGGACGAATTAAAGGGTATGTCCGTCTATACCTGCGAGTCCTGCGGCGGCGAGATTATATGCGGCGCTGATACGTCGGCAGCATTATGTCCGTATTGTGACAATCCGGTTGTTATGAAGGGTAATTTTTCCGGCGCTTTGCGTCCTGATTGTATTATTCCATTCAAGCTTGATAAAAAATCCGCCAAGGAATCGCTTTATAACCATATAAAAGGAAAAAAGCTACTGCCTAAGATATTTAAAGATGAAAATCATATAGATGAAATAAAAGGCGTTTATGTACCGTTTTGGCTTTTTGACTGCGATACGGATTCCAAGGTTAATTATAATGCTCAGCGGTTAAGGCATTGGAGCGACGGCAAATATGATTATACTGAAACAAGCTATTATTTAGTCAGGAAAGAAGGATTAATGTCCTTTGACCGCATTCCGGTGGACGGTTCGTCTCAGATGCCGGATGATCTCATGGAGTCAATCGAGCCTTATGATTTTAGAGAAGCCGTTGACTTTCAGACCGCTTATCTTGCGGGTTATCTTGCCGATAAATATGACGTAACTTCCGAGCAAAGCATTGAGCGGGCGAATCAGAGGGTAAAAATAAGCGTTGAAGAAGGATTTAAAAGATTTATGCAGGGGTACAGCAGTATTACTGTTAAAAATTCAAGTATAAATCTTATTAAGAGTAACGTACGATACGCTTTATATCCGGTATGGATTCTTAATACTTCTTGGAATGATAAAAAGTATACGTTCGCGATGAACGGTCAGACAGGTAAATTTGTCGGTGATCTTCCTATGGATAAAAGATTATTCTGGAAATGGTTTGGAGCTGTCTTTGCCGTTACGTCGTTAATATCGCTTGCAATCGGATTTTTATTATAGGGTGGTAAGCTGATGAAAAGATTATTTGGAATTTTTCTGACTGTTTTTGTTTGTTTTTCAATTTTTTCTGTTGCGGCTGCGGCAGATAGAGATAATTATGTTATAGATGAAGCCGGACTTCTTGAAGATAAGGAGATAGAGAAACTATCGGAAAATATTGAGGATCTGTCGGATAAATACAATATGGATATAGTTCTATTGACCGTTGATTCTCTAAACGGCAAAACTCCTAATGAATTTGCGGATGATTTTTATGATTATAATGGGTATGCTGAGGACGGTATTCTTTTTCTTATAAGTATGGAGGCAAGAGACTGGGCAATATCCACGAAAGGCTACGGTATAGAAGTCTTTACCGATTACGGTCAGGAATTTATAATTGACAGTATGAAAGACGACCTTGCCGACAATGATTTTTACGGCGCTTTTACGACCTTTATAAAACAGTGCGGTAAGTTTATTAAACAAGCAGACGGCGGAGAACCGTTTGACGTATATAACAAGATTAAAACGCCTTCGTATTATATAAAGATCGCGGTTATAGCAGCTATTGCGGGACTGATTTTGGCTATTGCAGTTACATTTATATTGAAAGGTCAGTTAAAAAGCGTCAGACCGCAGCATAATGCAAATTCATATGTAAGAAACGGTTCTGTGAGAATAACGGGCGGACGAGAAATTTTTCTGTATAAAAGTATCAGTAAGGTTAAAAAAGAAACAGTTTCTTCAGACGGCGGAGGAAGCAGTACCCATTCAAGCTCTTCCGGTTCTACTCACGGAGGAAGCTCCGGCAAATTTTAAAATATATGAAAATAAAAAAAGATATTTATATTTTTATATTAATGCCGAAAAGTGTGCTTAAATAGTATAAATAATTCATCTGACATTAATATAGCATTTTAGAAATACGTTTCTGCGCAGTTTGGATATTAATTTATTGTAATTAAGCATAGTAAAACAATTAATAAATTTACAGACAAAAAAGCGGAAACTATCATTTTAGTGATATTAAGTAATAGGTTAAAGGGCGTTAGGGTTTACTCTTATGTTCGTAATAGTGTTAAAGGAATTCGTTATTTATAGCGGCTTTCGTTTTTTGCTTGTGTCAATATCAGATAGTAATTGTAAACATTTTGTAAACAATTTACAAAAATGTTGAATTATACCAAAATATGTTATATAATAATATTGATCATGATCGATTTTTATTTCCTTCAGAGAGAGGAACTGTTTCTTTAGCAAAATCCAATAACATGATGTAAAGGAATAAAATATGAAAAAATATAAAAAAATTTTGACCTCATTAATTTGCACCGCAGTTACTGCCGCATCAGTATGTTCGTTATTTATTGCAGATGCAGCTTCCAACCTAAATAAAACATACAGATATTACTTTGATGTAATTGCCGGTTCAGGAGTTTCAAGTATGGACGCTCAGTTTAGATATAATTTTAATGAAACTGATGTAAAAAAGGTTTATATTGGAAATTTAGGCGGAACTCATGGTTTTTCCGTACTTGATACAGGAATAGATATATCATATAATAAGACACCGGCTCCAAGCTCAGCCGGAACATTAATGGTCGTTTCTTTTGACGCTTTAAATAACGTAACCAATATAAACGATATTGTATCGGTTGACATTACAAGCGTAAAAAATACAAACGGTTCTAATATTTCAAAATCAAAAGTTTCTTGCACATCTATACTTGTAGGAGATATAAATATGGACGGAGAAGTTTTGTCTAACGATTTGTTAATACTTTCAAAATATTTAAAAGGTCAAATTTCACTTTCTGAATCACAGTTAAAAGCAGCAGATGTAGACGGAAGTTTTGGCGCTCCAACTCAAAATGACAGTGATTTATTAACTAATTATTTACTTGGTATTGCGAATTTGCCAAAATAATACTTACGAATAATATGCAGATAATAAAGCGGCAAGGATCACTCCCTGTCGCTTTATTTATTTAATTTTTAAGCAAAAACGTTCTTTTACAGTTTCGTTATCTATTTCCATGTAGCAAGTACCGTAAAGAGTGCGAATTCCGTTTACTTCATAGTAAATGGGATTCTGAATTTCAGTTATACCGTATGTAATAGGAATCTGAACGGAAGGGATAAAGAAAAAGAGTAAAACAAACTTTATTGTTTGTTTTACTCTTTTAAATTTTTTGTAACAGTTTTATAATCTCTGCTTATTTAAATTAAGAGAAATCCAATAAAACATGAAATGCTCATCGGAGTATATGGGCATTTCATATTCTAATATTATTACGCTTAAATCACCATAATAATTGTTCCGATTGTAATCAACGTTGCCCCAATTGCAGATTTCACAGTAAACTGCTCATGAAGAAAAACAAATGCAAGAATGAGCGTGATTACAACGCTTAGTTTATCAATAGGCACTACTTTAGACGCGTCGCCCATTTGCAGCGCTTTGTAATAGCAAAGCCATGAAGCACCTGTAGCCAGTCCTGAAAGTATTAGAAAAATCCAGCTTTTTCTGCTTATTTCAGTAATGCCATTATGCGTACCGGTTATAAAAACCATTCCCCATGCCATAGCTAATACTACAAACGTCCTCAAAGCGGTTGCAAGATTAGAATTTACACCTTCAATTCCCACTTTGGCAAGTATAGATGTAAGAGCCGCAAATACGGCAGATAAAAGAGCAAATACAAACCACATATCTAAACCTTCTTAAATTCAGTATTTATTGATTATACCATGTTTATAATTGAAATTCAATGCATTGGTACAGAATTTACAAGCTTGTAAAAATTCCGTTACAATGATTCGAGAATAACAAGAGCTACTGAGATGGCAAATCATATGATGTATATTATTTTCTGTTTTATGCATAACCGTTCCATAATTTCTTGTATTTTATGTTCATATAGCAGATTATGATTTGATTATTTTCCTGATATGCGGTTCTGCAAGACGGCAAATTACATTTGCAGCAACGCTGACAATCAGACCAAGGAGTATGCCTGCCAGCACGTCTGTTGGATAATGGACATACAGATACAGTCTGGAAAAGGCAATCAGCGAAGCAAGAATCATAGACGGAATCCACAGCTTGTTTTTGACGAAAAGCAGTGCAAAGGCTGCCGCAAAAGAAGCCGCCGTATGTCCCGATGGAAAAGAAAAATCCTTCGGAGCGTTTATCAGAAGCTCCACGCCTGTATTTACGGTAAACGGACGCATTCTGCCGACAAGAGGTTTCAGCATAACATTGCATAACAAAACGTCAAGCGCAAGCGCTGTCAGCATTGTAACGCCGGCTTTTCGGTATTTCGGGAAAACGCAAAGCAACCCCGATAAAACAAGCCATATTATGCCGCCGTTCCCCAGCTTTGAAATCAGCGGCATAACAAAATCTCCGAATGATGTCCGAAATTGATTCTGAATAAAATCCAGAATTGAAAATTCAACGTCAAGCATTTTGATTTACACCTCTTGCCGACTGTACTATATCCTTGGCGATAAGGAAAAGAATTACGGCAAAAATATTTCCAGCAAGTCCGAGAAGTCCCCAAAGAATTCCGGTCATTGACGCGTTGGAAGCAGATTTATAGAGCCAAGCCGAAACCAAAATCCAATAAGTAACGCCGATAATTCCGCAGATTACGCCGAATAATCCTATGCTGATTTTCGCAAACATTGACGGCTTTGTGATGTCGGCAGATTCAAGAAAATGTTCCTTATCATGTTCTTTGCTGGCCGCGTAAATTTCTTCACGATTTTCAGTTTCCGATTTTTCATGTTCGTTTTCATAGGTCTGGTGATAGGAAATAACTTCCCCGATCTGTGTTTTCAGCGAGAGCGCTGAAACCGCTCCGCCGACCAAAAATGCAATCAGTGAAAAAATAACAAAGAACCTCGCAGTTTTTTTGTAGTCGGCGTTCATAATTATGTTTTTAACCTTTTCAATCATTTTGACGACCTCCTTGATTTAATGTATATATTATATTTCGGCTTGTTAAACCTAATTTAAATTAAAATTAAACAGCGGATAAATTATTTGTAATTGCTTCTGTGTAAACCTTTTCCGCCCGTTCCGCAAATATCTCGCAACCGAATTTTCGGCTTGATTTAAGAGCATTGCGGCTCATACGTCCGACGTATTCCGGATTCATAGCAAGCTCTTTAATTGTTTCGCAATACTCGTTCGGATTTGCGTACTGAAATCCATTTATAACATCGTCTATAACTCCGTCGAGACATCGGTCTTTTCGGCAGATTACGGGAAGTCCGCTTGCCAGAGCCTCTATATAAGTAAGTCCCTGCGTTTCGCTGGTAGAGGCGCTTACGAAAACATTTCCGCATTTGTAATATACGGGGACGTCTTTAGGAGGAATCATTCCAGTAAAAATAACTCTGTCTGAAATACCATATTCATCTGTGATTTTTTTCAATTCCTTACTCTGCGGACCATCGCCAACGATAAGAAGCTTAACATTAGTATTGTCAATATCTGTTTGCATTTTTATAAGTTCATCAATATTTTTTTCCTTAGCAAGTCTGCCGATATAAATACATACAAAATCATTTTCCGAAATACCGAGTTTTTCTTTCATAATTTTATTGGACTGTAAATCGTCTGCATAAAATTTTTCAAGGTCTATGCCTGTTGGAATAACATTTACCGGAGGTTTTATACGATATTCTGAAAGCATTTCGCTTACCTTTTCTGTAGGAGCGATTATACTGCTGCATGAATCTGCAATCCATTTAGAGAATTTTGATACGGCTTTTCTGCCCCATTTTTTATTCGGAGAAAAATAATGCGTGTAATCCTCATAAACGGTATGATAGGTATGAACAATTGGGATATTAAGAGTCTTTGCGATTTTTTTCGCGGCCAGAAACGTACTGAATTCACACTGGGAATGAATAATATCCGGATTCCATTTGATCAGCCTTGAAATAATCAGATGGCTGTGAAGCGGAATTTTTATCCTTGCGTCAGGATAAACAGCTCCCGCACTGAACGAGCCGACATAGTAAACATTTTCCGATATATAGGAATGAGGGCCGCGTGCAAGAGTAAGAATTTTGACCTCATGTCCCTTTTTTCTGAGTTCTCTTTCAAGATTCAAAACAGAAGTAACTACACCGTTGATAACAGGAGCATACCAATCTGTTGTTATAAGAACTTTCATTATAACGTCCCCCTTTGATATTTTATAAATACAGTGTTCATTGTAATCTGCACAGCCCTGTAGATATGTTCTATATCCCATAAATACGTTCCTGCTCTTGGCAGATACTCTGCATGAAGTCTTGCAATTTTTTCAAATAGACTTAATTTCTCAGGTAAGTAATTATAAATAATCAGCGCTGATTTACTGAATGCCGTGTGTAATTTTTCCTCATACTCCATATGCTTTTTCAGATTTTTTCCAAAGCAATCATTATGCGGAAAAGTAAAGGCGTCGGTAATGTAATGAACAAGTTCGCCGAGTTTGAAGTATCCCAAAAAACTGAACCGATTTTTATTACGGATTTTTTGAGTCAGCTTTCTGATACATTTTTCGGAGCTTTCATAATTATGTCCTCTTACTTTTCCTCTTGAAACTACGCCTCGTAAATAGGTGAAGAAATTTATATCGGGAAAAATATTCCCTAAAATGAACGCCTTTTTACTCAAAACAGAACATGACTTCATATATTTATCCGATAATGCTTTTCCTAAAAATAAATGGTCAGCAGTTTTCATTTTTTTCCTCCCTTGTCGTTTTGATAGGTTTATTATAAAAGGCGTTTTTAAACCATAGTTAATCAAAAGATAAACTACAGGTAAAAAAACCGGATACAAATCCGGCTTTCTACGATATTAAATTATGCTTTAAATCTGTAGCCCGCGCCCCAAACGGTCTGTATATAGCGAGGCTTTGACGGGTTTTTTTCAAGCTTTTCGCGCAGTCTGTTTATGTGTACCGCTACCGTTGCGTTATCTCCGAGAGCTTCCATGCCCCAGATTTTTTCGTATAGCGTTTCACGGTCAAATACTAAATCTACATTTATCATAAGGAATTTCAGCAGCTCATATTCCTTGTTTTTCAGTTCAATTTCCTTTTCGTCAACATAAACACGATGCGTGCCGGTATTAAGACTGATACTTCCTATTGTGATGACGGAAGAATTTTTTCTTTTTTTGATAATTCTTTCATACTGCGCAAGATTGGCTTTTACCCTTGCCACAAGAACCGCGGGAGAAAACGGCTTTTCAATATAGTCGTCGGCGCCCAGTCCAAGACCTTTGATTTTGTCAATATCCTCTTGTCTTGCCGTTACCATTAGAATCGGAATATCAAGCTTTTCACGCAGTCTGCGGCAGACGGTAAATCCGTCCATTTTCGGAAGCATCAAATCAAGAAGTATCAGGCTGTAGTTTCCATCAAGTCCTATTTTCAGACCTGTTTCACCGTCATAAACAATATCGGCTTCATAGCCGCAGTTCTCAAGATAATCCTTTTCTATTTCCGCGATTGCTTCATCATCTTCTATAATCAGTATTTTATTCATTGTTGTTCAGACTCCTTCGGAAATTTTATCATAATATCAAGACCGTTATTCGACGCATTGCGCGCCGAGGCGGAAGCGTTCATTTTTGCAGCGGCATTTGCAACAATGGCTAGTCCAAGTCCGCTGCCTTTATCAGGATGATTACGTGATAAATCGCTGCGGAAGAATACGTCAAACAGTTTATCCATCGACTGCTTGTCCACGCCCTGACCGTTATCGGCAAAATGCAGTATATATGAAGCGTCGTCTGTTTCTGAATAAATATTTATTTCCGGCTCATGATTATGATTGTATTTCAGACTGTTTGATAAAAGATTATTGCAGATACGGCTTAATAAGTCTGCATCCAGCAGAATGTCGCAGCTTTCGGCATTCAGATTGATGATAAGTCCATTTTGCGCATATTCGTCCGTTAATGGTCGGATTATTTTTTCAAGCTCAGTTTTAATGTTACATATGACAAGATTCAACGGATAATCGTCAAGCTCCATTTTTGAGAATGTAAAAATCTGTGAAACCATATTTGAAATACTTTCGGATTTCTGTTTTATTGTAAGCAGATATTTTTTCCGCTTTTCCGGAGTATCGGCGATGCCGTCAATAAGTCCCTCCACATAAGCCTGAATCGAGGTCAGCGGGGAGCGTATATCATGAGAAATACCTGCAAGAAGCTCCTTGCGGCTCTGTTCGTTTTTCATTGTCTGCTCAACGGATTCTTTCAGACGCACAGCCATTTCGTTAAAGGCGTCGCACACAGGGAGAAATTCGGTATCATCGTTATAATTTATTCTATGATTAAGATTACCGTCACGGATTTGTGCTACTCCTTCTTCGAGGAGCTCAAGAGGCTGCTCGATCTTTTTGAATACAAAATTCGTTAAAAAGCGGTTAGTGAAATAAACGGAAAGAATTACAGTTAAAATAAAAATCAAGAAAATGATCACAGCAGAAACCTTCATTGTCACAGACAGCGGCTCGTATGATTCTGCCGCCTCTTCTGTTTGTTCGACCAATTCCAGTACATTGGCAAAATGAGTCTCCACAATCCATGAAACCAATCCAAGACCGATTGCTCCGATTATCAGGCAAATTGCGACTGGAATTGCAATCATAAGTATATTGGAGATCACAAGACGCTTTTTAATGCTCAGTCTTAATTCCTTTATTTTTTTGAGCATACTATCACCTCTATAACATTATATCATATTTTTAGCTGTAATGTATATAAACTGAAGATAAAATGTTTTTTAAGAGCGGTAAATTTTTTTGTTAAATTAAATTAATTCGAAACGTTTAAAATTTTTCATACACTTAACTTTAAAATGACAGCAGACTTTACATTCGACCAGTATAATAAACGTGAAATCCATCCAAAAGTGATTTCAGAAATTATCATTTAAAAAGGAGCTTTACTATGAACAGAAAGCACAAATGGTCGGCATTCCTTGCAATTGCAATGATTTGCGGCAGTATTACAGGCTGTGCTGGTACGGAAAATAATTCGAGGGAAACTGTGCAAAGTTCGTCTTCTATTAAGGAAGAATCCCAAAAATCAGATGATAAGTATTCTGATACCATTACGCTTGTATGGTATCCTAATGAATCCGCAGAGGATTATCAAGGGGCAAGAGACGAGATCGGAAGATTGATAGAACAGGCTACCGGCAAAAAAGTAGATCAGAAGCTGACTACAGACTACGCAATTGCCATAGAATCTCTTTCCAACGGTACTGCACAAATCGGATGCGTCATGGGAGCTGAAGGCTATATTCAGGCTAAAAGCGCCAATAATGCTGTGAATCCGTTGTTTGTACAGTCCGGAGAATCTGGTACGCTGGACGACGCGCTGTATTATAGCTTTTTTGCTGTCAACAGCGCTGACGCAGATAATTACAAAAACGGCGGATCATATTCTATTGACAATATTAAGGGCAGTAAAATATCCTTTGTTTCCAACAGCTCAACTTCAGGATTTAAGGTTCCTACGAATAATATCATTTCTCATTTCTCTTCCGACGATCTCATTGTTGACGATCTGCTTGAAGGAGGAAGCGACGCGTTTTTCTCTGAAGTGCTGTTCGGCGGTTCTCATCAAGGCTCAGCGTTTAATCTGCTGTCCGGTAAATGCGATGTTGCTGCTTTTT
Source organism: Ruminococcus sporogenes (assembly GCF_054655175.1). Classification (NCBI taxonomy): domain Bacteria; kingdom Bacillati; phylum Bacillota; class Clostridia; order Eubacteriales; family Oscillospiraceae; genus Ruminococcus; species Ruminococcus sporogenes. The sequence continues at coordinate 35,162 of NZ_BAAHOA010000005.1, read as the reverse complement.
GCGATATTGAGCTTGCTCCCTATGCAGACCATGTAAGCGGAAATGAACACGAAACAGGCAGCGTTTACGCGATCAAGAGTAACGCTTCCGCTCCGTTTGATACTGTAACAGGTGCAGAATATACGGTAATTCAATCTATCCCTGTTTTGAACGGTCCGTTTGCTTATAACGGAGACGTTATCAGTCCGGAAGATGTAAAAGCAATACAAGAACTGTTTACTTCCGACGCGGTAAGCGGCAATCCGCTTATATTTTATACCGATGATTCCGGAGAACTCGGACTTTATGAAAAGAAATCCGAAGAAATGTGCTTTCTGACTGTGGAGGATTCCTGGTATGATCCGATCCGCAATATGGAATCATGAGATGAGGTGGAAAAATGCCTATTCTGGAGTTTCAGCATGTAAACAAGGTATATAATAATTCCACAAAAGCTTTGGATGATGTTTCATTTTCTGTTGAAAAAGGCGAATTTGTATCAATTATAGGACCGTCGGGCGCAGGAAAATCCACAATACTGCGCTGTATAAATCGTTTGATTGATGCGACAGACGGAAATATAATTTATGACGGAGATGATATTCTCAGCCTTGGAAAAAGAGATCTAAGAAGAGTCCGTACTAAAACAGGCATGATTTTTCAGCATTATAATTTAGTTGACCGGCTCAGCGTTATTGAGAATGTACTGCACGGCAGACTTGGACAAAAATCTGCAATCAGCGGTATGTTAGGAAGCTATAGTGAAACAGAAAAAGAAAAGGCTTTCTCCATATTGAACGAGCTTGGACTGGCTGAACAAGCATATAAACGCTGCGACGCACTTTCCGGAGGACAGAAACAGCGTGTAGGTATTGCCCGCGCTATTATGCAGGAACCGAAACTGATTCTTTGTGACGAGCCGATAGCTTCTCTCGATCCAAAAGCTTCAAAAACGATTATGGATCATCTTTCACAGATAAATCAAAAGCAGAAAATCACATGTATTGTGAATCTCCATCAGGTAGAGGTCGCAATGAAATACTCGCAGCGCATTCTGGGCGTTTCGTCGGGGAAAATTGTATTTGACGGAACGCCCGAAGAACTGACGAAGAAAAAGATTCACGAGATTTATCAATCCTCCGACAGCGATTTGATAATGGATTCACAGGGAGCTTAATATGGACGGACAGATTAAAAAAGTTTTTTTAAAACGCAAGCTTACATATACGGCTGTCATTATTGTTTTTCTGCTTCTTTACTTCGGCTCGTCATTTGTTACGCAGTTTCACTTAGCACAGGGGGTATCCTCCTTTCCCCAAGCTTTTGCATGGATTGCCGAAAATCTGATGCCCGATGAACTTGCTATGAAACGTCTGCCTAAAATTGTTGATAAATTGATTGAAACGGCGTTATTGTCGGCTGCGGTTACAGTAATCGCAGCGGTCTGCGCATTCTTTTTCAGTTTATTCGGTTCAAAGGCGACTGGATTCAATGGTATAATCAACAGAACTGTGAGAATTATTGCGGCATTTTTTCGGAATGTCCCCGATGTAGTATGGGCAATGCTGTTAATGTTTTCATTTGGACAAAATATTTTAACAGGATTTTTTGCGTTGTTTTTCACAACATTCGGAATGCTGACAAGAGCATTTATAGAAACCATTGACGAGGTAAGTTCCTCTTGCATTGAGGCGCTGCAAGCCTCGGGAGCGGGTTTTATTCAAATCGTATTTCAGGGAATTATTCCTTCCTCCATAACAGGAATTGTGACATGGGTTCTGTACATGATTGAAACAAATATTAGAAGTTCCACACTTATCGGAATGCTGACCGCAACGGGAATCGGCTATCTGTTTGATATGTATTACAAGCGTCTGGACTTCAGTTCCGCAAGTCTTGTAGTGCTGCTGATTATTGTTATGGTAATTGCAATTGAAACATTTTCAAATCTGATAAGGAGAGTGATTATGTAATGGAAAATTCGGTTTTTCTTACAGAAAGAAGTATTTGGAATTCACATGCAAAGCGACATAGAAACGGCAAAATAAAAGTCGGCATACAGAGCAAAAGCGGCATTGCAATGAAAATTCTGGGAGTATCGCTGATATTGCTCACAATATATGCTTTTATGACCTTTGATTATAAGGATATTGATTTTTTTGACGCCGTATCTGCAACTTTTCACAATATCAAAGCAGTGTTTTTACAGCCGAAGCTTTCAAGAGATTCCGTGAGTTCTATTTTATATCAGCTGCTGATTACATTTTGCCTTGGCGTTTTGTCCACGGTATTCGGCGCGGTTCTTGCTTTTTTCTGCTCGCTTCTCTGCGCGAAGAATATTTCTTCGTCTGTAACTGCAAATATTATAAAAAGCATTGTCGCATTGGTCAGAGCAGTTCCGACTGTTTTATGGGTACTGATTTTTGCAGTATCGGCAGGTCTTGGAAGCGTTGCAGCTGTTGTTGGTCTGACATTTCACAGCTTTGCCTATCTCACAAAGGTTTATGCGGAGTCCATTGAGGAAATTGACAACGGTACAATAGAAGCTCTGCGTGCAAGCGGCGCAAGCTTCTGGCAAATCGTATTTCAGGCGATTATTCCGGCTTCTGTCAGCAGAATGGTGGCGTGGACGTTTATGCGTTTTGAAATCAATTTCACAAATGCTGTAGCAGTCGGCGCAGCGGCAGGCGCAGGAGGAATCGGTTTTAATCTGTTTATGGCAGGCAGCTTTTATTTTGACCTGCATGAAATGGGATTTCTGACCTATATTGTGGTAATCACCGTTATTATTCTCGAAACGGTATCAACTAAAATTAAAGCAAAAGTAAAATAAGGAGAATCAACATGGAAAAAAAACGACTCTTCCGTATCCTTTCCGGTGCGGAGCGTTCTGATGTAATTGCGATGGGAAACTCTATTCAGGAGAGTCACAGAATTACAATTATAAAAAAGCCTGAAAAATCGCTCGCTATGATTCAGATGCGAGAGCCTGTTAAAAACAGTCTTTTCTACATTGGCGAAACAATTGTCTGTGAGGCTGTCGTTTCCCTCGACGACGTCGTAGGAACGGCTGTAACAATTGGCGATGATTTTGATAAGGTTCTGAATATGGCGGTCATTGACGCAGCCTGCAATAAAGGAGTTTTTACAGAATACGATATTCTCATTGAGTGGGAAAAAGAACAAGTTCTCAAAAAGGAACGTGAAAACGCTATGTTCCAAAAGACGAAAGTCGACTTTCACGCAATGGATTCGGAGGTTAATGAATGAATACACTTCATAGTTTCGACGAGGTTTTTGATACACAAGCTGTATTCAGAAAGGTACTTGAAGCAATGTCAAATCCTGCGAGAACAGTGTCGATTGCAGAGCAAAAGAGCAGACTCTTTGGCGAATATAAGGAATTTATTGCCCTTGCTGTGACTTTGCTCGATAATGAAGTAACCTTTTCGGGATGCGGTAATGAAGAGCTTGAAAGAGATATTCAGCTTGTAACGCTCTCTGAACAAGCGGATATTTCCAATGCTGATTTTATCTTTGTTTCAGATTTAAAAATGCTTCCGGATATTTTTGAGAAGGCAAAATGCGGAACGCTTACCGATCCTCATAAAAGCGCGGTGTTAATAATTAAAAATAACAAAAATCACGATAATATCATGGAACTTTACGGTCCCGGAATTGACGGTACATTAAAATTTTCATGTTCGGATATTATATATAATTCCATTAGTCTCCGTGATAAATGCGAGTATGAGTATCCGACAGGCATTGATATGATTTTTGTAACGGAAAGCGGGGAAGTTGCCTGCATTCCACGTCTTGTAAAAAGGAGGAGTTCCTGATGGCATATTCAGCGGTTTCCGGCGGTGAAGAGGCAATTGAAGCAAGCATTCAGCTTCTTGATTACTACCGCAGCGGCACAGATAAAGATATTGAATTGGAGTCGGTTACTGAAAAATTCGGTTTGCTGATCGACAAGGTAATGAGCGAAGCCGGGCTTTATGCAAAGTCCTATGCCGCCCTAGCCTTAAAACAATGCGAAGGCTCTACAGAAGAAGCGGTTTTTCTGCTTCGTGCATACCGTTCTACATTGAAACGCAGTCATTACACAGCGCCTGTAAATACTGACAATATGCGAATTATCAGACGTATTTCAGCGGCCTTCAAGGATATTCCCGGCGGGCAGCTTTTAGGTGCAACCTATGATTACACGCATAGGCTGATACATTTTGAAAGTGAAAACGAAAATTCATCTGAGCTGAGCGAAAGATTTAAACAAATTTTAGCGGAGCAGGCTCCTGAAAAAATAAAACTCTATGATAGAGTTTCTTCGCTGCTTAAAAAGGAAGGACTGATAGATACTTATGACGAGGATAATACGCCGCCATGTGATGTAACAGAGAAACTGCTTGAATTTCCGGCTGCAAGAAGTGCAAGACTGCAAACCATGACAAGAGCCGATACGGGTTTTCTTTCAGGGCTTTCCTATTCGGTTCTGAGAGGTTTCGGTCAGGTTCATCCCACTGTTGGAGAGCTTCGCAGCGGTTATGTGGAACTTGAAATACCATATCCTTATAAGAAAGAAGAAACTATTTCTCTTGGCGAAATACTGCTGACAGAAGCGGAAACTTTTCATTCGGCAAGCGATGAAAAACAATTAAAGCTTGCCTGCGGTTACGGCGCTGTTTTCGGCAGAAATGAAAATAAAGCGATTGCAATGGCCGTGATTGACAGAGAACTGGAACAGGGTGGAGATTATCCGGCTCAGGACGAGGAATTTGTGCTGACTCATGGCGATTGTCTTGAAATGAACGGTTTTATTTCACACCTGAAGCTGCCTCATTATGTCACATTCCAGTCAAAGCTTGATGCAGTGAGAAAAACACGGGGGAATCAAAGTAATGAAGAGAAATGAACAGTATAACTACGCTTTTTTAGACGAAGGCTCAAAGCGTGAAATACGCCGCTGTATCCTGAAAGCTGTGGCAATTCCGGGATATCAGGTGCCTTTTGGCTCAAGAGAACTGCCTATTGGCAGAGGCTGGGGAACGGGCGGCATTCAGCTTACTCTTTCGTTAATAGGTCCTTCGGATATATTAAAAGTTATTGACCAAGGCAGCGACGACAGCGTAAATGCCGTAAATATCAAGAAATTTGTAAAGCTGTGTACCGATGCGGAAACTACAGAAAGCGCCCGCGAAGCAACGCTTATACAATCACGTCACCGCATTCCTGAAACTCCTCTGAGAAACGACCAGATTCTTGTATTTCAGGTTCCAATTCCGGAACCGCTGCGTATCGTAGAGCCGAAAGAAGAAGTCACAAAAAAAATGCACGCTGAAATGGATTATGCACCTATTTGGCTACAACTGTACGAAAGTATCGTGAAATACGGTAAAGTAACAATTCCTACGGAATATCCATGTACCGTTGAAAACAGATATATTATGAATCCCAGTCCTATTCCGAAATTTGATAACCCAAAGCTTCATCAGTCGGAGTGCCTATATTTGTTTGGCGCAGGCAGAGAGAAAAAAATATATGCCATACCGCCGTATACAAATGTGGAATCCCTTGCATTTGATGACGTACCTTTTGAACGTGAAAATTTCAAAGGCAAATGCTGCCGGTTCTGCGGCAGTACGAATACATATCTTGATGAGATGTTCGATGAAAAAACAGGTGAAAAAGTTTATCAGTGTTCAGATACAGCTTATTGCAGGGAGGTACGTTCTCATGACAATTGATGAAAAGCCGGTCCTAAGCGTTAATAATCTTACAGTTCGCTATGGCCGCGTCTGTGAAAAATGCCGGACGCATCTTGAAAAAAACAGATGTACTGTCTGCGGTACGGTCTGGGCGGCAAATAATATTTCACTTGACGTTTATCCCGGAGAAGTACTTGGAATTGTCGGTGAAAGCGGTTCCGGCAAGTCTACGCTTATGCAAAGCTTATATTTTGATATTGAGCCAACCTCCGGAGAAGCATTTCTTGACGGATATAAAAATGGTTCTGAAAGTATATGGACCGCAAGCGCTGCGGAAAAACGTCATATCAAAAACAGTGTGATGGGAATGGTGTATCAGAATCCTATTCGTGGACTGCGAATGGAATATTCAGCGGCGTCAAATATTGCGGAAAAATTAATTTCTGCCGGCAATCGCAATGCGCATTACATGACAAAGCGCGCTGAAGAACTGCTTTCAGCCGTGGAAATTCTTACATCACGTATGAGTGAAGCTCCTAAAAATTTTTCAGGAGGAATGCAGCAGCGTGTTCAGATTTCAAAAGCGCTCGCCAATAACCCGTCTGTTTTGCTTCTTGATGAAGTTACTACAGGTCTTGATTTATCTGTTCAGGCGAGAGTTCTTGATTTGATACGGAAAATAAAAGCGGAGTATGGAATTTCGATTCTTCTTGTATCTCACGATCTTGCGGTTATCAGAATGCTTGCTGACAGAACGGTTGTTATGCTTGACGGAAAGATTATTGAAAGCGGTCTTACGGATCAGATTTTAGAAGATCCTCAGCAAGCTTATACGCAGCAGCTTGTACATTCATTGTTATAAAGGAGAAAGTCATTTTATGATTGCAATTAAAAACGGAAGAATTATTACGCCTGATGAAGTGATAGACAGCAAGACGCTGCTGATTGAAAATGATAGGATTATCAGTATTACCGGCGAAAAGGTTTCGGCGGACAAGGTTATAAACGCACACGGAAGATATGTCATGCCGGGATTTATAGACGTTCACTCGGATAAAATAGAGCAATTTATCTATCCGCGCCCCACTGCAAAGTTTCCTTTTGAGCTTGCGCTGAAGGAATGTGAAAAGGAATTGTTACAGCTTGGCATTACGACGATATATCATTCTTTTTCTTTGTATAAAGACGAACTTCTAGGCAAAAGTCCTCTGCGCAATAAAGAAAGCGTTTTAAAAATGGTAAATCTGATTGCAGATATCCAGAGCCGTTTTCATCTTATTCATCATCGTTTTCATCTGCGCCTTGAAATTGATAATGTTGACGGGTATGATATTGCAAAGGATATGATTAAAAGACATCTGATTCATGAGATTTCTTTCATGGATCATACGCCCGGACAAGGACAGTACCGTAATCTGGAGGTTTATCGTGATACGGTGGATAAATATAACGGAATGGAAAACGAAGGAAAAACCTTTGACGAGGTTATGGAGTATCATAAAACAAAAGACACGCTTTCCTTTGAACAGCTTAAGGAATTAGCAGAGATGGCGCAGGAAAATGGCATTACAGTTGCCTCTCATGATGATGATACAGAAGAAAAACTGAAGCTGAATAAGAAGCTTGGCGTAAATATCAGCGAATTTCCCATTACTGAAGAAACAGCCAAAACAGCCCATGAAATGGGATTCTATACCGTTGCGGGAGCGCCTAATATTCTTCTGGGCGGCTCTCATTCCGGTAACATGTCCGCGGCAAATGCAATCGAAAATAATAGCGTGGATATTCTTTGTTCCGACTATTTTCCGCAGGCGCTGCTGCACAGTCTTTTTGTAATGTGTGAAAAATACGGACAGAAGCTTCCCGATATGGTCAACAAGGTATCGCTGAATCCGGCGAAAGCAATGGGAATTGATAAAGATTACGGCTCGCTTGAAGCCGGAAAAAAAGCAGATATTGTTATTGCCGATATTTTGGACGGCTATCCTGTTGTAACGCACGTTCTTGTTGATGGAAAAACCACTTCGCGGGTGGAATACAGGAGGCAGTCATTATGAGTATACTTACAATCAGCAATCTTGGGAAACAGTTCTGTATGCATCATGCAAACCGCATGATCCGTTCCTGCGAAAATATAAGTTTTACGCTTGAACAGGGTGATTTTATTGGCATTGTCGGCAGATCAGGCGCGGGAAAATCCACTATACTGAAATGTATTAACCGCACCTATATTCCTTCATGGGGCGATATTATTTACGACAGCACAGCTTTTGGAAAAATCAATCTTTCTGAGGCTCCGGAACGTAAAATTATCTATATCAGAAATCATGAAATAGGATATGTATCACAGTTTCTGAGTGTTATGCCGAGAACTACCGCAAAAGAACACGTCATGCAGGCGCTTCTGGAGATCGGAGAAAATAAGCTTGATTCGGAAAAAAGAGCAGAGGAAATGCTTTGTTATTTTCGTCTGCCGGAAAATCTTTGGGACATCTACCCGAATACTTTTTCCGGGGGCGAAAGGCTTCGCTTAAATCTTGCACATACTATGGTAAAAAAACCTCGTTTGATGCTTCTTGATGAACCGACTGCTTCTCTTGACAATGAGTCGAAAATTCCCGTTAAGGAAATGCTTATGAAGCTGAAAAAAGAGGGAACAAGTATGATCGGTATTTTTCACGATTTAGAATTTATGGACGGACTCTGCGATAAGGTCTATAATATATCAGAAGGAGCATTTGCATGATAAAAGCAGATTTGCATATGCATTCTACAGTGTCAGACGGAAGTTTTACCATTCCGGAGCTGATAGAATTTGCAAAGAAAAAGGGACTTGATGCGATTGCAGTCACTGATCATGATACAGTATCGCATTTTCAGCAGATTCCGAAAATTGAGCATGGAGTTAAAGTAATACCGGGAATTGAAATATCCGCTTATGATTATGAAAATAATTTCAAGGTACATATGCTTGGCTATGGTATAAGATATCCTGAAATTGTTGAAAAAGTTGTACAGCCAACCCTTTTGGCAAGACATGAAAATTCCCTGAAACAGATAAGAATTCTAAATGAGAACGGTTATGATATCAATACGGAAGAACTGCGCGTGGCAGACGGAAAATATATCTATAAGCAGCACATTATGGAATATCTGCTCAGACGCGGAAAAGTTTCGGAGATGTTTGGTGATTTTTATTACAGCGTTTTTAAAAACAACGGAATCTGCAACTTTGATATTCAGTATATTTCTCCTATCGAAGCGCTGAATACAATTAAAGAAGCTGGCGGTCTTGCCGTTCTTGCTCACAGCGGACAGCAGCAGAATTTTTGTCTTATTCCTGAACTTTCAAAGAACGGTCTGGACGGTCTGGAAGTGAATCATCATTCCAACAGTGAAAGCGATAAAATCATAATCCGCCGATATGCAGAGAAATATGGGTTGTTTCTGACTGGCGGAAGCGACTTTCATGGAGAATTTGAAAATGTAAATGTGGAAATTGGAGATTTTTTATCTGAATTAAGCGGCGTAGAGGCAGTTTTGAAAATGGAGGAGGAATGAAATGATTTATCGCGCTTCAGTTGCTGACTTCCAGAGTATTTATAGTTTGGTGTGTGACCTCGAAAAAACTACGTTTATATTTGAAGCGTTCAAAAGGTATTATGAAGGCATTATGTCAAACCCGGGCCATGTGATTCTTGTGTATAAAAAACATGGCAGAATTATAGGAATGCTTCATATCAGAATGGAAATGCAGCTTCATCACTGTGGAAAAATTGCAGAAATTATGGAACTGATTATCGAAAAAAATTATCGTTCGCAAGGAATCGGAAAAAAACTTATTCATGAGGCTGAGATTGTAGCAAAACAGAATCATTGCATTCAGATTGAAGTGGCAAGTAATATGGAGCGTACTGATGCGCACCGATTTTATCAGCGTGAAGGTATGCAAATTACACATTATAAATTAACGAAAGAATTAACGCAGTAATAATTTTTATATTGCGTATTTTCTGTTTATTGCAAGCTCTTTTTCTGTCGGCAATCTTTTCTTAATAGAATCTGAGCTTACTCGGCAATAAGCTGCTGTTTTTAATTTTGGCATTACAATTTCCTCCTTTTTTATATAAAAGATAGAATAAAAATAACGAGGGTTCAACTTACAGGATTTGAACTCTCGTTTTTATTTCTGTTTTTTGTGGTTTTGCATAACAGCCAAAACTGCTCCTGTATAATGGCGAACAACCTCATCAATTTGCTTTGACATCTTCAGATATTTAAGAAGCGACTTTTTCTATTATACAATATTTATATTTACTCCGTTAACCTCCACATTATCGTCAGCACGAATCATTATGTATTTAACTCCGTCTATAATACGAGTTTTTACAAGGTCCTTACGTTCAGGATTTACTTTAATTGTTATATCTGGTGTGCATACTTCAAATTTCTTTACGTCAATGATATTTTTAGGACTTAATTCAGTATTTTCGCCGAATTCGTTATCAAATTTTTTATCAAATTCGTCTATATGCGGTTCAGCTACACCGCAATAGGAAAGAACGTCCTTTACCGTATTTTTTGATATTACGAGCGGAGCTTCCTCCTTGCGTTCCTTATGCTCTGTAATCATAGATGAAAGCTGTTCATGTACCGTTTGCAGCACCTCGTAGCTGCAATCCTCCGAAACGGTTTCCTCAAGAATAGAATTGAATATTTCTTTTTGAGCCGCCGCAGGCATTGGTATTTCAGTTTTGAATATAGCTTCGACAAGCTCTTCGTGATTTTCAGCGGGGCTTTTGGAATAGTATAACGCGTTATAAATATTTGATTGCCGATCGTCAAAAGCAGGAAACATAAAACCAAGCTCTGGAGTATTTATAATCCAGTCAACAGAGATATTGCGAAATTGATTTTCATTTACATAATAGCTTAGCGCGGGTTTTGTCATTTTTACCGGACACACTGCACAGACTAAATATGAAAATACTTCAGAGGAGTCTTCAATTTTTATATCGTCCTTTGAATAGGACGGAACGTCGTATTTGTCAAAGGTCAGAAGTATCAAATATTTTCCTTCCAGCATAAGAGAACGAATTATACCGGCAAAGAGTTCGGCAACCGCTTCATCATCGTTTAATGCCGAATCCCTGAGTCGCATAAGCAGTTTGTGTTCGTCGCTGTCAATAACCTGCTGATTGGAAAATTCAATGTCAATAAGGTTTTTCCCTATTGTTCCGGATAATGTTTTTTTTATAATAGTAAGCAGCTCCTCGGCCTCATTTCTTGGTATAGTACCGAAAAATTGATTGAAATCAGAAATTATTTCTTTATTTTCATTGACGTAACATCCTCTTATACAGGATATATTTGTTTTATCTATATTAAATCTGCGGCGGATTTCAGATATTTCTTTTTCAGTCATTTTTATATTTTCCTCCCGTTTTCAATTAAAAATATTGTATCATTTCTTTTTGTAAAAGTCAATCGGCATCACTTGATTGACTTATTACGGTAGTTGTGATATAATAAATAAATTAAAGAGATGAAAGGAATTGTTAAATGCAGTTTAATGAAATTCAGCTATCAGGTGAAATGCTGAAAGCAATAGATCAGATCGGCTATACGGATATGACAGAGATTCAGGAAAAAAGCATACCTGTGATATTATCCGGAAGGGACATTATCGGACGTTCAAATACAGGAACTGGAAAAACTGCCGCTTTCGGTATACCTGCAGTTGAAAATATCTGCCGTGAAAACAATGGTAAAGTTCAGACGCTCATATTATGTCCTACGCGGGAGCTTGCCGTTCAGGCGGCTGAGGAAATAAAAAAATACTCCCGGTTTATGCCTTGGGTTAAGGTATCAGCCGTTTACGGCGGCTCAAGCATGGATCGTCAGATTCATGAATTAAAAAGGGGGGCTAACATAGTTGTAGGAACGCCGGGCCGCGTTATGGATCATATCAGGCGCCGAACTTTGAAGCTTGCCGATTTACAATCGATTATACTCGATGAGGCGGACGAAATGTTGAATATGGGCTTCAGGGAGGATATTGAGGAAATTTTGGGATATGTTCCTGAAAAACGTCAGACAATTCTTTTTTCCGCTACAATGCCTCCGGAAATAATGGCAATAACAGAAAATTTTCAGAATGATCCGGTGGTTATAAAAACTCTATCGAAAAGCCGTACTGTTGAGGCTATAGATCAGTCCTATTATGTTGTAAATTCTGATAAAAAGGCTGACGCTTTATATGTTTTATGGCTTTATAACGCTCCGAAATCATCAATGATTTTCTGTAACACTAAAAAAATGGTGGATGAGCTTACAGAGTATTTAGCTGAAAAGGGAATCAGGGCGGAAGGGATTCACGGCGATATGAAGCAGATGCAGAGAACGAGCGTAATGAAATCCTTTAAAAGCGGCAGAATAAGCGTTCTTGTGGCGACCGACGTAGCTGCCAGAGGAATAGATGTCAGCGGCGTTGACGCCGTTTTCAATTATGATCTTCCGCAGGATAACGAATATTATATACACCGTATCGGGCGAACGGGAAGAGCAGGTAAATCAGGTAAGGCCTACACCTTGCTTTCTGGAAGAAAACAGGTTTATTCAATGAAGGCTGTTGCAAAATATACTAAGTCTGATATAGCAGAGGGTAAGCTTCCGACGAGAAGCGAGGTCGCGGAGGCTAAGCTTGCCGATTTTGCCGAGAAAATATCAGCCGCATGTAAGAAGGAAGTTTTACCTGAGACGGAACGTTTAATTGAGATTCTTAAAGAAAAAAATATATCTGTTGAAGATATAGCAAGGGCGCTTTGCAGCAAAAGAATAGGGAAGGATCTTAATAATATTCCCGATGTTCAGTCTGTAGTCTACAAGACTGAAAGAAGTATCAGAAGAAACGGAAACGGTAAAATCGTTAAGGTTAATATCAATGTCGGAAGAAAACATAAAATAGCTCCTAATTTTATTTTAGGCGCTCTTGTTGACGCTACCGGTATGTCCGGAAAGAATTTCGGAAAAATTGATATTCATGATAAATATACTACTGTTGAGGTTCCTGATGCCGAAAGCGGTTTTATCATAGATTCTATGAATAACAGTCGCATAAACGGGAATAAAGTTACAGTTAAGCTTTATGAGGGAAAGAGCTATTCTGATAAAAACAGAAATTACGGAAGAAAAAATAATTCGGATTATAGAGGAAAAAATTCATTCGGCGGTGGTAATAAATATAGGCGCGGCAGCGGCTCACAAAAGAAAAGATATTGATTTCGGAGGAAATTATGAGGATTCTTGTTGTTGAAGACGAGGAAGCTATAGCTGAGGCTCTTGCTCATATCCTTACAAAAAATAAATATCTGGTGGATACCTGTTATAATGGTGAAAACGGTTATGATAACGCTGTTTCAGGAATCTACGATATTATAATTCTGGATATCATGCTTCCCGGCATGAACGGTTTGGAAATACTTCGCAGACTAAGGCTTGAAGGGATAGCTTGTCCTGTTCTGCTTTTGACGGCAAAGGACGAGATTTCAGATAAAGTGAAGGGTCTTGATTTGGGAGCGGACGATTATCTTACAAAGCCCTTCGCTATGGAGGAGCTTCTTGCAAGAATAAGATCCCTTTCAAGAAGAGTGGACAGTTCGCTGAATGATAACAGCTTGAAATTTTCTGATATTTCTCTTAATCTTCAGACTTATGAGCTGTCTGGAAGAGACGGTTCTCTCAGTCTTGGTCTGAAGGAATTCAGCATAATGGAATATCTTCTTAATAATCCCAATAAGGTAATCAGTAAAGAGCTGCTGATTGAAAAAATATGGGGATATGATTCGGACGCTGAATATAATAATGTTGAAGTTTATATTTCTTTTTTAAGAAAAAAGCTTAGACATATTCATTCTGCAACTTCTATAAAGACTGTTAGGGGAGTAGGGTATCGTCTGGAGGAATCTTGAATGATAAAAAAACTCAGGCGAAGATTTATTATTGTTAATATGAGCATACTTACCTGCGTGCTTTTTGGTGTGCTTACGGGAATATTTGCGTATATGTACAGCTCGGAGGTCAGAATTTCTTATGAATTGATTGAATCAATATTAAACGAGAAGGATATAAATTTTAATAAGCCTGATAAAATTATGGAATCAGCCGAAAATGAAACGGTTACTGAAAACGGCGGATTTTTAGCTCAGATGAGTTATATCAGTCAGAACAATAATCAAAAGAATGAAGGCGGAGATTTCAATTGGGACAGAAACGAGCAGTATACGCCGTTCCCGGAAGATCCGTTTGTTCCTGATCCGTATCCTGAGAAGAAGCCTGATCCCACGTCCCCTGAAAAGCCGGATAATTCGAATCCTGATAAAGAAGATCCTGATTCATCGGAAAATGATTTTGAAGATGATGAGGAAAATAATGAATCAGAAAACGATGATAGCAGCAGCCGGACAGATAATGCTGTAAATATCAATCCGCATTTACCTGCTGAAGACAGCGTAAAGGAAGGAAACAACGATAGTTTTCAGCAGGAATCGGCAGTTACTCAATCTACGTACACTACTTCCGCCGATAAAGCTTCTTCTGAAAGTAGAACGACAGTAATAGTTACTACTGAAAAAAAAGAATCTCAGCCTCCAAAATTAGAATTTCCCGATCCTTACAGAGGAAATGTCAAACGCGCCTATATAATGGTTCAGTTTAATCAAAACGATGATATTGATAGGATAGTCTATCAGTATTTAGATGACGCGGACGAGGAGGACATAGAGGAAGCGGCAATAAGAATTTATAATGATAAAAGCGACAGAGGAAAGCTTACTATAGGGGATTATAAGCTTAGATACATGAAAAAGGATAATCCCAGAATGATAGGCGGCGGATGCAGGATAGTCTTTCTTGACAGAACGCTTGAAATTTCTACAATAAACAGAATGTTATTCATTTTTATTATAATAGGAAGCGTCGGAGTCATTATAATTTTCGGAATAAGCGTTTTATTGGCTAATTGGACTATTAAACCTGTCGATAAGGCATGGCAGCAGCAGAAGCAGTTTGTTGCGGACGCGTCACATGAATTAAAAACTCCGCTTACTGTTATTTCAGCAAACACCGATGTTATTTTGTCCAATGAAAACGAAACGGTTAAAAGCCAGTCTAAATGGCTTAATTATATAAAGGAAGAAACTAAGCGTATGACGAAGCTGGTAAACAGTATGCTTTATATCGCCAAGTATGATTCAAATGAAATGAAGCTTGCCGCGGATCGTTTCAGCTTAAGCGAGGTTATGTCGAGCATATGCTTGCAGTTTGAGTCAATTATTTATGAAAGCGGTAAATTACTTGAAACGGATATTGAAGATAATATTTATTTTAAAGGCGATGAAGATAAAATAAAGCAGCTTGTAAATATACTTCTTGATAACGCTCATAAATATTCTACCGAAAACGGCAGAATTACCGCTCGCTTATCTGAAGATCAAAAAACTGGTAAGATAAGTCTTTCTGTTGCAAATACCAGTAATTATATAGAACCCGATAAAATGAATAAGCTTTTTGACAGGTTTTATCGGCTGGATTGTTCAAGAAACAGAAAAACCGGAGGCTCAGGACTTGGTCTTAATATTGCCAAATCAATAGTAGAGGCTCATGGAGGTTCAATTAAGGCTTTTCATGAAAATGGAATAACATGCTTTACTGTAATATTGTAAAAGCTCCCGCAAAAGCGGGAGTTTTTTTAGTTATTTGTATAAAGTCTTTTATATGGATTCTGGCTGTTAGGAGTTAGTACATAAAAGCTTTTATTAATAATATTAGAAATGTCATAATCAAAATTACCGCAATATTCCTTTAGCAGATCCTTTATTTCGTAAATATCATCGGAGGTCGCCTTTTTCGCAGAAACCTGTGCCGGAAGGTTTAGAGGCAGCTTTTCTGTACATATATAAATTTTGCCTCCGTGCATTCCGGTTCCACAGAAATGTCCGACAGGGGGAGTATTTTTATCGCAGTTGATCCCCAGAACTATTATAATGCCTCCAGCCTGATATTCTCCGAGAAAACTGCCCGCTTTTCCTCCGATAACAAGCACAGGAATCTTTTCCTCATAGGCCTTCATATGTATTCCCGCCCTGTAGCCGGCGTTGTCACGGACAAATATTTTTCCGCCTCTCATTGCATAGCCGGTAGCGTCTCCTGAAGAGCCGTGGATAATAATTGAACCGTCGTTCATAGTATCTCCGGTTGCGTCCTGCGCGTTTCCGTTTACAATTATATCTGCTCCGTTTAAGTAAGAACCGAGAGCGTTACCGGGAGTTCCGTTGATTATTACCTCTTTATGTGACAGTCCGCTTGCGATATAACGCTGGCCAATGCAATTGTCAATATATATATGATTTTCAGGGGAGCTACGTACCTGTTCGTTTAATTCTTTAAAATGCATAAGTCCGGCAGTAATTCTCATTATCTGACACCTCCAAGCTGTTCTTTTCTTTCAGAAATTGAAAAAGCCATAAGCTGCGGCTTTTCCTTGATAAGCTCAAAGTCAATTTTATCCAGCGGAATTTGTTCGCGTATAAGCTTTGTATAAATACCTGCTCTTGAAATATCCCCTATCATAATATATCCTTTTAAAAGATTGTTTTTGGTAACAAGCATCTTATAATTTTCTCCGTTTTGGTAAAGGCTTTTTTCACCGTCATAGCTGCCGGCAGTTATCATATGATAATCAAAAAAGCCTATTGCGTTCATGGGTATAGCTTTATCATAGGGCTTATCAGTACCAGTCATATGAAGACCGGCAGTTTCCCCCTGCATATATGCGTTTGGAAGAAGAGCTAATATTCTGTCTGTATCGGTTGTAATGTCGCGGCTTTCAGTACAGTCTCCGGCAGCGTAAATTTCCGGAAGAGAGGTACGGCATAAGCTATCTGTAACTATACCTTTATTCACATTTCCCCCCGCATCTTTAATAAGCTCCGTATTAGGTCTTACTCCCACAGCGATAACCAGTGCGTCGAATTCTATAGTTTCGCCATTAGTCAATATTGCCTTGTTTTCATTAAATTCAGAAACCGATGCTCCGAGGATAAAATTTACGCCCTTATCCTCAATTGATTTCCGGACGAGTTCAGCTCCTGTTTCGTCCAATATAGAAGGCAGAATTCTATCGGCGAGATCAACAACAGTCAGTCTGCCTATTTTACTAAGTATTCCTTCCGCGCATTTAAGACCGATAAGTCCGGCGCCTATTATCAGTACTCTTGAATCCTTGTTAAGATTACTGTTTAGCTTTTCGGCGTCGTCAAGCGTCATAAAAGTATATTTGTTTTTTACCTTTTCCAATCCTTTTACGGGAGGTATAAATGGTCTTGAACCTGTCGCCACAAGCAGTTTATCATAAGAGATTGATTTTCCGTCGTCAAGAACGACGTTTTTGTTTTCAGGATCAATCCGGACTGCTTTTTTTCCGAGAATAGCGGTTACATTGTTATCTTTATAAAAACTGTCGGGACGGAATTTCATTCTTTCTTTGTCTGTTTTACCGTATAGAAGATAAGAAATAAGCGGACGTGAATAAGTATGATGCTTTTCTTCGGAAATAACGGTAATTTTATTTTCCTTATCATTTTTTCGTATTCCTTCAATGCAGCCGACTGCCGCAGCGGAATTTCCGATAATTACATAATTCATCTTATCACTCCTCTTATCATCTTTCTTCATAGACAATGGCGTTATTGGGACATCCGGCGACACAAGCCGGTGCGCCGCATGAGTTTTTAGTGCAAAGTTCGCATTTCTGAGCAACATGCCCGTTATCGGCAGGCATTATAGCTCCGTAGGGACATGAGAGAATACAGGTATAGCAGCCGACGCATTTGTCCTGATCTAATTCAATCAGACCGTCGTTTAAGGTTAAGGCTCCGGAGATACAGCTCTTTACGCATAGCGGCTCGGTACAATGGCGGCAGGAAACCGCAAAATAGATTCCATCGTTTTCCTCAACCTGAATTTTCGGATAGATTTTTTTGCCCTTTAATGCCTTAGCCATTTCATTTGCCTTTGATTTTCCGGCGGAAGCTGTATTTGCAAAAGCGCAGTTGTATTCGCATAGATGACAGCCAAGACACCATTCTTCATTAACGTAAATTCTTTTCATGGGTCAAGTCCTCCTTATTCGCCTGCATGCTTT
Source organism: Ruminococcus sporogenes (assembly GCF_054655175.1). Classification (NCBI taxonomy): domain Bacteria; kingdom Bacillati; phylum Bacillota; class Clostridia; order Eubacteriales; family Oscillospiraceae; genus Ruminococcus; species Ruminococcus sporogenes. The sequence continues at coordinate 17,273 of NZ_BAAHOA010000005.1, read as the reverse complement.
ATTCCAAGAATTTCAAGCTCTTTTTCATTCAAACCAACGCCTCTGAGCATGAGCCTGTTGCCCTTGAGACTTTCTATTGAGTTGATTCCCATACCGCCCATCATTTCCTTTATTTCATGATCCCATGCCGAAACAAGATTCACAAGGCGTCTGGAGCCGATATCGGGATTAAGTCGTTTTACGAGATCCGGACGCTGGGTTGCAATACCCCAGTTACATTTTGCTTCGTGACATGCTCTGCATTGGTGGCAGCCCAGAGCGATACATGCCGCAGTGCCAATGTAAACTGCGTCTGCTCCAAGAGCGATTGCTTTTACGATATCAGCGGAATTTCTGATGCTTCCGCCCACTACTATAGATACGTTTCCTCTGATTCCTTCCTGCCTTAAACGTTCGTCAACGCTGGCAAGAGCAAGCTCTATGGGAATACCTACATTATCTCTGATTCTTGTAGGAGCCGCTCCTGTTCCGCCTCTAAAGCCGTCGATGGCTATAATATCGGCGCCGCTTCTGGCTATTCCCGAGGCAATTGCGGCAACGTTATGTACTGCCGCTATTTTAACAATTACAGGCTTTTTATATTCTGTAGCTTCTTTTAAAGAGAATACAAGCTGTCTGAGATCCTCGATTGAATATATATCATGATGAGGAGCCGGAGAAATTGCGTCGGAGCCTTCCGGGATCATTCTTGTTCTTGAAACTTCTCCTACAGTCTTAGTACCCGGCAGATGTCCGCCTATGCCCGGTTTTGCGCCCTGCCCCATTTTTATTTCAATTGCCGCGCCAGCTTCAAGATATTCCTTGTGAACTCCGAAACGTCCTGACGCTACCTGAACTATTGTGTTCGGTCCGTATTGATAAAAGTCCTTATGAAGACCGCCCTCGCCGGTATTGTAGTATGTACCGAGCTCCGCTGCTGCCCTTGCAAGACTTTCATGGGCGTTTTTACTTATGGAACCGAAAGACATAGCGGAGAACATAATAGGCACTTCAAGCTTAAGCTGGCTAGTTAAATTATTGATGATATTACCATTTTCATCTCTAACCACCGACGAAGGCTTCTGGCCCAGAAATGTTTTAGTTTCCATAGGCTCTCTCAGCGGATCTATAGACGGGTTAGTTACCTGAGACGCATTGATGAGAATTTTATCCCAATAAACGGGAAGCGGTTTAGGATTGCCCATGGACGAAAGAAGTACGCCGCCTGATTCCGCCTGTTTATATATTTCTTTTATATTTTCCATAGTCCAGTTAGCGTTTTCTCTGAAGGTGTTGTCGGATTTTATAATCTTCAAAGCCCTTGTCGGACAAATGGTAACGCATCTCTGACAGTTTACGCATTTTGAATCGTCGCACATCATTTTGCCTAAGTCCGCGTCATAGTAATGAACTTCGTTTGCACACTGCCTTTCACATGCCCGGCAGCCGATGCATCTGTCAGCATTGCGTACAACTTCGAATTCCGGATACTGATAATCCATTATTGGAGTCCCTCCTCTAAAGTAACAATAACAGGCTCTCCGCCTCTTGGAGACCAAATTTTATCAAGCTCTGGCTCTATAACTCTTATAGCGCATTCCTCGCTGGCAATATAGACCATATCGTCCTTTTCTCCCACCACCATGGAGCGCAGCTTTAATCTATCGTTTAAAGCCATTAGACCGCCGTCGAATCCTACCATTATAGAAAACGGTCCGGTTATAAGCATACTGGAGAAAGCGTTTCTGAAATACGTCAGTCTTTCTCTGTCCTCAGGCTTCATCGATTCGATTGTATCCCAAAACGGTGCGGCGATAATTTCAGAAACCTCTTTGAATGAAAAACCGAGCCGTCTGTGAAGATAATCAATAATATATGTAATAACCTCAGTGTCCGTAAGCAGGGTGCATTTATATCCGAACATTTCAATAAATCTTCTGTTAGCGTCATAAGAGGATATTTCGCCGTTATGAACTATGGACAAATCGAGCATCGCAAACGGGTGAGCGCCGCCCCACCAGCCTGGGGTGTTTGTAGGATATCTTCCGTGAGCAGTCCAGCAGTAGCCTTCATATTCGTCTAATCTGTAAAATTCTCCGACATCCTCAGGATAACCGACGGCTTTGAAAATTCCCATATTCTTTCCGCTGGAAAACACATATGCTCCGTTTATGGTAGTGTTTATCTTAATAACACATTTTACCGTAAATTCATTTTCGTCAAGCTGAGATTCCTTTAGCCTGTTCGGAAGCGGCTTTACAAAATATCTCATAATAATCGGCTCGTTCATTATAGCCGCAATTTTTTTTGTTGGTATTTTAGAAAGGTTGATAACGTCAAAATGCTTATCTATAAATTTTTCACATGCAAGCTTAGCGCTTGTGTTGTCATAAAATATATGAAACGCATACGCGTCCTTATATTGAGGATAAATTCCGTAACCCGCAAAGCCGCCGCCAAGACCGTTTGAACGGTCGTGCATTGTTGCTATGGATTCAATAATTGAACGGCCGTTGAGCGTTTTGCCTTTTTTAGAAAAGATACCGGAAATAGCGCATCCGGAAGGAATCCTAACTTCCCCTTCTCTTAACATAAAACTGTTCCTCCTTGAATGAAACTGTATTTTTAACAGAAATGTCTGCAAAACAAAAAAAGGCGCTCATAAGCACCGCAGACAATATCCGCAATACTGATGAACACCTTTGTTCTCTCTGTCATATATAATACACTTTTTTTTTATTATTGTCAAGTACTTTTCTCAAAAAAATTAAGAATAAATTACAGGAACTTTTTATCTTTTATTTTTAAAGCTGAAATTTCAATAAAAAATTTCTTATGAATATAATGTGTCTTTACGGAATGAAGAAAGAAATTGAAAATTTTTTGTAAAAAAGTTCTTGACAAGACAATAATTTTGGTATATACTAAAGCTACAGACAGCAAAGGTGCTGTGGGCATGAGATCGTGCTCACAGCACCTTTTTTGTTTATTAAAGGCTTTTCGGCTGATTAGGTACCGATCATGACCGATTGTGCCGCTTAAAACCGTTTACGGTTTTCCGATGATAATATGGGAAGGATGATTTTTATGGAATTTTCATCAGTAAATACCATTTGGGTACTGTTAGGAGCCGCGTTGGTTTTCTTTATGCAGGCAGGCTTTGCAATGGTAGAAACAGGTTTTACAAGGGCAAAGAACGCCGGAAATATAATTATGAAAAATCTTATGGATTTTTGTTTGGGTACTCCTATTTTCTGGATACTCGGCTTCGGATTGATGTTCGGCGCAGGCTCCTTTATAGGAGGATATCATGGTATTGCGTCTGAAGCTAATTATGGAAACGGCATGCTTCCGGACGGAGTTCCGTTTTTTGCATTTTTTATATTTCAAACTGTTTTCTGTGCTACTGCCGCGACAATCGTTTCAGGCGCTATGGCGGAAAGAACTAAGTTTGCCGCTTATCTTGTATACAGCGCAGTTATCAGTGCGATTGTTTACCCGATTGAAGCTCATTGGATCTGGGGCGGCGGCTGGCTTTCCGAAATGGGATTCCACGATTTTGCCGGTTCAACGGCAGTACATATGACCGGCGGTGTGGCCGCTCTTGTGGGCGCTGCAATATTGGGACCGCGTATCGGCAAGTACGGTAAGGACGGCAAACCGAAGGCTATTCCGGGACATTCCTTGACATTGGGCGCATTGGGATGCTTTATTTTATGGTTCTGCTGGTTCGGCTTTAACGGAGCTTCCACGGTTTCAATGGAAGGCGACAGCATTGCTCTTGCCGGAAAAGTATTCGTAAACACGAATTTGGCTGCCGCTATAGCCACTTGCGTAACTATGGCGTTTACATGGATAAAATACGGTAAACCGGATGTATCAATGTCCTTGAACGGTTCTCTGGCAGGATTGGTGGCTATTACGGCTGGATGCGACGCAGTAAGTCCGATAGGAGCGGCAATTATAGGCGCCGTTGCCGGCATTCTTATTGTTCTCGGAGTAGAATTTATTGATAAGGTTCTTAAAATAGACGATCCTGTCGGAGCTGTCGGAGTACATTGCGTAAACGGCGCCTTCGGTACTCTTGCAGTAGGTCTTTTAGCCGACGGTTCTACAACTGACAAAGGCTTGTTCTACGGCGGCGGGTTAAAGCTTTTAGGCACTCAGGCGCTTGGCGTTGTCTGTGTTGCCGCATGGGTTGCAGTTACCATGATCGTTACATTTACAGTTATCAAGAAAACAATGGGTCTCAGAGCTTCCGCAGAGGAGGAGATTCTCGGAATGGACGCAACCGAGCATAATCTTCCGTCAAGCTATGCCGACTTTATGCCGTCGGCGGCAAGTATTAAGGAAATTCAGAAGCAGGGAGCTAAAGCAGGAGTAGATGTAACCGGGTCAGTTCCTATGTCTAAGGCGGTTCCTGTTTCAATAAAATCCGGTTCGTCTGCCGGTGAAAACAGCAAGCTTACAAAGCTCTCGATTATATGTAAGCCGGAAAAGCTTGAATCTCTTAAGAACGCTCTGAATGCGATTGATGTCAGGGGCATTACGATTACTAACGTAATGGGATACGGCACGCAGAAGGGTCAGAAGTCATATTACCGTGGAGTTGAACGCGACGATGTGCAGCTTCTGCCTAAGGTTAAAGCCGAGGTGGTTGTATCTAAGGTGCCGGTTGAAACAGTCGTAAACGCGGCTAAGGCGGCTTTATATACCGGTAATATCGGCGACGGCAAGATATTCATTTTTGACGTTGAAAATGTTGTTAAAATCAGAACCGGTGAGGTAGGATATGACGCTCTTCAGGGTGAAGATGATATTAAATAAATTAATATAGAAACTGAAAAATTTTCTGATTTTTGCCTAACTCTCCCTATTTACTATAAAAAGGGAGAGTTTTTTGTGCATTAATACCTATGTTCATAAATTGTTCATAGTTTGTTCATAATTTATCCAAAAATAGCTTTTATATATTTTGTATAATTAAATAGTACGTTTATAATATAATATTTTTATAGGAGAGATTATTAAATGATAGGTTCAAAGCTTTTAAAAAGGTTCAAAGCGGCGGCTACTTGTGCAGCCGTTGCCGTTACCGCTTTAGCGGCGCCTATGTCTGCTGAAAACGATCATGCTGACGCCGCATACAACGTTAATTACGCTAAGGCGCTGCAATATTCTTTGTATTTATATGATGCAAATATGTGCGGTTCTGAAGTAGGGGAAACCTCACAGTTCAGTTGGCGAGACGACTGTCATACCTATGACTCAAGCGTTTCTACTCCTTACGGCACGATGGATTTAAGCGGAGGCTTTCATGATGCGGGCGATCACGTAAAGTTCGGTTTACCGGCTGCCTATTCTGCAACAATGTTAGGCTGGGGATATTATGAATTTAAGGACGCGTATACCAGAACTGGTCAGGCGTCGCATCTTCAGACGATAACTGATTATTTTTGCGATTATTTCAAGAGATGTACGGTTATGAACGGTTCAAGCGTTCAAGCCTTCTGCTATCAGGTAGGAGACGGAGATACCGATCATGCTATATGGGAATCTCCTGAAAATCAGACTATTGCAAGACCTGCATATTTTGCTACTGCAAGTAATCCTTGCACTGACGTAGTAGCTGAAACGGCCGCCGCTCTTGCTATGAATTATATTAACTTTAAAAACAGCGAGGATCTTACATATGCTAAGGCGCTTTATGAATTTGCAAAAAATAATAATAAGGCAAATCATCAGTCCCAGTCATATTATCAAGGAACAAGCTATCTGGACGATCTTGCATTAGCTTCTGTAATTCTTTATAAGGCTACAAACAATTCTTCATATAAATCGGATTGTGCAGACTATATCAGTCAGTCAAACTGGGCTTATACGACAAATTATCCGCTTTGCTGGGACAGCGTATGGCCGGCGGTAAACGCGATTTATGCAAACGAATGGGACAGGGTTGCTGCTAATGTAAATGAATTGAAAAACGGTTATAATACGTCTCAGGGTTATGCTTGCCGCGATAACTGGGGATCGGCAAGATACAATACGGCACAGCAGCTTGTCGGTCTTGTTTACGATAAGTACAATAATACTTCAACATATAAAACATGGGCGAATAGCCAGATGGAATATCTTTTCGGCGGTAATAATTCAGGAAACTGCTATATGGTAGGCTATAGCAATAATTCTGTTTCTCATCCTCATCACAGAGCTTCCTCCGGATTAAATACATATTTGAAGGAAAATGATTCAAGAGAGCATAAATATATTCTTGCCGGAGCTTTAGTTGGAGGACCGGATCAGAGCGATAATTTTTCAGATTATACTGACGCTTATAAATATACAGAGGTAGCCCTTGACTATAACGCGGCTTTTGTAGGAGCGCTTGCAGGTCTTTATCTTGAGTATGGTTCCGGACAGTCTGTTGATTCGGTTGTACCGGGCACTGAATCAACTGTCAATCCTACCACTACAGCGCCTGTAACGACTGTTACTACTTCCGCAACAACGATTTTGACAACAACTGAAGCTACTACCACTACCACCGTTTCAACCTCGGTTGTACCGGATCCTACTTCCGGCACAAAAGTAGTGGATGTCAATAAGAAACTTGATTATTCAAGCGATACTGAAAATATACTTCAGATTAAGATTTCTGATCTGCTGCCATCGGGAGCAAAAGCGGAGAAATTCATCGTTAAGCTCTCAGCCAGCGGAAATATAGGCAGTCCTTCAATAAGCGGTGGAATCAATGTTACAAATAATGATGATTATTGGCTCGACCTTGACGGAACGCAAAAAATTTCCGGTTCAACAGGAACAATAGAATTTGATGTTAAATCTATTCAGGATTATATCCAAGAGAACGGAGTTTTTCAGATTGGTTATTGGTGGGGAGAGCAGAATACGGTCAATATAGAATCTGTAACGTGTATTTATACTGATGATTCGGCTGTTGTAACAACAGCGGTCACGACTAAAGCGACAACAACTTCAACAATAACTACAACAGAAACCGCTACCGTAGAAACAACTATAACAACAACTACTACAATTCCGTCATCTTCTGATAAAACTGTTACTGTTAATAAATTACTTGATTACACAAGCGATACGGAAAAAATTTTGCAGGTAGAAATTTCAGACTTACTCCCTTCTGGCTCAAAAGCTGAAAAATTTATTGTAAAAATATCTGCGTCGGGTAATATAGGAACACCTTCAATCGGCGGAGGCATATCGGTTACGAATAACAATGATAACTGGCTTGATCTTAACGGCAAGCAGAGCGTCTCCGGTTCGTCCGGAACAATTGAGTTTGACGTTAAGTCTGTTCAGGATTATATTCAGGAGGACGGCGTATTTCAGATTGGCTATTGGTGGGGAGAGCAGAATAAACTTACTGTTGATTCAATTACATGCGTTTACAGCAGTACGCAGTCCGCTGTAACAAGCGTTACTACGATGCCTGTAACTACTTCTGTTTCAACGCAGGAAAAACCTGATACCACCGTACCGTCGGTAAGCCCAACTATATACGGAGATGTAAACGTAGACGGTTTTATTAATGTTTCGGACGTTGTCGCGCTTAATATGTATATTTTAAGCAGCGGGGAAAATAAGCTAAGCGACGTTGGAATAGCTAATGCTGATTGTGTTAAGGACGGGGTAATAAATACTTCAGACAGTCTTTTGATTATGAATTATGTTGCGATGATTGTAGGGGAATCGCAGCTTGGAAAATAGTATTTAATGATTAATATAAAAGCGGTACCGAATTTATATTCGGTACCGCTTTTTAAAAATTATCTGAAATACTTGACAAATCAGTATGGCAGTGTTAAAATTGAAAATGGTTATTAATTTATATTTGGATTGGAAGTGAAAATGAAAATATGCGTCCATCGGATTATAAAACAAAACAAAAGGAAAAGATTTTAAAATTCTTGAATGATAATAAGGATAGACACGTTACTGCCTCTGAAATAATTGCATATCTTAGCTGCGGTGAAAATTCAGTTGGCTCTGCCACCATTTATAGATATTTGGACAAGCTTGTCAGCGGAAATATAATTAGAAAATTCTATCTTGATGAAAAAACCGGAGCCTGTTATCAGATGGCCGAAGATAACGCTGAATGTCATGAGCATTTTCATCTGAAATGTATTAATTGCGGAAAGCTTTATCATATTGATTGTTCTTATATGAAGTCTTTGAATAGTCATATTTTTGAACATCACGGATTTAAAGTTGATAATTCAAAAACTGTTTTATACGGAAAGTGTGAGGAATGTGAAAGCAAAAATAAATAAAATAATTACAGCAGTTTTAATTGCCGTATTTTCAGTGGTTTGTATATCCTGCGGAAAATCAGGAAATGAAGGAAAAGAAAAGTTAAAAATTGTAACAACGTTGTTTCCGCAGTACGACTTTGCTAAGCAGATTGCAGGTGATAATGCTGAAATAACGCTTCTTTTGACTCCTGGATCAGAAAGTCATACATATGAACCGACTCCCAAGGATGTGTCTAAAATACAGCAGGCTGATATATTTCTGTATATAGGGGGAGAATCAGAAGTATGGGCCGACGATGTTCTTAGGTCTGTAAAAAACGAAAAAATCAAAGCTGTAAGGCTTATGGATTATATAACGCCTGTTGAAGAAATCCATGACACATCGGAGGGTGAAGAACACGGTCATGATGAAACAGAATTTGACGAGCATATTTTTACTTCATTAAAAAATGCGGAAATTCTTCTTGATGAGATAAGTTCTGTTATATGTGAGGCCGATAAAGCTAACTCGGAAATATATAAAAAGAATGCTTCTGAATATTTGGCAAAAATTAAGGAGCTTGACGAGCAGTTTACCGAATTGATTAATAACGCAGAAAGGAAAACGGTTGTTTTCGGTGATCGTTTCCCATTCAGATATTTCGCGGAGGATTATGGTCTTGAGTATCATGCGGCATTTTCAGGCTGCAGCTCGGAAACTGAAGCAAGCTCTGCTACTATGTCCTATTTGATTGATATTGTAAAAAAAGAAAATATACCGGTAGTTTTTTATATTGAATTTTCAGCAAAAACTATAGCTGATAAAATCGCTGATGCCACGGGAACAAAAACGTCTTTGTTACATTCGTGTCATAATATATCCAAGGAGGATTTACAGAATAACGTAACCTATGTGGATTTGATGACAAATAATTATAAAAATCTTTCGGAGGCTATTAACTGACAATGTTTAACGACTTTATATCTATGCTGACTCCGGAATTTTTAAGCTATATTCTTATACCGGCGTTGATAGGCGGAATAGCTGTGACTCTTTGCTCTGCGTTGTTGGGCGTAAGCCTTGTGCTCAAACGATATTCCATGATAGGGGACGGTCTTTCTCATGTGGGCTACGGAGCATTATCGGTTGCAGCAGTAATGAACATTGCTCCGCTGAAATTTGCCCTTCCTGTTGTTATAGCAGCGGCTTTTCTGTTACTGAGAATGAATGGCAGCAGTAAGCTTAAAGGTGATTCTGCAATTGCCGTTTTTTCAACAACAGCGCTTGCAGTCGGTATACTTGTATCATCAAAATCAGGTCTTACGAATGATGTAAGTCATTATATGTTTGGTAGTATACTTGCTATGGATCATGACGATGTTATTTTAAGCGTTGTTTTATCCGTTCTTGTTTTGGCTATGTTTATTTTATTTTATAATAAGATTTTTGCCGTCACCTTTGATGAAAATTTTTCAAGGGCTACAGGTATCAAGGTTGATTTCTATAAAATGCTTATAGCGCTGCTTACTGCCGTAACAGTAGTATTAGGTATGATGATGATGGGCGCATTGTTAATTTCAAGCTTGATAATTTTTCCGGCTATAACATCAATGAGAGTTTTCAAAAGCTTTAAGGGAGTAGTAATATCTTCTGCTATAGTTTCTGTTTTAAGCTTTTTAATAGGATTTTTTATTTCTCTTCTTTTAGATACGGCTCCAGGCGCAAGCGTCGTTGTTGTAAATGTAATAATATTTGCGTTGTTCTCGGCGTTGGGGTGGATACGAAACCATAAAAGCTAAAGCTATGTATCGGCGGAATTACCGCCGTTTTACATTTTCTGATTCAGTTTTAATAGTTTCATGGGCCGGCATGTAATGTAATTCAGTTACAGTATCGTTTTCAGAGGCCGACCTGTATGAAATTATCTGAGGGTTAACTGTTTTAGGAATGTAAATTTTAGTCTTTTTTCCGCAGTGAACTCGTCTTGTCATAGTCATATTGCTCCTTATGAAAAATTATTACATTAATATTATGATAAGATATGTCGATTTTATTTCATGTAAAAAATGAAAATTTTTCGGAGGTTATGTTGAAAAATATAAGTCTGCTATCAATTGTTCTGAAAGGAATCGGATATTTGATTTTTTCAGAAATTCTTTGTCTTTTTATAAATCTTACTTTGGCTTTTTCCAGCAGTATATTTTTGAAAATAATTACTGTTTTGTGTACGTCAATTATTTTTATCGGATTAATATGTAATTTTGCGTATAATACTGCTAAAAATGATCTTATTATTCAGAGGAGAATGAATATAAAATTTTCATTTTCAAGAAAGTTTACCGTTGCTGCATCGTTAAGTATGCCGTATATTTTATTATGGTTGATTTTATTGATTTCTAAAAAAGGGCTTATAGGAAATTTTTATGGAGCTTATAAGCTTTTAAACGGTCAGTTTTTACAGCTTTATAACATGATAAATTCAGGCACAGAGTTAAGCAGCGTATCAAAATTTCAGCTTATAATTATGTTTGTTCTAACGCTAATTCCTTTTGTTTCATTTATAATAACATATAAATTATATTATTCCGGTATTGATTTGAATAAAATCCAATATAAGGATTAATTAAAAAACAGGAGCTGACTGCTCCTGTTTTTTAATATTGTTAAACTTATATAATAAGATACCAAGCATAATAAACGCAAAATAAATTAATATATAATAAAAAAATTGGCTTAATTAAGCCAATTTTTTTATAAAGTTTAGATTATACTTAACAATATACCTGCGGCTACTGCGGAACCGATAACTCCGGCAACATTAGGTCCCATAGCGTTCATTAATAGGAAGTTAGTCGGATCAGTTTGCGCTCCGACCTTCTGAGAAACTCTGGCCGCCATAGGAACGGCTGAAACTCCGGCTGAACCGATAAGCGGATTAACCTTGCCTTTAGTGGCTTTGCACATGATCTTACCGAATAATACGCCGGCAGCAGTACCAACTGCAAAAGCGATAACTCCGAGAATAATTACCTTAGCGAATTCTGTATTCAGAATCTTGTCTGCCTGGGTAGTAGCTCCTACTGAAACACCGAGGAAAATTGTGATTATGTTCATTAAAGCATTCTGAGCTGTATCAACAAGTCTGCTGCATACGCCGCTTTCCTTGAGAAGATTGCCTAACATAAGCATACCTACAAGGGGACCTGCCGACGGCACAAGCAAAGCTACGATAAATGTAACTGCAATTGGGAATATAATTTTTTCGGTTTTGGAAACGTTTCGCAGCATAGGCATTTTTATAGCTCGTTCTTTTTTTGTGGTTAAAAGCTTCATAATAGGCGGCTGAATAACCGGAACAAGCGCCATATAAGTATAAGCGGCAAGAGCAATAGTACCGGTGCTTATCTTAAAGTTTCCACCGTCCAGTAATCTGCTTGAAACATATATTGCAGTAGGACCGTCCGCACCGCCGATAATAGAGATAGCGCCGCATTCAGCAGCGGAAAATCCGAGTATCGCCGCTCCGATAAACGTTAAGAAAATACCTGCCTGAGCGGCTGCTCCGAGCAGAAAGCTCTTAGGATTGGCAATAAGCGGACCAAAGTCGGTCATAGTACCGATACCAAGGAAAATAAGCGGCGGATAAATCTGAAGCTTAACGCCTAAATACAGAATATCCAAAAGCCCTCCTTCATGCAGGACCTGTCCGAAATCAATATTTGACGTATTTTCCCATAAATACGGATGATACATGCCGACTTCCGGCAAATTGGTTAAAAACATACCAAAAGCAATCGGAAGCAGCAAAAGCGGTTCAAATTGCTTAACAATTGCAAGATACATAAAAATAAAGGAAATCAGGATCATAACCGCATCTTTCCAGCTCATATTCGCAATACCGCTGGAAATAGCGAGATCTTTTATCGTATCTGCAAAGATACTGAAAACTTCACTCATGTGATATTATCCTTTCTTAATTTACTGTTAATTTCAGAATGGGTTTGTGTCATTCTGAATACCCGCAAGCGACCATGCGGATCTCGACGGCTTATTTTTAACGGTTCTGACAGATCTGAGCTTATATGTTTTTCCGTCAGAAGCGCCCATAGCGGCGACAGCAGCAGAAATAACAGCGATTATTTCGTCCTGATTATCGTCTGTCTTTGGTATCGAAACCGGCGCGGCAGCCGGCTTTGCCGTTTCAACAGGCTTTTCCTGGACAGCAGGCTTCTTTTTTCTTGAGAAAATCTTGCCGAATGCCCATACGAATAAGATAAGGATGATAAGACCGAGAAATACGACAGTCAAACCGGTAATAACAACTGCGGTTACATAGCTTAAGGTCATATCCTCAGCCATAGGAGTTAATGTTTTGCCGATAAGGCTGCACGTAGTCATTAAATCCATGTTTACAGCACTCTCCTATATTAAAATTTTATAATACATATCTTATATTATACACTAATTTTTTCATTTTTGCAAGAAAAATTTCCAAATAAATTAAAAAAACGGATAAGGTATTAGTTTAAAGTCGGATAAACATTATTCCGGAGAAATGGTTAAAACAGCTATTTCGGGACGGTTATTGAATCTAGCCGCAATATTGTAGTCTCCGATGTAATTTCCGATTCCTGAGGTTATAAATAAATATCCTCCGTCATATTTGAAAAGACCTTTATCAAATATTTTATTTTTATCTTCGTAAAGCTCCGGTACGAATTTACCATTATAATATGCGGGACCAAGAAACGGTATCTGTATTATGCCGCCGTGAGTATCGCCGCATAAGGTCAAATCCGCTCCGAATTTTTCATAATCGCTGTACATCGGTATATGGGCAAGAAGTATATTATATGTACTTTTATCTATATCAAACTCATTCGTCAGATCAAAGCTGGGTGAAAAAAAAGCGTTGCTGATTCCGTAAAATGTAAGATCGGTATCGCCAATTGTAATTTTTTCAGCTTCTCCGTCCAGCACATGTATTTTGTTTTTTTCCATTTTATCTACATAGGCGTTTGTTCTGTCGTCATGCTCGCCTAAAACAAAATAAAGCTTATAGCCTTCGTCAATTATACCAGTCATAAGATCCATTGAAATTTGTTTTTCAGTTTCGTCAGCGTTGTTGGAGTGCATATCTCCTAATACGCAGACGGCATCAGGATCAATCCTTTTTATTTTTTTTACGATAGTTTTATTATCAATGGAAAATATTCCGTCATACGCATGTAAATCGCTTAAAACCGCAAGTTTTACATCATTATTTACCTTATCCGAGCTAATATGCTTTTCGTTAATTTTTAAGGTATAATTGTTGAACCACCAGATGAAAAATAAGATAAGTATTACCTTTGCCATGCGGGATATGCAGGAGCCCTTTTTCTTTTTAGGCAATTCGCTTTCGGCCGGCGTATCCCGTAGAATCTGTTCTTCCATTAATTTATTGCTGCTCCTTTATTATATGTACGTCAATCTGTCTGAACGGTATAGTGACGTTATTGTCAATAAAAGCCTGATTTACCTGTTCTGTCAAATCAAATTTTACCTGCCAGTAATTTTCAGTTTCCGTCCATAGACGGACGGTTATCTGAAGACTGTCCTCCGCCTGAAGTCCGAGTCTTGCAAACGGCTCAGGCTCTTCTAATACCATTGGGTGCTCAGACGCAAGCTTTAATATTATTGATTTAGCTTTTTCAATATCGTCAGAATAGCTTATGCCGAATTCAAAATCGACTCTCCTGGTGTTTTGTTCGCTGAAATTAACTATTGTAGAATCTGTTATTTTTCCGTTTGGGATATAAACAGTTTTATTATCCGCTGTAAGTATTCTTGTGTAAAGTATTCCGATACTTTCCACCGTTCCGGAAGCGGCGTTTGTTTCAACATAGTCGCCGGACTTAAACGGCTTTGAAAATAAAATTATAAAACCTCCCGCAAGATTTGACAGGCTGTTTTGGAGAGCCAGTCCGATAGCGAGTCCGGCAGCGCTTATAACCGCTATAATCGAGGTCATCGGGATATTGAGAATGGAAAGAGTTATTATAAAATCTATAGTATAAAGCAGAACCTTTAATAAGGAGCGGAGAAAGCCTACGGCTGTAATATCAACATTTGCACGGTTAAGGCATCTTGTAAAAATTCTAAGTATGATTTTTGAAAGAGCCAGTCCGATTAAAAAAATTATAACAGCGAAAATAAGCGAGGGCAAAGCCTCCTTGATTTTATCAGCAATGCCGGAGATAAGCTTACTAAGCCGTCCGGTTTCTTTGGCGGTTGTGCTTACGGCATTGGCGATTATCCCTTCTATTGCATTGGTTACTTCCGTTTGCGTCTCGGTTGAGGCTTCCAACGCGGATATCAAAGAAGTTGTTATCATTTTTTGAATCCTCTCTTCTTATATTATAATTTAGGCACGTCCTATTGTATTTATACTTATTATATTATTATAATGAAAATTTATAAAAAGTCAATCGTAATAGGGCGTCTTATAGAAAGCATGAATGAAATAAATTAATTAAATATGTCGAAAAATGTGAAAAATACTTGAAAAACTACAAAGGATAATGTATATTATAAATATATATATAAATTTAATTTCCATAATTTAACATAACATAATATTGTGAGAAAAATATGAATCGTAAAATTTTAATTTATCTATGTTCCTTTGGAACGGTTATTGCGGCGGTCTGTATGTATTTTATTTCCAGAGAAAATACGGAAAAAGCCGTTATAACCGGCGAGTACGATATTTGGGAAACCGACGGAAGCATTGTTACTGAAACTGAAGCTAACATTATAACTGCTTCCGCAACCGTCGGCGCTGAAATTTATACCTCCGAAATGTTTACGGAAGACTTGTCTGAAAGTATGGCGGAAACCGATCGTACTGAATTTCTATATATAGATATTAACAGCGCCGGAATGGAACAATTAATGCTGCTTGACGGCATAGGAGAAGTAACGGCAGAAAAAATAATAAATTACAGAATAATAAACGGAGGGTTTAAAAATATTGAGGAAATAATGAATGTGAACGGAATAGGCGAAAAGACATTTTTTAATATCAAGGATCATATATATGTAGAAAATCCTGTTTACCCTGCCGATATCGATCCCTATGTGCCGGAACAGAATTATCAGGATCCTGTTTTTAATAATGAACCTGTAGTTCAGACTGCGGAGCCTTCCCAGGATAACACACAGGAAAATCTTTTATCTACTGAAAACGAAACCAGAGAGCTTCTATTTAATCTTAACACAGTTACACGCGAAGAGCTTCTGCTGATACCTGATATGGACGAAAAAACAGCTGACAGTATTATTTCCCTGCGGACAAGCATAAAATATTTCAGCAATACGTATGAGCTTCTTTATGCAGAGGAAATGAGCGAAGCAAAGCTTAAAAAAATTATCAGTTATTTTTATGTTGATAATAATCAAATAAATTAGACTATTTATTTGTGAAAAACATTAATAACCTTAAAGGAAAACTTGAATATGATGTATAAAACAGACAAAAAAGGATAATTTTAATCAAAATCAAACTGATTTTTATTTTTACCGTTTTGTAATAATATGAATTTTAAACAGAAAAATCTTAAATATTGAACAAAAATATTGAATAAAAATTGTTTAAAATGCTAAAAAAATATTAAGGATTGGTATTAAGCATTGACTTTTTGTTTTTAGTATTGTATATTATTGTTACGAAACATTTGAATATTTTTTTGGATTTTTAGTCAGACAGCTTAAAATTAAAAATGTGCATAATGCGTGTAATTTATGTGAAAGGCGCGATGGTAAAGTGGTTTCGATTAAAACTATCGCAGAGGAGTGCGGTGTATCAATTGCTACTGTCAGCAAAGCTCTTAATAATCACAGCGATGTAAGCAGTGCAACAAAGAAGCTTGTTTGCGATACTGCAAAAAGGCTTGGATATTTTCCGAATTCACAGGCTCGCGCACTGAAGACCAATAAAACCTATAACGTCGGGGTTCTTCTTCAGGATAAAGCGCATAGCGGTTTGACTCATAGTTATTTTTCCGCTGTTTTGGACAGTTTCAGGGTAGAGGTTGAGAAAAACGGATATGATATAACTTTTATCTGCGGAAAAATAGGCGGAAGCGTAATGTCTTATTACGAACATTGCATGTATAGATCTGTGGACGGCGTTCTTGCCGCCTGTGTGGATTTTTATGACAATGAGATAACGGAGCTTTTTAAAAGCAGTTTGCCGCTTGTAACTATAGATTATCGGTCTGACGCCGTTTGTTCGGTTTCCTCTGATAATGTTACAGGAATAAGAAAAATTGTTGAATACGCTTATAGCTGCGGGCACAGAAAAATAGCTTACATATATGGAGAAAGCTCGCAGGTTACTACAATTCGTTTAAATTCATATCTTGACACAATGAAAAGGCTCGGCATGCAAGTGCAGCCTGATTATTTGCGTCAGGGCAAATATCACGATGCGGAATATATATATAAATTGACGTCCGATATGCTGAAGCTTTATGACAGACCTTCGTTTATTATTATTCCGGATGATTTTTCTTCAATCGGCGCGATTAACGCAGCTGAAGAGGCAGGTATATCTATTCCGGAGGATTTATCAATTGCCGGTTATGACGGTATTAAGATGACTCAGATTATGAAGCCGTCGCTGACAACCTTTGAACAGAATACAGCTCAGATCGGTAAGTCGGCAGCAGAGCTGCTTCTTAAAATAATAAGAAAAGAAGAAATTTCACCGGAAGACAGGCAGATTATTATAGACGGAAAATTTATTAAGGGAGCTACTGTCAAAGTAATTTGACAGTTCCATATATAAACATGCTTTATTATATTTTATTTTTTTAAAATATAATATAATCATTAAGGAGGAAAACTACCAATGAACAAACTTAAAAGAACATTAGCATTGGTTGCAACTCTTGCAATCTCTGCAACAGCATTTGTAGGATGCGGTGATGATAATAACTCATCTTCATCATCGAAGGAAGACAGCTCTTCATCTGCAG
>NZ_BAAHOA010000004.1:0-269568 GCF_054655175.1 Ruminococcus sporogenes | reverse complement strand
CTGCTTTTCGTAAAAGCAAAACATTGCGAGCAAAGAAATGAAAAATAACTTTTACTATGCTTTTCGTAAAAGCTAAACATTGCAAGCAAAGAAATGAAAGATACTTTTACCATGCTTTTTTCAAAAGCATAAAAATTTTGTTAAGCTTTTTTCAAAAGCAAAAAAGAACGCCTTAACGACAAGGCGTTCTGGACTATTTATATATGAGTACTTTTAAAATTATTTTTCACGATGACGCCGTCCTCCGTAACAATAACAGGCTCGGACATCATATCCAGCGGGTCGCAGTGCTTAGGGTAAAGCTGGAAATCGGCGTCCTTTCCAACCTCTATGCTGCCTGTCAGGTCAGCTATTCCAGCGGCTTCCGCCGCATTGCAGGTTATAGCCTTCAGTGCTTCGTCATAGTCCATTCCGCCCTTGACTGCAGCCGCAGCCGACAGCGGCAGATATTGTATAGGAACGACTGTATGATCTGTGCAGATAGCCGTCTTAACTCCATTTTCGGCCAGTGCCCCCGCATTTTTCAGTTCAAGTGACTTCATTTCCGGCTTGCATCTGTCGCATAATATTGGGCCTGCTATTGCGGTTACATTTTCTCCTCCAAGAATATCTGCGATAAGGTGTCCCTCGGTTGCATGGATCAACACAGGCTTTATTCTAAATTCTTTGGAAATTCTCAGAGCGGTGAAAATATCGTCGGCTCTGTGACAATGAAAATAAGCTGCTGTTTCATTTTTCAGAAGCGGCAGAAGCGACTCGCATTTTATATCGTATTCAGGCAGCTCGGAGTTTTCTTTGTCATTTTCATAATCACGAATTCCATCAAGGTATCTCTTCGCCTTGGCAAGCCCTTCTCTAATAACTGCGGCAGTAGCCATTCTTGTAATAGGCATTTCATCTCTTCCGTTATAGACTCTTTTCGGATTTTCACCGAGAGCAAATTTAACGCCTACCGTTCTGATTACCATATCGTCGATACGTCTGCCGGCAGTTTTTGCTGCTATTATCTGCCCTCCGCAGGGATTGGCGCTCCCCGGACAGATAACTGCGCTTGTAATTCCCCTTGCTACAGCCTCGTAAAAGCATCTGTCAAATGGGTTTATACCGTCTATTACTCTCATCTGAGGCGTAAACGGGTCGGTAGCTTCGTTGCAGTCGTCGCCCTCAAAGTCTATTCCGTTTTCAATAATACCCAGATGAGTATGAGCGTCGATAAAGCCCGGTAAAAGCAGACCGCCGCTGCCGTCGATATCGTGGCTTTCCGTTTCCTGGGGGCGTCCCTCGCATACCGCTGCGAATTTTCCGTTTTCGATTTGAACCCACCCGTTTTCGATTACCCTGTCGTCCGCCATTGTTTTAATTTTAACGTTATAAATTTTCATAATTGAATTAATCTCCGAATTTATTTCTGGAATAAGCTTAAATTATCCATTATTTCTTTTGCAACGCTTAAAGGACCGCCTTCACATTTTATAGTCATAGAAGAATTTTTTTTATATACGGGATATCTTTCATTAAAAAGCTCTTCAAGCTGCTTTGGAGTACGGCTTGCAGCAACCGGACGGTTTGAGTCTCCTGAAATACGGTAAAAGCAGGTCTTGAACGGGACGTCAAGAAAAACGACAATACCGTTTTCACGGGCGATACCGCTGTTTATATCGCTCAGCATCGCGCCGCCTCCGCATGCCGCTATTCCGTTGAAATCGCAGAGCTCTTTTATAATGTCCGTTTCCAGCTTTCTGAAATAAGGCTCTCCGTATTTTTTAAATATATCGGGTATGGGCATTCCCGCTCTTTTAACAATAAGCTCGTCGGTATCGCAGTAGCCGCGTCCGCTTATCTCCGCAAGCTTTTTGCCAACCGTAGTTTTGCCGCAGCCCATGAAGCCGCATAAAAATACAGTCATCTGTGCTCCTCCTTTATTTTAAACAAAAAAGTAAGATGTTAATTAATTAAAATCCCGTTCTACAATTTTAGCGGCGTCCGAAATAATTGTGTTTATCTGTTCGTCGGCGTAGCTGTCGCCGTCCCATATTTCATGAGCGGACACAGCCTGAAGTACAAGCATCGACATACCGCCCACAGCGGCTATTCCCGCTTCCTCCGCATACTGTATAAGCTTGGTTTTAACGGGATTATAAACGGCGTCGAAAACCGCTCCGCAACGGCCTGTAATTTCTCTGCTTACCGGACATGCGCCGGTCTTAGGGTACATTCCCACAGGCGTAGCGTTTATAAGCAGGTCGAATTCGCCGGATATACTATCCATAGAGGTTATACTGATTTCCGCGCCGCTTATTTTTTCCTTCGCTTCTCCGACAAGCCTTACGGCGGTTTCCATAGCCTCCGGAATTACAGCCATAGTAACCGCAGCGCCGTGCCTTGCCGCTTCTATAGCCATCATTCTGCCAACTCCGCCGCAGCCCAGAAGCAGAACGCGTCCTCCGAGATTTTTTTTCGGAACTGAACGCAAAAAACCGTCGCAGTCTGTATTAAAGCCGGTCAGCCTGCCGTTTTTTCTGCATATACAGTTTACCGAATTATATCTCTCGGCGCTTTCGTCCAGCGAATCGAGGTATTCTATAACGGAAACCTTATGCGGTATGGTTACGTTAAGTCCGTCATAGCTTTCGAGCAGCTCCGGCAGCTTAACTGCTATTTCCTCCGGAGCTATATCCAGCAGATCGTATTGAGCGCTTCTGCCGGATTCCTCAAAAAGCCTATTATGTATAAAGGGGGACATGGAATGTCCCAGCGGATGACCTATCAAACCGTATTTTTTCAAAATGATTACCTCCCTGCAAACAGCTTAAAATTATATTTTCTTATTTTAATTCCGCCGCTTTTTCAAGTGATTTGATATCCTCAATATTTGCGGCGTTTACGCCCTTAAGGGTTTTTCTGACAAGTCCGGTCAGAACCTTATTCGGACCAAGCTCTATAAAGCTTTCAATGCCGTTTTCCTGCATATTCGCAAGCTCTGAGGTAAACAGAACCGGCGAAGTCATGTGCTTTGCCAGAAGCGACGGCATATCGGAGAAGTCCTTAAGCTCTCCGCCAAGTACGTTTGAATAAAAAGGCACGCGAGGCTTTTTGAATTTAATATTCTTTATTTCATTATAGAATTCTTTTGCCGCGCTCTCCATAAGCTTTGAATGAAAAGCCGCCGAAACCTTTAGCTGAACTGCTCTTGCGCCCGCTTCGGCAAAAGCCGCCGCCGCTTTTTCAGCCGCCGCCTTTTCTCCCGCAATAACGGTCTGCGCCGGAGAATTATAATTGACTGGAACAACATAGCCTTCGGTATCGGCGCAGATTTTTTCGATTTCCTCAGGGGACATTTTCATAATGGCGTACATTGCTCCGTCGGTTTCATTTCCGGCCTTGTCCATAGCCGCCGCTCTTGCTTTTATTATACGGAAGGCGTCCTCTAAGGAAATCATTTCAGCGGCGGTCATCGCCGCGTATTCTCCCAGAGAATGACCTGCCGCGGCGTCGAATGAAAAACCGTTTTTCTCAGCGGTTTTAAAGCACAGCAGGGACATAGCCATTATGGCCGGCTGCGAATTACAGGTTTGAGCAAGCTCTCCTTCAGAGCCTTCAAAGGTTAGCTTTGCCAGATCGAATCCAAGTATATCAGAGCCCGTTTCATAAATATACGAAAATTCTGGGTTTGCGTTCAAAAGCTCTCTGCCCATACCCGGATACTGAGAGCCTTGTCCGGAAAATAGGAATGCTGTTTTAGACATAATAATAACTCCAATCAAAAAAATTTTTTATGTTTATATTCCACAGTTTTTTTGAATGATATTTGTGCAAACTGCGGTATTTTATTTTGAGTGTCACAAAATAACAATTATTACATTGCAAAAAAGTTAAAAATAGATTACAATAAAATATGATTGATTTAAAGGTTAGCTGAAATCACTGGCTTCAGTTTGACCTTTTATAATAACTATACCACAAATTAAAGGATATGACAACTTACAAGGAGGAATTTTTTTTGCCGGGAATCAGAATTTTAGGTACTGGTAGCTACCAGCCTCAGAAAAAAGTAGTGAATGAGGATTTCACATCGTTCATCGAAACCAGCGACGAATGGATCACAACCAGAACGGGAATGAAGGAACGGTTTGTTTCAAACGGCGAGCCGACATGGTTCATGGGAGCTCAGGCGGCAAAGTCGGCTATATCGGCCGCGGGAATTTCTCCTGAGGATATTGGAGTCATAATAGATACCAGTGTTTCACCGGATTATTACACTCCTTCTATGTCCTGCATGATTCAGAGGGAAACGGGAGCCGTCAACGCTATGACAATAGACGTCAACTGCGCGTGCGCCGGATGCGTTTACGCTATTGATATGGCAAAGCGTTATTTGCAGACTGATAAGGATATTAAATATGCTCTTGTAGTTGCAAATGAAAATCTGACTAAAATAACCGATTATACCGACAGAAGCACATGCGTACTGTTCGGAGACGGCGCGGCGGCTATGGTTATAGAAAGAGCCGACAACGCCGTTTATTCAAGCTTTCTGGGAGCTGACGGAAACGGGGCCAAGTATCTCTTTGCAAGGTCTATACCGCCGGCAAACGCTTTTATGACCGGAGAGGGCAAGGTAGACGACGGTTTTCCCGAGTCGAATTCCCACTATCTTTATCAGGACGGCAGAGAGGTCTATAAGTTTGCTACGAAGGCTCTGCCCAGCGCGCTGACCAAGGCGGCTGAAAAGATAGATTTCGAACTGACAAGGCTGAACGTTATAATACCCCATCAGGCAAACGTAAGAATTATTGAAACCGCCGCTAAGAATCTGGGTATATCCATGGATAAATTCATTATCAATTTGGATAAGCACGCCAATACGTCAAGCGCTTCGATTCCTATTGCTCTTCATGAGGCGGTAACGGAAGGAAAAATCAAAAGCGGAGATTTGGTGGGACTTGTCGGTTTCGGCGCGGGACTAACGTTCGGAGCTATAATATTTGAATTTTAAACGACAGGCCTTAGTGTTGACTGCCGGCGGGTTATTGTATATAATATTGATTACGGCGTCAGATTAATTTCGTGAAATTTAAGCGGACATTTTAAGAAATAGCCTTAGGAAAGAGGAAAACTGATGACTACAAGAATAACAGAACTTCTGGGTATAAAATACCCTGTAATACAGGGCGGAATGGCATGGGTGGCTGAAAGCACCCTTGCAGCCGCCGTATCAAACGCCGGAGGACTCGGCATTATCGCGGGCGGAGCCGCTCCGATCGACTATCTCAGAGAACAGATAAGAAGGACCAAGGAGCTTACAGATAAACCGTTCGGCGTTAATATAATGCTTATGAGCCCTAATGCGGAGGAGCTTTCTCGGCTTGTAATAGACGAGAAGGTCCCGGTTGTAACCACAGGGGCCGGAAATCCGGGCAAATATATGGCGGCATGGAAAGAAGCGGGTATAAAGGTGATTCCTGTTATACCGTCGGTGGCTTTGGCAAAGAGAATGGAAAGAGCGGGAGCAGACGCGGTAGTTGCCGAGGGTACGGAATCCGGAGGACATATAGGTGAAAATACTACTATGTGTCTTGTTCCTCAGGCTGCCGACGCTTTAAATATTCCGGTAATAGCTGCCGGAGGAATTGCGGACGGCAGAGGAATTGCAGCGTCCTTTATGCTGGGTGCAGAGGGCGTTCAGATAGGAACACGCTTTCTGGCGTCCGAGGAATGTCAGATACATCCCGTTTACAAGCAGCTTGTGGTTGAGGCAAAGGACACCGATAACGTCGTTACCGGCAGAAGCACGGGCCACCCGTGTCGGAATCTCAAGACTAAATTTTCAAAAAGACTTTCCGGCGGCGAAATGAACGGAACTATCACTCCGGACGAGTTTGAGAAGATAACTCTCGGCTCAACCAGAAAGGCGGTTGTGGACGGCAATCTCGAAGAGGGATCTTTCCTTTGCGGACTTATTGCGGGAATGATAAATGATGTAAAGCCCTGTAAGGAAATAATTGAGGAAATGATGGCGCAGGCTGAAAAGCTGATGAAGATATAATTATGCTTTCAGTTTTTCGATACCGGAAAGAAAAGAATAAAGCCTGGCGGCAAGAGTATCGCAAAAATGGGAATTGTAATCTGTATTATATAAAAGGTTTAGATAAAAGCAAACAGGAGGTAGCAGTAAATGGCAACAGCTTTAATTACAGGCTCTTCAAGAGGAATCGGCGCGGCTATAGCCTTAAGGCTTGCTAAGGACGGCTTTGACATAGCTCTCAACGATTTAAACGAGGGAATGTTTGAAAATAACGATATTGCGGAAAAAATCAGGGAATTCGGAGTAAAGTGCGAAATTTTCCTCGCCGACGTATCTGATTATTCGCAGTGTGAGGAAATGGTCGGCAGCATTAGGGAAAAATTCGGCGGACTTGACGTTTTAGTAAACAATGCCGGAATAACCAAGGACGGACTTATGGCGAGAATGTCTGAGGAGCAGTATGATAAGGTAATAGCGGTAAATCAGAAGAGCGTGTTTAATATGATGAAGCTTGCCGGAAAAATAATGATGAAGCAGAGAAGCGGAAGGATTATCAATATGGCTTCCGTTGCCGGTCTTTACGGAAATCCGGGGCAGATCAATTATTCAGCCTCTAAGGCTGCCGTTATAGGAATGACAAAGACCGTTGCCAAGGAGCTTGGCTCAAGAGGCGTCGGCGTCAACGCCGTTGCTCCGGGATTTATAAAAACTCCCATGACCGATAAGCTTACCGAAGAGCAGAAAAACGCAGTGCTGAATCTTATCGCCATGAAGCGTTACGGCCTTCCGGAGGAGATTGCCGGAGTAGTTTCTTTCCTTGCCTCAGAGGATTCAAGCTATGTTACCGGACAGGTTATCGAGATTTCCGGCGGGCTTTCGATGTAATAAAAAAGAGAAAAGGAATGTATATATGAGCAGAAGAGTTGTAATTACTGGACTGGGAACTATTAATCCGCTCGGAAACAATGTACACGAATTCTGGGAGGGAGTAAAGTCTAATAAACTCGGAATAGACAGAATCAAGGAGTTTGAAACAGACGATATCGGAGTACGCGTAGCGGGAATTGTAAAAGGCTTTGAGCCTACGGATTTCATTGAAAAAAAAGAAGCGAGAAAAATGGAACGGTTTACACATTTTGCGGTAGTGGCTTCAGACGAGGCTCTCAAGGACTGCGGATCGGATTTCAAGGATATCGATCCTTACAGAGCCGGAGTAATAATAGGCTGCGGCATAGGCGGAATCGGGCTTACTCTCAGCGAATATGAAAAATTTCTGGGCAAGGGAGTCAACAGGGTATCTCCGTTTTACGTTCCTATGATGATAGGAAATATGGCGGCAGGACAGGTTTCTATGAAAACCGGCTTCAAGGGAGATAATTTTTCAACTGTAACCGCATGCGCTTCAGGTACTCACGCGGTAGGAGAGTCCTTCAGAAAAATAAAGGACGGTTATCTTGACGTTGCGCTCTGCGGAGGAACCGAATCGGCAATACTGCGTTTCACACTTGCCGGCTTCAACAATATGAAGGCGCTTACTAAGGCGGAGGATCCTCAAAGGGCGTCCATACCCTTCGACAAGGAAAGAAGCGGCTTTGTTCTGGGAGAGGGCTGCGGAATGCTTGTGCTTGAGGAATACGAGCATGCGAAGGCCAGAGGCGCAAACATATATGCGGAGGTTGCCGGCTATGGCGCAACCTGCGACGCATATCATATAACGTCTCCTGATCCGGAGGGAGAGGGCGCCGCCGCCGCAATGAAAAACGCCTACACGGAAGCCGGACTTAAGCCGGAGGATGTGACATATATTAATTCTCACGGCACTTCTACAGGTCTTAACGATAAATATGAAACTCTGGCTATTAAAAAAGCGCTGGGCGAAGCGGCCTACAATGTTAAAATCAATTCTACCAAATCCATGATAGGACATCTTCTTGGTGCGGCAGGCGGCGTGGAGGCAGTTGTAACGGCTCTCAGCGTTAAAAATGACATTATCCATAAAACTATCGGTTTCCAGACGCCGGATGAGGAATGCGATCTTGATTACTGCGTTTTAGGCAATGTTGAAACAACTGTAAACGCGGCGCTTTCAAACTCTCTCGGCTTCGGCGGACATAACGCTACAATTTGTATGAAAAAGGCTATTGATTAAGGAGAATGTATATGAGCGAAAATATGATTGCCTGTAATCTTACATTCGAGGAAATAAACAAACTTGCGGATAAGGTTGAAAACGGAAAGCTTTCGAAGGTAAAGATCAAAAACGGCGACTGCGAGATTGTGATAGAAAAGGAAATAAAAGGACCTCCCGTTATGCCGATGATTCCGCCTCCGTCAATGAGTATGGGTATGGCTGCAGGAACGGTTCCGGCTTCTCCGTCGGTTTCGCAGGAGCAGCATGAAGCGGAAAAGGAAATAAGCGGAAATATAGTTAAGGCACCTATCGTAGGCACATACTATTCAAAGCCCGGACCTGACAAGGCTTCCTTTGTCGAAGTGGGAAAAACCGTTAAAAAGGGCGACGTGCTGATGATAATCGAGTCTATGAAGCTTATGAACGAGGTGCAAAGCGAATTTGACGGCGTTGTAAAGGAAATACTGGTCAGTGACGGAGCGGCCGTTGAATACGATCAGCCTATTATGATAATCGGATAAGGAGGGTAAATAATGTCCGACGCAGTATATAATAAGGAGCAGATAATGGAGATTATCCCTCACCGAGATCCTTTTCTGCTGATCGACGAGATAAATGAGATAGAGCCTGGAAAGAGAGTAGTTGCAACTAAGCATATAAATGAAGACGATTTCTGGTTCAAAGGTCATTTTCCTGAATATCCCGTTACCCCGGGAGTTCTCATGATAGAAATGCTTGCGCAGGCCGGGGCCGCGGCAATGCTGGTTCTTCCTGAAAATAAGGGTAAGCTGGGGCTTTTTGCCGGTATCGACAAAGCAAAATTCAAAAAACAGGTAGTTCCCGGCGACACGCTGAAGCTTGAGGTTGAAATCATAAAGGTAAAGGGCCCTATCGGAGTAGGAAAGGGTATCGCAACTGTTGACGGTCAGAAGGCGGTTTCCGCGGAGATCACTTTTGCTATTAAATAAAAGTGAAAAATCAAACATACCTGAAAGTAGGCGAATAAATGTTTAAAAAGGTATTGATTGCCAATAGAGGCGAGATTGCTGTCAGAATAATAAGGGCGTGCAGAGAGCTTGGAATACGCTGCGTCGCCGTTTATTCCACTGCCGACCGGAACGCTCTTCATGCGCAGATAGCCGACGAGGCGGTGTGTATAGGGCCTGCCGATACAAAGGACAGCTATCTGAATATGAAGGCTATTATAGCGGCATGTGAAACTACGGGCTGTGACGCCGTCCATCCCGGCTTCGGTTTTTTATCCGAAAACGCCGCTTTTGCAAAAATGTGCAGAAAGTGCAATATAGAATTTATAGGACCGTCGCCGGAATCAATTGAAATGCTGGGCGACAAGGCGGCCGCCAAGGAAACTATGAAGAGGGCTGGAGTGCCGGTTATACCCGGCTCGGACGGAGCTGTCCGCACATTAGAGGAAGCGGAGGAGGCTGCGGAAAAAATCGGATTTCCGCTGCTTGTAAAGGCTTCTGCGGGCGGAGGCGGACGCGGCATAAGAATGGTGGAATCAAGGGAGCAGCTTGCGGCGCAGATAACCGCGGCTCAGTCGGAGGCAAAGAGCTTTTTCGGGGACGACGCCGTTTATATGGAAAGGTTCGTTGAAAATCCAAGACATATCGAAATACAGATACTTGCCGATAAGCAGGGGAACGTTATACATCTGGGAGAGCGTGACTGCAGTATGCAGCGGCGTAATCAGAAGGTTCTTGAGGAAAGCCCCAGCCCTGTTATGACCGACGAGCTTAGGAGAAAAATGGGCGAGGCGGCCGTAAAGGCGGCGAAGGTCTGCGGCTATTATAATGCCGGAACTATCGAGTTTCTTGTGGAAAACGGAAAAGATTTTTACTTCATGGAAATGAATACAAGAATACAGGTTGAGCATCCGGTAACGGAATTTGTGACCGGAGTAGATCTTGTCAAGGCTCAGATAAAGATCGCGTCGGGAATTCCCCTTGAAATCAAGCAGGAGGATATAACTATTTCGGGGCATGCGATCGAATGCCGTATCAACGCTGAAAATCCAAAGCTTAATTTCCGTCCTTCTCCGGGAAAAATAATAGCTTTGCATACTCCGGGCGGTCCGGGAATAAGAATAGATTCAGCGGCGTATCAGGGATATACCATTTCACCCTATTATGATTCCATGATAGCAAAGCTGATAGTTTACGCCCCTGCAAGGGAAGAGGCTATCATGAAAATGAAATGGGCTCTTTCAGAGTTTATTGTAGAGGGTATTGATACGAACATAGACTTCCAGCTTGCGCTGATAAAGTGTAAAGCCTTTGAAAGCGGGGAATACAGCAACCGTTTTCTTGATACATTTGAATTTGAAGGATAGGAGGCGGCGGATAAAAAATGTTAGAGGATCTTTTTAAGGTCGTAAAGACGAGATTCAACGGAAGTGAAAAGGCGGAGGTCAAATCTGCCGCAGAATCCAATAAAATACCGGATGATCTGCTTTTTAAATGTCCGAGATGCCGATGCGTTGTATTTGAGGACGAAATCAGAGCCGTTAATATGGTTTGTCCGGGATGCGGCTATCACGCCAGACTTACGGCTCAGGAGCGTCTTGCTATTACGGTTGACAAGGGAAGCTTTCGTGAAATAAACGGAAATATGACAAGTAGGAACCCTATAGGATTCCCGGGCTATGAGGAAAAGCAGCAAGGTCTCAGAGAGAAAACCGGTCTAAACGACGCCGTTGTAACAGGAGAGGCTGAAATCAGAGGGATTCCTGTCGTGATCGGTATCATGGATTCCAGATTCATGATGGCTTCAATGGGAAGCGTAGTCGGTGAAAAGATTGCAAGAGCTTTCGAATACGGCGCGAAGCATAAAATGCCTGTTATATTGTTTACCGCTTCGGGGGGAGCGAGAATGCAGGAGGGCATAGTCTCCCTTATGCAGATGGCGAAAACCTCCGGAGCCGCCGCAAGGCACGACGACGCGGGCCAGCTTTATATTACAGTGCTGACTGATCCTACGACCGGAGGAGTTACGGCGTCCTTTGCGTCGCTTGGGGATATTATAATAGCCGAGCCTAAAGCGCTTATAGGATTTGCGGGAAGGCGCGTTATAGAGGGTACTATAAAGCAAAGGCTTCCCGATGATTTTCAGCTTGCCGAATTTCTGCTTGAAAAGGGATTTATAGACATGATAGTTGAAAGGCGCAGAATGCGCAGCGTGCTTTCACATCTGCTGAAGCTGCACGGCTATCTTCCGGATAAGGAGGGACGCTGATATGAATAATAAAACTCCTTGGGAAAGAATGGAGCTGCTTCGAGGCAAGGAACGTCCGACTATAAACGATTATATACCCCTTATATTTGACGAGTTCTACGAAATGCACGGAGACAGACTATACGGCGACGACGCCGCAATACTTGGAGGTATAGCCCGTCTTGAGGGAATTCCGGTAACGGTTATAGCCGAGGTAAAGGGCAGAGACCTTAATGAAAATAAGAAAACAAATTTTGCTATGCCTCATCCGGAGGGCTACAGAAAAGCCCTGAGACTTGCAAAGCAGGCAGAAAAGTTTCACAGACCGGTTATCTGCTTTATAGACACTCCCGGCGCGTTCTGCGGAGTTGAAGCTGAGGAAAGAGGTCAGGGCGAAGCGATAGCCAGAAATATCATGGAATTCATGAGATTGAGAACGCCCATTACTTCCGTGGTTCTCGGTGAGGGCGAAAGCGGAGGCGCGCTTGCGATCGGCGTGTGCGACAGACTTGCCGTGCTTGAAAACGCTTTATATTCGGTGATATCTCCGAGGGGCTGCGCAAGTATACTCTGGAAGGACGCTGCTCGCGAAAGGGAAGCGTGTGAAATTCTCAGGATAACCGCCGAGGATATGCTTGAGATGGGAGTGGCGGAGGCCATAATCGAGGAGCCGAACGGAAGCGCTCATAACGATTTATATAAAATAGCAGAAAATATTAAGGAATTTTTGTCAGATACTATAAGAGAAAATTTACAAAAAGATATTGACATTTTGCTTGAAGCAAGGTACACTAAGTTTAGAAAAATCGGAGAATATAACGAATAGTTATATTTTACTAAATGTTATATCGGTGTTAGCACCTTTATATAAAAATTAGACAATGGAGGAAATAAGAAGATGGTTTTTGACAAGGTAAAAGAGCTTATCGTTGACCAGCTTGATGTTGAAGAAGACGCTGTAAAGACGGAGTCGGTAATTATTGACGATCTCGGGGCTGATTCGCTTGACGTCGTTGATCTGGTTATGTCAATCGAGGAAGAATTTGATATTGAAATTCCTGACGAAGCGGTTGAAGGTATCAAGACTGTTGGCGATATTGTAAGCTACATCGAAAGCAATCAGTGATTTAAATATAAAGGCGGACGCGAAAGCGTCCGCCTTTTTTATAATATAGCGCGCAGTCAAAAAAGACTTAGAATTTGAAAATATAAAATAAAGTGGAATCGGCAGTTTTAGACAAATATGCCGCATACGTGCGAAATTACCGAACATATTACTATGCCGAAGGCTGTCGGCAGAAGAATCGCAGCGGCAGTCCATTTCAGGCTTCCTGTTTCCTTTTTAATAGTCAGACAGGTTGTAGAGCATGGGAAGTGAAACAATATGAAAATCATGGTACAGATAGCCGTTACCCATGTCCAGCCGTTGTCCACCAGCAGAGCCTTGAGTATTTCAGGACTTTCCGCCTCCGTTAGCATTCCGGCGGACATATAGGACATCATAATTATCGGTACAACGATTTCATTTGCCGGAAATCCGAGAATAAACGCCAGCAGAATCGTTCCGTCCATGCCCAGAAATTTTCCGGGTACTTCAAGAAAGCCGGCAAGCTTTGAGAGTATTGTTATATCGCCCACCGAGGCGTTAGCCAGAATCCAAATAAGAAGCCCTGCCGGAGCCGCAACCAGACATGCTCTTCCAAGTACGAAAATAGTCCGGTCAAATATTGATCTTATAATGACCTTACCAATCTGCGGACGTCTGTATGGCGGAAGCTCAAGGGTAAACGACGACGGTACGCCCTTTAAAACGGTAATTGAAAGAAGCCATGACGCAAGAAGAGTTGCCGCGACGCCGAGAACTATTACTCCGAGCAGAATTATTGCCGATGAAAAGGATTTTCCTATTCCGGTAACAGAGGCTGTAAAGAACATTGTAATAATAGTAATAAGCGACGGGAATCTTCCGTTGCAGGGCACGAAGTTGTTGGTCAGAATAGCTATAAGGCGTTCTCTGGGAGAATCAATTATACGGCATCCGGTTACGCCGGCGGCGTTACAGCCGAAGCCCATGCACATAGTCAAAGCCTGCTTACCGCATGCGTTTGCACGTCTGAAGTGTTTATCAAGATTAAACGCTGCTCTCGGCAGATAGCCGAGATCCTCCAGAAGAGTGAAGAGCGGAAAGAAAATTGCCATCGGAGGAAGCATTACGGAAACAACCCAGGCGAGTACGCGGTAAATTCCGTTTACGGCCATATCCGTTACCGTAGGATTGCAGTTGAGGGATCCGAGCAAAGCCTCCAGTTTGTCTCCAAGATAGAAAAGTCCGTTTGAAAGAAGCTGAGAGGGGTAATTTGCGCCGACTATCGTTATCCAGAAAATAATTCCAAGAATACCCAACATTATCGGTATTCCGAATATTCTGCTTGTTAAAATCCTGTCTATTTTGCTGTCGCGCTCATAATAGTCGGAATTTTTGAAGCTTACGGTTTTTTCTGCGATTTCCTCCGCGGAATTTATTATGCTCGATATTATATCGTCGTTTATAGTTTCCGCAGTAAAGCTTTTTCGGGCGAGAGATTCTCTGCATCTGTTAAGACATCCGAAAATTCTTTCCTCTGCGTCGAAGCCGAGATAGCTGTTTATGGAGCGGGATAGACGTTCATTACGGTCAATAAGCCTGACAGCCGTCCACCTTGCCGGTAATTTTCCGTTAATCTCCTTTTCAAGACTAAGGGAAACCTTTAATATTTCTTCCTCCAGACCTCTGCTGTAGGACGGCATAAACGAGCTTTCAGGCGGGCTTTCTATAACCTTCTCTACCGCGTCCATGAGCTCGTCAAGTCCCTTATTGTCTCTTGCCGTTACGCCCACCACCGGAATACCGAGTATCCCTGATAGTTTATCAATATCTATGCTTATTCCTTTTTTCTTTGCTTCGTCCAGCAGATTAACGCATAAAACTGTTTTCGGCGTGATTTCCATTGCCTGCAAAGTAAGGTTAAGATTTCGTTCAAGACAGGTTGCGTCGCAAACCACTATAACTGCGTCAGGTGACGCAAAGCAGATAAAATCTCTTGCCGCTTCCTCCTCCGCCGAATGAGCCATCAGCGAATAGGTTCCGGGCAGGTCTGCAAGTATGTATTTTTTTCCGTTATGCTCACACCGTCCTGCCGCGTTTGAAACCGTTTTGCCGGCCCAGTTGCCGGTATGCTGCCGCATTCCGGTCAGGGCGTTGAATACTGTGGACTTGCCGACGTTGGGATTTCCGGCGAGAGCTATCAGAAATTCTCCTTCCTGCTTGGCGGGCATATTTCCTTCAAAGGCATTTTTACCCGTTGATTGTGAGGTTAGTCCCATTTTGTCCTCCTCGATTAAGATTTATCATAGCTATAATATGAAAAATCCTGTATGTCCGATACAAAAAATTATGTAGTAAAAGTGCGAATGGAACGAGGTATCTGAATTATAAAAGAGATTTTTAATGAATTGTTGTAATTGAAATTAACGCATGGAAGAGCTGTCAACGAATTATGATGTATTTTCTGACGTGCGATAATAGTGCATAGTGACGATAATCTGAAGAGGACGGCAAAAAATAATTGTAATTGATTACAAAAATAGATTTTTTTATTGACATTTTGAGTAAAAACGTGTATAATAATAAAGCTGTTTGAATGAAAAACAATAAAAATAGTGTAATCGAGGCGTAACTCAGTTTGGTAGAGTGCTTGGTTTGGGACCAAGATGCCGCAGGTTCAAGTCCTGTCGCCTCGACCATTTTCCTTGAAAAATTTCAAAAAAAGGTTGACAAGCAAAAAAAGGTTGACAAGCTTAGATACTTGTGATATAATAATTAAGCATTCTGAAAAGATGCTGGTGTAGCTCAGTTGGTAGAGCAGCTGATTTGTAATCAGCAGGTCGGGGGTTCGAGTCCGTCCACCAGCTCCATATTCTGTCGGCAGAGTCCGACGGAATTTTTATGGGAGAATTCCCGAGTGGCCAAAGGGGGCAGACTGTAAATCTGTTGCTTTCAGCTTCGATGGTTCGAATCCATCTTCTCCCACCAATAACAAGTCCTGCATTTTTATGCAGGACATTTTTTATGCATTAAAAAAAACGCTCTTTAGACAAAATGTGCAGTTTAATGTTGATTCATTTAGGGGAAATTATATGGTAAAAGCGATTATGAACGGTTATGATGAAAACGATATATATTCGCTTTTTCAGGCAAGTTAAGCGCACTGCTGAAAAATTATAATTAGACTTTAGGTTATATTAATATAAATTTCATACCCTAAACATTTCTGGAGGAATGAAAAATGATCAGAGAAGATTTAAGAAACATAGCCATTATAGCCCACGTCGATCACGGTAAAACTACCCTTGTCGACGAAATGCTCAAGCAGGGCGGCGCGTTCAGGGAAAATCAGGTGGTTGCCGAAAGAGTCATGGACAACAATGATATAGAACGTGAAAGAGGAATTACCATTCTCGCAAAAAATACGTCCGTTTGCTATAACGGAACTAAAATTAATATAATAGATACGCCCGGACACGCGGATTTCGGCGGAGAGGTCGAGCGCGTGCTCAGTATGGTGGACGGGGTGCTTCTGCTTGTGGACGCAGCCGAGGGAGCAATGCCTCAGACCAGGTTTGTACTGTCTAAGGCTTTAGAAATGAACCATAAGATTATTATCGTAGTCAATAAGATTGACCGTCCCGACGCCCGTCTTGACGAAATCGGCGACGAGGTTCTCGAGCTTCTGCTTGATCTTGACGCAAACGAGGAACAGCTTGAAAGTCCTATACTTTTCTGCTCCGGAAGAGCCGGTACGGCGTCGCTGAGCCAGTATGAGGCGGGAACTGACCTCGCTCCTCTGTTCGATACTATTTTAAGCTATATTAATCCGCCTGAGGCAGACGAGGAAGGCCCGTTTCAGATGCTCATTTCATCAATAGATTATAATGAGTATGTGGGAAGAATCGGAATAGGCCGCATACAGAGAGGATCGGTCAGAGTCAATCAGAACGTTTCGGTCTGTAATCATCAGAATTCCGAAAAAAGGATTTCCAACGCAAGGCTTGTTTCTCTGCTTCAGATAGAGGGACTTCAGAGAGTGCCTGCCGAAACGGCAAAAGCGGGCGACATCGTCTGGATCAGCGGTATCGAGGGAATCACCATCGGCGACACAATATGCGCTCCCGATTGCGTGGAGCCTGTTGAATTTACAAAAATAAGCGAGCCTACGGTTGAAATGACTTTTTCCGTAAACGATTCTCCTTTTGCAGGCAGAGAGGGAAAATTTGTGACCTCGCGTCAGCTCCGTGAAAGACTTTTCAAGGAAACTCTAAAGGACGTTTCCCTGCGCGTTGAGGAGACCGAAAACACCGATTCGTTTAAGGTCGCCGGAAGAGGAGAGATGCATCTTTCAATCCTTATTGAAAATATGCGCCGCGAGGGCTATGAGCTTTCGGTTTCAACTCCGAGGGTGCTTTTCAAGGAGGACGAAAACGGCAGGAAGCTGGAGCCTGTCGAAAGACTTGTTATAGACGTTCCTGAAGACTGCGTCGGCTCTGTAATGGAAAAAATGGGAACGAGAAAGGCCGAGCTTGTTGAAATGCATCCGCAGGGTTCAAGAATGAAGCTTGAATTTATTATTCCCGCAAGAGGACTTTTCGGATATAAAAGCGAATTTCTGACGGATACTAAGGGCGAAGGAATAATGTCCAGCGTTTTTGACAGCTATCAGCCTTATAAAGGCGAAATTCCCAGAAGAAACACCGGCTCGCTTATTTCCTTTGAAACGGGCGAGGCGGTTACCTACGGCTTGTATAACGCGCAGGAGCGCGGACAGCTTTTTATCGACGCCGGCACTCCGGTTTACGAGGGTATGATAGTGGGGGCGTCTCCTAAAACCGAGGATCTGGTTGTAAATGTCTGCAAGAAAAAGCACCTTACCAATACGCGCGCAAGCGGTTCGGACGACGCTCTCAGACTTGTTCCTCCGAGACGTCTTAGTCTTGAGGACAGTCTGGAATTTTTGGCGGACGACGAGCTGCTGGAGGTTACTCCGGAAAATATCCGTATAAGAAAAAGAATCCTAAGTAATACTCAAAGAGCAAAAAACAGGGCGAAGCAGTAATTTGAAGGAATAAAAGCGCGGATAATTTTAAATCATGATTAAATTTATATGTTATTGATGAAAAAAGTTCGGGCAATATGTTAAAAACCTGAATCGGGTATTGAAAAACGGCAGCTTTTATAGTATAATGATTTTGTGAAAACTTTTATTTGTCTGCGCTTAACAGTACAGACAGTATATAAAACAATTCCATTTCATATGGGAGATAGGAGATAATAATGACAATAAAGCCGGAAATCGCAGATATAAAAGAGTCATTTATAAAAGAGCTTCAGCTCAGGTATAATATTTCACCGGATGAAGCTTCGGATAAACAGATATATCAGGTTTTGTCCTCGATAATAGTTGAATTTCTCAAAAAAAAGCGACAGAAGTTTATAAACAAGGTACATTCGGACGGCAAAAAGCAGGTATACTATCTTTCAATGGAATTTCTTATGGGACGTTCGCTGAAAACAAGTCTTTATAATCTTGAAATTGCCGGCGAAGTTGAAAAAATGCTTAAGGAATACGGCGTAAAGCTTGAAAATGTATATGAATACGAGCCTGACGCAGGACTTGGAAACGGCGGACTCGGACGTCTTGCGGCGTGTTATCTTGACGCGCTGGCAACTCAGGCATATCCGGCGATGGGCTATTCTATCTGCTATGAATACGGAATATTCAAGCAGAAGCTTGAAGACGGCTGGCAGACCGAACTTCCTGATAACTGGCTGCCCGGCGGCTCCGTATGGCTTGATCCCCGCCCCGAGCTTTCAATAGACATTCATTTTGAGGGCGAGCTTCAGGAATACTGGGACAATCAGTATCACCATATTTCACATGTCAATTACTCCACGGTTCAGGCTATTCCGTATGATATGTATGTTTCCGGACACGACAGCGAGGGAGTTTCGGTGTTAAGACTCTGGGCCGCTAAGGCTCCGAGCTTTGATATGTCGATGTTCAATCACGGCGACTATGAAAAGGCGTTGGGCCAGAACGCGGCTGCAAACGCCATCTCAAAGGTCCTTTATCCTAATGATAATCACCTTGAGGGCAAGGCTCTGCGTCTGCGTCAGCAGTATTTTCTCTGCGCCTCCTCTGTGGGGGATATTGTAAACAATCATATGTCGGTATACGGCACCTTGGATAATCTTCATGAAAAAACGGCTATTCATATAAACGATACGCATCCGACTCTTGCTATTCCCGAGCTTATGCGCATACTTCTTGACGACTGCGGCTATACATGGGAAAAGGCGTGGCATATCGTTACAAATACCTTTGCGTATACTAACCACACTGTAATGGCTGAAGCCCTTGAAAAATGGGACGTTAATCTTGTCAAGAGAATAATTCCGAGAATTTTCTCCATTATTGTTGAAATAAACAACCGCTACTGCGCCGAGCTTATGGAAAGAAACAACGGAGACAGCGCAAAAACGACAAGAATGTCTATTATCAAGGATAATCAGATTCATATGGCTACGCTCTGCGTTGTGGCGTCGCATAGCATAAACGGAGTTTCAAAGCTTCACTCGGAAATTATCAAGCACGATGTTTTCAACGACGAATATACCGATACTCCGAGAAAATTCAAAAACGTTACCAACGGTATCGCTTACAGAAGATGGCTTTATCAGTCCAATCCGGGACTTACCGCTCTTCTCAGGGAAAAGATCGGAGACAAATTCCTTCATGACGGCAGCGAGCTGAAAAAGCTCTGCGTATTTGAAAACGATAAATCAGTCCTTGAGGACATTATGAAAATAAAGAAGGATAATAAGGAGCGTTTTGCAAAGTATGTAAAGCAAAACAGTAATATCCTTATAGATACCGACAGCATTTTCGACGTTCAGGTAAAGCGTCTGCACGAATACAAGCGTCAGCATCTGAATGTTATGAACATTCTTGCGGATTATGAATTTCTGCTTAACAATCCCGACGCGGATTTTATTCCTAAGACATATATCTTTGCCGCAAAGGCGGCGCCGGGATATTATCTGGCAAAGCAGATCATCAAGCTTATATGGGCGATCTCCGAGGAGATAAGAAAGAATCCAAAGATAAGCAAAAAGCTTTCAGTTTATTTTCTTGAAGATTATAGGGTTACTCTTTCCGAGCTTCTTATGCCGGCAAGCGACATATCCGAACAGATTTCTCTGGCGGGCACAGAGGCTTCGGGTACGGGAAATATGAAGCTTATGCTCAACGGCGCTATTACGCTTGGAACGCTCGACGGCGCTAACATTGAGATAAAGGAGGCTGTCGGGGACGAAAATATAATAATCTTCGGAATGAAAACCGAGGAGGTCAACGATCTCAAGAGATCAGGCTACGATCCCGGCGCATATTATAAATCAAACCCTGTTATAAAAAGCTGTATAGACAGAATGTATCACGGCATAAACGGCTGCAGCTTCAGCGAGGTTGCAAATTCCCTTAAGGACGCGGATCCCTATATGGTTCTTGCGGATTTCGATTCCTACAGAAAGGCTCAGGCTCACTCTTCCGAATGCTATAAGAATTCTGAAAAATGGGCGAAAATGTCATTGAATAACATTGCCGGAGCAGGAATATTCTCCGCTGACAGAGCTGTAACAGAATATGCAAAGGACATCTGGGGACTTTGATAAGCTTATATAGATTTAAAGAAGGGCGCCCGGTTTTTCCGGACGCCCGGTTTTTATAACATTAAAGAGGAGAGGCTCTATGAAAAAGATTTTCGATAGCTGGAACGTTATGTATAAAAAGCCGTTCGGGGCTATAAAAAAGGGCGAGCCGTGCGAATTCAGGATAAGGCTTCCTAAAGACGTTGTTCCTGATTTTCCGCCGGTGCTTGTGCTTTTCAGAAACGGCTTCAAGGAAAGGTTTCTTCAGATGAATCTGGAGTCGGAGGACTCGGCGAATAACGTATATCAGACTACGTTTATTGCAAAATACGCCGGAGTACATTATTATTATTTTTCCTATACGTTAAACGGTACCAGAAATTATATAAAAAAGACTGCGTGTCATGAAAGCAGTATAAATTTCGGCGATTTATATCAGCTTACGGTTTACGACGAATCCTTTGAAACTCCCGAATTTTTAAAGGGCGGTATAATGTATCAGATTTTTCCGGATCGTTTTTATAAAAGCGGAAGGGTTCACGAAAATATTCCTTACGGCAGGGTAATGAGAGATAATTGGGAAGATACTCCTTATTACCGTCCTGACGAAAACGGTCACGTCTGGAATAACGATTATTTCGGCGGAGATCTGGAGGGTATAAGGGAGAAACTGCCTTATCTCAAGGAGCTTGGCGTGACCTGCATATATCTGAATCCTATATTTGAGTCCCATGAAAATCATAGATACAATACGGCTGATTACCGAAAGGTAGATCCGCTTTTAGGCACTAACGAGGATTTTAAAGCTCTTTGCGCAGAGGCGAAAGAATTCGGTATTTCCATTATACTTGACGGAGTTTTTTCCCATACGGGAGCAGACAGCGTTTATTTTAACAAGTTTAACCGTTACGACAGTCTGGGAGCTTATAATTCAAAGAACAGCGAATTTTATCCCTGGTATACCTTTTATGAATATCCTGATAAATATGAGGCGTGGTGGGGGATAGATACCCTGCCGAATGTGCGGGAAAACAACAAGGAATATACGGAGTATATCTGCGGAGACGGCGGCGTACTGGATTATTGGATTGAAATGGGAGCTGCCGGTTATCGTCTGGACGTTGCCGACGAGCTGCCCGACGAGTTTCTGGATAAGCTTAATAAATGCGTCAAGAAGCACGGCAAGGAAAAGCTAATAATAGGAGAAGTCTGGGAGGACGCCTCTAACAAGGAGAGCTACGGAGTTAAAAGGCGTTACCTGCTTGGACATCAGCTTGACTCGGTTATGAATTATCCGTTTCGTTCAGCGATTATGAATTATGTAAAGGGCGGCAGTCCTTATGATTTCAGAAACAGCGTTATGACGATTGTCGAAAATTATCCGAAGCCGTCGGTAGACGTGCTTATGAACAGTATTTCAACCCACGATATTGAGAGAGCCATAAATGTTCTTGGCGGTGAAAGCTGCGAGGGAAAAAGCAAGGACTGGATGAGCGGCCGTATGCTGACTGCGGAGGAATATGAGCTTGGCAGAAACAGAATGAAGGTGGCTATGGCTTTGCAGTATTTTCTTCCGGGGGTACCCTGTATTTATTACGGCGACGAGGCCGGTCAGCAGGGATATAAGGATCCGTTCAATCGCCGTTGCTATCAGTGGGGCAAAGAGGATCAGGAGCTGCTGAATTATACCCGTCTGCTTGCCAAGGTAAGAAAATCCTCTAAGGTTTTCAGGGACGGAACATTGAAGTTTTTGTATATAGACGATAACGTTATCGCTTTTTCAAGGGCGAGAAATCACAGGAGAAAAGCCGTTATTATATTTATAAACCGTTCGGCTCAGGAGCAGGTAATAGACAGCTCAAAGACGGACGTTAAATCTTGCTCGTATTATCATACTCTTTACGGAGATGTTAAGTTTGAGGAAAGACTGGTTCTGCCGCCGTATGGGTTCGCCGCGTTTAAGGTCGAGCTGCCGCTGCAATAAAAAGAATATAAGGGACGCTTTCTGAGCGTCCTTTTTTTGCCTTTGAAAAGTATGAACATGCGTTTTGCCTTTACAAAGCTGTCGGATTATGTTAGAATTACAATGAAAACAGGTTATAAAAAAACCGCTTATTACTTTTTCCGTACAGTCGGAGGAACGGAGGGCGTCTTGAAAAAATTAAGAACGGCAATAGCTTTATTTTTATTATTCGTAACGACGTGTACTTTTTGTATAAACGCGTATGCGGAAAACGTGCCGCTGTTGTATATAAACGCCGGCTACGGCGAAGAGAACGGCGTTGCCGAGGTAGAACTGAAAATAAAAAATAACAAAGGTATATCTGCCTATTCGGTAATTGTGAATTACGATCCGGATATGCTTACCTTTATTGAAGCTTCGCAGTCGGACGCGCTTTCCGGCGGAGTGTTTTACTGCAACGGAAGCTATGCTCAGGACGCGGTCAGGCTTGTCTGGTCAGACAGCAGAAATAAAAGCGGAGACGGAACGGCGGCGGTACTTCGCTTTAAAGCGGCGGACGGAACAGCCGATTTGAATACGCTTGTTTCTATCGGTCATACGTTGGTGGGAGACGATTTGCAGCCGGCAGCGTTTGAAGCGTCTGACGGTGAACTGAAAATTTCCGGAGAAATATTTTACGGCGACGTAAATAGGGACGGAATTGTTAATGTGGCGGATATAGTCGCCCTGAATATGTATCTGCTGGATTCTGATAAAAACGTCTTAACTAATACGTCGCAGGCAAATGCGGACGTAAACGGCGATAAGCTTATTAATTCAAACGACAGTCTAACTATAATGAACTATATCTCTATGACGATAGGGGGTTTTTAAATGAACGCCAAGGGAATTTGTCTGAAAATAGTTTCGGTTATACTTTCGGCCGTAATGCTTTTTCCGTATTGCACGGTTGAAGCCGGCAATTCTATGAAGGCCGGGCAGGATTGCATAGAGCTTATCAAGAAGTGCGAGGGATTCAGTAAATATAAATACTGGGATTACAGCCAGTGGACTATCGGCTATGGAACGGGAGTGGGAGCGGACGAATATCCGGACGGAATAACGGAGGAGGAAGCGGAAAAGCTCCTTAAAAACGCGTTGGGTACATACGAGGGCTATGTTAATAAATTTGCGGATAAATATAATATAAGCCTTAAACAGAATCAGTTTGACGCGCTGGTTTCACTTTCTTATAATATGGGTAATATATGGTCTGTATATGATGAATTTGATCTGAAGAGCTATCTTATAGACGGGGCTGAAAAGCATAGCTTTCTTGAGATTGCAAAGGCGTTCGGAGAATGGCGCGTAGCCGGAGGAAGCGTTTTGCAGGGGCTTGTAAACCGCAGAGAGGACGAAACAAAGCTTTTCCTTTCCGACAGAACGGAAAATAAATCCGAGGTATGGAGAGTGAATACGGAAAGCGGTATAAATCTGCGCGAGTCTGCGGATTCGTCGTCGTCAAAAACAGGTTTTCTGCCCATGAACACCATTTACGAGGTGACGGAGAAAAAAACGAACGATGGAAGTCTCTGGGGAAAAATCTTTGCCGACGGCAGGGAGAGCTGGTGCATACTTGATTATTCAAGATATATAGTCGGGGGGCCGCTTGAATACGGCGAAAGCGGGAACGGCAGCGGTAAAACCGAAAAATGGAGGGTGACATCGGATAACGGTCTAAATCTCAGGGAGGGGCCGGGCCTTAGCTATAAGTCGCTGGAGGTTCTGGATAACAGGACCGAATTCAGCGTATCGCAGACGGTTGAGGCTGACGAGCATATCTGGGGCAAAACAAAGTATAATAATAAAGAAGGATGGGTGGCTCTGACATTTGCGGAACGTATCAGCGGAGAAGAATTTGAATCCGCTGTCCTGGAAAGCATAGCGATAACCTCCGAGCCGGCGAAGAAAGAATATAAGGAGGGAGAAAAGCTTTCGCTGGAGGGTATTGAGGTAACGGCGAAGTACGGCGACGGAAGCGAGAAAATTGTAACGGATTTTACTGTGTCGGGATTTGAGCCGATTGCCGGAGAACATACCGTAATCGTTTCATATATGGAAAAAACCGCGTCATTTAAAGTCAGGGTAGCGGAGAAAAGTCTAATAGGCATCGAAGTTGTCAGCGCGCCTGAAAAAACCATGTATAAGCAGGGCGAAAGACTTGACGTTACCGGTTTAAGGATAAATGCAGTTTACGACAATAACGTTATGGAGGAAATATCGGATTATAATATAAACGGTTTCGACAGCAGCGCCGGAACAAAAACTATAGAGGTGGAGTATAATGGATTTAAAGACTATTTTATGGTGACGGTGAGCGAAAAGCAGATGACGGAACTTAAAATAACAAGACTGCCGGATAAAACAGAGTATGTTATCGGTCAGCAGCTTGATTTGAGCGGAATGATAGTTTACGCTTATTTTGATAATAATAGTAAAAATCAGATAACCGCCTATTCCTTCGACGGGTATAATCCGCAGGTGGAGGGGGTTCAGACAATAACTATCGGCTATAACGGCTTTTATCAGAGCTTTGAAATAACAGTCAGCGAGCCGGATATGTACGAGCTGCCCGGAGATCTCAACGGAGACGGCGTGAGGGATATTTTTGATCTTGTCCTGCTGAACAGGTTTGTTTTTGAGGGCAGGGGAGAATTCCCTTCTGAGAGAGTTTATCTTGCGGATATAAACGGAGACGGATATTACGACATAAAGGATATTGAAGCGCTGAGCAGAATTGTTTCGGAGCAGTAAGGGAGAATTAAAAATGCTTAAGGGTTTACTGGAAAATAAAATATGCGCGTCCTGCAAAATATGCTGCGGATTTGACAATACAGATCTTTGGGAAATGCCGGTTATGAATGAAAAAACCAGGCGAAGGCTTGCCGAACTCAGACCGAACGTAGGATTCATTGAAAAGGACGGCGGCTTTGTGGTAGACGCCGGAAATCTTCCTGACGGCGAATTGTTTTATTGTCCCGCACTTGATCCTGAAAAGGGCTGTATGCTGGGCGTTGATAAGCCCTTTGACTGCTTTATATGGCCGTTCAGAATTATGTCCGTTGATGAAGGACTGCTTGCTATAACGATTTCGCCTGTGTGTCCTGAGATTTACAGCCGTCCTCTGTCACAGCTTATGGATTTTCTTTCCCGGGGACTGGAAAAAACTATTTATGAATATGCCGGAAAACACCCGGAAATAATAAAGCCATATGAACATGATTATCCTATTTTGTCAATAAAAAGGTTGTTTTAGTATATTTCTGCCAATGTACTATACAATCTGCACAAGGCTGCTAACAATTATTTTATCAAAATAGAGAAAACGCCGAAATTAGTTGACTTCCAAGGAAAATCATGGTATACTTAGAACATAGAAAAAGCGAAAGCATTGATGCTATTAAGCGATTCTAAATTGCAAGCAAGAAGAGTGAGAAAAAATATTTTGGCAAACTTATTGAAAAGTAAGGACGCAAAGCTAAGGGTCTAACCCGTTTCTCATTTGAAACGGTATGATTGCCAGTTGCACAATAATTTATGATTATTGTTTTTTGATAACTGATTAAAAACAGTTATCGTAATCAAAAGTCATACGTCCCAAACAGTAAGATTGCCCTTGATTTTTTGAAAGAAGGGTAATTATGAAAAAAACATTTAAAAGATTGTCCGCATTATTAGCAACGGCCGCTATGGCTGTTTCTTGCGGAACGATGAGTCTATCCGCGGAAGAAACCAGCGCAGTAATCAATTTATCCGATTCAGTTGCGGTTGCAGGTAAATATGTTACCGTTGACTTAACTCTTGAGTCGGGAAACAGATGCGCAGGCTATAACCTTGACATTGAATTCGACAGTGAACTTAAGCTTGAAAGAATAGAAGGCGTTGTTACTTCTTGCGTAGTTGATAATGTTGTTACCTTAGTAAATTTTACCGGTACGCATTTTCAAGACGGTAAGGTAATGTCTACTTTAACTTTCGAAGTTCCGGAAAACGCTGAAGAAGGAACAGTTTATGATGTAAGGGTTTCCAGAATCGGCAATCTGTGTAATGGCAATATCGGCGAATTTGACAATGTTGAAATCAACGACAGCGCTATTACGGTTTTAGAGGCTGCAAAGCCTGTAACCAGGCACATGGTTTATATTGAAGAAAAAGGCAATACCAATGCTGAAGTCGCTTTAAGAGGCGATGTAAACGGCGACGGCAATGTTGATCTTTATGATGCGATTATGGTTACAAAGAAAATGATGAGTATGGAAAATCTTAACAAAAAGCAAGAATTTTTTGCTAACGTTAATGAGGACCAATCTACTGATTTGTATGACGCTATCAGTATATGCAGATACAATATGTCAGCAGATAAGGAAAATGCTTGGGGTGAAATTATTTCCAAGTGAGTTATTTGTAATTTCAAAGAAGGACGCTGGCGCGTCTTTCTTTTTTTATTTCTAAGTGATAACCATTATCACCTGTTATTGCATATTGAACAGCTTGATTGTGAAAAGTTTGTGAATTTTTATAAAAATGGCTTGACAACTGAATTTTGATGTATTATAATAAATTCAGAACTTAAGAGACATTATTCTTTTCGGTTCGATTTTGATTTAAAACATAATATATTTGGAGGATTTTAGAATGAAGAAGTTTATTTGTTCAGTTTGCGGTTATGTATATGAGGGAGAAGCTGCTCCGGAGTCATGTCCACAGTGCAAGGCGCCGGCTTCGAAGTTTAATGAGGTTAAGGAAACAGCGGGTCTTGCATGGGCTGATCAGCATGTTGTAGGCGTTGCAAAGGGCGTTGATCCTGAAATAATAGAAGGTCTTAAGGAGAATTTCAACGGCGAATGTTCCGAGGTTGGCATGTATCTTGCTATGGCAAGAGTAGCGCACAGAGAAGGCTATCCTGAAATTGGTCTTTACTATGAAAAGGCAGCTTATGAGGAAGCAGAGCATGCGGCTAAATTTGCTGAGCTTCTCGGCGAAGTAGTAACAGATTCCACAAAGAAAAATCTTGAGCTTAGAGTTATGGCTGAAAACGGCGCGTGTGAGGGCAAGAAAAAGTTGGCTTCAAGAGCTAAGGAGCTTAATCTTGACGCAATCCATGATACGGTACATGAAATGGCTAAGGACGAGGCTCGTCACGGCTGTGCGTTTGCAGGTCTTTTAAAGAGATATTTTGGTTAAGCTAATACGAGAGTCTTTAACATAGATTTCCTTCTTC
Source organism: Ruminococcus sporogenes (assembly GCF_054655175.1). NCBI lineage: Bacteria > Bacillati > Bacillota > Clostridia > Eubacteriales > Oscillospiraceae > Ruminococcus > Ruminococcus sporogenes. The sequence continues at coordinate 242,212 of NZ_BAAHOA010000004.1, read as the reverse complement.
TTTATTTATACAAACCGGCGCCTGATTTTATTCAGGCGCCGGTTTTAATATGTCAATAATTGAATCACAATCAGATTAAACGATACGTTCAGGTCTTTTCGTGGTTTTACAGGGGCAAAGGGCTGTCAGCATATAGAATACCTGACTTTATAGCCGGTGAATTTTCAAGAATTCATAGACCTGTCAGAATAGCCGAATTCCTCGTCTTTTTATTTTGTTTCAATTTATAAATAAAAGTCCCGTATCAGACTTTTAAACGTCTGAACGGGGCTTTTTGTGTTTAACGAAAGCAAAGGCTTTTGTTAAACATGATTATTAAAAATACAAAGATTACTTGCTTGCAATAGCAGCCTGTGCAGCGGCAAGTCTTGCGATCGGAACGCGGAAAGGCGAGCAGGAAACGTATGTCAGACCAAGCTTGTGGCAGAATTCAACTGATGAAGGATCTCCGCCGTGCTCGCCGCATATGCCGATGTGCATTTCAGGACGAACTTCCTTACCGAGCTTAACAGCCATATCCATAAGCTTGCCTACACCTGTCTGGTCGAGCTTAGCGAACGGATCGTTCTCGAAAATCTTAGCGTCGTAGTAAGCGTCGAGGAACTTGCCTGCGTCGTCTCTTGAGAATCCGAATGTCATCTGAGTAAGATCGTTTGTGCCGAAGCAGAAGAATTCAGCTTCCTTGGCGATTTCATCGGCTGTCAGCGCAGCTCTTGGAATCTCGATCATTGTACCCACCTCATACTTGAGGTCTGCGCCGGCTTCCTTTATTACTGCGTCTGCTGTTTCAACAACAAACTTCTTAACGTATTTAAGCTCCTTGATGTCTCCGATCAGCGGGATCATGATTTCAGGAACGATTGTCCAATCGGGGTGTCTCTTTGAAACTGCGATAGCAGCCTTTATAACAGCCTTTGTCTGCATTACTGCGATTTCGGGATATGTTACGGCAAGACGGCAGCCTCTGTGACCCATCATTGGATTGAATTCGTGAAGCGAAGCTATGATATTCTTTATTGTTTCAACTGACTTGCCCTGAGCCTTAGCAAGAGCTTCAATGTCAGCTTCTTCTGTAGGAACGAATTCGTGAAGCGGAGGATCCAGGAATCTGATTGTAACAGGGCAGCCTTCAAGCGCTTCATAAAGGGCTTCAAAGTCGGCCTGCTGCATAGGCTCGATCTTAGCAAGAGCGGCTTCTCTTTCTTCAACAGTATCGGAGCAGATCATTTCACGGAAAGCGCCGATTCTGTCCGGCTCAAAGAACATGTGCTCTGTACGGCACAGACCGATACCTTCAGCTCCAAGCTCTCTTGCCTTTTTAGCGTCGGCAGGAGTGTCCGCGTTTGTTCTTACCTTGAGAGCTCTGTATTTATCAGCCCAAGCCATGATTCTTCCGAATTCACCGGCAATGGTAGCGTCTACCGTAGGAATAATTCCGTCGTAGATGTTGCCTGTTGAACCGTCGATTGAGATGAAGTCGCCTTCATGATATGTCTTTCCTGCGAGTTCAAACTTCTTGTTTGCTTCGTCCATCTTGATATCGCCGCAGCCTGAAACGCAGCATGTACCCATACCGCGGGCAACAACGGCAGCGTGAGATGTCATACCGCCTCTTACCGTGAGGATACCCTGAGCGGACTTCATGCCTGTGATGTCTTCAGGCGAGGTTTCAAGACGAACCAGAACAACCTTTTCGCCCTTTTCAGCCCATGCAACAGCGTCGTCGGCTGTAAACACGATTTTACCGCAGGCAGCTCCGGGAGACGCGCCCAGGCCTTTGCCGACAGGAGCGGCAGCCTTAAGCGCCTTTGCGTCAAACTGAGGGTGAAGCAGAGTGTCAAGGTTTCTTGGGTCGATCATAGCTACCGCTTCTTCTTCAGTTCTCATACCTTCGTCAACGAGGTCGCAGGCAATCTTCAGAGCAGCCTGAGCCGTTCTCTTGCCGTTTCTTGTCTGAAGCATAAAGAGTTCGCCGTGTTCAACTGTAAATTCCATATCCTGCATATCTCTGTAGTGATCTTCAAGAGTCTTGCATACGTTCTGAAATTTTTCAAACGCAGCCGGGAATTTTTCAGCCATCTGCGCGATCGGCATAGGCGTTCTTACGCCGGCAACAACGTCCTCGCCCTGTGCGTTTGTAAGGAATTCGCCCATAAGCTTCTTTTCGCCTGTTGCAGGATCACGGGTAAACGCAACGCCTGTACCGCAGTCGTCGCCCATGTTTCCGAAAGCCATTGACTGAACGTTGACAGCGGTACCCCATGAATAAGGAATATCGTTATCTCTTCTGTAAACGTTAGCTCTCGGATTGTCCCATGAACGGAATACAGCCTTAACTGCTCCCATAAGCTGTTCCTTAGGATCTGAAGGGAAGTCTGAACCAATCTTTTCCTTATATTCGGCCTTGAACTGACCAGCAAGCTCCTTGAGGTCGTCAGCAGTCAGGTCAACGTCCTGAGTAACGCCCTTCTTAGCCTTCATTTCGTCAATAAGCTCTTCGAAATATTTCTTGCCGACTTCCATAACTACGTCGGAATACATCTGAATAAATCTTCTGTAGCAGTCCCATGCCCATCTCGGATTATTTGACTTTTCAGCGATAACCTCTACAACCTCTTCGTTAAGACCAAGGTTTAGAATGGTGTCCATCATGCCGGGCATTGAAGCTCTTGCGCCTGAACGAACGGAAACGAGAAGAGGATTTTCGTGATCGCCGAACTTCTTTCCGGTGATTTCCTCCATCTTGCCGATGTATTCGTTGATTTCAGCCATGATGTCAGGGTTGATCTGACGGCCGTCCTCATAGTATTGTGTGCAGGCTTCGGTTGAAATAGTGAAGCCCTGAGGAACGGGAAGACCCATGCCTGTCATTTCAGCAAGGTTTGCGCCCTTGCCGCCGAGGAGTTCTCTCATGCTTGCGTTACCTTCAGAGAAAAGGTAGCAATATTTCTTTGCCATTGGTTTTATACCTCCAGATATTTTTTTACTAAAGACCGGAAAAGGGCAGAAAAATCCTTTTTGGTCCGGTTAATTAATATTATACCATATATACGAAAAAAATTCCATATATTTTTGAAAAAAATCTCAATACTTATTTTGTAGCAATATTCACAAATTTTTTATATTTATCAACTTTTTTGAAAAATCCCTTGAAAAATTTTCATTTTATTGTCATAATATATTAATACGGTATACGAAGACTCTGAATATGTGACGTTTAAAAGACGATCCGTTTTAAAAGAGCGGGTAATAATTTTATAGATCAATTTACAGTTTGATTTCAAGGAAAAGAGGAAATTTAGTTATGAATAACGCTGTTATACTGGCCGGAGGTCAGGGAAAAAGAATGAAAGCGGAGATTCCCAAGCCTATGTTCAAGGTTTTGGGCGAGCCTATGCTTGAATGGGTTATAGGAGCCTGCGAGGGCGCGGGTATAGAAAAGCTTTGTATTGTCAAGGGATTTATGTCTGAAATGATAGACGAATATCTTAACGGACGTTATGAAACTGTATTGCAGGAGGAAAGGCTCGGAACAGGTCATGCCGTTATGCAGGCTGTGCCGTTTATGGAGGAAAGCGGCGGTAAAAATACTCTTGTTCTATGCGGCGACGCGCCCTTCATAGACAGCGAAACCATCAGAAAATCTCTTGAAGCTCATGAGAGAGGCGGAAATTCCATAACCGTCATAACCGCCGTATCGGAAAATCCGACGGGCTACGGCAGAATAGTCAGAGGTGAAAACGGCATAACCTCTATTGTCGAGGAAAAGGACGCTACAGTCGGACAGAAGGAAATAAAGGAAATAAATTCAGGAGCCTACTGGTTTAAAACGGCGGATCTTACGGAATATCTGGGAGAGCTGACGACAAATAACTCTCAGGGAGAATATTATCTTACAGACAGCGTATTCATTGCGCTTAACAAGGGCAGACGCGTGGACGCTTATATATCGGAAAATCCAGATGTCGTGCTGGGCGCCAACGACAGAAAGGGGCTTTTGGAGCTTAATACGGTTGCAAGAATGGCGGTTATAGAAAAGCATCTTGAAAACGGCGTGGAATTCAACTGTATTGACGGCGTTGTGATCGGGCGCGGCGTCGTGATCGGCGAGGGGACCGAGATCATGGAGGGAACCCATCTGAGAGGAAACACGGTTATTGGAAAGAATTGCCTGATAGGGCCTAACTGTATAATATCCGACTGCGAAATCAGAGATAACGTAAGCTTGAATTATGTTCAGGCGTTCAAATCCACTATTGACGCCGGAGTTAAAATAGGTCCGTGGGTGCATATAAGGCCCGGCAGCCATATAAAATCCGGCGTAAAGATAGGCGATTTTGTGGAGATCAAAAATTCTACCGTCGGCGAGGGAACAGCCGTTGCGCATCTTACTTATGTGGGAGACAGCGACGTCGGTAAAAACGTCAATTTCGGCTGCGGCACTGTAACGGTAAATTACGACGGAATAATCAAGAGCCGCTGCGAAATAGGAGACAATTGTTTTATAGGCTGCAATACCAATCTGATCGCTCCTGTTAAGCTTGGAAAGGCGGTTTACACCGCGGCGGGTACAACGATTACAAAGGACGTTCCCGATTACGCTCTGGCGATTGACAGGGGAACGATGCAGATAAAAGAGGGGTACAGCCTAAGAAAGCTGAAAAAAAGACTGGAAAAAGCGTGATATAAATGAGTATTTTCGATAAATTCAGACAAATATCAAAACAGGACGATACGCCGGCGGGGCCTGTTGAATATATTATCGCCGGACTTGGAAATCCGGGAGAAAAATATGAGGGAACCCGTCATAACGCGGGCTTTATTGTTATGGACGCTCTGGCGGAAAAGCTTGGATTTGAGATGAAAAAGCTGAAATTCAAATCTTTGTGCGCGGACGTGTCGGTAAGCGGAAAGCATTGTCTGGTAATGAAGCCCTCCACTTTTATGAACAACAGCGGTCAGGCGATTTCCGAGGCAATGAATTATTATAAGCTGGATATCGAGCATGTCGTTATTGTTTATGACGATATTTCTCTTGAGCCGGGAAAGCTGCGTATCCGAAGGAAGGGCAGCGACGGCGGTCATAACGGTATTAAAAGTATAATATACCTGACAGGAGAGGATACGTTTCCGAGGATAAAGATGGGCGTAGGAAAAAAGCCCCATCCTAAATATGATCTTGCGGACTGGGTGCTGAGCCGTTTCAGTCCTGATGACAGAAAAAAGCTTGGAGAAGCGGCTGACAACGCCTGCGAATGTATCGAGATGATCGTCGGCGGAAGGATAGACGAGGCTATGAACAGATATAATTCATAGTTGCCGCGGCGGGCTTTGGTCTTATCAAAAAGTTATTAAAAGTAAAAAGGATTTAAGATAATTGCGGCATTCCCCCTTTATACAAATGGGGGTATGCTGTTTTGCGCGTTATAAAAAGGAGGGCGGAATGGATTTCTTTAAACATAGCTTTATGGAGCTTGCCGGCTGGAGAGATATTGAAAAATATCTTTCAGACGGAATATCGCCGGTCTGCGCAACCGGACTGTCTCATATTCACAAGGCGCAGCTTCTCTATACGCTCAGCGGAAAGACCGGTTTTTTAGTTGTTACAGACAGCGAGGCGGAAGCAAAACGTCTATGCGATAATATAAATACAATGGCTCAGTCGTCAAGGCTTGCCATGCTTTATCCGGCAAGAGAAATTTTTCTGACCTCTGCCGAGGGCATGTCCAGGGATTATGAGCATCAGCGTATAGAGGCGCTTTCCGCTGTGCTGAGCGGGGAGTGCAGAGTGCTGGCGGCGTCTGCCGAGGCCGTTATGCAGCCGGCTATACCGCCCGACGTTTTGTCCGGGCATACTTTAACGATAAAAAGCGGTTCGCAGCTTGATCTCAAAGAGTTTAAAACAAGGCTGGTCAATATGGGCTATGTCCGAAGCGATAAGGTAGAGGGTCCCTCGCAGTTTTCAGTAAGGGGCGCTATAGCCGATATTTTTCCGGTGCAGTCGGAATTTCCCGTCAGGATAGAGCTATGGGGGGACGACGTTGACAGTATAGCTTATTTTGATCCGGAAACACAGAGAAGGACGGAAAGCGCCGGCGAATTCAGGATAGCTCCGGCAATCGAAACTATTACGGACAGAGCCGGATTGGCGGAAAAAATTGAAGGACTCGCGAAATCGGCGCGCGGCAAAAAGGCGGAAGCCGTAAGGGAAAAGCTTTTTCGCGACGCGCAAAAGCTGAGAGACGGTTCGGAGCTTGAATGCATAGATAAGTATATACCCGTTATATACGACAGGCTGCCGTCGGTTTTTGATTATTTCAGTGGTCTTACGGTATTTTCCGAATATACAAACGCGGTCGAGCGGGCCAAGGGAGTTATTTCGCAATATAACGAGGATTGCAGGATTCTTCTGGAGGAGGGATCGCTTTGCAGAGGTCTTGAGGGGCATTATTTTGACTTCGGTGAAATAACGGAGCGGGCGTCCGGCGGCGAGCGGCTTTTTATAAGTAATTTTATATCGGGGCTTGACCGTGTGGGATATAAGAAAATAGTCAATTTCGAGGGAATTCAGAACGCGCCGTGGGGCGGCGAAATGCGTCAGCTCAACGAGGATCTGACCGGCTACTGCGAGAGGGGCTTCCGCACTATGCTTATCGCGGGAAGCGAAAAAACTCTCCCTATCATAAAGCAGGATCTGGAGGACGCCGGAATAGGCTGCGATATAGCTAATCCCGAAAGCGTATGTCAGCCGGGCAGGGTACTGCTGATGACCGGAAGTCTTTCCGGAGGCTTTGAATATCTTGAAAATAAAACTGCCGTTATAACGCAGGCTAAGGCGGCAGGCTCAAAAAAGAGAAAGAAAAAGCATAAAAAGGGCGAGGAGATAAGAAGTCTTTCCGATATAACGTCCGGGGATCTTGTGGTTCATTCTCTTCATGGAATCGGGCGTTTCGCCGGAATAAGAAAGCTTGAGCTTGAAGGCGTAACAAAGGATTATATTACTATTCAGTATGCCGGAAAGGACGTTTTATACGTTCCGGTGACTCAGCTTGATATGGTTTCAAAATATATCGGTCCGAGGGACGACGCGGGAGTAAAGCTCAATAAGCTTTCCTCCGCCGAATGGCAGAAAACGCGCAGCAGCGTAAAGCGGGCGGTAAAGGATATGGCCCATGAGCTGATAAAGCTTTACGCAAAAAGAGAGCAGAGCAAGGGAATCGCTTTTCTGCCTGACGATGAGACGCAGAGAGATTTTGAGGCGAGGTTTCCTTATGCCGAAACCGACGATCAGCTTCAGTCCATAAGCGAGATAAAGGAGGATATGGAAAGACCGCGTCCAATGGACAGACTTCTCTGCGGCGACGTAGGCTTCGGAAAGACCGAGGTTGCTTTTCGCGCGGCGATGAAGTGCGTTATAAGCGGAAAGCAGTGCGCCATACTTGTTCCGACGACGGTGCTTGCCATGCAGCATTACCAGACCGCTCTGAGAAGATTCGAGCAGTTTCCGGTAAATATAGAGCTGATATCGAGGTTTCGTACTTCAAAACAGCAGCAGGATATTGTCAAAAGACTTAAAAAAGGGCTTATAGACATAATAATAGGCACTCACAGACTTGTTCAGAAGGATATAGAGTTTAAATCCCTGGGACTTGCAATCATAGACGAGGAGCAGCGATTTGGGGTGGCTCATAAGGAGAAATTCAAGGAATATTTTTCCGGGGTGGACGTTCTTACATTGTCGGCTACTCCTATTCCGAGGACGCTTAACATGGCGATGAGCGGAATAAGGGATATGTCGGTTATAGAAGAGCCGCCCCAGGACAGATATCCCGTGCAGACCTATGTGGTGGAATACAATGCGGGAATGATATTACAGGCAATAACAAAGGAGCTTAAAAGGGGCGGTCAGGTGTATTATATCCATAACCGGGTGGACAGCATTTCAGGCTGCGCCGCAAGGCTTCAGGAGCTGCTGCCTGACGCGAGAATCGCCTATGCCCACGGTCAGATGACCGAGGAGAAGATGTCCGGAATATGGAACAGTCTTGTGGAGCATGAAATTGATATACTTGTCTGCACCACTATAATAGAAACCGGCGTAGACGTTCCTAATGTCAATACTCTTATAATAGAGGACAGCGACCGATTCGGTCTTTCACAGCTTTATCAGCTCAGAGGACGGGTAGGACGTTCAAACAAAAGGGCGTACGCTTATTTTACATTCCGACGGGAAAAGGTGCTTTCGGAAATCGCCTCTAAAAGGCTGAATGCAATGAGAGAGTTTACCCAATTCGGCAGCGGCTTCAGGATTGCTCTCAGGGATCTTGAAATCAGGGGAGCCGGAAGTATTTTAGGCGGAAAGCAGCATGGTCATATGGAGGCGGTGGGCTACGATATGTACCTGCGCCTGCTTACCGAGGCAATAGCAGAGGAAAAGGGCGAGCCGGTTGAAAAGGCGGCGGACTGCTCTGTGGATATCCGCATAGACGCTCATATTCCGGAAAAATACATTGAAAGCTCCGCTCAGAGAATTGACGCCTATAAAAAAATAGCGGCAATTGAAACGCCTGAGGATAAAATTGAAATGATAGACGAGCTGATAGACCGTTACGGGGAGCCTCCGAAGTCGGTTACGGGGCTTATAGAGGCGGCTCTTCTGAGAAACACGGCGGCCGCGTTGGGTATTACCGAAATCCAGCAGAGAAAGGAAAACCTGTTTTTCTATATAGAAAATCCTAAGCCGGAGCAGATAAGCGGGCTTTCAAGGACGTTTAAGGGCAGAATACTTTTCAACAGTCTTGCAAAGCCGTATATCAGCGTAAGGCTTGAAAAGGGCCAGAGACCGGAAATTCTGATGAAAGATGTGTTAGATGAAATGAAATCCGCTGGAAAAATAATGAATTGAATAAAAATAATTCAGAATTAAATGGAGAAATAATACAATTATTGTGCATTATGAGCAGAACATACAAATTAAATGTTCAATCTTTGGTTAGCATTAACATAGACATATCAGTGCCGGTAATGTTATAATTAAGACGTGAAAATTTGCTTTTTAGGTAAGACAGCAAAATAAAAAAATATAAAATAACGAGGTGCTAAAAATGAAGAAATTAAAAAGAATAATCGCTTCCGCTTCTGCCGCAGCTATGGCGGCTTCCGCATTGCTTGCCGCTGTTCCGGCATCCGCAGCAAGCGTCGAAAAGGAAATTGCGTATACAGGTCCGTCTGACGGAGCTTTGGCTTTTGAAAACGACGGTTCATCGCTGCGTATGAACATTTTTAACGAATGGGGAATCGACATCAAGGATATCGAAAATAAAGGAGATTTTTCCGAAAAGATTTCTGTAACATTTACAGTTTCCGGTCTTGGAGAAAATTCTGCAAACATTGCCGAGGACGGAACTGAAACGCCTTACGAAGCGTTTCTTTCAGGATCTGTCGGAACAGATTCCTATTGGGGTTCGACCGCTGAAGGAAATACCGTTGACAATAAGTCTGTTGCAATCGAGGGCGACGGAACATATATGGCGGAATTTTTGTTAAGCAGTCCTGCCGATACGATCAGTTGCTTGATTCTTTCTACTAATATCAACGCTTATCAGTATGCGGATTCGGCTGAAATAGACGAGATGGGAGCAGCCGCTGCCGGAATTACATTTAACATTGATAAGGTTACAACAATGGCTGAAGAAACAGAGCCTGATCCGGACGTTCCGGTCGGCACTATCGGAACCGCAACAATAATCGGTAATATCGGCGCAACGGGCGTATGGGGCGCTGATGAAATTACAGAAGGTTCAAAAACAGCTAATATTGACGGAGACGCTCAGTACGAAGTCGTATGGAACGTAACGGACGGCGGTACTGACACGCTTGAATTCCTTGCCGTTCAGATTCCCGGTCTTTCGAGCGATAAATATGAGAATCTTGCCGTAAAGGTAGACGGAGTTTATATTGACGGCAAGGCTGTTGAAAACTATGAGACAAGCGCGGCCGCTATTGATCTTAATTATGTAGAGGGCACGGTTGCTACGAGAATTTATCTGATCGATCAGTGGGCGGGTACCGGCGTTGAGGATCTTGCCGCTGATACTGCGATTACACAGAGTCTTAAGGTTGTGTTCACAGTTTCCGGTACAGGCAAGGACGGTACTTCAAACGTCGCTAAGTATGAAAAGGGCGATATCACAAGAGACGGAGTAGTAGACCTTTACGACGCTATTGAAATAGCTAAATATATGATGAACATGATTGATATAGACGAGGAGCAGATGGAAGTCGGAGATATAAACAACGACGGCGTAGTTGATCTTTACGATGCAATCGAGGTTGCAAGGACTCTTCTGCCTAAAAAATAATATCGGGACGGTTTATTTATGAATTTTAAAAAAATATTGTCAGTCGTTTCTGCCTGCGCCGTAACAGCGGCTGCTGGAATGAATTTAATAACGGCAAGCGCTGCGGTGCGTGAAATTACATATACCGGGCCCAGCAGCGGAGCTTTCGCCAAAAATGATGACGGTTCTACACTGCGTTTTAATATTTATAACGAGTGGGTCAACCCCGTAATAAAGGACATGAATAACACAGGAGTCTTTGAAGAGGCGATTGATGTTACGTTTACTGTTTCGGGACTTACGGGTTCTGTAAATAAGAATGATGATGGATCTGATGGCGAGCCTTATGCAGCGGAATTGGTTGGAACTGTCGGAACAGATCAATTTTGGGGAGCAGGAAAAAATGGTAATACTGTAACGAATGATTCAGTACTTATAACAGGAAATGGACAATATACAGTGTCGTTTAACCTTTCTTCTCCTGCAGATACTGTTCTTTGTCTTATACTTTCTACAAATATAAATGCGTATAATTACGATGCGGGTGGTAATCCGGAAAAAACGGGTATAACATTTAATATTGATAAAATTGTGACACAGGATTCGTCGCAATCTGAAGAAACTACAGAACCGATTCCAGTTACCGAGGAAACGACCGAGCCGGCAACGGGCGGAGTAGAGCCTACTCCTACGGATCCGACAGACGCAGCTGAAACTGAGCCTACTACAAATGCTCCTGCCACTTCTGCCAATACGCAGGTGACGACCGTTGCCGCAAACGCTAACAATAACAGCAATAACGGCGGCAATACAAACGGGGGAAATCAGGTGTCAAACAGTACGTCCGGATCACCGACGACAAAGGGAGCCGGTATTGCGGCTGCTTTTGCAGGTCTTGCTCTTACGGCAGGTGCCGCTGTGCTGACAAAGGTTAAGAGAAAATAATTTATTTGAGGTGTTAAATATGAAATTCAAAAAGATTTTTGCGGCTGCGGCTGCATGTGCGGTAGCAACTCTTTCTGCAGCGTCGTACGCTGCGACTACTGTTAGCGCTGCAACTGTAGTTGGAAAAGCTATGCTTAGCGGTCAGATGGGAACTTACTCTCAGTGGAAGGAAGAAGATGCAATTGCCAACGGGTCAACTGTTGCAAATATTGACGGTAATGCGCAATATGAAGCAACGTGGAATATAACAGGCGATGGTACGGGTTCAATTGAGTTTCTTATTCTCCAAATCAGCGGTTCTGATTCGTCAAGCGAGGATTATAAGAATTTTACCGCAGATCAATATCCTGATTTAAAAATAACAGTTGATGAGGTTTATATTGACGGTGTTAAGGCTCCTTATACATCAAGCGCTGATTCAATCGATTATAAATATTATGAAGCAGATCTTGGAAAGGCAAGAATATATTTAACCAGTACATGGGAACAGCCTAAATTATGTCAGGATCTTTCACCACAGACAGAAGTAAAACAGCAGATCAAAGTTGTTTTTACAGTTTCCGGATTATATAATGATGGCACTTCTAATGTAACAAACAATTCCTCCGGCGGCAATAATACAACGCCTACACAGGCTCCGTCGGAAAATAATAATCAGCCGACGCAGGCAAATAACGGAAATAACCAGACTACGCAAGCTCAGAATAATAATACTTCTGGCGGTACGTCAGGCGGCGCTGTTCTGGGCAACTCAACTCAGACAACTTCTGCTTCTACAGGCGACGCAGGCGTTGCAGCAGCAGTTGCAGGTCTTGTTATAACAACTGGTATTGGTATAACTGCAGTTGCTCTAAGAAGAAAAAAATAATTAAGTAAAAAGCATTTAAGCTTCCCCTTGTTAAAAAAGGGGAAGCTTTTTTGGTATATTTCATTGTTTTCTTTCACGTTGTTGAATATATTTGACAAAAAAGTAGGAATATGCTATACTTAAAATGTTTATTTAAGTTAAAGTGGGGGATAGGAATGTACATTGCAGTTTATATTGTTGCCGTTGCGGTATTTATTTTTATGTCGGTCGTTTATATAAGCGACATGAAAAACAGGGATATAAGCTTGGCGGAGAACGCCGGTAAATTGAAAAAGCGTTTAAAAGCGGCGGCGTTTACGGCCTCGGCGGTTAATGCGGTATTGGGAATTGCAGACATTGCACGTATATTGAAATCAGATATGTTTGTTCATATCTTCTTATTTATAGGTATTGTGTCCGCTGTCGAGACTGTAATTTATCTGCTCTATATGAAGCTGGGGTTTAAAACCCTGCGGTTTTCAGCCAAGGTTATATTTATATCCTCTTTGCTGGAGCTTACCGTTTTTAATTATCCGTCGTTTTACCTATGGAATTCTGACTTTAAGGAACAGAATGTTGAAATTTCAAAGGCATATTACGGCAGTGAAAACAGCTTTTATGACGAACAGAATAATCTTATAGCGGCTAACGGAGCCGGTGAATTTAAAGTTTCAATTGAAAATTTCAACGGAAAAATAGGCTCCGTTTATGCTGATTTGGATTTTGGGAAAGACACTCAAAGGGTACTGTTTAAAATAGACGCCGGAGATGAGGCGCAGAAGGCCTTGCTCCGCACTGATTACATAAGCAGGTATATGGTAAACGGACGCATAAATTCACAGACTGTTCAGACGCTTTTTTCCGGAGATGTGAACGAAATCCATCTCAGATTCATACTTGAGAATCCCGGAGACAGCGTTAATTTGAAAGGAATTACTTTCAACAAGCCTATTCCGTTTACAGTTTCGGTTCTGAGGCTGACAGCGACCGTGCTTATTCCGATTTTGGCGTATATCTTTTATGCCGCGGCCGTTATGAAGCGAAAATATGAAAAAGGAAAACGCTTTTGCAATTGGGGGGCAGCTATAATAACAGCGGCGTTCTGCGCTATGGCGGTTGGAACCGTTGCATACAGGCTTGAGACTCCCCTTGCTGAAGAAATGAAGCAGACAAAGGGGAATCAGATAACTCAGGAGCTTGTCGACGCCTTTTCAAATGGTCAGGTAAATCTTCTTGCGGAGCCGTCTGCCGAGCTGCTGGGGATGGATAATCCGTATGATCGTACGGAAAGAGACGTAGTGGGGTGCGATTTTGAATGGGATCATTTACTCTATGACGGCGCGTATTTTTCATATTACGGCATAGCTCCGGTATTATTGCTTTTCTGGCCGTATCATTCTCTGACGGGGTATTATTTTCCGTCTACGATTGCGGTATTGCTCTTTGCGGTTATAGGAATGGTTGGTTTGTCCCTTGCATACATGACCTTTATAAGAAAATGGTTCGGCGGCCTTTCCACAGGTATGGCTTTAGCCGGTCTCATTATAATTCAGCTTGTAAGCGGTATATGGTTCTGTATCGGCAGACCGGATATTTACGAAATTGCAGAATCGGCGGGCTTTGCGTTCCTGACCTGGGGAGCGTGGCTTCTGTTTGACGGCAATATAATCGGACCCGGGAAAATATCATTGGTTAAAACGGCTCTATCATCGCTGATTTTAGCAGTTTCAGTTTTATGCAGACCGACTCTTGCGGTATATTGTATCTGCGCTGCCATATTTATGATTTATGCGATTCCACGGTCGGCAAGCGTTACGGGAGTTTCCGGTTCGAATATAAGAAGGAGCAGATATATCGTTTACATTCTGTGCGCCGCTGTTCCGATGCTTCTAATTGCCTTGATTCAGATGTGGTATAATTATGTAAGGTTTGGTTCGCCGTTTGACTTCGGTATACAGTATTCCCTGACTATAAATGATTTTACTAATGCGCAGTATCATTCAAAGCTTTCGCTGGTACCGGTTTTCAATTATCTTTTCGGTATTCCGTCCTTTGTTATGAGGTACCCTTTTGTATATACGGAATATCAGAGTCTTGACGTTGAAGGTTTTTTGTATGCCGATCTGATAACTAAAAATACATCGGGAATATTTTTCCTTGTTCTCCCTGCCTTTGCTTATTTCCTGTCAGGAAAGGCATTAAAAATGCTGCCGGACAAAAAAAGCAGAATATTATCAATACTGTATATAGGCCTGCCGTGCGTTATAATGCCGGTTATCATTATGGCGGCGGTATGGGAGAGCGGCTATTCTATAAGATACACGGTTGATTTTTCATGGGAAATGGCGATGGGCGCGTTTGCGGTTTTTTTCTGTATTTATCTTAATATGAAAAATCAGACTGTAAAAAAGCTTATGAAGAAATTTTTCATGTTTTCAATGGTATGGGCTATCGCGGTTTCAGGATTTCAGATAGCCGACCAGATGTTCAACAATTCCTTCAACAGCTTTCCGGAAATACAGTATTCTATTGAGCAGGCGTTTGCTTTTTGGAAATAAAGGTTTCTAAAAGTCAAATTATAAATTTAGACAAAATAAAATATTGAGAATGAGTTTGATATTGTATCGGACTCATTCTTTTTAATTTCAAGTAAAATCGTTCGTTGTTGCAGTAAAAACATGCACCCCAAAAGTCAGACGCTTTTGGGGTGCATTTTATTTTACCTTTTTAATATTTTTCTGACGGTAGCCATAAGCTCCGGGAAATTTACGGCGGTTATAAATATTGTTATACCGATTTGCAGGGGAATATAGAATCCCGGCTGATGTACGGCTATAATAGCCATTCCCAGCAGAATTGAAAGGTTCATAACTGTTTTTGTATGGTCCACCTTAAAATAAATGTATCTTCTTGCGTCTATAACGCGTATAATATAGCATGCTACATAGCTTATAAAGCTTGCCGCAACCGCCCCGTGGACGCCGAATTTTTTTATTAATATAATGTTCAGAACTACGTTTAGCACCATGGAAACCATGCTGGTCCAGAAGGAATTTTTCGTATGCTGCGAGGCGGTGTAAATACTGCTGAAAAACAGGTTAAAGCACATCATAAGAACAGCCAGAATCAGAACGGGAGTGTATAAATAGGCTTTTGCATATTCAGGATGGTTGTTGTAGTTCAGCAGTAGTTTTGAAACAGGCTGTACAAGGGTAATAAGAAAAGCGGAGGCTATATACATTATAGACTGGTAGGCTGAAAATACGGTGCCGAAAAACCTTCCCTCACCCTTGTTTCCGTGTTCCGTTATAGCCGACATATTCCACGCCTGGAAAAACACGGTTGACACCATGGAAATAAGGTTCGGCACCTTAGAGGCGGCGGTATAAAGTCCCACTGCGGTATCTCCGGTTTTTCCGGCGGGTCCGTCTATATATTTAATCAGCAGACGGTCTGAAAAGCCTGTTATGATCCACATTATAGCGGTCGGTATCAGCGGAAGTGAAAATCTTACCATCATACGCATTGTGTCTCTATCCGCCCAATAGGGCCTGAAAAACTTGCCCAGACCGGCAATATTCCAAAGGAAAATTCCTGAACAAAGATCTGAGAGTATCATAGCTATCATAAAGCCCTTTATGCCCATCTGGAAATGGGAAATAAATATAATATTAAATATAAAAAGCGTCAGCGTAGCGAGTATGCCGTCAAAGGCGAACAGCTTTACGAAGCCCCTCGAACGTATAAAATTCGAGCATGTAAGTCTGAAAACCGAGGTGCAGACATAAATCATCAGCCAAGGCGTATAGCCTTTAATAAAAGGTATAAGCGAAATAATCGGCGAAAACAGCAGCATTATGATAAGTCCTCCGATCTGAACCATGCATGCTGTTGAAAATATCTGACGCTTGTTGAATTCACGGTCAAGTCCGAATCTTATTATAGCCTCGGACATTGAAAAAGAAAAAACAGGTATCAGAAAGTTTGCGGCGGCTTCGATCAGTTCCTTGCTTCCAAGTATATCCGCGCCCATATAGGTAGTGTAAAGGCGGGTAAGAAAAAGCGTAAGGATTTTTGAGCCGAAAGTGCCTATAGCAAAAATAACAGTATTAAACGCAAGACTTTTATATTTATTCATGTTATAATCTCCGCTTTATTATGATGAGTTTAAGCATATACAATTATTATATCAGATTTTTCCTTAAAATGAAATAGATGGAGGTAAATTTGTTTGTTTATTACAACACTTTTTAATAACGGTAAAGCTTAGAATATTAGAAAACGTAATTAAAAATATAAACGAAGCAGGGGTTATCGGCTGTTTTTTAGCAGTTTTTCACACATTTACCATATATGAAAAGCAAAATATATTGCAATTTTCTTGACGCTGTGATATAATAAACTGTAAACAAGTTCGTTTTTTAAATGAACATTAAGCCGGAAAACTTATAAACAGGCGAAAGGAGTAGATTTGCTTTAACGGCAGATCAAACAATATATATGTGCGGAATAGTTGGATATGTAGGACCCAGGGAATGCACCGACGTTTTGATCGACGCGCTTTCCAAGCTTGAATACAGAGGCTATGATTCGGCTGGAATCGCCGTTTTTGACGGCGGAGAAATAAAGGTTGCAAAATCCAAGGGCAGACTAAAGGATCTTGTTGATAAGATGAATAATACCGAAAAGCCGGGCGGTCATGCGGGCATCGGTCATACAAGATGGGCTACCCACGGAGAGCCTTCGGACGTTAATTCTCATCCCCACAGCGGAAAAAGAGTTACAATAGTACATAATGGAATAATAGAAAATTATAAAGCCCTGAAGGATTTTCTGATTGCTTCGGGACGCGAGTTTCAGAGTGAAACGGACACCGAGGTAGTGGCTCAGCTTCTTGATTATTACTATGAGGGAAATCCCCTTGATACGATTATAAAAACCATGAATGAGCTTGAAGGCTCGTTTGCACTGGGAATTGTATTTTCTGATTTTAAGGATACGGTCTATGCGGTAAGACGTGAAAGCCCTCTGATAGTCGGAGTGGGCGAGGGCGAAAGCTTTATTGCGTCGGACGTTCCCGCAATTCTTAAATATACGAAGGATTATTATCTGCTTGAGCACGACGAGATAGCGGTACTTGATAACAGCGGCGTCAGCGTATATGACAAGCACAAGCAGAAAATAGCGAAGGAGCTTAAAACTGCCGACTGGGATATGGACGCGGCTGAAAAGGGCGGCTATGAGCATTTTATGCTCAAGGAAATTCACGAGCAGCCCTCTGCTGTCAAGACTACGATTACTCCCAGAATAACCGACGGACTGCCTAATCTTGAGGAATGCGGAATAACTCCGCAAAAGCTTAAAAACTTTAATCAGATTTACATTGTTGCCTGCGGTACGGCTATGCATGCGGGGATGGTTGGAAAATATGTTATCGAAAAGCTTGCAAGAGTTCCCGTTGTTGTCGATATTGCGTCAGAATTCAGATACCGCGATCCTTTGATTACTAATAAGGATCTTGTGATTATTATTTCCCAGTCCGGAGAAACGGCGGATAGTCTTGCGGCGATGAGACTGTCTAAAAAGCTGGGGGCTGAAACCCTTGCGATTGTAAATGCAAAGGGAAGCTCTATAGCAAGGGAAGCGGATATGCTAATATATACCCATGCGGGTCCGGAAATTGCCGTAGCCTCCACAAAGGCTTATATGGTGCAGATTGCAGTCATGTACCTTATAGCGTTTGAGCTTGCGCTTGCTGTCGGCGCGATAGACGAGAAGGAGTGCCGCCGGCTTACCCGCCTTCTTCAGGAAATGCCTGAATATATAGCTGAAATTCTTGATAATAAGGAGGATACGCAGTATATAGCTTCCTCGCTTATAACTGCCGACAGTCTTCTTTATATAGGCAGAGGCCTGGATTATGCGCTTAGCATGGAGGGCTCGCTTAAACTAAAGGAAATCTCCTATATTCATTCAGAATCATATGCGGCAGGAGAGCTAAAGCACGGAACCATATCTTTGATATCCGACGGAATGCCGGTTATTGCTGTAGCGACTCAAAAAGCGCTTTTGGAAAAAACTGTAAGCAATATAAAAGAAGTCAAGGCAAGAGGCGCAAAGGTAATAATGATATGCCGCAGCGGTTATGAACCGGACGCTGACGCGGCGGATTATAAGTTCGGTCTGCCGGATATAGACGATATACTTATGCCGATGGCGGCTGTGGTGCCGTTACAGCTTATCGCTTATTATACCTCTGTCCTGAAGGGCAATGATGTTGATAAGCCGAGAAATCTCGCGAAATCCGTAACGGTTGAATAATGAAGTAATGCTGCTGCGGGAAAAGATTTTTCCGCAGCGGAAAAAATGATGGAGAGCTTATATGAAATTAATAAAAAGAATAGCGGCGGTAATTATTTCCGGTGCGGCAGCATTAAGCTGTTATACATTTTCCTCCGCTGCTGAAGAGGATATTGACGGCGACGCGGATGTGATTGATACGGAGGACGAAGCTTCGGAGGATAGTGATTATATCACCAGCGGCGATTATAAATATTCCGTTAAGGTTTATGACGACGGAAGCGACGTTGCTTTTCTGGAGGAATATACAGGGGACGCCGAAAAGGTGGAGATTCCTGAGGAAATAGACGGCTATAAGGTAAAGGGGCTGGGTAATAAGACCTTTTATCTGAATGACAAAATAACTGAGATAACTATATCTGAAAATCTTGCGGATTTCGGTTATTATCCCTTCTACGGCTGCACTTCTCTTATGGAATTCAAGGTAAATGAAAATAACCCTATTTATACCTCCGACAGCGACGGCGCTCTTGTGGGGAAAGACGGTCTTGCGATAATGGCTTATCCTACGGGAAAAAATCCGGAGAAGTATACGCTTGCAGATGGCATAGTAGCGATAAACTCCAGCGCGTTTGCAATGTGCTCTGAGCTTAAGGAAATAAATTTTCCGGATAGTCTGGAGTATATCGGCAATTTTGTTTTTTCCGAGTGCACGTCTCTGGAATCCATAACGTTCCCCGATTCGGTTTCAGCTCTGGGTAAGTTTGTTTTTTCCGGCTGTACTTCTCTTAAAGACGTTACGCTTCCTGCGAATCTTCAGAAAATAGGCGATGCCGCGTTTTATAAATGCGAATCCCTTGAACTGATTGATTTTCCGATAACGCTGACTGAAATAGGACAGGCTGCTTTCGCGTCTACCGGAATGACTTCGATTAAAATCCCCCCGACCATAACGGCAATCGGATACAGTGCGTTCGGATTTTATACAAATGAAAACGACGAGATAATACTTGACGAGGATTTTGTGGTAATGGGCTACGAGGGAAGCTACGCTCAGACCTACTGTCAGGAAAACGAGGTTACGTTTTTAGCGCTTGACGAAGATGAAGCTGCCGGTTCTGATGAAAAAGCTGAAAATCAGACTTTTTCAAAAAGAGCTATAGTTCTGATTTGCATAGGCGGCGTTTTGGCGGTTGCTGCTGTAATTGCAGCAGTTATAATTATAAAGAAAAGAAAATCGTTAAAAGATAAAGAGGACGGGGAAGAGGAATCCGAAGAAAATAACTATACGGAGGATGAATAATGAAAATTGCCCCGAAAAAAAGTCTTTTTGCTCTGCTCTCGGTTGCCGCGGCAGCGTTAACCCTTTTACCCGCAGCTTATGCCGAGGATGCAAGCGATGAATCGTCTACAGTTTCTTCTGCCGCTCCTGAGCTTGTTGAGGGAGAAACGTTTACCGATGAAATACTTACCTATAATAAGGCTGAGGGCGGAGTATATATAACCGCGTGCAGCATAAACGCAACGTCTGTAAGCATAGGCGGAGAAATAGACGGATATAGAATATTGGGTATATACGACGGCGCTTTTGCTGAAAGGGACAAGCTTAGGTCGGTGGAAATTTCAGATGAGGTTTCTTATATAGGTACTTCCGCCTTTGCGTCCTGCGAATTGCTTGAGTCTGTCAAGCTTCCCTCCGGTATTACGGAGATACCGGCTCAGTGCTTTGCCGCTTGTTCCAGCTTAAAGGATTTGGAAATACCGGATACGGTAGAGTCGATAGGCGCTTATGCATTCAGCTACTGCGACAATCTCAGCGGTCTTGAAATTCCTGAATCAGTACGTTCGGTAGAAGATTACGCTTTTGCATATTCCAATCTGGGAGATTCGTTAAAGCTGTGGGAAGGTCTTGAAACTCTCGGTTCAATGTCGTTTTATTATTGCAGAGGAATCAAGAATGTGAGTATTCCTGCTTCTCTGACCTCGATAGGCTCCTTGTCGTTTTTGGGCTGCGAGGATTTGGAACGTTTTGAAGTATCTCCCGACAGTCTTTATTTTAAGGAAACTGACGGCATACTTTATTCAAAGGACGAAACTATTCTTGAAATATTTCCGATGGGAAAAAATCTTACTGATTTTACTATACCCGATTCGGTGCAATACATACCGTCAGGCGCATTTTTTGACAATCCATTTTTAGAAAATATAGTTATGCCGGACAGCGTCGAGGCGGTAGGAGAAGCCGCTTTTTCAAATTGCACCGCCCTAAAGAGTATAACTCTTTCAAGTAAGCTTACTGAACTGCCGGGAAGCATATTCTGTGACTGCTCGTCGCTTAAAAGCATAGAAATTCCTCAGAACGTAACCACGATCGGCGACTATGCTTTTTTGGAATGTACGTCTCTTAAAAGCGTAACTATACCTGACGGAGTTGAAGCTATAGGGGAATATGCTTTAGGATTTACCGACGATGACGACGGTGAATTTCACAGGCTTGACGGTTTTGAGATAAAGGCAAATTATGAAACCGCCGCAAGGAAATATGCGAAAAGCAACAGAATTTCCATTGAATATCTGGACGGAAACAAGGATCTGCCTTACATTATAACCTTGATCGTTGTCGGCGTAATCGCTGTGGCGGCAATTTCGGTTATTTCCGTTATTCTGATCAGAAATAAGAAAAAACGCGACGAATTTTACAAAATTTGAATTATTAGCTATAAATACTGTTCATTTTATTATATGAACAGTATTTTTATCTTTAAATATATTTTCGGTCTAAAAAATTTACTGCGGGGATTGAAATTATGTCCTTTTTTTGTTATAATATATAGTATGAATTGAGGTGATCTGAGCAATGAGGGCGGGAGTTTCAACTGCGTGCCTTTATCCTAAGCTGCTCGAGGAATCGGTTTATGACCTGGCGCTTAACGGCATTGCTCATACCGAAATTTTCGTGAATACCGGCAGTGAGCTTGAAAGGAATTATATAAACGGTCTTGCATCTACGCTGAAGCAGTTTGAAGTAACCTGCCGTTCGCTTCATCCGTTTACCTGCGCTATGGAGCCAATGATGTTTTTTTCAGGTTATAAACGACGGGTAGACGATATGCTGGAATTTTACAAAAAGTATTTTGAGGCGATGAATATACTCGGGGCTGAAATTTTTATTTTTCACGGAAACAAGAAAATACCGGATATATCCAAGGAGATTTACTATGAAAGCTTTAGTCGTTTAGCTGAAACAGGCAGGGAATTCGGCATAACAGTCGCGCAGGAAAATGTTGCGCGATGCGTCAGCGGTTCTCTGTCGTTTATGAAGGATATGGTAAGAAACTTGGGCGGCGACGCAAAATTTGTACTGGATACAAAGCAGTCTGTAAGAGCCGGCGAAAGTAACTTCGATATTCTTCGTACACTGGGAAGTCATATCGTTCATGTTCATATCAGCGATCACGGCGAACTGGGAGATTGCCTGCAAATTGGCAGGGGGAGATTTAATATAAGAAAGTTTTTATCTATGCTAAATGAAAATTCTCCCGACTGTTCGGTTATGCTTGAGCTTTATAGGAGTAATTTTGAGGGTATTTCAGATCTGGTTAACAATTATAATACTCTGGTGAGTATGATAGGAAAACTCTGAATAAAGGAAGGAAACAAGCTATGCAATGTCCTTACTGCGGAAACGAGGATACAAAGATCATAGATTCACGCTCGATGGAGCGTAAAAAACGCAGGCGGCGCGAGTGCGGAAAATGCGGGAGACGTTTTACTACCTTTGAAATAATAGAGCGTCCTATGCTTATGGTGATAAAAAAAGACGGAACGTTTGAACCCTTTGACCGCAATAAGCTTATGAGAGGAATTTTCAACGCTATAAAAAAGCGACCGGTTAATATTGAAAGGGTAAATAAGATAGCTGAGGACGTTGAGAATCATTTTGCTAACGCTATGATAAGCCAGACTACCTCCGAGGAGATTGGAAACATGACTCTGGAGCTTTTGAAGGATGTCGACGACGTAGCTTATATTCGGTTTGCTTCAGTCTATAAGGCCTTTACAAGCGTGGAGGGATTTATCACTGCGATCAGCGAGCTTGATAGAAAACATAAATAATACACAAAATTCTACGGTGAAAATTGTCTGTTATGTAGAATTGCTTATTTCTTATAGAAAAATACGCCGCGATATGATATGATAAAAACATCACTATGAAAGAGGTTGATATATAATGTCAAATAATTTTGATTCGGACGATCTGACCGGAATGTATGACACAAATGACATAAATCAGAATAAGGCGCTTTCTATCGTAGCTTACATACCGGTGCTGTTTCTGATTACGTGGCTTGCGGCCGGCCATTCGCCGTATGCCAAATTTAATGCGAATCAGGGACTGATTCTTACTATATTTGCTGCTGCTGCGGCAATCGTAAATAAGTTTATAGGCTTTGTAATAGGCTGGATACCATTTATAGGCGATGTTATTTCGTGGCTTGTCTGGATGGTTCTCAGCATAGCCGTCCTGGCGTTAATGATAATCGGTATTGTAAACGCCGCACAGGGCAAGGCTAAGAAGCTGCCGCTAATAGGCGATCTTATTAACGCTATTCACTGATTTATAAAGGGACGCTTCACAGACGGGGCGTCCCTGAAATATCTGATATAATAAAGGGCTGCGCCGCAGAACCGGCGCTTTAATTATTTTTACCGAAGGGAATGACTTAAAAGCATGCGGGAAATAAATGTCAAGGCTATAGAAAATACCGTAAGGGATCTGTGTATCAAGGCAAATATACATCTTCCGTCAAGTCTGGAAAAAAGAATTAAAGAGGCTGCTGAGGAAGAAATATCTCCGGCCGGAATTAATGTTTTTGACGATCTGAAAGCCAATCTCAGGGCGGCTGACGAGGAAAATATACCGATATGTCAGGATACCGGAATGGCGGTTATATTTGCAGAAATCGGACAGGACGTGCATTTTACAGGCGGGGAATTCGAGCAGGCGGTAAACGCGGGAGTTTCCAGAGGCTATACAGAGGGGTTTCTGCGCTGCTCTGTCGTAGGCGATCCGCTGGAGAGGGTAAATACGGGAGATAATACGCCGGCAGTTATACATACGAGAATAGTTTCGGGAGACAGGGTTAAAATAGATGTGTGTCCAAAGGGTTTCGGAAGCGAAAATATGTCGGCGCTTAAGATGTTTACGCCGTCTGCCGCGACGGATGATATAGTGAATTTTGTTACCGAAACCGTGTCCGGAGCCGGAAGCAATCCATGTCCCCCTATGGTTGTAGGCGTAGGTATCGGCGGAAATTTTGAATACTGCGCTTATCTCGCTAAAAAGGCCTTATGCCGGGACGTTTCTGTCAGAAATTCAAAAAAGCTTTACGCGGATTTGGAAAAGGCTATGCTTGAAAATATAAACCGCTTGGGTATAGGTCCTCAAGGCTTCGGAGGATTAATCACTGCTCTTTGCGTTAATATTGAGGAAGCGCCGACTCATATTGCAGGGCTTCCTGTAGCGGTAAATATAGGCTGTCATGTAACTCGTCACGCGGGAGCTGTTATTTAATATTGAAAGGCTATTATGAAAAATTTATTATTTATAGGCGATGTTGTCGGAAAAAGCGGCTGCGATTTTCTGGCGTCACGAATATACAGTATGAAAAAAAAATACTCAGTGGATATAACCGTAATTAACGGAGAAAACTCTGCGCAGGGGAACGGAATAACCGCTTATTCAGCGGGACTTATAAAAAACAACTGCGGAGCCGACGTTATAACAACCGGCAATCACTGTTATAAACGACGTGATTCCTTGGCTATATACGATGAGGAGTATATAATAAGACCTGCCAATTATCCGGAGGGCTGTGCAGGAAGAGGACTGTGCATTATAGATATGGGCTCTTATAAGGCGGCTGTGGTAAATCTTATGGGTACCGTTTATATGGAGCCGCTTGATAATCCTTTTACTGTGGCAGAAAATATTTTAAAGGATATAGGAACGCCCAATATTTTTGTGGATTTTCATGCCGAAGCAACTGCTGAAAAAAAAGCGATGGGCTATTTTCTTTCCGGAAAGGCGACCGCCGTTATGGGGACGCATACTCATGTCCAGACGTCTGATGAAGCTATAATTGACGGACATACGGGCTATATAACCGACGCCGGCATGACAGGCCCTGAAATATCGGTGCTTGGCGTAGATGTAAAACCGGCTGTGGATAAGCTGCGGTTTAAGTTTCCTGTCAGGTTCAAAGAGGCTGAAACTCCCTGTTTTATTAACGGAGTTGTAGTAACGTTTGATGAAAAAGTGGGCAAATGTACTAAAATTACAAGAATAATTGAGAGATAATTCACAATTTTTAAAGCTGGCTATTGAAAAACAAATCCGAATGTTGTATAATGAATGTGTATTAAAACCAGCTTAATATATGGTTATTATTATCAGTATTAAACAGATCAGCTATTTTCATGGAGGTCAAAACAATGGAAATTTT
The DNA here is from genome assembly GCF_054655175.1 of Ruminococcus sporogenes. Taxonomy (NCBI): domain Bacteria; kingdom Bacillati; phylum Bacillota; class Clostridia; order Eubacteriales; family Oscillospiraceae; genus Ruminococcus; species Ruminococcus sporogenes. The sequence continues at coordinate 217,274 of NZ_BAAHOA010000004.1, read as the reverse complement.
AAAGGTTTCATCACACTCCTCTCCCAATTCAGTTGCAGGAGCGATCGCAGGAGTAATTCGTGAACAAAGAGCAGTTGAGGTTCAGGCAGTGGGCGCGGGCGCTGCAAATCAGGCAATTAAGTCTATAGCTATTGCAAGGGGTTACTTAGCTCCTATCGGAGTAGACTTAATCTGTATTCCTGCGTTTGCTAATATTCAGATAGACGGCGAGGAAAGAACGGCTATTAAGCTTATTTGTGAGCAAAGATAAATAAAACGGCGGTTTAGCGGGCGGTCGATAAAGAAGTATAATAAAGGCGCTTTTGATATTCATGTCAGAAGTGCCTTTGCGTTTGTTACGCTATTGATTTTTCAGCAGATTTCCGCTATAATAAGCTAAGCGATAAATCAGAACTTGGAGAGTAATACTATGCATATTGAAATAATTAATAAAGACAGCTTTTGCGTAATAGGAAAAGAAGGCTCTACTGATATGGGAACAGGTTTCATTCAGAAATTGTGGAATGAAGCAAATACACATTTCAATGAAATCTCCAATTTGGTAAAAAGAGATGATGAAGAAAAACCTTTGGCTTGTTGGGGTGCTATGAGCGATTTTTCTATGAGTTTTATGCCGTGGGAAAACAACTTCACTCGTGGTAAATACCTTGCAGGTGCTGAATGTTTGGATGAGGCTCTGGCTCCTGAAGGATGGGTTAAATGGACAGTACCTGGGTTTAAATATATAAAAATTCGTTGCGATGATTTGGATACATTTCCTAATGGTTTAAAATATTTAGAAGAACACGGATATAAACTTGTTGGTGCAGTACACGATTTCACAGATATAAAAACAGGTCAGAATTATATGTGTTTTCCAATTGAAAAATTATAAATCAAATTTCAGTTTATCAAACAGTGTTACATAAAAAATCCCAAAAAGATTTTTCTTTTTGGGATTTACTTCTATATGACCATCCGTCTTTAACCGCCGTTTTTTTGTTTTATGGAAGTAAAAAAGGACGGCTTAACCGTCCTTTTTAATTAACATCAGAATTCTGTTTTTTTGTTTAAATAGTTTTCAAGCTCTTCTATCCTGATTCTTTCCTGTTCCATCGTATCTCTGTCGCGTACTGTTACACAGCCGTCGTTTTCAAGTGTGTCGAAGTCGTAGGTAATGCAGAAGGGCGTTCCTATTTCGTCCTGACGGCGGTATCTCTTTCCTATTGTACCCGTTTCATCGAAGGTAACCATAAACTTCTTTGAAAGCATTTCAAATACCTCTTCAGCCTTTGGAGTGAGCTTTTTAACTAACGGAAGGACTGCTGCCTTGTAAGGCGCAAGAGCCGGGTGAAGTCGCATAACTGTTCTGACTTCCTTCTTTTCGTTGCCGTTTTTGTCCGTTGAGATAAGCTCCTCCTCGTCGTAGGCTTCTGTAACAATAGAAAGGAACAATCTTTCAACACCGAGGGAAGGCTCGATAACGTAAGGTATGTATTTTTCATTAGTTTCAGGATCAAAGTATTCAAGCGATTTTCCGCTTGTTTTGATATGCTGGGTAAGGTCGTAGTCCGTTCTGTCGGCAACGCCCCAAAGTTCTCCCCAGCCGAACGGGAAAAGATATTCGAAGTCAGTCGTTGCCTTTGAATAGAAACAAAGCTCCTCGGGAGAATGATCTCTAAGGCGGAGGTTTTCTTCTTTCAGTCCAAGGCTGATTAGGAAGTTTCGGCAGAAGCTTCTCCAATATTCAAACCATTCAAGGTCTGTACCGGGCTTACAGAAAAATTCAAGCTCCATCTGTTCAAATTCACGGACGCGGAAAATAAAGTTTCCCGGAGTAATCTCATTACGGAAGGATTTGCCTACCTGAGCAACGCCGAAGGGGATTTTTTTTCTGGTAGTACGCTGGATATTTGAAAAGTTTACGAATATACCCTGAGCGGTTTCAGGACGGAGATAAAGCTCGGATTTTGTATCCTCTGTAACTCCCTGAAACGTCTTGAACATAAGATTAAACTGTCTTATATCAGTAAAATTGGATTTTCCGCAGTTAGGACAGCAGATTTCGTGATCTCTGATATAGTCGGTCATCTGTTCGTTTGACCAGCCGACGACGTTTGTACCGTCGAAATCCTCAATAAGATTGTCAGCTCTGTGGCGGGTTTTGCATTCCTTACAGTCCATCAAAGGATCTGAGAAGCCGCCTATATGACCCGACGCAACCCATGTCTGAGGATTCATCAGAATAGCGCTGTCGAGTCCAACGTTATATTTATTTTCCTGAACGAATTTTTTAAGCCAAGCTTTTTTGATATTATTTTTCAGCTCAACGCCAAGCGGACCGTAATCCCAGGTATTAGCAAGACCGCCGTAAATTTCAGAGCCGGGGTAAACAAATCCCTTGGATTTGCATAGGTCGACGATTTTGTCCATTGATTTCTCTTTATTAGATAACATTTAAGCGCATCCTTTCACAGTTTAAAATCATTCTATTTTATTTTACTCTAAACTGTAAAAAAAGTCAATACGGGTAAGCATTTTAGCTTTTTTAAAAAGCAAAATAAAAGTTTGGTCAAGCTTTTCAAAGCTTGCGGATTCCAAAGGCGGAGCCTTGGACGCCCTCCGCAGAGGGCGGAAAGCCTTGCCTTAGAGGAGCTCCGCAAAGGGTGAATTTTCAAATAGTCCTTACGGACTGTTTGAAAAGAGGGAACGCCCTGCGATAGAGGGCGTTCCTTTATTTAGCTTTTTAAAAAGCTAAGTAATTGCTTTTACGAAAAGCATAGTAAAAGTTATTTTTCATTTCTTTGCTCGCACAAAGAAACGAAACAAAGAAATGCGCCGGCTCAAACGCCGCCGGACCGCTTATGCCGCATAAAGCGGCAAATTTTATACATTAAATTATAAAGCTAACTAAATTGACTCCCATTAAAAGCTTACATATCTCGGATGGGAAATGCTCCTATGTTTTATAAGAATATTAATCATTTTTCAACAAAAGATAAGGTGGAATTTTCAAAACATCTGCAATATCAAAAAGAGTATCTAACGATATTGTTCTGTTTATATTAGGAGCTTCAACTGCCCCAACAAATGATAGACTTTTATCAATTTTTTCCGCAAATTGTAATTGTGTTAAGCCGTTTATTTTTCTATAATAGCTTATTTTTAAACCTAATTTCTTATATTTATCTAAATGCTCCTGTTTCATATCCTCGCCCACTTTCTGTATTTAATTTTACCAAAATATCTTGACAATTTAAATTGTGGGTGGTACAATAATTATTGTATAAAAAGCAATAATTTATGCATTGAGAAAAAATAAAACACTAACGTAATATTTAACGTTAGTGTTATTCAGTATCTAATAATTTTGATGCCGGTATTTCTAAAACATCAGAAATATCAAAAAGGGTATCTAATGATATTGTTCTATCAATATTCGGCGCTTCGACAGCGCCTATAAAAGAAAGACTTTTACCAAGTTCTTCGGCTAATTGCTCTTGTGTCATTCCCTTTACTTTTCTATAATAACTTATTTTTAAGCCTAATCTTTTATATTTATCTAAATGTTGTAATTTCATACTACACTTCACTTCCTATTATTATTTTAACATAGAAAAGAAGAAAAGTGTATTAGATGTAAATCAATATATATTGTATTATAGTGTATAAATTATGCTTTTAAAACAAATTTTAAGAAATATTGGAGTGTAATTTTAAAATGGGCATAAAATTAATAAACGGAATCGTTATCGGTAAAACCGGAAATTATCTTAAAATTATAAGGGAAGATAGAAAAGAGGATGGGTATGATCTTTTAATATATGAGGGAGCAGCTAAGGATTTGAGAATAGGAAGCAGATTTTCACTTTATGTTACTTCTAAATCAGTAAAAACAAGAAACGGTAAAAAAATTATGACCTATATAAACCCAACCCTTATCCAAAACGGACAAGCTACATATAATATTGAATTTAGGCTGCCAGAAATTGAAGCTGTTTACTGGGCTATTATAACTTCGCTTGAAAGCCATAACTACCGCAAGGAAAATATGAAGGGTTATGAATATGACTTTGATGGAGAAATTGAAAAAAAGTGTAATATTCTAAAAATTGTTGCCGATAGAATTGCGGATTCTGCATTACGTTAATTAATTTACATAAAGTTTAAATAAAACAAAAACAGCATATCCTATTGATATGCTGTCATGTATTTAATCTGATTACTTAAATTATCAGCCGGCCGCGTTAAGCTTCTTAGCAAGCTGAGATTTTTTTCTTGCCGCACAGTTTTTGTGCATAAGTCCCTTAGCTGCTGCCTGATCAACCTTCTTTATTGCAACTCTGATTGCGTCTGCCTTGTCAGCTGAATTTGCTGTACAAGCTGCGTCTGCATTCTTGAGAATAGTTTTAAGATTTGATTTTCTTGACTTGTTTGCTGCCGCTTTAGTCTTATTAACCTTTACTCTCTTCATTGCGGATTTAATATTTGGCATATTCTCTGCACCTCCTTAAATTTGAAATATCCTGAATTATTATTTACAAATTTTATCGTAATAATTCAAAAAATTCAGCATAATATAAAAGCAGCGCATGCTATTAAAAGCAGGACACGACCGCCGCTTTTCAGATCCGGACGTAATGATCATCCGGACGGCGCAGTCAAGCTGCACCAACGCTAATAATTATTTTACCATTTTAAGCGTTAAAATGCAATAGGTAAAATACAAATAAAACAACAAAATTAAAGCGTTGATTTAAAGCATAATGCACAAGTTTATAGATACGGGAGCCGAATTTACATGAATATTAGAACAGACCTTGCTCTTGAAAGCGTCAACGCCACTAAGGTCAGAGACGGTATAACGAAAATTTCAAGGGGAAAAGCCTTTAAGGTAACGGAAATTAAAATTGCCGAGGACCGGCACGGAGTTCCCATAGGAAAGAAAAAGGGACGCTATATAACGCTTGAGGGCGCGCCTTTGGGACGTTTCTCCGAAAGCTTCAAGGATATGGCCTGCGAGCTTTCTGAGGAGCTTTCACAGCTTGTCCCAAAGGGACCTGCGTTAGTTATAGGGCTGGGAAACAACGATATAACGCCGGACGCGTTAGGACCTCAGGCGGCTTCAAGGGTGCTTGCCACAAGGCATCTGCGGGAGGAATTAGGCTCGGAGGACGAGTTTTTGTCAGGGCTCAGGCAGGTAAGCGTTATGGCAAGCGGTGTACTTGGACAGACTGGAATTGAAACCGCTGAAATAATCGAGGGCCTGCTGGAAAAGCTAAAGCCCTCCTGCGTTATAGCGGTGGATGCTCTCGCCTGCTCGGATATCAGCCGTCTGGGAACGACTATACAGCTTTCCGATTCTGGCATATCTCCCGGCAGCGGCGTCGCCAACAAGCGTAAGGAGCTTTCTGAAGCCACGCTTGGAATACCCGTCATAGCCGCGGGAGTTCCGACGGTTGTGGATATGTACACGATTGTTGAGGGAATGACGGGCAGGAGAGCGGTTACGGAGGTTCCTAACATGATGGTTACTCCCAGAGATGTGGACAGGCTCATAGAGCGTTCTTCGGCGCTTATTTCAATGGGAATAAATCTTGCTCTTCATCCCGAGCTAAGCTTTGAGGATGTTGAAACAATTATGTTTTAAACAGCTCTTTCAACACTATGTTGAAAGACGTGTTGAATCAAATTTGGAATATGCCTTCAAAAGTCGCGTTTTTCCCATGAATATGTGTGTTAAGCGACTGTTAAATTGTTGAAAAACTTTCAAGAGCGAAACTATGTGATTTTTTGCTGAAATTTTATTGAAAATTACCATTGACAAAACAAATCCCCTTTAAATACGGATAAATTGCAATATACCGGAAAAAATAAAAATGTATTGCAGTAAATGCAATAGAAAAACGAAAGGATTGAAGATAATGAAAAAAACGCTTCCTATTATATTTTCACTTGCTCTTATAAGCTGTTCGTTTACAGCCTGCGGAGATAAGGATAAGAACTCAGGCGCTAATGGCACAACAGAAGCTCCTACTATGGCGGTTGATGAAACCTCCGGTCTTAATTCAGCGACCGACGCTTCTATGGACGCTGCCGGAGAAAACGGTGCGCAAGGCAATAACGGAAACACCGGTAATACCGATAACAATAATGGTAATGACAGAAATAACGGGAACGGCGGCATAGGCAATAATCTTGTTACAGATGCGGAAGGACTTGTGGACGACCTTGTATCAACAGGCGAAGACATAGTTGACGACGCCGGATCTGTAATCGAGGGCGCCGGCGACGCGATTATGGGTACAGACTAATATATGATAAAATAAAGGACGTCCTGTTTTAAGGAACGTCCTTTTGTTTTTATATTAGATTTCCGCAATAACTTCAACTTCAACCAGAACGTTCTTAGGAAGCTCTCTGACTGAAACACAGCTTCTTGCCGGTTTAGAAGTGAAATATTCTCCGTAAATTTTATTGAACGCGGCAAAATCGGACATATTTCTTAAAAAGCAGGTTGTTTTAACCGCCTTGTCAAACGACGAGCCCGCTTCCTTTAATACGGTTCCGAGATTTTTCATAACCTGAATAGTCTGGCCTTCGATATCCTGCGTTTCAATAGCGTTTGTCGCCGGATTAACGGCAATCTGTCCTGACGTAAAAACAAGTCCTCCCGTTATAACTGCCTGCGAATAAGGACCTAATGCTTCCGGTGCGTCCGGAGTATAGATGATCTTAGACATTTTATTTCCTCCTGAATATTTTTTATTCGACTATTTTAAATCCTGCGTCTGCCAAGGCTTTTCTGATTGACATTTTATGCTCAAAATTCCTTGTTTCCAGTACGATTCTCAGGTAGCAGCCGTTTATATCCGAGCCTTCGCTGGCTCTTTCGTGATGAATAGCCACAACGTTTCCGCCAAGCTCGGCAATTATACGTGAAACGTCCCTTAGCTGTCCGGGCTTATCCATCAGCTCGATATTTATGGAATCTGAACGGCCTGATTTAAGAAGGCCTCTTTTGATAACCCTTGAAAGAATAGTTACGTCTATGTTGCCTCCGGATACTAAGCAGACCGTTTTCTTTCCTTTTATAGGAACTTTGTTGAACATTGCGGCGGCTACAGAAACTGCTCCGGCGCCTTCGGCTATTAGCTTATGCTGTTCGATAAGCGCGAGAATTGCCGACGAAATTTCGTCGTCGGTTACAGTTACGATTTCATCTACATATTTCTGACAGCAATCAAACGTATTTACGCCCGGCTCTTTAACCTTGATACCGTCAGCTATAGTTGAAACGGAATCAAGGCATTCTATCTTTCCGCTTTCCATAGACACGAGCATACTTGGCGCGCCGCTTGCCTGAACGCCGTAAATCTTGATTTCGGGCTTTAGCATTTTAGCGGCAAAGGCAACGCCGGAAATAAGTCCGCCGCCGCCGATGGGGACGATTATTGCGTCAATATCGGGAAGCTGGTCAAGCAGCTCAAGTCCGATAGTTCCCTGCCCTGCAATAACGTTTTCATCGTCGAACGGATGAATAAACGTGTAGCCCTTTTCATCTCTTAGCTGTATCGCTTTATTATAGGCGTCGTCATAGACTCCGTTTACTAAACAAACATCGGCTCCGTAGCTCTTTGTTGCCTCAACCTTGGAGATAGGCGCGCCGTCCGGCAGACATATCAATGATTTGATACCGTTTTTCGAGGCGGCAAGGGCAACGCCCTGAGCGTGATTTCCGGCGGAGCATGCTATAACGCCTTTTGCCTTTTCATCGTCGCTTAGCTGGGAAATTTTATAGTATGCGCCCCTTACTTTAAAAGAGCCCGTTATCTGAAGGTTTTCGGTTTTCAGGTAGATATCGCTCTCGGGATTTATTTTCGGGGCGTGAATTAAATCTGTTTTTCTGATTACGTTTTTCAGCACATAGCCTGCATGATAGATTTTATCAAGAGTAAGCATTTTTTATACACTCATTTCAGTTAAATTTTGCTTTAAGGACGGAATTCGATCCGCTTAAACCACCTTAAAGCGGTAATTTTTATCGTATCTGACAATACGGTTCCTTTTTAACGGGGGAAAGCCGGAGCGACTTAATACCCTTTAAGGGATTCGGCCGTCTGCTCTGGGAGGATAATATTCCGGATCCGTAAACGCCGTTTTCTCAGCAGACTCGGCTCTCTGTAAATTCGTAATCCGGATAAGTTCCCTTCACGGCATTTTAACTCTTACAATCAGTTCAGAGTGTTATGGCAGGTAAGCATTTTGTCTATAAACTGCTTTGCGGCTCTTGCCGACCGTCCGCTTCTGCCAACAGCGAAACGTTCAGCCTCTTTCTCAAGCTCTTCTCTGGTCATGTCAAGCTTGCATTGCTCGGCAAGACCGTATACAATATCAAGATATTCCTCCTTGTTTGGTCTTGAAAAGGAGATTTTTATTCCGAACCGTTCTGAAAGGGATATCAACTCCTGAACGGTATCGTTTCTGTGCATATCGTCGCCGTCTCTGTCTGAAAAGCTTTCCTTGACAAGATGACGTCTGTTGCTTGTGGCATAGATAACGATATTGTCTGCTCTGGCTGATACGGAGCCTTCCAGTATGGCCTTGAGAGCGCCGAAATTATCATCGTCCGAGGCAAAGGAAAGATCGTCGATGAAAAGGATAAATTTAAGGGGATTTTTGCTGAGATTGTCGATTATTACCGGTATATCTCTAAGCTGATCCTTGCGCACTTCTATTATACGCAGTCCTTTTCCCCTGAATTCATTAGCAATGGCTTTAACCGACGAGGATTTGCCTGTTCCTGCGTCGCCGGTAAGCAGTACGTTGGAGGCCGGCTTGCCGCTGAGAAGGGCGAGGGTGTTGTCAATTATCATCTGCCGCTGCCGCTGATAGCCGATAAGCTGTGAAAGCTTGATTTCATCAGGATATTTGACGGGAACAATATTGCCCTCTTTTACTATAAACATATAATACTTTGCATAAATTCCATAGCCAAAGCGATCAATATTTTCGATTCTGTCCCGATATTCCGATTTGAAATCATAGCGTGTATTGTCCCATTCGGGCAGAAAGCCTGAATAGGCTATATTACTTTTAACCGTTTCAGAGGTCATGTCGGCTATACATTGCAGGGCTTCAAGCTCGTTCATAAGACAGTCCTGCATTTTACCGCTTATTTCAAGCCCGTGGGCCTTTCTTATCATATAGATATTTTCGTCCTCAAGCATAAGCGTGAGGATATAGGAGCTTAGGTCGTTGTGGTGGCGGTAAAGGTTAGATACGAAATCCGAATACGCCTGAATCTGCTTTACCGTATCGTCGTCCTCTAAGCTTTTCAGCAAACGTTCAAGACTCCGCATAGTTCGGCAGTTTAATATATCTCTGAAAATGACCAGTGAGCTTAATTTAAAATAAAGCTCCGTTAGCTTGCTGTTCAATCAAAACGCCTCCGCTCTTTAGAGAAGCTCTAAGATTTTATCGGTTACTTCTGTTGTGGACAGAGGCTTGATTCCCGTATTTCCCACAAGATCGGCGGTTCTGAAGCCCTTTTCCAGAAAATCATCTACCGCGGATTCAATAGCGTCAGCTTCTTTATCAAGATCAAAGGAGTATCTGAGCATCATTGCGGCTGAAAGGATCGTCGCGATGGGGTTAGCCTTGTTCTGTCCGGCGATGTCGGGGGCGGAGCCGTGAATAGGCTCGTACATTCCTCTTTTTGACGAGCCCAGCGACGCGGACGGAAGCATGCCGATCGAGCCTGTAATCTGGGAGGATTCGTCTGAAAGTATATCGCCGAACATATTGGTTGTTACCACCACGTCGAACTGCGCCGGATTTTTTACAAGCTGCATCGCAGCGTTATCAACCAGCATATCTGTGCATACGACGTCCGGATAATCCTTTGCGATTTCATGAACCGTAGCTCTCCAAAGACGCGAGCTTTCAAGGACGTTTGCCTTGTCTATGCTTATAACCCTTTTATTTCTTTTTTCAGCCGTTTCAAAGGCCACTCTGGCGATACGTTCTATTTCCATTTTACTGTAGCATTCCGTATCGTAGGCTTCCTCGCCGTATTTGCCCTCTCTTCTGCCTCTTTCGCCGAAATAAATTCCTCCGGTAAGCTCCCTGACCATCATAAGATCGAATCCGTTAGCGGCAATATCGGGGCGGAGCGGGCACTCGTCCCTAAGCGCTTTGTAAAGCTTGGCAGGACGCAGATTTGTAAAAAGACCCAGTGCGGAGCGTATACCGAGGAGAGCCTTTTCCGGACGGCGGTCGCCGGGAAGGTTATCCCACTTCGGACCGCCGACCGCGCCCAACAGGACGCTGTCGCTTGCAAGACAGCCCTCTACGGTTTCCTTGGGAAGCGGATTTCCTGTTGCGTCAATAGCCGCGCCGCCGATAAGATAAGGCGTAAAATTAAATTTATGTTCGAATTTTTCAGCGGTTTTTTTTAGTATAAGGACGGCGCTGTCCACGATTTCCGGACCGATTCCGTCGCCTCTCAGCAATGCTATGTTAAATTCCATGTTATATATCTCCTTATTTAAAGCTGCCGTTTTTTATCGACTCTATAAGTCCGCCGTTTTTAATAATTGATTGTATAAATTCCGGAAACGGCTCGGTTTTGAACTGTCTGCCGGTATTTTTATCCGTTATAACGCCCTTATCCAGATCGGCTTCAACAATATGTCCTTCTTCAACAGCCTCGGCGGCCTCCGGACACTCCAGTATTGCAAGACCGATATTTATAGCGTTTCTGTAAAATATTCTTGCAAAGCTTTTAGCTATAACAAGAGAAATTCCGCTTTCCTTTATTGCAATCGGAGCGTGTTCACGGGAAGAACCGCAGCCGAAATTGAAGCCGGCCGCCATAATGTCGCCCTTTTGAACCCGTCCGGCAAAGCTTTTGTCAAGATCCTCCATACAGTGTGACGCAAGCTCCTTTTTGTCGCTTGTGTTAAGGTATCTTGCGGGAATTATAACGTCTGTGTCTACATTATCGCCGTATTTTATGACCTTACCTTCAAAAACCATTTTACATTACCTCCTTAGGCTCTGCAATTTTTCCGGCAATAGCCGACGCCGCCGCAACAGCCGGACTTGCCAGATATACCTCTGAATCGACATGTCCCATTCTGCCGACAAAGTTTCTGTTTGTAGTGGCGACAGCTCTTTCGCCCTCGGCGAGAATGCCCATATATCCGCCCAGACAAGGACCGCAGGTAGGAGTTGAAACGACTGCTCCGCACTCGATAAAGGTTTTCAGGAGTCCTTGCTCCATAGCTTCAAGATAGATTTTCTGAGTTGCCGGAATTATAATTGTCCTGACATTCTTAGCAACCTTTTTGCCTTTCATGATTTCAGCGGCAAGCTGAAGATCCTCAAGACGGCCGTTTGTACATGAGCCTATAACTACCTGATCTATTTTTATATCGTCGATTTCGTCGACAGTGTGAGTATTCTCCGGAAGATGAGGGAAAGAAACGGTAGGTTTGATTTCGCTCAGGTCAATTATGTAGGTTTCGTCATAAGCCGCGTCCTCGTCAGCCTTGTAAACCTTTGGCTCTCTTGAGCTGTGTTCCCTGACATATTCTATGGTTTTATCGTCGACTTCGAATATACCGTTCTTAGCGCCCGCTTCAATAGCCATGTTAGCCATACAGAGCCTGTCGCTTACAGAAAGACTGTGAAGACCTTCTCCGGTAAATTCCATTGAACGGTATAACGCGCCGTCAACGCCGATCATTCCGATTATATGGAGAATAACGTCCTTACCTGTTACATATTTATTGAGCTTTCCCTTGAGCTCGAACTTTATAGCTGACGGTACCTTGAACCATGCCTTTCCCGTAGCCATTCCGCACGCCATATCTGTTGAACCTACGCCTGTAGAAAATGCGCCCAGCGCGCCGTATGTGCAGGTATGGGAATCGGCGCCTATTACGGCGTCGCCTGAAACAACCAGTCCCTTTTCGGGAAGGAGAGCGTGTTCAATACCCATTTCGCCCACGTCGTAAAAGTTTGTGATTTCCTTTTCACCGCAGAAGTCGCGGCACATTTTACACTGCTGCGCCGCCTTTATATCCTTGTTCGGAGCAAAGTGATCCATAACCATAGTCACCTTATCCTTGTCAAAGACATTTTCGGCGCCGAGCTTGTTGAATTCCTTGATGGCTACAGGAGAGGTAATGTCGTTGCCGAGAACTAAATCAAGGTTTACTAAAATAAGCTGTCCGGCCTCGACCTTTTCCAGTCCCGCATGAGCCGCAAGAATTTTCTGCGTCATTGTCATGCCCATAATATATCATTCCTTTCAGATTTTTAATTTGTTTGCTATTGTGGTTTAGATATTCTTAATTTTTTTCTACTATACTTTTATTTCCAAAATATTTGATTAAAATTAATATCAAAGCGCTGCCAGCGAGTATTCCATCCATTATTCCGGCAGGAAGCAAAAACATCATTAATGTTATTGTGATAACGCAATTTATGACTGATAATACCAGTCCCCACATTCTATTTTTTAACAATCCTATTGCACCGATAAGCCTAAATATTCCATAAATTGCTCCTATGATCATCATCATATAAAGATTGTCTTGTAAATATGAAAGTTTAAATGCAAAATATTTACCAATATCAAATTTGTCAGTTCCGAATATCAATGCCGGTATTTTGTAACTTTTCATAAAAATTAGATTTCCATTCAAATTAGTTATTTATTAATAATAGCTCCCTTATCAGCGGAGGAAACCATAGCCGCGTATCTTTTAGCATAGCCCGTTATGCCCTCTTTTACAAGCAGCTTTGTATTTTTCTTTCTTGTCTCAAGCTCCTCGTCGGAAACCTCAAGAGTGATTTTATAGTTTGGAATATCTATTGAAATAATATCTCCGTCCTTAACGTATGCGATATTTCCGCCGCTGACAGCCTCCGGAGAAACATGACCGATAGCGGCGCCTCTTGTAGCTCCGCTGAAACGTCCGTCTGTAATAAGAGCAACGTCCTTGTCAAGCCCCATTCCGGCAATCGCCGACGTAGGAGAAAGCATTTCTCTCATACCCGGACCTCCGGCAGGACCTTCGTAACGAATCACTACAACGTCGCCGGCCTTAATTCCGCCGCCTCTGATAACTTCTATGGCTTCCTCTTCGCTGTTGAATACCCTTGCAGGACCGGTATGCTTTAACATTTCAGGAGCAACCGCGCTTCTCTTTACAACGCAGCCGTCGGGAGCGAGGTTACCTCTTAATACGGCGATTCCGCCGGTTTCGCTGTAAGGATTATCAATTGTTCTTATAATTTCAGGATTTCTGTTGACAACGCCCTTTATATTTTCACCTAAAGTCCGGCCGGTAACGGTCATAACATCGGTATTGATAAGTCCTTTTTTGTTAAGCTCGCTGAGAACCGCGTAAACGCCGCCCGCTTCGTTAAGATCCTCCATATATGTATGGCCGGCGGGAGCGAGATGACAAAGGTTAGGCGTTTTGGCGCTGATTTCATTTGCCATGTCAAGATTTATTGTAATTGAGCATTCATTTGCGATTGCGGGAAGATGAAGCATGCTGTTTGTTGAGCATCCCAGCGCCATATCGGCGGTTAATGCGTTATGGAACGCTTTTTCCGTCATGATGTCAAGAGGACGGATATTCTTTCTGTAAAGCTCCATTACAGCCATACCCGCTTTTTTCGCAAGCTTTATTCTCTCCGAATAAACTGCCGGAATCGTACCGTTGCCGCGGAGTCCCATACCCAGAACCTCAGTCAGGCAGTTCATGGAGTTAGCGGTATACATTCCGGAGCATGAGCCGCAGGTAGGACAGGCCTTGTTTTCATATTCCTCAACGTCCTCAAGGCTAATTTTGCCGGCAGAATAAGCGCCGACGGCTTCAAACATGCTTGAAAGACTGGTCTTGCCGCCGTTTACGTGCCCTGCAAGCATAGGGCCGCCGCTTACGAATATGGTAGGAACGTTTACTCTTGCCGCCGCCATAAGAAGTCCCGGAACGTTTTTATCGCAGTTGGGAACCATAACGAGAGCGTCAAAGTGGTGAGCAAGCGCCATGCATTCAGTTGAATCGGCAATAAGATCGCGGGTTACCAGAGAATATTTCATTCCCTTGTGTCCCATTGCAATACCGTCGCACACCGCGATTGCCGGAAATACTACGGGGGCGCCGCCGCCCATTGCGACGCCGAGCTTAACCGCCTCGACGATTTTATCTATGTTCATATGTCCCGGTACAATTTCATTGTATGACGAAACAATACCGACCAGCGGACGCTTCATTTCCTCGTGAGTCATTCCGAGAGCGTTGAACAGCGAACGCTGTGGAGCCATTTCAACTCCGTCGCAGAAAAAGTTTTCAGCCATTTTTATTACCTCGTTTTATTTATTTTACATCAATATCCGTTTTTATATTTCCCACATCAACCTTAACATTAGTTTTGATATCATCAGAATCATTTGAACATCCGACTAAAACTCCCAAAGAAACAATACAACAAATAAATATTAGAATTTTTTTCATGATATTTTCTCCAAAAAGCAAACTGCTTTCCCGACTTTGTAAATCAGGAAAGCAGCAGTTATTGATTATAAATGCCGGCCAGTCCGATTACAGCGATTTCTCGTTTAATCCAATACCGGATATAACAGCGTCAGTTTTATCAGTTATTGATAAACTTATCTTCTTCGTTGTTCCAGCTATAAAGCTTGCGGATTTCTTCGCCGACCTTTTCTGACGGATGCTCGGCGGCAAGCTTTCTCATAGCTCTGAAGTGAGCCTGACCGCCTGCGGCAGACATATCGAGGAGGAATTCCTTTGCAAAGGAGCCGTCCTGAATATTTTTGAGTATCTGCTTCATAGCCTTCTTGGTATCGTCAGTGATGATCTTAGGACCTGTTATGTAATCGCCGTATTCAGCGGTGTTTGAAATAGAATATCTCATGCCGGCGAAGCCGCTCTGATAAATGAGGTCGACAATAAGCTTCATTTCATGAATACACTCGAAATAAGCGTTTCTCGGATCATATCCCGCTTCAACAAGAGTTTCAAAGCCCGCCTGCATAAGAGCGCATACGCCGCCGCAAAGAACTGCCTGTTCGCCGAAAAGATCTGTTTCTGTTTCTGTTCTGAAAGTTGTCTCAAGAACGCCCGCTCTTGCGCCGCCGATTGCAAGACCGTATGCGAGAGCCATATCCTGAGCCTTTCCTGACGCGTCCTGAGCAACTGCCACAAGACACGGAACGCCCTTTCCGGCCTGATATTCGCTTCTTACCGTATGACCGGGTCCCTTAGGAGCGATCATTGTAACGTCAACGAATGACGGAGGAACGATCTGACCGAAATGGATAGCGAAGCCGTGAGCAAACATGAGCATATCGCCTTCCTTGAGATTAGGCTCTATATCCTGCTTATACATAGCGGCCTGCTTCTCGTCATTGATAAGTATCATGATGATATCGGCCTGCTTTGCAGCCTCTGCGGCCGTAAACACTTCAAAGCCCTGTGCCTCGGCCTTTGCCCATGACCTGCTGCCTTCGTAAAGACCGATAATAACTCTTGCATTGTCTCCGAGAGATTCCTTGGCGTTAAGAGCATGAGCGTGTCCCTGGCTTCCGTAGCCGATAACCGCTATCGTCTTGCCGTAAAGTAAGGTTAAATCGCAGTCTTCCTGATAAAATACCTTTGCTGAATTTGACATTATAAAGACTCCTTTTACAATATAATAATTTATTGGACAGCCGACGAGATTAATTTTTTCTCAGACAATTGCTGCCTCTTTCAAGAGCTACTATACCCGTACGGCATATCTCCATTATGCCGAAGGGCTTTACAAGCTCAATAAAAGCGTTGATTTTTGAGCTTTCTCCGGTTATTTCAATGCAGAGAGCGTCCGGAGAATAATCTACGATCTTGGAACGGAAAACGTCTACCGCGGCGAGTATATCCTGTCTTGTCCTGGAATCGTTCTTGATTTTGATAAGAAGAAGCTCTCGGGTGACAGTTTCGTCGCGCTCCATAATCTGAACCTGCTTTACGTCGTGAAGCTTACTGAGCTGTTTGATAATCTGAGTTTTTGAATATTCGTCGCCTCTCATGGAAATGGTTATCCTTGAAAATTCAGGCGATTCTGTCTCGCCGACGGTCAGCGTATCAATGTTAAAGCCTCTTCTTGTGAACATGCTTGAAACTCTTGTTAAAACTCCGAATCTGTTTGAAACAAGTATACTGAAAACATATTTTTCCATCAGATTTCACCTCCGCGGATTTCTGTTATAATATCGTCGATAGAGCCGCCCGGAGGAAGCATAGGAAGAACAAATTCATCCTTATCTATTTTGCAGTCTATAACCGCCGGACGCTTTGCCTCAGCGGCCTTATCCAAAGCCTCTGAAAGCTCCGCTGTGTCTGACGCTCTAAAGCCCAAAGCGCCGAAGGCCTCCGCAAGCTTTACAAAATCGGTCTGACGGCAGAGCGTCGTATTTGAATAGTGCTTGTTGAAAAACAGCGTCTGCCATTGCCTTACCATTCCCAGAACCCCGTTGTTCATAATTACGATGATTACCGGAATGTTGCATGAAACTGCGGTTGCCAGCTCGTTTAGATTCATTCCGAAGCTTCCGTCGCCTGTGAAAAGAACGGTCGGTTTCCGCGAAGCCGTATACGCGCCGACAGCGGCTCCCAAACCAAAGCCCATAGTGCCTAAGCCGCCGCTTGAGATGAATGTTCTCGGCTTTTCGAATTTGTATCTCTGCGCAACCCACATCTGATGCTGTCCTACGTCGGTTACTATAATAGCGTCGTCAGGCATTTTTTTATTGACTGTGTCTATAATATCATAGGGAGTCATAGCGCTTGACTTTGCAGTCATTCCGGCTTCCTCAGCCTTGAATTTTTCTATTTCGGCATTCCATTCAGGACGCTGCTGCTTTTTAAGCATAGAATTAAGCTTTGAAAGTATTTCCTTAACATCCCCGTTTAATCCGAGATGGCTGGTTACGTTCTTATCTATTTCCGCGTCGTCTACGTCAATATGTATTATATTGCAGTTTCTAACGTAAACGTCCTTGTTTCCCGTCGCTCTGTCGCTGAATCTGGCGCCCGCGGCAATAACCAGATCCGCTTCGGCCTGAGCCATAGATGACGCGTAATGTCCGTGCATTCCCTGCATTCCGAGGAATCTCGGATTTGAACATGGAACGGCGGAAACGCCCATCATACTGCATCCGATCGGAGCGTCGATAAGCTCGGCAAATTCCATGACCTCGCTTCCCGCGTTTCCTGAGATTATACCGCCGCCGCAGTAGATATAGGGCTTGCGTGCTTTGGCTATCATTTCCGCGGCAATTTTAAGCTGCTCGTCGCTTGCTTGGGGATTTTTATAAGGCTCGAACGGCTTTTTATTTTCAAACTCTGTCGTGGCTATCTGAACGTCCTTGGGAACGTCTACCAGAACAGGTCCGGGACGTCCCGATTTTGCTATCCTGAAAGCTTCTCTCAGCGTATCCGCAAGCTCGTCTACGTCCTTTACAATATAATTGTGCTTTGTTACCGGCAGGGTAACTCCGCAGATATCAACCTCCTGAAAGCTGTCTCTGCCCAGCAGACTGCACGGAACGTTGCCGGTTATTGCGACTACCGGAACAGAATCCAGATAAGCGGTCGCTATTCCGGTTACAAGGTTTGTGGCTCCCGGACCGGACGTTGCAAGAACGACGCCTGTTTTTCCGGTTGATCTTGCATAGCCGTCCGCGGCGTGAGCCGCGCCCTGCTCATGGGCCGTTATTATATGCTTTATGCGGTCCTGATTTTCGTAAAGAGCGTCGTATATATTTATAACCTGACCTCCGGGATAGCCGAAGATACAGTCGCAGCCCTGTTCTAACAGAACCTCGATTATAATCTGTGAACCTGATAATTTCATAAGTAAAATCCTTTCGATAAAAATATGTTAAAAAGCCTGCGGAAATCTTTACCGCAGGACTGCTGAGTATATCTAAAATAAAAATAAATATAGCAGGTGAAACTCAGACTCGGTAAATCGCCGGCTCTCCCGGCATAATAATCAAGCTTGAAGCGGAAAACACTTCGGCAAATCTATTCACATTTATTTTAATCATCCGGGAAAACCTCCTTTAATCCTATTTTGAATACTATTAAATATATCACGATTAAATAAAAGTTTCAATAGATAATTTTATTTTTGTAGAATTTGAACATATAAATCACGGGAAATCATGCCGTCGGTTAACGGTTTAACAATAATCGAACGGAAAAATTCAGCCGCGGAAGATTCAAATCATTAAAATTATACCACAATTCAGATATTATTTCAATATACCGGAAGAAAAAAGGTATAAAAAAGATTTACATAACAAAAACAAACTGGTATTTTCAACCTTGACATTATCTTTACAAACGGGTATACTATTAATGAATTGTTCAAAGACATAAGGGGAGGATATTATGCCCGCTGACTATTCGGTTCTTATGGCGGTTTATGCCAAGGAAAAACCGGAAAACCTGCGTGAAAGTATAAAAAGCATGGTAGAACAGACTGTCGCGCCGAACGATTTCGTTATTGTCTGCGACGGTCAGCTTACCTCTGCTCTTTATCTTGTTATAGACGAATTTAAGGAAAGATATCCTTATATCAACGTAATCTACTCTGAAAAAAACAGAGGACTGGCCGCGGCTTTAAGCAATGGTCTGAATTACTGCAAAAATGATATAGTAGCAAGAATGGACAGCGACGATATAGCCTTTCCCGACAGAATGAGGCTTCAGCTTGACGCTTTCAGGGAACAGGGCGCGGATATAGTAAGCGGTACTGTGACGGAATTTGAAGGGGATATAAGCAACGCTCTTGCTGTCAAGGAGCTTCCCGAAACACCGGAGGAAATAAAAAAATATGCCGGCAGGAGAAATCCGTTTAATCATCCCTGCACAGCGTTCCGAAAGCAGCAGGTTTATGTGTCCGGAGGATATATGGAGTGCCGCTGGTTCGAGGATTATTATCTTTGGCTTAGAATGCTCCGCCGCGGCTGCAAGGCGTATAATATACGTCAGCCGCTGCTTTACATGAGAGCGGGAAGAGGTATGTACGGCAGGAGAGGCGGTCTTGATTATACGATAGCGGCGTTGAAATTCCGCAGGAGAATATACAGAGAGGGATTTTGCGGATTCGGTGATTTTTTAGCGGCCTGCGCCGCACATATAGCGGTCGGACTTGTTCCCAACAGGCTTCGCATATTTCTTTATTCGAAATTTCTGAGAAAGCGGAGGGATAAATGAGCTTTTTAAGAATGGCTCCGAGAAGGATATGGTCCTTTTTGAATATCGTCAACAGCGTTGTTCCCAAAAATGAAAGAAAAATATTTTTATATTCTAACATGGGCTTCCGCGACAATATCAGGGCGGTTTACGATTATCTTATTGAAAACGGCTATAACAGTCGTTTTAAGATAATATGCAGCCTTGACGACAGAGCCGTTGTAAAACGGGAAAAAAACGTTAAGCTTATAAACAACCTCAGGGGACTTTTCAGCTTTTTTACCTGTAAATATGTTTTCTACTGCTTCGGGAAATATCCCGTAAAGCCGAAAAGAGGGCAGAAGGTTTTTAATCTCTGGCACGGCATGCCGCTTAAAAGAATAGGAAATATGCTTCCGGGATATGAAAAAACCGATTATAATTATTTTACCGGAATATTGTGCACCTCCGAGTTTTTCCGAGATATAATGAAAAAAAGCTTTAGCTGCGACGACGGTCAGATCATAATCTGCGGGCAGCCCAGAACTGACGAAATGATAAAAAGCGCGTCTGTAAAACATTCAGACGGCGACAGACTTCTGCTCTGGCTTCCCACCTTCCGTCAGGGGCATGCGGACGAGCTTGATATTCTTAATCCAGAACAGTTTAAACGCCTTGATTCCCTCTGCGGCAAATACGGCTGGAAAGTGACGATCAAGCTTCATCCGCTGTCGGAGTCCTCGCCGGACAGGTTAAGAAAATTCAATAATATAAGCGTAATAGATCAGGAAACCTTTGAAAAAAACGGCGTGGGACTTTATTCCCTGCTCGGAAGGGCGGACGCTCTGATAACCGATTATTCGTCGGTTTATTTTGATTATCTGCTTCTTGACCGTCCTATCGGTTTCGCGGTAGGCGATATGAAAGATTATGAAGGAGAGCGCGGCTTTACAGTGGATAATCCGTATGACTATATGCCTGGCGAAAAGTTTTCAGACGGCGAGGGAATGCTGGAGTTTGTACGTTCTGTTTTCAGCGGCATAGATCCTTACGGGGCAAAGCGAAGGGAAATGAACGATATTTTCAATAAATATCAGGACGGTCAAAACTGCCGCAGAGCTGTCGAGGCTGTCGGAATAAGGTAAACGAGATGAGTATAAAGGAAAAAATAAAGGAAGTTGCGTTCTTAAAGAAGCTTTTAAAACGACTTTATCTTAAAATCAGGTCGGATAAATTCGTTAAGCTTTCTCAAAGGGAAAAGACTGACGCCAAGCTCGTGGTTTTCGAATCCTTTCAGGGCAGAAGCTATTCGTGCAGTCCAAAGGCTATATACGAGTATATGCAGAAGGCTCCTGAATTTGCGGATTACCGCTACGTTTGGGTTTTCCGTGATATTAAGTCTCATGGAAGCTTTGCTGAAAACACAAGTCTTGTAAAATTTGATTCTGATAAAGCGTACAGGGCGTATGCCCGGGCGGGCACATGGATAGTTAATTCAAGGCTCAGGGATTTTATCTTCCCCAGAGCGGATCAGCGTTATATACAGTGCTGGCACGGTACTCCGTTTAAAAAAATAGGCTGCGACATTGAAGCGGCGGGAAACGCAACCTCTACGGTTGACGAAATCCGCAGGGAATATACAAAAGAGGCGGAAAAAATAACCGCTATGATCTCACAGTCGCCATTTTGCACTCAGAAGCTTATATCGGCTTTTAATCTTGACAGGCTCGGCAAAGAAAATATTATATTGGAAACCGGATATCCGAGAAACGACGAGCTTTTTAATTACAGCGGAGAAAAAGTTGAAAGAATAAAGGAAAGCTTTAATATACCGGAAGATAAGCTTGTGATTCTTTATTGCCCTACGTTCCGCGATAATCAGTTCGGCGGCGCGGGCTACACCTTAAAGCTTTCAATGGATTTTGAAAGCCTGCGTCTCAAATGCGGCGATGATTTTGTTATACTTTTCAGGGCGCATTATTTTGTGGCGGATAATTTTGATTTTGAAAGGTTCGGAGGCTATGTGCTGGACGCGTCCGATTATGGAGACATAAACGATCTGTATATTATAAGCGATGTTCTGATAACCGATTATTCAAGCGTTTTTTTTGATTATGCTAACCTGAACAGACCGATGCTGTTTTATTTATATGACGTAAGCGAATACATGACGAGAATGAGAGACTTTTATTTCGGTACCGCAATGCTTCCGGGCTTTACGGCTCAGACGCAGTCAAAGCTTGAGGAATGTCTGAAAATGGTTTTGAACGATCTGAGAGCCGGAGGAAACGGGCTATTAAAATATGAATCGGTTCTGAAGGCCTTTAGAAAGAAATTCAATCCATATGACTGCGGAAGCTGCGCTAAGAAGGCTGTAATCGAAATATTCAAATAAACCGGAGATGATAAAATGGTAAAGAGAAAAACGCGTTTCGGATTGACTGAGATAGTTTCCGAACACAGAGGACAGTGGAAAAAAATATGGATGCTTGCGGTAAACGATCTTATAAAAAAATACAAGGGTTCCGTTATGGGGCCTTTATGGGCGCTGATTAAACCGTCGTTTACGCTGTTTATATTATGGTTTGCCTTTACTGTGGGAATAAGAAACAGCGGGATGGTAAGCGGCTATCCGAGGTTTGTCTTTATGCTTTCAGGATATATTCCGTGGTTTTTTATAAATGAGGAAATCGTAGGCGGATCCCGTTCTATCAGAAACAACAGTCAGTTTGTGACGAAGCTTTCCTTTCCAGTATCTAATATAATGACCTTTAATGCGCTTGGTTTGCTGATTGTCCACATAGGCATGTGCGTTATAATGTATATTATGCTTATATTTATGGGATACGGACCGTCCGTTTACAATCTTCAGTTTTTCTACTATATGCCGATGATGTTCCTGTTTCTGCTGGCTCTTTCTTGGGCGACGGCGCCTCTGAGCGCGTTCAGCAGGGATTTTGAAAATCTTATTAACTCAATTATGACCGGCCTTTTCTGGCTTTCAGGCATATTCTGGAACACATATGAGGTGCAGAGCAGAATTTTAAAAACGGTTATGTATTTTAATCCGCTGAATTATTTTATAAACGGTTACAGGAAATGCTTTCTTTACCATGAATTTATTTTCGACAGCAATTACACTACGGAAACCCTTGTATTCTTTGCGGAGTTTCTGCTTATTATCTTCTTAGGCTCGCATTATTACAGAAAGCTTAGAAAAATCCTACCCGATGTTCTTTAAAATAACAGCAAAGGAGCGGCAGTCATGAGCAAAACCGTAATAAAGTTTGAAAATGTCAGTAAAGAATATTTTCTTTATAAAAATGAAAAAGCAAGATTCAAGGCTATTTTCAACAATAATAAGGGCGTCAAGCGCCATAAGGTATTGGACGGCATTTCATTCGAGATAAAAGAAGGAGAATCAGTCGGAATAATAGGTAAAAACGGCGCGGGAAAATCGACTCTGCTGAAAATGATAACCGGCGTGTCCTTCGCAACCTCCGGAGATATATACGTAAACGGCAAGGTGGCGGCGCTTTTAGAGCTTACGGCCGGTTTTTCCGGGGATATGACGGGCAGGGAAAATATTTATCTTAAGTGCTATCTGCTCGGTCTTGAAAAGTCCGAGATAAGTGAAATAGAGAATAGTATAATTGAATTTGCAGCGCTGGGAGAATATATTGATCAGCCGGTAAGAACCTATTCAAGCGGTATGAAAATGCGTCTGGGCTTTGCTATAAATATAAATATACGTCCGGATATACTTGTTATAGACGAGGCTCTCAGCGTGGGGGACGCCGAATTCAGAAAAAAATGCGAGGCCAGAATAAGAAAACTGAGAGATTCGGGCATAACCGTTTTATTTGTAAGTCATTCTATGGCGAGCATGAGCGACACATGCAGCAGGGCTATTTATTTGAACGGCGGAAAGATTGTTTTTGACGGGGACGTCTGCGAAGCGTTTGAAAGGTATAACGGAAAGAAAAAGTGAGTTTATTGTTAAGAACTTTATTATGATAGACCGGTCAAACGTGCCCAAAACATTTGTTATGTGACGACGATATACAGAAACAAACCCTCAGGAAATAAAAATCCTGAGGGTTGATAAATTTAATTACTGTTAAACTAAAAGCTATAGTTAAAATTCAGCCTGTAATTGAAGATTTCTATTTCAGCAAGTCTTGATGTATCATCTTGTCTTGCTTGACGTATATTAATCATTTTTTTACCTCAAATTTCTGTTTATTGCTTTTAATTATAGCAAAGTAAACGATATGAGTCAATACAATAAAAATACTTAAAGCCTTTGATACTTTAATTTCAAAGGCTTTTGGTATTTTAATCATTAACTATTTCCGCATATTTTTTCTAAAAAATATCTGTGCACTGAAACGTCGTTTGTAAGCTCCGGATGGAATGCGGTAACAAGCTGCTTATCCTGTCTTGCCGCGACTATTTTGCCTCCGCAGACAGCAAGAGGCTTAACCCCTTCGCCTGCCTCTTCGATATACGGCGCTCTTATAAAAGTCATTGGGATTTTTCCTATTTCGTCAAAGCTTTCTTCCGCGTTGAAGCTTCCGAGCTGACGTCCGTAGGCGTTTCTTTTGGCGGTAATCCGCATTGTGCCTAAGTGAACGGATTCGTCGCCGAGGATTTTTTCCGCAAGCAGAATAAGACCGGCGCATGTGCCGAATACGGGCATACCGTCCTGTATAAACTTTCTCAACGGATTCATTAATTCAAGCTCGTTTAAGAGCTTTCCCATGACCGTGCTTTCTCCGCCCGGCAGCATCGCCGCGTCCATGCCCTGCTCTATATCCTTTTTCTGCCTTATTTCAAAGACATCGGCGCCTAAAGACGCAAGCATTTTTTCATGTTCAGTAAACGCTCCCTGTAAAGCCAGTACGCCGACCTTCATTATTTCCCTCTTTCTGCCATAAGCAAAGCTATTTCCTGCTCGTTTATTCCGACCATTGCTTCTCCGAGATCCTCGGAAAGCTCTGCGAGCATTTTGTAATCGTTAAAATTGGTTACGGCTTTTACTATTGCAGCCGCACGTTTGGCGGGATTTCCCGATTTGAAGATTCCCGAACCGACGAATACTCCCTCTGCGCCAAGCTGCATCATAAGAGCGGCGTCCGCCGGAGTCGCAACGCCTCCCGCCGCAAAGTTTACAACAGGCAGTCTTTTGTTTTCTGCAACATATCTTACAAGGTCATAATCAACCTGCAAGTCCTTTGCCGCCTGATAAAGCTCGTCTTCGGACATTGACGAAATTCTGCGGATTTCTCCCTGCGTCGTTCTCATATGTCTGACAGCCTGAACGACATCTCCGGTACCAGGCTCGCCCTTTGTTCTTATCATAGACGCGCCCTCGCTGATTCTTCTGAGAGCTTCCCCTAAATCCTTGGCGCCGCATACGAACGGAACCTCGAATTTTGTCTTGTCGATATGATATTTATCATCGGCCGGCGAGAGCACCTCGCTTTCATCTATATAGTCAATTTCTATAGACTGCAAAATCTGAGCCTCGGCAAAATGCCCTATCCTGCATTTTGCCATAACCGGTATTGACACCGCCTCCTGTATTCCCTTTATCATTTTAGGATCGCTCATTCTGGCGACGCCTCCTGCCGCCCTTATATCGGCAGGTATCCTTTCAAGCGCCATTACCGCGCATGCGCCGGCCTTTTCAGCTATTTCCGCCTGTTCGGGAGTTGTAACGTCCATAATAACTCCGCCCTTGAGCATCTGTGCAAGCTCCTTATTCAGTTCATAACGATTATTTGCCATATTAATCTCCATTCTGCCGCTTTCGGAATCAGCGAATATAGTAATGAAAATATCTCTGCGGCTTTATGTATTTTCATTTGATCTGTCGTACTAACGATTTATCAGTATAATATTAATATTTTTTACGCTGATTGCCGCTTGACTGTTTTTATAAAGTACGATATAATATTAATACTGAATTGACATTATTTCAATAACCAATTTTAATATTTTTTATAAGGTCGATTTTATATGCTAACTTTTAATTTAGATCCTCAATCTCATATTCCGTTATACAGTCAGCTTTACAGCGCTGTCAGAAGCTCTATAGAAAAAGGTGAAATAGCCGCAGGAGAGCGGCTGCCGTCGAAAAGAGAGCTTGCCTCGCATCTGAAAATAAGCGTTGTTACAGTTGAAAGCGCTTATTCTCAGCTTTGCGCGGAGGGCTATATTCATTCGAAGCCGGGCAGCGGTTTTTATGCTGAAAAAATACAATCAAGGCTTGCTTCTGAAAATATGGATATTCCGCATATAGACAAGGAGCCGCCGGAAGACAATTATAAATATGATTTTGGTACTAACCGCGCTGACACGGCCTTCTTTCCGTTTTCATCATGGGCAAAGCTTTCAAGGGAGGTGCTGAACAGTCAAAGCGAAGATCTGCTTAATTCCTGCGGTCCTTATGGTACGGCGGAGCTGAGAGTGCAGATAGCGGCATATCTTAAAAGCTTCCGCGGTATGAATGTAAACCCAAAACAAATCGTTGTGGGAGCGGGCTCAGAATATCTTACGGGACTTATTATACAGTTATTGGGGAGGGAACGTTCCTATGGAATAGAAAATCCCGGATATGGGAAAATATATCGAATATTCAAGCAAAACTGCATGAAAACTGTGCCGATAGCTATGGACGATTACGGCGCGGATATAAGAAATGTATTTGATAATACTGATATTTATCATATTACGCCCTCCCATCACTTTCCCCTCGGAACAATAATGCCCGTCAGCCGCCGTCAGGAAATTTTAGGCATGGTTTATTCTGAAAACGGAAAATATATAATTGAGGACGATTACGACAGTGAATTCAGATTTTCCGGTAAACCGATACCGACTCTTCAAAGCATGGATACCGGCGAACGCGTTATATATATTAATACTTTCACAAAGACGCTTGCTCCGTCAATGAGAATAAGCTATATGGTTCTTCCGCCTCATCTTGTAACGGCCTACCGTAAAAGGCTTGGATTTTACGCCTGCACTGTTCCGGTTTTCGAGCAAATTACTTTATCGGAATTTTTAAAGCAGGGTTTCTTTGAGAGGCATATCAGCCGCATGAGAAAGCTTTACAGAAAGAAGCGGGACATTTTTCTGACAGCGGCGGAGGAATGGAAAAGAAAAGGGACGGTTATTATAAGCGGTGAGGATTCGGGACTTCATTTTCTTATGCGCGTCAGAAATTCAATGACTGAAAGCGAGCTTTTGGAGTCGGCGGCGGCACACGGAATAGGACTTCACGGATTGTCCGAATATTACTGGACGGATAAAGAGTCGGCGCCCGAAAGCCGAATCGTCATAGGCTATTCGGGAATGGACGGCGAAGCGATAAGAGAAGCGGCCTCACTGCTTGGAGAAATATGGAGACTTTAAAATAATAAAAAAGTACCGGATATTATTCCGGTACTTTTCATATATAATATATTAACCCATTATAACTGTGATTTTGTTTTCTGTCGCGAGCTTATCAGCCGGAATGTAATTACCCTCCAGTTTTTCTCCGTTGAGTACGATTTCCCTTACTCCGCTCTGAACATGCTCCGCATTCTGAACTTCAATAGAAAGCTGTTTTCCTCTGAATGATTTCTCGATTCTGAAACCGTCCCATTCAGATGGAATTGCAGGAGAAACAGTCAGTCCGTCGGCGTCGGGACGCATTCCGCAGATACCCTCCACACAGCCAACCATAACAGTTGAGGCTGTTCCGGTAAGCCAATGAACATGAGAGCGTCCCTCATAAGGAGAAGCCTTGCTTTCAGTGAACTGTCCGTGAGCATAAGGCTCGATAACTCTTATTTCCGCCTTGTCGTTCATTGCCGCCGGAGAACTTTCCATAAAGTATTCAAACGCTCTGTCGCCGTGACCTATCAGGGATTCGGCAAGAATGAGCCAGCCCTGCGACTGAGAGAATATTCCCCCGTTTTCCTTTGTATCGGCGTTGAAAATATGCATTAAAGCGCCGTCAAAGTAATGATCCTTATAGGGAGGATCTAAAAGCTTAGCGCCGTATGGAGTATTGAGTATATCGTGAACGCTGTTCAAAGCGTCCTCCGCCTGCTTGTTCGAAGCGAATTTTGAGATTACGCTCCAGCTCTGAGGATTAAGCCACATGCTTGCTTCAGGATCGTTCTTTGCTCCTACGATTACGCCGTCTTCGCGTATTCCTCTTATAAATCTGTCCTCGTCCCAGCACTTTTCAAGCGACGCGCCTAATTCGGACTGAACCTTTTCAATATAAGAAACATATTCTATATCGTTTCTTTCAGCCGCCATATCCTTTATTACAGACATTGCATAATAAAGCTGGAATGCTACAAAGGTGGATTCGCCCTTTGCGCCCATTCTCAGGCAGTCGTTCCAATCGGCGTGAAGTCCGGCCGGCATAGCGTGAGCGCCGAGTCTTTCCATTGAAAAGCGTATGGCGTTTTTAAGATGATCGTAAACTGAAGCCTCGCCGCCGTTGGCATATACGATTACCTCGTCAAGAAAGCTCTTGTTGCCGCTTTCTCCGATATATTTAACGATAGTCGGAAACAGCCATAATGCGTCGTCTGCACGGTATGAAGGGTGTCCTGTTTCCTTAACGTATTCCGGATCGTCCGGCGTATTTTCATGACCGGCGTTATGATTGAATTTTACAAGAGGCAGACCGCCGCCGTTATCAACCTGCGCCGAAAGCATAAAGCGGATTTTATCCGCCGCCGTCTCCGGATCAAGGTGAATAATGCCCTGTATGTCTTGAACGGTGTCGCGGTAGCCGTAGCCGTTTCTGAGTCCGCAGTAAACGAATGAAGCCGCTCTTGACCATATAAAGGTTATAAAGCACTGGAAAGCGTTCCATACGTTTATCATATTATTAAATTCTTCTGACGGAGTTTCAACCTGAAAACGGTTGAGAGTAGAATGCCAGTAGCTCTTAAGCTCTGCTATTTCCCTGTCCGCCCTGCCTTTTTCCTTGTATTCCTCAAGGATAGCGCTTGCTTCCCTGTTATCCTTCTGACCTAAAATATATATAAGCTCGGCAGTCTGTCCCGGCTCAAGAGTAATATCCGATTGCAGCGCTCCGCAGGAGTTGGAGTTATAATTCATAGAGCCGTCAAGCCTGCCCTTTTCAACTGCCTCGGGATTTGAATAGGTTCTGTAAGAGCCGATAAAGCTGTCGGGATTTCCGCAGGCTGCCGTCACGTCGGCGCCTACCATACCGAAAAATCTTTCGCGGTGGTTTGAGCCTGTTTCGTCCCTGCCTGAATTTTCGTTGATGTGCTGAAGAATCTTGTTGCCCTCAAAGCTTGTTCTGGTAATAAAAAGCGTATACTGCAGATTTACCTGATCCTGTTCATAGTTGTTGTCATTGGTAAATTCCACAAAGCCGAAAACAGAAAGCTTTCTTGGCTTTGAATCGTTATTTATTATTTTGCTGCGCCATACCTCGTAGGTTTTTCCGTTCGGCACATAATAAGCGGTTTCAGCGGCTATATTCTCATATTCCGAGCTTATAACCGTATAAGCGGTACCGTGGCGGCATTCGCTTTTATACTTGTCCAGAGGCTTTCCCACAGGCTGCCATGAAGCAGACCAGTAATCAGCCGTATCGTTATCTCTTATATAGATATAACGGCCGGGCAGAGCCATCATGGAATTGAAGCGGAAACGGCTGATTCTGCCGTTGGCGCCGGATTTTACAAAGCTGTAGCCGGCGGCATTGTTTGAAATGATAGCGCCGTATTCAGGCGAGCCGAGGTAATTCACCCACGGCGCCGGCGTATCAGGCTTAGTTATGACATATTCCTTGTTTTTAAGGTCAAAATAACCATAGTTCATCGTCAGATCTCCTTTTAGCTGAATAGTAAAAGATTCGCTTCGCCTTCCGGCATAAAGCTAATAATATGATACCATTTAATAAGATATATTTCAAGGGGGTATATTAAATTTTTTCTTTTGTCTATCAGGTATATTAATGAAAGGAATTTTTTTATTTAACACTTCCATTTTTTATGGAAAAGTAGTATAATAATAAAGATTAAGCAAAAGACTATTAAGATTGGAGGTTTTTCCTTTTCGGGAAATACGTACTTAACATGAAACCATATCTTAAAAGAGCGTGGGCGGAAATAAGTCTGAGCGCACTTGAAAAAAACATAAGAGCGATTAAATCAACGCTTTTCAGGGAAACGTCTCTGATGGCCGTAATTAAGGCTAACGCTTACGGTCACGGCGAGGACGGCATACTGAAAAAGCTTTGCGAATGCGGAGTAAAATATTTTGCCGTATCTAATCTTGACGAGGCGGTGAGCGTCAGAAGTCATTGTCCCGAGGGAGAAATACTTATTCTCGGCTACACTCCCCCTGAGTTTGCGGATGAGCTTGTAGAAAATAACATAATACAGGGAGTGCTTTCGCTTGACTACGCCGGAGAGCTATGCAAAAACGCCAAGGCGGCGGTTCGCTGTCATATAAAGATAGACACCGGAATGGGCAGAATAGGACTTAAATATCGCGCTCCGGAGGAATGCGCCGTCGAAATAAGAAATATTCTCTCGCTTGATAAACTGAGCGTAGAAGGATTATACACTCATTTTGCGGCAGCCGACGCAGATGATGAGGAAAGCTGTGAATATACCGAACGTCAGGCGGATTTTATTATCAGAACCTACGATCTTCTTAAATCAGAAGGAATCGTTCTTCCGCACCTGCATTTCCTCAACAGCGCAGGGCTTTGCTATCACAACAATAAAAGAAGCACTCTTGCCCGGGCGGGAATTATAATGTATGGGCTTCACCCTAATTACCCGTTGAAGCTGCCGATAGAGGTAGAGCCGGTAATGACGCTCAAGGCTGTCGTTTCTCAGGTCAAGGAGCTTGGGAAGGGAGACAGTGTAAGCTACGGCAGAATATACCGCGCGCCTGAGGATAATATAAGGGCCGCGACGGTAACGGTCGGTTATGCGGACGGCTATTCAAGGCTTCTTTCTGAAAAGGCGGAGGTACTGGTAAACGGGAAGCGATGTCCTGTTATAGGCAGAATATGCATGGATCAGCTTGTGCTGGACGTTTCGCATGCCGGAAACGTCAGGGAGGGCGATATTGTTACGCTTATAGGAAGAGACGGAAACGAAGAAATAACCGCCGACGAGTTAGCGTCGCTTTACGGAACTATCGGCTATGAGGTCGTATGCGGCATATCTAAAAGAGTGCCCAGAATATATGTGGACTAACGATATTTGGAGGAATATGATTTGACTGAATTACAAAGGGAAATAAACAAAAGGCGCACGTTCGCCATTATATCGCATCCTGACGCCGGAAAAACCACTCTTACCGAAAAGCTTCTGCTTTACGGAGGCGCAATAAATCAGGCGGGCAGCGTTAAAGGAAAAAAATCAGACAGACACGCGGTTTCGGACTGGATGGAGATAGAAAAACAGAGAGGAATCTCGGTTACGTCATCTGTGCTTCAGTTCCGTTACAGGGATTTCTGCATAAATATTCTGGATACGCCGGGACATCAGGACTTTTCCGAGGACACCTACCGAACGCTGATGGCTGCGGATTCCGCGGTAATGGTTATCGACGCGTCGAAGGGGGTTGAAAACCAGACCAGAAAGCTTTTTAAGGTTTGCGTAATGAGGAATATACCGATATTTACGTTTATAAATAAAATGGACAGAGAATCGCGTAATCCCTTCGATCTTCTTGAACAGATAGAAGATGAGCTTGGCATAAAAACCTATCCCGTAAACTGGCCTATCGGATCGGGCAGGGAATTCAAGGGCGTTTACGACCGCGGAACAGGTCGTATAATCAGCTTTGAGGCGAACGGCGGAAGCCGTCAGGCGGACGCGGTAGAGGCAAGTCTTTCCGACAGTTCTCTTGACAGTCTTATCGGCGCAGAGCGTCGTGAAGCTCTCGTGGAGGATATTGAATTGCTCGACGGTGCAAGCGAGGAATTTGATATGGAGCAGGTAAGAAACGGAAAGCTTTCTCCGGTATTTTTTGGCTCAGCGCTTACCAATTTCGGAGTACAGCCGTTTTTGGAAAGCTTTCTTGATATGACCACATCTCCGCTTCCGAGAATCTGCGCCGAGGGAAGCGCGGATCCGTTTGACGAGGAATTTTCAGCCTTCGTGTTCAAAATACAGGCGAACATGAATAAGGCTCATCGTGACAGACTGACGTTTATGAGAATATGCTCGGGTAAGTTCGAAAGGGATATGGAGGTTGTGCATGTCCAGAGCGGCAAGAAAATGCGTCTTTCGCAGCCCCAGCAGATGATGGCGCAGGAGCGTGAAATAATTGAAAGCGCGTATGCGGGAGATATAATCGGCGTTTTTGATCCCGGTATTTTCTCTATCGGCGACACTGTTTGCTCTCCGAAAAAAAAGGTTACCTTTGAGGGCATACCTACCTTCGCTCCCGAGCATTTTGCAAGGATTAGGCATAAGGATACCCTGAAGAGAAAGCAGTTTGTCAAGGGCACGGAACAGATTGCGCAGGAGGGCGCAATTCAGATATTCAAGGAGCCTTATACCGGTATGGAGGAGGTTATTGTCGGAGTTGTCGGCGTTTTGCAGTTCGAGGTATTCGAATACCGCATGAAAAACGAATATAACGTTGAGATAATCCGCGAGCCTCTGCCGTATTCATATATCAGATGGATTGATAAAAGTCCCGTCGAGCCTAAGGAGCTTATAATAAGCTCAGATACCAAGCTTGTTCAGGATTTCAAGGATAATTTCCTGCTGCTGTTTTCAAGCGAATGGAACATTAAATGGGCTTTGGATAAAAACGAGGGACTGGAGCTTTCAGACTTCAACAGATAAAATAAAAGCCTTTCTGATAGAAAGGCTTTTAATTTTAGCTTTTAGAAAAAGCAAAGCAAAATATTTTTGCTTTATGAAAAGCAAAGAAAAGTATTTTTCATTTCTTTGCACGCAAGATTTAGCTTTTACGAAAAGCATAGTAAAAGTTATTTTTCATTTCTTTGCTTGCACAAAGAAACGAAACAAAGAAATGCACCGGCTCAAACGCCGCCGGACCGCTAATGCCACATAAAGCGGCAAATTTTATACATGAATTTACAAAAATAACTGTTTTCTCACCCATTAAAAGCTTACATATTTTAGATGGAAAACGCTCCTATGCTTTATAAGAGTGTGGTTTTACTTGACTTATTTCTTTATTCTACTTTTTTGTTTTTATGAAAAGCAAAGAAAAGTATTTTTCATTTCTTTGCTCGCACAAAGAAACGAAACAAAGAAATGCGCCGGCTCATTCGCCGCCGGACCGCTCATGCCGCGTAAAGCGGCAAATTTTATACATGAATTTACAAAAATAACTGTTTTCTCACCCATTAAAAGCTTACATATCTCGGATGGAAAACGCTCCTATGATTAATAAGAATGTGGTTTAATTGAATTTTAAAGTATTTTTATTCAATGCCAATAAAAAAATAATATATATCAACATCTAATGCTCTGGAAATATCAAATAGAGAATCTAAGTTAATTTCTTTGCCATACCGAGGATATTCAATTAAACTTATAAATTTTCTGCTTTTGCCAATCATTTTACCAAGCTGCATTTCCGTTAATTTTTTCTGCTTTCTAATATTTTTAATATTTCTGCCGAGAATCTTGCTTTTCTCATAGTTTTCCTTATTTTTCTTATATTCATTACTTCTTTCAACTTCCTTTTTCACTTTAACCTCCACTATTAATAACTTATAAGATAATTATATCATATAAAGATATTAATAGTGAATTTTAGCGAATATTTCGCTATATCATAAACAATGTTCTTATAAATCATAGGAGCGTTTTCCATCCGAGATATGTAAGCTTTTAATGGGAGTCAATTTAGTTATCTCACACATTCATGTATAAAATTTGCCGCTTTATGCGGCATAAGCGGTCCGGCGGCGTTTGAGCCGGCGCATTTCTTTGTTTCGTTTCTTTGTGCGAGCAAAGAAATGAAAAATACTTTTACTATGCTTTTTCTAAAAGCTAAATCTTGCGAGCAAAGAAATGAAAAATACTTTTACTATGCTTTTTTCAAAAGCTAAATTTGGCGAGCAAAAAAATAAACAAAAAAAGCCAAAGGAGCAATCCTTTGGCCTTTTTTATTTAAAATACATATAAAGATTACACTTTATCATGCCGTTGTAAAGCTTTCGTTTTTTATCGGCTTTTTTTCCGAAAAACCGTTCAAAATCCTCATGAGGAGAAATTATATAGCAGGGATTTTCTGCCGACGGATTCATTACCTTACCCATTATTGTATAAAGCTGTTCCGCCTCTCTTATGTCAAGCATTCTTTCGCCGTAAGGAGGATTACAGATAACTATGCTGCCCGGCGTCGGCTTGAAATCTGCAATATCGGCCGCGTCTATCCTGATTTTAGATTTAACGCCCGCCTTTTTGGCGTTTTCAACCGAAAGCATAACCGCCTCTCGGTCGATATCAAAGCCGAAGGCCTGAAATTCCGCTTCACGGTTTACCATGCTGATTGCCCGCTGTCTTTCATCGCTCCAGACGCGCTGATTAATACAGTCCCACTTTTCAGCGGCGAATCTGCGGTTAATGCACGGCGGAATATTCAGCGCCTTTATTGCTGATTCAATAAGAAACGTTCCGCTGCCGCAGAGAGGATCGCATACTGTGCTTGAGTCTCTGATCCTTGCGAAGTCGATTATTCCCGCCGCAAGCGTTTCCTTTATAGGAGCCGCGTTGGCGTTTCTGCGGTAGCCTCTTTTGTGAAGTCCCGCGCCGCTGGTGTCAAGGTAGATAACAGCGTTGTCTTTCAGAATACTGAACTGTATCTGGTGAACGGCTCCGGTTTCTTCAAACCAGCCGGTATGGTATTTTTCCTTAAGGCGTTCAACAGCCGCCTTTTTGATTATCGACTGACAGTCGGGAATACTGTGTAGTGTGGAATTAAGGGAATGTCCCTTTACCGGAAACGCGTCCTTTATCCCTATAAAATTTTCAAAAGGAATTTTTTTTACTCCCTGAAAAAGCTCTTCGAATGTAACTGCTCTGAATTCCGAAAGCTCTATGAGTACTCTTTCAGCGGTGGAAAGGCAGATATTAGCCCTTGCCGCCATATCGAAGCCGCCCTCGAAGCTTACTCTGCCGTCTCTGACAGTTATGTTCTCTCCGCCGATTTTATTTACTTCGTACTTCAGTACGCTTTCAAGTCCGAAATGACATGGACAGGTCAGTTTAAGTTTATTATCCAAAATATCTCCTATTCCGCATTGCTGCTTTCAGGCGAGGATTCCGGAGCAGATTCGGAGGATGAATCGGAATCTACTATTTCCACGCTGCTTTCATCGGGCTTTGAGCTGCTCTCTGCTTCTGAACTGCTTTCATCCTCTGAGCTTTCGTCCTCGTCGTCCTTAGACGGAGCGGAGGAATAATGATTAGAACAATAAGGCGCGTTAGTTGATTTCCAATATCCGGTTATTCCCTTGGGACATCCGTCGCCGGCTATCATTCCGGTGGAGGTGCACATAGGCGCGGAAATTACGTCGTCGCATTCGGGATAATGATTGTCTGATTCTATGCTGTCGGCATATTCTCCGATTATATTGTACCAAACCTGTGCCGATGAAAGACTTGTATTAAGCTCGGTTTTGGTATCGTATCCGATCCATACGCCGCTTACAAAATCCTCGGTCATTCCCACAAAGCAAAGGTCGTTCCAGTCCTCTGAAGTACCGGTTTTTCCCGCAACGGTTTTATTTGAAAGCTGTGCCGCCGTACCTGTACCGCTCTTTATAACCTCCTGAAGCAGTTTGTTCATAACATATGCCGTTTCCTTATCGACCGCTTCGTGAGGATTGCCGTCGTTTTCATAAACGAGGGATCCGTCGCCCTTTTCCACGCGGCTCACAATATGAGCGTCGTAATAGGTTCCGCCGTTTCCGTAGGGCATAAACGCGTTTACCAAATTTTCAATCGAAACGCCGTAGGTCAGCGCGCCGATGGTCAAGGGAGCATATGCTATATCCGAAGCGCCGTCCTCTGTTATATCCACAAGGTCCATTCCCAGATTCTGTGTAGAGAAGTTGAAAACCGACTGCGGAGTAAGCTCCTTGCAGAGCTGTGCCGGAACAGTATTTCTGGAGCGTCTGAGAGCGTCGTAAATCGGAATGCTTGAACGAGTCCAAATATAGTCGTAGTTCTGCGGCCATTCCTTGCCGTCGTCGAGCTTTATAGGGGAGTCCTTATACATGCTTCCCCAGTGAATGTGATCGCTGAACAACGCCAGCCCGTAGGTTGATACCGGTTTCATACAGGAACCCGGCTGTCTTTTGGCCATTGTCGCTCTGTTAAATGCGAGCGATTCGGTTTTTTCGCCGATACCGCCTACGACGCACTGTATTTCACCCTTATAATTCATAGCCATGAACGAGGACTGAGGATAAATCTTTTCATCGTTTTCGTCCCATGAGTAATTTGAATCGGGATCCATAAGATTGCTCAGATCAAGATACTTTTCTTCTACATATTTCTGCATATCCAGATCGACCGTGGTATATATCTGATACCCGCCGCTGTTGATTCTTTTGATGGCCTCTTCTTCGTCTATGCCGTATTCGTCCATAAGCACGGCCGCATATTCTCTCAGGGCGGTATCGACTACCCATGAGGTGGCCTTCTGTTCGTCCATCATATCGTCGGCGCTGGCCTCCGGATGTTCTTTTTTGTATTCCTCCGAGTCTGTAAATATAAGCTTTTCATCAAGAGCCTCTTTATATTGGTCATAGGATATTGCCCCGTTATTATACATGTGGTATAAAACGGTCTCCTGACGGTCGCGGTTTGCTTCCTTTCCGGTGTTAACCCATTCTCCCGTTTCCTCGTCCTCGTAGCCGGCAAAGGGATTAAGGGTTTCCGGACTTTTCGGAATAGCCGCAAGGCAGGCCGCCTCCGCAATAGAAAGATCCGCAACGTCCTTTCCGAAATATTTTATCGAAGCGAGCTGTATTCCGTTTGTGGGACCTCCGAAGCCTATATAATTAAGGTAATTTTCAAGGATAACGTCCTTTGAGTATTTTTTCTCAAACTGCATGGCTCTGAAAATTTCCCTTATTTTACGCGACGGACTGGGATCGTCGTCTCCCGTAAGGTTTTTGATAAGCTGCTGGGTTATCGTAGAACCGCCCTGATTGGTGTCGTATATATGAATGAACATATTGGCGAAGGCGGCGAAGGTTCTTTTATAATCAACGCCCTCGTGCGAATAGAAACGTTCGTCCTCAACGCAGACGAAAGCGTCTCTTACGTGCTGGGGAATATCCTCAATATCTACCGGTACTCTCTGAACGTCGTTTTTAACCGTATAGAGCTGAACCAGCTCTTTGTCGCCCTTATTGGCGTATACTATGGTGTTTGCGCTGCTGGCAAGCTCGGTAATGGTAACGTCGGAAGTTTCGTCCATGAATTCCAGTACGTAAACTGTCATTGCCGTTGCGACTATTGTACCGGTTATGACGACTACCAGGAATATAGACAGCAGCGTAGTTCCCATTATTGCCGCAATTTTTTTTGCCAGCGCCGCCTTTTTATTTTCAGGCTTTTTCCTTGTCGGTCTGCTCTGCGGGTTAGGAGGAGTATGCTTTGCCGACGTATTTGCTTTTCCGGGCGGTCTTCCTCCTGTGCTTCCGCTTCTGCTTTTAGCGGTATGACCGGTTTTTCCCGCGGCGCCTGAAGCGCGCGGCTGCGTCTGCTTTTTGTTCGGCGATTTTCCGCCGTCTGAATATGCGGCGTACGGCGACCGCTGCCGTGAGACGTTATCACGTTTATGATTATCTGACGGTTTACGGCTTTGCCTGTTTCCGGAATTTCCGGAGCTGTGCCTGTTGCTTTTATTGTCTGTCATAATAAAATACCTCTGTAACGCTTTGTATTATTCGGGTGAATCCCGTTTTCCTTTCCGTATATTGTAATATGTATTTATACATTATAATTATAACATATTTTTTTAATGCTGTTAAGTCTTTTTTAAAAAAATCATATGGTATATTTTGAAAAAAAACAGTCAATAATAAGAGAAATACTTATGAATAATGTAAAAATGGAGGTAAAAAATGACAAGACGGCACATTGTATACACTATTATAACGGCTTTGGCGCTTTCCGCAATAATCGTTATCGTTTCTCTTGCTTATTCCATAAAGGGACAGCGTGCCGAGGCTCATAGGAGAAGCTTGGAAAACAGCGTTGCAGAAACGCAGACGGAGGTGGGCTTTATGCTAAAGGAATTCGGAGGCGAGCTTGCGGTTTTCAGAGGCAGCAGTGAGACTCCCTATCGGCTTCTCGGAATATCTACCGCGGTAATGTCCGACTATGACAAAGAACAGCTTAAAAGCGGAATTTATGTCCGTACAGAGCAGGAGCTGAATTCTCTGCTGGAGGATTATACCTCGTAATTCAGATAAAAGCTAAAGGACGGCTAATAAAGCCGTCCTTTAGCTTTTATCAGTCGACAGGACTGAACATATCCTTTCCTACTCCGCATACCGGACATACCCAGTCGTCAGGAATATCCTCGAACGCTGTTCCGGGAGCTATTCCTGAATCAGGATCGCCTGTTTCAGGATCGTAAATATAACCGCATGGATCGCACTGGTATTTCTGCATAATTAAATATCTCCTTTTATTTTTATTTGTCCGAACATAATCCGGACGGATCGTAACCATATAATAGCATTGTATGCCGCGCTTGTCAAGCTAAAAATTATGATCTGCGTTTGAGCAGCCGGAAAGACCTCGGAAAATTGACATTTCATACCGATATGTGATATAATTAAGCGTTAATATTTGATAAAAAAGGAGCTTAAACTTTTATGAGTAATACAAACAGCTATGAAAGTCCTTTCTGCACCCGCTATGCGAGCGGCGAAATGCAGTATATTTTTTCTGCGGATAAAAAGTTTTCCACATGGCGCAGGCTCTGGGTTGCTCTTGCAAGGGCTGAAATGAAGCTGGGGCTTCCTGTTACTCAGAAGCAGGTAGATCAGCTTGAAGCCAATATTGAAAACATTGATTATGAAACTGCCGCCGCACGGGAAAAGGAGGTACGCCACGACGTTATGGCGCATGTTTATACCTACGGCAAGGCATGTCCCGACGCAAAGGGTATAATTCATCTCGGCGCAACATCATGCTATGTCGGCGATAATACCGATATAATTATTATGCGTGACGCGCTCAAAGTTATACGCAGAAAGCTGATAAATGTTATAGCCCAGCTTTCAGATTTTGCCATGAAATATAAGGATATGCCGTGCCTTGCTTATACTCATCTTCAGCCGGCGCAGCTTACTACTGTTGGCAAAAGGGCGACGCTGTGGATAAACGAGCTTCTGATGGATCTTATTGAAACAGAGCGCAGGATTTCAGATTTAAAGCTTTTGGGTTCAAAGGGTACTACCGGGACGCAGGCCTCGTTTATGGAGCTGTTTGAGGGAGATACCGGAAAGATCAAGGAGCTTGAAAAAATGATAGCTGAGGAAATGGGCTTTGACGGAGTAGTTCCGGTTTCCGGTCAGACATATTCTAGAAAGATTGACAGCTTTGCGGTAAACGCTCTTGCGGGAATAGCCCAGTCATGCAGCAAGTTTTCAAACGATATGAGAATCCTGCAGTCTTTTAAGGAAATGGAAGAGCCCTTTGAAAAAAGCCAGATAGGCTCCAGCGCTATGGCTTATAAGAGAAATCCTATGAGATGCGAGAGAATAACGTCGATTTCAAGGTATCTTATGATAGATTGTCTGAATCCGGCGTTTACCGCGGGAACTCAATGGTTTGAAAGAACGCTTGACGATTCCGCAAACAAGAGAATTTCAGTCGCGGAGGCATTTCTTGCGGCGGACGCAATTTTAAATATTATGATTAACGTGACAAGCGGAATGGTCGTTTATCCTAAGATTGTCCGCAGAAGGGTTATGGCGGAGCTGCCATTTATGGCTACTGAAAATATTATGATGGACGCCGTTAAAAAGGGCGGCGACAGACAGGCTCTTCATGAAAAGATCAGACAGTATTCAATGGAGGCCGGCAAAAGGGTCAAGGAGGAAGGGCTGGATAACGATCTTTGCGAAAGAATACTTGCAGATCCTATGTTCATGATTACAAGAGAAGAAATGGACGCTATTATGAAGCCGGAGAATTTTACAGGAAGAAGCGGTCAGCAGGTTGAGGAATTTATAGATGAATACATTAAGCCAATCCTCGATGAAAACGGGAATATTCTTAACGAAACCTTTGAGATGAAGAACTGATTCGGAGGCTGGAAATGTCTGATAAGACAAAAAAGGTGAAGCCGGAAAAGCGTTTTATCGTAAAAGATCAGCAGTCGTTAGACATGGGAGATATTTTAAAGTAATTGCCGACAGTCAGACAGGCGTAAATTATATTTTGGCAGGCGATACAAGTCGAGATTTATTACTCCTCTGATTGATGGCGAAGGAAAGATTGTTGTTGACAAATTTAGGAGCTTTCCGGAATTTGTGAAAAAACAATGAAAAAACGGCAAATATGCAAAAATCACTTGACATGTTGATTAAATAATCATATAATTATAAGTAACTGCCGGCATATAAAACGTGTATTATGCCGGGAAAAAATATACAGGAGGTTTGAATGTGAAACATGCAAAGAAACCGGTATTTTTCATCGTCTTCGGACTGATACTTGTTTTTGCCGCTTCCGTAGTGTTCGGATTTTCAACGCAATACGGCGACATAAAGACGGTACGGATCAAGGGCGTTGAGGATATCCGTCTGGGAATAGATATTCAGGGCGGCGTCGACGTTACGTTTATTCCGGCCGACGGGGCGGAAGCAACGGACGAGCAGCTTGACGCGGCTCTTGAAGTAGTAAAGCTCAGACTTGCTTCGCTTAATATAAATGACAGCGAGGTATACGAGGATACGGAAAACGACAGAATTATCGTCAGATTTCCGTGGCAGGCCGGAGAAAAGGACTTTGATCCTGAGGCTGCCGTAAAGGAGCTTGGAGAAACGGCTATGCTTTCGTTTAGGGTAGGAACTGATACTAATGAGGACGGATCCCCGGCAGGAGATATTGTGCTTCAGGGTACCGACATAAAGAAAGCCGAGCCTTTGAGACAGGCTGAAGCCGACGGTACATACAGCTATGTCGTGTCGCTTGAGCTGACGGATACGGCGGCTGAAACCTTTTCCGCAGTTACGTCTACTATGGCTGGAACAGGCGAATCCATTTCCAT
This sequence comes from Ruminococcus sporogenes, assembly GCF_054655175.1. Taxonomy (NCBI): domain Bacteria; kingdom Bacillati; phylum Bacillota; class Clostridia; order Eubacteriales; family Oscillospiraceae; genus Ruminococcus; species Ruminococcus sporogenes. The sequence goes on along the minus strand of NZ_BAAHOA010000004.1, from coordinate 176,721 downwards.
ATGGATGGATAACAATATGATCTCCGCGCCGACCGTAAACGAGGCTATTACAGACGGAAAGGCGGTCATTTCAGGCAGCTTTACCGCTGACAGCGCAAAGAGCCTTGCGGATAAGATAAATTCCGGCGCGCTTCCGTTCAAGCTGGAAACGTCAAGCTTTAAGACAATTTCACCGACGCTGGGAACAGGCGCGCTTAAGGCTATGATAATAAGCGGTATTATCGCTTTTGCCTTTATTGCGGTTTATATGATTTTTCTTTACAAGGTTACAGGCTTTGTTGCCGCTATTTCTATTATAGGACAGGTTGCCGTAACGCTCGCATGCATATCCGGCTGGTTTGGATTTATGCCAAGCTCGACGCTTACAATACCCGGTATAGCCGGTATTATCCTGACGGTCGGAATGGGCGTAGACGCCAATATAATTACCGGAGAGCGTATAAGAGAAGAGCTGCGTGCGGGAAAGAGCCTTGACTCCGCGCTGAGAGCCGGTTATAAGAGAGCGTTCTCTTCTATTTTTGACGGAAACCTGACCGGACTTATCGTCGCTGTAATTCTTATGGGCGCGTTCGGAACGCCTGACAGTTTCTTTGCAAGCGGGTTAAATAAGGTTCTCAGTCTGTTTGGAATAGGCGCGACAACGGAGGGCGTTATTTATTCGTTCGGCTTTACGCTCCTTATAGGAACACTGATGAACTTTGTAATGGGCGTTTTTGCTTCAAGACTGATGGTTTATTCACTTTCAAGGTTTAAGATCTTCAGAAATAAGAAGCTTTACGGAGGTGAGAGTAATGACTAAAAAAGTTTATGATTTTTCAGCTAAGAAAAAAATCTGGTTTCTCATTCCTCTCATATTGATTGTCGGAATAATAGTGTTTACAGTAATCAGAGGCGTTGAAATCGCCATTGAATTTAAGGGAGGAACTATAATTTCCTATTCCTCTGAGGTAGAATGCGACGTCAATTCCGTTAAGAAGGATATAGAGGAGCTGCTGGATACCCCCGTAACCATACAGAAGGGCGAGAGCCTTTCAGGAAACGCAGATACGTTTTCAATTTCTTTCAGCTATGATCAGGGACTTTCAGCGGAAAAACAGAATTCTCTGACAAGCCTGCTGCAAGAGAAATTCCCTGACGCCGGTATTGAGCAGTTGGATTCAAACGATGTAAATCCTACCTCCGGTCGCGAGTTTTTTATAAAATGCATAATCGTTTCAGTTCTTGCCGCTTTGCTTATTATCCTGTATATTGCTTTCAGATTCAAACAGATAAGCGGCTGGTCCGCGGGCGTATGCGCGGTTGTCGGTCTTGTTCATAACCTGATTTTTGTTTTCGGTACATTTGTAATTTTAGGCTATGAGATAAACGCAAACTTTATCGCCGTTATTCTTACTATACTCGGCTATTCTGTAAACGATACTATCGTAGTATACGACAGAATAAGAGAAAACAAAAGTATCATGAAAAAGGCTTCTGTGGCGGAGCTTGTAAACGTAAGTACGTCGCAGTCTATGAGACGTTCTATCAGAACGTCCGTTACTACTGTTTCGACAATGGTTATAGTTACAATAGTCGCTTACTGCTTCGGTGTAAGCTCGATTCTGAGCTTCTCCATTCCGATGATAGTCGGCATGGCGGCCGGAACATATTCAAGCCTTTTCATTGCTTCACAGCTATGGGTTTGGTGGAATGAAAGAAAATTAAGCAAAAAATAAAACAAAAGTCGCCTGAAAAGGCGGCTTTTTTTCCTTAGGGCATATAAGTATTTCAGAATTGGAATATAGCGTTTGTTATTATTAAAGGGGCGAAGCGTTATGATTAGAAAGCTGAGGAACGAGGACGTTGAAGCGGTTATGGATATATGGCTTTACGGAAATATTCAGGCTCATTGGTTTATCTGTGCGGATTATTGGCATAAAAATTATGAGTATGTCAGAAGAGCCGTAAAAAAGGCCGAGGTCTGGGTTTATGAAACAGACGGCGTTATTGCCGGATTTATTGGATTAAACGATGATTATATAGCCGGAATATTTGTAGAGTATGAATACCGTTCAAAGGGTATCGGAAAAGAGCTGATAGATTTTGCTAAAATGAATCGTATGCGTCTTTCCTTAGACGTTTATGAAAAAAATAACCGAGCAGTGGATTTTTACAAAAGGGAAGGTTTTATTACAGTAAATAAACGGCCGGATAAGGATTTCGGGGAAAGAGAACTTCTGATGGAGTGGCACAAATGCAAAAACCGCTTATAATTCCGTTAAAAAATGGTTTCGCTTTTTATGCGAAACCATTTTTTTATACTCTTGCCTTTTTAAAAATCAGCTCTGACTTCAATTCCTTAATCTTTAAAAAATAGGTTATAATAAGAAGTATGTCTGCGAACAGCCATGCAACCGGACTTGCCAGACATGCCGCCATAAAACCGAACGATGAAACGAATGCAAATACTACAAGAGTTCTTGCTATAAGCTCGCTTACGCCGGCCATCATGGGAAGGAAGCTGTAGCCCATTCCCTGGAGAGCGTTTCTTAAAATAAAAAGTATTCCTAAAACAGGATAGAATATACTGTTGAGCCTTAAATATTTTACCGAAAGGCTTATTATTTCTTTAAGCTCTTCCGGAGAGGTTTGCTTCGATTCAACAAATAAAACTGTCATAAATCCGCCCAGTAACGATACCGCTAAAGCAGAAATAACGCAGTAGATCATGGACATTATCAGGCTTTGCCTTATACCGACGCGTATTCTTGTATATTTTCCCGCGCCTCTGTTCTGTCCGCAGTAGGTTGCCATTGTTATTCCAAGGCTTTCCATGGGGCCGATGGCTACCGTTTGTATTTTCGTAGCTGCCGTTACCGAGGCCACGGAGGCGGTCCCTAGAGAGTTAACGGCGCTTTGCAGTATAATACTGCCTATTGCCGTTATAGAAAACTGCAAGGCCATTGGTATTCCTACAGAAACAAGTCTTTTGGCTCTGTGCGCTTCGAATTTAAACTCGTCATGTTCAAATCTCAGTATATCATAATTCTTTCTGATATATATTAAGCAAAGGAAAGCAGATATTGCCTGCGATATTACGGTAGCTATACCCGCGCCGGCAACGCCCATCTTAAATACAATGATGCACAGAAGGTCAAGGCCTACGTTTAAAACTGAGGATACTCCTAAAAAAATCAAAGGAGTTCTGCTGTCTCCCACTGCTCTTAAAATACCCGAAAGGATATTATAAAACATGGTGGCTGATATTCCGGCGAATATAATAATGATATAATTATAAGCGTAATCGTATATTTCCTTGGGAGTGTTCATAACGGTTAATATCGGCTTAGTCAGGAGCATCGTTACCGCTGTGAGTATCACCGCTACCGCTATGCATAAATAAATAGAATTTGCTATGAATTTTCTCATTCCCGAATAATCTCCGGCTCCGAAGCGTTGAGCGATCATAATGGAAAATCCGCTGCATATCCCCAGAGCAAAGCCTATAACAAGGAAATTAATAGCGCCTGTCGAACCAACTCCGGCAAGCGCGTTTACTCCAACAAATTTTCCTACGATCACAGTGTCGACCATATTGTAAAGCTGTTGAAACACATTGCCGAGTATTAACGGTATGGCGAAGCTCAGTATAAGCTTATATGGTTTTCCCGACGTCATTTCTTTTGTCATTGACATTGCTCATCATCCTTTCTATGTATTGCTATATTTTAAAGTTTATGGTAAAATATGATTATATTATAAATAGGGGAGTGTATAAATGGAAAATTACAGTCATGAACAGATTCAATATCAGCCTGAAACAGGAATGCTGTTTGAAATCTACGATACAGACGGTTTTTTTAATTCAAAGCATTGGCACAACGGTCTTGAAATAATATATCTAATTGCCGGCGGAATGACGCTTAATATAAGCGAAAGCAATTATATGCTAAAGCCGGGCGGATTCATAGTGGTGAATTCAAAAACTATACATTCTGTTATATGCCGTGAAAAAGGCCGTCATCTGCTGCTTCAGATTCCCTATGAGATTCTGGAAAAAAGTATATCCAATATTGACATTATTAAGTTCAACTGCTACAGCGCGCCGGCTGCGTCAGACGGAAACGGAAATAATGCCGGAGTCAGGGAAACTCTTGAAAAGCTCAAAAGTCTTTTTGAAGCCCCGAGAGACGACGGTTATATTTTAATGTTTAATTCGCTGGTTTATGAGCTGCTTTATAAGCTCGTTAAGGGATTCAAGTCGAGCGCAGATCCTGCGCTGAAAAAGAAAACTGACAGGAATATTCAAAGACTGGGGGTTGTTCTTCAATATGCCCGTCAGCATTATGCCGAAAACATAACGCTGCAGGACGCAGCCGAGGCCGTTGCCCTTAACAGGGAATATTTTGCGCGGTTTTTCAGAAAATATATGGGCATGACGTTCATGGAATATGTTTTCGCTATTCGTCTTGAGCATGTTTATTACGATATCGCAAACACCGATTATACAATAGGCAGTATTGCAGATAAGCATGGCTTCTGCCATAACTATAAGCTCTTTGTGAAGAAGTTCAAGGAGCAGTATGGGTGCAGTCCCGGAGAGGTTAGAAAGCGATCTCGCAAGGACGAATAATCTTTTCCAACAAACAATAGTATATCAGTATAAAATTTATTTTTCAAGAGATGATTATGACGATTATATTATGTAATATTGACCTTAAACGATTTAGTTCGCAATTTTAAGAATTTTTTTATTGTTTCCGATTAATTCGCAGAATACTATCTCAGGGGGATTAAAAAGTCTCGGCTTGCCGATCCCCCCCGAAACGATCATTTCTGTTTTGCCTATACGATAGATTCCCTTGCTGTATTCAGGAAGAAATTTTCTTTCAGGAGAAAGCAGTCCGCCCAGAAGAGGCAGTCTTACGGCGCCGCCGTGTATATGTCCGCAGAAAACAATATCGGCTCCCCATTGGCTGTAAGCCTTGGCGCACAGCGGGTTATGCGCCAGCAATAATGTAAAACCCGCTTTTGGACCTATATCCTCCTCAAGCTCTTCGGAGGTATATTTGTGAAGTCTTTTATATCCGCCCTTGTCGTCCCGATAGACGCTTTTTCTCAGAGAGGCTCCCGCTATATTTATTTTAACGCCGTTTCGTTCAAAGACCGTCCGGCGGTTTTCAAGATAAATAACGCCGTTTTTCTGCATAATCGTTTTATACTTTTCGTATATTTCTGAGGGCAGATCAAGCTCATGGTTTCCGGGGCAGGCATAAACAGGACATAAATCTGATAAGGAGCGCGTTAGGTTATCTATTCCGGACATATCCCTGACTGATCTCGAAATCATATCTCCGGTTAGCAAGATAATATCCGGTTTTAACTGTTTTGTTCTTGAAATAATCTTATTTTTTTTATTGCTTTTATGTATATCGGAAATCTGAACGATTTTCAGGCTCCGCACATTATCTGTGCCGAGCCTTATTTTGTATTTTCTTGTTAAAAGAAGTCGGTTTTCTGCAAAGAAGTAAATAAGCGCGAGAGTTATAAAGCAAAGCGCTAAAAAAATCAATTCCATATTATTTTCCTCACAGTTTTATATGAATATTGAACGTATATATTCCTCGTCAAGGCGATACTTAGGATTAAAGCTTTCGGAGCCGCAGTAATCGCAGACGCTTTTAACAAACCATTTTCCCTCTATTGATTCGAAGAGCCGCCTCAGCGACATTGTGCATACGATAAGCTTTCCGTTTAAAACGTTTGCTTCAAACAGATTTCCGAGCTTATGGTTTCTTTCTATGTTATCAATTGTCTGTACTATCGGGTAAAAATCCTTCGGAGCGTCGTCCAAAACGGCGCATACTCCGCTTTTTACTATGTTGTACCATTGCGGCGTGGAGTAATATTCGCTTGCGAAATATTTCAGAGCTTTATGGGAATTATCTATGAGAAGTCCCATTGTTCCCACAGGAACAGGCTTATTCATTTGTTCCGATATGGTTTTGAACATAGGATAGCACCAGAAATCGGTACAATAGGTTCCCTCCACATAATTTTTCAGATTTTCTGAGGCGAGCAAAACGTTTCCGCCCTCCCTCAGCGTTTTAACGGCTGTATCCGTACTATCAGTTACAATTATTTTGTTGCCGTCCGCGGGATTCCAGCTTTTTAATTCCGGAAAATACCAGAGATCATAGCTGTTTTCAGTATTTTTCGCAGTAAGGGTAAGCGTCAGTTTTTTCGGCGTTTTATAATCCTCCGGGATATTCCAATTTACAGAGTCTATCTTGAAAAGACCTGTTTTGTTTCCGTCCGCCGCAAGCTCTCCTCCGCCGGCGGTGCGACCGCCGTCAGAAATTTCCCATCTTATATAATCGTCCTTAAATCCCTCCGGTTTATAGCATCTGGCGTATATCGAAGCTGTAAACCGTTTATCGGTTATAACATAGCTTTTAAAGTCCGCAAGGAGGATTTTATCGGAGCAAAAGCCCTTCCATTTTTCAGGAGTTATAAAACCTTTGCTTTCCATGAATGAGTTGAGTATGCCGACCAGCGCCGTGCCTTGTCCGGGAAAATCCTGAATATCCAGAAGCTGAAAGCCTGCCAGCTTTTCAGAACGCATTGCGGTTTCTATTTCATTTTTATAGCATTCCGCGGCGAATCTTCCGTTTGCCTTGAAAAATTCCTCCCACTTGCTGAGCATACCCTTTTCAGCCAAACGTTCTCTGAATATTTTAAGATTTTCCGCCTTCAAAACGCCGGTATATTTATCTATCTCATTAAAATCGGGATAAAATGAATATTGACCTACCTCGTGGGAAATTACAGGAATATTCGGCTCAAGTCCGGCCTTGCTGCCGGAGGCCTTAACTCTTTTAACTCCTGTTCCGTATTGAATTTCAATTTCTGTTTCCTCAGCTTCAACGGCGTCGGAAGCTGCCGGACATATAATGTTGTCATAGCAATGAGAAGCATTGGGAATGTCCGTCTGTATATGTCCAAGCGGAGCGTCGCACATTGCGTAGGAGCCTCTTATCAGTCTTTCACGGCTCAGTCGAACTCCGCAGAAAAAGTCGTCGTTTTCAACAATGGTAGGGTAGAACTGAAAATTGTTCGAACCTATGGTATAAAGACGGCTGCTGTCGAATTCCTTATAGTTTTTTAGTATAAGGTTCATTCTTTCAGGACTGCCCCAAAGCTCGTTGCCCAGTGAAAACATTACGAAGGACGGATGGTTTCCGAAGCTTTCAAGAATTCTATATCCCTCGCTTATCAGATATTCCTGTTCCTCTTTATTAAAGCCCTCCTCGTTTTCCGCGTGAATTGTTCCCCAGAACGGAAGCTCCGGTTCCATATAAATTCCCAGTAGATCGGCCGCAGTAAACGCGGCGTCGGGCGGGCAGCAGGTATGAAAGCGGTAATGGTTGATTCCGTAATCCTTTGCGGTTTTCAGCGTTTTTATCCAGCTTTCAGTATCGGTGGGAGCCGCGCCTGTCAGAGGAAAAACCATTCCATCGTGCTTACCTCGGAGAAAGACGGGCTTTTCGTTGATTCTGAATTCCATTCCCTCCGTACTGAATTCCCTCATGCCGAAGCAAGTCCGTATGGATTCTCCGCTTTCGAGTTCTATAACCAAGGTATAAATATACGGAGTATATTCGCTCCACAGCTTTGTATCTCCGTCCATTTTGTAAGTAAATTCTGAATATCCATATTCGTCGGTGCAAAGCTCAAAATGCTGCTTTTCGTGGATATCGTCCTCTATGAAAGCAAAGACTGCTATATTGATACCGTCAGCTCCGTTTATACGGAGTTTAACCTTAACGGATTTATTATGTATATCCGGAAACGTCCGGATATTGTCGATATAAACGTCTTCATAAATCCTTACCGAGATTTCTCCCGTAATTCCGTTCCAGTTAGTTTGGGTATCCTGAGAGGTCATATGTCCTCCATTGGTGGGGTAATCGGTGTTGTCAACCATTATTGTTATAGTATTTTCCCCGGCTCTCAGCGATTCTCCTATATCGTATATGTGCGGAGCGTTAAGGCTGTCGAGGACTTTTCCGGTTTGCCGGCCGTTTACCCAGAGCATTGTTTTTCTTGTTCTTTCAAGAAAAAGCTTCGCATTTTTAAAGTTTTTTTCTTTTATATTGAAGCTTTTTCTATACCAGGCATATCCCTCAAACCTATATTCATCTGTAAGAAAGCCCGGCTCCCGTTCTTTATTTGGCGTTCCCTTTTTTGACTGCGAGGTGGTTCCGGGAAGATTTATGGTATCGTTAAAGGAGGAATGAAAGTATCCCTGATTTAGCCCCGCTTTATCGGCGTCAAGGCGGAAATCCCAAGAGCCGTCAAGATAGATAATATTCTTCATTTTGCTTTTTCCTTTCCTAAATGGCTGGCATAACTCTGCCGCCGTTTACCGGAATATATGCTCCGGTTGTGAACGACGCAAGATCAGACGCAAGAAATGCCGCCATAGCGGCGATTTCTTTATCCGTACCTCTTCGTCTCAGAGGTACGGTGGAGTCGTAAGCCTCCTGCTTCTGAGTTCCGTTTTCTCTGTCTGCAAAGCTTATTGTCCAGCCCGGAGCGATTTGGTTTACCGTAATATTGCTGGGACCAAGCTCCTTGGCAAGACATCGTACAATTCCGTCAAGCCCTCTTTTGGCAGAAGTATACGCGCTGCATCCGGCTTCTGCAAGGGCGGCGGATTCTGTGTTTATAGCTATTATCCTGCCGTAATTCTGTTTGATCATATACGGGGCAAAGGCCTTTGTCATATAAACCGTCTGCATCACACACGATTCAAACTGACTGTAATAATCCTTTATGTCCTGATCCAGCAGCGGTTTCCATTCATACTGAATAACCGCGTTATTTATGATTATATCGGGCATTTTGAACTCTGAAACGCGTTTCTTCATACGCTCGATCGAATCTTGGCTGGTTATATCGGCTTGAACTGAAACGGCGTTTCTGCCCATAAACTTTATTTTTTCCTCGATAAGCCTTGCTTGCTCGGCGTTTGAGTTATAATGTATGATTATATCTGCTCCGCATTGCGCCAATACCTCGCACATGACGCGTCCAAGCTGTCCGGCCGCACCGGTTATTAAGGCGGTTTTTCCTTCTAAATTGATATTTAACATAGTTTTACTTGACTCCAATCAATTATTTTATATTTTGTGTATTTATTATAGCATTATAATGGTAAAAATAAAAGTGAATATTATTTTTTTATTTTTTTAATTTTTATTTATATTATAGGATTATTTTTAATTTCTGAATAGCTTGACGAATATTGTGTAAAATAAGATTAATTATGAAATACAGCGCGTTAGAAAGGAAGGGTTTCATTTGAATATTGTATTTATCCGTGCAATTATTTTATATATAATTGTAATATTTTCAGTCAGACTTATGGGAAAGAGGCAGATAGGCGAGCTGCAGCCGTCGGAGCTTGTTATTACTATTTTAGTTTCAAATATTGCCACCCTTCCGCTTGAGGACCTGAATATACCGCTTGTAATGGGGATTCTTCCTATATTGTCGCTTGTCTGCTTTGAGGTAATAATGTCGTGGATATCCCTGAAATCAAAAAGGATACGGCATATAGTGTCCGGCAGCCCCAAGGTTATAATCAGGGACGGAACGCTTGATCAGAAGGTTATGAGAGAACTGAGATTTTCGGTGGACGATTTGATGACGGCTCTGCGGGGCAACAATATATTCGATATTTCCGACGTACAATTTGCGGTTGTTGAAACTAACGGAAGCGTTTCGATCTATGAAAAATTCGCGCAGAGAAATGTTACTAATAACGATCTTAACCTTACGGGAACCTCAATGGATCCGCCGGTTATTATTGTATCGGACGGAAAGCTGATACAAAAGGGACTTGAGGTTTCAGGTCTGAAAAAACAATGGCTTTATGATCTGATTGACCGAAAGCATATGAAAATATCTGATATTTTTCTGCTTACCGCGGATAAAACCGGAAAATATAATTTGATAAAAAGGAGCAGCGGCAATGATAAGAATTAAAATCAGTATAGGCATTATAGCGGCTATAATTGTTCTTGGCGCAGTAGGTTTTTTTATGCTAAAAAATGAAACCGACGAAATTATTGCCATGCTTGATGAAACAAGGGAGCTTTCTGATAATGGAAAAAAGGAAGAAGCTCTGGAATCGGTCGACGCGTTGCTGGAGGAATGGGATAAATTTCATACTTACGCAAGCGTTTTTGTCAATAATGATAAAATTTCGGCTACGCAGAATTCCATGTCCCGTTTGAAAGCGCTTATAGAAACTGATAATGACGAGCTAAACGCGGAATATGACACCGCCGAATCATCTATAAAATGGATAGTGGAAAGCGAAATACCCAGATGGACCAATATCCTTTGATATATGCTTTAAAAGCCTCCTTGAATCGGGAGGCTTTCATTATATTTCAAGCTTTAGAAGTCTTAGGGCGTTCTTGTAGAAAATCATATCCTTTTCCTCTTCGCTTAAGGGAAGTCTGCGGATCATATTAATTTCATTTTCCGGATCGTCCCAAGGGCAGTCGCTTCCTAAAAGAATTCTGTCTGCTCCGTGCTTTTTTATAATTCTCAGAAGCTGCTTTTCACCGATTTCTCCGGCGGTGAAGCCTACGTCAAAATAGATGCCGCCGCTTTTTCCCGCCAGCAGTCTTTCAACGCCGTCCCAGCGATACATACCTCCGCAGTGGGCGATTATCATGGTAAGCTTAGGAAATGACTCGTAAACCTTTAGAAAGCCCTCCGGCGTACCGTGAATCAGTTCGGGCGAAAGAGGATCGTAGCCTGCGTGAAAAGTAATCGGAAGGTTAAGCTCCGAGCATTTCTGATAGATGGGAAAAGCTTTTTCATCCTCTACAAAAAAGCCCTGGTAGTCCGGATGCAGCTTGACGCCGTGCAGTCCTGACGCCTTTATGCTTTCAAGCGTTTGAACGGCGTCGTCCGCGTCCGGATGCACGCTTCCGAACGAATATATACCGTTTTTTCCGTTAATATCCGCGGCCCAGTCGTTGACAACCCTCTGCTGAGACGGCTTTGTCGCAATCGGAAGTACGACCGCCGCGCTAATATCGCGTTCCCTGAGCTTTTTTTTAAGACCGCACAGGGTTCCGTCCGTATACGGCTTTAAGCCGGAGGTAGCCGAAAGAGCCTCCATTGCTCTTCCCGCAATTTTATCGGCGAAGGCGTGGGTATGAAAATCAATATACATCTGAACATCTCCTTTTTACTATTAAATATAGTATACCCTTAGTAAAACTTTGTCAACCATTAAATTAAAAAAAGGTATTGCAATTTTATAAAAATATGTTAGAATATATTTAGGGCTGTAAGAAAACAGTTCATATACCGCAAAAGACAAAAACGGAGGTGTTTTTAATGGCATACGCAATTTCAGACGAATGCATCAGCTGCGGCGCTTGCGCGGCAGAATGTCCTGTTGAGGCTATTTCAGAGGGAGACGGAAAATACGTTATCGATCCTGAAAAGTGTATTGACTGCGGCGCTTGTGCAGGCACATGTCCTGTTGACGCTCCGGCAGCTCAGTAATTTAACTGAAATACATTTGAAAATAAGCTCTCTGTTTTTTAACGGGGAGTTTGTTTTTTTGTTTATTATTAACTGTTGCAAATTTTGCGATATAATGTTATAATCATATTATTATAAACAGAAATTTTTTATTTAAGGAGATTCTATTGTGAAAAATATAAAAAAAGTTATAACGGTTTGCTCTGCGGTAACTTTAATTTTTTCAGCCGGATGTTCCGATAAAAGAAACGTTACTGAAAACGGCATAGTTTATTATGACGGTTCGTCAAACGAGTACGTTCAGCAGACGGAGGGCATGGAAAACGGCGACGGGCAGGTTGTTCCGCAGGACGAGCTGATCGAAAATATACCTACGCAGCAGATTCAGCAGGGCGTTAAATCCGAGGTGTCCGGTCTGGACGTAACCCTTACCGATATTTTTGACGTGGGAGAAATAAAGGCGGAGCAAGTAAATTACGACAGGCAGGTAATAGCGTTTGTTTTTGAAATAACTAATAATACCGATTCTGATATCGACGTCAACGCATTCGATGTCAAAGTCGAATATATGGACGGTGAGAGAAATACGGTGACAACCGGCGTGGAAGCAATGCTAAAGGCGGAGGACAAAATAAAGGATATGGAGTCCCTTAACGCGACCTTAAAGCCCGGAGAAACTGTTAAGGGCTATGCCGCTATCGGCGTTTATTCAGTCTGGGAAACCATGACCGTTTATTTTACTCCTCAGGGAACCGGCCAAAAGGACGCTCTTGCCTTTGATATTACTAAAGACGCTGTTAAGGAATTATAAAATAAAACAATACGGACAGATATAAGGAAAGAGGCGAAAGCGCTCGTTGCTTTCGCTCTCTTGTCTGCCTATGAGCAGGGACAAACGCGCTTGCGGGGCGGGCAAAGCCGTTCATCTTGAAAATAATAAGTTGACGGAGGGACATATGTTAAATAATAAAGGTTTTGATTTATGGGCAGATGATTATGATAAGAGTGTAGGAGTATCCGATGAAGATAGAACATATCCGTTTGCAGGATACAAAGATATCCTAAACAAAATATGTAGCAACGTACTGGCTCAATCTGGGAAAGTGGTGTTGGATATTGGTTTTGGTACTGGAATACTTACGTCCAAACTCTATGAAAATGGATGCCACATCTATGGACAAGATTTTTCAAACAAAATGATAGAACTGGCTTATGAAAAAATGCCTAATGCTAAACTGTTTCAAGGGGATTTTTCGGTAGGTCTGGCAGATGAACTGGTTCAAAACAGATATGATGCAATAATTGCTACTTACTCATTGCACCACCTTACTGATATGCAGAAAATTGATTTCCTAAATATGCTTATAACTTTATTGAACGATGAAGGATGCATCTATATCGGAGATGTCGCTTTTAAAACTCGCAAAGATATGGAATTGTGTAAAATGCAGATGGGCAACGAGTGGGATGATGATGAGATATATTTTGTTTTTAATGAATTGAAAGAACATTTCTCTCAATTGGAATTTGAACAGGTTTCCTATTGTGCTGGAGTTTTGTATTTAAAGAGATAAAATTAGAATTTGTGCAAAGGTTTGGAATATTCCCAACAAGCAAAATTCACGCTGATTTCGTTGGAGAAAAGCAGGGATTTTATGGAAAGGGTACCCCAAAATAAATAAAAATTAAACGTTAGGGCTTGCGGCCAGGGCGCTTTAGTGATAAGCGCCCTGTTTTTCTGCTTTGTCTGATCGAAATAAGACGTATAAGGATGTTTAGGGATATAATTCAGTATATTATTTTACAACTTGACAATATCGCCTTATATTGCTATAATTAATATCAGATACTTATGCATTTTTGACAACTTGCCGTTGCAGAAGGCGGATTCATTTTTAAATTATTTATTTTGCGAAGATTATTCGGCAGAGATGTGAGGAGGGCGTTCGGCTGTCCGCGAACGGAATATGCGGACGGATATGCATAAAGGCGGAGCCGCGTATAGCCGCGGTCTTTAACAGGTATACCGCCTTGGATTTTTATCTTTACGGAAAGGTGGAAAAAAATGATAAAAAACAAAATATCCAAAAGAATACTTTCTTTTTCGGCGGCGCTGCTTTTATGTTTTTCACCGTCCGGTTCTGTTTCAGGAGAGCCGGCAGATGATAATAACGGTTCCTCAGCCGAGCTTTCTCTGGAAGCTGCGGACGTCGCGCCTGTATCAGAAGAAACCGAGCCTCTTTACGTCGCTCAGAATACGTACAGCGATTATTACGATCAGTATTCCGGCGAAAATCGTCCGGACGCTGAAATACTTACCTGGTTCAAGGATTACAGCTCCGCTGAAAACGGAGATTTTTCCGTCGGAGAATACGGAGACGAGGCTGAAACCAAGTCTGACGTTTTGATTTGGAATTCAAACGAGGGTGAAATCACATATAAGGTAGATATTCCTGAAAGCGGTATTTACTGCATGAACATGTCGTATTTTCCTATTGAATCAACGGCTACCACTATTGAATTCGGTATTGAGATAGACGGCGGTTCTCCTTATGACACCGCGTCGCGAGTATCGGTTAATAAGGTATGGGTAAATGAAAAGGAAATAACCGAGGATTCCAGAGGCAATCAAATCAGGCCGGCTCAGATTCAGAAGGGCGAATGGCTTACTTCCGATATAAAGGATGTTGACGGTCTTTTTAACGATCCGCTGATATTCTATCTTGAAAAGGGCAGCCATACTGTTTCGTTTAAGGGAACTAAGGCTAATATGGCGCTGGAATATTTTAAATTTTATAATCCGTCTGATCTTCCGGATTATGCCGAGTATACGGAATCTGTAAAGGACGCTCCGGAAAAGGGCGGAACTGAAAGCAGCCTGATTCGGATTGAGGCTGAAAACGCTGTGAAGAAATCCGATTCGACGCTTTATCCGACAAACGATAACAGTAATTATATGGTTTCGCCTTCAAGTCCTGTAAATATGCTTTATAACACTATCGGCAGCGGCACATGGTCTAAGGCTCTTCAGACGATAACCTTTGAGGTGCCTGCGGATGAGATACCGGCGGAAGGCGGATGGTATAAGATGGGAATAAAGTCCAGACAGAACGAGATGAGAGGATTTTATTCCAATCGCAGAATCTATATTGACGGCCAGGTTCTCTGTGAGGAGCTGGATCAGGTTAAGTTTTTTTATGACAATGACTGGAGCGTCGTTACTCCCAAGGATAAGAACGGCGACGATATGTACATATATTTGTCGGGCGGAGCGAGTCATACGATTACTATGGAGGTCATTCCGGGAGAAATCGGAGACTCCATGAGAAAACTTGACAATGTGGTTTTTGAGCTTAACAATTATTATCGCCAGATATTAATGATAACGGGACCTACTCCGGATAAATATACAGATTATTATGTTCATGACAAGATTCCGGGACTTATAGACGAGCTTGCGAAGCTTTCACAGGATCTGAAGGACGTTCAGAACAACATTGAAAGTCTTGCCGGTTCCGAAGGTTCTGAGGCGGCGGCTTTAGAAAGAATGACCGTAGTTCTTGACCAGTGTGTTGAGAAGCCCCTCAAAATACCTGATTATCTCGGACAGATAAAGGATAATGTAACGGCTATTTCTTCATGGATGAGGGATTACAGAAACCAACCGCTCGAAATAGACTATATTGAGCTTTCTACTGAAAATCAGGATTTCTCAAGTATTAAGAAAAATTTCTTTAAATCCCTATGGTTCAGCATCAGATCCTTCTGGAGCTCTTTCTTTGAGGATTATACCCAGCTATCGGAGG
Organism: Ruminococcus sporogenes; assembly: GCF_054655175.1. Lineage (NCBI taxonomy): Bacteria > Bacillati > Bacillota > Clostridia > Eubacteriales > Oscillospiraceae > Ruminococcus > Ruminococcus sporogenes. The sequence continues at coordinate 161,359 of NZ_BAAHOA010000004.1, read as the reverse complement.
AAACCGGCGGCGAGGTTATAAATGTCTGGGTAAATCTCGGACGTGATCAGGCGCAGGTTGTCAAAAGCCTTGTAGAATCTGATTTTTCACAGCGATATCCCGACATACCGATTTCGGTAAACCTTGTTGTAGGAGGAGTTGTGGAAGCTACGCTTGCAGATAAGGGGCCGGACGTAGCGCTGTTTTTGGGAGGAGAGTTTCCCGTCAATTTAGCGGCGAGGGGATTGCTTGTGGATTTTTCGCAGTTTAGCGATTATGAAGAGGTAAAATCAAGATTTCACGAAAACGCAACGGTAAACTATGAGTATGACGGTGGGTGCTACGGTATTCCGGTAAACCAGATGTGGCCGATGATGTTTTATAGAAAGGACGTTCTTTCCGAGCTGGGAATAAATTCGCCTCCTGAGACTTGGCAGGAACTTATTGACATGCTTCCCGCTTTACAGAGAAATTACATGGGCGTCGGTTTAGTTCTTCCTCCCGCCAATATTTCCCCGGCAACAGAGCTTGGACATACGTTTGCGATGCTCATGCTTCAGAAAGGCGTGAATTACTATAATCCGGAGCAGACGGCTTCCAATCTGGATTCTATTGAAGCGGTTCAGTCGTTTGAGGAATGGACAGATTTCTATACAAAATACGGCTTTGAGCAGACGTACGACGCGTTCAACAGATTCAGAACGGGCGAATATCCGATAGTAATTCAGAATTATACGTTCTATAACCAGCTTTCAGTGGCGTCGCCTGAAATCAAGGGTCTGTGGGACTTCACAACCGTTCCCGGCACGCTCAGGGAGGACGGAACTATATCCCACGCCGCCAACTCAAACGGTACTGCCGCGGTTATCTTTAATAAAGTATCCGATTCAGACGCCGCATGGGAATTTGTAAAGTGGTTTACGTCTACAGACGTTCAGGTTAAATACGGAACTCAGATTGAGGGCTTGCTTGGTACAATGGGACGCTTTGAGGCGGCTAATACCGAAGCGCTTCAGCAGCTTTCATGGTCGCAGTCGGAGCTTAGCAAGCTCAATTCGCAGAGAAGCGAGCTTGTGGAGATTCCGGTTATTCCGGCTTCCTATGCTACTACCAGAAACATTATGAACGCTTTCAGAGAAACGGTTAATAATCTGGAAAATCCAAGAGATACCCTGATGTGGTATAACAGGGACATAAACGAGGAGATTACGAGAAAACGTGAAAACCTTGGGCTTGACAATTAAGGTGAGCCGGGCGCATAATGCGCCTGCTCCCCGTTTTTGAAATTATAAAATAAGGAGGGTTACAATTTGGATTCAGCCGCTATCGGTAAAAGGGACAAAAAAGAAAGCAGACGCCAGACATGGCTTGCTGTCAAGCAAAATAAGGAATGCTATCTTATGATGCTGCCTTTTATGATATTTTTCCTGATATTTACAATTGTACCGGTTGTTATGTCTGTCCCTATGGGCTTTACGGATTTTAACATGGTTCAGCTTCCTAAATATGTGGGACTTTCAAACTTTTATACGTTATTCCTATCTGATAAGATATTTATGAGTTCTATAAGGGTAACGCTCGTATTCGCTCTCTTTACGGGACCTATAAGCTATGTTCTCTGCTTTGTGCTGGCATGGCTTATAAACGAGCTTCACCCAAGACTTAAAACTATATTTACACTGGTTTTCTATGCGCCGTCAATGGCTAATATATATACGATATGGCAGATAATTTTCAGCGGCGACTCTTACGGCTATATGAATTCGATACTGCTCAATCTCGGTATTATTTCATCGCCTGTTCAGTGGCTGACAGACGCTAATACAATTCTGGGGGTTACGATCGTCGTCCAGATGTGGATAAGCTTGGGTGCGGGATTTCTTGCGCTTCGCGCGGGCTTTCAGAATATAGACCGTTCTCAGTATGAGGCGGGCGCTATAGAGGGTATAAAAAACCGCTGGCAGGAGCTTATTTATATCACGATACCGTCTATGGGACCTCAGCTCATGTTTGCCGCCGTTATGCAGATAGTCGGTTCGTTTACTGCCGGAACCGTTGCTCAGAATCTCGTAGGTTTTCCGAGTACGGATTACAAGGCTCATACAATTATGACCCATGCTTACGATTACGGTTGGGTCAGGTATGAGATGGGTTATGCGTCGGCAATATGTATGGTACTGTTTGTAGCCATGTACGTTTGTAACAGGCTTATAAGCAAGGTACTCAGCAAATATATGGATTAGGAGGGAAATAAATGACTGATGCCAAACGTATGAAAGCGTCAAGCAAGCAGGCCGGAAAAAGAATAGGCGGAACCATCGGCATATTTATTTTTCTGCTGATTTTAGGATTATTCATGGCGCTGCCTATTTATCTTGCAATAGTCATGTCTATAAAGCCTGTGCAGGAGCTGTTTATTTTTCCGCCTAAGCTTTATGCGATAAGTCCTACGCTGGATAATTTCCGGGATATGTTCAGCGTTATGAGTGAAATGTGGGTGCCGTTTTCACGCTATGTATTCAACAGCGTATTTGTAACGGTAACCGTAACCCTTGCACAGTGCATAGTCGCTTCTATGGCGGCGTTCGTACTGGCCAAATGCCGCTTTCCAGGCAGCAAGGTTATAAACAGCGTTATTGTTATATCGCTTCTGTATACCAGTAATGTAATATATATTATGCAGTATATCGTCATGGCTAAGCTTAATATGATAGATACATACTGGGCGCTGATACTTCCTTCGATTGCGTCGCCTATGGGATTGTTCCTTATGCGCCAGTCTATGAGCACTATGCCCGACGCTATGATTGAGGCGGCAAAGGTGGACGGAGCGAATATGTTCACTATCTGCTGGAAGATCGTTATGCCTAATCAGAAGCCTGCGCTGATGACGCTTATTATATTTGCGTTTCAGGCGGCATGGAATATACAGGGCGGTACGCTCGTTTACGATGAATCGCTTAAGACTCTTCCTACAGTTGTTCAGCAGGCCGCAATGGCGGGTCTTGCACGAGCGGGAGTAGCGGCCGCGGCGGCGGTGTTCATGCTGGTTCCGCCGATAGTAATATTTATGCTGGCTCAGAAAAACGTAATTGAAACAATGGCGCACTCCGGTATCAAGGAATAAACCGGCAAATGCAGAAAGGATGAGAATTAAGATGAGCAAAGGCTTAAAAAAATTTCTTGCGGCTGCGTTTGCGGGTGTGCTTATGATTGGAAATGTTTCGGCATTGTCGGTCGGCGCCGAGGAACCCTACGACGTTTATAATTACGACAGGTGGGGCGAGCCGATTCCCTCGCAAGCCGGATATATCGCGGACAGAGCCGTTTCCGGAGATGATCTTGGCGTAGGTCATTTCAAGGATCCGAGCGATCTCTTTAAAGACGCGGATAATAATTTTTATATTGTCGATACCGGCAACAGCCGTATAGTGATAGTTGATTCTGAATTCAGGCGCGTATTGAAAATTCTTGACACGTTCAGGTACGCGGACGGAACGGAAACAACGCTTAAAAACCCAAAGGGAATATTTGTTTCAGATACCGACGGTATGCTTTATATTGCGGATAATGATAATGCAAGAGTAATAAGGTGCGACGCCGACGGAAATATAAATCTGGAAATAACAAAGCCGGAATCTGAAATCTTTAATCAGGATCTTACGTTTCTTCCTCAGAAGGTTCTGGCTGATAAAGCCGGAAATATATATGTTGTCCTGAATAACGTCACAAGCGGAGCCGCTATGTTCGACAGCGAAGGAGCGTTTATAGGCTATTACGGCGCAAACAGAGTCGAAGCTACTTCGGAGGTTTTAGCTAATTATTTCTGGAATGCTATTTTGTCGGACGAGGCAAGGGCTAAGAGAAGGAGAAGCGTTCCGGCCGGATTTTCTAATTTCGACATAGATTCCGAGGGCTTTATCTTTACGTCTACGGAGTCTACGACTCAGACTACCGATATAGTGAAAAAGCTTAGTCCCAGCGGAGATAATCTGTTTGCAGATTATGAAATATATATCGGCGATTATCCGTCTATGGCTATAAGCTCCAGCGTCAAGGTCGACGAAACTCAGCTTGTGGATATAGACATAAGCGAGGATGGAACTATCAATTGCCTTGATCTTGCGACAGGCAGAGTTTTTCAGTATGACGAAGAGCTGTGGCTGATGTTTATAATAGGAACAAAGGCGGATCAGCTCGGAGGCTTTACAAGGCCCTCGGCGCTGGAAACTATGGACGATAATATATACGTTTTGGACCAGACAAAAGCTACGGTTACGATTTTTGTTGAAACGGAATTCGGTGAAATAGTTCATGAGGCGGTAAGCCTTTATAACGGAGGCTATTATGAAGAGGCTCTCGATCCGTGGAACGAGATATTGAAAAGAGACGGAAATTACCGAAGAGCTTATATAGGAATAGCAAGCGCGATGCTTAATAAGGGCGAATATAAATCCGCTATGAAATACGCAAAAATGGCGGACGCAGCAGGCATTTACAACAAGGCTTTCGAGGGCTGGCGTTCGGACTTCTTGAAGGAATATTTCGCTTGGATAATCGGAGGAGCCGCTGTCGTTATAATCGGATCGGTAGTATTGGTAAAGGTTCGAAAAAAGAAAAAGGCCGAAAGGGCTAAGAAGGAGAGTGAAGAATAATGCTGGATCTTACGCAGAAGCAGTTTGTAAAGCATGCTGTTTTTCATCCGTTTGAGGGATTTGAGGATCTCCGCTGGAAAAAGGCGGGTTCGCTTAAATACGCTTTCCTTATTATAGTGCTGCTGTTTTTTGCGCAGATAGCCTATAACCGTCTTTACGGCTTTCAATATTATGTCAGCTATGACAAGATGTTCAACATTATTCCTTATATAACTCAGAGCTTTATAATATTCGGCACATGGGTTATTGCAAACTGGGCGGTTTGTACGCTCCTTGACGGTGAAGGAAGTCTTAAAAATATATGCGTTTACAGCGCTTACGCTATGATACCTTACATTGCGCAGATTTATATTAATACAATTTTGTCGCATGTTCTTGTGAGAGACGAATATATTTTTATTCAGGCGGTTTCGATAATCGGTACTGGTTGGACTGTTATACTGATATTTTCCGCGATAAAAGCGGTTCACCAGTATTCTTTTATGAAAACGGTCTTTGCTATAATACTGACCATTGCCGCTATGCTGATAATATTATTCCTGCTTGTTCTTCTGCTTTCTCTGCTTCAGCAGGTATATGTGTTCGGTTATTCGATTTATACAGAAATAGCTTACAGGATCAAGGTTTAAGCTAACGTGATAAAGGCGGTGAAATATTGATGAATAATAAATTCAAAAAGCTTTTAATCGGTGCGATGGTTCTTGCCTTGATGGCGCCTGTAACTTCAGTTTACGCCGATGAGGAGGACGCTGCCGGCGGAGACGCTGCTGCCGGCGACGCTGAAACGGCCGGCGGGGACGAGGAAGAAGCCGTTCCTGACGAGGTGGACGAGGATTTCGTCGAGCGTACCGAAGAAGAAGCTTTGTCCACAATGGAGCTTGTGGGCGAAAACGACGGCTATCAGCTATACGCCTGCACCGACGTTTCGGACGAAGCGCAGGAAAAGGGCGTTAATCCCAAGGAAAAAGGAAATCTGTTTGCGATTAAAAATAAATCTACGGGCTATATATGGTGGTCTGCGCCGATTAACGCATACGGCGATCCGGGAGCGACAAATTCGCTTAGGCGACAGCTCGCTTCGGCTGTCGTGGTTACTTACGGCGTTCCAAAGGACAGAACCAGCAAGACTTTAAGATCGGCAAACAAGGCGACGGTAAAGATATCGAATATAGATAACGGAGTTAAGGTCGTTTATAATTTCAAGGACTGCGGAGCGAAAATTCCAATTGAATATACGCTATGCGAGGATTATCTCAATGTCAGGGTAGACGTCGAAAACATTGAAGAGGAGGACATTTCCTCGGCTACGGGAAGTCTGCTGACCTCAATTTCCGTATTCAACAGCTTTGGCGCGGCTCTCGACGACGAGGAGGGCAGCTTCGTTATACCGGACGGAAGCGGCGCGCTTATTAATTTCAATAATGGAAAGACTTCCGCAAAAAGCTATATGTCAAAGGTTTACGGATCAGATATATCAGCCGTTCCTGAAACAAAGCCGGCCGTGACGCAAAAGGTTTATATGCCTGTTTACGGCATTTTAAAGGGCGGAAAGAACGGCGCGCTTGTTGCGATACATTCCGGAGACGCAAATGCGACGCTTGAGGCAAGCGTAAGCGGACAGTCAAAAAGCAGCTATAACGTGTGCGGGTTTACGTTCATGCTCAGAGGATCGGAAACCTATATAATGAACGGAGAGGCAAGCGCGTTTACTGTTTTCGAACAGGGTAAAATAAAAACCGATAATATTGAGCTGAGATATTATCCTGTTTCCGGAAACGATGTTACGTTTACGGACATTGCCCTTAAATACAGGGATTATCTTGAAAAGGATGAGGGCGTGACAGGCTCAGGTTTAACCGATCCTTCGCTTTATATAAATCTTTACGGCGGTGTTGAGAAGCAGAAATCAATACTGGGCTTTCCGATTACGATGAAAACTGAGATTACCGGGTTTGAACAGGCGAAGGAAATAGTTGAAGAACTGAAAAATTGCGGCGCCGATAATATGGTCCTGACTTATGACAACTGGACTAACGCGGGAATTGCGGGCAAGGTGGATTATAAGGCGAAGCCGGCGGGGGTACTGGGCGGTAAAAGTGCGTTTGAGGAATTTACCGATTATCTTAAAGGAAATAATATCTCCCTGTATCCTGCCGTAAATAATAAAGGATTCATAAGCGGTCAGGGCTATTTCACATTTACTAAAACAACTACGAGAGTTTCCGGTTCTTATTCAAGACTGCTGACCTACGATAGGGCTTACGGAGTACAGAGCACATTCTACGATCCTGTTTCTCTTCTATCTCCGTCGGCTTTTGACGATATTTATTCGGATCTGACTGAAAATTATTCCGAAAAAGGTCTTACCGGAGTTTCATTGGGAGATATGACGTCCGCTCTATACGGAGATTACGGCAAAAATACTCTTTCCAGAGACGACACAATGGCTATTCTTGAGGGAAATTATGAGAAAGTGAAAAACGGCGTAGGTTCGATATTGGCGGATACAGCCAACGCTTATTCGTTCTCAAGTGTGGATCATATTACGAATGTTCCTATGTCCTCAAGCGAATTTGATATTTTTGATGAGGACGTACCTTTTTATCAGGTCGCAATGCACGGTCTTAAGCCTTATTCAACAGAAGCTGTCAACGGAAGCGCCGATTATAAGACGCTGATGCTGAAGGCGCTGGCGACAGGCTCGAATTTCAATTACGATATGCTTTACAAGGAAACCAACGAGCTGAAGGATACCGTATACGATATTTATTTCTATGCAAATTATAAGTACTGGACAGAAGCCGCGGCAAGGGGCTACGAGCTTAGCGGCAAGGTACTCGGCGGAACGGCCTCCGAAAGAATAACCGGTTATGAAACAAACGGAGACGTTATTACAACCTCCTATGAAAACGGAACTGTAACAAAAATAAATATCTCTACAGGAGAAATAAATGTAAACGGAACGGTTTACATGCTTGATGATTTTTTAGGGGAAGGAGCGCTGAATAACTGATGAAGATAGCGTATGAGAAGAGAAAAAGTCTTTACGGCTACGGCTTTATAGCGCTCTGGCTTGTGGGAACAGTGCTTTTCTTTATAGTCCCCCTTATAAAATCGTTCACCTATTCCTTCCGGGATATTGAGAGAAACGTTTTCGGCGGCTTTGTCGGACTGGATAATTACAAGCAGGCTTTTCTCGGAGACGAGGTATATGCCGAGAGACTGGTTTCTGTTTTAAAGACAACCGCTATGAAAACTCCGCTTATTCTTATATTTGCTCTTTTTGTAGCCGTTATGCTCAATCAGAAATTTAAAGGCAGGGGCTTTGCAAGGGCAGTGTTCTTCCTGCCGGTAATTATCGCAACCGGTCCGGTTTATAATATTATAACGGGAAATATGGCTACAAGCGGAAACAGCGGCGCAACCCAGTTTTCGACAATGTTTGAAACCGACCTTGTCGGCGAGCTTCTGGAATTCTTAGGAATTTACGGGATAAGCGATCAGCTTACCCAGACTATACAGACTGTAACCACCGATATATTTGGTCTCGTCTGGAATGCCGGAATACAGATACTGATATTTCTTGCGGCTTTGCAGAATATTCCGGTTTCTGCAAAGGAGGCCGCACAGATGGAGGGCGCTACGGCTTGGGAATATTTCTGGAAGATCACTTTCCCCTATGTAAGTCCGATGATACTTGCAAATTTGATTTTCACTATTATAGATTCCTTTACCGATCCGAGCAATCTTGTAATGGACAGAGTTCTTACAATGCAGAAGGACTGGCAGTACGGAATTTCGGCAGCAATGGCGTGGGCTTATTTCGGAATTGTTATAGTAGCGCTTGGAATAATTGTTGCGATAGTAAACAGATTTATTTATTACGAGGTAGATTAAGGAGGGTAGGCAATGGCGGAGGCTGTTAAAGAAGAAAAAATTATCGGCAACGGATTGTCCAAAAAACAAGCTAAGAAAATCCGTATGGCCACAATGAGCAAAAAAGAAATTGCCTATCTCAGAAGAAAGGCGCTTATAGAAAAGGTATGGCCGTTTTTCAGATTCCTGATTCTTTTCGGATTATGTTTTGTTATACTTTATCCGCTGATTTATATGATAAGCTGTGCGTTCAGGGATCCTTCCGATATGACGGATCCAACGGTTATGTGGATACCCCGAAACCTGACTCTTAAGGTTATCAAGGAAACTGCTCATGCAATGAATTTCTGGGAAACTTTAAAGACCACGCTTTTTCTGAATATAGGCTGTTCGCTGGTGCAGGTATGTTCCTGCGCTTTGGCCGGATACGGCTTCGCACGATTTAAATTCAGGGGGAAGGGACTTCTTTTCGCCATCGTGGTGATGATGATTCTTGTCCCGTCTCAGGTTATTGCTATACCGCAGTATCAGCAGTTCAGGAATTTTCTCGGTAATCCGGATTGGAGCCTTATAAACAATCCGCTTTCGATGTATCTTCCTGCGCTGACCGGAAACGGAATACGTTCGGGACTGATGATATTTATTTTCAGACAGTTCTTTAAGGGTCTGCCGAAAGAGCTTGAGGACGCTGCTTATCTGGACGGCTGCGGTCCGCTCAGGACGTTTGTACAGATTATGATACCAAACGCTCTGTCGTCTTTCCTTACAGTATTTCTCTTTTCGGTAGTGTGGTATTGGAACGATTATTATGTAAGCTCAACATTCTTTACAAGTAATACGACTATTGCTCTGATGCTAAAGAATCTTGGAACGCAGTTGAATAATACGATTCTTAAGGATATGGGCGGCGCCGCCGGATTCAGAGAGCAGATTGTCTGGATGGAAGCAGGCTGTCTTATTTCGATACTGCCTATACTGATTATGTATGCGTTTTTGCAGAAATATTTTACAGAGGGTATAGAACGATCAGGTCTCGTAGGATAAATTTTATAGGAGCATGGCTGACCATGCTCCTTTTCTTTTTATCATTTATTTTTAATAGCTTTATGAAAATATATTCCGCCGTCTTGAATTTTTCATTAAATTATGTTATACTTTTTCAGTATCATAATATAAACTCATATTTATTTCGTCTTATCGAAAGGAACGCTTTAATAATGACAAAAGAAAAATCAGTCTGTTTTACAGGGCACCGTCCGGAAAAGCTGCCCGGATACGGGGAAATGAATAACAGTCTTCTTAATATGATAAAAAGCATGCTTTATTACCGTATTTATCTTGCCGCACAGTCAGGATATGAATATTTTATATCCGGCCTTGCCAGGGGCGTAGATCTGTGGGCGGCTGAATCAGTAATTGATATTCAGAAGAAGCTTCCTAATATAAAGCTTATCTGCGCTAAGCCGTATCCCGAACATGGGAGCGTATTTAAGGGCGCGGATCTTTGGTCGCTGAATAATGTGCTTGAAAAGGCGTATGAAGTAATATGCGTTTCAGACAGCTATTCCAGAGACTGTTATAAGATACGCAATCGTTTTATGGTTGATAACGCCTCCTGCCTTATAGGAGTGGTTGACGATTATAAAAGCGGTACGGGGCAGACTATAGCCTATGCCAGAAGGAAAGGCCTGGAGCTGTCGGTGATAAAGGTGTCGGACATTGCGTCGGCAAGCGGTTATGTAGAGAAAAATAAACGAATTATGTTTGATTAATTGTATAAAATGCCGATTGACTATATGGAATGTCCGCACGCGGAAAAACTTTCAACCGTTTCAACATAGTTTTCAACATTTTGAATACAACATTACAAAAATGTATAAAAGAAAAAGAAACGCCGTTTTAAACGGCATATTGTGAAAGGAGATACCATAAATCATGAAAAAAAAGAGATCAGGAAGTATTGCTATTCCGTTTCTGCTGACGTTTTTAATATCGCTTATAATAATAGGCGGTATAACAATGATTATTTATGACAAAATTGACAGTGACAATTCTTCGCTTCTGACGATGAATAACGAGGCAGGCTCGCTGTCTGACAGCGACAGTCATACTATATTGTTCGTACTCGATCTCAGCGACAGTATCGACGTTCCGGATGAAGGTTCCGACAGCTCCTCGTCAGAGGAGAGTTCCGACGACGAAGAAACTTATGACTGGGAGGTTTCTGAGGAGGAAGAGGAGGAAATTTATCCTAAGCAGTATACTTTTATGCTTATGCGCTCTATGCCGGTCCATAAGCAGATGGTGTTTATAGGACTTCCGGAAAATATGATAGCGGGCGAACAGAATAAAACGATTTCTGAAATTTATAAATCCGGCGGAGCGGCGGAGGTAAAGGCGGCGGCGGAGTTTTCGCTTGAAATACCCGTAGATCGCTATATGGTTTTTGAGTCGGAATCATTTCAGAAGCTTTGCAATATAATGGGCGGAGTAAATTTTGCGCTTCCCGGAAAAATAGAAGGATTCTCTCAGACTGACGGTTTGCAGTATCTTGGACCGGACCAGATTGAAAAGGTTATCAGCTACGGAGGCTACGGCGGCGGAGAAATACAGCGTGTTTCCACAGCGGCCTCGCTTCTGACGGCTATGGTTAACCAGACTAACGGCGCAAGGATAGCGGATAACCTTGACAATACGTTTGAAACAATGGTAAACGCTAATGAAACTGATATTTCAGCGCTTGATTATCAGGATAAAAAATATGCTATCAAATTTATGATGAAATACAGCGATCCTTCGGAAGATGAAACGGTTTCCGACAGGGCTAAGTTTGTAACGCCCTCAGGAACTCAGACTGCCGATAAGTTTGTTCTGGATTCATCCTTTATAGAGGAGATTTCACAGTATTTTACGGTTGAAGCAACTTCTCCGAAAAATGAAGAGGAAACGCTTCAGCCTATGATCCCTGAAACAAGAGGCGGCGACAGCGATGCTGAATAATATTTTTGATTCTCATGCGCATTATGCTGACAGCGCATTTGATAATGATCGTGAAAGACTTTTGAAATCGCTTCCTCAAAAGTGCGTGTCGGGTATTGTAACGGTAGGCTCAAATATGGAGGATTCGTATAAATGCGTTGAAATAGCAGAAGCCTATGATTATGCGTATGCCGCCTGCGGCGTACACCCTGAATCGGAGAGCTTTACTTCCGACGGATATTTGTCCGGACTTGAAAAGCTTCTGAGCTCCTCACATAAGATAAAAGCGCTTGGTGAAATAGGTCTTGATTATCACTATGAGAATTATAACCGTGAACGTCAGATAAAGCTTTTTGAGGAGCAGCTTGAGCTTGCCGAAGCGTTAGGACTTCCTGTAATTATCCATTCCAGAGACGCTTTCGGGGATACTATGGAGATTTTGCGTAAATACCGTCCCAAGGGAGTTATGCATTGCTTTAGCGGTTCTCCGGAAATAGCCGCTGAGGTTATTTCTCTTGGAATGTATATAAGCTTTACCGGCGTTCTGACTTTTAAGAATGCGAAAAAGGCTTTAAGGGCCTTAGAAGAGGTTCCTATGGAAAAGCTTATGCTTGAAACGGATTGTCCCTATATGGCTCCAGAGCCTTACAGAGGAAAGCGGTGTGACAGCAGTATGATTGAGCGAACCGCGTTAAAGGCGGCGGAGATCAAGGGAGCGTCACCTCAGGAGATACTGGACGTCACCTATAAAAATTCACTTGAATTTTTCGAAATTTAAAATTGAAAGGATAACGTGTGAGAAAACGTCATAAACTGATGATCGTCGTGGTTATAGCCGGTATCATTCTTTATATCTTTGCCGTACTGTGGTATAACGGTATAATATGGCTGAATACTCCTTCAAAAAAAGATTATCCGGTCAGAGGCGTTGATGTTTCATCTTATCAGGGTGAAATAAACTGGAGAGAACTTGAATCTCAGAATATCAGCTTTGCATTTATAAAAGCGACTGAGGGCAGCGGCTTTGTAGACGAATATTTTATTGAAAACTATAAAAATTCAAGTAATACCGGAATCAGGATCGGAGCATATCATTTTTTCAGCTTTGACAGTCCGGGAAAAACGCAGGCGGAAAACTATATAAGCGTTGTGGAAAAGCGTGAGAATATGCTGCCGCCGGTAATTGATGTGGAATATTACAACGGAAATGGAAGCGATCCTCCCGACGAAGATAAGGCAAGGCAGAATCTGAATGATCTGATTTCCGCGCTGAAAGAGCGCTATGGCTTGACTCCGATAATTTACGCTACGAAAACCACCTATAATCGTTATATAAGGGGACATTTTGAAGATAATGATATTTGGATACGCAGTATTTATACAAGAGCCGAGCTTTCGGACGGGAGGGATTGGACGTTCTGGCAATATTGCGACAGAGGACGTCTTGACGGCTATGACGGTATTGAAAAATATATAGACCTTAATGTTTTCAATGGAAGTATGGAGGAATTTGAAAATTATTGCGGTTAATTTTCACATTATTTTCGTATTTACACTATATTTTCTTCATAAAAAGCCGATATAATATAACCATACCGCAAAGGAAAAATAATATTGATGGTATAGATAAGGTTTACTGCCTTCCCTTGAAAGGCAGACCAAAAATTCCGTCTTTTAAGGCGTTGATATACATTTTCTTCATAATTGCTGAGCGCTGTTTCCCTCCTTTAACAGTGTCCGGAAAAACCGCACCGTCTGTAATGCTTACACAGACGGTGCGGTTTTTTAATCATATTTGGCCGGAGTATAATTCTTATCGCTAACGGCTCTGTTCAAGGCCTTAGGAAGCTCCGGATTCTGCCATTTCAGACTGCCGCGGTCAAGCTCTGATCCGTTATCCCACAGAAACGCCGGAATATTGTTTTCATGACAAAGCTTTACGAACGTTTCACTGAAATAAACTCTGCTTGGCTCGTCGTTTCCTCTTGCTGTTCCATATTCGCCGATGATGACCGGAATGCCGTTATCGGTAAACTTATCTGTCATATTTGTTATAAGGCGTTTCATTTCTTCGACTTCCGCTTCGGTCCCCCAATTCCGCTGCTGCGTCGTTGTGCAGAACTGCCAGGGGGTATAATAGTGTAGCGAGAGAATACAGCGGTTTTCAGGATCGTCGGGCATTTTGAAGTCGCTGCTGCAAGTCATTGTAATATCTGTATAATATCCGGCTATCAGTAGATGACGTTTGGGATTGTTCCCGCCGCTGCTTCTGATAAGATTTACAAATTCCTGATTAATTTTATTTAAAACCTCATAATTTTCAGGTCCCCTCAGATCATCAAAGCCAACCTCGTTCATAGATTCAAAAATCAGGCGGTCGGAATAATCCTCAAACCTATCGGCAATCTGGTTCCAGAGCGCTTTGTATTTTTCAATAACGCCGTCATAGTCATAGGACGCGTTTCTTATCCATGCGCCGAAATCCGGATCTCCTCCGCCGTCGTGATGGACATTGATTATTACATACATATCCAGTGAGTAGGCGTAGTTTACAACCTCCTCGACTCTGTCCATCCAATTATCGCTTATTATGTAATCGGGGGCTTTTCCCAGATGATCGCGCCACGTTATTGGAATACGAACAGAATTAAATCCGTCGTCCTTAATTTTTTCAAAGACCTTTTTGTTTGCCTTCGGGTTTCCCCAGAGGGTTTCATCTACCTCCTCGCCCTCGGCGGGAGCCTCGTTGATTTTACCGTCGCCGTCGCGGTCGGCAGCGCAAACGTCCAAGGTGTCTCCGAGATTCCAGCCAAGCGTCATTTCTGAAACTAGCGTTTCAGACGAAATATCCCGCATTTCTCCTTTTTTGGCTGTGCTCTTATTACATGAAATCAACAGGCATACGGATATTGCGGCCGCAGATAAAAATGCGGCAATCTTTTTATAGTTCATATTTTACTCCATTCAATAAAGAGATTTAAAGTCGTAATAATTATAGCTTTCTTAAGCTTATTTGTCAATGCAAGAGCGGACACAGACGGTTAAAATTAAAACGGGTATATTCCATACCCGTTTTAAGACTTAAGCTATTTGTTTTTTGAAAGCCTTTTAGCCGCCTTTGCCGCCTTGTCGGCAGCCTTTTTTTCCGCTTTTCTGTATGCCTCCTCAAAGAAAAATCGTTGAGCGTCAAGCGGAGGATGTTCGCTTATCGCTCTGATATAGGTACCGTCCGGAAGCTGATTGCGGGCTTTTACATTATCGTTTAAAAGCGTTTCGAACATATTCCATACGCGCTGCTTTATTCTTGCGTTATACAGCGGAGCCGCTACCTCTACTCGTCTGACGGTATTACGCGTCATGAAGTCGGCTGAGCTTATATAAATCTTACTGCGTTTTTTTGTACCGAAAATATATATCCTGCTATGCTCCAAATATCTGCCGACAATGCTTATAACCTTTATATTTTCAGTTTCACCGGAAACGCCGGCGGCAAGACTGTTAATGCCTCTGATTACCATATCTATTTTAACTCCGGCTTTAGAGGCTTCAACAAGCTTATCCATTATAACCTTATCGCACAGTGAATTTATTTTTATACCGATGTATCCTTCCTCACCGTTACGGACATGAGTTATTTCCTCTTCAATCATTTCCAGAACCTTGTTTTGAAGACACAATGGAGCGATAAGCAGATGTTGACTCTGTTCGATAAGTCTGTTTTCCATAAGAGCTTCAAAAAGCAGTTGAGCTTCATTTCCGATGTCCTGATTGGCTGTCATAAGTGAAAGGTCAGTATAAAGAGTAGATGTTTTTTCGTTATAGTTTCCTGTTCCGACCTGAGTTATATATTCTGTTTTGCCGTTGTTTTGCCGGGTTATAAGAAGGAGCTTGGAGTGGACCTTAAGCTCTCTGGGACCGTACATTATATGACATCCCGCTTCCTGAAGACGTCTTGACCAGTTTATATTGTTTTCCTCATCAAACCTTGCTCTCAGCTCTACGAGTACAGTCACCTGCTTGCCGTTTTCAGCCGCGTCGCAGAGAGCGTCTATAACCATACTGTTTTTTGCAAGACGGTAAAGAGTTATTTTTATTTCAGTTACCCTTGAGTCGTTCGCGGCTTCATTTAGAAGCTGGATAAAAGGTTTTATGGTTTCGTACGGGTAGCTCAGAAGTATATCATGTCGTTTTATTTGCGGTATCATCGCCATATTATCTGCAACGCTTGCAGATTTTTGCGGGACAAGCTTGTCGAACTTAAGCTCCGGCTTGTCAAGCATATCTCTGATTATGCCTGTAAATGAAAGGTCAAGCGGAGTTTTAAGATAAAATATATGATTTTCATCTAAATCCAGCTTTTTGCAAAGAAACTGGAGAGCAGGCTGACTGAAGGTTTCGGAAAGCTGCATTCTTACAGGGTGCAGCTTTTTACGCTTTTTGCAAAGCTCCTCCATTGCCTCCCTGAAATCAAAATCCTGATCATATAAGCCTTCTTCAACGGTTATATCGGCGTTTCTTGTCAGTCTGAAAAGGGTTTTATCAACAACCTTATAGTTTTTGAAAATAGACGGGGCAAAATGAAGTATCAGATCCTCCGCAAGAATAAACCTGTTTCCTCCGGAAAGTCTTATAACTCTGTTGAACTGACCGCTTGCCGGAATTATACCGAGCTTCACGTTTGACTTTGATTGAAGCTGAACGGCGCAGTATATTTCCTTGTTTTTCAGAAATGGAAAAGGATTTTTCTTGTCGATTATTGTCGGAAATACAAGAGGCTTGATTTCTCTTTTGAAATATTCCTGAAGATACTGCTGCTCCTCAATAGACGCCGACCGGAAGTTTATTTGCTCGACGCCGTATTCCATCAATTCAAGCATAATGTTTTTGTAGGCAATGTCCTTCATAGGTTCAAGCTCGTTTACCTTATAGAAAATAGCCTCAAGCTGTTCCTGTGCGGTCATATTTGATTTATTGTCCTTCTTTTTAGGCTTTATCAGCATCTGATCATACAGGGAACCAACTCTGACCATAAAAAATTCGTCAAGATTGCTTTGAAATATACTTGCGAAATTAAGCCGTTCCAAAAGCGGAACAGCTGGATCCTGAGCTTCCTCAAGGACTCTTTCATTAAATTGCAGCCATGATAATTCTCTGTTTATATATATATTATTTTCGTCCATAGTTGATTTCCTCCGTGATTATATCAGTCGAAGCGTTTAACGTGTATTTTGTTTGATTTTAACTGAATTGCCTGCTGATATTTATATAAATATTATATAACAAATAAGTCTTTTAGTCAAGAAAACACATATAAAATTACGTTAATAATATGAAAAATTTATATAAAATTTAAATTAAAAATGCGGCGTATAGGAAAATAGTAAAAGCGGCGCACATAAAATGTACGCCGTTTTTTAAATTAATCCTTATATACGGAATCTATTCCGAGAAATTCCTCAAGGCAGAGTCCGCTTTCAAATACCTCGGCTGCTTTTTCCACTCCGAGATAACGTATATGCCATGGCTCATACTGATAGCCCGTTATATCTTCCTTGCCCTTCGGAAAGCGTATTATAAAGCCGTATTTATGCGCGTTTGCCGCAACCCAGTCGCTTTCCGGAGTATATCCGAAGGAATCGTCAATACTATTTAAATCAAATGCAAGGCCGGTTTGATGATCGGAATGTCCGGGTCTTGAGGAATATGTATCCGCAGCCTCCTGTCCGTCTCTTTCAACATAACTGTTGTATATTCTTTCCTGATCGTAATAGGAACGGTAATCGGAGGAAATATATATACTTAAGCCTTCCTCGGCGGCGTCTGCCGCCATTTCATCGAATGCGTCAAGGGCCTCCTGATTTACCCCGGGATCAAAGTCAGCCGGCATGGAATAGGATTTGTTTGCGATCAGTATACCGTCTATATATGTAAGGCCGTTCTCTACATTTATTTCATGACCGTTTTCGGTCGTGTTTCCGGTCTCGACGTTTACTCTGAGAGACGCGCTCAGATTAGTGCCGTTTATGGTAACGGTTATATTGCATGAGCCTTCCGATTGTCCTCTGATTTCTCCGTTATCCACAGAGGCTACGGAAACGTTAGAGCTTTCCCAGATATAGCTGTCAGTATTTCCGGAATCGTTTATAACCTTTGCGATATAGGTTTCTCCCACTTTGATTGTTATTTCGTCTTCTTCAAAGCGTATAGAACCTTGTTGGTTTTCCTTACCGCCGTCTACCGGAAGACCGCTTTCGTCAGTCTGCGAGACCGTCGGCTTTTCGCTGTTTTTTATCGGTTCGCTGTCCTTTGATACAAATATAAGGACGATCGCCGTTATAACCGCTATAATCACAACGGCAATACAAATCAGCAATACCGTCTGACGCCGTCTGTATATTTTCATTTTTTCCTTTGTCATTTTGTTTCTCCCAATTTAATTTTTTATTTATATTTCAGTCTGCTTTTATAATATTATATCATTACTTACTGTAATATGTCAATATTTCCAAAAAAGCAGACTTATAATTATGAAATTTATTTTTTTGCGAGCTCTTGAAATTTATCTCAAAATAATGTATAATAAACTAAAAAGGTTTGTGAAATTTAACAAAATGTTTCAGGGTTTTGGAGATTAATTTAATAATTTTTTGCAAACATATTTTTTGGAGGGAGAATTATTATGAATATTAAGAAAAAACTGGCAGGTCTGATAACCGTCTGCGCAGTTGCTATTTCGGTTGTTCCCGCTTTCGGCATTTCGGAAGAATCCGCTTTTGCTGCCGAGGATATATCCGGTTCTATGGAATGGGGAGCTGTTGAAATCGGCGGCGGCGGATTCGTTTCAGGAATAGTGACCGGCCAAAGAGAAATGTATGCCAGAACTGACGTAGGAGGGGCATACAAGTATAATTATGAAACAGACAGATGGGAGCAGCTTCTCGGCTTTCTTAACGAAGAGGACAGAGGATTTTTAAGCGTCGACGCTATTGCGATAGATCCTACAGATGACGATACCGTTTACCTTCTCTGCGGTTGCGCTTATTTCTCAAACGCAAGAACTGTTATATTCCGTACCCGCGACGGCGGAAAAACGTTCGATGAAATTGACGTGACAAGCATGATACAGGTTCACGGAAACGGAGACGGACGTCAGTGCGGAGAGGCGATAGCTGTTGATCCTGATAATCCCGATATAATTTACTGCGGAGGCGACGTTAATTCAGGAAGCTCCGCGTTGATCTGGTCTCAGGACGGCGGAGATACATGGGAGCCTGTTAAAGGATATGACGATCTTGGTTATTATACCAATTCCATTAATTGGCCCACATGGGATGAGAGTCATTTTGTTAAATCAATAACTGACGGAGCTTATAATAATCAGAACGGGGTTGCAACTATCGCTATTTCTGACGGAAAGGTATATGTGGGAACGTCTGTAACGGGAAAAGCAAACGTTGTTGTGGCAGACGTTGGATCTGATAAATTTGAAACGTTAAGCGCAGATCTGCCTACCAATTATTTCCCGTCAAGAATCAACAAGGATGTAAACGGCAAGCTTTATATTACCTATATTGCAGGTCTTGCCTTTAACGGTTCCTCCGGAGGCGCATTCAAATATGATCCGTCTACACAGGAGGTTACTGATATTTCCCCGACTGCGAACGGTTTCGGCGCTGTTTACAGCGATCCTCAGAATCCGGATCATCTTGTAGCGACTACATGCGGACTTTGGTATTCTCAGCTATGGTATGAAAATGCCTGGGAGGATGAAAACGTATGCTGGGGCGACCGTTTCTTCAAATCTGTCGACGGCGGAGAAAGCTGGATTAGTATGACTCCCGGCAATCAGATCGGCTGGGGACAGCCGCTTGAGGCCGAATATCTTGCGGACGGCGGCAGAAGCTGGATTAGAAATAAAGCCATTCACTGGGTAGGAGCTATCGTGCTTGATCCCAGAAATACTGACAGAAGCTTTGTAACGTCCGGAAACGGCGTTTTTGCATGCGATAATACATGGGATACTACTCCGGCATTTTATTTCCATCCGGACGGTATAGAAGAAGTCGTTGCTCTCGATATGGTAAGCGTTCCAGGCGGCAATGAATTTTCTGCAATCGGCGACTATGACGGTTTTGAGCATTCTTCCGTTTATGAATCCGGTAAACAGCATCAGCCGAATGTGGGATCTACCGGCGCTATTGCTTATTGTCCTCAGAATCCGGATGTTATGATTAGAATTGCCGAAAACCAGAACGACGTAGCTCCGGGCTTCTACACCCTTGACGGCGGCGAAACATGGACTAAGATGACCAATACGTCCGGAGGAAAAGCTGCGATAACTCAGCTTGAGGACGGCTCATACAGGTTCTTTAAAGGCGCAAGCGACAGCGGCAATGTTTCTTACTCCGATGATTTTGGTCAGACATGGACATCTTGCACAGGAATCCCAAGCGCATACGGCTCAAAGCCCACATATATGCTTGTAGAGCCTGATAAGCCTAATATCGTTTACGCCTATGCGACATACTACAATTCATCATGGAGCTATTCAAAACCGGAGCCGGATTTCTCCGACGCTCATTATACTCTTTGCGTAAGCACCGATTACGGCAAAACGTTTACAACAACCGATATCGCAATGTATGACCAGTGCGATACGGCCGGCAGAATAGCTTATCTTGGCGAGGATAATATTATACTCGGCGCGGGCTACTATGGTATGTATAATGTGACTGATACAGGCAAAACAGTAAACAAGCTTGATGTGTTCTATTGCAAGACGGTAGGCTACGGCGCTCCGGAAAAGGCCGGCGATGTAAATACCCTTTATATGTACGGAAAACCTCAGGAGACTGATCCTGAAGGCATTTATCGTTCTCAGGACGGCGGTAACTCATGGGTGTTGATAAATAAGGATAATCTTTACGGAGGCACAGGAAACGGAAATTTCCTTGTAGGGGATATGAATGAATACGGTACGGTTTATATGTCTACTGTTGGATGCGGAATTATATACGGAAAGCTTTCAGATTCACCGACTCCTCCTGTAACTACCGCGGCGACTTCCTCGGTATCGCCTTCTACTTCTACTACTGTAATCACTTCGGTTAAGCCCACTAACGAAACAAACGCAAAGTCAACTAAATACGGAGATGTAAATGTTGACGGTTCTGTAAATATCGCAGACGTAGTTGCTCTGAATATGTATCTGCTGGGCGGTGAGGACAACGATCTTACCGAGGTTGGTATTGCAAATGCAGACGTGTTATATGATAATGTAATAGATTCGTCTGATTCGCTGACGCTTATGAACTATGTTGCAATGATAATAACTGAAAGTGAATTGGGACCGCAAGGTTAATTAAGAAAAGGCAGACATTTTATTGTCTGCCTTTTCTGCAAATAGGAAGCCGCACTGTTTTTCAGTGCGGCTTTTTTAATATAAATTATTACTTTATTACTCTTACCTTGATTATACCGTCAACCGAGCTGATTTTAGCGGAAATATCGTCTGTAACGTTGCCGTCAACATCAAGCATGGTATAAGCGTAATCCTTTTTGCTTGCGTTTACCATGTTGTCGATATTCATACCGGCGTCTGCAACTGCTGATGTTATCTTAGCGATAACTGCCGGAATATTTTTATGAAGCACGCATATTTTTGTGCCGTTAGCCGCCATAGAAGCGTTTGGATAATTTACGCTGTTTTTGATATTGCCGTTTTCAATGTAGTCGATCAGTTCGTCTGCTGCCATTACGGCGCAGTTGTCCTCGCTTTCGGGAGTGGAGGCACCGAGATGAGGTAGAACGATAACATCCTCAACTCCAAGTACGGTATCGTCGGCAAAATCCGTAACGTACTTTGCTACCTTTCCTTCTGCAATAGCTTTAACTACCGCTTCACTATTGATAAGCTCGCCTCTGGCAAGATTTATAAGACGGACTCCGTCTTTCATCATAGCTATCTGTTCAGCATCGATAGTATTTTTTGTGTCGGGAGTATAAGGAACGTGTATTGAAATATAATCGCTGTTTTTATAAATGTCATTGATATCAGCCGCAACCTTTACCGCCGGATCAAGGTGAAGCGCTCCGTTTACGGAAAGGAAAGGATCGAAGCCTATAACCTTCATACCAAGAGCGACCGCTGCATTTGCAATTTTACCGCCGATAGCTCCGAGTCCTATGATACCAAGGGTTTTTCCGAGAATTTCCGGACCGGCAAATTTGGACTTACCGCCCTCGACTGTCTTAGGAGCGTCCGGAGTACCCTTAAGCGAAGCGGCCCATGCCGCAGCCTCGGTTATCTTTCTTGATGAAAGAAGCATTGCGCAGATAGCCAGTTCTTTTACCGCGTTGGCGTTAGCTCCCGGAGTATTGAAAACGCATATGCCTGCCTCGGCGCATTTATCAACAGGAATATTGTTTACGCCTGCGCCTGCTCTTGCAATTGCAAGAAGATTTGAGCCGAATTCCATATCGTGCATTTTTGCGGAACGAACCATAATAGCTTCCGGGTTTTCAACTGAATCTCCGACTGTATATTTGCTGCTGTCAAACTTTGATGTTCCGACGGCGGCGATCTTGTTTAATGTCTGAATATTATACATTATCAAATTACTCCTTTTTTGGATATAATCAGGCGTTTTCAGCCTCAAATTTCTTCATGAATTCAACGAGCTTTTCTACGCCCTCAATAGGCATAGCGTTATAAATAGAAGCTCTCATTCCGCCGACTGTTCTGTGTCCCTTGAGATTTTCAAGACCTGCCGCCTTTGCTTCCTTTACGAACTTAGCGTCAAGCTCGGCGTTTCCTGTGACGAACGGAACGTTCATAAGCGATCTGTCCTTAGGCTCAACAGTACCCTTGAACATCTTGCTCTGATCAAGAAAATCGTAAAGGATCTTTGCTTTCTTTTCATTATGAGCTTTCATAGCTTCAAGACCGCCCATTTTCTTGATCCACTTGAAAACCTTTCCGCAGATATAAATTCCATAGCAGGGAGGAGTGTTATAAAGCGAATCGGCGTCTGCCTGAGTTTTCCATTTCAACATTGTAGGAGTTCCCTCTAAGACATCGTCGGTAATAAGATCCTCGCGGATAATAGAAATAACAACGCCGGCAGGACCGATATTTTTCTGAACGCCGCCGTAGATCACGCCGTATTTGGTAACGTCTACCGGCTCGGAGAGAAAGCATGAGGAAACGTCAGCGACAAGCTCCTTGCCCTTTGTATTAGGCAGCTCCTTGAATTTTGTTCCGTAAATAGTATTGTTTTCGCAGATATAAACATAATCGGCGTCTTCCGGAATATCAAGATCCGAGCAATCCGGAATATAGGAGAAGGTTTTGTCTGCCGATGAAGCTACTGCGACTGCTTCTCCGTAAATCTGCGCTTCCTGATAAGCCTTTTTAGCCCACTGGCCGGTAATTATGTAAGCTGCCTTTTTATTCTTCATAAGGTTCATAGGAACCGCGGCAAACTGCTGTGAAGCTCCGCCCTGAAGAAACAGCACCTTATAATTATCCGGAATATTCATAAGGTCGCGGATATCTTTTTCAGCTTCCTTGATAATTTCGTCATAGGCCTTGGAACGGTGGCTCATTTCCATTACAGACATCCCGGTTCCCTTGTAATCAAGCATTTCGTCAGCGGCTTCTTTCAGAACTTCCTCAGGAAGAACGGCAGGACCTGCGCTGAAATTATAAACTCTGCCCATATTATAAACCCTCCAAAATATATGTAGTTATTAGATAAAATTCTATACCTTTATATTATACTATTTTAGCGAAAATAAGTCAATAATAAAATTGTATTATTTTGTATAATCATTCAGAATATTTTCGGAAAAAAGCCTATTTTGCCGCGAGATATTCAGCTCGTCAGGCTCCGCCTCGCTATAACGGCGTCAAAAACGTCTATATTTCCGTCGTCGTTGAAATCACTGATTTTTTCGGTATTATATTCTTTTTTCAAAATAAAATTAATAAGCTCTTCCAGAGAAGTTTTTGTTATCGCAGGCTCGTCAGCGTTTATATCGCAAAATTCTACCGTGTAGCTTATAGTCTCGTCAAGCCCCGTTATTGTAACCTCGAAGCTGTCGCCGGCGCTGTAGGATATATTATCTGGGCGGAAAATTATACACCCCTTTTTGCCGTAATTATTGTTTTCAACATTAAAATATCCGTCCGCGGCCGTTTGTGAAAAGCTCCAGCGTTTTCCGTCGTTTTTTCTGACAAGATTTACATTGACGTTTGACGGATCTACCTGGTATCCCATTGATATGCTCCACGGATCGTTATTTCCGAATAATTCTGCCGGCATTATCTGCGCCGGCCAGCTTACTCCGTAATATTCGGTTTCATTCCATACTCCGTCAAATGCATACATGGCATAGTATTTTCCCGTATTGCCGAATCCGGTCTGCTTCATTGACGGGTTAAGGCACCATCTTCTGTGTCCTACTCTTGATATATTTGAGCTGTCTGCGTCGCTCATCCAGCCGTAGATTATATTTTCTGCAAGACTTCCGTATCCCCAGCCGATATTGGAGCTTGAGGTCCCCTCAAGGCATTTCTCATAAAGCTCGTCAGACATGCCCGAAGGCTGAGACGGACTATGCGTAAGCTCGTCGTTAACCGCGTTGACAAGCGTTCCCGCCTGTGCAAGATCGTTATAATTATCTGAAAGGCTCACTTCGTCAAGACCGGCTATAAATCTTACCGTATTAAGCGCGTTAAGTGCGTTTTCAAGAGTCGCGTCGCTTAGCTTTCCCGGCTCATATGGCGTTTGGGTATAGCTGGGCAAAGCGTCGAATTCGGACGCGTTATAATTAAAAGGGTGATTTCTCATATATTCGGCAATTTCATCCGCCGTACGGTATTTTAAATAAATTCCCGATGCCGCTGAGGCGCTGTTGATTTCAGGGAGCGGCGCTGCAAATAACGCTGCTGAAAGAGCAACGGCAGTAAATTTTTTAAATATGCTCATTTAGGCTCCTCCTTTTATATGCAAAAAAGGCGTGTAATTTCACGCCTTTTAATATTATATTCCGCATTCGTCGTAATCTTTCCATTTTTCTTCGTAGCTTTTATTGCTCATTGCCTTGTAGACAATATAGGCTACGGATATAACTCCTCCGATAAGAGCTACCAAAATTGAAATGAATACTACCAGACTGCTTTTTTTCTTTTCTTCCATTTCCATATCGTTCCTTTCCGCCGTATGACTGAGCGCCTGATTATTCAGCGCGGTTGTCGGCTTACATTCCCATTTCCGCCTTAAGTCTTTCAAGCTCGGAATTTATTTTTGAATCCTTTTCAAGCTTTTCAAAGCTGTCAAGAGCGTCGTTATTCTGACCGGCTATTTCTGCAAAAGCCTGAGCTTCGGCTTCCTTTTGAATAATCTTTTCTTCCATACGGTCGAATTTTTCTGACGCGCTCGAAGAATCGAATCCGCCAGTGGATTTTGCCAGGTTTTTCTGCGTCTCAGCCATCTGAGAACGGGCTATAAGCATTGCCTGACGGCTTTTTGCTTCCTCAAGCTTTGATTTAAGCACCTCTACCTGAGTCCTTATGGTTTCAGTCTGCTGAGAGATAGTATCGTACATTTCCTTATATGCGGCGGCGTCTTTATCTGCCTTGATTTTGTTTTCAAGAGCCTTTTTAGCAAGTTCCTCGTCGCCGGCAGCCAAGGCTGTTTTAGCCCTGTTTTCCCATTCTGAAGCTGATCTAGCCGCGTCGTCGTATTGTTTTTTCGCTATACGTTCGCTTGACGCCGCTTTTCCAAGCGCCTGAGTAGACTTATTAAGCTCCTGCTGCATATCTATTATGATTTGCTTTACCATTTTTTCCGGATCCTCGGCTTTATCTATCAAATCGTTGATATTTGATTTCAAGACGTCGCCGATCCTCTGAAATATACCCATTAAAATACCTCCGTTATATAATCAATGCTTTGTAAATAATACCTTTAACACCAGAGCCGCGCCTACTGCTATAAATCCGAACATCAGTATATAGCTGAAAAGCGATTGTGAAACAAAATGCAGACTGACGCTGTTCATAACAGTCAACAGGATTATCAAAACGCCTATGGCGGTCACAACCCAGCCGAAAATCTTTTTTCTCATAACAAAAAGCATAATGATTCCCGCTAAAAGGGGGATTATTATAACTCCGTTAGGCATAGCCCATGATCCCAGACGATAAAACGAACCCCACACTGAAGTTACTTTGATTGACTGAAATACCCAGAAAAGTCCTCCGCCCAGCAATATAAGACCTGTAAGAAAGCTTATAAGACCGCTTTTATCATTTCTTTTGCCGTCAGGATCGATTCTGCGATTATTTCTTTCTATTTCCTCCATCAGCTTTCGCTGCTGTTCTTCAAGCCGCTTTAGCTTTCTGTCCATTCTATTTTCCCCCGTATAATATAATTTAATTATAGCCTATACAACAGTTCGTGTCAAGAAAAATATATGTTGATTTCATGAAATATAATAATTTTTTAAGGTAATCTCAGGCTTTTCCTATTTTTTTGTCTATATATTTCGGTTCCAGCTTTGAATAAAGTATTTTCTGTTCGCTGTAAAGTCCGGCGTAGCCTGAAAGCATATAGGCGCATGAGCAGGCAAGAAGATACAGCGGAAGATATTCCGCGCCGAAAAGCTCTGTACAAAGGAGCACCGCTGTTACAGGACAGTTTGTCACTCCGCAGAAAAGACATGACATTCCTATTGCGGCGCCTAAGGAGCAGTCAAGTCCCAATAAGGGCGCAAGCGCGCTTCCGAATGTCGCCCCTACAAAAAATACCGGCATAATTTCTCCGCCTTTGAAGCCGGCGCCTAGCGTCAGGGCGGTAAACAGAAGCTTCAGCGCAAACTGCTCCCACGACGCTGATTCGACAAAGGCACGGTTTATAACCTCGCCTCCGGCGCCGTTATAGTCATATGTTCCGCATAAAAAGGTTAGAGCCGCAACCGCCGCCCCTCCGGCAGCTATTCTTATATATGCGTTTCTTATGAATATCCGATAAAGACGGGCGGAATTTTTCAGAACAAAACAGAATACTATACTTAAAACCGCACAGCATACCGCTATCAGCAGAACCCGTAAATATACGGAAACATCAGCCGACTCAAGTCTTATGATCTGCTTGTCGGGGGCCGCTCCGAAGCGAGAGGATACGGTAAGCCCAATCAAGGCGGAAATAACGCACGGAACTATTGCGGAATAATGCATTATTCCTACGCTTATAACCTCCATAGAAAAAAAGGCTGCTGCTGCCGGAGCGCCGAAAAGAGCAGAGAATCCTGCGCTCATACCGCACATTGTAAGCAGCCGGCAATCCTTTGAATCAAGCCTAAGCCATAGTCCTATCTGAGAGCCTATGCTTCCGCCGATCTGAAGGGCGGCTCCCTCTCTTCCGGCAGAGCCGCCGCAGACATGAGTCAGAACAGAGCCGGAAAAAATGCTCAGCGTATTGCGCCACGTCATCTTTTTTCCGTCTCTTACGGCTATTAGAACCAGATTCGTTCCTTTATCGTTTGTAAGTTTTAAAAATTTATATATTAAGACGATGATGATTCCGGCTGCGGGCAGGAGAAGTATTATAAGCGGATACCGTTCCCTTAAATAAGCCGCTTCCTTAAGCGACAGATGAAACAGCGAGGAGATTAAACCGACGGCTGCGCCTGTTATCAGAGAAAGAAAACCCCATTTTATAAAGCTTTCAGACATTTTAGGAATACCGTCCCTAATCCGCATTAAAACTTTTTTTAAAAACTTATTCAATATTAACACCCCAATTAATCGTCTGTTATAATAATAGCATGTCTGGCGGAAATGTCAAGCATATGCTGGTTCGGGCTTATTTTTATTGACTTTTATGTGAAATTTTAGTATAATAAAATGAATAAGTGAATCATATTATGGTTCGGATAAAACGGAGTTGCTTTATATGGGAAAAATTATTTTAACTGGAGACCGTCCCACAGGCAGACTGCATGTGGGGCATTATGTAGGCTCGCTGAAAAGACGCGTTGAGCTGCAGAATTCAGGCGAATACGATGAAATATATATAATGATCGCCGACGCACAGGCGCTGACTGATAATGCCGATAATCCTGAAAAGGTTAGGCAGAACATAATTGAAGTTGCGCTTGATTATATGTCTTGCGGACTGGATCCGGATAAGACCAATATGTTTATACAATCGCAGATACCAGAGCTTTGCGAACTGACCTGTTATTACATGAATCTGGTCACAGTGTCAAGATTGCAGAGAAATCCTACTGTTAAGACGGAAATTAAAATGCGTAATTTTGAAACGAGCATACCGGTGGGATTTTTTACATACCCGATCAGTCAGGCGTCGGACATAACCGCTTTTAAGGCGACTACAGTGCCGGCGGGCGAGGATCAGATGCCGATGGTCGAGCAGACCAAGGAAATTGTGCATAAATTCAATTCGGTCTATGGAGAAACATTAACCGAGCCTGAAATTCTACTGCCGGAAAATCAGGCGTGTATGCGCTTGCCGGGTATTGACGGCAAGGCTAAGATGAGCAAGTCTCTGGGAAACTGCATTTATCTGAGCGATTCCGCCGAGGACGTCGGAAAAAAGGTCATGAGCATGTATACGGATCCTGATCATATTAAGGTAAGCGATCCGGGAAAAATTGAAGGAAACACCGTGTTTACATATCTTGACGCTTTTTGTCGAAAGGATCATTTCGAACGCTATCTGCCTGATTATGCCGGTCTTGATGAGCTTAAGGAGCATTATAAGCGCGGAGGACTCGGAGATGTTAAGGTAAAGAAATTTTTAAACAGCGTGCTCCAGGAGGAGCTGGAACCTATAAGAGCGAAAAGAAAAGAGCTTGAACAGAACATACCCTATGTCTACGAGGTTTTGAAAAAGGGAACTGCCGCGGCAAAGGCTAAGGCGGAGTCCACGCTTTCAGAGGTAAAGGCCGCTATGAAGATTAATTATTTTGACGATACAGAATTAATAACGGCTCAGACTGAAAAATATAAAGCATGATTATGCGGGGCGGATTATTTCTGCCCCGTTCTGCTTGACGTATACGCGGCGTTTATGTTAAAATAATCTAAGAGATTTTATATGATGAGGAACGTTAATGAAAAAGGAATCAAGCTCTGCCGGAGGAGTTGCGCTCTGGCTTTTTATCATATTGATGCTGCTTCTCATTATACTCGGAGGTGTAAGCCTGCTGCAGAAGAGAAGCGATACGGCTTCTGTGGACGTATCAGAAAATAATACTCAGCCTTCACAAATCGCAGCTGAATCAGAGCCAACCGACGCTCCGCCGACTGAGCCTGAAACGACCGAGGAAAGGGAGATCAGCTTCGATTTTATAGAAATTGAAAGCGAAACGGCGCTCTTAACGGATATAGACGGTAATGAGTTATATTCCAAGAATCAATATAGCCGTATTTATCCGGCTTCGCTTACAAAGATAATGACTGCGATAGTTGCCATAGAGCATATAAGCGATCTTGACGAGCAGATTATGATACCCGGCGACATATATGATCAGATCGCCTATGAAAACGGTTCTACTGCCGGATTTGTCGCCTATGAATGCGTAACTTACAGGGACATGCTTTACGGAGCCGTTTTAAGCTCGGGGGCGGAATGCTGTCTTACGCTTGCAAGCTATATAAGCGGCAGCGAATGGGAATTTGTTGAGCTGATGAATAGTAAGGCCAAGGAACTGGGCATGAGCGATACAAGCTTTACAAATGTCTGCGGATTTCAGAATTACGAGCATTATTCAACCGCTTCAGATATATCGCTGCTGCTGCGCTATGCGCTTGAAAACGATACGTTTTACGAAATATTTACCTCTCAAAGCTATTATACGGAAACTGACGAGCATCCTGACGGCATAACGCTTTCCAGTACAATGTTTTCGGAAATGGATTCCTCCTATGTTGAGGGAGGCAGGATACTGGGCGGAAAAACCGGTTATACTGACGAAGCCGGACTGTGCCTTGCTTCAATTGCGGAAATAGACGGTGAAATTTATGTTTTGATTACTGCCGGAGCGCAGGGAAGTCATTATACCGAGCCTTTTCATATATACGACGCGTTAAAGCTTTATGGAAACATAAGCGGCTGATGATTGGGGTTAGAAATGAAGAAAATGATAAAATTAATTCCGGCAGCAATTTTATTAACCTTTGCGATGATTGTACCGTCATATTCTGCGTATTCGGATTCAGGAGATATAACGGCTCTGATAGATTTTCTCATAAAAAAATCTGATAAAGCAAACGGGGTATGCGATATTGACGGTGACGGGGACTGCGATGTGTTTGACGTTATAAAGCTCAGAAGAAATGTTCTGTATGAAAATAATTCAGTTAATACTGTTTATGTAAGGACATCCGGAGAACTGACTCAGGCGTTGAATAATGCACTGCCAGGAGATGAAATAGTGCTTGAAGCCGGAATTTATACATCTGACTCTACCGGACCGAAAGGCGCAAACTTTTGGTCGGCTGCCGACGGAACAAGGGAAAGACCTATTACTATTCGAAGCAGTGACACAGAGAATCAAGCGTTGCTTTATGGAAAAAGCATAGAAAACGGCGTTGTATTTTATATTACCGGTGATTACTGGAATATAGAAAATCTTGAGATTTCAAATGCACAAAAGGGAATAATACTTGATAATTCCAATTATTCTGTAATCAGGAAATGTAAGGTAAGCGAAATCGGCAGCGAGGGGATACATTTGCGTGATAACAGTTCTTATTGCAGGGTTGAGGACTGCACTGTTATAAATACCGGTCGTATCAGTCCGGGTTATGGAGAAGCAGTTTATATCGGAAGCTCGGAAAGTACATTAGGTTACGGTTATAATTGCGATTACAATACCGTTTCCGGCTGTGTTCTCGGTCCCGGAGTTACAGCCGAAATGATTGATATCAAGGAATATACTACCGGAAGCATTGTTGAAAACTGTAAATTATACGGCGATGATCTTAGCGGCCAGACGTCGGCTAACGCATTTATCAAAGTTAAGGGCAATGATACTGTGATTAGAAATAATGACGCATATCAGAACGGAAATATTATTTTAAGAAACGCTTTTGAGGTTCACGAGATTGTTTCAGGCTGGGGGTATAATAATAAGTTTACCGGTAATACTTGTATGCTTGATAACGATTCTGCATATGTAGTCAGAGTTTACAGCGGCTCAGCGTCTGCCGATAATAATGTAAGAATGCCTGACGGAAAAATGTATTATGGAATTGATAATTAAAATAATATAAAAACGCCCCGTATCCGATATCAGCTTAATATCAGATACGGGGCGTTTTTTATAATAAAACAGCGGACTCTTGTATGAGTCCGCTGAATATTTATGGTCTGGACCTCCCGCATTGTGCTGCGGTTCTTCCTTTCGCATCAATTATTGATTAGGATTAGTCTTCGCCGTAGAGCTTAGAAAGTCTTGTTAGATAATCATATCTGTCCTTAGCGTTAGCGAGCGCGTTATCAAAGAGTCTTTCTGCTCTTTCAGGATTCTGACGTGCAAGAGCATTGTAACGAACCTCTCCCATGAGGAAGTTCTTATATTCGTCTGTATTAGGCGCCTTGGAATCCATTATGAAAGGATTCTTACCCTCCTTCTTCAAGGTAGGGTTGTATCTGTAAAGGTGCCAGTAACCTGCCTGTACCGCCTTTTTCTCCTCTGCCATAGCAGTACCCATACCGGTTTTGATACCGTGGTTTATACACGGAGCATATCCGATAATGATTGAAGGACCGTTATAAGCCTCAGCCTCTGCGATAGCTTTAATACACTGGTTATAATCAGCGCCCATAGCTATATGTGCGACATAAACATAGCCGTAGCTCATTGCTATGCCTGCCAGATCCTTTTTCTTTACTTCCTTGCCGGCAGCGGCAAACTGAGCGATAGCGCCTGTAGGAGTCGACTTTGAAGATTGTCCGCCCGTATTGGAATAAACCTCTGTATCAAATACGAAAATATTAACGTCCTGACCGGAAGCGATAACATGGTCAAGTCCGCCGAAGCCAATGTCGTAAGCCCAGCCGTCTCCGCCGAAGATCCACTGAGATTTCTTTCTCAGATAATCCTTGGAGGCGAGAATATCCTTAGCTGCTTCGCATCCGCATGCCTCGAGAGCGGCTACAAGCTTCTCTGTTGCGGGAGTATTTGCATTTCCGTCGTCTACCGTGTCTAAATATTCTGCAATGGCAGCCTTTACGTCTGCATTGTCAGTAGTTTCATTTAAGTCCTTAACCTTAGCGATAACTCTGTTTCTGAGAGTTTTCTGACCTAAGAACATACCGTAACCGAACTCAGCGTTGTCCTCAAACAGGGAGTTAGACCAAGCCGGACCCTTTCCTTCTTTATTGAAGGTATAAGGAGTTGAAGGAGCGGAACCGCCCCAGATTGAAGAACAGCCTGTAGCGTTGGCGATATACATTCTGTCGCCGAAGAGCTGTGTAATGAGCTTTGCGTAAGGAGTTTCACCGCAGCCTGCGCAGGCGCCTGAGAATTCAAGCATAGGCTGCTTGAACTGCGAGCCTTTAACAGTCGTAGCCTTAAACTTGGCCGCAACCTCCGGCTTTTCGTCAAGAGAAGCGCCGTAGGTGAATTTTTCCTGCTCGTCGAGCTGTGATTCCAGCGGTTCCATAACGATAGCCTTGTTCTTTGCGGGGCATACGTTTGCGCATGATCCGCAGCCGGTACAGTCAAGAACAGATACTGTCATAGCGAATTTCATACCGTCCATAGCGGGCTTGAAATCAACCATCTTCATTCCGTCCGGAGCGTTTGCGGCTTCATCGGCAGAAAGAGCGGCAGGTCTGATTACAGCATGAGGACAAACATATGAACACTGGTTACACTGGATACAGTTTTCAGGAATCCATCTCGGAACCTTAACTGCGATACCTCTCTTTTCAAATGCGGAAGAGCCCTGAGGGAAGGTACCGTCGGCGGCGTCCTTGAAAGTGGAAACGGGGAGCGTATCGCCCTTCTGAGCGTTGCAGGGGATCTGAATATTGTTTACGTAATCAGCCAAAGCCTTATTGCTGCTTGTTACGCGAGCCATTCCCATCTGAGTATCGGACGCGTCGGACCATGACGCAGGAATATCGATCTTTACGATATTCTGATGACCCGCGTCGATAGCGTTCCAGTTCTTTTCAACGATATCCTGTCCCTTCTTGCTATAAGAAGCTTCAGCGGCTGCCTTCATGTATTTTACGGCGTCCTCGAAAGGAATAATGTCGGCGAGCTTGAAGAATGCAGACTGAAGAATAGTATTTATCCTTGTTCCCATTCCGGTTTCTTCGCCCAGCTTAACGCCGTTGATTGTATAGAAATTGATATTATTTTGCGCAAGGTATCTCTTTACCTGACCGGGAAGGTGCTTTTCAAGACCGTCCATATCCCAGATAGTGTTGAGAAGGAAGGTTCCTCCCGGCTTAATGTCGGAAACCATATCGTATTTATCAATATAGCTCTGATTATGACATGCGACAAAATCAGCTTTATTAATAAGGTAAGTTGATTTGATAGGAGTTTTTCCGAAACGCAGATGTGAAACCGTTACGCCGCCCGATTTTTTTGAGTCATAAGAGAAGTAAGCCTGAGCATATAATTCAGTATGGTCTCCTATGATTTTGATCGAGTTTTTGTTTGCGCCGACCGTACCGTCGGAGCCGAGACCCCAGAATTTACATGAGGTTGTACCGGCAGGAGCGGTGTCTGGACATTCAACTGAATCAAGCGAGAGATTTGTAACGTCGTCCTTTATGCCGATAGTAAATCTTGGCTTTTCCGTGTTCTGGTAAACGGCGATGATCTGTTCCGGAGTGGTATCCTTTGAACCAAGTCCGTATCTTCCTGTGAATACCGGAATATCGTTGAATTTTGTTCCCTTGAGAGCGGCAACCACGTCGAGATAAAGAGGTTCGCCCAGAGAGCCGGGTTCCTTTGTTCTGTCGAGTACAGAAATTCTCTTGACGCTGTCAGGAATAGCTTCAACAAGCTTGTCGGCAACGAAAGGTCTGTAAAGTCTTACCTTGACAAGACCGTACTTGCCGCCGTTCGCGTTGAGGTAATCTATCGTTTCTTCGATTGTATCGTTTACAGAACCCATAGCGACGATTATATGTTCTGCGTCGGCCGCGCCGTAATAGTTAAAGAGCTTGTAATCTGTACCGAGCTTTGCGTTTACCTTGCCCATGTATTCTTCAACAATTGCAGGCATAGCGTCATAATATGGATTGCACGCCTCTCTTGCCTGGAAGAATATATCAGGATTCTGTGCAGTGCCTCTTAAAACAGGGTGCTCCGGATTGAGCGCCTCGTCGCGGAATCTCTGAACCGCGTCCATATCGAGCATTTCCTTTAGGTCTGCGTCGTCCCATGTTTCGATCTTCTGAATTTCATGAGATGTTCTGAAACCGTCGAAGAAATGAATAAACGGAACTCTTCCCTTGATTGTGGAAAGATGAGCCACAGCTCCTAAATCCATGATTTCCTGAGGATTTGAAGAGCAAAGCATTGCATAGCCTGTCTGACGGCATGCATAAATATCTGAATGATCTCCGAAAATATTCAGCGCGTGAGTAGAAACGCAGCGCGCGGAAACGTGAATTACTGAAGGAAGCAGCTCGCCGGCAATCTTATACATGTTAGGGATCATCAGGAGAAGACCCTGGGAAGCGGTATATGTTGTTGTAAGAGCACCTGCCGCCAGAGAGCCGTGAACAGCGCCTGCCGCACCTGCCTCAGACTGCATTTCAACTACCTGAACAGGCTGTCCGAATAAATTTTTCTTATCTTTTGCGGACCACTGGTCTGTAACTTCGGCCATTGGTGAAGACGGTGTGATAGGGTAAATAGCCGCAACTTCTGTAAATGGGTATGATACCCAAGCGGCAGCGTTGTTACCGTCCATGGTTTTCATTTTTCTTGCCATTGGTAATAGTCCTCCTAAATTTATGTAAAAAATCAAATTGGGTTATATGAGTACACATAACTTCACTATTAATAATATCACAACCTTAGCTTTTTGTAAATACCTTTTTATAAATATCCTGTTAAAAATAAGACAAAGTTTCAGACTGTAAAACAGCCGTCAGGAATCGTCAGATTATTATAAAAATAGTTAAAATCCGACTTATAAAGCATTAAAGTTGTATAATCTTTTGTGTGAATAATTGGTGAAAACAACAAAAATATATATAAAATCAAAAAAAACTGATTTTTTTGTTGACGATTAGCGTATTTTGGTGTATAATAACAGCAGTGTTAAATAATTCATGAATTATTTACACTCGTTTTGTTGTCTCCTTTCTTTTGTTCTACACATATTTATTTTCTCTTATTTTAATTGTACCCGGGCTTTTGCCCGGGTATTTTTTTATCTAATGTCGTGCAGTCATGGAATATGTTAGAAAATACCCTGCTTACAGGCAGTTCCCTTAATTAATCGTCTTCAAGCAAATAATGTGGAGGAATTTCCAATTCGTCGGCTATGTCAAATAAAGTGTTTAATTTCACCTTGCAAATGATATCAGGGGATTCAAGTGCGCTGATAAAGGATCTGCTTTTTCCGATGTTTTCTGCAAGCTGCTCTTGTGTCAAGCCTTTAGATTTCCGGTAAAAGCAGACCTTTTTACCAAGCTTCAGGTATAAATCGTTAATATTATGTATCATTTTTATCACCTCATTTTGATTATACGATAAAAACCAATAAAATATAGGGAGATTTGACCTAAATTAGTTCTTCTTGTAATAATTATTAATTTTATTTATGAAAGAAAGCAAAGATTAAAAATAGAATATGTATAAGTAAAAACGCTGCCTGTTATTACAGGCAGCGTTATTCTGGCATAAAAGCATAATACAATGCGGCATCATTTATTATTATGCCTTAATGTCTTTTTATGAGGACTTACGAGTCTGTTGCTTCAATCATCTTGTCGCTCGGTCTGAAAAGCAGAGAAATGCACCATATAGCAGAAATTGCAACTATTATATAAATCGCCCTGCTTAATATGGAATCGGTTCCGCCGAAAAGCCATGCAACAAGGTCAAATTGGAAGATTCCGACCAGACCCCAGTTGATTCCGCCTATTATGAGCAGAATCAATGCGAGCTTGTTCCACATACTGTCCACCTCGTTTCCAGAACATTATAAATGTTCATGACATTATTATTTTCAGTCCTATAATAAATATACTTTATAAATTAAGGAAATAAAAGCAAAATCTGTAATTAATTTTTGAAATTTGTTCACGCTTATATCATAAATTTATCACATTGTTTAGGCATAATATGCTTGTCGGTTGAAAGATCGGCTGAGGTTAAAAGCAGTTGATAAGATTGTTTTATAATTTCATCTCCTCTAATTATGTCACTCTCTTATTTTTATTTCCCCTTTGCATTTTTATGCAGAGGGGATTTTTTTATCCCCCTCTTTACAAATTTGAAAAATCAATATATAATTAATTTATAAAGCTGTAAGGAGAATTATGGATATGGATGAAAAAAAGAATAACAAGGGGCTGAAAATAGCAGTCGCGGTCATGGCTGTTGTAATAGTAGCATTAGCCGGCGTCGTGACTGCGTTTCTTCTAAAGGGAGATAATAATGACAGGGAGACTTCGTCTGCCGTTACTGAGACCGAAGCTGAAACCGAGCCGACGTCTACTCAAGCGCCGACCGAAGCCCGGACAACCGAGGCTGTTACCACTGTTCATATCAGTCCGACGGAAACCGTCAGCTTTTCAATGGGCAGCGAAAAAAGCGATATAAATGAAATATTGGATTATGATAAGAATAAGACGTATAAGGCGGCTCTCAGCGATTTTGCAAAAGAAGGAGATAAGATAGACTCGTTCGTATTTGTATTTTACGCTGAGGACGGCTCGTCGAATATCAGCAGCTACAAGGGCGCGTGCGGAATATCCGTCGACGAGTCCTGCAAGGCGGCTACGGATAAGGGCTGGTATCAGTCTGACGATTTTGAAATTGATGTAAACAGCGCATATCTTGAGGTTACATGGGATGTTCCGGGAGAAATCAAGGATTATGTAAATGTAAGCGATAAGGGATTTATTGAAGTCGGATATTGGTGGGGCGGTCTTCAGAAGCTAAGGCTTTCAAGCATTATATGCAATTATACATCCTCGGCTCAGATACCTGTTGACGGTACAAAGACAATAGAGCCTGACAAGACGCTGAAATACGGAAGCGAAAAGGATAAAAAGGCCGTTATACCGCTTTCCGAGCTTATCGGCGAGGGAGACGTTCCGCAGTACTTTGAATTTAAAGTAAAGGCGGGAGGGGAGCTTCAGAAATATTCGGGAGCGTTCGGCATATCGGTTGACGATTCCTGTCCGGACAAAACTGACAAAAACTGGTATCAGAGTGGTAACGCCGCTGTTATGACGAATTCGGACAGCGCGACGCTTTATTGGCTTGTTCCTGATGAAATCAAGGATTATATCAACGCCGACGGCGACGTAATGCTGGGCTATTGGTGGAGCAAGCAGGACTCCGTAACGCTTGAATCCGTAACAGTCAAATACAGCAGCGGCGCGCCTGCCTCCGCGGCAAACGCCGACGCGGACATACCGAAAAACGATGAAAAAAACAAGATAACATCGGACGGTTTAAGCTCGGCTGAGATAGTAAAGGATATGAAAATCGGCTGGAACCTCGGAAATACCCTCGATTGCTATGATATAACGTGGGAAGTTGACGATTTTGAAACTGCATGGGGAAATCCTAAGACTACTAAGAAGATGATAGATACGGTAAAGGCGGCGGGCTTTAACGCCGTAAGAATCCCCGTGACCTGGAACGAGCACATGGACGGCGATAAAATAGAAGAATCGTGGCTGAACCGCGTAAATGAAGTAGTTGATTATGCCATTGACAATGATATGTACGTTATAATAAATGTTCATCACGACGATTACACATGGCTTAAGCCCAGCAGGGCAGATAAGGCTAAAAGCGAATCGAGACTAATCAGTATCTGGGAGCAGCTTTCGGAGCGTTTTAAGGATTACGACTATCATCTTCTGTTTGAGGGAATGAACGAGCCGAGAATAATAGGCGGCGAAAACGAATGGACCTGCGGAACGGCAGAGGAGCGAGATGTAATAAACGAACTGTTTGCTTCTTTCGTTGAAACTGTACGTAATTCCGGCGGAAATAATGCTGTCCGTTCATTGATTATAACCGCTCATGCGGCTGCTATGGACGAAACCGGTATTAAAGATGTGAAAATACCCGACGACGATAGGATTATAGTTTCGATACATTATTATTCTCCGTGGGACTTTGCAGGCGGCGATAATTCAAGATCGGAGTGGGGAAGCGACGCCGACAAAAAAGAGCTTGACAAGGGTTTTGAGCTTGTTAAGAAATATTTTATTGATAAGGGAGTTCCGGTAATAATAGGAGAATGCGGAGCTACAAATAAAGGAAACGACAGCGTCAGAGCAGATTACATGTCGTATTATATCGGCTCCGCTAAAAAAAGAGGAATCACCTGCTTTATCTGGGACAACGGAGCTAAGGAGGAGTTCGGACTGCTTGACAGAAGCAGTAATACATGGTATTTTAAAAATATCGTTGAAGCCGCTGTTAAGGCGGCGGGATAACGTAGCTTACTTGCCGTCCGCGGTTTACCGCGGACGGTTTGCGCCGTATTTTACGGGGAAATAATTGTTTTTAGTCAGCAGCGCTTTGAAAGGATGAAAAAAATTGATAACTGATCTTACAAAGGGAAAGCCGTCAAGGGTATTGTTTATGTTTACGCTGCCTCTTTTGGGGAGCGTTGTATTCCAGCAGCTTTATAATATTTCCGACAGTATTATTGCCGGGAGATTTGCAGGTGAAGACGCTCTAGCGGCTATCGGGGTATCGTATCCTGTTACTATGATTTTTATGGCTATCGCAATGGGCTGCAATATAGGAAGCTCTGTTATAATATCTCAGCTTTTCGGCAGCAGAAGAATGTCGGAAATGAAAACGGCGGTAAACACTTCGTTTGTTATGTCCGCGGCTATAAGCTTATGTATTCTGCTATTCGGCGTGATATTCTGCAATCCTATATTAAAGCTGCTTAATACTCCGGAGAATATTTTCGACGACGGAGGAGTATATCTCAATATTTTCACCTACGGTCTTCCGTTTCTTTTCTTTTATAATATATCTTCGGGCGTTTTCACTGCTCTTGGCGACGCTAAAACACCTATGTATCTGCTTATAGGTTCCTCTCTGGGAAATATCGGTCTTGATCTGCTTTTTGTAGCCGTTTTCGGCTGGGGAGTCGCCGGAGCAGCTTGGGCTACCTTTATAGCGCAGGGAGCGGCGTCGGTAGTATCGGTAATTATTCTTTTTACAAGACTCAATAAGCTTCAGTATGAGATCAGACCGAAAATATTTGACGTCGGTCTGTTCCGCAGAATAGGCGCGGTTACGATACCAAGCGTTTTGCAGCAGAGCTTTGTGTCTGTCGGAAACCTCTTTATACAAGGAATAATAAACGGCTACGGCTCTTCTGTAATAGCGGGGTATTCGGCCGCCATAAAGCTGAATACCTTTGCTATAATGTCCTTTGCCGCCGCCGGAAACGCGGTATCCAGCTATACGGCTCAGAATATGGGCGCCGGAAAAACGGAGAGAATCAAGCAGGGATATTCAGCTGGAGTCTTGATTTCGCTCGCAGTCGCACTGCCGTTTGTACTTATATATTTTATTTTCTGCCGGCATGCGCTTATGCTGTTTATGGAAAATGACCAGAGCGTAACCGCTTTAAAGACGGGAATGGAGTTTTTAAAAATAGTTTCTCCGTTTTATTTGGCGGTTGCCGTTAAAATAATGACTGACGGACTTCTCCGCGGAGCCGGAAGCATGAGAGCTTTCATGGTGTCGACGTTTGCAGACCTTATTTTAAGAGTTATACTTTCATATATTCTTTCAGCACGTTTTGACACGCTCGGAGTTTGGCTTTCTTGGCCGATAGGGTGGATAATTGCTACGGCAATAGCCTTTTTCTTTTACAAAAAGGGAGTATGGAAAAGAGGTTTGGTATAATTATATGCTTTTTTGTGACATGTTATAATTTTTTTGTGTAAAATTCTCCAGTATTAACAATTGAAATATAGTTTGTGCGGAAGTATAATAATAGTATTGAAGTCCGAATATTTTTTGAGGGGTATATTATTATGAAGTTAAAAAAGATTGTTACCTGTATGCTGGCTGCCGCAATTGCTGCCGGCGGAGTAATGTCCGGTATGGGAAATTACTCTTATCTCAGAACCGGTATCGTTTCAGCGGAAGTTTCGGTACCGGCGCAGTCGGTTGTTCTCAAGGAATCCGCTTATATCACATGGACGCCCGTCAGCGGAGCCGACGGCTATAATGTATATTGCAAGCCCGAAGGCGGAAGCTATGTTCAGCTTGATTCCATGCTTATAAGGCAGTATGGCGGCTATTTCAGAGCGGACGCAGTTGGACTCAAGGCCGGCAAATATGTTTTGAAGGTTGTTCCTACCTCGGGAGGAGAGGAAAATTCATCAGGCTCTATTGAATCGGCGCCTATAACAGTAGGAAGCTATGACAGAACCGGTTTTGCATGGACGGACGGCACCTCCTCCGGAGCATATAATGAAGACGGAACCCTCAAGGATAATGCCGTTGTTCTTTATCTTACCGAAGAAACAAAGGATACGGTAACAATGGATGTGGTAACAAGCAGCAGCGGCTCTACCACAAACGGTACGGGAATACAGAATATACTTAACCTTTATAAAAAGGGTTATGAAACAAGACCGCTTGATATAAGGGTAATAGGAACTGTAACCGATCCTGCGGTAACTGATAAGGGAGATATAACCATTGACGGCGGCGGAAAGCTGAAATGCGGAATAACTGTAGAGGGAATCGGCGACGACGCGGTTATTTCAGGCTTTGGTCTGAGAGTAAAGAATATGTCAAACCTTGAGATAAGAAATATCGGCGTTATGCTGGTTGACAGCAGCGAGGGCGACAATATTACTTTGCAGCAGGGGAACGACCACGTTTGGGTGCATAACTGCGATCTGTTCTACGGTATGGCCGGCAGCGATGCTGATCAGGCCAAAGGCGACGGTGCGCTTGACTGCAAGAAATCCACGTATATCACATTTTCTTATAACCATTTCTGGGACAGCGGAAAGTGCAACCTGCTGGGACTTAGCGAGGATACGACGGACGGTCTTTATATAACATACCATCATAATTGGTATGATCATTCGGATTCGAGGCATCCAAGAGTAAGATTCTATTCAGCTCATGTCTATAACAATTACTATGACGGCAATTCAAAATACGGAATAGGCTCTACGCTGGGCTCGTCCGTTTTTGCCGAGAGCAATTATTTCAGAAACTGTAAATATCCGATGCTGACCTCCATGCAGGGCTCAGATGTTGCAGACGGGGCTGAAGGAACGTTTTCAAGCGAAGACGGAGGAACTATAAAGGCTTACGGAAATTACATGGAGGGACAGAAAAGATTTGTTTCATATCAGGAGGATTCGGTCGAGTTTGACGCTTACGTAGCCTCCTCAAGGAATGAAAAGCTTTCGTCCTCTGTAACCTCCAAGCAGGGATCCAATACATATAACAATTTTGACACGGGAAGCGCTATGTATAGCTATACTGCGGATTCCGCCGAAGATGTTCCCGCTGTTGTAACGGCCGAAGCGGGCAGACTTGGCGGAGGAGACTTTGATTTTACCTTTACTGCGGACGATGATTCAAGCTATGCGGTAAATACGGAGCTTATGGCCAAGCTTAAGGCGTATGAGCCGTCTGTGATTGCAATAGGAAGCGGATTCGAGGACGGAGGAGAAGTTGAGCCTACAGAGCCTTCTGAAGAAACGACGGAAGCTCCGGTTACGACTGTATCCTCCGATACGTCGAAGCCTTCGACGACCGTTACGACAAAAATAACGCAGCCTGATATTTCAGCGGACGCGGTTTACTGTTCACCGGACGCGTCGTCTTCAGGAAAGGGAACCAAGGAAGATCCGATCGACGTGTTGAGCGCAATAAAAATGGTTCAGCCGGGAGGCGTAATTTATCTGCTCGGCGGAGTTTATAGCTTTGACAGCACTATATTGATTGAAGATACAAATAACGGAGCTGACGGAAAATACAAAACGATTATGGCTTATCCGGGCGATGAGGTTGTGTGGGATTTCTCGGCCATGGAGGTGAGCGATTCAAATCGGGGAGTTGTTCTTGACGGCGATTACTGGTATTTCAAGGGCTTTGAAATAACCAAGGCCGGAGATAACGGAATGCTTCTTGCCGGAAACGATAACCTTATTGAACTGATGGAATTTAACGATAATCAGGATACGGGATTGCAGCTTTCACGCTATAAAACAAGCAATGCGGATATCGGTTCATGGCCTTCTGATAATTTAATTTTAAATTGCACTGCTAAAAACAACTGTGATAACGAAACAATGGAAAATGCGGACGGATTTGCCGCAAAGCTTACATGTGGAGAAGGGAACGTATTTGACGGCTGTATGTCATACAACAACAGCGACGACGGCTGGGATTTGTATGCTAAGTCTGAAACGGGGCCTATAGGCGTTGTAACGATAAGAAACTGCATAGCCTTTAGAAATGGTTATACGGAATTCGGCGAAGGCTTCGGAGACTGCGACGGCAACGGCTTTAAGCTTGGAGGCGGCGGTATAGGATCGGCTCATATTGTTGAAAACTGCCTTGCCTTTGAAAATCTTAACTGCGGATTTACAGACAATAACAATCCTAAGCTCGGCAGCATTTCAAAATGCACGGCTTATAATAACGGCATAGGCGGAAACGGAAAGCCCAACTTCTCCTGTTACCGCTGCACTGACGACGGATGTGATTTTTCAGCCGTTCTCACATATGTAAACGCCGAT
Source organism: Ruminococcus sporogenes (assembly GCF_054655175.1). Classification (NCBI taxonomy): domain Bacteria; kingdom Bacillati; phylum Bacillota; class Clostridia; order Eubacteriales; family Oscillospiraceae; genus Ruminococcus; species Ruminococcus sporogenes. The sequence continues at coordinate 118,860 of NZ_BAAHOA010000004.1, read as the reverse complement.
AATTTTAACGCGGCGCTGGCTCCGGGAATCAGCTCGGCAAAAATAGCAAACGATAAGTTTGTCGGAACTATGGAAAATTCCGCTTATTATAACGGCGGCAAATATTATAACGTTACTGACAAGCAGACTATAAATAACGGAGATAAGATCGGAAATATAGTTACAATAACGGACGACGACTTTATCAGTCTTGAGGTTGCGCCGTATGTGAGCGCTTCCGAGGGATCCGGCGCAGGCTGGTTTGATTTTCATAAGGAATGGAGAAATGCGGACGGAATCTTGAATACAGGCGGTTTCCTTGAAACGAAGGATTCCAGTGAATACAAGGATATAGGAATCGACTTCCAAAGCATAGAGCTTCCCATTGATCCTATAGATCCTCCTGTTACAACAGAACCGATCCCCGTTACAACCTCGTCTACAACGACGGCAGTTACTACTGAAGACGTCCCAGATAGTACGACTGAGGTTACTACGGAGGTAATTCCCGACGGCACAAAATACGGAGATGTTAATACTGACGGAAGTGTAAATATAGCCGATGTTGTCGCTTTAAATATGTATATTCTTAATAACGAAGTCAACGCGATTTCGTCGGAGGGGAAAGCTAATGCAGATTGTGCAAGAGATAACAAAATTGATGCCTCCGATAGTCTGACTCTTATGAATTATGTGGCAATGGTTATTTCAGCCGATAAGCTCGGACAGACGCTTGAATAATACGACCGGTTTAGTCTATACACAGTAATAAACCGAATAAAATGCACGAGGAAATTTAATTTCTCGTGCATTTTTAGTTTTTTATGAGGCTATTTTTATACTGTAATAAAACTGTAGTCTGGGTATAAGCTCCTTCCATTCGCCATTTATATTTATGTTTTCTGAAGATATGCATTTTTGTATTCCTAAGACGTCGGCTTTCATTCCCGTAACGGTTTTGGATATGGTCTTTGAGCACAGACCGGAAATTTTTGCGGCGGCTGCCTCTGAGGCTTCCTCGTGGCTTATCCCTTCTTCAACGCTTCCGCCGCTGATTTTTATTTCGGTGGTTATTTTTATATTCTTTCCGTCAAACTCAGCCTTTAGCTTGGGACTGCTTTTTCTTATTTGAAAGCTTATAGTCCTTCCGCCTACTTCTACGGGCAGATAAATGTCCCTCAAGGAACCGGTTAGCCAGCACAGGCCCTGCGATTCCTCCTCGGACAGTATTCCCACAATAGAATCCGAATCAATAACGGCCATTGTTAGCTTGTTGTAGCTTAGCGCAGGAACGGCGGCCATAGCGTCGTCTTCTAAAAGATCGTTTAAAACGCCGCTTATGTTTTTGTTTTTTATTTTACCCTTTCGGCATCCGCTTTCAATTAGGTCGGTAAGCTCGGTTTCCTCATAGCTTTCAATGGCGCCTGAAGCATTTTCCGGTATCATAAGCAGGGAGCAGGATGGTGAAATTCGGTTGTTCTGCATCATAACGGTCAGCATCTCCCTTATATTTCCGGGACTCAGAGCCAGAAGCTCCAGATGACCTGTAAACAGCGTTTTTCCCTGGCTGGTTTCAGCGTTTTCAATAGCTGTAAATATTGTCTCGCCGTTTCCGGAAAGTACGTCTTTTTCACCGTAAAGCCGGACTGAAACGGTTTTATTTTCCTTTCCGTCGCAGCCTATGCTTCTTACAAATCCTTTATCTCTTACTTCTGTTTTATGACTGCACCCGCAAAGGAGCAGAGTCAGAGCCGCCGCCGTCAGCAGTTCTTTTTTCATTGCAAACCCTCCTTATGAGCATAATTACCGGAATAATAATCGACAGTATTATAATCAGTATTCCCAGCGCCGGAAAAATATCGACTCCCGTTGAATTGAGCAGAGCCGATAATCCGAGCATCAGGATCACAGATAACAGCGTATTGTATTTAAGCTCCGGGAATATTTCTTTAATTAGTATCGACGAGAGAACAAGCTGAAGCGTGACGTTCAAAACGCACAGAAGCGTAAACACTATCATATAAAGGGAGTCCGACCTCTGAATACTGAACGGCTGAGAAAACGCGCCCGCTGTAAAAAACGGAAAATCCGTAAGGTCTATTATTCTGCCGAGAACTGTTATTTCTATAATGTATATAAGCTCGGTTACAATAAACGCGCCTATAAAAAATGCCGTAACGCCTCTGTGACTATTGGATTTAGTGAACTCAAGCAGTATAAACAGCATCACAAGCTCTCCTGAGGAACAAAAATTATTTATTGTGCTGTTCATGACCGTTTTCAGTTCTGTGTCCGGAATGTAATTGGCAAGCTCGGCCTTAGGATATGCTCCGAATATTAATACCGCCATTGAAAAGACCAAAATTCCGAATATTATTACAGACGACTTGGAAAGAGAAGATAGCTTCATTGACGCGCAGTAAAGACATACGGCGGCAAGTATAACGGCGCAGGCGAGGCTGCTGTCTACCGGAAAATAAACGCTTTTGCTTACGCCCCACAGTCTGTTGAAGGAAACGGCTCCCCATACGATAAAGAAAAGAGCATAAAGGCATTTGCCGAATTTTCCGAAGAGCATTTCTTTTTTCAGGCTGAATCCCTCTCTTCTGTAAAGAGTCATCATCGGTATCGCCAACAGAAACTGCGCTATTATCGAGATGGCCGCTCCCGCCATCTGAGAGGCGTCGGCCGTTACTCCTGAGCATATCAGGCTAAATGTTTTTACTCCGAACATCAGAGCGAAAAGCTGGCTGTTTGATATATTATTCATGAAGCTCCTCCACTGTGAAGTTGTTGTTCTGCATTTTCCGGAAGCCTTGTCTTACAGCAATATCTCCCATTGTTTTAGGCTTGAAGGGCGATATCGGCGCAGTGTACGGGAATCCGAAATCCCCTGTGGCGCACATATTGAACAATACCGCGGATCCGAACAGACTGATTCCGAAAATCCCCCATATTCCTCCGCAGATTATAAATACTATACGAAGGATTGTAATTGCCGGCGCAAGATCGGGTATTACAAAGCCGCTTATAACGGAAAGCGCCGCTACCGTCAGAAGCGGAGTACTTATAAGACCGGAGGTCACCGCCGCATCGCCTATAATCAGACCTCCTACGATACTTACCGCTCCTCCTACTGCCTTAGGAAGCCGCAGACCGGCTTCTTTGATTATTTCGTATATTATTAGTACGCCTACCGTTTCCGTTATTATAGAAAACGGAGCGTTTTGTTCAGATTCGGCAAGAATCAGCAGGAGAGTGCTGTTTAAAAGCTCAGGGTGGTGCATGGCTATCGCCACATAAAGAGCCGGAAGCAGTATGGCAATAAGAAAAGCCGCATATTTCAGCCATCTTGTGAATGTGGCGTAATAAGGCTTGAAGTTGTAGTCGTCAACAGTCTGAAAATCGTCGCTCCATAATTTAGGAATAATAAGAGCAAACGGATTGCCGTCCACCAATATTGCAACTCGTCCCTCTATAAGCTTTGAGCATAAAACGTCAGGTCGTTCAGTTCTGCCGACAGAATTGAAAAACCGTTTTTTGTCCGGCTCTATAAACGGCTGTATATAGCCTGTGGACAAAATCGATTCAAGATCCGTTTTTTCAATTGACGTCATTATTTTTTCTATAAGCTTTTTCGGAACTCTGTCGGACATGTAGCAGATGCACATATCAGTCTGGCTTTTATCTCCCATTACAAACAGCTTCTGAACAAGAACCGGCGATTTCATTCGCCGCCTTATAAGGGACATGTTCGAGCGTATAACCTCTACAAAGCCATCGTGAGATCCGGTTATATTGTTTTCGCCGGACGGCTCGTCCACGCCTCTTTTGTCGTAGCCCTGGACTCCGAAGGCGAGAACGCTGTCCTGTCCGTCTGCGGCAAGCATTGCAAATCCGGAATTTAAAAGACGGAAAAAATCTTCGTAGTTATATGCTACGGGACGGTCGACAGACAGCAGCATTCGGTTTTCTATTTTATTAAACAGCGCCGCAGGACTCGGATTATCAAGCTTTAGGTTCATAAGCGGGTGCAATATCAGCTCTGTCATTGTCGAGGTGGAAACCATGCCCTCGCAGCATATGAGGGCGGTCCTTATTCCGCAGATTTCTATTTCATTTATAAGCAGGTCTGAGCTTCCGCCGGAAATTTCCTTGATTTTTTTCAGGTGAGAGGACAAATCCGGCAATATGCTTTGATACCTCAATTCTGTTGCTTTCATAACTATCTCCATTCTGCCGCGACGGAAGATTACGGCTGTTTATATTACTATGATTGGCAGAAAATGTGCATAAAATTCACATCGATAAAATAATTTAAATATAAAATTGCAAAAAAAATAAAATAATTCAAACACCTCATTTATAAAAACTAAACAAAAGTTATTTAATGTATAATAAAAAGCTTTACACAAAAAGTCTTTTAGTGTATAATTAGACAAAAGTTAATTTGTATTTGTTTAAGTTTTCTCTTGACTTTTGATTAAGTATCGTCTATAATAGAGTTGGTATCAGCTTGGAATAATTATGGTATTTTCGGGGCGGATTGTGAAGAATTATTGTATATAATGTTTAAAGCGCGATAAAATGAAGATTTATTCATTATATTCAACAATTCCAGGTGATTTATTTTATAAAACCATACAAAAAGCTTGAATACCTATTGACTTTAATGTGCATTTAACTTATAATTGTAATGTGAATAGATTATAAACGTTTAATTGCTCACATGGTCGAATATAATGAAGGGAATGTACAGCGAAAGAATTCCCTTGTTATAGATAAAATATTATGCTTAATCAGAAAAGGAGGAAAACGCAAATGAGGACCAAAAAAGTAATTGCGGGACTTTTGGCAGCCGCAACGTTGGCGTCTGTTTCGGTTTCTGCAATTGTATCGGCTGAAGACGGCTTCGGCGTCGGTATCAGCAATACAACCGCTGAAGCAGGCGGAAGCTTTACATTAACGTTAGATATGTCCAATATCCCCGATACCGGACTCAACGGATGTGATTTTGGAATTTCATATGATTCATCATTGGTTACTGTTGAAAGTGTAGAGCTTGGCGCATTGGCAAAAGACGTGTCGGGTGTGGAAACAGATCTGCCGTCGCCTTTTGAATGCAATATCGACACTGATATTATCAGCATAATGTATGCATTGGGTACAGTAAATCCTGATTATTATCTTACGGGCTCCGGTACATTTCTAAGTATTACAGGTACTGTTAAGGAAACCGCGGCCGCCGGCGACAAGGCGGACTTCAAGATAGTTCCTATTGACAGAGCTGTAAAGCCGGGAGATTCTGCAACTAATGCAAGCATTATATTCGGTTATATGTCGTCGGATGAAGCGATAACAGTATATGATCCGGTATTTACCGACGGCTATGTGGAAGTTACAGGAGATGTTCAGTCTTCAACAGAGGAGGGCTCTACGGAGGATATTCCGGTAGGAACCAAATACGGCGATGTTAATGTGGACGGCTATGTAAATATCGCCGACGTAGTAGCGCTTAATATGTACATATTGGATAATGAAAGCAATGCGCTTACTGCCGAAGGCAAGGCTAACGCCGATTGTCTGAGAGATATGAAGATTGACGCTCAGGACAGTCTGGTGCTTATGAATTTTGTGGCAATGGTTGTTACAGAGGATAATCTCGGAGCAGCTCAGTAATTTGCAAATATAAATAAGTTTTTAAGCCTAACGGTTTAAAATAACGGGGGATCCGTAAATAAAAAAACAGCGGTCTGCGGGAGAAAGCAGACAGAAAGGAAAAATAGTGATGAAGAAGAGTAGAATTCTTTCGGCTCTGACATCTGTGGCTATGGTTGGTACCATGATTGCAAGCGCGTTGCCGTTTACAGCGTCAGCCTTTGATAGGTTAGTAGTCAAAGAGTCAGTAAGCCAGTTCAGCTTAGTGCCTGAAAAATCATCTTTCACTATGGATGAGGTTAAGGCCGGAAACGCTAAAACGACTGTTGCTATGTTAGTAGATAATTTTGGTGACGATGAGTTAGTTACATATCTTAAATCAGGATTTGCTGCAAGCGACAGCGGAATTACTTTATCTAATTTAAAGTTTACAGAAGTGAACGGTCTTACAAACGTAAATGGTACTGGAGGAAAGTTCAGCAGAGACTTTGACGCTTCCGGTATATCGGGAACAAATTTCTTTATTCAGAATGGTCCTGATAAATGGTTTGTAAAGAATGACAACGACGCGTCAGTTGTTACATTCGACGTTACTTTTGACAGCTCAATGGCTGAAGGCGAATATACGATTGATTTTGACAATCAGTTTGAGTTATTGTCGGGTAACTCTACGGCAGCCGGCTTAGATAAGGATGATCCTAATTACGGACTTGTAAACGTTGATTATTCAGCTTCTGTAACTAAGATTCCGGCTACAATTACTCTCGGAAGCTCCTCTCCTTCAACCGAGGGAACGACAGAGCCTTCTGAAGCAACGACGGAAAGTGAAGATAATCGTGTATATGTTGGCGACGCTAATCTCTGGGCAGATAAGGTAGAAGCTGCTCCGGGTGAAGAAGTAGTAGTTAATATGTATATAGATACGCAGGGAAAAGAAATCAGAGGACTTGAAGCAAGAGCAATGTTTGACAGAACAATGCTTGAAGTAACAAAGATGGTTCAGGATTGGGGTCTTGATAAGAGCGCGACAATTACTCTAGAGGAAGCGTTGTACGTAGTATCTTCAGCAGAAGAGAAAATCCCGAACGATCCGACTCTCCCGATTGCAAAGATGACCTTTAAGGTATCGGAAGACGCAAAGCCGGGCGAAGTTTATGAGATAGATATTCACGGTTCAAACGGCGCTCCGAAGCCGGTAGTACTTGTTACAGGCGGCGGCGAAGGCTACACATATCTCACACCTATAGTAGAAAAAGGATCTATTACAATCAAGGGCGAAACAGAGCCTGAAACAACAGAGCCTTCTGAAGCAACAACGGCAAGTGACAGTCGTGAATATGTTGGCGACGCTAATCTCTGGGCAGACAAGGTAGAGGCTGCTCCTGGAGAAGAAGTAGTAGTTAACATGTACATTGATACAAACGGCTTTGAAATCAGAGGACTTGAAGCAAGAGCAATGTTTGACAGAACAATGCTTGAAGTAACAAAGATGGTTCAGGACTGGGGTCTTGATAAGAGCGCGACAATTACTCTAGAGGAAGCGTTGTACGTAGTATCTTCAGCAGAAGAGAAAATCCCGAACGATCCGACTCTCCCGATTGCAAAGATGACCTTTAAGGTATCGGAAGACGCAAAGCCGGGCGAAGTTTATGAGATAGATATTCACGGTTCAAACGGCGCTCCGAAGCCGGTAGTACTTGTTACAGGCGGCGGCGAAGGCTACACATATCTCACACCTATAGTAGAAAAAGGTTCTATCACAATCAAGGGCGAAACAGAGCCTGAAACAACAGAGCCTGTTACAACAACAGAAGCTCCTGAAACAACTGTAACTACAACATCAACAAAGGCTCCTGAAACAACTGTAACTACAACATCAACAAAGGCTCCTGAAACAGGCGATGATACTGTAAAGACGATTATTGTAACAGTACCTGTGACGGTTCCTGTAACAGTACCAGTAACAGTTCCTGTGACAGTGCCAGTAACGGTAACTGTTCCAGTAGTTGAAACTGTAGTTGTGACTGAAACAGTAATAGTTCCGTCCGAGACAGTTATTGTGACAGTTCCGGTAACGGTGACTGTTCCAGTAGTTGAAACTGTAGTTGTGACAGAAACGGTAGTAGTTCCGTCTCAGACAGTTATTGTAACGGTGCCAGTGACGGTAACAGTTCCGGTAGTTGAAACGGTAATTGTAACAGAAACGGTAATAGTAACCGAAACAGTTATTATAACTGAAGCTCCAGATACTTCTACAACTGTAACAACGGGTACGGGAGAAAATGACATAGAAATTGTCACAAATTACGATGTTGACAAAGACAGCGATCAGTGGTATCATAATGATAACGTCGAATTCTTTAAGAATGGTATCGTTGTTATGCTTGGTGATGAAGACGTAACTGAAGACGCAGTAATTAAATTTGCTGATACGCCTGCCGATGTTTACGACGGTGAGAACTTTGATTATACAGTTGAATTTACTGTTGAATATAACGGTACAACCAAGACTGCATCAATCCCTGTTAAGATCGGACCTCGTGGCGACGCTAATATGAGCGGCGGCGAATTGGCTGACCTTTACGATGCAATCACAGTTGCTACGTTTATTCTCCCAACAAAGCCTATTGATATTCCTAAGGGTTCATTCCAGGAATTCCTCGGCGATAACAATGAGGACGGCGTTGTAGATCTGTATGATGCAATCAATGTTGCTAAGCTTATTCTTCCTACGGTAAACGGAGATTGGACTAAGGTTAGTAACGATTATCAGAACTGGATTAAAACCTGATAATCAGTAATCATTAATTAAGTTTTGTTTTCGCATAAGCCGGAATTCCGGCTTATGCTTAACAAATATAGAAAAGAAAGGAAAATATTAAAAATGAAGAAGAATGTATTTTCAAGAGCAATTGCAGTATTGGCTTCTATGACAGTACTTGGCGCAGCATCAATGATGTCTGCAAGTGCGGCAGGTGAAGGCGTTAAGGTTGCTGATGTAACAGTTCCTTACGGTACAACAGAAGCTACAGTAGGTCTTTCACTTATCGGCGATATTGACTCTCAGGGCGCTGTTCTTACAGTAACATATCCTGAGGAACTTACACTTGTTGAAACTCTTACAGGCGCACTGGTTACAGATGAATCTGTTGCTGGTTCAGTTTCAGCTACATATGTAGCTCCAAATGGCCTTAAGACAGATTTCTCATCAATTACATTTGGTATTCCTGCAGATGCAGAAGCTGGTACAGTATATGACATCGGTATCACTATCACAAGCCTTGATAACGGCGGTGCATATGTTGAATCTCCAGTAGCTGAGGCTGGTTCTATCACAATTGAAGCAGAGCCGACAGAAGAACCTACAGAAGAGCCGACAGAAGAGCCAACAGAAGAACCTACAGAGGCTCCTGCAGTAACAACAGCAGCACCTGCTACAACAGTAGCTCCTAAGAAGACAGGTTCACCTAAGACAGGTTCAGCTGGCGTAGCAGTAGCAGTAGCTGGTCTTGTAACAGCTGGTGCAACAGCAGTTGTTCTTAAGAAAAAACACTAATTTAAGTTAGTCGTTAATTTTTCATAAAATTGTCCCCTTGTTTCAAGGGGACTTTTTTTATTTCCCAACAAAAAAACCATCGTAACTAAACGATGGTTTAAAGTATTTGATCAGTCATTACCGGATTCTGAAAAGCCGACTCCTCCCCAGCCGTCAATATTGCTTCTTCGCATAGCTCCGAATATTCTGTCTGAAAAGCCGCTGTTCTCCTTATCCATTTGCCGGATAAAATTCTTTGTTTTCTCACGGTTTGTATGCCCGTCGGCAGGGCATTTTGATTTTACAACATTTAATTCATTCTTTAAGGCTGCCTTGCATATTTCTTTTTCCGGAGCAAAAACAAGCGGACGGATTAATGTTATGTCTTTACGTGAAAGGTAGCTTTTCGGAGAAAAGCAACCGATTCTGCCTTCGTTAAATAAATTCATTATAAAGGTTTCTATTGCGTCATTATAGTGATGTCCAAGGGCAATTTTATTGCAGCCATATTGTTTAGCTGCGTCATGCAGCGCGCCTCTTCTCATTCTTGCGCACAGACTGCATGGATTTTCCTCCTTGCGTATATCGAAAACTATTTCGCCGATATGAGTTTGAATAATATGGTATTCTATGTCAAGGCCGGAGCAAAGTCCTGCAACTGAACTGAAATCTCCAGGGGTACCTTTAAATTGTGGATCAAGCGTAATTCCTACAAGCCTATAATCAATACCTATAAATCTCCTGAGTAACGCAAGACCGTTTAATAAAACAAGACTGTCTTTTCCGCCAGATATACCTACCGCTATGGAATCGCCGTCTGAAATAAGATCAAATTCTTGAATGGCTTTTCTCATATATCCTAAAATTTTTTGCATAAATTCCTCCTTATCAGTTAGTATATATTATACAATATTTTGCAGTATTTTTCAATTATACTTGAAAAAAATGTCGCTTTATTATATACTATACTTAAGATTTACTAAAAAGGGGGATTAAATGGAAAGTGTTGATGAAGCGCTGAAAAAAATTGATTCCGGCGGCTATGATAATATATTGTCAGATCTTTATGGATGTGAAAAGTTAAGTTATCAAAGGCAGCGTATAGTCAGCGCGTTAAATTTATTTGAGCGTTATTTTGGAACTGAAAGAAAAATCAGTTTATTTTCGGCGCCAGGAAGAATGGAAATTTCAGGAAATCATACGGATCATCAATGGGGCAACGTTCTTTCAGCAAGTGTTGATTTGGACACTATTGGTATTGTATCTCCCAATAATGACGGGGTTATAAGAGTTAAATCAAACGGCTTTCCTATAGACGAAATAGCTGTTTCACTTAAAATAAAGGGGGATCCGCGGGAATACTCGCCGCTTGGAGACTTTGTAATAGCTGATTTAGATCCGTATCCTAATGAAATACATAAATCTATAGCGCTAATCAGAGGGATCGCCGCTAAGCTTTATCTGATGGGAAAAGAGCTCGGCGGTTTTGATTGCTATACCACGTCAAACATTATACACGGCGCCGGACTTTCCTCTTCTGCGGCGTTTGAGGTTTTAATAGGCTGTATAATGAATTATCTATTTATGGATAATTCGGTATCTCCGGAGGAAATAGCTCAAATAGGACAATTTGCTGAAAATTATTATTATAAAAAGCCCTGCGGACTTATGGATCAGCTCACTTCGGCTGTCGGCGGGATAATCTGGATAGATTTTTACGATAGCGATACTCCTTTTGTGAAAAAAGTGAATTATGACTTTTCAAAATCCGGATATACTATATGTATGCTGGACAGCGGCGGAACTGATAATGATAATGTCAGAGAATATGAAACGATTACCCGTGAAATGAAGTCAGTGGCGAATTTTTTCGGCAAAACTGCGTTATCAAGGCTTGATGAGGACGAATTTTTAGCTTATATAGGAGATGCCAGAAAAAAATGCGGGGACAGGGCGGTTTTAAGAGCATGGCACTTTTTCAATGAAGACAAAAGAGCAATAAGGTGTGCCGAGCTTCTGAATAAAAATGATTTTCAGAAATTTTTAAGAGAGGTAGATAATTCTGGAAAATCGTCTTTTATGTATCTTCAGAATGTTTTTGATCCGTCTGACGTCAATTATCAGCCGTTGTCAGTCGTACTCGCTCATTGCGGGAGAATACTTGACGGAGAGGGTGCGTTCAGAGTGCACGGCGGAGGATTCGGAGGTACGGTTCAGGCCTATGTACCTGATGATATGGTAGGATATTTTAAACGGGAAAGTGAAAAGCTGCTGGGAGACGGCAGATGTCATATATTAAAAATAAGACGGCACGGCTGTGCTGAAATAGGAGGAAGCTATGAGTAAAGTTTTGGTTACCGGAGGTACAGGCTTTATAGGAAGTCATACCTGTGTTGAGCTGCTTGAAAACGGATATGACATAATAATAATGGATAATCTCAGTAATTCCAAAAGAGAAAGCGTGGAGCGCATAGAAAAGGTTTCCGGAAAGACGGTAAAATTTTATGAAACCGATATGCTTGATCTTGATAAAACTGATGAAATCTTTGAAAAGAATGAGATTGCCGCAGTGATTCATTTTGCAGGTCTGAAGGCTGTCGGGGAATCGGTTGAAAAACCGCTGGAGTATTATCATAATAATATTTCCGGCACTATAAACCTGCTTAGAGTTATGAAAAGATATAACTGCAAAACAATGGTCTTTTCATCGTCGGCAACCGTATACGGAGTAAATAATAAAGCGCCGTATACAGAGGATATGCCTACCTCCGCTACCAACCCTTACGGTTATACCAAGGTTATGATAGAACAGATTTTAAAAGACATTACATTATCGGACAAATCGTGGAATGTCGTTTCCCTAAGGTACTTTAATCCTATCGGCGCGCATAAGAGCGGTCTTATCGGAGAAAACCCGAACGGTATACCAAATAATCTTGTTCCGTATATAGCGCAGGTAGCTTTGGGAAAGTTGGAAAAGCTTAAGGTATTCGGCAATGATTATGACACTCCGGACGGTACCGGCGTCAGGGATTACATTCATGTAGTGGATCTTGCTAAGGGTCATATTTCAGCTTTGAAATACGCTGAAGAGAACAGCGGCTTTATCCCCGTTAATCTCGGTACCGGAAAAGGCTCTAGTGTACTCGATGTAGTAGCCGCTTATGAAAGAGCGTGCGGTAAAAGTATTCCCGTTGAGATAACGCAGAGGCGTTCAGGTGATATTGCAGTTTCATATGCAGATACATCGCTTGCTAAAAAGCTTTTTAACTGGGAGGCTAAAATGACCGTTGACGATATGTGCAGGGATAGCTGGAATTTTACCCTTAATAATCCTGACGGTCTTTAATATATCTAATTCAACAAAATGATATGCGCCGGAAACTTAGCGAATTTTCGGCGGCGAAAGGAGTTGAAAATAATTGAAGAAGCATATTAAAATTGACGGTATGAGCTGCGAGCATTGTGCAAATGCGGTAAAGTCCGCGTTGGAAGAAATCGGTGCGAAAAATATTTCAGTGAATCTGGCTGACGGCTATGCGGAAGCTGAGATCAGCGCTTCGGACGTCGAAATAAAGAATATAATTTCAGAAGAGGGATTTACCGCAGAAACTATTACAGTTATTGAGTAGACTGTTATTTTTATAATATCGTCTTTTCAATAGCAGAAATTATCGGGTATAACCTATAAGCCGTTTAAACGGCTTTAAATTGCGGCGGAGATACTGTTAGAATGTATCTCCGTCGGTTTTTGATAAATTGCTGCGTTAAGGCTGTTTTGCTTCTTATACGATACTATAATTTGTTATTGAAGAAAGGTAAGGCAGACGGTATGAAAAACATATTAAAAGAGGACCTTATATATGAAATTCTGTCAGTGGTTGCGGAAATTCCCTTAGGAAAAGTAGCTACATATGGTCAGATCGCAAGACTTATCGGCAGGGAAAAATACTCGCGGCTTGTGGGAAGAGCGTTGAGTATGGCTGATTATTACGGCAGGTATCCATGCCATCGCGTGGTTAATCATGCAGGAAGACTTGTTCCAGGATGGAGCGAGCAGGGGGATCTGCTTCGAAGCGAGGGCATACCAATGAAGAACGACAATCATGTTGATTTAAAGCTTTGCATGTGGGAGTGTTAAAACGCTAAAAGAATATTGGAAGAATTTAAGGAAAAGCCGAAAATGCATATAACTGAAACAGCGTTACTAAGCGCTTTTTCATAAGTTAAAATTGAGGTCTAAGGAATAAGGTATGATTTACACAACACATTATTCTTCGCCGATCGGAAAGCTTTTACTTGCTGAAAAGGACGATGCTTTGGTTGGTCTTTGGATAGAAGGGCAGAAATATTATCTCGGAACCGTTCGTGAGGAAATAAAGGAAGTCGGCGATTCAGCCGTTTTAGCTCAGGCAAGGCGATGGCTTGACAGGTATTTTGCTGGCGAAAGACCGTCGGTAATGGAATTGAATACCGCGCCGGATGGCAGTCCGTTCCGTAAAGCGGTCTGGCAGATTCTTTGCGAGATTCCCTATGGCAGGACTATTACTTATGGCGAAATAGCTAAAAAGCTCGTTCAAAATAACGGATTTTCAAAAATGTCCGCACAAGCTGTTGGAGGAGCGGTAGGGCGCAATCCTGTTTCTATTATAATACCATGTCATCGTGTAGTCGGTTCAACCGGCAGCCTGACCGGCTATGCCGGCGGCGTGGAAATAAAACAAAAGCTGCTTGCATTAGAGGGTGCGGATATGACGGGTTTGTTTATACCTAAGAAGGGTACGGCATTATAATAAACGCTTGTATAATTACCGCTTTCACACAGAAAGCTTTACGTTCTTATAATTTCGATTTAAGGCTGAAAAAATGCGCAGGATCAGTTATCTGACCGTTCTGCGCATTTATTTTTATTTTAAATTTTACAGATTTTCATTATAGTTATCTTTTGATTCTTAAAACTTCGCCGACAAAAATAAGATTGACATTAGTTATTCTGTTTTCCCTTGCTATTTCTTCAACTGTTGTATCGAATCTTCTTGCAATATCATAGAGGGTATCGCCTGCCTTTACCCTGTAATAGATAAAGTTCTCGTCAGGACGGTTTTCATTTTCATCGTCAGTTATATAAACGGTATCAGTAAATCTATCCCTGTCCACCGCATCGTCTACTCCGCATACTCTTCCGTCGTCAGTAAACTGGAAACCGCTCCAGCCGTTGGTGAAAACTCGAGTTATATCAGGCTCGTATGCGCCGTAATCCGCCGCCCATAAAGGATATTCGGCAAAATTTTCGTCCCAGATGCTGTCGGCCGCAAAGGCGTCCGTATATATCATCGGTTTTGTATAAATAAGTTCGTGAAGTCTTTCCATAAAGGCAGTTCCGATTTCATTTATCTCTCTTCGCGAAAGACCTGAAAATTCTTCAAAGTCCATTGCAGGGCGGCAGCTATAGTCCTTATTCCTGATCAGATCCGCAAAGCGTTCGGCCTGTCGGCGGGCTTCTTCGGCGTTTCGTGCTGTAACGTAAAAATAATAACCGAATTTTATTCCCGCTTCTTTTGCCTTTCGACTGTTATTTTCAAATTCTGAATCAGTATAATCTCCGGCAGCCGCTCTTATATAAACGGTTTTAATGTCGCAGTTCTTAAGCTCGTCAAAATTAACGTCGCCCTGATATTCGCTTATATCAATGCCGTCGTGTACTCGTTCAGAGTCCGGACGCAGAGCGTATACGGAAAAGCTTCCGGTAAATAGCATAAGAAACGCGGAAGCGGCTGCTAATAATTTCTTTTTCAGCATATTTTCCTCCATTTGCCGCAAAACAATTTGCTTAATTTTTAGCACAGTAAAAAGTGTATTGCGGCGATTAGACGTTATATTAGTATATAGGATTAACTAAACTGATAGTTATCCAATATTATGATATGGCTTTATAAAGTAATGTGTGATTTAAGCGTTTATACAATTTACATATTTTATTGAAATTATTACATGAATTTTAAAAATGATTATAGTATTTACCTATAATTATTGACACAAACAAAAATATTGGTTATAATTTGAATATAATAAAAAATGAGGTAAAGTGAATGGGGATTTTTGAGTTTTCAAGACCTGAAAATTATAGCATAATAAGCGAGGAATGGCAGATTTTTGAAAGCGTTTTTCCGGATACGGGAGCGTTTAAATATATATCCGAAAAGAGAACGGCTTATCTGGACGATAATACTTACCGGATATTAAGGCTGGAAAAATCTAAACCGGACGGCTCTATGTCTGAAAAGGATTTTTTTGATCTTCTCCGCTCTATTACCGTTGAACCTGTTTATAACAAAAGGCATGTTTATAATTATCGCAAGGGATCGGAATGCTTTTGGGTGAAGCTTTGTATGATTGAAAAGGACGGCAGATGGCTGGGCTTTATAAAGGATATGACCGCAACGATGCAGGAAATATATTTTTCGGAATCCTTCAGCATACTTGACACCGTTACAAAGCTTAATAATAGGGAAGCGTTTCTTGAGGAGCTAAGGATACTTTCAGAAACAAGAAACATTAAATCGGGCTGTCTGGCTACCTTTCATATAAACGGCATTAATCAGTTAAACAATATTTTAGGATTGGATAACAGCAAAAAGTGTATTCTATGCGCTGCGCGTACGATTTATCATTTTAAATCTGACGATATTATAATCGGTTCTACTCCTTATCACGAATTTCTTGTTTTTTTCAAGAATAAAACTGAAAAGGAATCGCTGGAGATTATGAGGCAAATAGGCGAGGCGGTTCACGAAATGACGGTAACAGATGATTTCGGAGAAGCGCTTATACCGGGCAGCGACGCTCATTTAACGCTTAACTGCGGCTATGGCGTCTATCCTGACGATTCGGAGGATTTTAATATTCTTGTAAATTATTCCGGTTTCGCGCTTTTTGAGATACATGAAAACACCACCGGTATGATAAAGAAATTTGAACGCCATACATATGAAAAGGAAAAGGAATATTATACTGACGCTCAGATATTCTGTAAGATAATAGACGATAATTTGTTTGAATATCACATGCAGCCTATAGTAGACGCTAAGACCGGAGTCGTATTCGGCTACGAGGCTCTTATGAGAACAACCGGAAATAAATATCTGAATCCGGTTCAGATGCTGGAAATCGCAAGGAAACAGAAGCGACTTTATGATATTGAAAAGAAAACATTCTTCAATGTGATGAAAATATTAAGAGATAACATTGAAATGTTTAAGGATAAGAAACTATTTATAAACAGTATACCTGACCATCTTCTTAATGACGAGGATTTTGGGGAGCTATACAGGCTATATGGAGATCTCATCGGCAAGACTGTTATAGAAATAACGGAGCAGGCTGATATTTCAGAGGAATTTCTCGAAAAGCTTAATAAAAGGAAGAATTTGTCAGGCTTTCAGCTTGCCTTTGACGATTACGGAACAGGCTTTTCCAATACTGCAAATCTAATAAGATGCGAACCGGAATTTATAAAAATAGACCGTTCGCTTATCATGAATATTGATACTGATCCTAAAAAACGGCAACTGGTAGGTTCTGTAGTTAATTTTGCCGAAAATAACGGAATCATGACCTTAGCGGAGGGCATCGAAACGTCCGCAGAGCTTTCAACCGTTATAAATCTCGGCGTTAATTTAATACAGGGTTATTACACCTCCCGTCCTAAGCCGTTTATACTTTATGAAATTTCAAGGGAGGTCAGGGACGAGATTTTGCATGTAAATTCATTCAGAAACAATTTGTCTCAGCCTTTATGCATTTCGGAGGATCTTGGCGTTCTTGAACTGGAAAGTGTCGATTCCAATGTTTATAATGAGATACTTGTGAGAAGAAGCAACGTTAAGGTATGCGGAATTTCCGGTAATGTGTTTGATACCGGTATATTTATCGACAGCGGAATAGATTGCGTTATGACTATCAAGGACGTTTTCATCAGCAGAAAACACGGCAAGCCCGGAATTTCGCTGGGCGAGAATACTAATCTTACTCTCATCGCAGAGGGTGAAAATACATTTAACTGTGTGGGTATATATGTTCCCGCATCGTCTTCGCTTACAATTATCGGTGATGGAAGTGTAAGCATAAATGCCGACGAGGACGCTCCCTATGGGATCGGCGGAAGCGTGAACGATTCTTACGGGAATATATCCGTAGATATGTCGGGTACGCTTTCAATAACTGTAAACGGAATAAATACGGTAGCCGTCGGCGGCGGACGGAATGATTCGGGCAGCGTAATAAATCTGGTTTCAGGAAATATTAAAATACTTAATACGGGCAAGTCTTGCATATCCGTGGGCAACGCGGAAGGAAACGCGATTATAAATATCGGCGAGAAGTGCCGCTTGGAAATTGAAAATTCAAGTATAATAAACGTTTCAGTGGGCAGTTTAAAAGACTCTGCCGTTATAGCTTCTAAGGGAAACGTTAAAATAATAGGCTCCGGAAGCAGCGTTTTGGGAATAGGCGTGTTGGAAAGCGGAACGGGAAATATAGACATAACTGCCGGAGAGGTCGATATAAATTTCGGGGCAAAATATGCTTTTTGTATCGGAACGAACGGCGGAAATATGAAAACGAGGGCTGAAAAATCAAATATTATCCTAACCGCCGGAGGAGTCAACGCAATAGGAATAGGCGATTGCGAGGGTAGCGGCGCAGTTACACTCAATAATAATAATATAAGCATAAAATTAAACGGAGAAAATATAATAGACATCGGTTCTCCCCTTGGAACAGTTGAAAAATATGGAAATAATATTATTTCAAAAATCAATTATTAAAAATAACGCGCAGCTATTTTCGCTGTGCGTTATTTTTGTCGTTTTTATTGCTCAATATTACTTTGAAGCCTGAGAAATTCTTCCGTCAGCCTTAAAGCGTCGTCATAGCTTTCAAGACTATAGCATTTTGCTCTGAACGACGCCGCTCCGTAAAGCCCCTTCATATACCATGAAGCATGCTTTCTTGCCTCCTTCATAGCCTGTTTTTCATTGCCGCGGCCCTTCTGAGAGAGAATCAGTCTTATATGGTAAAGCATGACGTTCATGCGGTCTTGAGTCGTCGGAGGATCGTATGGTTTATTCTCAAACCAACTGTTTATTTCATCAAAAACAAAAGGATTTCCGTATGACGCTCTGCCAATCATAACGAGATCGCAGCCCGTTCGCTCATACATGTCAAGGCATTCTCTGAGCGTAGTTACATCGCCGTTTCCAATGACGGGTATTGAAACGCTTTCTTTAACTGAACGAATGATGTTCCAATCCGCTTTTCCGGAATACATTTGATCCTTTGTTCTGCCATGTATTGTCAGAGCGTCCGCACCGGCTTCTTCCATTGCCTTTGCAAATTCAACGGCATTGACTGAATCTGCGTTCCAGCCCTTGCGGAATTTAACTGTTACGGGAACATCAGACGCTCTTTTTGCAGCCCTGACTAAATCCGCCGCCAATTCTATATTTTTCATAAGAGCGCTTCCGGAATTATTGTTCACAACCTTTGGAACAGGACATCCCATATTCAGATCAAGAATATCCGGCTTGTAGCCCATGCAGATGCGGACCGCTCTTTCTATAAATTCCGGCTCGCTTCCAAAAAGCTGCAATGCCATCGGGCGTTCATTATCGGTAACTGTGCAAAGCTCTGATGTTTTTCGGTCGTTATAGCAGAGACCTTTAGCGGAAATAAGCTCGCTTACAGTATAGCAGGCGCCGTATTCACGGCAAAGCATACGATAGGGTCCGTCGGCAACGGAAGCCATCGGAGCAAGAGCCGCGGTTCTTTTAATTTTAACGTTTCCTATTTTTATATAATTCATTTGAATACCTCGTTGATTTTACTTATTATATTTTAACATAAATCCCCGAAAAATGGTAGAGGCAGCGGTGTAAATATTTTTTTTGACGGATAAAAGAGACAATTATAATACTCAGTATATAAATTTTCGAAAAGGGATAGAGTTTTGCATAAAAATCTGTTATAATAATAATGAATATAAATACGGTGGGCCGTATACCGTAAAGGCGGCGGACGGAGAAGCTAAATGAAGTTACTTGCGATTGACGGAAACAGCATATTAAACCGTGCTTATTACGGTATCAGACTGCTTACAAACAAAAACGGAGTTTATACAAATGCTGTTTTAGGCTTTATGAATATATATTTCAAAAATTTTGAGGAGGTAAAGCCGGATCGAGTTGCTGTTGCATTTGATCTTAAGGCTCCGACTTTCAGGCATAAGGCGGTGAATACCTACAAGGCTAATCGCAAGGGAATGCCGGAGGAACTGGCGCAGCAGCTGCCTATAGTCAAGGAGCTGCTGACATATATGGGGATCAGAATTGTTGAATGCGAGGGATACGAAGCCGACGATATTCTCGGTACTCTTTCTAAGGTCTGTTCAGACAGCGGCGGCGAATGCTGTATTCTTACAGGTGACCGCGACAGCCTTCAGCTTGTAAACGATAGGGTAACGGTAAGACTTGCTACAACTAAAGAAACTATTGTATATACTCCTGAAAGGTTCATTGAAGAATACGGTTTCGAGCCTATATACCTTATTGATCTTAAATCCTTAATGGGAGACAGCTCGGACAATATTCCGGGAGTAGCGGGAGTGGGGCAGAAAACTGCGGGAGCGCTTATTAAAAAATGGAAAACCATTGAGAGCTTATATGAGAATATAGACGGGGCGGAGCTTTCAAAGGGCGTTTACAATAAGCTGATAAACGGCAGAGAGGACGCTATACGAAGTAAATGGCTCGCTACGATATGTCTTGACGTTCCGGTCGACTATGATATAGAAAATTATAAGATTTCCGAAAGGAATGACGAAAAGCTAAGCGATCTTCTGACAGAGCTTGAAATGGCAAAGCTTATGCAGAAGCTTGGGATTGAGCCTTCGGAAAAAAGAGCGTCCGAAAAAACAGTCAGGGCGGTTGATGTAAAAACACAGCTAAAGGATATTGATGAAGAAATCCTCGGGGGATTTCTTAAAATGAATTCTATATGCTATCTGTTTGACGGAAAAGCTTTTAAATCGGCGCAACGTTTAGACGATGAGAATTTTATAATATATTTTACGGAAAATAAAGAATATATAACAAAATTACTTTCGTGCAGTGCGGAAAAGTATACTTTCGGCGCAAAGCCGCAGTACAGGCTGTGCTTTGCAAACGATACTGAGCTTGCAAATATGGTCTTTGACGCAGAGATCGCCGCATATCTGCTTGATCCGTCAACGTCTGAATATAATATAGAAAAGCTTTGCTTCAGATACGATTCGCCGTATTATAGGTCGGCTGGAGAAACGGCGGACGCCGTCAGTCTTTCAGAGCTTTGCGAGGCATTGAAAAAGGAAATTGAAATTCAGGGTATGAGCAGGCTCATGTTTAAAATTGAACAGCCCTTGACGGAGGTTTTGGCTTCAATGGAGCATTACGGAGTAGGTATAGACGTCGGCGGCGTAAGGAAATTCGGAGACAGTCTTGTCGATGAAATAGGCGGTCTGGAATCGCAGATTTACTTCATGTGCGGAAAGGAATTCAACATTTCTTCTCCTAAACAGCTTGGTGAAATCCTCCATGAAATGGGAGTCCCTCTGAAAAAGAAAACCAAGACGGGTTATTCTACAGGCGCGGAAATCCTTGAGGAGCTAAGGGACAGTTATCCTGTGATAGATCTTATTCTTCGTTATCGTCAGCTCACAAAGCTCAATTCCACTTATGTTGAAGGTCTGCTTAAAACTGTAGCTCAGGACGGCAGAATACACACGTCGTTCAGGCAGACGGAAACCAGAACCGGAAGAATATCGTCAACAGAGCCTAATCTTCAGAATATACCCGTCAGAACGGAACTGGGACGGGAAATGAGAAAGTTTTTTGTAGCTCAGGACGGCAGGACGCTCCTTGACGCCGATTATAGTCAGATAGAGCTTAGGCTTGTCGCTCATATTTGCGCCGATGAAGCGATGATCAGCGGCTTCGCAGACGGGGCGGATATTCATACTTCAACTGCCGCAAGGGTTTTCGGTCTTCCGGAGGAAATGATTACTCCGGAAATGAGAAGCGCGGCTAAGGCTGTAAATTTTGGAATAATTTACGGAATAGGCGCATTTTCACTTTCAAAGGATATTAATGTCAGCGTTTATGAGGCAAAAAAATATATTAATGATTATCTGCATAAATTCCCAAACGTTGAGAAATTTATGAATGAAACGGTCGAAAAAGCTAAAAAAGACGGATATGTCACAACTATGTTCGGAAGAAAGAGATATGTTCCCGAGCTTTCGGCTTCAAATAAGAATATGCAGGCGGCAGGAAAGCGTATTGCTATGAATACGCCGATACAGGGAAGCGCGGCGGATATAATAAAAATTGCTATGGTCAGGGTATACGGGCGGCTGAAAAAGGAGATACCGGAGGCAAGGCTTATACTTCAGGTGCACGACGAGCTGATCGTCGAGTGTTCTGAGAATGACGCCGACAGGGCTGCGGAAATTCTTTCCGAGGAAATGACTCATGCATGCGAGCTTAAAGTTCCGCTGATAGCAGATGTGAACAGGGGCGGAAGCTGGTATGACGCCAAGGGTTGATATAGAGGAAGCCGTAATAGCTCAATTAAAGGATATTGCGGAGATAGAGAAGCAATGTATAGCTGACGGATGGTCAGAAAAAGCCTTTTTGGAGGCGTTTGAAAATAAATACTCAATAATTCTGTCGGCGGTATCCGCTGGCAGAGTTATAGGCTTTTTAAATGGTACCGCAGTTCTCGACGAGGCGGAGCTTCTAAATATAGCAGTCATGGAGGAGTATCGAGGAATGGGCGCGGGCGGAGCGCTGATAAGCGAATTTCTGCATATTCTTTCTGATAAGAATGTTGGTACTGTTTATCTGGAGGTTCGTGAAAGCAATGCCGAGGCTATAAACTTATATAAAAAATATGGTTTTGAACAGAACGGAATGCGCAGAAATTATTATAGACATCCTGTTGAAAACGCTGTATTGATGATGAAAAAAATAGATTTGGCTGGTGATTAGAATGCTGATACTTGGAATTGAAAGCTCGTGTGATGAAACGGCTGCGGCTGTTTCTGAAAATGGTACAAATATATTGTCCTCGGTAATTTCAACGCAAATTGAGGAGCATAAAAAATACGGCGGCGTTGTACCGGAAATAGCGTCTCGCCGTCATTGTGAAAATATACTCGGCGTGGTTGAAAAGGCGTTGAGAGATTCGGATAAAACTCTTGACGATATGGACGCTGTGGCTGTCACGTATGCGCCGGGACTTATAGGAGCATTGCTTGTCGGAGTCAATTTTGCAAAAGGTCTTTCGCTTGCCTCAGAAAAACCGCTTGTGCCTGTGCATCATATTTCAGGGCACATTGCTGCGAATTATATTGCGCATAGCGAGTTGAAGCCGCCGTATATCTGTCTGGTTGCAAGCGGAGGACATTCTCATATAGTTGAGGTAATTGATTATACAAAATTCAGAATAATCGGACGCACAAGAGACGACGCTGCCGGAGAATGCTTTGATAAGTGCGCAAGGGCAATGGGTTTTCCGTATCCGGGAGGTATACATATTGACAGAGCGGCGCAGCTTGGCGACAAATCAGCCTATGTATTGCCTCGTCCGAGGGTAACAGGCTGCGAGTATGATTTCAGTTTTTCCGGATTAAAGACCGCCGTTATAAATCTTCTGCATAACGCCGAGCAGAAGGGTAAGGAAATTAATAAAAATGACCTGAGTGCAGCCTTGCAGCATACTATTTCTGATATACTCTGTGAAAAGACAATTGCAGCGGCTAAAACGCTGGGGTATAATAAAATAGCCGTTGCAGGCGGAGTATCAGCCAACAGCGGCGTTCGGTCGACCTTTAAAAGAGTATGCGGAGAATGCGGAATTAAGCTTTATCTTCCGCCCAAGGAGCTTTGCGGAGATAACGGAGCAATGATAGCGTGTCAGGGGTATTATAATTTCCTTGCAGGTCAAAGGGCTGACGAGAGTCTTAATGCCTGCGCAACTCTTTCGATTGATGATATTTAAGGGAACGGCGAAGCATGTTGGAATAGGGGGATATTATATGATTGATATTTTATTTCTTACAGCCGCGGTTTTGGTTTCTTCATTCAACACCTTTGAAAACCAATCCTATGATGACATTGAAATATATGAACAGCGGCTTGAAAAATTCAATGAAGTATACGGAACTTCCTACGCTATACCGGAAAAACCTGTAGTCGGAGGGGATATCGTTGAATTTTATACTTCAATGACGCTTAATGAATTTGATAAATATATAATATCTATTTATGACGGATCTTATTATGATACAGAAGCGCCTTCTTTAAAAAATGACAGCGGCGGCGAACGTTTGGAAATACGCAGCGAATATTATTTTGCGGACTATGCAGATAAATAAAATATAAACAAAAACGCAGACTTTTTAGTCTGCGCTTGTTTTGCCGAATAAAAAAAGTTTTTGTTGGAAACACAATTGTCCATTGTGAAAAAACAATGAAACTTGTTATTAATTTCACAATTCAGGTTAAATTCTATTGACATCCAATAAAAAAAATATTATAATATAAAAATGAAGGGAATTTTGGAATTAAAGGTTTCAGGATTCAAAAATAATCGCACAGTATTTTTGTGCAGAAATATTAAGGAGGATATAACCATGTCACTGACAAATAACCCCAATGTCTTAAAATGGGTTGAGGAAATGACAGCCCTCACAAAGCCTGACAAGGTAGTATGGATTGACGGCAGCAAGGAGCAGATAGAAGCTCTTAAGAAGGAAGCGCTTTCAACAGGCGAAATGCAGGAGCTCAACCAGGAAAAGCTTCCGGGATGTCTTTATCACAGAACTCTTCCCAACGACGTAGCCAGAGTTGAGGACAGAACCTTTATCTGCTGCAAAAATAAAGAAGACGCAGGGCCGACAAATAACTGGTGCGATCCTGAGGAAATGTATGCAAAGCTCAGACCTATGTACGACGGCGTTATGAAGGGAAGAACAATGTATGTAATCCCTTATTCAATGGGTCCTATCGGTTCTCCTCTTGCTAAAGTAGGCGTAGAAGTAACAGATTCTATTTATGTTGTTCTGAATATGAATATAATGACCAGAATGGGTAAGCAGGCTTTTGATAACCTGGGAGACGCTTCTAACGATTTTGTAAGAGGTCTTCATTCAAAGGCTCAGGTTGATCCTGAAAACAGATATATTGTTCATTTCCCTGAGGATAATACTATCTGGTCCATCAATTCGGCTTACGGCGGCAATGTTCTTCTTGGTAAAAAGTGTTTTGCTCTCAGAATAGCTTCATATCAGGGCAAGAACGAGGGCTGGATGGCTGAACACATGCTTATTCTCGGTCTTAAAAAGCCCGACGGCGAGGTTAAATATATTACGGCCGCTTTTCCGTCTGCATGCGGTAAGACAAATCTTGCTATGCTTATTCCGCCGGAGGGATATAAGAAGGACGGATACGAAATATTCACAGTCGGCGACGATATTGCTTGGATGAAGCAGGGCGACGACGGCAGGCTTTACGCAATTAACCCTGAAAACGGATTCTTCGGCGTTGCTCCGGGAACAAACGAAAAATCAAATTATAATGCGCTTGCTTCAACAATGAAGGATACAATTTTTACAAACGTTGCTATAAATAATGACGATATGACGGTTTGGTGGGAAGGTCTTGACAAGAATCCGCCGGAAAACGCGACAGAATGGAAGGGCGCTAAGGTAAACGGTAAGGAATATTCTGCTGAAGGCAATAAGCTTGCTCATCCTAACTCAAGATTCACAGCGCCGGCTAAGAACTGTCCTTGTATTTCACCTGAATTTGATAATCCTAAGGGCGTTCCGATTTCTGCAATTATTTTCGGCGGCAGACGTGCGGCTACTACTCCGCTGGTATATCAGTCGTTTGACTGGAAGCACGGTACCTATATTGGCTCGGCGGTTTCATCAGAAACGACTGCTGCCGCAACCGGCGAGGTAGGCGTTTTAAGACATGATCCTATGGCAATGAAGCCGTTCTGCGGTTATCACATGGGCGATTATTGGGCACATTGGCTTGAAATGGGCGAAAAGCTCGGCGATAAGGCTCCTAAGATATTCAATGTAAACTGGTTTAAGCAGGACGAAAACGGCAACTTTATCTGGCCGGGCTTCGGCGATAATATGAGAGTTCTTGACTGGATCATCAAGAGATGTGAGGGAACTATCGACGCTGATGAAACAGCTATCGGATATCTTCCTAAGAAGGGCGATATTAATGTCAAGGGTATAGAGGACGAGGTTACGCCTGAAGTTATGGATAAGCTTCTTGCCGTTGATAAGGAGCTTTGGAAGAAGGACGTTGCTGATATGCGTGAATTCTATAAACAGTTCGGCGATAAGCTTCCTGAAGAACTCAGCAAAGAGCTTGATAAGCTTGAAGAAAGACTCGAAAAATAATTTTATAATTATTATAAAGAAGAACGGTTTTAAACCGTTCTTTTTTTATGAAAATTTTGAAAATGGGTATTGACAAACGCTGAATTATATGGTATTATACACTTGTAGTTAGTTAGTCTACTAATTAACCATAGTGAAAAGGAGGCGGAAAGGTGCAGGTGGATTTTGAAACAGAAAAACCGATTTTTGTCCAAATTGCCGACGGAATCGAAGACGCTATTGTGACCGGAGCTTTTCCTGAGGAAAGCCGTATACCGTCGATAACGGATTTCTCAGTGAGATATAAGATAAATCCTGCTACAGCGTTAAAGGGAATCAGCATACTTGTTGAGAACGGAACTATATATAAAAAAAGGGGTGTAGGAATGTTTGTTTCAAAAGGAGCTAAGGAAAGGCTCACTAAAAAAAGGCGTGACGCGTTTTATGAGCATTATATAAAAAATATGCTTGCAGAGGCCGTCAGGCTCGGAATAAAAAAAGAAGAAATTATAGATATGCTTAAAGGAGAATGAATGATGAACTGTATTGAAATCAAAGGCATTACAAAGGACTTCAAAAATACAAGAGCGTTGAATAATGTGAATCTGACTTTTGAGGAAAATAAGATTTATGGGCTGCTGGGAAGAAACGGAGCCGGAAAATCAACACTTTTGAAAATCATATCAAATCGTATTTTCACAGACTCCGGAAGCGTTACTGTTGACGGAATAAATTCTATGGAGGACGACAGAGCGCTTTCTAAAATATATATTATGAGTGAAAGCAATCTTTATCCTCCTAAGATGAAGATAAAGAATATTTTTAAATGGACTAAGGAATTTTATCCTGCCTTTGACCTTGATTATGCAAATAAGCTTTCTAAGGCTTTCAATCTCAATGTTAATAAGAATACACGGTCGCTTTCAACGGGTTATAATTCAATTTTTAAGATAATAATAGCGTTATCTGTCAATGTTCCGTATCTTTTCTTAGACGAGCCTGTTTTAGGACTGGACGCTAATCACCGCGATCTTTTTTATCGTTTTCTTATAGAAAAATATTCGGAAAATCCGTTCTGCTGCGTTATATCGACTCATCTTATAGAGGAGGTATCAACAGTTATAGAGGATGTGGTTATAATAAAAAACGGAGAGGTTATAAAGAATCAGACGAGGGATTCGCTGCTTGAAAGCGGTTTTACAATATCAGGCTCAGCCTCTGCGGTAGATAGCTTTATTAACGGCAGAGAGGTTATAGGCTTTGACTCAATCGGCGGATTGAAAACCGCGTACATTTTAGGAGAGGTCAATAAATCAGAGGTGCCTGACGGACTTGAAATAACTGCGATGGATCTGCAGAAGCTGTTTGTACAGCTTACAAACTCATGATAAGGAGAAATGGATTATGAAGATTAAGAGCATGACGAAATATTCTTTCAGCGGAGCGCTGAAGGCTTATCTAATTTTTGCGGCGATTATATTTGCCATTATTAATACGGTCGTTATAATAACAGCCGCAACTGGTTCTCAGGGCGGAAGCTTCGGGGGTATGGACTTTTCAACAGTAGTTTTTATGTTTATATTAGGAATTGTAAACTACCGAGAGGATCTTTCGATGTCGATACAGAACGGGATTTCCAGAAAAACATATTTCTGCTCAACTGTTATAGTATTCGCACTTATTGCAGTAATTGGTTCTGCCGGAGATACGCTTATTAGTATGCTTGGCAATTTTTATCAGAATAATGTTTCTGAAGAAATAAGCTTTGATTCCGGCTATGAACAGCTTTTTATGTGGTCGAAGGATATAATCGTGCCTCCTACTCCTGAAGCTTTTGATTACTTAAAACAATTTATACTGCAAATAACCTTTAACATTGCTGCTCTTGCAGGCGGACTTCTTTTTGCTTCGGTTATTTACCGTCTTTCAAAGGTGTTTAAATTTATAGTTCCCGCTGCTTTTTATGTGTTGATATGCGTAGTTTTTCCGATAATAGATTATTCCGTTTTCGACTTTGCAATCACTAAAAATGTTTCAAAGCTTTTATTGTGGATGGGTGAAAGCGTTTGGTATATGTCCTCGGTATTTGTAGGATTGGCGGCTGTGCTTTTTGCAGTTTCATACTTGTTTATAAGGCGTGTTCAGATTAACGACAGAAAATAATAAAAAACGGGCGCATTAAGCGTCCGTTTTTTTATAGATTGCGGGCCTCAAGCGATAACTTCGTAATTTTCTGCGGCTGATTCCTTTGTAGCATATTCGCTGACGTTTGTAACCTTAACCTTCAGCGCTCTGGCGCCTAAGTTTATTTCAATTATATCGCCGACTTTTACGTCGTATGAAGCTCTGGCCTGCTTACCGTTTACAATGACCTTACCCGCGTCACATGCCTCGTTGGCAATAGTTCTTCTCTTTATCAGACGGGTAATTTTAAGATATTTGTCAAGACGCATAAAATCGTTCCTTTCATATAAAAATAATGCAAAAACGGCAGAGCACGTCCTCTCTGCCGTTCATTTTTTCAAAGATAATTATGCATTAACAGCGTCCTTAAGGGCTTTGCCGGCCTTGAATGCCGGAGCCTTCTTTGCAGGAACTGTTATCGTTTCGCCTGTCTGAGGATTCTTTGAAAGCTTTTCTTTGCGGTCACGTACTTCAA
This sequence comes from Ruminococcus sporogenes, assembly GCF_054655175.1. Classification (NCBI taxonomy): domain Bacteria; kingdom Bacillati; phylum Bacillota; class Clostridia; order Eubacteriales; family Oscillospiraceae; genus Ruminococcus; species Ruminococcus sporogenes. The sequence continues at coordinate 90,531 of NZ_BAAHOA010000004.1, read as the reverse complement.
AAGTACCGAAACCAACGATCTGAACCTTTTCACCGCTTACAAGAGCGTCAGTTATTGTTGAAACAACTGCTGAAAATGCCTTTTCCGCATCCTTTTTTGTTAACTCGCTTTTTTCTGCGATCTGATTGATTAATTCTGACTTTGTCATTTTTATACCTCCAAAATTCTTTCGAACTATTAGTCCTCTGCCCGGCGTTTAACCTTATTCCAGTAAACGTCAAGCTGATCTATGCTAAGAGCCTTCATATCGGCTCCGTCCAGCCTTACTAAATCTTCGGTTTCTGCAAATCTTTCAATAAATTTTTCGGTTGCGCGCGTCAATGCCTCTTCGGCGTCAATATTCAAGTGTCTTGCGGTATTTACGCAGGAAAATAAGAGATCTCCCAGCTCTTCATAAATATCGTCTTTTTTCCCGGATCTTATAGCTTCCTCAAGCTCGTCGGTTTCAGACTTTACACGCTCAACAGCGTCTGAAACGCAGCTGAAATCCATTCCCGCCCGCATTGCTCTTTTACCCACCTTTTGCGCGCGCATCAGCGCCGGAAGTGATTTTGCTACGCTTGTAAGGGTTTCCGTATAGCTTGTCTGCCCTTTTGTTTCTTTTTTAATACTGTCCCAATTTTTCAGAACCTCTCCTGAATCTGAAACGGTTATATCTCCGAAAACATGGGGATGTCTTATAATAAGCTTTTTGCAGAGTTCATCACAGATGTCGTCAAAATCGAAGCAGCTTTTTTCCTCTTCTATTCTGCAATGAAAAATTATCTGAAGAAGAACATCTCCGAGTTCTTCTTTTAATAGCTCCGTATCCTCCAGGTCTATAGCTTCAATGGCCTCATAAACCTCTTCTATAAAATCGTTTCTGATAGATTTATGAATCTGTTCTCTGTCCCACGGACAGCCTTGAGGCGAGCGCAATATAGACATAATATCGCGAAGATCATTAATATCATAACGATCCTTGCGCTGATATTCAACCATAAAAATCACCCTGTTCCCAGCATTTTATATACTACATTAAAATCAAACAAAAAGCAATAGTTTTTTATAAGTTTGTAAAAAAGATTGAAATATAATACCTTTTTCTATAAAATTCTGTTAAATATCGCTTTATCCTTCGTTGACGCTGCCGCTGCTGACGCCTGCCGCCTGATCTTTCATCTGGGCAATTCTGAGCTGTGACATAACTCTTTGATACATATTGAATATTTTTCTTTTGGATTCGTCTTCCTTTGCAATTGCGTTGGGAACGATTTCTGTTGTGTAAACTCCGTTTTTGGTAAGAAAATAAACATAATTTTTACCGGCTATCGGCATATCAAATTTAGTTGTTTTTTTGCAGCAGTCGAGACAATCGGTGGCAAGTCTTATAAAATCAAACGAAGCCTGCGCTACGCCTCTGTAACGGGCGGCAGAGTTTATATATTCTCCCCCAAGATTAAAGTAAATATTAGCCGAACCGTTAATAAAGCATACAAGCGACGCTAAAACGGTAGGCGACATAGGAATATCGATTACTGCCCCGTATACCTGATTCGGACCGATTTCCTGCTTAAATGGCGCCGCCGGAAATGTAAGCGCCTTTCCTCTTGAAACTATATATTTTTGAGATGTCGTATATCTATCAAGTACTGAACGTTTTTTTGCCATTTTCAACTCCTATTTACCGCAATAATAATTGCGGCGCCGTCTTTTCCGGCGGACGGCGCGCCGTTTTTTTATATTAATATCAGAAAATTTAATCAAGCATATCCTTAGTCATTCCGCTGAGTATTCTAATGCCCTCCGTTATCTTATCGTCGGAAGGTGTAGAAAAATTAAGCCGGAATGAATCGGTTTTGTCGTTTTCGTTTATCATGAACGCAGTTCCGGGGACTACTGCAATTTTATAATCCTTAACCGCCTTTGTGCAGAAGCGCATCATATCGCTTCCCTTTGGAAGAGTCGCCCATATAAACAATCCGCCGTCCGGACGGGTATAGGAAATTTTTGAAGAAAAATATTTATCCATATTTTCAAGCATAAGCCCGCATTTTCTTTTATATATAAGCCTGAGCTTGTTAAAATGCTCGTCAAGATCACATTCCTTCATGAATTTAAAGCATACAAGCTGCGGCCAAATGCTTGTGTGAACGTCGGACACCTGCTTGCAGACAACCATCTTCTGGAATATTTCCTGTGGAGCGCATGCATATCCTACGCGAAGTCCAGGAGCCAGAATTTTTGAAAAGCTTCCTACATAAATAACCCTTCCTTCTTTATCAAGACTTTTTATTGAAGGGACGCTTTCTCCGGCAAACCGCAGGTCTCCGTAAGGATTATCCTCTATGATAACGCCGTTGTATTTACATGCAAGCTCGTATATTCCTTTTCTCTTTTCAAACGACATAGTAGAACCGGTCGGATTCTGAAAATTCGGGATAACGTAAATTACCTTCTGACCGGGCGCGTTTTTCATTACTCTCTCAAGCTCGTCAAGCTTCATACCGCCTTCTTCCTGTTCGATTCCGATAAGGTTTACGTTAAACGAACGGAAAGCGTTAAGGGAGCCTATAAAGCTCGGCGATTCGGCTATGAGCGTGTCGCCCTCGTTGCAAAGAACCTTGCTTGCAAGCTCTATCGCCTGCTGCGCTCCGGATGTAACGATCAGATCGTCGTTTTCGCTGAAGCAGTTCTGAGATTTCATTCTCTGCTTTAAAAGCTCTCTGAGAGGAGGATAACCCTCTGAAATATTATATTGTAAAGCCAGTATCGGATCGTCCTTGAGTATTTCTGCCGATATGCGTCCGACTTCTTCCGTCGGGAACGCCTCGGGGGCCGGGTTGCCGGCGGCAAAGGATATAACCTCAGGGTCGGAAGTGAATTTTAATATCTCCCTTATGGCAGACGCTTGGAGTCCCGAAACCTTTTCTGAAAATTTATAGTTCATTTCACATGCAACGCCTTTCATATATAAAAATATAACCGCATATAATTATAACACATATTCTTACGGGTAGCAATATAATTTCATATAATTTTTGAAATCATTATGCAATTTAAACAAAGATAAAGTAACAAAATTAAGCATTAAAACAACAAATGAAAGGAGAGCAGGGTGAAAAATCAAAGTTTTCTTAAAGGCTCTGTTATATTGATCGCTTCAGCCGTTATTGCCAAAGCAATAGGCGCGCTGTTTAAAATACCGCTTACAAATATGCTCGGCGGTGTGGGAATGAGCTATTTTAGCTGTGCCTATGGTCTTTTTCTGCCCGTTTACGCTGTAACGGCAACCGGGCTGACAACTGCCGTTGCAAAGCTAACGGCTGAAAACTGCGCCTTCCATAATTATAAAAACGCCGCTAAGATACGGCGGATTTCCCTGCTGCTGTTCAGCGCCGTCGGAGCGCTGGGAACGCTGCTTATCCTAGCCCTTGCCGTGCCGTTTGCCGGTAAAATTGCGGCTTGTCCGAAAGCATGGCTGTCAATTATGATGATTGCGCCGTCTGTGCTTTTCGGTTGTATTACTGCTGTTTACCGCGGCTTCTGGGAGGGAATGCGGAACATGTATCCTACCGCGCTTTCACAGGTAGTTGAGGCTGTGGTAAGGCTTGCCGCCGGACTTGCATTATGCTCGTATGTCTTGAATAACAGCGAAAGTGTTTTAAAATATCTTCCAAAAGGTACGGATATAACGGCGGCCGCTTCCGCCGCGGCTGTTCTGGGAATAAGCCTTTCGACAATTGCCGGTACCGCTTTTCTATACATAAGAGGCACAGGACTTGAAAAGGATTCTCCTCTGATTTCGGAGGGCGTCGAGGAAAGCGGCAGGAAAATAATAAGGTCGTTATTTGCGGTATTGGTACCGGTGGCTTTAGGTTCAATCGTTACCAATCTGACCTCGCTTATTGATCTTGCAACAATAATCAGATGTCTTGATAAGGCTGCGGACGCGGCTCCGGATTATTTATATCATAAGTTCGGATTAAGCGGTATTTCCCATATAGAGCTTTCAGAATTTATTTACGGCTCGTTTACAGGGCTTGCCGTAACGGTTTTCAATCTTGTTCCGTCAGTCACCAACATGTTCGGTAAGGGAATACTTCCCAGTCTTGCTCAGGCGTGGGCTAAGGAAGATAAGGCGGAATCTGAAAGACTGTCGCAGAACGTGCTAAAAGCAACCGCCTTCCTTGCCGTTCCGTCCGGCTTGGGTATAAGCATGCTTTCAAATGAAATACTGTTTTTTCTTTACCCCAGCAGGACTGCCGAATGTATGGTTTCAGCCGAAAGTCTGAGTTTTTTGGGAATCGGAGTAATATTCCTTTCGCTTTCGTTTCCTCTTTTCAGCATGTTTCAGGCCATAGGAAGAGCTGATCTTCCGGTAAAGCTAATGATAGCGGGAGTTGCGGTCAAGCTTGCGGGAAATATGATCCTTATACCAATGCCGCATATAAACGTAGCTGGCGCCGCAATTTCAACATTGCTTTGTTATCTGGTCATATTTATATTATCTGTTATTATCTACTGCAATTATACAAAAATAAAAATTAAATTGTTTTCAACGTTCATGCCTTCGCTTATTTCAGGGTGCTTTTGCGGGTTATCCGCCCGCATGGTTTATAACGTACTGCCGTTGGACAATAAGCTTTCTCTTCCAATAGCGGTATTTGCGGGAGGCGTCGTTTATCTGATTTTGTCTAAGCTGACCGGAAATGCAGGTAAGCTTAGGTAAAATAAAAAAGCTTCCGCTGAATAGTTTTCAGATTTTTCAGTGAAACTTTATTACATTTTGCTGCCGTAAGACATAGACGGATAATATTGTCAGCGGCGTCATATTTTTAAAGGTTTTTGCCGCCGTTTATTTTGTGCATCGACTCATGCTCTCTTTTAAGCTCTTCAATTAGACGGTAAAGCTCCCAATCCTGATTAAACGGAGTAACGGTGCATTTCAGGTCAATTGAAGTGTTTTCATTTCTTAATATTCTAAGCAGTCTGTCAATAACGGAGCTTTTAAGGCCCGACATTATCAGTACCTCGCATTCCGGAGGATTTTCAACGGTTTCTTCAGATTTGGAATAGCCGTTTATAGCGGCGACGTATGCTACCTTTTCGTTTGCGCTGCTGCCGTTGATAAAGGTTATATCTGTGTCAAGCTCCAAAGCTGCGGTCATAAGAATACTTTTTTTGCGTTCTTCGATACAATAGCCAATTATTTTCGGGTGTATAGATATCCTTGGATTTATCCTTGATTTCATATATATTCTCTCCTATAAAAGTTTTTCCCGTAAGTTAGCATATAAATTATGAAACTCACGGGAAAAGCGTAATTATAAATCAGATTTTGGAATAACCGTTGCTGTTGATAATAGCGTCGATTTTCTGTCCGTTTCTGCACATTTCACACTTATTGAATGAAACAGATTCGTAACTCGGTATATCGTCAGGAGAAAACACAGAATTTATTCTGATGCCTTCATAATCCTCAACCGCGCTGAATATCGCAGATATACCGGCAAGACGACCGTTATAATATTTCAGGCATTCCACAGACCTGTTTATGGTTTTACCGGTTGATACTGAGGAAATCAGAAGCAGAATATTCTTGTTGTAAATATCCTTAAGTAGGTTGTCGCGGAAAATAAGCTGATTGTTTGCGTTTGTTTCAGGTGTTATTACGCAGATATCATTGCCGCCGTTGAGGGAAGAATTTCCTTCCTTGGCAAGCTCTCTCGCAAGGAACGCGCCTATTATTTCGGTTCCCTCCAGACATATTATCGTGTCTACCGAGGTGCTTGAAATGTATTCCTTAGCAAGCTCGGCGGCGGTTTCCTTTGCGATTTTATGATGAGTTTTTATACCGGTCATGTCAATATAGTAATTTACATGCGAATGGTTTGTTGCAAAGTGACCGGGTATTACTCCGATTTTTATTTTTTTGTTGGAATTTGAAATTATTTCATGTAATCTTGTTTCCACTTTAACTTGCCTCCTGTATTCATTTAATTTAATAACATTATATCAGCTTATCTATAAAATGTCAATTGGTTTGATTTGAATTTAACAGATATTCACAAATATTCAGAGATATATTTAACATATGTTATAATTTAAACGTTTAAGATTACAAAGAGATAAGGTTTTTTGTATAAACTACGGGAAATTATATAACTTTTACCATTTACAATTAACGCGGTTTATGTTATTATGATTATAATAAGACAGAAGTAGGAGGCATTATGAAATCTCTTGTAAAGAATATCGTTATTGCCGCTGAATTTGTAATAATAGCGGTTTTGCTTGCAGCGGTTATCAGATTATACCCTGAAAAAAGAAACGCTGTGGAAACGGCGGCTTCTGTACCTGATTCTGATAATCCCGTTGATTATGAGGATATAAAGGAAAGGGTAAGTAAAAATTATTATGATCTGAGCGGAAAAAAGGTGCTAATGGACGACAGTACATTCGGAGAAATATGGATACCGGCGCTTGAAAACGTTCCGGCGTTTTCCCGGGAAAAGAGTAATCTTAAATCCAGAAACGGAAGGATGTTTTATGTCGAGGATTCTCAGATAAAATCATATCTTGGCGTGGACGTTTCAGTACATCAGGACGATATAGACTGGAATGAGGTTAAGAGGGCGGGAATTGATTTTGCAATGATCCGTCTTGGCTTCCGCGGATACGGAACGGGAGAAGCTCAGCTTGACGATAATTACAGGCAGAATATAGACGGCGCAAGAGCTGCCGGACTTGACGCGGGAGTTTATTTTTTTTCTCAGGCCGTAACGGTTGACGAAGCTCTTGAAGAGGCTCAGATTGTTATTGACAGTCTTGATGGGTTAGACGTTAATTATCCGGTTGTTTATGACTGGGAAATAATATACGACGATACGGCCAGAACGGACGACGTTCCGGTGGACGTGCTTACCGATTGCTGCGTAGCCTTCTGCGAGGCGATCAGGGACGCCGGATATACGCCTATGATTTATCAGAACAAGAAAACGACAATGTTCAAGCTCGATCTTGAAAGGCTGACTGATTATGATTTCTGGCTTGCCGAATATAATTCCGAGCCTACATATTATTATGATTTTACAATGTGGCAGTATACAAGCGAGGGAAGAGTTCCCGGAATAGAGGGCGATGTTGATCTTAATATAAGCTTTAAGGATTACGCGGAATAACGGCGGAATATACTTAATGGATTTTATGCGGCTTTCGGATAAGGAAGACGCATTTATTTTTTTGCTTTCTGAAATACTGGACAAATTATGTAATTTGCGGTATAATAAAAAATATATAAAATCAGGAGGAACTATTATGTCTAAGAAACCTTTTTACATCACTACCCCGATTTATTATCCGTCGGGAAATCCGCATATCGGTCATTGCTATACAACGGTTGCCTGCGATTCTATCGCCCGTTACAGACGAATGCAGGGCTTTGACGTAATGTTTCTTACGGGTACGGACGAGCACGGTCTGAAAATTGAACAAAAAGCCGCCGAGGCGGGGATCACTCCTAAGGAATATGTAGATAACATAGTAAAAACGTTCAAAAAGCTCTGGAGCTATATGAATATAAGCTATGACAGATATATCAGAACTACCGATAAATATCATATTAAAACGGTACAGAAGATTTTTAAGGAGCTTTATGATAAGGGGTATATTTATAAGGGAGAATATTCGGGAAAATACTGTACTCCCTGCGAAAGCTTTTGGACTGATTCTCAGCTTGCCGACGGAAAATGTCCCGACTGCGGAAGAGAAGTAATAGAGGCAAAGGAGGAGGCTTATTTCTTTAAAATGTCTCCATTTGCCGAAAGAATCGAAAAGCTTCTTACTGAAACGGATTATCTTCAGCCAAAAACAAGAGCCTTAGAGCTTGTAAATAATTTTATTAAGCCTGGTCTTGAGGATCTATGCGTTTCAAGAACAAGCTTTAAATGGGGAATACCTGTTACGTTTGATGAAAATCATGTCGTTTATGTTTGGATAGACGCTCTTTCAAATTATATTTCTGCGCTGGGCTATAAGAATGAATCCTATGATGAATTTGAAAAATTCTGGCCTGCCGATATTCATATGGTTGCTAAGGATATTATGCGTTTTCATGCTATTATCTGGCCCGCAATGCTGATGGCTCTTGAGCTGCCTTTGCCTAAGCACTTAGCGGTTCACGGCTGGATTACGTTTAACGGTCAGAAAATGAGCAAATCGCTGGGAAATGTCGTTGATCCGTTTATTCTTGGAGAACGCTACGGAGCCGACGCTATCCGTTATCATATATTAAGAGAAATGGCTCTCGGAGCAGACAGCTCTTTTTCAAACGAGATTATGATAAACCGTATAAATTCTGATCTTGCAAACGGACTTGGAAATCTGGTTTCCAGAACGGTTGCAATGGTTATCAAATATTTCGGCGGAACTCTTCCTGCTGAAAGACAATCAGGGGAATTTGACAGCGAGCTTATTGAACAGGCATGCTCGCTTCGTTCGATAGTGGACGAATGCATGGACAAGACGCAGCTTCAGAATGCTTTATCTGAAATATTCAGAATGGTTTCCCGCGCAAATAAATATATAGATGAGACTCTGCCGTGGGTACTTGCAAAGGACGAATCTAACAAACCGAGACTTTCATCGGTTCTTTATAATCTTTTGGAATCAATCAGAATTATTTCAACTCTTTTGAGTCCGTTTATGCCTGCGACCATGCCAAAGGTTTGGGAGCAGATCGGCGCTGACATAAATGCCGTTTCATATGAAAATGCAGGAGTATTTAATGTTCTTCCTCAAAACGTTACCGTTAAAAAGGGAGAGGCGCTGTTTCCGCGTATAGATACCGAAAAGGAAATAGAGGAATTGAATAAGCTTATCGAGGCGCAGATGGCAGAGGCGGAAAAGAAAAATGCTAAGATTGAGCTTGCACCGGAAATATCTATAGACGAGTTTTTTAAAACGGAGCTGAGGGCTGCTAAGGTGATAGCCTGCGAAAAGGTCAAAAAGTCTAAAAAGCTTCTTAAGCTGCAGTTGGACGACGGTATGGGAGGCAGACAGGTTGTTTCAGGAATTGCCGAATATTATAAACCGGAGGAGCTTATCGGCAAAACAGTAATACTTGTCGCTAATTTAAAGCCCGCAAAGCTTTGCGGAGAAGAAAGCATGGGTATGATTTGCGCGTCAGATATGCCTGACGGCGGCGTCAAAGTAGTTTTTCTTGACGAGGAAGTCCCGGCAGGAACAAAAATAAGATAAACAGAAAATCCCCTGCTGAATTGAACTATATGTGTTCAATCCGGCAGGGGATTCTTATGCCTTGATATATTTAATTTATAATAGTTTTTCCCATTCGCTTTCTCTAAAGCCTACCAGCGCTGTTTCGTCTGTTACGGCAATCGGTCTTTTAACAAGCATACCGTCGGACGAAAGAAGACGTATCTGTTCTTCCTCTGTCATATCCTTTAGTTTATCCTTTAATCCCATATCCCTATAGAGAATACCGCTGGTGTTGAAAAATCTTTTAAGCGGAAGTCCGCTTGCTTTGTGCCATTGTTTAAGTTCTTCCGCGGTAGGATTCTGTTCTTTGATGTTTCTTTCCGTATAAGATATTCCATTGGCTTCAAGCCATTTTCTTGCCTTTTGGCATGTAGTGCATTTAGGGTAGCATATAAACAGCATAATATCAACCTCCGTATGAATAAATTATTTTTTCTTGCATTTTCCGCAGCCACTGCAGCCGTTGCATATCGGACGGCTTGCACATTCTATACAGTTATCAGAAAAATACGGCTTATAAAGCAAGTCGCCCGGAATAACTGTTCCAAAGCCGTCAGTCAGCTTGAAACTTATGGGTTTTCCTATAAATGAGGCTCCGGATTTATAGGCCATAATGGATTGCAGACGCTTATTGGGAAGAGTGTAAAGCTTTCTGTCCTTGATAAATTTTGTTCCGGTTTCAATAAAAGCGAATGTAACGTCATAATTTTCACATTCGCGCCGCAGATTCTTTACCCATTCATAATTGCATGGCCTTGCGCCGTCATAATTTTCTCCGCCGCAGGACACCTGTTCTATTTTGCCCGATTTCAGATATTCGGCGATTGAAACGCCGCCTATAAACGGAGCGCACATAATTCCCTTGTGCTTAAAGGGAAGTTCGAGCAATATGGGTATTCTTTCGTCGGCGCGTTTCTGGTTTTCACAGGTCACATTAAAGAATATATTTTCCCAGCCGTCGCCCCAGTTTTCCGGCAGACAATTTTTTACTCGCTGGGGACGCTTTGTCAGAAGATAAAATATGACGTCGCTGCGGATTTTCATTATCTCCCAAGCTTCATTACGCCAACGGTCCGCTTCTTCAAGGAAAAAATCGGACGTCATGCATACGCTGATAGTTTCCCCGCTTTTTATTTTGTAATTCCCCTTACGGTCCTTTTTCAGGGGATAATAAAAGCTGCCTGTCTGGTATATATAAGAGCCGTCTTTATCGCGCATGCGATCCAGATAATACATATAGCAATTTTCGCAGCCCTCGCTGATTTTTTTACAACCATGCCATGGATTCCATATGTTGTGCATAATAATCTCCCGTTAAACGGTAACAATTTCTTTTTCCGGAGTATTTATTTGATTATTTAAGTTGTCCTGTTTACTTGTCCTTCGAGAAACAAGCCTTATAATGGGAGAGGTTATAAGCTTTGTAAATATATTAAGAGTTGTTGCGCCTATATAGCATAACGTGAAATTTAACGGGACTATAAGAAAATAACTTCCAAGCATGCCGTTTACTCCGTTGCTTAACCTGCCCTTATAGCTGAAATAAGGATATATTTCGTTATCTCCGATCCATGAAAGAAGATAAAGTCCGAGGGTAACGCTGGAAATGCTCGCAAAAATTGCTCTGACCGGTAAATTCTTAACGTTTATATCATAAATAAGTAAGAATAAAATGGTTCCGGTTAAAACTGTTATAAGATCCTCATAATCTGCGCAGACTCCGTTATAGAAATTTCCTCCGTTAGCTGTAATGTAGGTCTTGATGGTCTGATAGGCGATACAGCATGCAAATAGCAGTCCTAATACCCATTTTTTTATTTTAGGTCTGTATTCGCCTATATAGGCGCCGATAAGAAAATATGTAATAGCATAGCAGGTTGTCCATCTGTTGGGAGTAAACCCGAGATTTGTGTCCATAACCGGCCATCTGTTAATGGTTTGAGGTAGAGCGGTCAGGATTGCAAAAACGATAATCGTCATCTGTTTTTTTCGAGGACTTTCAATCGCATTCCATGCATAGCTCAAAAACGGCATGATTAAAGCAAGACATAGATACATATTAACATACCAGCCGTAGCCGGGCTGTTCGCATGCCCATATAGATCGCGCCCAAATAAACAGAGGATTCGATTCTCCCAAAAACAGGATTTTATATAATACCGTTATTACGCCTACAAGTATAGTCGTTACTATAATCGGCGTTATTTTAACATAATGCAGACCGTTGAACTTGGATTTTCTTTTTAAATATCCGGTTGAAATAATAAAAAGCGGAACCCCTGTAAAAAATATCCATCTAAATGCGGTAGGAATCATAATATTCCTTTCGGTCATCGGAATATTATAGTAACCGTTTTTAAGAAAAAAATGAACGCTTAATACGAACAGTGCGGCAATAGACTTTATAAAGTCTATACCAAAATCTCGTTTTTTTAGTCCTCTCGTGTTAAATATAAAGCCGACGATACCGCTGAGCTTATTATTATTTCCCAAATTAAATCCCTCCTCATAAATATAATATATTAAAATTATAATTCAAGTTCCCATAAATGTCAATATTTTAGCAAAAAAATAAAAATTTCGTACTGCCTTTTATAGCAATACGAAATTTTTTACTTATCAGAATCTATAAGGTTCCAGTAGCCCTTTAGATATATACAGCCTGATACAACCGTCAGTGCGGCGGAAACCCAGATCAGTATTTGTATTATAATATCCGCACACTGCTTGAAGCTGTCTGCGAATGCAAAACCGAACCAGCCGTAATCTCTGGAAATTGCAAGGTTTATAAGTATAGCGATAATTGTTATCATAGTAAAGGCAGTTTTAAGCTTTCCTGAAAAACCGGCGGCCACTACGATTCCGCTGCCGGCCGCAAGAAGTCTTAATCCTGATACCATGAATTCTCTTGCCACTATAATGATTACCGGTATAGAGCTTATTATATCAAGCTCTATAAAAGCAATAAGAGCCGAAACTACCAGAACCTTGTCCGCAAGTGGATCAAGAAATTTACCGAAATTGGTAACCAGGTTATTCTTTCTTGCTATATGACCGTCAAGAGCGTCGGTTATCGAGGCCACGGCAAATACAACAAGAGCCAGAGTATAGTGTACGGGTATTATATTTAAAAATAACAGGAGCAGAAAAACCGGTACAAGAACCGCTCTTAGAAGTGTAAGCTTATTCGGCAGATTCATCAGTAATCACCTCTCCAATCAAGTCGTAATCCAGTGTATCAGTAATCCTAATATTAACATATTGTCCGACTCGAAGCTTGTCGGTCCCTGCGAAAAATACTTTGCCGTCAATATCGGGAGCGTCGGATTCAGTTCTGCCGAAATAGCATTCCGCCCACTTATCAAAGCCCTCGACAACCGCCTCAAAGGTCTTTCCCATGCACGCTTCATTTTTTCTGCGGTGTATTAACTGCTGCTGTTCCATAATTATATCGGCACGGTGCGCCTTTATATCGTCGTCCACCTGATTATCCATTTTTCCTGCGACGGTTCCGTCCTCCTGAGAATAAGGAAAGCACCCCAGTCTATCGAATTCAATTATTTTTACAAATTCTGCCAGTTCGTTAAACTGTTCTTCCGTTTCCCCGGGAAAGCCGGTAATCAGCGTTGTTCTCAGAACAATTTTCGGAACCTTATCTCTTATTTTAGTAATCAGGGCTTTTAGCTGCGCTTGGTCGCCGCAGCGGTTCATATTTTTAAGAACCTCGCCGCTGCAATGCTGTATGGGTATATCCAGATATTTAACTATTTTAGGCTGCTTTGCGATAACGTCAAGAAGCTTATCGGTTATTCTTTCGGGATAACAGTAAAGCACTCGGATCCATTTAAAGCCGTTAATGCCGCAAAGCATTTCGAGAAGCTCCGGAAGCTTTGAAGCTCCGTAAAGATCTTCTCCGTAGCGGGTTGTATCCTGAGCGATGACTATAAGCTCTGTGACGCCGTTTTCAGCAAGCCATTCGGCTTCTTTAATAACGTCCTCCATAGGCACGCTTCTGAAACGTCCCCTGATTTTAGGAATAGCGCAATAGGAGCAGCAGTTATCGCAGCCTTCGGCAATTTTAAGATAAGCGAAAAAGGAGAGCGTCGAGATTATACGTCCGCCGGTAACCGGCAGCTTTTCTTTTTTTTCAAAGCTTACTACACGTTCGTTTGCCAGAACATGATCTATAACGTCGATTATGTCCTCCTGATTTCCGATTCCGATGACAGCGTCTGCCTCAGGAAAAAGCTCGGCGGCTTCCTGACGGTATCTTTCTGAAAGACATCCGGTGATTATAATTTTCTTGATTGTACCCTCTTCCTTTAGCTTACCCAGCTCAAGGATAGTTTCGATTGCTTCTTCCTTAGCCGATTGGATAAATCCGCAGGTATTCACAACGGCTATATCGGATAGCCCCGGTTCAGTCACAAGCTCATAGCCTCTCTCACGTATTTTATATAGCATTCTTTCCGAATCCACAAGATTTTTCGAACAGCCCAGTGAAACAAGTCCGATTTTAATAGACATATTATTTCTCCTTTATTATTTATCGAAAAAATCATTTATTGCGCTGTTAATGTCACTGTAATCATACCCCATTCTTACAAGCGCGTTTTTAACCTTATCAACGGCTCTTTTATCGTCCGGATCATCGAGGTAATCAGCATATTTTTTTTCTATAACTGATAAAAGACGTTCGTATAATCCTTCAGACGCATTTTCCAGCGCTGTTTCGGCAGTCTGTCCCTTTACTCCTCTTTTGTAAAGCTCCTGCTTTACCCTTCTGGGGCCGTAGCATTTGCATATCATGTAGCTGTATACGATTTCGTCGGCGTATCTGCGGTCGTTTATGTAGCCCTTTTCAGCCATTTGGTTTACAACCTTAAAGCATATATCGTCGGGGTAATTCTTCTGAAGCCTTTCAAAAAGCTGAATATAAGAGTAATCCCGTTCATTTATCAGGTACATTGCTCTGCGTGAAGCCCGCCGCAAATCCGATGCGTAAAGAATTTCAGTAAGCGTTTCACTTTTAATTTCACATGAAGGCTCCAGACTGAATTTTTGTATAATTTCTCTGTGAAGGTAAACTTTTTTGATTCCGTCAATAATAACGCGGAAGGTATCGCCCTTATATTTTTCAATAGATGTGATTTTCATAATTATTCGTCATCCGCCGGCGTAAATTCTTCAAAATCGTCTTCAGCGCTGATTACAGGATCAATTTCATTCATATCTCCAATATCTTCAATGTCATCGATATCTCCTAAAGCCGCCGTTTCAGCCGCTTCCTCAAGCTTAGTCCTTTTTTTGGAGGCTTTTGTTACAGCCATAAGCGCGTCCTTGTTTTCGTTGATTTTTTCCTCAACGACCTTCATAAGCTCCGGATTTTCCTCAAGCGCCTTTTTAGCGTTGTCGCGGCCTTGACCGAGTTTCTGACCGTCATAGCTAAACCAAGCTCCGCTTTTTTTGATAACGTCCAGCTCAACCGCAAGATCCAGCACCTCTCCGGTTCGGGAAATTCCTTTTCCAAATATTATATCAAACTCACATTCCTTAAAAGGAGGAGCGACCTTATTTTTCTTAATTTTTATTTTGGTCCTTGAGCCTATAAGCTCTGTGCCGTTTTTTATAGCCTCGCCCTTTCTTACATCTATAATAACCGACGCATAAAATTTAAGAGCGCGTCCGCCCGGCGTGGTTTCAGGGTTGCCGTACATTACGCCGATTTTTTCACGGATCTGATTGATAAAAATAGCCACGCAGTTAGTTTTTGAAAGAAGAGGTGTGAGCTTTCTCATTGCCTGCGACATAAGCCTTGCAAGCTGTCCCACATTTGAATCGCCCATATTACCGTCTATTTCCGCCTTTGTGGTGAGAGCTGCAACTGAGTCGAGAACTACCACGTCCACAGCCCCTGAGCGCACCAGCGCTTCCATGATTTCAAGCGCCTGCTCGCCGCTGTCCGGCTGAGATACGAGCAGATTATCCACGTCGACTCCAAGAGCTGCCGCATACTGCGGATCAAGCGCGTGTTCGACGTCTACAAAGGCCACCTCTCCGCCTTTTTTTTGAGCCTCGGCTATTATATGGAGAGCTACGGTGGTTTTGCCGGAGCTTTCCGGACCGTATAGCTCGACTATTCTTCCCTTAGGAACTCCTCCGATTCCGAGCGCCAGATCAAGTCCCATGGATCCGGTAGGAATAGCGTCTACTTGCATAGTCTGATTAGAGCCGAGCTTTATTATTGCGCCCTTTCCGAAATTCTTTTCTATTTGCGCGATAGCTCCCGCAAGCGCTTTCTTTTTTTCTTCCTGAGATGTCGGCAGCATTATAGGTTTTACCTTTTTTTTCAAGTCTGATTTTGCCATTCAAGAATCTCCATTCTGCCGTTTGAATACGGCGTTAAATTGCTTTTTCACCTTTTACCACCCGGATAACGCCGGAGAGGTCTTTGATAAATAATATATTTGTAAATCCATTTTTTTTCATTATATCTGATACATCGTTTTCCTGGCCCATTCCAATCTCATAGGCAAGGATCCCGCCGTCATTTAAGAAATTTCGCCACAGCTCTGTTATTTTCCTGTAAAAATCCAGACCGTCAAGACCTCCGAACAAGGCCTCGGCAGGCTCATATGTCACTTCTTTCTGAAGGAAATTCATATCGTTCGCGGTAAGATAGGGGGGATTGCATGCTATTATATCGAAATTCCCGTATACGAGAGCGGCTTCGGGCTTTAAAACGTCTGCTTGAATTACTGTAATTTTCGATTTATTTAATTCTATATTTTTGTTAAGATAACCGATAGCGCGCTCTGATTTTTCAAGGGCGTATACCTCGGCGTTCTTTACATAAGCGGAAACCGAGCACGCAATACATCCGCTTCCGCTGCAAAGGTCTATTATCTTCGGCTTGATGAAATTCCGTGAGGATTCTATGACTGTCTCAACCAGCGTTTCGGTATCCTGTCTTGGAATAAGAACTCCGCGGCCGACATAAAAAGGCAGACCGAAAAACTCCCATTCCCCCAGAAGATACTGTAGCGGCTCGCCACTGATCCTTCTGTAAGCGATATTATCCGCAAATTTAATTTGCTCTTCGGCGGCAAAAGGCTTTTCAAGCAGAAGAGTGCCAAGCTTTTTTCTGAATATATGCTCGACGACGCACATGGCTTCAAACTGCGGGTTTTCTATACGGTTATTTTCAAAAATATTCTTTATGTGAAAATAGAGCTGGGGAGCCGTTACCATCTGTCCTCCTCAGGGTTTTCCGGTATACAGGGCTTTATCGCCTTTATTGCGACTTCTATCTGCTTTTCGTCTGGCTCCTTTGTTGTCAGTCTCTGTATATAAAGACCGGGAGCGGAAATAATTCTTGTTAATATGTTGTCGTAACGCCCTGCGATTCTTATAAGCTCATAGGATATTCCAACCATAACGGGAATAAGAATAATACTTGCAATTACTCTCTGCCAGACTATTGTGAAAGGAACAAGACACATAACAAGTATACTGATTATAAGAGTGATAAAAAGAAAGCTTGTACCGCACCGCGGATGAAAGCGTCTCTGCTTTTTTACGTTGTCAACCGTCAGCTCAAGACCAGCCTCAAGGCAGGCTATTGTTTTGTGTTCTGCGCCGTGATATTCGTATGTACGTCTTAAATCCTTCATAAGCGCTGTGCAGCCCAGATATGCTATAAATATGACTATTTTGATTATACCCTCCGATAATGAGCGGAGATAACGGTTTTCCGTAAGCGTATCAGAAAAGTTTACCAGCCATTTCGGCAAAAAAACAAACAGACCGACTGCGAGAACAATTCCAAGAATCATTGCGACCGTCATAATAATATTCATTGCTTTATCGCTTAACTTTTCATCCTCCGGAGTTTCCTCGTCGTCCATCTGCTTTTCAGCAGATTTCATAAGACAGCGATAGCCCTCCTTCATTGATATGACAAAATTGAAGATACCTCTAATAAGTGGAGTTTTTCTGTACCATGCCGTAACAGGCTTTTTATCCCAAACCTCAAGATCTATCGTTCCGTTGGGGAGACGGCACGCCATCGCGCCCTTATGGACGCCGTTCATCATAACGCCCTCAATAAGCGCCTGTCCGCCGATTTTTGATTTATACGACGTTTTCTGTTCGCTCATACTGCAAAATACCTTTCCGTCCCGTTCGGGACTGTTTTATACTCCGTTTTTCTGCGTTGGAATAGTTATAGTTACCTTGGTTCCTTTTCCTTCCTCACTGTCAACGGTCAGAGTTCCGCCGTGCATGGTTATTATCTCATCGGCGACCGCAAGACCGATACCCGAGCCCTTTTTCGTATGGTTAGCTTTATAGAATTTGGTTTTGATTTTGGGAAGATCGGTTTTTTTTATGCCGCAGCCGTTATCCTCCACTATAACGCATATATCTCCGTTTTCCGTTTCTGAGGCGAATATTCTAACAACACCGCCTATATTGGAATATTTTATGGCATTGTCTATAATATTGATAAACACCTGCCTTATCCTGTTCTTATCCCCGTTGACAAAAGGAAGCATCTCTGGTTCTTCGTAAATTATCGTCACGTTCTCGCTTCTTGCCTTTTCGGCGTATATCAGCACGGCGTCGCCAAGCTCGGCAAGTATATCCATAGTGTCCTGCTGCAATGTGAAATGACCGCTTTGCATTCTTGAAAAATCGAGAAGCTCCTCTACCATTCTTGAAAGCCTTTCAGTTTCGTTAGTTATAACTCTTATACCTTTTCCGGTAATTACAGGATCTCTTTCATTATTTATGGTTTCTGCCCAGCCCTTAATAGCTGTAAGGGGAGTTCTGAGTTCGTGAGAAACCGACGATATAAACTCGTTTTTCATAGTATCCGCGCTTGAAAGCTCGTCTGCCATATGATTTATGGCAGTGCATAGATCTCCGATTTCGTCGCCGCTGTCATTTTTTATCCGGAGGGAAAAATCTCCCTTGGCGAATTTGGCGGCCGTTGCGCTTATCTGCTGAACAGGCTTGACTATGGAATTTATAAAATAAAATCCGGTTAAGGCCATCAGCAGCAGTATTGCTATGCAGACGGCCGTCATAACTATAATAAAGCCTGTAATTGCATTGTCTATTTCTGAAAGCGATATAACGACTCTTACGGCGCTGTATTCAGTGTTCATAGAAGCAATAGAATAAGCGGCAGCCATTATTTTTTCATCGCCGTCCTGCTTTCCTATATAATAGCCGTAATTATTATCGCTTTTAATTGCGTCTTCATAATCGTTCATTACCGTATCGGAATCCGGAGAAAAGCCGGATGATGTAAGAGCAATGTGTCCCTTAGAGTTTATAGCCATAAGCTCCATTTTATCCTTTTCGGAGAAATTTTCGAGCATATTCCTGACCTCTGAGGAAAAATTAACGCTGGTATCGTCGGCGTAAAGCGAAAGTATGCTTGTAACTGCGTTTAGCTTTGATACAAGATACTGCTTAGCGGAGCTGTAATAATAATTCTGGACTACATAAATAAAAACCATTTCTATGATAAGAAGTATCATAAGCACAACGCCCAGATTGTTTATAAGCCAGCGTTTTGTTATGCTTTTTTTTGCCACTTAAAACTCCGTTTCGTTACTTCTCGTTCCATTTATAGCCGTAACCCCATATAGTCATGATATATTGGGGATTAGAAGGCTCGTCCTCTATTTTAAGGCGTATTCTTCTTATGTTTACATCGACGATTTTATCGTCGCCGTAATAGCTTTCGCCCCATATGTGATTTAGTATGCTTGAACGGTCAAGAGCGGTATTTTTATTATTCATGAAATATTCCAGAATCTGATATTCTACCTGGGTAAGATCTATAGAAACGCCGTTTTTTGTGACCGTTCTGCTGTTTATATCCAAAACAAAAGGACCGGATTCAAGCCGCATGGATTTATCGTCCTTTATAAAGCTCATGCACACCCTACGGTAAATTGCGTCTACCCTTGCGGTAAGCTCTGAAGGGGAAAACGGCTTTGTAATATAATCGTCCGCGCCTATCATCAGTCCGTTTACCTTGTCCATTTCCTGAGCCTTTGCAGTCAGCATGATTATTCCGGGAGTGGAGCTTTTTTCACGGAGCTTTTTGCAGACTGTAAAGCCGTCGATTCCCGGCATCATTATATCGAGGAGAACAATGTCAAAGTTTCCGTTTTCTTCATCGAAAACTCTTAAAGCCTCCTCTCCGCAGTTTACATCGTAAACGTCATATCCTGCACGTTTAAGGTTAATTACAACAAAATCACGGATTGCGTCCTCGTCCTCGCATACCAATATACGTTTCATGGTCTTTTTTCTCCATCCTTTGTTTCAAAGCCGCGAAGAGTTTAAACGGCGGCTTTGATATTATTGCCTTAGTCCTTGAAATTGAATCGGAACATAAGCTCCGCAGAAGGCTGCGTCAGCTCGTCGTCCTCATTTATATCTATCAAAAACAGTTTATCGCCTCTGGAATGAAGCAGCTCGTAGCCTTGATTCAGAAGCCTGTTGATTTTTTCAGAATCATTATTGGAAATTGTTTGCAGACTGAAAAGGCGTTTTTCATCTTCGTGCGCTTTTCCTGTAAATCTGGTGAAAACGATACGGCTCATTGAAGAATCGGCGTAAGCGGTCACATTTCCCAGCCAGCCGTCCGGAAATATAAATGAATAGCCGTTTGTTATGCTTTGGTAGCCGCACATTTTTACCGAAAGCTTTTTATCTTTTAGCTCATACCATTTAGTTAAGCTAAGCGGAATACTGTCGTTTTCGCTGTAGCCGGGAAAAAGCTGCGGAACGGGTATTTCAACGCGTCCGTCGCCGTCTATATCCGTGCAGATATAGGCGGATGGTCTTGCAGTTTCTTCTGTTTGGCTGTCAGGAGTAAAAATTCTGTTTAAAACATTATTTTCATCAACGGAAAAAACCGTTGTAACGATTTTTCCGTTTCCCGCAACTGCGTCAAGATATATTCCGGTGGAGCCGTCCTCTAAAATACCGTACGTCGCTTGCTGATAATCTGTATATCCTTCCTCAAGGCCTACTGAGGAACGGGAGTATTCGCCGTTTTCATTCAGATGATATATTTCAGCGGAAGCGTCTCTTGAGGTGCTTTGGTTAAGGGCGATAAAAAGCTCTTTTGTATCGTCGCCGTTTAAGTCTGCGGCGTCAAACAAGGAATAGTAATTATTTTCAAATGTTGTATTGAGAGCGCCGTTTTCATAATGGTATATGCTTACTACCTTTTCGCTTTGATTTATGAGACTGTAGCCTACTATTATATTGATTCTTTTATTGTCCCCTAAGGGCGTGATAACGACCTTTTCTACCTCGTTGCCGTCCGCCGCGTGATCGTAAACGGACTGCCACTGTGTTCCGACGCAGTCGAGTATATTCATTCGGAGCGAATTATCCTCTGTGGAAACTGTGTTTTTTTCATAAAAAACAATGGCCTCCTCGTCATCGTCTCCGTCAATATCGGCGATGATGAATGCTGAAAGATAATCGCCTGATTTCGGGTATTTAAGGCTTATGTTGGCTCCTGTATAATTTTTAAGCGCGTTATAAATATATTCCTGTTCGCGGCTCAGCTTAGGAGGAGCGATAAGCGTATCTATGCCTGTTGAAAAACTGCAGCCGGTAAGCAGGAGAAAAAAAAGCGTAAAAATACCCAGATATTTTTTCATTGCCGTTTTTTCCTCCGTTGACTGATTATTTAATCTCTTTCGCTGAGCGGGATATATTTTCTCGGTTTTGCAATAGCCTTGTATGCCGGACGGATTATTCTCGAGCCGGTAAGTATTTCTTCCATTCTGTGAGCCGCCCAGCCGACAATTCTTGACACGGCGAAAAGCGGCGTATAGAGATCCGAAGGAATACCGAGCATTTTGTAAACGAGCCCCGAATACATATCAACGTTTGCGCACACTACCTTATCGCTTCCCTTGACTTCTTTGAATATTTCCGGAGTAAGTCTTTCGATTGTATTAAGCAGCCTGAAATCCGCTTCTATTTCTTTTCCCTCGGCAAGCTCGAAGGCTTTCTTTTTCAGTATTACAGCTCTTGGATCCGACAGGGTATAGACGGCGTGACCCATGCCGTAAATAAGTCCGGACCTGTCGTTGGCTTCCTTGTTGAGGATCTTTATCATATGATCCGCAACCTCTCCCTCGTCTTCCCAGTTTCTGACGTTTTCTTTGAAATCGTCAAGCATCTGCATAACCTTTATGTTAGCTCCGCCGTGACGGTGTCCCTTTAGAGAGCCTATTGCGGCTGAATACGCCGAGTATGCGTCTGTTCCGGATGATGTCAGAACTCGGCAGGTAAACGTAGAGTTATTTCCGCCGCCGTGTTCAGCATGGAGCATGAGCATTGTGTCTAAAAGCTGAGCCTCTTCTTTGGTATATTTTCTGTCAAATCTCATAAGAGAAAGAATAGTTTCCGCCATTCTTTCATCTTTTCTTATCGGATGCATTATCATACTTTTATGCTCATAATAGCTTTTTTTAGTCTGATATGCGTTTGTCATAATAACCGGAAGCTTAGCGACAAGCTCTAAGGCTATTCTCATTTCATTTTCAATGGAATGATTTTCACACTCTTCGTCATATGAATATAATGCAAGGACGCTTCTGCCCAGCTTATTCATTATATTCTTTGAAGGCGCCTTTAAAATCATGTCGACAACGAATCCTGATGGGAGTTCTCTTCTTTCAGCAAGGTAATCTGAAAAGGCGGCAAGAGATTTTTTGTTAGGCAGCTTTCCGGTCAGAAGGAGATATGTAATTTCTTCAAAGCCGAATCTGTCGTCGTTTGTAACGTTTTCCACAAGCTCCTTTATACTGTAGCCGCGGTAAATAAGCTCACCGTCGATCGGTTCGCGGTCTCCCTCGTTCACCACATATCCGTGTACGTTGCAGATATTTGTTATTCCCGCAACTACCCCGGTGCCGTCTGAATTTCTCAGCCCTCTTTTTACGAAAAATTTGTCGTAAAGTTTAGGGTTAATGCTGGAATGTTCGGACAAGTCGCTGCATAATTTTTTAATACTTGAATTTTCATTGAAACTATTCACATGTATCACTCCCATTCTGTTATACTTAAAATTTATTATACTATATTTGAGGCGGATTGTCAACTTTATGAATCAAAAGTAAAAAATCAGAAAGAGTAAAGAAAAGGAGGATTTTATGAAATCTTATATCTCTGCGGCTCTTATTTTTGCCGCATTGCTCGTTACGGTGCCTGCCGCTCCGTTATTTGCTTCTGAAATAAGCTCCAGACATCGTCAGCCTGACGAAAAGCAGGTAAACGCTTCCGTCGTATCAGAAAAGAGTACGGAGCCGGAAAGCGCGAAAACTAAAAAAGAATCATCAGAAAGCTATAAGGTGCTTGATATTACCACAGGAAAGATCGAGGATATATCCGCTTTTGATTATATTGTAGGCGCAGTTTGTGCCGAGATGCCCGCAACCTTTGAAAAGGAAGCGCTGAAGGCTCAGGCGGTAGCCGCTCATACATATGCTGAACGTCAGAAGGAAAAAGCTGAAACGTCGCCGGATCCGGAGCTTGGAGGAGCCTATTTTTCCAACGACAGCGCTAAATATCAGGCATATTTTACAGAAAATCAAGTAAAGCAGTATTACGGCGATAATTACGAGCAGTATATAAAAAAGGTACGCGAAGCAGTAAGCGAGGTTGAAAACGAGATTATAGTATATAAGGACGAGCCGATAATCGCCGCTTTTCATTCCATGTCGGCGGGAAAAACAGAAAGCGCTGAGAACGTCTGGGGCAGCGGAGTGGATTATCTTGTTCCTGTAGACAGCGAGGACGATGTTTCCGCTCCTAAGTATCTTGAAGAATATGAGTTTACCGAGGACGAAATGCGCCGGCGGCTTGAAAACGCCTTTGAAGGAATAAAGCTTGGTGATGAGCCGGAGAAGTGGTTCTCCGAGGCTGAATTAAGCGATTCAAAGACCGTATTGAAAATAAAAGTCGGAGATAAAACCGTAACGGGGCAGGAAATTCGCGCGGCTCTTTCTCTGCGCTCCGCCGCCTTTGAGATAAGTTATGATAAAGAATTCAAGATAACAACCAAGGGTTATGGTCATGCGGTAGGAATGAGTCAGTACGGTGCGAATTCCATGGCGGAAAAGGGAAAGGATTATAAGGAAATTTTAGAGCACTATTATCCGGGCACCGATATACTGGAGCTTTCCTGAAACGAAAAAGACGCCTCGTATGAAGCGTCTTTTGTGGTTATATTAAATTTGTGCCGAATAGTTAGGAGCTTCCTTTGTGATATAAATATCATGAGGATGGCTTTCCTTTAAACCGGCTCCGGTAATTCTGACAAATTTGGAATGCTCGTGAAGCGTAGGGATATCCTTGCAGCCGCAGTAGCCCATACCGGATCTGATTCCGCCGACAAGCTGGAAAATAGTGTCGGCAACGGGGCCTTTGAAAGGAACTCTTCCCTCAACGCCCTCCGGAACTAATTTTTTAGCTCCCTCCTGGAAATATCTGTCCTTGGAGCCGCACGCCATTGCGCCCAGACTTCCCATACCTCTGTAAACCTTGAACGAACGTCCCTGGAAAATTTCAGTTTCTCCGGGGGCCTCTTCGCATCCGGCAAGAAGCGAGCCGAGCATTACCACGTTTGCGCCTGCCGCAAGAGCCTTGACGATGTCGCCGGAATATTTAATACCTCCGTCTGCGATAACGGGTACGTTATATTTCTGAGCTACTCTTGCAACGTCGTAAACTGCTGTGATCTGAGGAACGCCGATACCTGCGACAACGCGCGTCGTACAGATTGATCCCGGGCCTATTCCAACCTTGAGGCAGTCGGCTCCTGCCGCAATAAGATCCTCGGCAGCCTCTGCCGTCGCAATATTTCCGGCAATAACCGGAGTATCCGGATAAGCCTCCTTTATCATTTTAAGACATTTTAAAATGTTTTTGGAATGACCGTGCGCGGAATCAAGTACAAGTACGTCGGCTTGTGCGTCGATAAGAGCTCCAGCTCTTTCAAGCACGTCCGCCGTTACTCCGATAGCGGCGCCGCAGAGGAGCCTTCCGCTCTTATCCCTTGCAGAGTTAGGATACTGAATCGCTTTTTCTATATCCTTTATTGTAATAAGTCCTTTGAGATAGCCGTTTTCGTCAACCAAAGGCAGCTTTTCTATTTTATGTGTTCGGAGAATTTCCTGCGCCTGCTCAAGAGTGGTGCCTATCGGAGCCGTTATAAGGTTGTCCTTTGTCATAACGTCTCCGATTTTAGTATCATAATCGGAAATAAAGCGCATGTCTCGGTTTGTGATAATACCGACAAGCTTGCCTGTTGAATCAACGATAGGTACGCCTGAAATCTTATATTTGCCCATAAGCTCGTCGGCGTCGTATACATATCTGTCGGCAGTGAGAGAAAATGGATTGACAATTACGCCGTTTTCCGAACGCTTTACCTTATCGACTTCGTCCGCCTGCTTATCAATAGTCATGTTTTTATGTATTATTCCTATTCCGCCTTCTCTTGCGATCGCTATTGCCATTTTAGCTTCTGTTACGGTATCCATGGCTGCTGTCATGATAGGCGTTTTAAGCGTTATGCCGCCGGCAAGACGTGTTCCGAGGTTTATCATGTTCGGAGTTACGTCCGATTTGCCGGGGATAAGCAGGACGTCGTCAAACGTCAGCCCCTCTTTTTCAAATTTACTCTCACTAAGCATAAAATCCTCCTAAATATACGAAGAAAGCAGCCAAATTCACAGAGAACTAAAGCTGACTTTCAATGTTTAATATTTGCTTTTTTAATATGATACTATTTTTTTTTGCCTCTGTCAAGAGGTTTTTGCAGTCTTTCGAAAAAAAAGTCGATTTTGCGCATGGTTAAAAAATTAACGTTGGTATAGTATAAATATATTTCTGAATTTAATGAAAAATGGATTCAATAAAAAAGTATAGAATAGCCGCGGCTTTCAGTAGTGTTGAGATAAAGAAGTATTATAAAGGTACTCTGAAAACAAACATAACCGGCATCCTACAGGCGAAGATTTTTCTGCGACATAAGCTTGTATGCAACGATTGATAAATGGAAATTTATTAGGCTGTTTAATACGAAAAAAGTCCACAGAGATTGTTATTTCTCTGTGGATTTTAATCTTTATGGCTGCAAAATTTTAGAGTGCGGTCTTAAATTTATATATCAATCTTACCGATATGCCAGATGTTTTCGGCATAATCGCTGACAGTTCTGTCAGAACTGAATTTTCCCGCATTGCACATATTCAGCCACATTTTTTTGCCGATCAGCCGTTTATCCTCAAAATCTCCGATGCATTTAAGCTTTGTTTCAACATAGTCTTCCAAATCTCCGAGAAGATAGTAATTATCTGGAGTATGCCATGACGCGCCGTCTGTCAGCGAATAATAAAGCTCTCTGAACATTCCTGAGCCTCCGTCTGAAACGGTTCCGTCGATTAAAGTATTTATAATCCTTCTGATTTTTTCATTTTCTGACAAAAGCTTCCTGCTGTTATATCCGGGTATAATTTCTTTAAGCTCTTCTACTCTTGCGCCGAAAATATAATTGTTTTCTTCTCCGGCCTCTTTTACTATTTCAATATTGGCGCCGTCGTAGGTTCCGAGCGTAACTGCTCCGTTAAGCATAAGCTTCATATTTCCCGTTCCGGACGCTTCTGTTCCGGCAGTGGATATCTGCTCGGAAATATCTGCGGCCGGTATAAGCTTTTCCGCATAGGAAACGTTATAATTCGATACGAACACAACCTTTATATATCTGTTGACCTCGTCGTCGTTTTCGATAAGTCTTGCAATTTCGTTGATATATTTTATAATGCCCTTTGCTCTCCGGTATCCGGGAGCTGATTTCGCTCC
Source organism: Ruminococcus sporogenes (assembly GCF_054655175.1). NCBI lineage: Bacteria > Bacillati > Bacillota > Clostridia > Eubacteriales > Oscillospiraceae > Ruminococcus > Ruminococcus sporogenes. The sequence goes on along the minus strand of NZ_BAAHOA010000004.1, from coordinate 64,356 downwards.
GAAAATAAACGTAACCGGATTCATGTTTATTATTTCTCCGGATTTAATGCCGAAATAGATATAAAGTATTGAAAATGCGTTCAGAAGCTGACGCTTATACTCATGCAGTCTTTTTATCTGAATATCAAAAACTGAATCAGGATTAATCTCAATCCCTTCCTTGTTTTTAATATATTCAGCCAAAGCTCTTTTGTTATTCTTTTTTATATTAAGAAATCTTTCGATTATTCCGTCGTCATCAGCGTATTGTTCAAGAGATTTCAGTTTGTCGAGATTCGTCAGCCATTCCTTTCCGCCGGTTAAATCCGTCGCCATATCCGCCAGCTCTCTGTTACAGAGAGCCAGCCAGCGTCTCTGGGTTATACCGTTAGTTTTATTCTGAAATCGTTCGGGGTAAAGCTTATACCAGTCCGCAAGGACGGAATCCTTCAGAATTTCCGTGTGGATTTCGGCTACGCCGTTGATATAAGACGAGCAGTAAACCGCCATATCGGCCATGTTTACCTGTCCGTTTCTGATAATTTTTATTTTTTCAATATTTTCCGGAGTCATTTTCTTGGAATACATTTCAGAGATAAGACGCTCGTGGATCTGAAGTATTATCGAATAGATTTCAGGGAGCAGCTCTTCTACCAGCGAGCAGTCCCATTTTTCAAGAGCCTCCGGCATAACGGTGTGGTTTGTGTAATTAAAGACCTTGCGCGTTACCGCGAATGCTTTTTCGAAGGACATTCCTTCGGCGGTCAGTATTCTGATAAGCTCCGGTATGGATATAACAGGATGAGTATCGTTTAGCTGAACGGTTATGCTGTCGGCTATATTTTCCAGCGTTCCGAAACGTTCGCAGTGTTTTTTCGCTATGTCCTGGAGCGAGGCGCTGCAAAAGAAATACTGCTGTTTAAGTCTAAGCAGCTTGCCCTCTCTTGTATCGTCGTTAGGATAAAGGCATTTAGAGATATTTTCCGCAGATATTTTGTCAGCGCTTGCCTCCATATATTTCTGCTGATTAAAAAGTGCGAAATCAAATTCGTTTAAAGCTTCAGACTGCCAAAGACGGAGGGAGCTGATATGCTCTGTATCGTATCCTATTATAGGCATGTCGTAGGGTACGGCTTTAACGGTTTGATCCTTATATTTTACCTCGACGGCTTCATCTTCCCGCCTTACAGACCATGGATCGCCGTATCTTGTCCAATCGTCGGCTTTTTCAGTCTGAAAACCGTTTTCGATTCCCTGTTTAAACAGACCGTATTTATATCTGATTCCGTAGCCGTCAAGGGGAAGATTCATTGAAGCGGCGCTGTCAAGAAAGCATGCGGCAAGTCTTCCCAGACCGCCGTTTCCAAGAGCCGCGTCCTCGATTTCTTCAAGCTCGGACAAACTCCGGCCCATTTCGTTCAGAACGGCTTCGGTATCCTCGTAAAGTCCGAGACAGAGCAGGTTATTAAAAATTGCGCGTCCAACAAGAAATTCCATAGAAAAATAACATGCGCGTCGGCTGTGATAGTGGGAATACTTTGATTTTTCCCAGTTTTCCGAAATAAAGCTCATGATCGTATTTCCTATTGCGTTATGAATTTCCTGAGGATTACTGCAATTTTTTAAAGCAATTTTTAGTGTTTCTCTGAATTGTTCCATAAATTCTCTCCTGATATAAAATTTTGGCTGACGCTGAATATACGGAATTACTATGCCGCTTTTTATAGGTGAAAAGCAATATAGAATTTTATTATCTGTTATATATTTTATTCAGCTTAAGTATTTTTTTGGAAAGCTTTTCGCTGAAATCCTCTTCCTTGGTGCGGAACTGCCAGTTTCCTCCGAGAGTAGAGGGCGTATTCATTCTTGACGTCGGATCGCTTTCAAGGAAATCCTGTATCTGAGCCACGGCAATCCGCGCGACGCTTGACCATGCGGCTTTTATCATTCCCTTTGGAATATCCTTTTTCTTTTTTATATTGAAATAAGTCATCGCGTATTTCAGAGCGCCGGAGGCCGACGAACCTACCCATCCCTTAAGAGTTTCGTTGTCGTGCGTACCGGTATACGCTATGCAGTTAGAGGTTTCAAAATTATGGGGAAGGTGTTCGTTTTTGCTGTCTTCTCCGAATGCAAACTGCATTACCTTCATACCCGGATAACCCAATTCGTTTAGCATCCGACGGACATCGTCGGTAATAAAGCCGAGATCCTCTGCTATAATGCTTAGATTTCCGAGCTTTTCCTGAACAGTTTTGAAAAGCTCAACGCCCGGTCCCATGCGCCATTCGCCTTTTTCGGCGGTTTCATTGCCGTATGGGATAGCATAATAGCTTTCAAAGCCTCTGAAATGGTCTATTCTTACTATATCATATATTTCTGAGGAAAATTTCAGACGTTTTGTCCACCATTCATATTCTGTTTTCCTGTGATATTCCCAGTCATAAAGAGGATTTCCCCAAAGCTGACCGGTTAAGGCGTATTCGTCGGGAGGACATCCGGCGACGTCGACAGGTCTTTTCTTGCTGTCGAAAAGGAAAAGCTCAGGATAAGTCCATGCCTCGACGCTGTCGTAGGAAACATAAATAGGCATATCTCCGATTATTTCTACACCCTTATCGTTAGCGTATTTTTTCAGATTACTCCATTGTCTATAAAATTTATACTGTATGAACTTGAAAAATTCTATATCCTTTTTTAGTTCCTGCTTTGCCTTTTCTATTGCGGCAGGTTCGCGGAATGCGAGCTTTTCGTCCCATTCATACCAAGGCTTTCCGTCGTTTTTGAATTTAAGAGCCATAAACAGCGCATAATCCTCAAGCCAGTCTTTGTTTTTTTCAACAAAGCTTCCGTATTTCTTCGATATGTCTCTGCGGTATGTTTTATATGCGATTTTAAGTACTTTATAGCAATTTTCGTAAATCCGGCTGTAATTGACCTGATTAGGGTTATCCTGCCATTTTATATTTTGATAATCCGATTTTTTCAGAAGTCCTTCCTGTTTTAAGGCGTCAAAGTCGATAAAATAGGGATTTCCGGCGTATACGGAAAAGGATTGATAAGGAGAATCTCCGTAACTTGTAGGCGAAAGCGGCAGTATCTGCCAGCATTTTACTCCTGACTGAACAAGAAAATCAACAAAATCATAAGCCGAACTTCCCATTTTTCCAATACCGTATTCTGAGGGAAGGCTTGAAATGTGCATAAGAATTCCGCTTTTTCTCATAATAATCTCCATTCTGCCGCGAAAAATTCAGCGGCGTTTTCTTGGGACCGTTATTTAGTTATATAACGGTAAAATATTTTGAAGCTGCGCCGTCCTTTAAAGCGTATAATTTTCTGCGGAAAAATCATAATAAATCTGTAAATAATATAAAGGAGGCGGGATTTTGAAAACAATCGGAACAAGAGCTTTTGTATTTTTAACAGGATGTTTTATATACAGCCTTATGGAAATATCTGCCAGAGGATTTACTCACTGGACAATGACGCTTACAGGCGGAATTATCCTGACGATCCTTTATGAGATGTTTACCGGTCTCAGAAGCGTTCCCTTTTGGCAGAAGTGCATACTTGGTTCTCTTATAATAACTTCTGTGGAATTTACGGTCGGGGTGATAGTCAATATAATTCTTGGCTGGAATGTCTGGAACTATTCCGATATGCCTTTTAATATACTCGGGCAGATTTGTCTGCCCTTTACTGTTTTATGGTTCTTTCTTTGCATACCGGCAGGATTTGTCTGCGGTATAATAAGAAAAAAGCTTGAATAAAACCGATTGCTAATATTATAACATCAAACCGCATGATTTATCAAGAGTATTTGCAAATTAAGATGAAATGAATTATAGGAACCTGTCTTTTAAGACGGGTTCTTTTTGAATTCAATTCAGTAAGGCGTTAAAACGTTTGGTGCATTTATTAATCTATTGACAATATTATCTTTTAGTGGTAAACTATATTTTATCTGGAAGGGAGTTTATTCTATGAAAATAAGACATAAAATAATAAGTAGGATTACGGCAATAATATTTTTAGCAGGTATGTTTTCAGTTATTCCTTTGACTGCCGTAGCTTACGGTACATATGGAAGTCTGACTTATAATACTTATGATTCTGACGGAGACGGCGTTTACGACTATCTGACAATAGCAAATTGCGATGAGTCTGTGACAGAAGTTGAGATTCCCGCGGAAATCGACGGCGTTCCCGTTACGGAAATTCAGCAATACGCATTCGGCGGCTGTAATAATTTGAAAAACGTGATAATTCCCGACAGCGTTGTTAAGATCGATAAATATGCATTTTATGGCTGTAGAAGTTTGAAGGAAATAACAATTCCCGAAAGCGTCGCGTCAATCGGAGAAGGAGCGTTTTGTCTTTGTACGCTTCTTGAAAAAATAAAAATCAAAAATCCGGAATGTGAGATATTTGATAATGAAATCACAATAACCCATAATAATAAATCGGAAAGTTATTTTTCTTTTAATGGCACAATATATGGAATTCAAAATTCAACCGCGCAGGCTTATGCGGAAAAATATGAAAGAAAGTTTGCTTTGCTCGGTTCTGATCAAACCGATACCTTTGAAAATTTTACTTATATAATTCTGGACTCCGATTATGACGGCGTCAATGATTGTATAGAAATAACTGATTGCGATCACTCTGCGACTGTAATCAATGTTCCTGCGGAAATTAACGGCGTTCCCGTTAAATCAATCGGAAATAATGCGTTTTATAAATATACTGAATTGACCGATATAACATTGCCGGCCGGCATAACAAGTATTGGAAATTATGCATTCTGGTTTTGTACGAATCTTGAAAATATAAATATACCTTCTAACGTTAAAAAAATCGGAGAAGAAGCGTTTTATAAATGCTATAAATTGACTGAAATAGAAATACCCAATAGTGTGACGGAAATTTGCGACGGAGCTTTTTTAAGCTGTGAAGGTCTTACTGAAATAGAAATTCCGGATAGTGTTAAGTATATTGGAGACAGTTCGTTCCATACATGCGATAATTTGGCGGAAATAACGCTTTCCGACGGTATAACATCAATAGGACATTATACATTTCATCAATGTGAAAGACTGATGGATATAAAAATTCCTGAAACGGTTGTTTCAATCGGCAACGGCGCATTCTGGAACTGCTTCGGTCTTACCAATATAACTATTCCAAGCAGTGTTGCGTCAATTGATAATTGTGCGTTTAAGAATTGCAGTGTTCTGGAAACAGTTTTAATCAAAAATCCGGAATGTGAAATATATGATTCAGCGGATACGATTTTCAATAATTTGATATTTGACGAAGAAACCGGAGAAGTTTTTAATTGTTTCAACGGTACAATCTATGGTTATGAAAATTCAACCGCTCAGGCTTACGCGGAAAAATACGGGTATAATTTTAAACTGTTTGTTCAGGGGGATATTTCAAAAAACGATTTAATCGACCTCTATGACGCAATAGAAGTTGTCAAATATATCATGAAAATAAGAACTTTTACAGAAACTGATAAGCAATTCGCCGATTTTACAGGAAACGATGCTGTTGATTTGTATGATGCTATTGAAATTGCAAGAACGTTAATATGATATACTGATTTAGTCCGCAGTTTTTAATATCTGCGGATTTTTATATAATTCTTAAAAATAAGTCGTTTTCTCTTGAAAAAAAGCTTTTTTTCTGATATAATACATAATGTATGCTGTCGGGCATACCTAAACTTATTGAAAAGGGGAAAATCAATGCCTGCTAATATTGTTGTCGGAACTCAATGGGGCGACGAGGGAAAGGGTAAAATCATAGATATTCTTGCTTCTCGCGCCGATGTCGTAGTTCGTTCACAGGGCGGTAACAACGCCGGACATACCGTCGTAAACAACGGTGAAACTTATAAGCTTCATCTGATTCCGTCCGGTATTCTCTACCCGGACAAGCTTTGTCTTATAGGCGCCGGAGTAGTCATGGATCCTAAGGATTTTACCGGAGAGCTTAATTCTCTTCATGAGAGGGGAATTTCTACAGGCAACCTTAAAATAGATCCGAGAGCTCATGTCGTAATGCCGTGGCATATTGTTCTCGACGGTCTTTCAGAGGATTTCAGAGGAAATTCCGATATAGGCACTACAAAGCGCGGCATAGGTCCGGCGTATATGGATAAATATGAACGCTGCGGCATAAGGGTATACGATTTGGTTCACCCCGAGGTGTTTGCTGAAAAGGCAAGAGCGACGGGCAGGCTTAAAAATAAGATTATAACAGATGTTTACGGCGGAGAAGCGCTGGATATCGAAGCTGTAATAAAAGAATATAATGAATACGGCAGAATGCTTGCCTCGTATGTCGGCGACGTATCTGTTTTAACCTATGAAGCCGATAAGGCCGGTAAAACTATAATGTTTGAAGGAGCGCAGGCGACTCTGCTGGATATAGATTTCGGAACATATCCTTACGTAACGTCCTCCCACCCTCTATCGGCCGGAGTATGCGTGGGCACAGGAGTGGGACCGAGAATGATTTCAAATATCATCGGCGTTGCTAAGGCGTATACAACAAGAGTCGGAAAAGGACCGTTCCCTACGGAGCTTGACGATGAAACCGGAGATAAAATCAGAAATGTCGGAGGAGAGTTCGGCACAACTACGGGACGTCCCAGAAGAACAGGCTGGTTTGACGCTGTTATAGTAAAGCATTCGGTTAGAGTAAACGGTCTTGACGGTCTCGCTATAAATAAGCTCGACACTCTCTGCGGTTTGGGGACTCTTAAAATCTGCGTGGGCTACAAAAAGCCGGACGGAAACGTTATAAGCGATTTTCCGCCGACTCTTGAAGAATTAAGCGGATGTGAACCGATCTATGAGGAAGCCGAGGGATTTGATGAGGATATCACCGGCTGCCGCAGCTTTGAAGAACTACCGGAAACCTGCCGCAGATATATTGAACGTCTGGAACGGCTTTGCGAGTGCAGGATCGCGATGATCGGCGTTGGTCCGGACAGAAGTCAGATAATCGAAAGATAATTTTATATTGATATGTCTGCGGCTTAAATGCCGCAGATTTTTTTGAAAATATTTTGTTATCATGAGCTAACAAATTTGCTAAAATGAAAAAAATGAGTTATAATAATATTCGTAAATTAAAATTCGGCAGGTGAACGACATAAAAAAGGTTGAGATTTTTACAGACGGGGCTTGCAGCGGAAATCCGGGACCAGGCGGATACGGCGTCGTTCTTCGCTGCGGAGAGCATATAAAGGAGCTTTCCGGCGGGGAACGGGAAACGACAAATAACCGAATGGAGCTTACCGGCGTTATACGCGGTTTGGAGGCTTTAAAATATCCGTGCGAGGTTACTCTTACAACCGACAGCAGATATGTTGTAGACAGCGTAACCAAAGGCTGGGTTTACGGCTGGAAAAAAAGGGGATGGATAAAATCTGATAAAAAGCCCGCGCTGAACGTCGACCTTTGGGAAAAGCTCTTGCCGCTGCTGGAAAAGCACAAGGTAGAATTTGTTTGGGTAAAGGGACATGCCGGACATCCCGAAAACGAGAGATGCGATCGTCTTGCTGTTGAACAGCGGGATATACATTCATAAATATATAAAGCAGGGGACTTGCATATGGAAAAAAGATTTATTTATGCGGATAACGCCGCTACGACAAAAGTATCCGAGCCTGTTCTTGAAGCTATGCTGCCGTACTTTACAGAGGAATACGGAAACGCTTCAAGCATATACGCTCTTGGCAGAAATGCAAAAAAGGCTCTTGAAACCGCAAGAGAATCAATTGCCGCTTCAATCGGAGCGCAGCCGTCGGAAATATATTTTACAAGCTGCGGTTCAGAATCTGATAACTGGGCGATAAGGTCTGTCTGCGAGAGACTTGCGGCAAAGGGTCAAAAACATATAGTAACTTCCGTTTTCGAGCACCATGCGGTACTTCATACCTGTCAGGCGCTTGAAAAGCTGGGGTTTGAGGTGACTTACTTACCGGTTTACGAAAACGGTATTGTTAAAACGGAGGACGTAAGAAACGCAATCCGCGAGGATACGGCGCTTGTGACTATTATGTACGCCAATAATGAGATAGGAACGATACAGCCTATTGAGGAGATCGCCGCAATCTGCCGTGAAAAGAACGTTATTTTCCATACTGACGCAGTTCAGGCTGTGGGACACGTTAAAATAGACGTTCATGCTCAGGGAATTGATATGCTCTCCATTTCCGGACATAAGATACATGCGCAGAAGGGAATAGGAGCGCTTTATGTAAGAAAGGGCATACCTATGACTAATCTTATATTCGGAGGCGCTCAGGAGAGAAACAGGCGCGCGGGAACGGAAAATATACCGGCAATAATGGGACTTGCAAAAGCAATGGAGCTTGCCAATACGGATATAGAGGAAAGAGCGGAAAAAACGTCAAGGCTGCGCGACAGACTGATTGACGGACTTTTAAAGCTTCCGAGGACTCGTCTTAACGGCGATCGTGTGAAAAGACTTCCCGGAACCGTCAACGTTTCAATAGAGGGAATAGAAGGCGAAAGCCTGCTGCTTATGCTGGATATGAACGGAATCTGCGCTTCTTCGGGATCGGCGTGTACCTCAGGTTCGCTGGATCCGTCCCATGTTCTGCTTTCACTGGGATTAAAGCACGAGGTGGCTCATGGATCTCTCAGGCTTTCTATTAATGAAGAAACTACGTACGAGGATGTTGACTATATTCTGGAGGTCGTTCCGAAGGTTGTAAAACGTCTTCGTGAAATGTCGCCGCTCTGGGAAAGAATATGCGGGGAAGAAACAGTTTAACGTTATATATTGTAATACGTATATATTCCGTATTTTCGAACGGAATATTACATTCGTCAGGTTTTGATTTTAAGGAGGAATTTTAAAATGCTATACAGTGAAAAGGTTCTGGATCATTTCTCAAATCCGAGAAACGTCGGAGAAATCGAAAATGCCGACGGAGTCGGCGAAGTAGGAAACGCTAAATGCGGCGATATTATGAAAATGTATATAAAGGTTGATAACGGCGTAATTTCAGACGTCAAGTTCAAAACCTTCGGCTGCGGCGCCGCTGTCGCTACGTCTTCTATGGCTACAGAGCTTATAAAGGGCAAGCCGATTGACGACGCTCTCAAGCTTACAAACAAGGCCGTAGTGGAGGCGCTGGACGGTCTTCCGGCAGTCAAGCTGCATTGCTCGGTGTTGGCGGAACAGGCAATAAAATCGGCTCTTTCAGATTATTATTCAAGACAGGGCGTGGATCCTGTGCCTATCGTAGGCGAAATCGGCGAATGCGAACATTGTCATTAATATAATACTGAAAAAAAGATAACTCCCGGATTTATTTAGTCCGGGAGTCTTTTTTTAAGATTGATTCTACCGCGTTCGGTATTTCCGTAATACTTTCAACTGTTATATCGGCGCTATCAAGCTCTCCCTTTTCTCCGTAGCCGTAATTGCAGCCAATGGATTTGAGAGAGAATTTTTTAGCTGTCTCGAGATCAAGAAATCTGTCGCCTACGATAATAAATTCGCCGTCGTACTTTTGCTGAATATGAGTGAAGATTTCCGGCTTTGATATGAATCCGAAATCCTCGGTGCAGTAATAGCCGCTGTAAAACCTGTCAAGACAGTGAACCTTTCGGTGAGCTTCCATATAATCATGCATACAATTGCTGAGGAATATCAAGGCGTGTCCTGAACTTTTAAGCTCTTGAAGCGCTTTTTCCGCTCCGCTGTACAGAACTGATTTTCCGTCAGCTATCATTTTAAGCATTTCTTCGCTTATAATTTTACCGCATTTATCTCTGTGAGAACGCTCAAGCTCTGGCATGAATCTGTTCCACATCTCATTAACCGAATAACCCAGATAGCCGCTTACTTCATTGTAGCCGTATTCATGAACGGGAGCCAGACCTCTGTCGGTGAGATATTTATATCCGGTGTAAAAAGCCGGAACATATATTTTTGCACAGTCATGGATTGTGCCGTCGTAATCCAGAATTATATTAGCCATTATTTATTAATTTCCCTTATTAGATTTACCATTTCTATAGCGCCCAGCGCACAGTCATATCCCTTGTTTCCTGCCTTTGTACCGGCGCGCTCAATTGCCTGTTCAATGTTTTCCGTAGTTACAACTCCGAACATTACCGGTATGCCTGAGGAAAGAGAAACAGAGGCTACGCCCTTTGAAACCTCGTTGCAGACATAATCATAATGAGAGGTAGCTCCTCTGATTACGGCTCCTAAGCATATGACGGCGTCATATTTTCCGCTTTCAGCCATCTTTTTTGCAATAAGAGGAATTTCAAATGCTCCCGGTACCCATGCTACGTCTATATCATTCTTTGCGACGTTATGCCTTTCAAGACCGTCGATAGCGCCGCTTAATAGCTTAGAGGTTATAAACTCATTGAATCTTGCCGCAACTATCCCTATTTTTATGTTTTCCGATACTACCTTACCTTCAAATACGCTCATTTTTATTATACTCCTTTATTAATAATTTAATATATGGCCCATTTTTTTCTGCTTTGTTTTCAGATAGAATTCGTCAAATTCGGTTGCTTCCATCTGTATCGGAACACGTTCTTTAATAGAAAGTCCGAAATCCGATAACCCTTCTATCTTTTGGGGATTATTGGTAAGCAGACGGAGGGATTTTACGCCTAAATCACGAAGTATCTGTGCTCCTATATAATACTCTCTGAGATCCTCGTCGAACCCAAGAGCAAGATTGGCCTCGCAGGTGTCCATTCCCTTATCCTGAAGCTCGTATGCGCGCAGCTTGTTTATAAGTCCTATTCCTCTGCCTTCCTGACGAAGATAAAGCAGGATTCCTCTGCCCTCCTTTTCTATCTGCGTCATAGCCGCTGCAAATTGCTGCCCGCAGTCGCAGCGTACGGAGCCGAACGCGTCGCCTGTAAGACATTCGGAATGCACCCTGCAAAGGATACCCTCGCCGTCGCCGATATTCCCCTTAACAAGCGCCACATGATGCTCGCCGTTTAGCTTGTTTACATATCCGTAAGCCTTGAAATTACCGTATTTTGTCGGCATTCTCGTTATTGCGGCACATTCTACAAGTTTATCGTTTACCTTTCTGTATTGCTGTATAGCTTTAATTGTAATAAACTTAAGACCGTATTTTTCAGACATTTCAATAAGCTCCGGCGTCCTCATCATAGTTCCGTCGTCGCGCATTATTTCACAGCAGAGACCGCATGGCTTTAGTCCGGCAAGCTTCATAAGATCGACTGTGGCTTCAGTGTGTCCGTTTCGTTCTAAAACGCCGTTTTTCCTTGCAAGCAATGGAAACATGTGTCCCGGACGTCTGAAGTCCTCCGGTCTGGCGTTATCGTCGGTACATTTCATTGCGGTTACGGAGCGCTCCGCAGCGGATATTCCTGTCGTAGCGCTGATATGATCTATAGAAACAGTAAAGGCCGTTTCATGATTGTCGGTGTTGTCGTCTACCATCTGGGGCAGCTTTAGCTTTTTAACGTATTCCAGGCTCATAGGCATACAAATAAGTCCCTTTGCATGTGCCGCCATAAAGTTGACGTTATCGGTTGTTGCAAATTCCGCCGCGCATATAAGATCGCCCTCGTTTTCTCTGTCCTCGTCGTCAGTTACAAGAATAAGCTTTCCCTGACGCAAGTCCTCAAGGGCTTCGTCGACCGTATTGAATTCAAACATTACGCTTCCTCCTATATAGAATTAAAAAATACGTTTTTCCTTTAAATTAAGGCATTATATTTTCCGTTAAGCTTTCAACCGCTTATTTACTATTTAAAAACCGTTTTTAATCAAAAAATCTGCTGTAATATTGCTGTCCGTAATACGCTTATTCTTAATATCCGGACATCCTGTAAGCTTTTCAACATATTTTCCTATCATATCATTTTCAATATTTACCCTGTCTCCGCATTTTTTATTTGAAAGTATTGTTTCACGGGCGGTATGCGGAATAACTGACACGCTGAAATCCTTATCCGTTACCGCCGCGACGGTAAGACTGATTCCGTCAATGGAAACCGAACCTTTTTCGACGATATATCTAAGCACAAAGCTTTCTGCCGCTATTTTATACCAGACTGCGATACCGTCGTTTTTTATTTCCGTAACGGTACCGGTTCCGTCCACATGTCCGGCGACTATATGACCTCCGAATCTTCCGCCGGCCGCCATTGCTCTTTCAAGATTTACCGGACTGCCCGTTTTGAGGTCGGAAAGGGAGGATCGGTTAAAGGTTTCGTTCATAACGTCGGCAGCGAAGGTTCTGCCGCTTATTTCGGCCGCCGTAAGACAAACTCCGTTTACAGCGACGCTGTCGCCGATTTTAAGGTCGTCAAAAATAATATTACCGCTGATAACAAGTCTGGATTCTCCCGCGCCTCTTTTTATAGACGAAATTTTTCCTATTTCTTCAATTATTCCCGTAAACATCAGTCCATAATCCTCCATTCGATCAGAATATCCTCTCCAAATCGGCTTATGCTGGGATTATGCAGCATAAAGGCGTCCGCCGGACTGCTTACGCCTAATCCGCTTACAGGAGAGGGCGCGTTTTTTCCTCCGAATATTTTCGGAGAAATATATGCCTGAACTTTATTTACAATTCCCGCCTTCATAGCGCTGTAATTAAGCTCCGATCCGCCCTCCAGCAGTATACTGTCAATTTTCATTTCTCCAAGTCTAACGACAAGCTCTTTGAGATCGACTCGACCGTCCCTTTCGCCTGTTCTGAGAATTTCAACGCCGTATTTTTGGTAAATTTCCGCGTTTTTCGCTGTTTCAAGACATGCTATAATAGTTCTGACCTTATCGGCGGTTTTAACGATATTGCAGTCGGCGGGTATTCTAAGCCTGCTGTCGCATATAATACGAATCGGATTTCTTCCGTTTTCAAGTCGGCAGGTCAGCATAGGATCGTCCGCAATTACAGTTCCCGCCCCCACCATTACAGCCGAATACCTCAGCCGGCTTTTCTGTACGTTTTCTCTTGCCCTTTCTCCGGTTATCCATTTAGATTCTCCGTTGTAGCAGGCGATTTTACCGTCGGCTGTCATGGCATATTTCATTACCACAAAAGGAGTTTTATAGGTAATATAATGAAAGAAAACATCGTTTATCCTGTCGCACTCTTTTTTTAAAATCCCCGATTCCACATATATTCCGTGTTTTCTAAGCGTTTCTGCTCCTTTTCCTGCAACAAGCGGGTTGGGATCCTCTGAGCCTATGAATACTTTTTTAATACCGCTTTGAATAATAGCTTCTGTGCATGGAGGAGTTTTACCGTAATGGCAGCATGGCTCCAGAGTAACGTAAATTTCCGAGCCGTTTAAGTTATCCTTACAGTTGTTTATCGCGTTTCGTTCGGCGTGAAGCTCTCCGTATCGCCGATGGTAGCCGCGGCTTATGATTCTGCCGTCCTTTACGATTACAGCGCCGACCATTGGATTTGGATTAGTAAATCCCAAGCCTTTGACAGCCTCGTTCAGAGCGGCTTTCATATAATCTTCCTTTTTCATAGACACCGCCTTCTCAACAAAAAGACGCCCCGATTATATACGGAGCGCTTTAGGGTAAATAATTAATCCCTGAAATAAATATTTCAGGGACATTGTTCTGCTTTTATCTTCTTTCATCCAGACTTTACTGTCGGTTCCGGAATTACACCGGATCATGCTTTTTAGCTCGCAGACTTTAACTGCCGGTAGGGAATTATCACCCTGCCCCGAAGATTATTATATTTTATATTATTGTAGCATTGCCTAAGCGGTTTGTCAATAGGGAATTTTACAGAAAGCTTGTTCATAAAAAGTTTACAATTTAAATATTGACATTTATTTTCTTTATTATATAATATTTTATAGAAATAATATTATCACGATGAATTATGCGATTTTTGCTAACAATAAATAAGTAATTTATATAACCGTCGTATTAAATTAAGGGGAGATCAATATGAACAAAAAAGTTTTGGCGTCAATTATTTCCTTGAGCGCAGTCGGCGTTCTGGGCGTGGGAATTGTCTGTGCTAACGCTGATAAAAGCCCTGTGCCTGATATTCCTAAAACAGCTGAAAACGGAGCGGCAATGCTTTCAACTGAAAATTTTCAGGATATAATCGGACGTCTTGAACAGAATCAAAGCTCCGGCAGCGAGATTGCTTTGGCTGCCGTAACAGATAACGAGGAAATCGCAAAATATGATATATTCTACAAAATGCTCAATAGTATTGATTATTTTGATACGGCGGAAGGGCATGTAGAAATTTTAAGACGTAATGGGGTGACAACGGCTGATTTTGCATGTAATCTTGTAACAGCCGATTGTTATGAAAAATCCTATCAGCCTGATGGAAATATTTCTGAAATTTACACATCTTCTGACGATTCGATTATAGAAGTTTCATCTGAAAACAAATCAATTCTGTATAGTCTTGGTTCATGCAAAAGGGAATATGCAGCCCCTATTCCAAATAACGAGCGCATAACGCTTGGCGCCGACGGAATCAATACCTATGCTCACAGAGCCGACCCGACAAATACGAGAACTGCCAGCGAGGCTCTTTTTGCGCAGGATATTATTTTTAATTTTATGACTGTCGAGGATATGTGGGAAATCGACGGGGAGACAGCTTTACTGGGCAGAGACTGCGTTGTTATTAAAGGATATACAAGCGATTACGCCAGAGAAAAATTAGGCGTATATAATTTTAAATTTACAGTCGATAAAATAACCGGAGTTATTATGGACTATGAAGGGTATGCAGAGGACGGCGGCATAGAAGCTTACTGCCGACTGACTGAAATAGAGTTTGACGGTAATCCCGAAATAAAGACCTTTGATATTAATGATTATGAGGATTACGAATATAACGATATTTCTCATGGAATTCAATAAAATAAAATTCTTAAAGACGCTTTATAAAATAAAGCGTCTTTTATTGTATAAACGTCAAATTCAATAATATATAATAAGTCTTTTTGTTGAAATTTAACTATTTGATAATGTGGAGTATAAATTATTATATTAATATTGACAATTCGGAGATTAGGGGTTATAATTTATAAAGAGAAATATTCGTAATATGTATATGAGGAGGAATTGCAAAATGCTGAAAATAATTAAAAAAATCGCGTCGGCTGTGACTGCGGCGATGATGCTGTCCGCAATGGCTTCCGCAGTCCCGGCGGGAGCGGCGGAAACAGACGTGATTTTTGATGATGAATGTGAAAATCTTGAGCTTGACGGACTTGATGTCTGGACTTCTATTTATGACAAGCAGCTCCCGGGATACTCGGGTGAAGGATTCGTTTACCTGACCGGTGGAACAATGAGGTTTGAGGTTACGGCTCCGGAGGACGGCATGTACGAGATCAATACGAGATATGTTCAGATACTTGACCAGGGTTCGAGAATGCAGACTATTTCAATAAACGGCGCTGAGAATATGGTCGATTTTCCGTATGCCGATACGTGGACTGACAAGAGCTTTGGAATATTCAGATTGAACAAGGGCGTAAATACTATAGAGCTTCTTACGAAATACGGATATGCCGCGTTTGATACTATTACCGTAAAAAAAGCGGTCTTGCCGGAGCTGAATATAGATCCGACGCTATCCGACCCAAATGCGACAAAGGAAGCTCAGGGATTAATGAATTATCTCTGCGACGTTTACGGCAAGAATATAATCTCCGGTCAGCAGGAGATATACGGCGGAGGACATACTGAGGACAGTCCAAATGGTTACAGCGGCGACGAGTTATTAGGTTATGAAACCGAATTTGAGTGGATCAAGAAAAATTTCGGAGATTATCCTGCTATAAGAGGCTTTGATATGATGAACTATAATCCTCTTTACGGCTGGGACGACGGCTCTACGGAGCGAATAATTGAATGGGCAAACGATAGAAACGGTATTCCGACAGTATGCTGGCATATAAATCTTCCGAATGATTTTACAAGCTATGAGGTCGGCGAAGCGGTTGATTGGAGTAAATGCTCATATAAACCCAACGATACATTCAGCGTTGAAAATGCCGTTGTCAAGGGAACAAAGGAATACGAGTATATAATGCTGGCTATTGAGGATATTGCCGAGCAGCTTATTAAGGTGCAGGAAGCGGGAGTACCCGTAATTTTCAGACCTTATCATGAAGCGGAGGGAAATCCCGGCGCCGCATGGTTCTGGTGGGGACAGGACGGAGCAGAGGCTTACAAGGCTCTTTGGAAGCAGCTTTATACCGAGCTTACAGAAACCTACGGACTTCATAACCTTATCTGGGAATATAACAGCTATACTTATTCCTCGTCGCCTGAATGGTATCCCGGAGACGAGTGGGTTGATATTGTGGCGTATGATAAATACAATACGGTATATAACAGGACCGACGGGCTTTCAGGCGTTCCGAATGAGGACGCAATATCCGGTACATTTTATAATCTTGTAAATCTTACGAATAATAAAAAGCTTGTGGCTATGTCTGAAAACGACTCGGTACCAAGCGTTGATAATATGCTTATAGAAAAGGCTTACTGGCTCTATTTCTGTATCTGGTATGACAACGGTACGGATAATTTCTTGTCCGACAGTCAGCGCTACAATAATTTTGACACCTTAAAGACGACATATCAGAGCGATTTCTGCGTTACCCTCAGTGAGCTTCCGGATTGGAAAAATTATAAAGCAGATGAAAAGCCTACAGAATCTACCGAGGAAACAACGGAAAATCCATTAGGATTTATTCCCGGAGACGTCAAGGCCGACGAGGTTATTAATGTGTTCGACGCCGCGGCTTTAAGAAGCATGCTTCTTAAAGATATCCCTGATGTAATTGAAGCGTCTGCTGCCGATACAAACGGCGACGGAAGCATAACGATTGCGGATCTGGTACTTCTTCATGAGTATCTTGTGGGAATGGACGTTGAGCTTACCTATTATAAGGGCGTTTAAGTCTGCATTTTAAAACGGCGGTTTATACCGCCGTTTTTTGTTTCGTTATATGCTTTTTGTATTTATATCAATTGAAAAAAACAGTTATTTATGTTATAATAGCATTAATTCAATAGAAACGGAATGATTTAAATGGAGATATATCTTGATAACGCCGCTACCACAAAGCCTTGCAGCGAGGCAGTTGAAGCGGCGCTTGACTGTATGACGGATAATTACGGAAACCCTTCGTCCTTACACGCCAGGGGGTTGAAAGCCCAGATTGCAATAGATGAGGCAAGAAAAATTATTGCAAGGGAGTTAAGCTGTCCAACAGAGTGCGTTTATTTTACCTCTGGCGCCACTGAAAGCAATAATGCGGCTATTTTCGGCGCTGCAAGGTCGTTCGGAAAGCGACGTCCCAGAATCGTGACGACGTCGGTCGAGCATGCGTCGGTTAAAGCCGCGATGAACGAGCTTGAAAAGCAGGGGTTTGAAATCGTTAGGATCTCGCCGGATAGTTCCGGAAAAATATCCTGCGAAGAAATTGTCGGCGCCGTTGACGAAACAACATGTCTTGTCAGTATGATGATGGTTAATAACGAAACAGGCTATATACTGCCGGCAGTCAGCGTATTTTCGGCTGTTAAAAGGAAATTCCCCCAATGTCTGACTCATTGCGACGCAGTGCAGGGCTTTATGAAGCTGCCGCTGCGCATGAAATCGCTGAATGCCGATTTGATATCTATGAGCGCGCATAAGATATACGGCTGTAAGGGAGCAGGAGCCCTTTATGTAAAGAAAGGTCTTCATCTTTCGGGATTGCTTTTCGGCGGCGGGCAGGAAAAAGGCTTTCGCCCGGGAACAGAAAATGTTCCGATGATTGCCGCGTTCGGAGCAGCCGTAAAGTCGCTGAGCGGTACGGCGGATAAAAGATATTCGGAAATCGTCAATCTGAAAAACGCATTTATAAAGCGAGTTTTGCTTATAGACGGAGTTGTTGTTAATTCCGGCGACGACTGCTCTCCTTATATAATAAATTTATCCGTTCCCGGAATACGTTCGGAAATAATGCTTCATTATCTTGAGTCCAAGGGGATTTATGTATCAAGCGGTTCCGCCTGTTCAAAGGGAACGCAAAGCGGCGTTTTAACCGAATTCGGTTTGAATTCTCGTTTGTCAGATTCGGCGTTAAGAATAAGTCTGTCTTTCTGTAACACTGAGGAGGAGCTTATGACGCTGGCCGACGCGATTGAAGAAGCGCAAAAAAAACTGATACATTATAAATAAAATCCCGGTAAAAATTGTATGACAAGTATGCTTGACATATACCTGCGGATATGATATTATATTTCTATGATTTAAATGCGCCGGCGCCTGAAAGGAACTGTTATGGACAAGGAAGAAATATTGAAAAGAGGCCGTGAGGAAGGTCCTGATGAGAGAGAGCAGAAAATATATCTTGACGCTTTGAATTTTTCAGGGATAATAGTATGTCTGATATGCATATTTTTTATCTGCTACAGTATTATAAAGGGCGTTTCTCCTTATCCTTACTGTATAATGGCTATGGCCTACTGCGCTTCCGATAAGCTTTACAGATTTGCGAAGCTTAAAAGAAAAAACGATTTGATCTTCGGATTGGCGGCGTCCGCCTCGCTTATCTGCTGGGTCGTGCTGTTTATTCTTGATTTCTGACGGGAGGGGTTAAAATGGAGGCGTTAACGCTGCAAAACCGCCTTAAAGCCGTCAGGGCGGAAAAAAAGGTTTCACAGGGAGAATTGGCGGAAATGGTCGGGGTATCCCGTCAGACAATAAGCTCAATAGAGAATAATCAATTTTGTCCGAGCGCGAAGCTCGCCTTATTAATTTGCGTGGCTCTTGAAAAGCGTTTCGAGGAGCTTTTTTATTTTGAATAACGGAGATGATAAAGGGATGAAGGAAATTATTTTGGTGAAATACGGAGAAATGGCTCTGAAGGGCCTCAATAAGAGGACTTTTGAGGATGTTCTCGTTAAAAATATAAAAAGACGTCTGAAAGATCTCGGCAAAACAAATATAACAAGGGCTCAGTCGACGATTTTTATTGATCCTTACGAAGAGAAATACGATACTGACGAAGCTGTGGATCGGCTTAAAAAGGTTTTCGGTATAGCGGCGCTCTGCCGGGCTGCCGTTTGTGAAAAGCAGTTTGACGATATAAAAAGAGTTAGTCTTGAATATCTGGAAGAGGCACTTAGCTATGCTTCTACCTTTAAGGTGACGGCCAAAAGAGCGGATAAGAGCTTTCCTATGAAATCGCCTGAAATCTGTCGTGAGCTCGGGGGCGCTCTTCTTTCCAGATTTGACAATCTTAAGGTGGACGTTAATAATCCGGAGGTAACGGTTACTGTGGAAATCCGTGACAGCAAGGCTTATGTCCACGGGGAAAACATTAAAGGAGCCGGCGGCCTTCCGGTTGGAACAAGCGGTCATGCTATGCTGCTGCTTTCCGGAGGGATAGATAGTCCGGTGGCGGGATATATGCTTGCAAAGAGAGGAGTACATATATCCGCTGTTCATTATGTCAGCCCTCCTTATACTTCTGAAAGAGCAAGGTTAAAGGTAGAGCAGTTATGTGAAAGACTGACCGATTACTGCGGAAGCATAGCCTTTTTCTGCGTTCCGTTTACTGAAATACAGGAGGCTATAAAAAATCATTGCCCCGAGGAGTTTTTCACAATAATAATGAGAAGGCTGATGATGGAGATTGCTCAGAGGATATCAGAAAGGGAAAAATGCCTTGCTTTGATAACCGGTGAAAGCGTAGGACAGGTTGCAAGTCAGACTATGAACGCAATAGCGTGTACCGATGCAGTGTGCAGGATACCCGTTTTCAGACCGCTTATCGGAATGGATAAGACTGAAATTGTCGAAACTGCCAGAAAAATAGATACTTTCGACATATCAATTCAGCCTTACGAGGATTGCTGCACTGTCTTTACTCCGCGTCATCCAAAGGTCAGACCGCTGCTTTCGGATGTTGAAAACGCTCAGAACGGATTCGACTTTTCCGAGCTTGTAGACAAGGCGGTAAATGATACGGAGCTCAAAATATTTAATCTTGAATTTTGATTATTAGAATAAAAAGTTAATAGTGTAAACGAAAATTTGGTGAAAGTATGAAAAATACAGATAGGAATAATGGTGAAATAGGACAAACTAACGAAGTGACCCCTGATAATCTTGACAAATTGGTTACAGATGTAGTAAAATTGTTATTAATTAAAGGAGTAACTATAGCTACGGCGGAGAGCTGTACCGGAGGACTCCTTTCAGAACTGATAACGTCAGTTCCCGGCGCGTCTAAGATTTTTGAAATCGGAGTATGTACATATTCTAATAAAATAAAACACGAATATCTGGGCGTTCCTAAGAATCTTTTCAAGCAATACGGCGCTGTAAGCCGTCAGGTTGCCCTTGCGATGGTGGCAGGACTTCAAAAGCAATCCGGAGCCGATATATGTATTTCTGTGACAGGAACGGCAGGGCCGGGCGGCGGAACGCCCGAAAAGCCTGTAGGTACCGTCTATGTCGGCATAAGCTGCGGTAAAAAGCGTATTGTAAAGCTTCTTAAGCTGTGGCAGCTTGAGGATAAGAGTCGGGATAATATAAGAATGAATACCGCTTATAGAATTTTCGAATTTCTTGAGCAGATGCTTGTCGTAATGCCCGACAATCTTCCTAAAAAGAATGTTTCAGGCAATCAGAGGCGAACATACAAGGACGTGATTAGGGGACTCCTGCCTTGGAAGGGCGACAGCGTAGGCGAGGTTGTAAGGAAAACAATTTTTATGGCGGCGGTCGTCGTATTTAGCGTTTGCCTTTTTCTGATCGCTGATTATTATGTCGAAAACTATAAAAACAGACAGCTTGGAAAAGAAATAGAGGATATTTACGATAAGGCTAACTCCGGCGCGGCAGAGGAGCCGTCTCAGGAAAATGAAGCGGAGCCCGAGGCTTATAAAAGCTGGGAGCTTAAAGAGGGCGCTAAGCTGCTTCTTGAAAGAAATCAGGATGTTGTCGGATATATAAAGATACCCGGAACCGAAATCAGCTATCCTGTCGTTCAAAGAAGGAAAGAGGACGGCAACGAGTATTATCTCAATAAGAATATTGATAAAGAGGACGCCAAGGCAGGGACGATATTCCTTGACTGGAGAAATTATTTCGACTATGTGGTAGACGGAGTTAAGGTTCTTGAAAATTCACAGAACCTTATTGTTTACGGACATGACATGAAGGACGGCTCTATGTTCGGAGGTCTTCAGGATTATGAAGACGTAAACGGCTTTTACAGCGAACATCCGATTATCGAGCTCAGTTCCAATTACGAGACTTATAAATATAAAATATTCGCTTATTTCATCATAGACGCGGAAGATGAAACCGAAACAAAGTTTGACTGCTGGAATACCCTGAATTTTGCAGGAGAAGACGATTTCTATGAATTTGTGAATAACGCTAAAAAACGTGCGCTCACATTTAACGATGTGGACGTCAGATATGGCGATCAGCTTCTTACGCTTTCGACCTGCAACAGCGTTTTTGACACAGGAAGACTTATAGTTATGGGCAGGCTTTTGCGCGACGGAGAGGATCCTTATGAGGGAACCGACAACGTAAGGAAAAATCCTAATATACTCTGGCCATCGATATATTATGAATGGAACGAAAAGACATACGATCCAGACGCCGAATTTGAAGGCTATCCGCTTGCGACAAATTAAGGACGTATGAAAGGGCAGGAAACAAAATGATATCTAAGAAAAGCTTGATTACTATCGGCTGCACTGCCGCAGTAGCAGTTATTGCTCTGGGCGCGGTGTTTGTATTCGGCGGAAACGGAGAGGACAAGACTCCGTCAAGCTTGTCGGCCGATGTTTTGGAACCGGTAACTGAGGCTCCCACAGAGCCTGAGCTGCCAATAATAGAAAATTTTTCGGACGAACCCGGATTGACCGGACTTGCTAAGATGCTTCTCAGGGAAAATGACGATGTTGTAGGATATATTAAGATAAGCAATACTTATGTTGATTATCCGGTTGTTCAGTATGACGGCGAGGATCTTGACGAACAGGGAAACGACTATTATCTTCATAGAGATCTTTACGGCGATTATCTTGAATCTGGAACAATTTTTATGGATTACAGAGATAATTTTGAGGCAGATGAAAGCAAGCAGACTGACAACGTGGTGCTTTACGGTCATAACATGCTTAACGGTTCAAAGTTTGCCACGCTGCATTATTATAGGCAGGACGAATCCTTTTATGATGAAAATCCTATAATTGAATTTAGTTCAAATTATAGAGATTACAAATATATAATCTTCGGATATTTTGTGACAAGCGGAAGTTACGGAGAATCCTCCTACGGACCAGAATTTGCTTACTGGGATATGCATGATCTGAGCAATGAAAAGGATTTTGACGATTATGTCGAAACTGTTCGCAGTAGATCTATGATATCGCCGGATATAGACGTTGATTACGGGGACAAGCTTCTTACGCTTTCAACATGTCATTTGGACGAGGACAATTCACGCTTTATCGTCGTCGCAAGGCGTTTGCGTGATCACGAAACAGCAGATAACATTGATAAGACCGCGAGCGGCGGCAATGCTCGTGAAGACTCTGCTGTAACTGAGGATCAATAATAAATAGGAATTGGAGAGAGATATGGAATTACGAATACCACGAAAGGGCATAGCCGTTTTAACAGCCGCTGTGATAATGGGTTCCGCCGCATTAACAGCGAGTCTTTATACCGGAAATGTTGAAGCAGTGGAAGATAAACAGGTTACAACTGCGCCTGCTGCCGAAATTGAAATTCCTGAAACGACGGAGAATTCGACGGATGAATACGAGGTTACGGCATGGTGGAAGGCTAATTTATCAGATTATAATGATAATTTATCGCTTGTAAGCTATGAAACCGTCGAGGCGCCCGAGGAGGAAACCGAGCCGTCTGACGAGGGAGTCGTTGTAAACGATACGGGCGTAAGCTACATAGAGCAGGACGATTATGAATCAATTCAGATTGTTCCCGTACCGGAACGTCAGGAATCTGAGCCTGTAAATGTTGAGGCGGGCAATTTTGCCTTTACAACCTATGGATACGGGCACGGAGTTGGAATGAGTCAGAACGGAGCTAATCATTATGCGTCATACGCTGGATGGAACTATCAGCAGATCCTTCAGCATTATTATCCCGGAACTTATATCCAGAATACCGGCAGGACAAAGGATACTATTTCGGCCGGAGGAGTCAGCGGATCGGTACTTGACATAGTATCAATGGTTACATATAACGAGGTCGGCTCTTCTATGAGCAACGAGGCTATCAAGGCTCAGGCGGTAGCGGTCTATACTTATATTATGTATAAGGGAGGAAGCGCCGGAGATCTTTATCCTAAGTCTAATCCTCCGCAGAATGTAATTAACGCTGTAAATTCAGTATTGGGCGAGGCCGTTTACTATAACGGAAGCTTTGCGCTCGCCATGTTCAGCGCCTCCAGCGGAGGAAGCACCGCGTCTTGCTACGACGTATTCTATGAGGACATTCCTTATTTGAGAAGCGTATACTGCGAATATGACGCTCAGTGTGACCCGCATTACGGAACGGTCGAGGTTATAAGCGTTGATCAGGTAAGGTCTGATCTTGAATCATGCCTTGGAATTACTTTATCTGACAATCCGGCAAACTGGATTTCGATAGTCGAGGGAGACGGAGGCTATGCGGCTTACGTTGTAGTAGATAATCAGGTAACGGTTAAGGGCAATGATTTCAGAGGCTATCTGGGATTGAAATCGCCTAATTTTACTTGTACATATTATTAATTTTTTAAGCGGCATTACCGATAAAAGCGGTAATGCCGCAAATACTATATAAGGCTGATAAAATTCGGCTTTTTGCATTTTTTAAACCGAATCGCATATAATGTAAATTGCGTCGGTTTTAAAGGAGGAGTTATACAGTGAACGCCTGCGACATTATTTTCAAAACAAAGCGAAAGCAGCCTCTTTCCGCAAAGGAAATGAAATGGCTTATAAACGGATATGTCAGCGGAGAGGTGCCTGATTATCAGGTATCGGCATGGCTTATGGCCGTATGCTTAAACGGTCTTTCTGAGGAGGAAACAAAAAAACTTACTCTTATTATGAGAGATTCAGGAGAAAAAATTGATTTAAGCGGTATTGACGGCATAACTGTGGATAAACACAGTACCGGCGGAATCGGCGATAAGACAAGTCTTATCATAGCTCCGGTCTGTGCCGCCTGCGGCATAAAAGTACCTAAAATGTCAGGAAGAGGACTGGGTTTTACCGGAGGAACAATCGACAAGCTTGAAAGCATTCAAGGCTTTAATGTTGATTTGGAGCGTGAAAATTATATCGATACAGTAAACCGTGTCGGTACTGCAATCATAGCGCAAAGCGGAAATCTTGTACCGGCGGACAAAAAGCTTTATGCGCTTAGGGACGTTACATCAACTGTGGACAGTATACCGCTGATATGCGCCAGTATTATGAGCAAAAAGCTTGCGATAGGTTCGGATTGCATTTTGCTGGATGTTAAAACGGGAAGCGGAGCCTTTATGAAAAATATTAATGATGCGGAAAGGCTTGCGTCTCTTATGGTTGAAACAGGGCGGAATGCAGGCAAAAAGTGCCGCGCCGTTATAACCGATATGAATCAGCCCTTAGGAAAAGCGGTCGGAAATGCACTTGAGGTTATAGAAGCTGTCGAGGTATTAAAGGGCAGGGAAAAGGGAAGACTTTATGAGCTTTGCATGGTTTTGGCGGCTAATATGCTGGAGCTTGCCGGAAAGGGCTCCTTACAGGAGTGCAGAGCGTTTGCAGAAAACGCGGTTGAATGCGGAGACGCTTTAAGAATATTTAAAAAGATGATCTCGGCTCAGGGGGGCGACGCGGGATTTATAAATAATTATTCATTACTTCCTGAAGCGAAGCATAAAATAGAAATAAAAGCTAAAGAAAGCGGTTATATCGCTGAAATTGACAGCGAGGGAATCGGTTTTGTATCTCTTCTCACAGGCGCGGGACGCACAGGCAAGGATGACGCTATTGATTATTACGCCGGATTGATTATAAATTTCGTTCTTGGAGATTATGCCGAAAAGGACAGCGTTTTAATGACGCTTTATTCTAACGATAAAAATAAGCTGGAGGAAGCCGCCCGAAGAGCTGAAAATATTTTCAGGCTCACTGACAGGCCAACAGATCAGCCTCCTCTTATATATTCCGTTATATAAAAAGTATTTATTAATTTGTTTATTATTACTATTGACATAATTCAGGATTCAGTATAAAATTATTATAAGATTTTTAATATGGAGGAAAAATTATGCAGAAAACTAAAATTGGTATTTCAGTGGGCGTTATGGGAGCAGTCATGTATTTTGCATCGCTTTTCGGGGGATATATACCAATGCTTTTACTGGCAGGCTACATCTTTTTGAGGGAGGAAAATATATGGCTGAGAAAGGCCGCCTTCAAGGCTGTGGCGCTGATGCTGGTATTTTCCGCCTGCGGAGCGGTTATAAGCTCAGTTAATGATATTCTGGGCATATTCAACAGCCTGTTTGATTGGAGCTTGGAAATACCTCTTGAACTGGATTATGTACTTAGCAGAATTATTGATCTTGTCAAAGTAATTATGTTTGCTGTATTAGGCTTTAGGGCGTTCAGCCAGGGAGACGTTGCAATTTCAACTATTGACAAGGCGATCAGTGTGGATTCTGCGGGAAATAATAAATAATATTTGATATTTAAAAGGAGAAAATTGAAATGGGTTTTTTAGATAAGCTTAAGAGCACTGCCGGAAACGCTATGGCTGCGGCAAGCGACGCCGCCAGAAACGTTCAGGATAAGGGCAAGGAAATGACTGAAAAGGCCAGGCTCAATAAGGCGATAAAAAATGAAGAGTCTAAAATTAATAATCTATATATATATATCGGTCAGAAGTTTTTTAATGAAAATAACTCTGCTCCGGCAGGCTATGAGGATCCGTTTAACGGAATAAATAATGCTAAAGCCGAGATTGAAAGGCTTAAGAAGGAGCTTGACAGTATGAACGCTTCTTCTAATTGTCCGCAGTGCGGAGCAAAAATAAATCCGGGGCAGCCGTTCTGTCAGTGCTGCGGCTCAAAGCTTACTTCGGATTCTTCCTCGGCTCCGGAGGATAATAATATTTCTGCTGAGGCAGCTCCTGTTCAGTCTCAACAGACCTCCGAACAGACTCCCCAGCCGGAAGCTGCCGCTGAAAATAATGAAGAATAATGCGGCTGATTATAGTATGAAAAAACGCGGACCTTTAGTTAGTGTCCGCGTTTTTGATTTATAAAAGCAGGACGATATACGTCCTGCTTATTCATTGAATATACGATCCCATCTTTCCTCAGGGGTTCCGGTATATATAAGGTATTTTGCAACGTTTATAGCGTCATATAAATCAACCTGACCGTTCAGGTCGGTATCGGACATGGCGAAGCCCAGAGAATCCAGATAACCCTCCTTGGGCTTGTTTATAAGATATTTGGATATTTCAATAGCGTCATAAAGCGATACGTTGCCGCTTTCGTCCGCGTCGCCCCTTACGCCTATTCCCACAGGAATAACAGCGGCAATTTTATTTCCGGAAGTAATATTCACCTTGAAGGGAGTTGTTTCATTATTTATCAGTTCATTTTCGCCGGCGCTGAAATCTATAATTGAAAGGGCGCCGTAATTAAAATACAGAACCGATGAAATAACCGAAACAGAACAAGCTAATATTTTTATAAATCTGTTTGTTTTCATCTAATTACCTCCTGAATCTGATTATATTATATAATAACATTCTTTGCCCTAACTGTCAAATTTACTGTTATTATAATATTTTCTGAAATCAGGACCGTTTAAGTTTATTTCCTCGGAAAAATAAATGTTCATTTACTGTGTATAAAAAATACGTCGTATGGTATTGTAAATAAATATAAATATGGTTATATCTGCATAAATTTTCTATTTATAAAGCGTTAAAATTTCTTGACATATAGGTGGAAATTATATATAATTATATTGAAAGAAAGTAGCTAAATACTTTTCTGAGAGATTATTTTAATCCAAAAGGAGAATTATTAAATGAAATTAAAAAGAATACTTGCCGCTCTGGCAGCTATGACCATGATGGCTGCGTTTACAGCCTGCGGCGGCGGAGATTCGGACAAATCAGGCTCCGAGTCAAGAACAAAATCTGAAGACGATGTCAAGATTTCTGCTGACGCTTCTATTAATGAAGGCGATCCTGACATTAAAGGACAGACTATAAGCTGGCTCAGCTATTATGACGTTAACCCGACAGGCAATGACGACCGTTCTATCGCGCTTACGCTTTTTGAGGACGTTTACGGAGCTAAGGTTGAATGGATTTCAACAACCTATGAAACAAAATATGACGATTTAGCAAACAGACTTCTCGGCGGAGATCCTGTAGATATGTTCCCTTATGAATGGGACGCTGTTCCAAACGGCGTTTATAAAAATCAGTATCAGCCATTAGACGATTACATTGATCTTGAAGACGAGCTGTGGGCTGATGTAAAGGGCTTGGCTGATAAGATGGAATACAAGGGCGCTCATTATGTAGTACCTTATTGCATAAGCGATCCCGTTTGCATTATTTACAGCAGACAAATGATGGAGGACGAAGGTTTGGACGATCCATATGAGCTTTATCAGAAGGGCGAATGGGATTGGGACGCTTTCATGTCCATGATGAAGAGCTTTGTAAACAATGCGGACGACGGTGAAACAAGATACGGCTGTACAGGCTGGTTCGGGCAGGCTCTTGTTCAGTCAACAGGACAGACTATTGTTAATTATGACGGAACAAAGTTTACAAACAATGTAATGAATCCTGAAATAGAGCAGGCAGAACTTATTCTTGAAGAAATCGCTAAAACAAACCTTTATGATACCGCATGGCACAGCTTCTTCCCGGACGACGGTTCAGTTCTTTTCTACGGAATGGCTCCATGGGCGCTTTCAGAGTCTAACGGAAAGAACCCCGACGGAGATATATTCCTCGTTCCATTCCCTAAAATGCCTGGATCAGACGAGTACTTCCTGTGCACATCGTTCGGCGCTAAGATGCTTGTAGCAAATTCAGATAAGGGCGACGCGGTTGCGGCATATATCAAGTGTGAAAGAATCGCGGCTACAGACGAGCAGTATACCTCGGCGGCAAGAGAAAAGGCTTTAATTCCGACAGTTAATGCCAGCGGCGAAAAGACAAAGTACATAACCGAGGAGCAGTGGGATATGTGGCAGTCACTTATGGATCCTGCAAATGTAACTCCAGTTTTCGATTTCGGCTACGGAATGGGCTCGAGAATGACTGACGAAACATACGATTACAACACCAGAGGCGTTATGAAGAACCTTACCGACGCTCTTATAACAAAATATGAAGGCGCGCCGTCCTCATGGGCAGAGCTTCGCGATTCATGGAAGGCTGTTATAGACGAAGAAATAGCGAAATATAATTGATATGTTTTTTTAGGGAACGCTCATGCGTTCCCTTTCTGACGTATAAAAAAGTTTTTTTAACCCTTGATTTTTCAAGCATAATGTGGTATAATATGAAATAGTATGTATAAAGTATGCTCAAGACCGGAAATTTCCGGTCTTTCTTATTGCGGCATAAAAATGGGTCGCCGCTTGCGTCAAAGCATGGGTTAAAACTTTCAGGAGATTTCGGCAGGAGAATATAAACTATGAAGATAAAAAAATTCGGTCCCACAGAGCAGACCGTTTATGAGCTTGTAAAGAACGAGGCGGAACGTCAGGGCTTGAGGATATGGGATATTCGCTTTGAAAAGGAGGGCGCAGGCTGGTACCTCCGTATTTTTATTGACAAGGACGGCGGAGTCGGAATAGAGGATTGTGAAAATCTGACCAAGCCGGTCAACAAGCTTCTTGACGAAGCTGATCCCATTCCGCAAAGCTATATACTCGAGGTCGGCTCCGCTGGACTTGAACGTGAGCTTATCCGCGAATCACACTTTATAGCCGGAACAGGCCTTCCGGTAAGGGTGAGAGCAATAAGGGATTTTGGCGGCGAGAAGGAAATCGTCGGCATACTCGCGGACTTTGACAAGGAAAAAATTACTATCGCTTTTCCGGGAGAGAACGACGGCGAGGAAGACGTCTGCGGCGAATTAGCCCTTAAAGATATTGCGTATGTAAGGCTTTACGAGGAGTTTGAAGATTTATTATAAATAGTATATAATTTAAACGGAGGAATTTGTAAAAATGAACAGCGGTTTTTTTGAAGCATTGTCGCTTCTGGGCGATGAAAACAGTGTTGAAACAGAAATATTGGTGGAAAAGGTTAAGTCGGCATTGCTGAAGGCAATCAGAAAGGCATATCCGGACTGTGAGGACAATATCAGAGTAGATATTGATCCGGCTAATAAAAAGCTGGAAATGTATCTTATCAAGACTGTTGTAGATGATGAACCGATCGATTATAATGAGATTAATATTGACGAGGCAAGAACTATCGATCCGAACGCTTATCTGGGAGGTACTGTTGAATATCCTCTTGACGCCGCTAAATTCGGCAGAGCGGCGGCGCAGTCGGCAAAGCAGTCCATAAAAGGCGATTTAAGGGAGATTAATCGTGAAAATATACTTAGTCAATTTCAGGACAAGGAAAACGAATGCATAACCGCTAAGGTTTCTCAGGTAGAGCCGGGCAGCGGTACGGTAACGGTAGTTTATGACAAAACAGAGCTTTATCTTTTCAGAAACGAACAAATTCCCGGAGAACATCTCAAAGAGGGGGATCAGGTAAAGGTTTACGTTACCGGCATCGTAAATAAATCGAAAAAACCTATAATTAAAATCTCAAGGGCTCACAGGGATCTTGTAAAGCGTCTTTTCGAGCTTGAGGTTCCGGAAATTTATGACGGAATAGTTGAGATAAAGTCAATATCAAGAGAAGCGGGTTCAAGAACGAAGGTTGCCGTATGGTCAAAGGATGAAAACGTTGACGCTGTAGGCGCATGTATCGGACCTAAAAGGTCAAGAATACAGGCGGTGGTGGACGAATTAAACGGCGAGAAAATAGATATTATTAATTACAGCGAGGATCCGGCTGAATTCATAGCGAAATCTCTTGCGCCCGCTAAGGTGATCAGCGTTACGGTATCAGACGGGGAATTGAAGGAATGCAGGGTTGTGGTTCCGAACGACCAGCTTTCGCTCGCTATCGGCAACAGAGGTCAGAACGCCAAGCTTGCCGCAAAGCTGACCGGTTATAAAATTGATATAAAGCCTGAATTTGAGATACCTATAAAGGGTTTGGACAGATACGATTCTCCAAGGCAGGATGACGATATGGTATTAACAGACGATTCGGCTGAACAATAATATTTCTGCGGAGGCCAAAATATGAAAACAAAAAAAATACCGATGCGAATGTGTTTAGGCTGTAATGAAATGAAAAGCAAGCGGGATATGATAAGGGTTGTAAAAGCTCCGTCAGGCGAGGTTTCTCTGGATTTTACGGGGAAAAAATCCGGAAGAGGCGCGTATGTCTGTAAAAATATCGAATGCTTCCGTAAAGCCAGAAAGGCAAGGCGTTTTGAAAAGTCGTTATCCTGCATGATAGAGGAATCGGTTTTTGAGGAGATGGAAAATGAACTCACAGCAGAAAATAATTAATCTTCTTACAATATGCAGGAAAGCCGGCAAGTTAGTAATAGGCTTCGACGCTGTCAAGGAAGCGGTTTACGGCGGAAATGCGTCATGCGTTATTACGGCGAGCGATATTTCTGCAAAGACTTTAAAGGAAGTAAAGTTTTTCTGTAACAACTCCGCTGTGGATGTAGTTTATTCCGGATTGGACTCCGATGAATTTTACGACGCCGTCGGGAAAAAGGTTGTGGTCGCCGCGGTCTGCGATTATGGATTCGCCGTGAAATTCAAGTCGCTGGGGACGGTTGCGGGACCGCACAGAGGAAGAAAAAGAAAAAACGGCGGAAATAACAGTGAGTGATGAGCTTGCGTTTATATAGATCATATAATAAACTTTTAAGAACATATAGGAGGTTTCGCCTATGACGAAAAAAGTAAAGCTTGCAGAGGCTGCAAAGGACCTTAAAATAGAAAATCAGGAGCTTATAGATTTTCTTGAAAAATATGACGGGACAAAAAGAAAAAATACGACAGCCTTGACAGATGAGGAAATGAATATTATTTTAGAAAACTATTCACAGAAGAATCAGGTTGAAAGCTTTGACGATTACTTTGAATCTAAGAATAAACCGTTAAAATCAGACGCGGAAAAGGAAGAGGAAAAGTCCGTCAAAAAGGAAACGGTAAAAAAAGCCGCTTCTAAGCCTAAAAATACTAGGAGCGCGAAAACAGCAAATCCGGAACCGGTTCAGGCTAAAAAGGAACCGGCAAGGAAAGAAAGCGCCAAGACCAACCTTAAACCTGTCAAAACAGAATCTGATAATATAAAGGCGGAGCAGAATAAAAAGAACGCCAGACAGCCGGCTAAAGCGCAGAAGCACGGCGAAAGACAGAAGCTGGGAACCAATATGTCGTCGAGCGTGGACACAACAGTCGCCAATAACCGCAGGACAATTGACACCAGAGGCTCTTATGTTAATCTGGATAAATACAATGAGCGCTATGAACAGATAGCTCCGACCGGCGGCAAGCATCATAAGGATAATTATTCCAAAAAGCAGAAAATCAATCAGAAATCGGCTCAGAGGAATAAAAATAAATATTCAAGCAAAAAGGAAACGGAGTCTGACAGACTTCGCCGTATACAACTGGAAAAGGCCAGAAACCAGCAGCTTAAAATCATGATACCCGATGAGATAACCGTGGGAGAACTTGCGGCAAGGCTTAAGGCGACTGCTACGCAGGTTATCAAAAAGCTTATGGGACTCGGCGTTATGGCTACGATTAACGAAGTGATTGATTATGATACCGCGGCGCTTGTAGCAGACGAAATGGGCGCTAAGGTAGAAAAGGAAGTTATTGTTACTATTGAAGAGCGTCTTATCGACAACAGTGACGATAATGACAATAATACGGAGGAAAGAAGCCCTGTGGTTGTAGTTATGGGACATGTAGACCACGGTAAAACATCGCTTCTCGACAGAATCAGACACGCGAACGTTACAGCCTCGGAGGCTGGTGGAATCACACAGCATATCGGAGCTTATCAGGTTAAGGTGCAGGAAAAGACTATAACCTTCCTCGACACTCCCGGTCATGAAGCTTTCACCTCAATGAGAGCCAGAGGCGCGGACATTACAGATATCGCTATCCTTGTAGTTGCCGCCGACGACGGCATTATGCCTCAGACAATTGAATCTATAAATCATGCGAAAGCGGCCGACGTATCTATAATAGTAGCTGTCAATAAGATGGACAAAGAAGGAGCCAATGTAGACAGAATCAAGCAGGAGCTGACTGAACACGGTCTTGTCGTTGAGGAATGGGGCGGAGATGTTATGTGCGTT
Organism: Ruminococcus sporogenes; assembly: GCF_054655175.1. Lineage (NCBI taxonomy): Bacteria > Bacillati > Bacillota > Clostridia > Eubacteriales > Oscillospiraceae > Ruminococcus > Ruminococcus sporogenes. Next base: position 31,813 of record NZ_BAAHOA010000004.1, on the reverse strand, counting down.
CCTGTTTCTGCAAAAACGGGAGACGGCATTAAAGAACTGCTTGAGGACGTACTTCTCATATCAGAAATGAAGGAGCTTAAGGCTAATCCAGACAGGCTTGCTAAGGGCGCCGTTATAGAAGCAAGACTCGACAAGGGAAGAGGACCTGTCGCTACGCTTTTGGTGCAGAACGGAACGCTTCATACGGGAGACGTAATAATTGCGGGCACGTCTGTCGGCAAGGTTAGAGTTATGACGGATCATAAGGGCGATAAAATTGATTCGGCAGGACCTTCTGTGCCGGTTGAAATAACAGGACTTGCCGAGGTTCCAAGCGCAGGAGATACCTTCAATGCCGTTGAGGATGAAAAGCTTGCCAGAGAGCTTGTTGAACAGAGAAAGCACGAGGCAAAGCAGGAGCAGTTTAAGTCCTATCAGAAGGTTACCTTAGATAATCTGTTCAGTCAGATAGAGCAGGGAGAGGTTAAGGAACTGCCTATTATTGTAAAGGCGGACGTTCAGGGTTCGGTTGAAGCGGTTAAGCAGTCACTTGAAAAGCTTTCAAATGAAGAGGTTAGAGTAAAGGTGATTCACGGCGGCGTAGGAGCGGTTTCGGAAAGCGATATTATGCTGGCAGAGGCGTCCGGAGCTATAATTGTCGGATTTAACGTGCGCCCCGATCCTGTTGCCGAGGAAAATGCAAAGCGCGACGGCGTTGATATAAGGCTTTACAGAATAATTTACGACGCAATAGAAGAAATCGGTACCGCTATGAAGGGAATGCTGTCGCCTAAGTTCAGAGAGGCGGTTCTCGGAAAAGCTGAGGTAAGACAGGTTTATAAAATTTCAAATGTCGGCGCTGTCGCAGGTTCTTATGTCATAGACGGCAAAATAACAAGGTCCTGCGAAATCAGAGTTGTACGCGACGGTATCGTTATTGCCGAAGACAAGATAGATTCGCTTAAGCGCTTCAAGGACGATGTAAAGGAAGTCGCAAAGGGCTATGAATGCGGAATAAGTCTTGAACGTTTTGCAGATATTAAGGAAGGCGATATCCTTGAAGGCTTTATTATGGAGGAATATACTGAATAAGCTTTTTTAGTAGATATTATGCCGGAATAACTTATTCGGAGGTAGCATATGTCCAGTTTCAAGGTAGGAAGAATGTCTGAGGACATTAAACGCGAGCTGACCGATATTCTAAGAGATATCAAGGATCCCAGAGTGGACCGGATGCTGACGGTAGTCAGAGTCGATCTTTCAAACGACCTTTCTCACTGCAAGGTATATGTGTCTTGCTTTGAGGGCATTGAAAGGGCTGAGAAGTCGGTCGAGGGTCTTACAAGCGCGGCGGGATTTATAAAAAGAGAGCTTTTTCATAGGCTTCATATGAGAAAATGCCCGGATTTAAAGTTTATTGCTGACGATTCCATCGCTCACAGTGCAGAGATTAACCAAAAGCTTAAAGAGCTTTGAGGATATGATTTATTAGGAAGTGAAAATATGAAGATAGATTTTAATGAAGCGGCAGGGCTTTTGAAAAATTGCGGAAACGCATATATTCTTATTCATCAGAGCCCGGACGGCGACTGTACCGGCTCGGGCGCCGCGCTTTACCACATATTGAAATATATGGGAAAAAAAGCAAAAATCATATGCTCTGACGAAATACCAAAGAGGTATGGATTTATAACTGACGGATATACCGACGAGGATTTTGAACCTGAGTTTATTATAGCCTCGGATGTAGCCGATATAAATCTTCTTGGAAGATACAAGGAGATTTACGGCGGAAGAGTTGATTTATGCATAGATCACCATATTTCTAATACGGATTACGCTGAAAAAACTCTTGTATGCCCCGACGCGTCGGCAACCTGCGAGGTGGTTTTCGAGCTTATGGAAATGCTCGGCGTACCCTTGACGGAAGATATTACAAAATGCATATATACGGGAATTGCAACCGATACAGGCTGCTTTAAGTATGAAAACACTACTGCAAGATGTCACGAGATAGTAGCTGAGCTGAAAAGGACGTTCGATATTGGATACGCTAAAATAAACCGAGAAATGTTCGAGGTAAAGAGCAGGGGAAGAATAAAGATAGAGAGAGCCGTAACCGATATAATGGAATATTATCTCGACGACCGCTGCACTATGATCTGTGTTACTACTGAAATTCTTGACAAGTGGGGAGTTGATTCCTCAGAGCTTGAAGGTCTTGCCGGAATTCCTTTACAGGTTGAGGGAGTAGAGGTTGGAGTCACAATAAAGCAGAGAGATGAAAACAGCTATAAAATATCAATGCGTTCCGCTAACGAAGTAAACGTGTCGGATATTTGCGCTTCATTAGGGGGAGGCGGACATGTCAAGGCGGCAGGCTGTCTGCTTTACGGTACGATAGACGAGGTCAAGAGGAAAATAGTGGACGCTGTTGCAGAAGGAATTAAAAAATGCAGTTAAACGGCATAATCTGCATAAATAAGCCGGAGGGCTTTACCTCTTTTGATGTAATAGCTAAAATGAGGGGTATCCTTAAAATGAAGCGTCTTGGACATTCCGGAACTCTTGATCCGATGGCAACAGGAGTTCTTCCGGTCTTTGCCGGAAACGCTACTAAAGCGGTTAGTATTATCCCGCATACCGGAAAGAGCTATATTGCGGGCTTTAGGCTTGGGGCTGTAACCGATACACAGGATATTACCGGAAAAATCTTATCTGAAACGAAAGCAGAGGTTTCACTTCGCCGGATAGAGGAGGCGGCCGACTCTTTTTTAGGCGAGTTAAGTCAGATACCGCCTATGTATTCGGCAGTGTCTGTCGGCGGGAAAAGGCTTTACGAGCTTGCCAGAAAAGGCGTCGAGATAGAGCGTAAGGCGAGACGGATAACCGTCAGCTCTTTTGAAATAGCCGATTATGATGAAAAAACCTCTGAAGGAAGGATATCCATAGCCTGTTCCGGAGGAACTTATGTAAGAACTCTTATTCATGACCTCGGACAAAAACTGGGCTGCGGCGCGGTAATGACAAGTCTTGTAAGAACATGCTCTAACGGATTTAAGCTTGAGGATTGCATTACGCTTGGGGAGCTTGAAGCGTTAAGGGATAATGGCGGACTTAAGAACGCCGTTATTTCTGTTGAAAAGCTTTTTGCCGATATGCCGGCAATTTATCTGAACGAGCTGAAAACTAAGCTGTATAAAAACGGGGTGAAGCTTCGCCTTGACAGGCTCGAAGGCTTTGACGGAAAAGAGCGTTATAGAATTTATTCATATAGAAAGGAATTTATGGGACTTGCCTTTGCCGATTTTGACAATAACGAGCTTAGGGTTTTGAAAAACCTTTATCAGGACGGTGACTGTTAAAATGATTGATATAACCGGCGGATCAATGAAAAGCAAGGCGGCCGTTGCTCTTGGGATATTCGACGGCGTTCACTGCGGCCACAGAAAAATTATAAAAGCCGCCGTAGATTATTCTAAAAAGGGCTTGATTCCGGCAGTTTTTACATTTCCGGCTGACGGAATAAGCTATAAGCACGGAAAACCGTATGAGTTTATTTACGGGAACAGACAGAAAATTGATATACTTAGCAGACTGGGAGCAGAATACATTTATTCGCCTGATATAAGCGATGTATTTGAGATGAGCGGTGAAGAATTCGCTGAAAAAATACTTGCCGGAAAAATGAACGCGGAAGCGGTCGTATGCGGTGAAAACTTTCGTTTCGGAAGAGGGGCCGCCTGCGGCGTATGCGAGCTTGAGAGCTTTGGCAGAAGATTCGGCTTTGAGTTGAGCGTATGCGGCATGGAAAGGAAAAACGGGCGCGAGGTAAGCTCGGAAATTATACGGAGGCTTCTGAAAAACGGGGAGGTTTCCGAGGCGGGAGAGCTTTTGGGAGAAGCTTACTTTATAAGCGAGGAAGTAAAAGAGGGCGCCAGGCTTGGCAGAACGCTTGATTTTCCTACGATAAATCAGATTTTCGGTCAAAAACAGCTTGTGCCCAGAAATGGCGTTTACCATACGTTAACGCTTATTGACGGGAAAACCTACAATTCAATAACCAACGTGGGAGTTAAGCCTACGATTGAAAAAAATACGGATCCCTTGGCGGAAACGCATATACTTGATTATTGCGGAAATCTTTACGGAAGAATAATAGAGGTTCGTTTCCTGCGATTTGTAAGAGATGAAAAAAAATTCAGTTCCATAGAGGAGCTTAAAAATCAGGTTCATGAGGATATAGCCCTAATTCGACAGGAAAAAACGGATACAATACGCTAAAGTCTTTAAGAAAGGAATGAATTTAAAATGTCACAAAGAGTAAGAACAAGATTTGCGCCGAGCCCTACAGGATATATGCATATCGGCAATCTGAGAACGGCTCTTTACACATATCTTATAGCTAAGAAAAACGACGGCGACTTTATTTTAAGAATCGAGGATACCGATCAGGAAAGATACGTCGAGGGCGCGGTAGACGTAATATACGATACGCTCAGAAAAGCTGGACTCAAATGGGACGAGGGCCCGGATGTAGGAGGCGAATACGGTCCCTATGTGCAGTCTGAACGAATGGGAATGTTCAAGGATTACGCTTTAAAGCTTGTTGAAAGCGGAAATGCTTATTACTGCTTCTGCGATAAGGACAGGCTTGACGAGGTGAGAAAAATCCAGGAGGCTTCTCACATACCTCCGATGTACGACAGGCACTGCCGTAATCTTTCTAAGGAAGAAGTCGAAGAAAAGCTCGCGGCGGGTATACCCTACGTTATTAGGCAGAAAATGCCGCTTGAAGGAACAACTACGTTTCATGACGAAATATATGGAGACATTACGGTGGACAATTCTACGCTCGATGATCAGATTCTTATTAAGACTGACGGTATGCCGACATATAATTTTGCAAATGTCGTTGATGATCACACAATGGGGATTACTCATGTTGTAAGAGGAAACGAATATCTCTCCTCCGCTCCGAAATACAATCTTCTCTATAAGGCTTTCGGCTGGGACGTTCCGGTGTATATACACTGTCCGCCGGTTATGAAGGATCAGACGTCAAAGCTTTCAAAGAGAAACGGAGACGCTTCGTTTGAGGATATTGTGGCAAAGGGATATCTTCCGGAAGCCGTTGTTAATTTTATTGCCCTTTTAGGCTGGGCGCCAAAGGGAGAGGAAGAAATTTTCAGTCTGGAGGAACTTGTAGAAAACTTCGACATAAGCGGTATTTCAAAATCGCCGGCAATATTTGATCCTGTAAAGCTTAAGGCTGTCAACGCCGCTCATATAAGAAGAATGACGCCGGAGGTATTTCTGGAGCATGTTACTCCTTATATCCGTCAGACCGTAAAGAGACAGGATATAGACCTTCCCCTTCTTGCTTCGGTGCTTCAGCCAAGAACTGAATTATTTAACGATGTTCCTGAAATGGTTGATTTTATTGACAAGCTTCCGGAATATGATATAACAATGTACTGTCACAAGAAAATGAAAACCAATGAGGAAACCTCCCTGAAAGCTTTAAAGGCGGTTCTGCCGGTTCTGGAAAAGCTGGAGGACTGGAATACGGAATCTATTCATAAAGCGCTTTTTGGACTTATAGCAGAGCTTGAAGTGAAAAACGGCTGGCTGCTTTGGCCTGTAAGAACGGCGGTGTCCGGAAAGCAGTTTACTCCCGGTGGCGGAGTCGAGTTATGCGATATTTTAGGGAAAGAGGACGCTTTGGCCAGAATACGCAGAGGAATAGAAAAGCTTTCATAGCTTTTTCATAGAACTGTCACATTAATTAGATATAATGTTAATGCTTAAAAGCTATGTTAGGAGGTAGCGCTTAAAGTATGATAGAGGTAAAAAATCTCACTAAGAATTACGGTGATAAAAGGGCTGTGGATAATATAAGCTTTACTGCCAATGACGGTGAGATATTGGGATTTCTCGGACCGAACGGCGCCGGAAAATCCACGACAATGAACATTCTTACAGGATATATTTCATCCACTTCCGGATCGGCGCTTATAAACGGCGTAGATATCCTTGAGGATCCGATAAAGGCTAAATCCAATATCGGATATCTTCCGGAGCTTCCGCCGCTTTACCTTGATATGACTGTAAAGTCCTATCTGAATTTTATTTTTGATCTTAAAAAATGCAAGCTTCCGCGTAAATCGCATCTTACAGATATATGCGAGCTGTGTAAAATTACAGACGTTAAAGAAAGAATAATAAAGCATCTTTCTAAGGGCTATAAGCAGCGTGTGGGGCTTGCTCAGGCGTTGATAGGAAATCCGCCTGTGCTTATTCTGGACGAGCCGACTGTGGGACTTGATCCTAAGCAGATGGTAGAGATCAGAACTCTTATTAAGAAGCTTGGAAAAAATCACACAGTTATACTTTCTTCACATATACTGTCTGAAATACAAGCCGTCTGCGACAGAGTGGTTATAATAAATAAGGGAGAAATTGCAGCGGACGACACAGCCGGAAATCTTTCAAAAAAGATTTCAACTGACCACCGCCTCATATTGAGGATAGAAGGAAATAAGGATGAGATTCTATACGAGCTTAGAAAAATCGAAGGTATAAAATATGTCAGGGCGGATATGGAACGCGAGCCCGGCGTATTTGAGTTTGAGCTGGAGGCTGAGGAAGGAATCGACCTTAGACGTGAGATAAATAAAACGGTTCAGAAGCACGGCTGGCCCATTCTTATGATGAATTCCTCGGAAATGACGCTCGAGGATATATTCCTTAAAATCACAATGGGCGAAGGAGTTCCGGATCAGTTGAAAAAGCTTCAGGAAGCAAGGCCCTATGAAAATGAATCTGAAAGCGGAGGTAATAACTGATGGGCGCTATATTCAGGCGCGAGCTTGGTTCATTTTTTACATCAAGCATCGCTTATGTATTTTTGGCAGTATTTTATGCCTTTTCCGGATTTTTCTTTTATTCGTCGACGCTTTATTCAGCGTCTACAGATATGACCGGATTGTTTTCCACACTTTTCACTATTATAGTGTTTCTTATACCTGTTCTTACTATGAAGTCCTTCAGCGAGGAAAAAAGACAGAAAACTGAACAGGGGTTACTGACTGCTCCGGTAAGTCTCGGAGGGATAGTTCTCGGAAAGTATTTTGCAACTATTTTAGTTTACATAATGGGCGTAAGTATTATATTTATATATGCTCTTATATTAAGCTATTTCGGAGACGTAGCATGGAATATATTATTTGCAAATTATATTGCCCTCATTCTTCTGGGAGGCGCGTTTATTGCTATAACTATGTTTGTTTCCGCACTTACCGAAAATCAGGTGGTAGCGGCTGTCGGAGGATTTCTTCTGTTGATGGTTCTGCAGATGTTCGACGTTATTGCCTCGTTTATTAAGATTGATTTTATCGCTAATTTATTTACTTCATTATCCTTTTATAATAAATATAATGAGTTTACCTATGGTATTTTCAATCTTTCAAGCGTGCTTTTCTATATCAGCGCCGCTGTTATTTTCAATTTCCTGACTATCAGGATTTTTGAGAAAAGACGCTGGAGCTAAGGAGGATAAATGCAAATGTCAAATGACGCGATTAAACCCGAAAAGAAAAAAAGATCTTTTAATAAAAGAAAGTTTAAATATGGATTTGTGGCTACGGTTATAACGTTGGTTTTCATTGCGGTTGTAATAGTGGTGAACCTAATAGTCGGTATTTTGACCGACCGTAAAAATTTAAAGCTTGATTTAACTGAAAATCAGCTTTTTGAGGTTTCTCAAGATTCTATAGATTACGTGAAATCCATAAAAAAAGACGTTGAAATAGCTGTAATGAAAAATGAAAGCTATTTCACAACCGGAAGTACATATACAAAAATGGTTCTTGAAACCTTAGAAAAATATAAGAATTATTCCGATCATATTAAACTTGATTATTATGATATTGCTTCGAATCCTGATGTTGTGACTAAATATTCAAGCAGCTATAATGGAGAAATAAAGGAAGGCGATATTGTTGTTGCGTCCGGGGATAGAGTTAAGGTTATGAGCGTAGACGATCTGTTTACCTTTCAGTCCGATTATTACGGCAACAGCAGTATTACCGGATATAAGGGCGAGCAGGAGCTGACGTCTGCAATTATGAGCGTGACGGACGCCAATCCAATTAAGGTAGCGTTTATAAGCAAATACAACGGCTCGGCTATCTATCACTCTGATAACGCTTATTCAATTTCCGCGCTTTATTCAATGATGGATAAAAACGGATACGAGGTTTCTGAAATAGATATAATGTCTGACGAACTTTCTCCGGAGGATTATGATATAACAGTACTTCCAGCGCCGATTAACGATCTTACTGAAGATTGCATAACAAAGCTTGACGATTTTCTTTATAACGGAGGCGATCTTGACAGAGATTTGATTTATATTGCGGACGTTCTACAGTATTCAACTCCTAATATTGATGATTTTCTTGAGGTTTGGGGAATTGAAATCGGCGGAAGCATAGTTTATGAATCAAGCAATGACAAAAGTCAGTATGTTACGACTATGAAGGGACAGCTAAGCGCGCCGATTGCGGTAATAGGAGACGAAACCTACAGCGAGGGTTTGTCTAACACAAAGCTGCCTATAATTGCTCCGTTATCCCGACCTGTAAACCTGCTTTTTGATGCGAATGTTGACAGAACAACCTCGGCTCTTCTGACAACCTCCGACACAGCTTTCCTTTACCCGCTTGAAATGCAGACTGCGGAAGAGGCGCAGGCAAAGGCGGATGCTTCTGAAAATGAAGACGCTGCGGAAGCCGAAACAGAGGAGACTACGGAGTTTGATCCTGACAGCGCTGAAAAATCCCAACAGAACGTTATGGCTGTTGCAACAAAAACTAATATGGACAGCGAAAATAAAGCTCATGTAAATAACGTAATGGTTATCGGCAGCGCGACGATACTTGATCAGGTTTTGTTATATTCCAGCAGCTATAACAATGCTGAATATATTATAAATTCAGTTAATAAAATGTGCGGCAAGGAAAACGGAATCATTATAGCTGAAAAGGATCTTTCTGTCCAGACTATTGATATTACGTCTTCTCAGATTAAAGCGATCAGCAGAGTAGTGATATTCGTAATTCCTCTCATAGTTGTGGCAGCGGGAATCGTTGTATTCATAAGGAGAAGAAACCGATGAAAAAGAACATAAAAACGCTTATCGCCTGTGCTGCGGCTCTTGCGGTTGCAGGCGGAGGATATGCGGTATTGGTTCTCACCGGCGATGACGATTCAGAAAAATTATCGTCAGGCGATTCGTCTGTATCAGATTCGGCTTCTGTTTCGACGCCTATTTTTGAATTTGAAAAGGAAGATATACAGTCTGTTTCAGTTAAAAATACTGAAGGAGAATATAAGGCTGTTCCGGCAGGCGGACAGACGGAAGACGAAACGATTACGTTAACGATAGAAGGCTTTGAGAATCTTCCGCTCAACGACACTTTATTAGGCACATTATTAAACAGCAGCACTTCTCTTAGCTCAGATTCAACGGCTGAGGATAATCCGTCCGATATTTCAAAATACGGTTTGGATAATCCTGCGGCAGAAGTGACGGTTAAAACTTCTGCCGAAGAAAAGACGCTGCTTGTAGGAAACGAATCTCCCGTTGATGGGGAGACCTACCTTATGGAAAAGGGCGGAAGCGCCGTTTATCTTGCCGCGACAAGCAGCTTGAGCGTATTTCAGAACAATCCGGAATATTTTATTTCAACAACTCTGCTTGAAGAGCCCGCTGAGGACAGTTATCCGAATGTGGAAGAGATAAGCATTTCAAGAACTGACCTCGATTACGATATAGTTCTCGATTACGATGAATCGGCTGATAACGAGGACGAAAAGAGCGGTACGCTTGCTACTCACTATATGACCGAGCCGATATTTGCATATCTTGACGTTGAGAAATCTCAGGACGCCACTCATGGATTATTCGGTCTTACTGCTCAGTCGGCAGTGTCAGCTAATCCCGGAGACGAGGAAATAAGCGCGGCGGGGCTGAAAGAACCGTTTTGTACGGTAATAATGAAAACTGACGAGCCTGAAACATATACTTTAAAAATCGGAAATCAGCTTGAATCAGAGGACGGAAAATATTATCTCGTTATGATAGATGGAATCGACGTTATTTACGCCGTATCCTCAGACAGCCTCTGCTGGGCGGAACTTCAGCCCGGAGATATTACGTCTAAAATGATTTTCGGTACTTATGTATGGGATATTTCAAAGCTTGAAATCAGTATTAACGGAGGAGAAACTGTCAGCTTCAAGGGAAGCGGCTCTGACGAAAGCGATTATACCGTTACTAAAAACGGAGATAAGTGTGACAGCGAGCGATTCAGAAGCTTTTATACATTTTTACTTAAAACCTCGGCTGAGGAATTTGTAATAGATGAAAAGCCTGAGGGAGATGCTGTCGTTACAATAAATCTTGAAACTCAGGACGGGAAAACCAAGCAGACTATAGAATTTTTTAAATCTGACGGCAAGAAAGCGCTGATAAGCGTAAACGGAGTACCGAGCTTTAAATGCAGAATGGCCTATGTGGATCTGCTGATTGAAAATCTCGGAAAATTCGACTCTGATGAAGATTTTGTTATGAACTGGTGACATTATCCGACATCATATGCAGACGAAGTATGATAGAATAGAATTACACGACATTAGATAAGGAGGAGAAATATGAGCAGCAGTTTTTTTACTTACAAGGGATATCCTCTTGTCAGACACGATAATGTGATTTACTACGGCAACATGTCTGATGATTATGTAGTTATGCTGCAGATATTGCAGAAAAAAAAGGTTAAGGATCTGGAGATTGCCAGTAAGATAAAGGTTTATCAGATGTCAACAGATTTAACGCTGCCGCCTAATAAGGCTATTACAAAAAGCAGTGAAAAGGAAAGTCTTTACGAGGCGCTTGATCTTGCAAACGCATGGCTTAAACGTACTGTCAAAAGCTGAAAATAAAAGTATATTAGAATATTATGCAGAGTCTTGAAAAGACGTAATTTAAGCTGCCGCCGTTTTAAAACGGCGGCAGCTTTTTCCTTTTTTGAAAAAATAAAGATTTGACGACATTGCCAAGAGGATTTAGCTTTTTATATATGAAAAAATACCTGCGCTTAAAAAGCGCAGGTATTTTGAGTATTAGCCGATACAGCCGAGTCTTTGCTTATCGTCATATCCGCGGATAAAATCAACATAAAAGTTCACTGCCCTTGCCAGTGAGGAAACGTTAAGGTTTTCGTTGACCGCATGTGCGGATTTCATTTGACTGTCGGTCATAGTCAAAGGAACAAACCTTAAAACGCAGTTGCATATTTTTGTGTAGTGTCGCGCGTCTGTTCCGGCAAGCATGACATATGGTATTACGGGAATTCTGCCAAAGGTGTTTTCAACCTGCCTGACAACCTTTTTATAGGCGGGACATGTTGTATCGGCAGCAGGCGGAATATCATATCCGGTAATCATTTCCATCCATATATCGTTTTTATCGGCAAGCTTAAGCATTTTTTTAAGAGAGGCTTCAAGAGGCTCATGAACCATAAATCTCATATTCGCAGTTGCGGACGCCGTTTCCGGAATTACGTTTGCGCCGCGGCTCCCTTCCGCCATAGTGAACACGCATGTAGTAGATACGAGAGCTGCAGGCTGTCCGCCCATTTTTTTCATGAAAAACGACATAACCGGTTTAAGCAGCCAAACGTTTCCTAAAAGAAAACGGTATTTAAAAGGCATATACGGCGCCATTGCCTTATACATTTCAACGACGGGTTTTGTTAACCTTGCCTTGAAAGGCGGCCGTGATTCGACCTTGTTAATAAGTCTCGCTAATCTTGCGAATGGATTGTGTCTGAAAGGAATACTGGCGTGTCCTCCGTGTGAATGAGCTATGAATTTTACGTTAGCCCGTCCCTTTTCCAAAACTCCTATCATAGCGCAGGCGGCTTCTGATCCCATCATGTTTCCCATTACAGAGCCGCCCTCGTCCATCACAAGCTCAGGGCGTATTCCGGCGTTATACATATATTCAACTGTTTTTACTGCTCCGTCTCCGGTTATTTCTTCATTGCATGAGGAGGCTATGTAAAAATCCCTTTCAGGGATAAAACCCTTTGAAAGCAGATACTCTACGCTTTCCAGTATCGCGCATAAAGCGCCTTTTGTATCTACGGCGCCTCTGCCCCATATTTTTCCGTCGGCTATGGCGCCGGAAAACGGAGGATATTTCCAGTCTCCGGCAGCTTCAACCACGTCATGGTGAGACATTAGCAGCACCGGAGCCTTTTGACGGTTCTTTCCCTTCCATTTGTACAAAAGAGCGCCGTCTATATCCTTGACCTCAAGTCTGCTGTGAATCAGAGGGTAAAGCTCTTCAAGCCTTCTGTGCATTTCATAGATTTTGGTCAGGTCCCCGTTTCCTCTTCTGCTGACAGACGCGACCTGTATCATTTTTGAAAGGCGTTCCGCATGGAGACTGGGATTTATTCCTTCCTTTTCCATATTATAAGGAATTTCAGCGCCGCATTCTTTTTTTATTATTTCTGTGCGTATAAGCGCAATAAATAAAAGTATGGCGATTAGACCAAACAATCCGGCTATAGCAAATAAAAATATCATATAAAATCTCCGTTCTACATATCAGACAGTCTGACAGTTTTCTATATTCAAGATTTTCAGCAGCTTTTCTGCGTCCTTGACGCTTAATCCATGAAGCTTGTTTTTTTTAGCTGTTTCCGAATTAAAATAGAAATCCAAACGGCATCTGCCGAGTTTCTTTTGTATAGGATTCTGAATTATCTGTATTTTAACTATTTTGTTCATATCGGCCAGAACGGTATGGAAAGCAAAGAATCTTGAATATCTTATGCTTATAAAATTATCTTCAATCGAGGCGCCTGTTGAGAACAGGGCGGCTATTTTTATAATCAGCATCCATATTGAAGGAATTTCCGCCATAATGGCAAAGAAAAGCACAAACTGATAAATGGACGGGATATAGTAAATGAGTATTTTTGCGGCAACCGGTATACCCAGACATAAGGATAAGGGTATGCCGGCGAATGTTATTACCGCCGCCCTTTGCGAAGCTATTGTTCGTTTACCTATTCTTTTTCCGAAATCCAGAATATCTAAAGCTCTGTTTGACTGCTTTCTGTTTAAAATCGGCAGCAGCACCGGCAGTTCGTTTTTTTCATTTCCATAGCCGGAGCAGCTTATATTCAGCGATGTTTTCCTGAAAATCTTCATGATCATGCTTTGGCGCATATCAATATAGTTTATTTTATCAGAAACAATATGAAAGCTGCGCCTTGTAATGGTTCCCATCTTTATTTCAAGCGAACGCTTATTTTTTTTCATGACAAATCCTGCATATCTAAGGATATTTGAAATAAAAGAAAAAAGCCATGTAATTATTATAATAATGGCGAGCGTTATAGCGGCGGGAGGAATACTCAGGGCAAATTTTGAGGAAACCTCGCTGGTAAGCTGGTTAAAGGCGTTCTTTAATTCGTTTTCCAGAAGATCCTTTGAGATTCTGCCGAACTGAAAAAATAATGCGGACATATAAATTACCCCTGATATACTGCTGGAGAAAACAAACGCGAAAAAAACTATAGTAAACCATTTTGGACGCACCTCAAAGGTTTTTTTTACCTTATTATGAGGATTGGGGATTTTATGATGCAGCCGCCGCAGATCCTTTCTTCTCATAAGCAGCGACATATCCGAGCCGTTGAACGCGCCGGCACAGGTATCTACGCTTACCCGCACTGCCTTGAACGGCCGAAGATAAAACGAATGCTCCGCTGTAACTGCGGAAATGCTTTCGTATGGAATAGACGTTTCTTTTTTTATAAATATTCCGGTCATAAGAGAAACCTCATTTTCACCGAATCTGAACCATGTGAATATCCATCTGAAGTATCCGAAGCCTATAATCAGGGCAATGACAAGTATATCGAACCACGCTCCGGTTATCCAGCTATAAAAAACGTCAAAATCAAGGTGAATTGTTCTGATTCCCCTGAGAAGAGGGAAAATCAGAAGCCAGATATTTTTCGAAGCGTTTTTCAGTATTTTAAGAGGATGCTCGTGATACATTTTACGCTCACTTTCTGAATCTGAAGCTTAGCTCTTCAAAATCGTGTTTATTCAGAAACATAATGGTCATCATGCCGCCGAATGCATAAAGCACGACAAAATTAAGCCCTGTAAGCCTGTTGAAGGGAGTTGCGACCGAAGTCGTATACTGAATTGTTTCAAGCTTCATAATTTGTTTTTTTATGAAAAAGAATCCGCTGACCTTAATAATTTTTTCGTCTGAAACGTAATAGCAAAGGTTTCTGAAATATATCGGCAGATAGATAACGGTAATAAAAAATCCGGCTGCAAAGAATATTATATTAAGAAAAATCATAAGTTTAGGAATAAAGGAAAGAAAATATGCGCAAACGCAGAGAAGAGCAAACGTTATTATAATAACTGCTAAACGCAGAATATTAAGACAATTTTTATCCGAATAATATTTTTTCATGTTTCTCTCCTGTATAAATCTATATAACTTTATTATAGCATAAAATAAATGCTAAATTCAAGAAGGGATTGAAAATAATGCTGACGTTGATTAATGATCTGGTGTGGGGGAAGCCTCTTTTGATTCTTTTGCTGGGGACAGGTTTGATATATACCTTGCGACTTAAATTTTTTCAAATAAGAAAATTCCCCTTTATCATGAAAAAAACGTTTTTTTCGCTCTTTAAGGATAAAACAGCGTTAAAAAGCCGCGACTGCGACAGTATTTCACAATTTCAGGCGGTTTCAGCGGCTCTTGCAGCGGCAATGGGTACGGGAAATATAGCCGGCGTCGCAACTGCGATAACATTGGGCGGTCCGGGAGCTATATTCTGGATGTGGGTATCCGCGATAGCCGGAATGGCTCTTGTATACGGAGAAAACTATCTTGGAACGGTTTACAGACGTAAAAAGCACGGAAGATGGTACGGCGGTCCTATGGCCTATCTTGAAAACGGCGCAGGAAGCAAACGGCTTGCCTGTTTATTTGCGGTGTTCTGTGCATTTGCCGCTTTGGGAATGGGAAATATGACTCAGGTAAATTCGATTTCCTCTGCTCTTGACGGCTGCTTCGGAATACCGCCGCTTGCTACCGGTATAGCCGCTGCGGTTATTGCCGGTATCATAATTTCAGGAGGTATTAAAAGAATAGGTTCGGCGTCTCAGGCTCTCATTCCTTTTTTATCAATAGTTTATATAGCTGTTTCGGCATATGCTATAATCTGCAATATAGAAAACGTTCCGGGCGCTTTTTCGCTTATTTTCAAAGAAGCCTTCGGTATTAGGGAGGTAGGCGGAGGAATAAGCGGAGCAGTTATAAGCAAAAGCGTTAATGCCGGATTAAGACGAGGCGTTTTTTCAAACGAGGCAGGACTTGGAAGCTCAGCGGTGCTTCACTCCTCCGCGGACTGTAATAATCCGGGACAGCAGGGAATGTGGGCTGTTTTCGAGGTATTTGCGGATACGATTGTATGCTGCACGGTTACGGCTCTTGTTATTCTCACAACAGGCGCCGCGGACAGCGGAAAGGACGGGGTTCTTCTTGTTACGGAGGCGTTTGGCAGAATTGCCGGAATCGGAAGACTTTCTCCGTATTTTATTGCTGCGGCAGTGGCAATGTTTGCTTTTGCGACAATTATAGGCTGGTTTTACTGCGGCGAATGTGCTGTTACATATCTGTTCGGAGATTCCGGAATTCCGTTTTATAAATTTATATTTACAGCGTTTATAGTAGTGGGCGCGGTTTCAAAGCTTGAGGCGGTCTGGATGGTTTCCGATATTTTCAACGGTCTTATGGCTATACCCAATCTTACCGGACTGATTATTTTAAGAAAAGAAGTAAAATCTGTATAAAAACCTTAGGTTTGCGGGAATACTCCTTTTGGAATAAACAACCGAAAGGAGTATTATATATGAAAGCTGTAATAAAGGAAGGACAGATAACCGGAGGATATTCTCCTGCGGAAGCCGTATTTGCGGGTATCGCTGCCTCAGAGGTTTCCGGAAGAATTATAGTCGGAAGAAGCGAAAAGGGCAGATCGACGGAAATGGGAGTAATTTCCGGGCTGCTGTCCGGCGGAAGCAGCGTGATTTCTCTGGGGAGATGTCTTGAAACGGAGCTGTTTTTTGCTTCAAGACTTGCAAAATGCGGTTTGTGCATATATATAAAGGACGAGCCTCTTATGAAGCTTGACATAAGGGAAAAAGGCGGACTCCCTCTTTCTTCGGATAAAGAGAGGATAATATCCGAAGCTCTTTCAAAGCGCAGGGTTCCGGATCTGGCAGTTCCCGAGGGTATGCTTACCGACGGACGCAGCTTTCGGGAGATTTACAGGCAGCATATAGAGGGACTTATACCTGAAAACTGTCCTTATAACATAAAAATAAGCTCGTCCTCCCCTGTGTGTGAGAAAATACTGCTTAATCGGAAGGGAGAAAAGGAAATGGTCGTTCAGCTTAGTCCTGACGGCGTCAAAGCGGCGCTTTATTCGGATGAAAGCGGATTTGTTCCTTATGAGAAGCTTATATTCATATGCTGCAATCATATCTTTTCTCAGGGAAGGGACGCGGCTCTTCCGTTTGATTTCACGTTTGCCGCAGAGGATTATGCAAAGTCCAGGGGAAGAAAGATATATCGTTATTATTCGTCCGGCGACGGGAGAGAGGACGAGCATGCCCGCAGGCTTGCGAAAGAGCAGAATTTTACGCTTGACGGAATTTTTCTGGCGGCTATGGTAATAGGAATTCTATGCGGCAGAAAAATAAATCTGAAGCAGGCCGTTTCGGAACTTCCAGATTTTTATACTACGAAACGCTTCATTAATACCGACGGCGATAATATACGAAGCATTATGAATCACTGGGAGGGGAGAAAAACTCCTGATGGAACTGCGTTCAGAGATAAGAAGAGCAGAGTAATAGTTAAGCCGTCGGTTTCAGGCAGGGGAATATGGCTAAGCGTCGAAAGCTTTTCAATGGAAACCGCTTCAGAGCTTTGCGGAGAAATTGAAAGCAGGATAAAAAATACTGAAAAATAAACGAAAGGCGCGTAAGCGGAAATCCGTTTTCGACAAAATTCCCTTGACATTTATCGGAAGTCAGAGTATAATTAAAGTGTATATTTGTGTGGCTGTAAGAAAATAATAGACATAGTTATTTTCTTAATCGTTTAATATAAGTATCCGGAGTGGTTGCATTCCGGATACGTCTTAATTTAGATTTTAAGGAGGGTATGCCTCCTGAAATATAGAGGTCTTGAACGAAAAAAAGACCGGAACGTTTTTTCATTTAATTCAGAAAAAAGTTTCACCAAACAAGAAGTACATAATAAACCGGGAAATTGATTCAATTAATTTTGCTTATTGCTGAAACTGAGATAATATGTTACGATAATTCTGCGGACGAATTTTAAGCTGTACTTTTAAACGTCGGTTGATTTACCATTAAAACCAAGTCTGTGTATTAATTTATACGGTCTATGTCTTGAGAACATTTTACTTAAAGTTAAAAAAACGATCATTCCCGGAAAAGAAAAGCGAGGTTAAAAAGTGGAAAATAACACAACCAAAAATCATCAGGATAACAGAAAAAGGTATTCGGGAAAGAGGAGCGCGGCGTCTTCTGAACAGAGCAAGAGCGCCGTTCCGGCCGTACCGGTAAAAAAGGCGCCGGTTGCCAAGCCGAAGAGAGAGCCGAGAAGAACGCCTGTAAGAATAATTCCTCTCGGAGGCTTGAACGAGATCGGAAAGAATATGACCGTTATAGAATGCTCCAACGATATGTTTATAATCGACTGCGGACTTGCTTTTCCCGATACGGAAATGCCGGGCGTAGATATAGTTATACCTGATTTTACTTATGTTGAAAAAAACAGGGATAAGCTCAGAGGCGTAGTTCTGACTCACGGACACGAGGATCATATTGGAGGACTTGCCTATCTTCTTAAAAAAGTGAATGTTCCGGTATACGGAACAAAGCTTACGCTTGGACTTGTTGAGGGAAAGCTAAAGGAACACGGTCTTTACGGCAAGGCCAATCTTAACGTGGTTTCTCACAGAAAAACTGTTCGTATGGGGTGTATGGCGGTTGAGTTTATAAGGGTAAACCATTCTATTCCTGACGCTGTGGGAATGGCGGTGCATACGCCTGCCGGTATCATAGTTCATACCGGTGATTTTAAAATAGATTACAGCCCCATTAACGGAGAGATAATTGACCTGACGAGATTCGGCGAGCTTGGAAGCAAAGGCGTTTTGGCTCTTATGGCCGACTCGACTAACGCTGAAAGACCGGGATATACCCAGTCTGAAAGAAAGGTCGGGGAATCCTTTGAAAAGCTGTTTACAAAGGCGGAGGGAAAAAGGATAATAATAGCGACATTCTCTTCTAATATTCATCGTATTCAGCAGATAGTAAACTGCGCTGAAAAGTATGGCAGGAAGGTTGCCGTGTTCGGCAGGAGCATGATAAATGTTATTTCAACCGCCATTGAGCTTGGTTATCTTGACGTTCCGAAGGGTATCATCATTGATATCGACATGATGAACAGATACGACAGCTCGGAGATCATTCTTATTACTACCGGAAGTCAGGGAGAGCCGATGTCCGCTCTTACAAGAATGGCGATGAATGATCATAAAAAAGTAAATATAACTCCTATGGATTTTATTATAATATCAGCGACGCCTATTCCGGGAAATGAGAAATTCGTAACAAAGGTTGTAAACGAGCTGATGAAATCAGGAGCAGAGGTTGTTTACGAGGCGATGTACGAGGTTCACGTTTCAGGTCATGCCTGCCAGGAGGAGCTTAAGCTGATACAGGCTCTTACAAAGCCTAAGTTCTTTATTCCTGTTCACGGCGAATATAAGCATCTTAAAAAGCATGCCGCATTGGCAAGAGAGCTTGGTATGCCTAAGGAAAATGTTATAATCGGCGAAATAGGAAATGTAATAGAAACCGACGGAAATAAAATGAAGATTGTTTCTCAGGTTCCTGCCGGAAAGGTGCTTGTGGACGGATTGGGCGTCGGGGACGTAGGCTCAATAGTTCTGAGGGACAGAAAGCATCTTGCCCAGGACGGGCTTATTATCGTTGTTGTCGGTATTGAAAAGGCAAGCAATACAATTGTTTCCGGTCCGGATATAATATCGAGAGGCTTTGTCTATGTAAGAGAGTCTGAGGAACTGATAGACAACGCCCGCCATCTGCTGGCGTCCACTCTTGCCACATGCTCCATACAGGATTTTAGAGAGTGGAATTCCATCAAAACGCGGCTTAGGGACGCTCTTTCCGATTATATTTATGAAAAAACAAAGCGCAGTCCTATGATACTGCCGATTATAATGGAGATATAGGCATATCTTAGCTTATAATATTATAAATCTTGATTTACGGAGGTGAAATCCGTTGAAAAGAAGATATCCGGTTACATTTATTATTTCTGCGATAATGCTAGTAGCGTCCTGCATAATATCAGCGATGATGCTTTATAATTACGATAGAGCAAAATTTGCGGTAGCTATTATTCCTACGGCGGTTTTTGCCGTTATATTCTTTATAGATCTGGCGCTTGCTGAGAAAAATTCACTCAAATTTATCGCCAAGCTCAACGAGGCGGTCGGTACCGCTGAAAACGAGGCGCTTTATTACTTTGAAACGCCTTCCGTTATCGTTGATAGCGACTTTAGGGTTCTATGGTGCAATAAGGAGTTTAACGATCAGATAATTCCGGAGTATGATATATTCGGAACAGAGATTTATAAAGCTGTCGATATTGATATAAAAGCTCTTATGCTTGAGGGAGCGGCAACGGTGTTTTTCGGCGACAGATCCTTTAAGGTAGGAGCGGTCGCAACGCAGCGTTACGATCAGAAGCTGATATTTATGAGCTTTACTGATATAACGGAATTTGCCGAGCTTTTCAGTAAATATAAAAGAACGAGGCCGTCTGTTCTTCTGCTGGTTATCGACAATTATGAGGATGTGCTGCAAAATTTCAAGGAGAGCGAAAAGGCGCAGGTGGCCGCCGCCATAGAAACCATGCTCGAGGATTTTATGTCGCAGACTACCGGCGTTCTCAGAAAGCTTGGGCATGATAAATTTATAGCGGTTATAGAGGAACAGCATCTTAATAATATTATTCAGTCAAAATTTGAAATTCTTGATAAAGCGAGAAATATCAGCATTGGCGAAAAAAGCAGTATTATAACTCTTTCAATAGGAGTCGGCAGAGGAGCCTCTACTCTTGAAGAGAGCGAAACGTTTGCAAAGCAGGCGCTGGATATGTGTCTGGGACGAGGCGGAGATCAGGCGGCGGTTAAAACAGAAAACGGATTCAGATTTTTCGGCGGAGTTGCCAACGGAGTTGAAAAAAAATCCAGAGCTAAGTCGCGTATCATTTCTAATGCGATACAGGAACTGGTACATAACAGCGACAATGTTTATATAATGGGGCACAGGTTTGCCGATCTGGACGCTGTAGGCGCCGGAGCAGGACTTGCAGGAGCAGTAAGACAAGCCGGAGGGGAAGCATACTTTGTGGTGGATCCGATAAAAAATCTTGCAGGAGGTCTTATTGAAAGACTTCACAGCGAAATTCCGGATCTTTTGATTACTCCGCAGCAGGCGGTAGAGAATTTTTCTGAAAACAGTCTGCTGATTATAGTAGATACTCACAATGCGGAGCTGGTTGAAAGCCGTGAGCTGCACGATATGGCAGTCCACAAGATAGTTATCGATCATCACAGAAAATCAGTTAATTTTATTGATGACGCCGTTATTTTCTATCACGAGCCTTATTCGTCGTCGGCGTCTGAAATGGTGACCGAGGTTATACAGTATTTTAAAAACGTAAGCTTTCTTCCGCAGGTTTACGCCGAGGCGCTTTTAGCAGGTATAATGCTCGACACTAAAAATTTCATAATGAAAACTGGAGTCAGAACCTTTGAGGCGGCCGCTTATCTCCGTAAGAACGGAGCGGATACCGTTAAGGTTAAGGGCTTGTTTACAAATTCCATCGAGGCGTACAGAAAAAAATCAGCGCTTATATCTACGGCGGAAATATTCGACAGGTGCGCAATTGCTGTTTCTGACTCCAAGTCTGACGATATAAGGATAATAGCTCCTCAGGCGGCCGACGAGCTGCTTGGAATCAGCGGGGTTGACGCTTCGTTTGTTATATATAAAACCGGAGATGTCGTTAATATTTCAGCAAGGTCCTTGGGGGTTATGAACGTTCAGGTGATTATGGAAAGGCTGGGCGGCGGAGGACATCAGACGATGGCTGCGGCGCAGCTTACCGACGTTTCAGAACAGAAGGCAAAGGAAATGCTGATAGAGGTTTTAGATCAGGATTGAGAAAGGACGTAAAAATAAATGAAGGTTATTTTTTTGCAGGACGTTAAGAGATCCGGAAAAAAAGGAGAAATAAAAAATGTTGCCGACGGCTATGCCAGAAATTTTCTCATTGGTAAAGGTCTGGCGGTTGAAGCCAACGCAAAAAACATGAATGTTTTAAACGGACAGAAAGCCGCGGAGCAGCATAAAAAAGACGTTGAAAAGCAGAATGCCGAGGATATAAAATCGCTTATCGACGGTAAAAAAATTACTGCCGCGGCAAAGGCTGGTTCAAACGGAAGGCTTTTCGGATCTGTTACAACGGGAAACATAGCGGAATTAATTGAAAAGCAGTTCGGGAAAAAAATTGAGAAAAAGAAAATTGTCTTAAAAAGCGATATAAAAAATTTTGGCAGCTACGAGGCTGAAATAAAGCTTTATAATGGCGTTTCAGCGGCAATAACGGTTGAAGTTGTAGAAGAATAGAGAAAATTAAGGCGGTCATATTTCGGCTGCCTTTAGGTGTTTACGGAGTTTTTCATTATGGATTATCCTGATTTTTCAGATAAGGAAATGCCCTATAGTCTTGAAGCTGAGCAGACTATTTTAGGAGCCATTTTAATAGATCAGTCTGTTATATCCAAGGTGCTTGAAAAAATCAAGCCTGAATGCTTTTATAATGAACAGCACAGACTGCTTTTCAATATAATGCTCAGAATGTTTACTTCCGGCATAAAGGCGGATATAATAACGGTTCTCAACGAGGCTGTCAGGGAAGGTATTTTTGAAACGGCTCAGGAGGGAAGAAATTATCTTGCGGCTTTGGTCAATATGGTTCCGTCCGTTGATAATATCGACAGCTACTGCCGGATTTGCTCGGAAAAATATTATATTAGAAGTCTTGCTTTGGTAGCGCGAGAGCTTCTTCATGAAATAACTCTCGGTCAAAGCAGCGCCCAGATTCTTCTTGATTCGGCGGAACAGAAAATATTTGATATAAGACAGGGAAAGGACGTTCAGGGATTAAGCCCTATAAGCGATGTTATATTTGAATCATGGGACAGGCTCCAGAAAATTTCCGGTCCCGACAAGGATAAGTTTCTCGGAGCTAAAACGGGGTTTACGCTCCTTGATTCAATAACGACCGGACTTAATAAATCCGACCTTATTATTCTTGCCGCACGTCCGGGTATGGGTAAAACTTCGTTTGCGCTGAATATTGCGACAAATGTTGCCAGACATTCCGATAAGGACGTTGCAGTTTTTTCTTTGGAAATGTCAAAGGAGCAGCTTGCAACAAGAATGCTGTCTACGGAGGCGCTTGTTGATTCCAATAAGCTTAGAAGCGGTCATCTTTCGGAAAATGACTGGGTAAGGCTTGCTTCAAGCGCGGACGTTTTGTGCGGTCTTCCTCTTTATCTTGACGATACGCCCGGAACAAATGTACCTCAAATAAAAGCTAAGCTCAGGCGTATGAAAAATATAGGACTCATAGTTATAGACTATCTTCAGCTTATGGAATCGACAGTAAAATCAGAAAACCAGGTTTTGCGTATATCAGAAATTACCAGAAATCTTAAAATTCTTGCGAAGGAAATAGATATACCGGTTATTCTGCTGTCGCAGCTTAACCGAGGAGTTGAGGGACGTCCGGATAAGCGTCCGATGCTTTCAGACCTGAGAGAATCCGGTTCAATAGAACAGGACGCGGATATTGTTATGTTTTTATACCGCGACGCATATTATAATAAGGAAAGCGCGGAGCCTAACGTTTCTGAATGCATAGTTGCAAAGAACCGTCATGGTGAAACCGGCACAGTAAAGCTTATATGGGACGGTCAATTTACCAGATTTTCAAACGCTGATTTCGACAGTAATGCGGAGGGTAAATTTTGACAGAGAGAATAATTGGCTCTATTGATACATACAGTATGCTTAAAGGGGGAGAACGCGTTACGGCGGCTCTGTCCGGCGGAGCAGATAGCGTATGTCTACTGCTTGTTTTAAAGGAGCTGGAGGAAAAATATAATATTAAGGTTTACGCGGTTCATGTCAATCACTGTATCAGAGGAGAGGAATCGGACAGAGACGAACAGTTTTGCCGTGACCTTTGCAGAAAATTGGGTGTTGAATTAACGGTAAGAAGAATTGACGTACCGGCATATGCGGCAGATAATAAACGGTCGCTTGAAGAAGCGGCAAGAGATATAAGGTATTCGGTTTTTGCCGAAGTAGCTTCAGGCGGAAAGCTTGCAACTGCTCATACCGCCTCGGACAGTGCGGAAACAGTTATTCTTAATCTTGCAAGAGGTACCGGTCTTAAGGGCATATGCGGCATACCTCCCGTCAGGGATAATATAATTCGTCCGCTTATAGACGTAACCAGAAATGACGTTGAAAATTATCTTTTAAAACGAGGGCAGAATTTTATTACAGACTCCACTAATCTGTCCGTAGATTATACGCGGAATCGAATCAGACATAAAATTATACCTGAAATCCTTCAAATTAACAGCGGCTTTTATAAAACTTTTTGTGCAGAACTTAAAATATTTTCGGAAGAAAATAAATTTATTGAAAAATTCGCTGAAACCGCTTATAATATATGTAATGAGGACGGCGCTCTTTGCGGTCTTCAAAAATATGATCCGGTTATAAGAAAAAGATGTATTGCAAAGCTTCTTAAGAGTAAAAAGCTTGCGGTTAGCTCTGAGAGGATAAACAGTATAGACGAAATCCTTGAATGCGGCGGTAAAATAAATATAGCTTCGTGCGTATACGCCGTATGCCGTAAGAACGTTCTTACCATAGTAAAAGAAAACAAAATAGGCGCGTCTCAGTCTGTACTTCTGGCTGAGGGTGATAATACGATATTTAAAAATAAAATCGTTAAGGCGGAAATAAAAAATGACGGCGGCGGTATAATAGATTTGGAAAAGGTCCGTGGAGATATTATACTACGCGGCAGAAATTACGGCGATAGGATAAAATTGGCGGGCAATGGATTTACTTCATCTGTAAAAAAGTTGCTTAACGAAAAAATACGAGCCGATATAAGACCGTTTATACACTTTCTGGCAGACAGTGTCGGTGTTATATATATTGAGGGCATAGGGACGGCAGAAAGAGTTAAAACTGACTGCAATACCTCAAAGAGCTTGTATCTGACTATAAAGGATGTGATATAATGCTTGAGCGCGGCGTAGGCGGCATTCTTATAAACGAGGAGCAGCTTGCCGGACGCATAAAGGAACTCGGTGATATTTTAACGGAGGAGTATGCGGGAAAAAATCCGTTATTTATTTGTCCGCTTAAAGGATCCGTAATGTTTTTTGCGGATTTGTTAAGGAAAATAAAAATTCCTTGTGAAATTGACTTTATGGCAGTTTCAAGCTATAATAGTAATACGGTCAGTTCAGGGAAGGTTCAGGTTATGAAGGATCTGACCTGTGATATAGAAGGACGGCATGTCGTTATTGTTGAGGATATTATAGATTCCGGAAATACTCTTTATGAATTAAAAAGTATGCTTAAAAATCGCAGCCCGGCGTCGCTTAAAATCTGTACGCTTCTGGACAAGCCGGCCAGACGGGAAAAACCCGTTGAATCCGATTATTGCGGATTTGAAATTCCCGATCTGTTTGTTGTAGGATTCGGTATGGATCTGAATGAGGAATACAGAAATCTGCCTTATATTGGGGTTTATAAAAATACATAGAGAAAGAATGGAGTGAAGGTTTATTGACACCTAACAGGAACAGAGGAATTGCCGCTTATACTGCTATTGCGGCAGTTTTGCTTATTTCGATTATTATTATTTTCCCTAAGCTTTTGCAGTCTGGGGATAAAAAGGAATATTCGGAGGTTATAAAGAACTTCGACGAATATAAGGTAAGCTCATATACGCTTGATCTGGGAACCGGCGAGCTTGTTTATAAACTTATCGGCGACGACAAGGAATATAAATATGAGGTTCCCAATGTAAGTATATTCCTTGATGATACTGATACAGATACGAAGGATTACAGAACAGAATATAATAAGCTTCATCCTGATACTCCTCTTGCTCAGGATTATAAGAAAATAAAGGATAATTCCTGGATCATTTCTGTCGTTCCATCGATATTGCTTTTGATACTTGGCGTAGCTCTGTTCTTTTTTATGATGAAGCAGACAGGCGGAGGCGGGAAATATTCTTCCTTCGGAAAGGCAAATATCAAAAATCAGGCTCATAATAACGGAAAAAGAGTTACCTTTGCAGACGTGGCGGGAGCTGACGAGGAAAAGCATGAGATGGAGGAAATTGTTGATTTTCTCAAAAATCCTAAAAAGTACTCGGAAATCGGTGCAAGAATACCAAAGGGAGTATTGCTTTTGGGTCCTCCCGGTACAGGTAAAACGCTGCTTGCAAAAGCGGTTGCCGGCGAAGCGGGTTGTCCGTTTTTCCCGATTTCAGGTTCTGACTTTGTCGAGATGTTTGTCGGCGTCGGCGCGTCAAGAGTACGCGATTTGTTTGAACAGGCTAAGAAAAATGCTCCTTCAATTATATTTATAGATGAAATTGACGCTGTAGGCCGTCACAGAGGCGCAGGATTAGGCGGCGGACACGATGAGCGTGAACAGACGCTTAACCAGCTTCTTGTTGAAATGGACGGCTTTACAGGCAATGAAAGCGTTATTGTTATTGCCGCAACTAACCGTCGTGATATACTTGATCCCGCTCTTTTACGTCCGGGAAGGTTTGACAGGCAGATAGTAGTCGGTTATCCGGATATAAAGGGACGCGAGGAGATCCTTAAGGTTCATACGCGCAACAAGCCGCTTGCCCCGGATGTAAATCTTAAAACAATCGCTAAAACAACCGTGGGCTTTACGGGAGCCGATCTTGAAAATCTTGTGAACGAAGCTTCATTGCTTGCGGCACGAGCTAATAGGAAAGCGATTATCAAGGAAGATATAGAAGAAGCGACTATTAAGGTAATAGCAGGTCCTGAAAAGAAGTCAAGAGTGGTAACGGAACGCGAGAAGAGACTTACTTCATATCATGAGGCCGGTCACGCTGTTTGTACCTATCATTGTCCGACACAGGATAAGGTTCATCAGGTGTCGATCATTCCAAGAGGAATGGCAGGCGGCTTTACTATGTCTCTGCCGGAGCATGATAAGTCTTATGTAAGCAAGACTGAAATGAAGGAAAATATTGTAACCCTGCTCGGCGGACGTGTTGCAGAAAAGCTTATTCTTGAGGATATTTCAACCGGGGCTTCAAACGATATAGAGCGTGCAACGGCAATTGCAAGAAATATGGTTACGAAATACGGCTTTAGCGATAAGCTGGGTCCGATGGTTTACGGCACGGATCAGAACGAGGTGTTCCTGGGACGCGATTTCAACAGCTCTAAAAATTATTCTGAAAACGTAGCGGCTGAGATTGACGCTGAGATGCGTGAGATTATTGAAGAGGGTTATGAGCGTGCAAAGGATCTTCTTGAGCAAAATATGGATCAGCTCCATCTGCTTGCTAAGTATCTTATGAAATATGAAAAGATTGACGACGTTGATTTTGAAAAGCTTATGAAAGGCGAACTTGACGAAAGCGTTCTGAATGATGATGAGGATTCGGACAATGAGTCTGAAGAAGGCAATACAGAAGAAAACAAAGAAAAATAAAGTAAAAGCCTCCCATAGGGGAGGCTTTTTTATCTTATAAAGCTTTCAAGACCTGCCGCAAGGCGTTCTTCCTTGCGGCGTTTTTTGTTTTCGTACATTGCCTGATCCGCCATGGAAATAACCTTGTAAAGCGACATATCTATATCCGCTTTGGTGATTATATAACCTATGCTGGCGTCTATGGCGTATGGCTTATCGGAAATCCTGTTGAACTTTTTGATATGCATATAAATGCAGTCGATAAGCTCCTTGGCGTCGGAGTCTGTGTGGTTGTCGGCAAAAATGATAAATTCGTCGCCGCCGTATCTTGCAAAAATCTGATTGCGGTCGCAGGCGGATTTTATAGATTCGGAGATCTGCTGCAACGCATAATCACCCTCGCTGTGCCCGAACTTGTCGTTTATATATTTCAAACCGTCCATATCAATAAACATTACCATGATATCCTTGTATTCGTGAATACATTTCTGATATATCGGCATAGCGTTCTTGCTGAAGCCGTTGCGGTTATAAATATGGCAGAGAGGATCTATAACAGATAATCTGTCGAGCTTGCTGACCATTTTATCCAGACATACTATTTTTCTTATGTTTTCAATAGAATTGCTTACATTCATAATCCATGTCTGAAACAAGCCGCTTTCCATGGGAAATTTACTGTTTTTTATTACACAGTAACCAAGACATCTTTCACGGAAATGCACGGGAACAAAGTAATAAACATTGCTTTTATCGGTTGAATTATAAATATCCGGCAGCATTTCCGAAGATTTAAAGTCATGTTTTTCTTTGAATCGGCCGTTTTCATAATTAATGAGAACCTTCATGTTCTCAGTGTATCCTGAGTGAGAAAAGCTGTCGAGTAAATTGATTTCAGCGTCGTTTGAATCATATTCGTCTATCCAGTCGTCACACAGACAGAATACGAATTTTTCACAGCCAATTTCACTAATAAAACGTTTCAATACATCTACGTTTTCTTCTATTGTAAGGCATTCTTCAAATTCACAGCACATTCTGTTTATCATAGGAACGCCGATATTATAGGCTTCGATACATCTATAGCAGGACTTTTTAAATTTAATTATATTGTCGTATGTGTTGCTGTTTTCGCAACCGCAGCTATCTAAAAATACGCATTCTGCGTCAAGAAGCTCCGTTCTTTCAGGATTCATTCCGTTTATTGCTTCATATACCTTTTTAGCGGCGGTATATCCGGATAGACGAAGCGGACGTTTAACTGAAGTTATAGCCGGAAAATAATTTCTTGCCATATATATATTGTCAAAACCGGTTACCATTACGTCTTCCGGCACTTTTTTTCCGGTTTTTTCAAGCTCGATAACTGCCGAAAGAGCCATTGCATCGTTAGCGCAGATTATAACCTCCGGGAATTCCATATCTGAATCCAGAAAATGATTTACGGCTATTCGTCCGTCCTGACCTCTGAAAAATCCGTGGAATATTCTTTTTTCTTCTATGGGAATATTATGTTTTTCAAGTACGCTTTTATATGCTGCCAGTCTCATAATGCTTTCGGGATTATCATAGGGACCTGAAATATAATTGATACGCCTGGCGCCGTGGTGAGTTATAATGTGTTCCACCATATTTTCCATAGCCTTGAAATTATCTATTCCTATATAATAAAAGTTATTCAGATCGTTATCTATGCATGCCGCCGGTATATTTGCGGCAGTTATTTTCTCAGAAAGCTGTTTGGTTATCTTGGGTGAAGATATTGTATTTGTAAGCAATATAACTCCGTCAAACTTTTCAAAGTTTATTAGATTATATATATTGAATTCGCCCATATCATGCTGTTTGTTTTTCAGAATGCCGCCGAAAGCGATAAAATTGCATATATTTATTTTTTTTTCAGCGGCGAAGTCCTGTATCCCCAGAAGTATGGTATTCTGATACTCTTCGTCAATGCCGGCAACGACAACCGCTATATTGATCGGATTTTTCATATTTTTTCCTCCATATCATAATCAATTTATATTATACTACATTTAGACAAAATTTTAAATAGTTTTTGCATAATATGCAAAAATATTGGCGAAATGTTCTAAAAATAACGTACTTGATTTTACAAATTGTACAAATAACTTTAAAAAAAGCGGACGTTTAAACGTCCGCTTTTATTATTCTTTGTCAAGTCTTGCAGCTTTCAGCATTATAGCGCATTCAAGCCGCTTTTTTTCAAGCTGGCATGAAAATTTATGAGCATTGTGAATATCTCCGGCGTAAATGTAATTATTTGCGTTGCATCCGCCGCTGCAATAGAATTTTGCCCAGCACTGACGACATTCCGGTTTGGTATAGACGTGAGCGGCGGCAAATTCTGCTTTAAGATCAAGATTGAAAGTACCCTCGTCGAGATTTCCCATTTTGAATTCCTCAAGACCTACAAACTGATGACACGGATATATGTCGCCGTCCGGAGTTATCGCAACATATTCATTTCCGCATCCGCATCCTCTCAGACGTTTTATAGCGCAGGGACCTTGGTCAAGGTCCAGCATAAAATGAAAGAAATTGAATTTTTTTCTGCGGTTTTCATTATCAAGGATTCTTTCGGATAATTTTTCATACTCTTTAAAAATCTGAGAAAGCTCTTTTTCTGTGAGAGAATATGGAACCTCAGGAGGACAAACAACCGGTTCAACGGATATCTGGTCGAATCCCTCGTTATAAAGACTAAAGACATCTTCGGAAAAATCAAGATTATACTTTGTGAAAGTACCTCTTACATAGTATTCTTTTTCGCCTCTTTTTGACACAAGTCTTTTAAATTTCGGAAGTATAGAGTCATAGCAGCCTGTTCCGTCAACTCTTTTTCTTACCTTGTCGTTTACTTCCTTTCTTCCGTCTATTGAAAGAACTACATTAGACATTTCTTTAT
This sequence comes from Ruminococcus sporogenes, assembly GCF_054655175.1. Classification (NCBI taxonomy): domain Bacteria; kingdom Bacillati; phylum Bacillota; class Clostridia; order Eubacteriales; family Oscillospiraceae; genus Ruminococcus; species Ruminococcus sporogenes. The sequence continues at coordinate 1,803 of NZ_BAAHOA010000004.1, read as the reverse complement.
TTATAAAATCAATTTTATCGTCGTCGAGCAAAACGCCGTTTGTAGTAATGGTGAATCTGAATCTTTTGCCGTAATCTTTTTCTCTTGATCTGGCGTATTCGACTATCTGTTTGACAACTTCAAAATTCAAAAGAGGTTCTCCGCCGAAGAAATCAAGTTCAAGATTTTCTCTGTCTCCGGATTTTTCAAGAAGAAAATCAATCGCTTTTTTTCCTGTTTCAAAGCTCATAAGCTTTCTGCCCTTACCGAAATCTCCCGTTGAAGCAAAGCAGTATTCGCAGCGTAGATTGCAGTCGTGAGCTATATGCAGACACATTGCCTTAATCGGAGAAGCTACGGAATATTTGGCAAATTTTTCATAATCGTCTTCTGAAAACAATATTCTGTCATTATAAAGAGCTTTTATTTCGTCATAGCAGGAGATAATTTCCTCAGACGGATAAAATCTTGAAAGCTTTTCCATAACCTTTTCAGGACATTTTTCTTCAAAAGGCGGTTCAACATTATCCAATAGATCGTATGTAATATCGTCCACTATGTGAACTCCGCCGCTGTTTGTATCCAGCACTATGTTATACCCGTTAAGCTTATATTTATGTATCATTTTTATTTCACCTCATAAAATTTAAAAGGGACATATGGCGATGTCCCTTTTAATAAACAAACCTTCTTATATATTATCTTTCACATTTCTGGTTTGCCACTGTGCAGGAAGTTTTGCATGCGGACTGGCATGAAGCCTGACATTTACCGCAACCGCCTTTCTTAGCAGTTTCCTTGAGATTAGCCTTATTGATAGTTCTGATATGCTTCATAAAAACCTCCAAAAAAATCTTTCATAATCAACATGAAAACATTATACCACATTCAATAAGCTTTTTCAATAGCTTTTTACCGAAAAAATACACAAATATTACATGATTTTTATGTATGCTCAGTATAGTTAAAGGGGAGGACGTTTTATTTTTGAATTGACGCCTGTTACTCCGCCGGCGGCTCCGGCAATACACAGCATAATCAGAAAGCGTGTTAAACGAAACGGAGGAATTCCTTTTAAGTAAATTATTCCGGCTGAAAAAATAACGGCATAAATTATAATTCCGCATATTACCCCGTTTTTAATTCCCTTATGCCTTTTTTGTTTACCATAAAGGAAACCTGAAAAATATCCTCCGGAGCATATTGCAAGGCTTCCCAAGACCGATATTATTCCGTCTGACATTCCCGCGGCTGACGCGGCATAGCTGAAAAGAAGAATAAGAGCCGTTATAAGCGCGATTCCGGAAACGGAAGAAAAAATAAGATTATAATATTTAAGTCTGCGGATGGTTCTTTTGTTTCTTTTCATGGCTGTTCACCGCCGTAATATTTTTTAATAATTTCGGCGATATACAATAGTTCGCCGGCCAGCTTTTCGCTGAATGCGGAATCGTAGCTGTATATCGCTATGCCAAGATCGTTTTTTGCTGAATATTCCGCCTGTCTGGATATTATACCGCTGTCCTCGATCCATTCATTTTTTCCGCTTCCGGCCCATTTATCTTCGTTCCCTACTTTATAGGCTCCCAGTCCTATAATAAGTGAAACATCGTCGCATGTATTTATATCCTTCCATTTTTTTACCGTTTCTTCAAAGGGACAGCTTTCATTTTTAAATCCGTAATAAATCTGAGGAACAATATAATCGCAGTAGCCTGATTCGGAGGCCCATGTTTTTACATCGGCGTATTGACCGGAATAATTTGAATCAATATTGCCCTGCGGACTGATTCCGAAGAGAGCTTCTTTGTTTTCCTTTTTTAC
>NZ_BAAHOA010000003.1:0-585081 GCF_054655175.1 Ruminococcus sporogenes | reverse complement strand
TTTTCGATGGAGGAACAGTCCTCTGCAACCGCCTTTTTTATGTCGCCGCTGCGGTTTTTGGAAAAGAAGCCCAGTTCCACCTTTGACAGCTTTTCCATTATGCCCTTTCTGAGTTCGTATCCCACCGAATAGGACGCTGAATGTGCAAGTACAGATCCTATAACGGTACAAAGCACCGCTGCCGCCGCACATATCAGCATACCTATACACATGGAGGCGAGTACCGATTTATCAATATCGTCGATAACTGCATGTTTGTCTGCTATTTCCTCAATTACCTTATATATGAAATAGTAGATGGCTATAGTTCCCGCTGTTCCCGCAACATCAAGAAGCACAGTTATCAGCAGGCTCCATTTATGTTTTAGTCCTGTTTTGATAACTACATTTTCCCTTTTTTCTGCTTTTTCTGCCATTTTTCTCTCCTACCTGTCCGATCCTATTTCCGCTGCCATATCCTCGATTGTGGTACATCTGAATACGGCGTTCATATCTATGTGATACCCGTGTTCCTCTATTCTGCTCATAAGCCTTATGGCTTTAAGAGAGTCGCCGCCCAGTGCAAAATAATTATCCGTTATGCCTATTTCCCGTACACCGAGGTTTTCCTTCCAGAGTTCTGCCAATTCCCTTTGCAGTTGCGTTTTCGGAGGAACTATCTCTCCTCTTTTTTGTGCAGCAACGTTCATTTTCGGCAGACGCTTAACGTTCAGTTTGCCGTTTGCTGTCAGAGGAAATTTCTGCATTTCGATAACGAATTTTGGCAGCATATAATCGGGCAGCTTTAGTTTGAGCTGTGACATGATATCCTCCTCGTCAACTACGGCAACTGTCTCCTTTGACTGAGTAAGTATAAGTACTGTTTGCAGCTTTTCCCTTGCCTTGTCATCATAAGGATACATCAGCGGAGACGAATAGTTATTTTTGACTATACTGTTTCTCCACTGCTCCTCTGAATATGCAGGAAGATCCGTTTCCACTCTGTCGTCCGAATAAGCTGTAAGCCCTTCGGCAAATCCGGCAGTTATCATCTGTATCGCTGTATTGACTGTAGTTTCTATGATAAGCAGCTTTCCGTCATTTGCAAGGAGCAGATGCAATTCATCAATGGTATCATCAATGTTGTGCGCGTCATGCAGCACATTTGCGCCTATTATAAGGTCAAAGCTGTGAAGTGGTATCCCCTGTGCCTTGGGGTGAAGGTTTATGTCAAATATGCTGTAATCCACAAAGTCAAGACCATCGTAACGTTTTCTTGCTTCATCAAGGAATACATCAGAAAGATCGGTGTACAAATAAGTTACGTTGTTCATACTCTTTATACGGTCAATTACATAATCGGAGGTACCTCCCACACCTGCACCGACTTCCAATATCCTGAAAGGTCCGTCCTTGTTAGCCGTCGCTAACGACATTGTGAGTTCCGCCGCAAGTCTGCCGTATATCTGTCCTGTCACGCTGTTGCGGTACACACCTACACCGTTTTTAAGATCGCCGTCCTTAAAGAATACCTCGGACATAGGGTCTGCATTTCCCAGCATTATATCAGGCAGCAGCTTTCTTACGGAAACAACATAATGCATTATATGTTCCGCAGCGTCAGGAATACCCATGTCCTTTAGTTGTTTCATATATTCATCGGGAAAGTGTATTTTTGAGACGTCAAAGGTAAAAATACCGTTTTCATAGCCAATAACACCGTATTTTTTCAATGTGTTGTACCACTGTCTGAAATTCTTCACCCTGTTGTCGGCTATTTTCAGCTTTTTAACTATCTCATTCGGGGAGATATGCTCTCCCGACAGTTTTTCAATGCCAATTGCTGTAAGCGCTTCTGCCATACAGCTTACACAATGTTTTTCAAGTGTGTTCATAAAGCTGTGGTAGCTGTCAATATCAAATCCCGACAGTATCTCGTTTTCCTGTGAAGTGATATTTAATACGGTATCATCTGCATCGAGTACTGCATCGGTGTTCTTGCTGTTACAGCGGATATATGTGCAGATAATATCACCGCCCTCGCCGTTTGTCTGAACAGCCGAAACGGAGTCTTTAATGTACCGCATTTTCTTAACGGCGCTGTCAAGATCGCCCAGTTCTATTCTCAATCCGTTTATCTTTACCTGCATATCCTGTCTGCCGCAAAATTCCATACAGCCCTCTTGGGAGATATATCCCCTGTCACCGGTACGGTATATCCTGCCTAATGTTTTATGCTGAATAAAGGCTGCATCAGTCTGCTTTTGATCGTTCTGGTAGCCGTCAGCAATTCCAACGCCGCCTATATATATATCCCCCTCAACATTTTTGGGCAGAGGCTCACAGGAACCGCTAAGCACATACATATTTTGATTTCTCAAAGGATAGCCATAGGGGATATGTGTGACATATTCCTTTTTTGTATCAATGTCATAGGCTATCGACCAGACGGAAGCCTCTGTTGCACCTCCTAAGCTTACGACGTTTATATCACCGAAAATGCCTGTTATCTCCCGTGGAAGCTGTACGGGTATCCAGTCGCCGCTTAGCAGTACGAGACGCATAGGAATCGTATGCTTTTTGCCCATGTTGGACCTACGTTCAAGTTCGGAAGTGAGAATACTCATAAGTGCAGGAACGGTGTTCCAAATAGTTGCCCTGTCACGTTCCAAGCTGTTTATAACTTCGCTGATATTTTTCATATTACGCACAAGCGACATTGCCGCACCTGCATTAAGAGATCCGAATATATCATAGACCGAAAGGTCAAAGGAAAATGATGACACCGCCGCAAACACATCTGTTTCCTTTACGAAGTAACGCTCGTTTATGTCAAGGATCGTATTGGTAACGGCGCTTTGATTTATAAGCACACCCTTTGGCGCGCCTGTACTTCCCGAAGTATAGATAACATAAGCGGGGGCATCGTAAGCAGTTTCACGGTATTTAAAGCTGCCTTCTGTTATTTGTGTCTTTTCATTAAACAGATATTTATATTTGCTCTGCTCTCTTATAGCTTTTTTTCTGTCATCCGGCCATGAAGGCTGTACAGGGATATATGCGCCGCCACAAAGTATTACCGCCAGTATTTTAAAGAGAGTTTGTGCGTTTCTCTCTCCTTCAATGCATACAAAATCACCGCATTCTATCCCCTCCGACTGTAAATGCGCAGCGTATCTGTACGCATTTTTTCTTGTTTCCGCATAAGTATAGCTTTTATCTTCATCATACAGCCATATATTGTCTGCAAAGCCGTCATTGTCAAGACTTTCCTTAACAAGCTGCTGCAAAGTGATGTTGGGCGCCAGCCATGAAGTATCGTTGTAGTTTTTGTAGAAGATTTCAGTTTTTTCGCTTTTTGGGAAAGGCTTTTCAAGCATCTTCTCACCGCCGAGAATAAACTCGGTAAAGCATTCAAACATCTCGTCTATATAGCTGCTATCGTAAAGTTCTGTCGGATAGTCCCATACCACATTCAATTTTCCGCACTGGAGCATTGCTTGACAATCAAGATATACCTGCGGTGTCCGTGAAGCGGCTTTATCATAGTCATACACCATGTCATTGTCAAACAGTGCGCTTGTGAATACTACAGGCATGATGGGGCGACCGTTTACAGGCTTGTTTTTCTTTACAAGTTCACGCATAAAGTCAATACCGTCATAGCGAAGATGTGTAAGATATTCATTCAGACGGTTGTGACTGTCTGATAATATATTTTTGAAGCTGTCCGAGTTTGTAAAATCGTAGTCGAGCAAAACTATCTTTGTAAAGTCGCCCAGTATCTTGTCCACCTGTTTGTGTATCTGTTCACGGCTGAAAACAGTAAGGTTTACCGCAAGCTGTGACTGACCGCTGTAAAGGGACAGTGTATAGGCATAAAGACCGCACAGCAGCACCGCAGGAGTTATATTCAGCTTTGCCGAAAGCTTTTTTGTATTGTTCCATACTTCCTCTTCAAATGTCATGTGCTTTCTGCTGAATCGTGAGTTTTTTATATTTTCGGGAAATGTTTTAAATTTAAGTGACGGTGCAGACGGGAAATCATCTGCTTTAGCTGTCCAGAATTTCTTATCAGTTTCATATTCCTTATGCATTTTCTCTGTTTCCAGAACATAATCCCTGAAGGAGAGTTCCAGTTTTTCGTTTGAAACTTTTCCGCCGTATGTATCTTTCAATTCTCCTGCCAGCATTATAACGCTGAATGCGTCCATGATAAGTGCATCAAAGGCATAAAGCACATGAACATGATCCTCTGCCGTCCTTATCATGTGAACCTTGTACATAGGCCATTTACCGATTTCAAAAACAATATTTTTCATTTCGTCGCTGCGGTGGCTCAAATATTCTCTTTGCTCTTTATCGCTCATACCCCTTATATCCTCTTCGCAGAGTTCGTAAAACGTCTGCTCAGGAGGAAGTATCTGCTGATGTCCCGAATCGTATATAACGGCTCTTAGCATATCGTGCCGTTTAATGAGTATATTAAGCACTTTTTCAAATTTTTCTCTGTTATAATCTCCTTCAACATCGGAAAAGAACATCGTTCCGTAACCGCCAAGAACAATATCGCTGCTCCTGCCCGAAAGATAAGCTATCTGAACATTGTTCAAGGGGAATTTGTCATATCTGTGTTCTGTGTCGGGAGTGATCTCCTTTATCTCCTGTACCTTTACTTCTCCCATAGAATCTATGTATGCCGCCAGACGTGCGGGAGTTTGTTCTCTGTAAAGGTCTGCAACAGTTATGTTATAGCCCTTTTTCTTTGCCATTGCGGTAAATTTCATTGCCTTTATGGAATCTCCGCCGATATTGATAAAGGAGTGTTCCATTCCGAATCCACTGTCACCCATTACCTCCTTGAACAGTCCGTAGATCTCTTTCTCGGTATCGGTAACGGGAAGAACTATTTCCTCGGTGTGTTCTTCCGGGGCTTTCAGCAGGCTTTTGTCCAGCTTTCCGTTTGAATTTACAGGCAGTTCATCAAATTTGACAAACTCCGCAGGTATCATGTAGTATGGGAGTAAATTTCCAAGCTCTGCTGTGATCCTCTGCTGTACCTGTGCAAAGCTGCCGCTGTTGCCTTTAAGTACCACAAATGCAGTAAGATACATACTTCCGTGCTTATTTTTAAAGGGTAAAACAGCAGCATTTAGTACATCTGTGCATTCACGCAGCGCCGCTTCTATCTCCTCGGCGCTGATCCTGAATCCCCTTATCTTTAGCTGCTCATCACATCTTGCACTGAAATAAACATTCCCCGTATCATCTATATGACCGTAATCGCCGCTTTTGTAAGCAGATATGCCCCAAGGGAGCGTTACAAATTTTTCCGCTGTTGTTTTGCTGTCGCCGCAGTAGCCTACAGCAAGCCCCTGACCGTAAATGATGATCTCGCCCTTTGATCCCGGAGGCAGGGGAGATAGATTTTCGTCGCATATCAATACGCCTCTTGTGTCAATGGGCAAGCCTATGGGAACAGTGTCTTCAAGGCTTTCTGGTGTTATCTCAAAACTTGTGGTAAAGGTAGTGCTCTCTGTAGGACCGTAACCATTCACAAGTTTAGTTTGCGGGCATGCTTCGATAAACAGCTTACCGTGGTATTCCGAGAACTTTTCACCGCCTGTTACAACGTAAGAAGCGTCGTCAAACATAGAGGCATTCCGCTCGGTAAAATTGTTGAAAAGAGTAGTAGTAAGAAACAGACAGCAGCCCTTGTTTTCATGTATCTTATCGGCAAATTTCTCGTCTGACAGCAGAGTGTCCTTATCTATAATAACTACCCGTTTTCCGTGCAGCAGACCGCCCCATATCTCAAAGGTAGCGGCATCAAAGGCGATGGAGGAATTTTGGAACTGACAGCTTATCCTGCTGTGATCTATCACGTTTCCGTGTTTTACAAGTCCCGTCACACCTCCGTCATTGAGTACCGCACCTTTGGGCTTTGCGGTAGTACCGGATGTAAACATAATATTTGAAATGCTCTTTTCATTTCTGTTACATATGAACGCTTTGTCGCTTGGAGCTGTTGTATTTTTAAGTTCATTTACTTCAACTGCGATAGTTTTGATATTGAATGAGGGTATTTCCTTGGTCCCAACAGTCAAAAGAATATCTATATCAGCGTCTTTTATAATATCATTTAAACGCTTTTGCGGCAGCGTCAGATCAAAGGGAACATAGCAGCCCCCTATTTTAACAGCCGCTATCATAGCTGCAATCACCTCAAAGGAGGGAGTAATATCTACCGCTATCCTTGCATTCTCGCCAAGTCCGAGACTATGCAGTTTCCAAGCAAGAGCGTCTGTTATCCTGTCAAGTTCATTGTAGGAAATCACATCGCCGTTTAATTCTAAAGCGGTATTGTCTCTCTGTTCCCTTACTGCTTTGCTGAATTCATAAGTGATACTGCCCTTTTCCGTACTGTCGGCAACAGCTTGTATTTCTCTCTTCAGTTTGTGTGCAAATTCCTCCGATATATTTTCTATATCCTTTGGATACTGTGCGTTTACGGCGCTCACGCAGATATTTTTGTAAAGTTCTGCTAACCTTTCAATACTTTCGGCGGAATATCTGCCGCTGTTGAAATTGAATCTTATCCTTATTCTGTCGGTTTTTGACACTTCCAATGTGAGAGCGTATTCGGTACGTTCCTCCAGTTTGAAATTTTTCACTTGAAAGCCTGTGTTTTCTTTTATGCTGCCAAAATCCATTTCGGGGAAATTGTCATACACAAATAAGTGATCTATAAGATTTTCACAGTCCTCGACGGCCTTGCTTATTTCTCCTAGACCTATCCACGAATGTTCCATTGAGTCAAGGAAACTCCTACGGAAAGCGTTTAGCTGTTCTGTGATCTTGATGTCGCTGCTGCATTCAAAAACAACGGGGACGGTGTTTATCATAGGACCGAGAACACGCTCAGCATTGCTAAATTCTGCAGGACGGTAAGATACCACCGTTCCAAATACAGCTTTATCACAGGAAAAATTTCTGCACAGTGTAATGCCCCAAAGCCACTGCATATATATATTTAGCGTCGCATTTCCGGCGGCGGCAGCCGATAGCAGTTCCCTGGTTTCAGAAGGGGTAAATTCAACTGTAAGGGAACTGTGTCCCACATCCTTTTTCCTGTCGCTTCCGAATTGTATAAGTTCCAAGGGCTGAACAGGTGAAATATCCTTTAGATACTCATGCCAGTATTCACGGCTTTGAGACATATCCTGTATTATTATCCAGTCCTGATAAGCGGAGAACGGAACATACTCCCTGTCGTTTTCGATCTGTCTGCCCAGCAGCTTGCCGTAATTTTTCATTATTATATCGGCTATCATTGCTGCGCAGTATCCGTCCATGAGAATATGATGAAAGGAAAATATTATCACGCTGCTGTTTTCACCAACAATAAGGTCAAGCCTTATGAGAGAATCCCTTTGAATGTCAAATCCTTTTTCAAATTGCTCTGCATTTATTTTATAAGTGAGCAGTTTTATTTCCTCATCAGTTACCGCTTTGTGAAATTCAAAGGGTATTGTACGCTTGTCTATAACAACGCTTTTAGGCACATCTATTTTATCATATATCACATTGGTGCGGAATACTTCGTATTCGTCTGAAATTTTATCCAGTACGCTCTTAAATATATCGGAGTTGATATTGCCTTCCAGTTCAAATATCTCCGTACCCATATATGACGACTTGTCATTGGAGAGCATATACTGGAAAAGCATTCCCGACTGAATGGGAGTAAGCCCATTGACCTTTATTATCTTCATTTCAGACGCCTCCCATCACTTCAAGTATAGAACTTAGCTCATCCGTATGCTTTGTATTGTAGTTGTCAGACAGTTGCTGCACATTTGTTAAAAATGCTTTCTGAAAGCTGTTCATCTGTTCTCTTGTATAAATAAGACTGTCATAGTTTACATTACAGTACAGCCTGCCCTTTTTAAAATACACTGTAAAGTATATAGGGGTGGATCTGCCCGTATTTTTTCCACTGAACTGTCCGAAATCCATTACGGTAAAGCTGTCAAAGTCCGAACTAATATCAATGTTTCCTATGTAGTTCCATGTAAGCGCTTTTTCAGGTTCGCTGCCGTCAAGTCCGTCCTTTTCAAAGGTAAGACTGCCAACTGCTTTTCCGATTCTCTCAGCCATTTCACACTGTTTCCCAGTCCCAGTACACGATAGGTCAAGTGCAGCCGAGAAACTGATCCAACCGCAGATGTCGTCCCATTTTCCCATTGTATCTCTGCCTATCCTTTCCACTTCAATGACTGTTTCTGGAAGAAACGACGCTGCATTATAAAGCTGTACAATGAGTATGCTTTCAACGGATACTCCCCATTCCTTTGAAATGTCTACAAGGGTGTCATAGCAGTCTTCCCCGGAAGTCATAACTGTTTCGTCAGAATTGTAGGACTTGACGCTCTCCTCCATATAAGATAGGTCGTCTTTAATATTTTCCGACTTACCGTACTGCTCCCATGCGTATTCGCAATACAAAGCGTTGTCAAAATCGCCGTCAGCATCCTGCTTGTCTATTGCGGAAAGGATATTTTTCAAGGTTACAGCGTCAGAGAACAAATGATGTATTATAATCATCATATTTCCGATATTATCATATACCATACAGCAAGTTTTTCCGTTTTCAAGGGATATGTTTTCCCTCGCCGCATTTTCGCCTGCTTGGTGGGATAAAGGCGCTTCTGTCTTCACAAGTATGGGCGTATCTTCTGACATTTCAAAGAACAGTCCGTTATCACCTCTTATTATGTTGAAATTGCGAAGAAGCTTTTTTTCAAACAAAAACTCCAGTACCTTTTCGGGAGACATGCCCTCTGCATTCTTTGGAGATATAACCGCATATTCACACCATAGATCTCGTTCCCGTGTGATCCTACGGAAAAACCATTTTTGCTGTATCGTTGCAGGATATGAGCGTTTCTGTTTCTCTGTGAGAGACGATGTTCCTGCGGCATTGCTCAAAGGCCTGACTGAATCTAAAACTCCTCCCAGCGTGGGATCGTCAAAAACCTCCATAAGGCTTATGGTATAACCCTTTTGTTTTAACTGTTCCGACATTTTCAGCGCCATTATGGAATCTCCGCCCAGTTCAAAGAAGTTATCATCGTAATCGGAATTTTCCTCTCCGAATATATCTGACCATATTTTAGTTACTATAACTTTTTTATCTTCCATTTATACCTCCACTATTTAATCCCTTTGCTTCAATACCGTATTCATTGGTATCTTTTTAAGTCTTGCCTTTAAAAACATGGTGACGATAAGATAGCATATCAAACCGAATACAAGTATCACAGCATATGTATAAAAATGTATTTTTACAGGTACAAACCCCACAAGATTTGCATTGAGTGCAGGCCATACCGAAGTAAACAGCAGTTTGTCTATTATCACAGAAAGTATCAATGAGATAATAATCGTAATGAAAAAGCTGTTTAAGTAGAAACGGTTATTTTCTTTATCGGTATAACCGAATATTTTCATAAGTGATATGGAATGTGTACTTTTTTCGATTATCATTTTCAAAAGCATATACATTACCGCGATAAATATAATCAAAGATACAACAATGAGCATTATTATCATAGGCTGCATCATGGAGTTCATTTCCTTTGCCGCCTTCTCCTGATTTTCATGTGTAATGGTTTCCGCGACGCTTCCTTCGGGCAGTTCCAATTCCTTGTCAGACAAAATGGCATTGTAGTATTCATTTGCATCATCATATTCCAGTATTTCATTTAATGCAGTTCTGTCCATGTACGCACTAAGTCCAACAGGATCGTGTATAACCCTTGTTACTTTAAACTCCACGTCTTTTTTCAGTTTTTCGGAATATACGGTCATGGTATCCCCCTCGTCAAGGGACAGCTTTGAAGCGACGCTGTCAGATATGACGATCTCATTTTTATTGGATGTTATGCCATCAACACGCTTTGTGTTCTTAAAGCCGTAGACTGTCAGTTTCATGTTTATACCTGCATATTCCACACGGAAACCCTCCACTGTAGCTTTGTCGCAGTCCTCTGTATCATCTGTCTGAACATGCGCGCCTAATATGTAGCAGTATTCATACAGCGCCTCATTTTCTACGTCGTCAACATATTCCGCAAGTGTGTCCTTCATGCCGAATCCCATAACAAGGAAAAACGTTGCGATAACTATTCCGAAAAACAGTATAAGCTGATTTTTTATGCCACGAAGCATGATCCTTATATACATCTTAACGGGAAAGCTGAATTTTGAAAGGTCTATCTTTCTGAAGTCTTTGCCCGACTTGCCTTTTCCTCTCATAAGCAGAGCAGGAGTTATCTTCAGCTTTCTTGCAAGCAGCAGACAGTTAATGACAAGCTGTATTATAAACGGAATGATACAGCATATGATAACAAGATACAGATTCACCTTACCGCTGAAGGAGGGGAGGGAATATGTGCTGTAGGTGGTCTTTCCTATTATTTCTGCAAACAGCAACGAACCTGTGATCATGCCCAGAACAGAACCTATCAGGGTTATTATCAGGGGAAGCCGTATATAGTGCCTGACTATTTCCCAGCGTGTATAACCCATTGAGAAAAATGTTCCTATAAGAGCGCCGTCTTTTTCCACAGAAGCAGAGGACATTGCGTAAAAAATGAATGCCACCAGCAAAACAAAAACAATACTTATGAGCGTTATTTCCGCCTTGAGCGTCTTTGTCTTATCGCTTATGGACTTGATCCTTGGATTATCGCTCTGTTTGAGTATGCTTACAGCAATCTCTTCATCTATAAGGTAGTCATAAGCATCATCTATGCTCTGCTCATCTTCTGCGGTAAAGCTGTATTGTATCGTCATTTTGGCGCTGTCAAGTCCTTCAAATGCCTGCTTTGAAACAAAACCAAGTCCGAATGCTTTTAGGTTTGATACGCCCGATGAGACCGTTTGAAGTACATTATTGTAGTCTACCGCTGCCACTGTTCCCGACAATGTGTAATTCCTGCCGTCCACATTGAGTTTATCTCCTGTCGACAGCTTTTTAGTGGACGCTGTTTTACTTTCAAGTACAATCTGCTCGTCATTTTCTGGCATTTTACCATCGATAAGTGACAGCTTGTCAACTGTTTCTCTCATCTTGAAAACGCGCAGTATATAGTCGCTCTCACCTAATGCGTTAATGTCGCAATAGCTTGTGTCTTCTATATCCTTTATTCCCATTTTATGCAGCTTTGAAATGTTTTCGTCGCTAAGCTGTTCGATGAGCGTTACGTTTGCGTCCTCCACATTACAATTATACTGTTCGCTCTCTATAGTACCCATTATACCGTCGGTAGCTGCAAAGAAGGCGGATATTATAGTTATCCCCATAAATAAAACAAGACCTATAAAAAAGTATTTTGCAAAATTTTTTTTTAGTTCTCGTTTCAGTCTTTTGTTAATAGGCATTTTACCATTCCACCTCCGCTGCTGAAAGGATATTGTCATTGTATTTATCCAAAGCTACTATACCGTCCTTAATCTCGATAACATGGTCTGACATATCTGCAATGGCGGTGTTATGCGTCACTATGATTATGGTCGTATTTGATTTTTTGTGTATATCCTCTATAACTTCCAAAACATCGTGTGCCGATCTGTAATCAAGAGCACCTGTGGGTTCGTCGCAAAAAAGTATCTTTGGATTTTTAGACAAGGCTCTTGCAATGCTGACCCTTTGCTGCATTCCCCCTGAAAGTTCGTCGGGGAATTTGTTTTTATGCTCCATCATTCCCACTCTGCTCAGCATATCCTCTATTTCTAAAGATTTGTCTCCAAGCCAGTGGCATACCTCAACGTTTTCATAAACATTCAGATCCGACACCAGATTGTAAAACTGATATATAAATCCGAAAGTGTTTCTTCTGAATGCGGACAACTTCTTTTCGGAAAGTCCCACAATATCCGTCCCGTCTATTTGTATACTTCCCGAATCGGCGGTATCAAGTCCCCCTATCAGATTCAGCAGGGTAGACTTACCCGAACCCGAAGGTCCGAGAACAGTCAGTATCTCGCCTACCTTCACTTCAAAACTGACGCCCTTTAAAATTTCGGCGCTCATCCTGCCGTTTCCATAACTTTTTTTTAGATCATTTACTTTAATAAACATAGACCGATCTTTCCTCCTGTTTACTACTTGTTATCCAATACTCCATAACGTTGATGCTGCATTTTTGGCATTTGGCTGATAATGCTCATTTATAGTTTGTTACCCTCTGAAGATCATCTCCTCAAGACTCGCCACGACGCCTTGAGGATCATCGCTTAAATAAAAATGTCCGCCCTCAAACAGTTTTTGTTCAAAGCCGTTTTTTGTGAATTTCTCCCATTCCAAAGACTGCTCCAACAGCTTTTTGTCATCGTCTCTGCCGTTAAAGGAATATATAGGACAATTTACTTTCTGTTCCCTCTGTCCCTCATAGTCATAATTTCTTAGCAGCGTCATGTCTATTTTCATAAGGTACATATAGTATTCAAAAAATTCCTTTTCCCTGGTTATAGACCTGTCGATAAAGCCCATTTCACATAGATAGTCCACTATATCGTCACGGCTCATATCATCTGCATTCTTTATTGCTCTTTCGGCAGGAGAAGCGGAGGAAGATACAACTACGGCACAGGGCATTTTCATGCTGTTTCTTTGAAGTTCCAGCGCTATCTCCCAGCATATCAATGCTCCCATACAATGACCGAAAAGCACAAAGGGCTTTTGAACTAAAAGCTCTCCTTCGTCCTTTACGAATCTCTCTGCCAGTTCCCTTATTGTTACGGAAACCGCATCCCTACGGCGGTTTTCCCGTCCCGGATATTGTACGGGATAAAAACCGCATTCATGTGGGACATTACGTTTCCAAGGTGCAAAGAAAGAAGCGGAGCTTCCCGCATGCGGGAACAAGAATACATTTCCTCGGGAGTCTGCTGCGCCGTCCTCATACTTGAACCAATTTTCTGCCATATGTTTTATCACCTGCCTTTTTGTAGTTTTTCGCCGATGCTTTTTATGGCGAAACTAACGGGCGCTATATCCTCCGTCAAGTAAAAATGCTTGCCGTTAACAGTTATATATTCCACATCACCGCTGAGCAGTTCCGCCCATGCTTTGGGCTTTCCCATTTCAAGTTCCTGCTCCGAATATATCACCGCTGTTGGAGAGGGTATTTTACCGTTTTCGCAGCTTTCGTAGCCTTTAAGGAATCTGTTGTCCTTATTCATCTTTGAAATTACCCCATCGAGAAAAGCATCGGGTAGCATATCAAGATTATTCATGCCCAGCTCCGAGGAATAGCTTTTGGCGCTTTCACGGGTAAGATCGCTGTCAAGCTGTCCCAACAGTTCCCTTGTGGGAGGGAGCATACCCGATATTATCAGTCCCATCCGGTCACAGTCTATCTTTCGGACTAATAGCTTAGCAATTTCAAAGGCGACTACGGCTCCCATACTGTGACCGAAAAGGATAAACATTTCATCCTTCTCCAACTTCTTAGTCACCTTATCGGCGGCGGCAGTTATATTTTCCTTGAATGACTTGCTTTCGTCAATATCCATGTCCGACGGTATTATATCAAAATTTTCCCCAAGGAGTTTTGAATACTTAAAGAATAAAGCGCCGTTTCCTCCCGACCAAGGATAACAGAATAGTTTTATTTTTATCAATAGATTAACCTCCGATAATTAATATAAGGTATAGCCTAATAATTGTCGCTGTTTATCTCATCTATCGCCTCAGCCGCCGAATGTACCGTAGGCTTTTCAAACAGATTCATCAGTATACTGTCGAAGGCTGATGCGTCCTTGATCATTGGCGCAAGTTCCCCTGCAAGCTGTGCCATTACCAATGAGTTTGCACCGTAGTCATAAAGGTTCGCATTCGGATCTACACTGTCGATACCAAGAGTCCTTTTTACTATCTCCGCGGCTTTTATTTCCGTAGGTGTCATCAGCGCGTCCGTTTCATTGATATCGCTTTTGCTTTCGGAGATGAGCTTTTCCGCAAGTTCTTTAAGTTTATGGTTGTTTACCTTTCCGTTTGGTGTCAAAGGCATTTCGCGGAGAAACACAAACCTGTCGGGGATCATGTATTCGGGGATATTATCTTTAGCATACTTTCTCAGCGCTTCCTCATTTGTACCGCCCTCAGCTGTTACAAAAAGAACCAGTTTCATTACCCTGTCCTTTTTTATCAGTACCGATACGGAATTGCTCACCCCGTCGCAGGAATTGAAACAGCTTTCTATTTCTCCCAGTTCTATTCTGTGCCCTCTTATCTTTACCTGTGTGTCCATTCTGCCAAGGAACTCTATCTCGTCATTTGCGTCGTATCTTCCCATATCTCCTGTTTTGTATATACGCTTGCCGTTTGGCGCTGTAACAAAGGATATATCGGTTTTTTCCTTGTCATTCAGATAACCCTTTGCAAGTCCGACGCCACCTATACATATCTCTCCCTTTACACCCATAGGGCATATGTTCAGGTTTTCGTCCATTACATACATTTCCTGATTCAAAAGCGCCCTGCCGTAGGGAATGCTTTTCCATTCAGGTCTGAGGGAACTATATTCATGGATATTAGACCATATAGATGCTTCTGTTGCGCCGCCCATACAAGCTATACGCACGTTTGGCATATACCTTTTCAGAGCGTCGGGAAGTTCAAGGGGTATCCAGTCGCCTGAAAGCATTACTGTCTTGAAGTTGTTATAAGTCAAATTCTTTTCTGTGTCAAGATACGAACAAAGTATCTGTGCAAATGCAGGAACGCTGTTCCATAAGGTAATATCATACTTGCTTATAAGTTCTGCCCAGTGGGAGGGATTAGTGTACTTTTCCTTTGAGGGATAAACAAGAGTACCTCCCACAGACAGTACACCGAATATATCATACACGGAGAGATCGAAATTAAGCTGTGACAGTCCGAGTATAGCATCATCTGAGCATACTCCGAATCTGTTGTTTATGTCCTCTATGGTGTTTACAGCAGCCTTGTGGGTTATCACCACTCCCTTGGGGACGCCTGTTGAACCGGATGTATGTATTATGTAAGCCACATCTTCAGGATTGCCTTCGGCTTTGAGTACGCTTTTGCCCGCTATGGGTAGAGTATCTGCCTTTATAACATCATACCCTTCAAAGCCTTCATCATAGCCACTTACCGTAAGAACCGCCTTAATGTCTGCATTATCCAGTACCAGCCTGCGCCTGTTTTTAGCCTGTTCCGCATCAATGGGGACATACCCGCAGCCCTCCGATAATATTCCAATTACCGCTGCTGTCTGCCATACCGATTTGGGCATGACTACGGCTATATATGAACCTCGTTTGACATCTCTTTTTCTAAGTTCCAGTGCGACCGCAGACGCTCTTTTTACAAGTTCGCTGTAACTCCATTCGTTTTCGCTGTCAGCCACCGCTGTTTTGTTAGGGTACATCTCGGCGCTTTTCAGTATATTTTCATGGATAAGATGTTCTGGCAGCCTTTGGTAGTTGTTTTCGTCGGAGTATTTTTCAGTCTCTTCCAATTCGATAAGACTGCTCTCGTTCCACTTACCGGCGGATCGGGCGAGTTCCCTTATCCTGTCCGAAAACAGTTCAAACATTCTTTCTGGCAGTCCTTGAGGGAATATGTCATCACGGACGTCCCAGTTTATGATAAGCCCCCATTTCCCGTCCATTACCTGACAGTCTATGAACACCTGAGGCGTCTGACTGATACCGCCCCGGTATCTTCCCTTCATAGCTCCGGACTGCTCATTGTTAATAAGTCCCACCGAACTTGTGAACACATAGGGCATAAGGAATTTATCACCTGTTCCGAGCCTTGTTTTCTCCCTTGCCACTTCCATACCCGTATACAGGTGGTTATCCAATACTTCAAACAAGGTCTTATTGGTATCTTCGGCTCTTTGTGAGAAAGTCCTGTCACCTCTGTTGTCAATAGTGATAAGGCTTAGAGAAGTAAAATCGCCGATAAGGCTTTTTACCTGTTCGTCAAGGGGCATTCTGTTAAGGGTGGTGAGATTTAAAATGAACCTTTTATTTGTACTGAATCTTTCAAGCGCTGAACTATATGCCGTAACAAGCGCCGCAACGGGAGTAACACCTATCTTCTGTGCCTGTGACTTGAAAAACAACCAATCCTTTTCGGGAAGTCGCAGTTCAAAACGCTTAAATTCCTGTCCGCCTCTACCAACTACAGGCAGCTGCGGCGCCGAGGGAAGATCGTTTATGCGTTCTTTCCAGTATTTTTCAGCTTTTTTGTACATTTGGGTGTCGGGGATATTTTTGTATGCTTCCATGTAGTCACGGAAGGTAATGGTAAGTTTATGCTTTTCTATATCATCGCCGTTGTAGTAATACTCTTCAAATTTGTTTAGCATCAGCCAAACGCTTGTCCAGTCCACTATGAGCATATCAATGGAAAAGTGCATGACAGTACAGTTTCCAAGCTGTGAAAGTTCTACCTCAAAGAGCGGTAGTTCTGTCGTGTTGAATACTCTGTTCCCAAGTCGGCGCTTTATCTTCTCCATCGCTTCAGACTGCTGTGATTCCGAAAGTTCTGTAAGATCGTTCTCATTTAGCTCAAATCTGTTCCATTTGGGAAGAACTCTTTGCCAGCCTTCACGGTCTATGACCGCATGGAGCATATCGTTTTCAGATATGATTCTGTTCCAGATATTTTGTGTCTTTTCTCTTTCCAACTTGTCATATTCAAACTCCATGTAGATATGGCAGGCAAGACCGCCGTACTCCATGTTCTTTGACCTTCCCATAAGGTATGCGCCCTGAATACCCGAAAGAGAAAACCTTTCATATCTTTTTTCTTCGTCATGGATTATTTTAAGATCGTCCTTTGCACGGCTCAGATTTTCCATTAAGCTATCTTTGTTATTCTTCAAAAGCTGTACTATGTTACTGTTCATAACGCCTTGTGGTGCGGAATAACGCAGCTTCCCGTTGTCCGTCCAAAGTTTTATGCCCTTATCTTCCAAAGAAGCGATAAGATCGTCGGTTTTCATTTCTTCACTATTTTCATTCATTTCTATATCTCTCCAAATTCCATATCTTCATTGCCGTTACCGCTCTCATCTATCAGCTTTCCAAGCTGACGAATTGTAGGATTTGCATATATCTCAGATAATCCTATGTTTATACCCCTGTCGTGCAGCTTTGTATTGAGAGTAATACCTTTAAGGGAGTCGATACCCGAATTTATAAGATTTGCCCCGACACTTACATTTTCATTGCCAATCATCTCGCCGATAAGCGCTGCAAGCATCGTTTCCGTTTCCGTCTCGGGCGCTTCATATACTTCGTCCTCCGCCTGTACCATATTTACTACAGGCAGATTCTTTCTGTTCACCTTTTTATTGGCAGTATAAGGCAGGCTTTCCATAATGATTATATCATCGGGTATCATATAATCCATTACCCTGCTATTAAGCGCCGTATACATTTCGGTCATATTCGGATATGCATGGTTCGTATCTTCCCGAGGCAGGATAAATTTTTCATTACCTTCGGCGGTGAACACCCTTATAGGCGTATCTGTACCGCCTGTGCTTTGAACGTCACTTACTGCCCCTGTCCCCGGCACAGACATGGGCGTTACATATGCGAACAGCTTTTGAACGCCGTTTACCTCCTTGACCGTTGCCACTGCTTCGGACACGTTTTCGCACCGACACAGACAGCTTTCTATCTCTCCCAGTTCGATACGGTAGCCGTACAGTTTAACTTGAAAGTCCTTGCGTCCCAAAAATATCACATAGCCCTTTGGTGACAGAAGTCCAAGATCGCCTGTTCTGTATATGCGGCCCAGCTTTTCATGGTTAAAAAACTGTTTTTTGGTACGCTCCTCATCATTGAGGTAGCCATGGGCAACTCCTCTGCCGCCTATGCATATCTCTCCACGAACTCCGGGGGGACAAATGTTGTCATCATCGTCCATTATCCAGATGGTCTGATTATCAAGGGGATAGCCGTAGGGTACGGAGTTCCAGTCCTTTTCCACTTCTTCCACAGGATAATATATCGACCAAATGGCCCCTTCCGTTGCACCGCCCAAGCTGATGACCTGTGCATTCGGGAAGGTATTTTTTATCTTTTGGAGAAGGTTCAAAGGTATCCAGTCACCGCTTAGCAACACTGTATGCAGCGAATTGTATTTTTGTCCCTCATCAAGATTGTTTATTAAAAGTTCCATTATGGAGGGGACTGTGTTCCATATAGTGACGCCCTCTTTGGTCATAATATCTTTTATCAAGTGCATATCATATGCCGATGGAGCAAGTTTTAGCTGTGCCCCCGAGGAAAGTGCACCGAAAATATCGAAGACCGAAAGATCAAAACTGAAAGAGGAGATACCGATAATTTTATCATCACTGTTTATAGAGAATCTGACGTTTATATCCGTTATCGTATTGCAGACGGCATCATGGGTTATCACCACGCCCTTTGGCGTACCTGTACTTCCAGATGTGTATATAACATAAGCTATGCTTTCAGGCTCGGAGAGATCGTAGCGCTGTCCCCATTCACCGTCGGCAAGTATTTCCTTTACATTCTCATCGGTGAGTATCAATTCGCTTTCCGACTGTTCCTTTATAAATTCAAGTCTTTTTTGAGGACAATTATGTGCAACGGGGATATAGTACCCGCCTGCTTTTATGACGCCTAATGCCGCAACAACAGCATTTCTGCTCCTTGTCATTCGCATGATAATAGCCGATCTCGCCTTGTGGTTTTTGATTATGTGATCTGCGACAATATCGGAAAAACGGTCAATTTCACTGTAGGTGTAGCTTTGCTTCATGTCGGCAACCGCTGTTTTGTTGGGAAATTTTTTCACCTGATCTGCAAAAAGTCTTACAAGAGTGTTTTTTTCCTTTTCCTTGAATGTGTCGTTGTATTTAAAAGCAAAGGAATCGTATTGCTGCTGAAGCTTTTCTGTATTATCGGTGATGATACTGCAATATTCCTCTTGCATACTCTCTATTCTGCCTTCCGGGAAATACTCTCCCAAAAAATCCCAGTGGATGCAAAGCCGTCCCTCTTTAAGGGAAATCTGATTATCAAGTATCACTTGCGGCGTTTGACTTATCTGATACCGCCTTTCGCCCAGCCAGTCCCATTTACTGCCTGCAAGATCAAACAGCATACAGGTACATACAGCAGGGAACGGGAAACCGTTTCCGCCGCCGTTTAGGGACATATAATCCTTTATCAGTTCCGAGCTTGCGACGCTTCCGTGTTTTTTTCGGAGGCTTATTTTTTTCTGTGTTTCCTTTGCCGCTTCTTTAAGGCTTTTTTTCATGCTGAAATCGAAATCCACAAGCATGACCTCGGTAAAATCGCCTATGGCATTTAAAAGAGCTTTGGCATTTCCCTTTCTGTTGGACATGGTCATGTTAAGCGTTATCCTGCTCTGACCGCACCACCTTGATAGCAGCTTTGCATAGGCGGCAGTAAGATATACCGACGGGAGTATCCTTTCGCTTTTCAGTTCACGACTTTTTGCTCCCCACTTATCCGCAGGAACACTTATTTCACGGGTATCAAAGGTGCATTCCTCATTGCCGCCTGTTCTCTCAAAATGGGGACCCGAAGGAAGTTCCTCTATTATCTCTTTCCAAAACGCCTTGTCATTGTCATAATTTTTAGCTTTTTTCTGTTCCTTTAAAGCAATATGATCTTCAAAGGCTTCTATGGATATTTCCCGTACAGGCTCGTCCTTTTCATAGTATTTATACAGTGATTCGATAAGTATTTCCGTACTTAGTCCGTCCATTATCATCATATCTGAATCAATTATCATCACATTTTTATCCCTGCCCGTAATGCATATATTAAATTCAAACATAGGCCAGCTGTCAAGATCGAAAATACGGTTTGAGCAGCGCTTTCTTATCTCCAGTAGCTTTTTCTCCTGCTCTTCATAGGAAAGGCGGGAAATATCCGTTTCCTTTATTCTGTAATATTCGGGGGCTTCGTCCATGCAGCACTGCATACCGTCAGAGGTGATATAAGACCTTAATGACGGCTGTTCTTTTATTACGCTGTTAAGCGCCTTTTCCAACTTGTCTTTGTCAAGGCTTGTCATGCATTCAATGTAAAAATGAGTAGAGATCCCTCCTAAAAAAGTACCCTTGCTGCGTCCGTAAAAGTAGGAACGCTGCACATCAGACAATGGTAAATATTTATTGTTCATTATTCCTCCCAAAATTTATTTGTTTTTTACCGTATCAATTTCTTTTCTACCTGACCGCAAATGTCCCTGCTGCAAGTTTCGCACACATCATGTCCGCCGCTTAGCATGACACTTTCAAATTTTCCCAGTGTAAAATCCTTCCAGAGCAAACTGTCTTCTTCGGACATATAGGCGTCTTCCCGACCTATGAATGAAACTATATCCCCCTCCAAGGGAGCGCTTCTGTCGTAGCTGTACCCCTCTGCAAGGCTGAAATCCTTCACCGTCAGCTTTCTGTAATATTCCATGACGAATTTATTATTAAAAAAAGAATCGTCAAGGGGCATGAACTCCTTTAAGAACCTGATAAATCCATCCATGTCAAGCCGACTTATAGGCTTGCCTTCAAAGTATGTCGGGTTGAACTTGTTAGGTGCGGGAATGCTTACCGAAAAAAGTGTCGACAGTATAAGACCGTATTTTTCTTTCAGATACAGCGCCGCTTCATATCCCACCAGACTGCCTGCGCAATGACCTAAAAAAGCAAATTCCTTTTCCCTTATAAGCTCAATGCACTCATCACAAAACTGCTGTGCGAGTTCTGTTATGGAATCTGGCATGGGATCTTTAGCACGTTTTTCCCTCATGGGATATTGAACGGGATATATGTCTATATCCTCATTCAGATACTCATGCCATTTGTGATAGGAGGAGGCTGTTCCTCCCGAACATGGAAAAATAAACAGGCTCACCTTTCCGTTTTCATTCACTCTTTCATTGAATATCCACTTGTTCATAGTTTTACATGATCCCCTCTCACATTTCTGATGTATTTTCTCAATGTTTTGCTTATCTGTGCTGTAACAAGGTCACAGTGTTCATTGATAAAGAAATGATTTCCCGGAAAATTCTTTATGGAAAAACCACGGGGAGAATACTTCTTCCATGATATTAGATCGGATTCGGTAAGTTCGTCCTCCAGACCGTTGAAAACAGTACAGCCGCAGCAGAATTTTTCGGTCATTTCCAAACAGTAAGTTTCGGTCATTTGGTAATCGGAACGTATTATAGGGAGAAAATACTTCACAAACAGCGGTTCTTCGATCACTTCCTCGGATATCCCTCCAAGTCTTATCAATTCACGCTTCATGCCCTCATTGTCCATTTTGTGGAATTCGGTAAGATGTGCGCTGTCGTTGTTGAGATGAGGAGCATAATTTCCGGACATAAATATATGTACAAGATTTTTCTTCATTTCAGAGTCCTCGCTTATCCTTCTGTACAGTTCATAGACTATAAAACAACCCATGCTGTGCCCGAATATCGCAAATTTATCCCCGTCGTAGTTCTTGGACAGGGTGTTGTAAATATCATTAGCTGCTGACTGTATGGACGTATAGGGCTCATCTTTGAACCTTGCGCCTCTGCCTGCAAGTTCCGGCGCTACTATTTCAATATCACGGGGCATATAAGATCTCCATTTGGCAAAAACTGACGATGAACCTCCTGCGTAAGGAAAGCAAAATATCTTCATAATTATAATCCGCCTTTCTGCGAAAGACACCAATATGGTTATGAAAAAAGCGCTTTCGCTAAAATTGTTTATGCGATATAATGTAGTTGAGTGAAACGGTCAACTACAGAAACCGTGGAGGCGAGCGGCAGGGCTGTATAGCGGCAACCCCGCATAATTATATGGTTCGATTCTCTATTTAGGCATAAATTGAAATGGCGCAAACAAGCAGTCCTTAAACTTATCTCTTTCAAGTCGAAGTTGATATATGACATTTAAAATCTTCCGTCAGAATTGTTATGAATCCGATGTGCATAAAACACGGATTTATACCTGTATCGGTATCACTGATGCCAACAATCTTACAGAATACAAACAAGCTCGTTTTTCATCTTTCTCTTATCATATCTCATATTCTTCATCAAACTGCCAACCGCAGTATATGCCTTTTTCTTTACATTTTTTTCTGTAATCATCCATTATATTATCCGAAAGTATATCATTTGCCCAGTATATGCCTATATCGTCGTTTCTTTCAAGTACTGCAAGTATCACAGATGCCGCCGAATACGCCGTTATATCCATAGTATTTTTTAAGTCAATACGGAGCTTGACATTTTTTATTTCGTCGTCCTTTATTCCTTTAGCGATGATATACAGCAAAGACCACTCATCATTCTGTGTCTTTGTTTCAATTTTTTCCAAGTATTTCGACAGTTCCGAGTAAAGCTGATGAAAATCCATTTCATTGCAAAGTTGATAATATTTCATAGCCATAAGGCCCACCACATTATCGCTTGTAATATTATACCAGCGGCATTCCTCTATCATATCATCGGGATATGTTTTCAGCGCTGAATACAGCTCATTGCCAAGAAACTGTTTCATCATTATTTTTTTATCAAAAAGTTCGTTATCGCAACTTTCAAAACCGTTACCGCATTTAACAGGTTTACCGTTTTTATAGTATCCGTTAATACAGCGGGGACTTGAGCCGCTCATTATTATATCAAGATAACTCATAACGGAATATATTTCCGAGCCTCCTGAGTATCCTGTCAGACTGTCTATCCTGTCAAATTGTTCTATCACCTTTTTTAGCATCACACCGGTTATTCCGGGATAATACCCTGCAGCTATATAAAACTTTCCTTTGCCGTCCACTCTTGACATAACCTCATCGTTAAACATCAGTGCATCAGTAACATCGACATACACCGCGCCTGCCCTCGCTGAAGCAAGAGCCACTTTTTCAAATAAAACGTATGCAGGGCCTGCACAATTGAGTACAACATCACATTCGCCGCAAAAATCTGAAAGTTCTTCACCGTCATTTATATCGAGATGTTTCCACCTGAAGTTTTCAGGATATTTGTAAAAATCAGGTTCACTCCGCTGACCGCCAATGATTTCGACATTTGCACTCGAAAGGTAACTGCAAATAATAGGACCTATCGTTCCGCCACAGCCAATTACTCCAATCTTTTTCATAAAATTCTCCTTGTTTTCAGGATGATATTTTTGCAATTGTTATAGTACATACAAACTCAACTCAACCTTTTTTTATCTACTTTCTTTGCTATTGCACGAACAGAAAGACATTCAAAAAAGTCATATATTTCCAATCCATCTACTTCTTCCGACAGTTTCATATATATACGCATAGCCATAAGAGAATTGCCACCCAATTCAAAAAAATCATCGTCTATACCAAAATCCTCTCTACCGAATACCTGCTTCCACACTTCCAATATTCTTTCTTCAGTTTCAGTCATTTATCATTACTCCTTTTTTATACGATGCAAATATTTGTGCAACTTATCTTACAATACATAATCTGTAGGAATACAGACTATAAGTTAAAATGTAAACCATTTAGTTTGCTATGGCTAACTAAAACTCCAAAAAAATAAGTCCTATCTATAGACCGAAATATTCTGCTATTTACGAATAGATCATCCGCAACAACGTTAACAGTACCCTTGCGGACATTTACACAAATGATTATTTGATCGCCAAAAAACTTTTTCTCTTGCCAATGTATCACTGCTTAAAAGTTAGCTATAGCTAACTTTTAAGCAGTGATACAAAATGTTCCTGTTTAATATTATACCGTGCCTATATCAGTTTGTCAACCCTGAATTATATAGGAAACCAGTAAATCGTCATATGCGCTGAATATTCCATTTCGATCGCAGCAAGTCCTGCCCAGTTTGTCTGACTTTTACACGGCGCCATGCAAAGAGTGTGGTCTATGATTAATTCGGAAGAATTTGAAAAATGTTTTATCCAGTGGGTATCCGCTGGCTGCCGATGAACAAACGGAGAAATTGTCAGTATTGATGGAAAAATTGTGAGAAGAAGCAAGGATACAGGCAAAAATCTGATCCATATGGTAAGTGCGTGGGCAAATCAGATGGTTGTAGGACAACTGTCAACAGACGAAAAATCAAATGAAATCACAGCAGTGCCGGAATTGCTTGCGGCTTTAGATATCACTGAAAAAATTATTACGGAAGATGCGATGAGCTGTCAATAAGAAATCGTGAAGACAATTGTGGAAAAGAAAGCAGATTATGCAATTATATGGGCTTAATTATCTGAGCAATTACATAATGAGACAAATTAAACGATTTAATCAGAAAACGATAGCATTAAAAAACGTTAATCCCTAAAATAAAACGACAACTTGATATCGTTTTATTTTACCCCGAAAATGACAAACAGCCAAAGTGATTTTAACCTCACTGTGGCTGTTATCGTTTGATGATTGCCAAAAAACACCTGTTTCTCGGCTTTTTTAAATAAAAATGCACCCAACGATTGTATCATTCGTTAGGTGCAGATATGTCAAGCACTGACAAAATAGATGAATGCTAAAAGTGGATCAAAGGGTTCGGATTTTAGATTTGTTCTTTTTCTTTCTGAAATTTAGCTTTTTTATTTTATAATGTGAATCCAGCCTAATAATACAAATAATACAAAATGCAGAAAAGACTATTTACTGTATTTACAACATAAAATCAACGCAGTTTGGACTTTATGGTTATCAATATGTGTTGTGACTATAAAATAGATATATGTACTAAATATCCATTTCTTGAAAATTATAAGTTAATATTAGCAATTCCAACTTAAAGTAAAAATATTAAACTTCTTTTTGAATATTATAATCATCTTGATTTTCTTGTATTTCATACGCTTTATCAATATATGATTCCATATCACTAACAAAATCTGACCACTTCACACAATACATATAACTGCAATCTCCATGATATATTGTTTGACCGACATCACAACTATTCGCATCAGGATTTTTTTGATTGAACATATTACCACTCATTATACTAAAAATTAAGTTGGAATTACTCTGAAAAGTTGTACAACCGATACTACAACAGTTTTGAGTATATGTAAAGTAACTATATGAACCACTTTTATCAGGTAAAATAACGGCAAGAATTGCATTTGTTTTACTTATAACTGGATTACCATTTTTATCTTTCCTTGAAACTTCTTTCAATGAATATGATATTTCCTGAGGAATCCACTGATGTTTTTCTGCTTTATATTTTTCCCTCATTCCCTTTGATATCACTATAATTGTTAACGTACTATCATATATTCTATTTTTCAATTTTTCCCAAATGGTTGAATCCTCAAGCTGAGATAAATCTTCTCCATCTGATTCACCTTTGTAAATATGATCTGTTTTATCTTTAAGGGTATCTTCAATTACATCAACGTAATCTCTTACTGTACAATTATACCATAACCCCGGATTGCCAGTAATATTTTCAACGTTATTATCTGCATATTTATATGATATAAAGATTTTTCTTCCCATCTTTGTGCCCTTTCTATTTTAGAATAAATCCACCAACAATTAATCCCAATGCTAACAGCAAATAAAGTGGTAAAATTGTTATAGAAATCATCGCCTTAATAACACAATATTTACAAGTTTTATATTTATCAATTGACATTTCAAATTTCTTTATATCAGCACCATAATTGGCTGCATAAACAATATCATTATATAACGCTCTGAATTTACGTTCCTGCTGTAAATAATATGAGTCTAAAAACCAAAAAATTAATACAGGAATAAGAGCTATAAAAATGTATGTAATTTTTCTACTGTTAGCATAAAGTGCTAATAGTGCTGATACCAATGTTATCGTCCATCCCTTTATTTGAAATGAGTTTGTATTCATTCTTGAAATGATGCCTTGTATCAATTTTAAATGTTCAAATTTATCATTCATATTGTTATACCTCATTTTCTATATTTATGTTTTAATTTTAATCACTTATATACAAATTAACAAGTATAATTATACTATTGTTTTAGCCATCTCTCTAATTCTTCTCCTAAATTTGAGTATTCTGGTTTTAAAACTAACCATCTGTTATCAACATTTTCAATTCTGTTGTATAATTGATAATATTCTCTTTTCTCCCAAGTTTTATTTTCATGAACTATTGGAAGTATAGCAATATTGCTTAGTCCTTTCATCTGATCGGCTAAACCTATTTCCCATGGCATCCATATTGACTCAATACTTTTAGGTGTTGCTAAAATCACAAATTTGCTTGACTTCTCAATTTTAATTTTCAACTTCTCAGCAGTTTCTGAACTCGTGACTTTTGGCATATCTTTATCCAACCAGTCTATATATAAATTTGCACCTTGAGATACAAAGAAACCTCTAACTTGATTTATTAGTCTAATATCTTCACTATGCCTATGAGATAAAAATACAGTAATTGTATCATTACGTCTATAATTGACTGATTCATTATAAATTTCACTCTGCTCATAATTATTGTATTTCGATTCTAGTTGCTCAAAGGTAAGAAAATGATTCATTTTAATTGTCCTCCTGTAATTTATTATTCAAGTAATTTAGCACGTTTTGAGATAAAGAAAAATAATCAATACTTTCCATTAACTCAACGTTTAACTTTTTTGATGCATCATTAAGTCCTGTCCAACTATCAGCTTTATATTCCAAAGCAACTTTAGATGAACAACCCCCAACAGAACCTACTATGAATACAGGAATTCTGTATTCAACAGCTAACGCTATTTCTTCACGAATTCCTTCTTCAGATTTATTTTTCTTATTTTTACCTCCCAAGCAAATTAGAGCTGAAACCTCTTTACGTTGTATCATTTCCTTTCTCATATTTGTCAAACTTTCGCTTAAGGTACTGACCTTTTCAATCTCATTAAATTCAGAGTTTGCTTTATAATAATCTTTTGAATGTGTATACTTATCTTCAAACCACTTTGATATATACATTTTCAAACATTTTTTATAATTTTCAGGACAAATCAACCTTGATATTTCAAAAAACAACTCCTGAAATGTAGGGTGAGAGCCAAATGTTAAAGTATATCCCGACTTTAAAATTGACTTAGCAAAAATTACAAGTGCATCTGTAAGGGTTTGCTTATAAATTTCTTCCCCATCTGGAAAGGCTCCTGAAATAATTATCTCTTTATTTTTAATGACAATAGGATTTTGAAAATACTTATCCCAGTGAAACATAAAATCTTCGTACGACTCAATTATTACATGATCATTTTCTTCACTTTTAAAAATTTTATCTGTCAAAATCACTGATGAATCGTATTGATCATTCAAAATCTTTAACTTATTATTAAAGCAATTTACGTCAGATAAAGTAGGAGTTCTGCCAAATAACTGAATATATTGATTTATATCTCGTTGTGGATATCTATATCCTTTTCGTTTTACATCAATATTAAAGATCATTTTTTCATTATCAATACACTTTATTTTATCTTCAAATAGTTCTTCTAACGTATTATGACAATCAAACACTATATTTGATTTAGTCATAATCAAGTCAAATGTTCTTTCCATAATTTCGTCAGTAATTTCAGTTAATCTTTTGATATCTTTAAATTCATCTAAAGCATAACTCAAATGTGGCTTTTCTGAAGGAACAAATTTTAATTTGTGAATATCAGCATTTTCTATCTGTACCCATAACACAGGAATGTTTCTCAGAATAGCAAATTGCAATTCTTTCTGTATCCACTTAGAAACAGCAGACTCAGGTGTATGAATAAAGATAAATGCATCACTTTCTGTCATTGCTTTATCTATTTCACTTTGTGCTTCTTCACCAACTTTTACAGAAGTAACATCACGAAATGTTTCACACGCCTCGAACTGAACACTAAGTCTATCACAGAGCTGTGCTGTAATTTCTTCTCCATCCAAACGTCTATGGCTTATAAAAATAAGACCACTTTCACTATACATAGTCGGCATTATGTTCGCAATAACTTTTCGTGCAAAGCAACGAGCTACCAATGGAAGATAATCGTCACTTAAATCTCTACATCTTAGTTGTTCCCAAACATCATAGCTTTGCTTATCAGCAATAACGTCTAATGGTTTTCTTGTTTTCTTATCCATAGCAATCGGATATATAACTGCATTTTTATTTTTAGCAATACATAACAGTTTTTTTACATTTTCATTTTCCGAAAATAATTCACCGTTAAAAATTATTACAATGCTCTCCTTTTCAATTTCAGAAAAATACTTAGTTGCATTAGCCACCATACAATAATGCATATCATACTTATCGAACTGTTCTTTAAGCACTTGAACAAAGCAATCTGCTTGACTGTGATTTTTAATTGTAAATAATGGATTTATAATGTAAATACTCATGTATTTGACTCCTAATTATATTATAATTACCCTTTGCAAATCGATGTGATGCACCAATAAACTGTTATTTTATTTTCGCTATGAGAAAAAGTTCTAAATACGCAGAAAATAATTATTTAACAAATATTCTTTTACTGTGGTGGTTTGTTTTCTATTGCATTTTCAATAAGATTATAAATATTATTTGATATATCATCATATACAAATTTACTTAATTTATATGGTGGATCATAACAAGTTACATATTTGGAAAGTCTTTCACCATTATTAATAAATACATTATAAAATGGATTGCTTCCTTTTTCAGTTTGATCGCCGTTTTCGTTTTTCAAACCATGAATGTATATTCCAACGATACCTTTTTTCAATTCATATGCCTTCTCTATTTCATATTTCACCCATTTTCTTGTTGAAGTGGTTTTGCCAATTAGAACCACAATGCATGAACGCATAGCCACCTGTTCATTAATCCATTTTTTTATTGAAGCATCACTTTTGGATTTAACAGTTTCCCAGTCATTATCAGAAAATGTGGAACTTTTACTTACAACATTCATATTTCTTATTTGCGATGCTCTCCAAGCATCCTTATTATATTCAAAGCTAAAAAACACCTGTCTCATAACAATCACCCGTCCTTTATATATTTTATTTTCTTAAATAATTTGCAGCTTCAAGATGAACGCAACGCCTTTAAGTAATCGTATTTTATTATATGTAATTTAACCTCCTCAAATAATTTTATATCATACGTTTCTAATATGAATAATTTTTCTTTATATAAAATACCTCTTCGCTCACTATTATTGTTTTAAACCTCTCTGTATATAATTAATTTACATCTTTCACCTTTACATATAGAATAAATGCTATTTACATATAAGATCAACCCAAGATAACTACTAATTATCGGAGGTGGTATTATGAATTTTGTAAATAGAGATAAAGAACTTGATTTTTTACTCAAATCAATTGAAGAAAAACATCAGATTGTTTATTTTATATGTGAACCAGCTAGTGGAATATCAGCTTTTCTTCGAAAATGTTTAAATGTACTTGCCGATAAATATGTTTTTCTTTTAGATGCTGCAGAGCAATCAGATTTCGCAACAGCATTTTGTAGTGAGGCTTGCAAAAACTCAAGTATAAGAAATATTATGCAGAACTTTGCAGACCTAAAATTTGGTGAAAAATCACAAAATTTTATTTCATCGTTGTTAAAATCTTCACCATACGGCGGTGAAATTCTATCGCATATTACCGAGAAACCATCTGCATCTCATATATATATAGGAGCTTTTCCATCTATATATGAAGAAATAATTTTTCCTACGATTAATGAAATGCGTAAGACAAAACAAGTGATTTTTATAATTGATAATGCACTTTATTTATCGGAATCATCTAGAAATCTATGTTGCAAATTAACTAATAATTTTAATGTTTATTTTATTTTTGCTTTAGAAAATAAATATTTGGAAACAAAAAAATTTGAAAATGGACTAAAAAATTTTATTGATCCGTTGATAGTGAAACCAGTTAAATATACATTTTGTCACCCTGATACGAAAATGATTCAACTTTTATCAGAATCATATCAAATAAGTTGTAGTCCAGAACAAGCAGAAGAGATTGCAAATATCTCACATGATAATATACATTCAATTATTAATTACCTTTTAAGCTATAACGAAAA
Source organism: Ruminococcus sporogenes (assembly GCF_054655175.1). Lineage (NCBI taxonomy): Bacteria > Bacillati > Bacillota > Clostridia > Eubacteriales > Oscillospiraceae > Ruminococcus > Ruminococcus sporogenes. The sequence goes on along the minus strand of NZ_BAAHOA010000003.1, from coordinate 554,950 downwards.
TAAAAACGCAAAATTTAATTTGACACAAAAAATTATTATCAATATACTTAATGAAGTTAATTATAGGATCTCAATTCATCTTTTGTTTAGCATAGTGAAGTATTTTGATAATGTTGTATTGCTCAATGAAGAATTAATTGAAGATGATATAGAACGTTTAGTTGATTTAAGAATAATTGAAAAAAACGGCGACTTAGTACATCTGATTTCAAAAAAACATCCTAAAGTAAATGAAGTTTTGAATGATTGGCTGTTTACCGACAGTGTTAAATCTGCAATTTTAGAAACATTTTATGAAGCAAAAGCATATGAATTAAATGATTGTTATCTAAATGAGTCTTATAGAATCGCTTTGTATTTTCATGATAATAGATACCTGGAGTTTTCAAAAGTACTGTTAAAAAACGCTGTTGCCACAGGAATATCAATTGGTGAAGACATTCTAACTATTTGTAAAAATAATATCTTAAATGAGGAAGATAGTTTAGTTTTAGTACTTTACCTTACTCAATGCCGAAGGTATACAGAAGCCTTAGATATTATTAATAAGGGCAATATAACAAAAGGTATCAAACCATTGTATGCTGTTTTGTTAAATCGTTGTCGTCAACATGAAAAAGCAGAAAAGGAGCTTGAAACAGCTATTAAAGATGAAGAAAATGCAGATAACATTATGATTCTATATGCATATCTAATTAGCAACTGTGTACATAACAATGACACACAAAAGGCTAAACAATTATTTAATTCTATATCAAAACCGCTTAGAAAATCCGTAGAATTTGCATATGTTTTGAGAAATATCGCAACAGTTTGTATACCACAAATGGCAGTACAATTTTCAAAAGAAGCAGCAAAACTATTTAATAGGAATCACGATTTATTTGGTGAATTTACTGCAAAATGCAATCAATATAGATTTTTATGTGAACAAGGTGAACACCAAAAAGCATTAGATAAAATGATGTTTATATTGAGTGATGCTTCGAGTTATCGAAATAGTGATATGCATATATTGTTAAATAATATTGCGGTATGTCATATTTATTTGAAAAATATTGATGAGTCTAAATATTATATTAAAAGTGCGCTTTACTTTTCTAAATCAGACATGCCTGATATTTTTATAAAAATTAACTATAGTTTATTACTTCTAATGGACGGAAATGCATCAAAGGCACTTGAAGTGATAGAAAGCATAAAGAATTTGGCGTTAGAATACCCAGTTGACAGAGTTAGACAAAGATTCTTTATAAATTATTGTCATATTTTATATGCTAATAATAAAAATTATGATGAAGTTCTTGGAAAAGCAAAGATTTTCAAAGATAGAATAAAGCCTAATATGACAGACGATCTTTGTAAGTTTTACGAAGATGCAAAATCAAATAATCGAATGTATTTAAAAGAAGATTTCTTCAAACTTTTTATACCTTGCTACTTGGAATACTGGTATACGGAACCACTAAAACTTGTATCGAGTAGCATCGTAAATAACATTTTGTCTCCTCATACTGGAAGTAATAATATTACAAATCAAATTCTCATATGAAATGCCTATTGATTGTGCTGAGAGATTAATAGCAGCTTGTTTTCCAAGATTACAACACACATTAAATTCTATAAAATATGGAGTTCCATTTTTGTCAATAATAAAATCCATTCTTGTATAATCAATTGGTTGTATAAATTTGAATATTGATGAACATGCATCGTTTAATTGTTTTATAATTCTTTCATCCGTTACAATTTCTCGAGTTAATCCACCAATAATTTTTCTTTTTTGTTTATATGTTATCACATTTCCCATTAGTGATGAACATTCTCTAATAGGAGGAAGATATAATGTATCACCAAAGTTTGATAGAATTGGACACGTATAAGCTTGCCCTTGAATATATTGTTCTACAATAACTTGGTTTGTTAATTTAAACATACTATTAATTTGGATTTTTGCTTCATCCCATGAAAAACAAACTGAAGTTTCATCAACTCCTAAAGATGATGCTCCAAACCTTGGTTTTACAAAGTAGGGCGGTTCAAATGGTGGTTTCTGTATTGGGAGACTAATATTATATGTAATCCAATCTGCAGTTTTAATCCCAGCATGATAGGCTACGAGTTTTGCAAGCTGTTTATCTTCTGCAGTAGCCCTTATATTTGGTCCTGCACCTAAATACGGCTTTGAATAATATTCCAGTAAAGAAGATATAAATATTTCACTATTACTGAATGGCATTCTGTTTAATAGTGAAGCAACATAATCATATTCTGTATGATCTTTAAAAATAATATCTGGGGTTGTAGCAGTAATTACATTTTCAAAGTTGTTTTTCAAAATATTATAAAAATCTTTATGATATTCTGCGTACACCACATCTTCTATAATATTGTTGTCCATGATTTGTTTATCTACATCAGCATATTTAGCAATGTAAAGTATTTTTTTATTAATCATAAAATACCACCTCCGATAATTAGTAGTTATCTTGGGTTGTCCTTTTTATAAAATTACACACCATAATTCTACCTATGTCATCATATTTTCAAGATTTCACCGAGAAACCATTTACACAATTCGACATTCATAGTTTTATAGTATATAATATAAATATCTAAAAAAATAAAGGAGTCAACCGCAAATGTTAAATCTTACTTTACAAACTGAACTTTTCCTAAACTGCTGTAAAAGCAGAAAAACTCTTAACGATAAAACCATAAAAGCCTACAGAACCGATCTTAGACAATTCACTGAATTTACGGACAATACGTTCACTAAAGAATCAATCTACCTTTACATTGATATGCTGCATGAACAGTTTAAGCCCAAAACGGTAAAAAGGAAAATTGCAACTGTAAAAGCTTTTACCCACTATCTTTTAATTGAAGATGTTATTGATATAAATCCCTTTGACAAAATCGAAGTTTCTTTCAAAGAACCTGTTATTCTTCCAAAAACAATTCCTTTGAACATAATTAACAGCATTCTTATCTGTGCCTACAATTTGCAGTCACAAACTAAAACTGAATATCAAAAAAAATTACCACCCGTGATATTGCCGTGCTTGAAATACTTTTTGCAACAGGTGCAAGGGTATCTGAAATCTGCAATCTTAAGTTGTCCTCTGTAGATTTAACCAATCATACTGTAAAAATCTTTGGCAAGGGTTCTAAAGAAAGGATGATACAAATTGAAAACACTGATGTTCTGCGGGCGCTGAACAACTACTATGAACTATTTCAACCAGATATAAAAGAATGCGGTTTCTTTTTTATAAATAAACTGCATCATCGCTTGTCTGAACAGTCTGTTCGTGAAATCATCTGTAAATACACCGCTATGACAGGGTATGATATACATATCACACCTCATATGTTCCGTCATTCTTTTGCTACTCTGCTTCTGGATGAAGATGTTGATATTCGTTACATACAAAAGCTGCTTGGACACAGTTCCATTACGACCACACAAATATACACTCACGTTGCAATGGCAAAACAGAAAGAAATTTTATCGGTTAAACATCCTCGCAACAAGATAATTGTAAATGCAAAATAATACAATTATACTTGTTAATACCCATTATACACCACGCTTATGTTAAATGCAATACATTTTGCCAAATACAGAGCATTTCCCTTACGTTTTCTATAAAATTGTATAATTTACTATAATATTTTTGTAAATAATGACTATAGATTAAAACTATTTTATAAAAGATAATGCTAATTATGATATTACCATATTTCATAACAGCAGTCTTATTTGTATTATGATGAGCCGAGATGGTTTGTTGAGGGGAAAAGGTAATTTGGATAAAATTAAGGATACAGCGTTTATTTTAGCTGTATCCTTTTGTTTCTGTTATTTATTAAGAGCGGCTTTTATCATATCGTCTGACAAGCCAAGTTCTTTTAATCTTTTTGCTATTTCCTGTTCCTTTTTTTCCATGCCGATCTGCTCGCCCTCACGTCTTGCATGACCTAACGCGCTGGCTTCATCGTGCAGAGCCTTTTCTCTTAATCTCGCAAGCTCCTGTATCTTTTCATCCTCGCTCATCTGGTGTATCACCATTACCGCTTTCTGTATCTCCGGCACATTTGTCTGTCTCAGCATTTCCAATTCCTCCTCGCTCTCCGCGTTTATCAGTTGAAGCCAAAGCTCCATGCGGTTATTCTTATTTATCTTCTTGTTTATCTTTTTAAGTTCAAAAAAGTGTATCGCGCACTTATCCGTCAGCAGCTCGTGCCTGTTTACTTCCAGTACCTTAAAGCATGAATGAAATTCAGGACATTCAAACATATTGAAGTTTATTATATTGATCGATATGCTCTGCTTCAGATCGCCGTATTCGTCGCCGCTTTTCAGATCTCCGCTGTACAGCTTAGACCAGTAATACAATACGCGGTCGTTGAAGTCAGGCTCGTTCTTTATCTGCATTTCAACATTGACCAATTTATCGTCCACCTGCATTTTCAGATCAAGCCTGCTGAATTTCCCAGTTATCGTTTCCGGTAGTATTTCGGAGTTCTGAATCACTATCTCTTTTATAGAATCATATGGCAGTTCAAGCATAGTCGATAAAAAGCTATGCAGTATATCCTTGTTTTCCGATTTTGAAAACATCGTTTTGAATATTATATCCAGCTTTGCTTTCACTATGTTTCTGCCCATTGGTATCAGCCTCCGTTACATCTGTTTTCCGTCCTTTTTCTAACTTCATTATATCATACTATGCCAATCATTGCAAGCTTTATAAAAGTAAATTTTACTTCGGTCCCAGTGGAGCCGAAGTTAATGAAACAAGGGCACAGATAACTGTACCCTTGTTTTTGCTTTCAGCGCTAAAGTCAAGTCGGAAGCAGTGAAATAAACCATGAAGATGTAAAGGAGGTTACTTCTTTCTTGAGGCGATAACGCCGATTGCTGACAACAGAATTATTCCCGCTGCCGCAGCCGAAGCTGCTCCGGTGTTGGGGTTAGACGTTCCGCCGGCTCCTGAGTTATTGGCAATTCCCGTTGTCCCCGCCTTACTGTCGGAGTCTGCGGAATCCGTCTTTGATGTGCTGTCGTTTGACGAATCGTCGGTTTTGCTTGACGAATCGTCTGTTTTTGATGACGAATCGGCGTCTGTATCGGACGAGCTTTCGGAATCTGGCGTTGATTCTGAATCAGGAGTTGATTCTGATGAAGGCTCTGACGAGGAATCGTCCGTCTTTTCAACCAGACCCGTAACAGCCGTTTCAAGCGTTGTTTTAGCGGCTTCGATATCTGCCTTTTCAGAATCCTCCGGCAGTTCCTTGGCCGCTGTCAAAGCTTCGGTAAGCGCCGCATAGCTGTTCTCGGTGTAGGCTTCTCCGCTTATTAATTCAGCTTCTGCTATTGCCGATTTCAGTTCGTCAAGCGCGATAGTTCTGTCCGTAACCGCCTTGACTACCTGTCCGACAGCATTGATATATTCCACCTTTGTTACTGCATAAACATAGTCGTTTGCGTTTGCCCACGCCCATGTGTAGGCTACAAGCTTCACATCATCGCCGGATTTTATTTCAGAAGTCAACGGCAATTCAATCGTAAATCCCTTTGCTCCGGCTGTCTGGGAACTGTCTGTTCCGGCAAACTTCATGTAGCTTTCCACGCCTGCGATTGCAGCCTTTGCTTCTATGCTTGCGTACTGGTTAAACGAAACATCGTCAGCGCAGTTGAACGTTATCTTGATTTTTGTCGCTCCTGCAACAGCTTCGTCTGCCGTAAATTCTCCGAGGGTGGTTTCAACGGCGTTTTTCTGAATTACAGCTATCGGCTCTCCGGGTTCTTCAACATTCTGAGGTTTCAGTTCCAAGGTACTCATTGCCGCTTTTAAATCCTCAATGGCGGCAATATATTGTGAAACTAAACCGTCAGTAATTGACTTTGCGTTTGTAATCGCCGTTTCTACTGTCGACCAGCTGTCTTTGGTATAATACTTTTTATTCAGAGCCTCTAACTGATCGATTATTCCATTCATTTCAGTTATCTGAGCTTCAGCGCTTTTCTTCGTTACTGCCGCCTGTGCCACCTTTAAATCTGCGCAAGCTTTATCTATTTCTTCCTGAGAAGCGCCTTCATCATAATATACTGTACTTGCGGAATTTGCCGCAGCTCTTAAATCGTTTAAATTATAATCTATATCCTTTTTCCCTTGTATAAAGTTATTTTCCTCAACCAACGCATTTTTAAGTTCAATTACATTAGTTGTTTTTAACTTTATATTATTATATGCTGTATTCATATCTTCAAGAGCCTTATTTACTTCTGCTTGAGTATAATTATCCCAAACATTCACCCTTATCGCTGCTGAAAGAGCATTGCTTAAAGCGTTAATGCCTGTATACAGACCTTTGTCATAACCTAAATTATCGGTAAATGCCTGTATTTCATCTATTCTTTGTGATAGTACTGTTTTATCAACGATTTCTTCAACGTTATCGAAAGCAGCAGCTAATTAATTAGTGGCATTATTTACTTCTTCCTGTGTTGCAGACGCATTATTATACACAGTCTTTTCATTTGCAAGCTCTGTATCCAACGCTTCGATATTTGTATATTTGGTTTTGTCAAGCTCTGACAGGAAACTTTCCACGTCATTTATTTTAAATGATAAAGAAATTTTATTTGCTTTTGAAGTTTCATTTCCCATTTCAGTATCAATCACTATACTACCGGGCCAGTTATACGATTCCAATGTGCTTTTACAATTTTCATTTTTAACATATGCGATTGCATCGGAATTAACTCCTGTAAAAGCATTAGAGCTATCTATTACAATGGAATCAGTATAAATATACAATCCTTTTAGCGAAGTGCAATTATTAAACGCTCTTGAAGCTATTTTAAAAGATGATCCATTATATTCGTAAATTATTTCTTGAATTGATGAACAATTTCTAAATAATGAACTTGCAGCTTGTGTATAAGTCTGCGGAAATACTATTTTTGTAAAATAATCGTTGCTTTGAAACAGCCGTTGTTCTCCGTATTTATTAACAGGGTAGGTCACTTCGTTCTCAGTATAAGTTTCAGGCATTTTTATTTCTGTATTGTTATTGAGAATGGTCTGATAATCTTCCACTAATGATTCAGGATAAGCTATATTTTCATATACTATCCATGTAAATATGTCTGTAGTAGAAGTTAATTCTAAGTTATTATCGGCAATAGCTGAAAAACCCGCTGCATTAATTCCTATAAGTCCTGTCAGTAAAACGCCTAAAACACGTTTTAAATTTTAAACTTTTTTCATTTTAACCCTCCTAATAAAAAACAGTGTCTGCATTTAACAGACACTGTTCAATTTAGTGATTCTATTCTTTTAAATCCCCATAATTGCTTCAATTAACGTATTACCTGTTGTTGTTACTGCATTGGTATCTCTATTGAATAAACCAAAACCATAATTACCATTAACGCCATTATCCCAATAAGCCGTTACAATATCATACTGTGCAGCATACATATTTAAATTCTCTAAATATGTAGCTCGTTCTATAGTATTATCCTTGTCAACCGCACCATATTCACCTATAATTACAGGCATTTTTATATCATCTGTATATGCAAAATCACTTATCATTTTTAATTGATTCTGCATATACATTCTATCGGATATAACTCCCCAATCTATTACATCATCTGTTTCTTCCAATGCAAAATCATATGGATCATAGTAATGAACAGAAAGCATTAATCTATCATTAGCTGTATCATTCGGCTTTGCGAAACCGCCTGTCATAACTGTATAATCAATATTAGTATTGTAACCAGCTACAACAAGAACTCGATCGCTATTCTTTCCACCGGAGTTTCTGACTGCGGTCACAAATGCCCGATTTAATTCGTTTACATTGCTTAAATTTGAAGCAGACGGCTCGTTTTGAGTACCATTGTTAAGCTCGTTAAATCCTTCAAATATCAGCTTATGATCGTAATCTGCGAATGTATTTGCTATTGATGACCAAACTCCTGAGAACTTACTCTGAATTGCTTCAAATTCTGTTCCTGTTTTTGTAATGTCAAGCCACATACCCTCAACGCCGTTACCGCCGTCCGCAGCAGACACTATTGATAATATTTTTTTCCTGAGCATAATTACTCCTTTCGCTAGAACTGCGTATACGAATATTAATAATTTCCGGAAATTTATTATCTTTTATCTTTAAAATTTTTCTTTAGCGCCCTTTTTACAATATTCTATTGTCAAGCTTCAAACAGCTAAATAAAATTAACATACTATTTTCTCTTATCAAATAATTATTTGATACAATAAGAAATACCATACACTAAATCGTTTTATGGTTTTATTGATTTTGTTTTAATATATTAATTTAATATTTTTGATTTCCAATATACCAAAAATAGGCACGAAATTCTCGTGCAAAATGCACTAATTAAATGTCGGTTTTTGTATATGGTGTAAAAATCTGCAATTCGACAAAGGGGAAAAGGAAAATAAGTAACTATGTTCAGGTTTTCAGGAAAGAAAAATATGACAATAAGATTCCTTGGGGAACAATGGCTTGAAAATAAAAAAATGACCGTTAAACTGTCTACATATTATAACTATAAAAGGCTTTTGAACGACCATATTTTTGCTGATATCGGGGACAAAAAATATACTGCTCTTGACAAGCAGCATATCAATGAATATATTTCGTCCTTAATGAACAGCGGCAGAAAGGACGGAAAAGGCGGTCTGTCGGTAAGCATGACAAGAGATATTATCAAAGCGTTAAGAGCTATCGCAAAATACGCTCAGCTTGAATACGGTCTTAAAAATATCTGCGACGGAATAACCGTTCCGAAAATAAAGAAGCCCGAAGCAAAAACGCTTTCGGACAGGGAACGTAAAAGGCTTGAAAAGTACCTTATTGATAATATATGCTTATGCAACGTCAGCATATTGCTGTGTTTGTATACGGGTTTAAGAATCGGTGAATTATGCGGTCTGCAATGGAAGGACATAGATTTCAGACGGGGCTGTCTTACAGTCAGCAAAACCGTTCAGAGAATATCGCTTGGCAACGGAAAAACCGTTATCTCCATTGATACGCCTAAAACGGACAGCTCTGTCAGGGTAGTTTACATCCCGTTATTTATTATTGAAATGCTGAAAAAGTTCAGGCAGAAGCCTGATATTTTTATTCTTTCCGGCAGGGAAAAACCGACCGAGCCAAGAACATTACAGCATAAATTTAAGAAAATTCTTGCGGTATGTAAAATATCCGATATATCATTCCATGCTCTGCGCCATACCTACGCTACAATGTGCGTGGAAAAGCAGTTTGATATTAAAACTCTGAGCGAGCTGCTCGGTCACAGCGACGTCAAAATTACACTCAATACTTATGTCCATTCCTCGGAAAAATTAAAACGCAAATACGTCAATCGGCTGGCGTGTTAGCGCTGTTCTATGCCTGTTTGTGAATTTCGTAAAACGATTTATTTTACGACATCTTTCGACGGGTATCTTTTCGGATATCCGTTTTTTATTGAATTAGTTTTAACTATGTTAATTAGGCTTTGCAATAGGAAAATTATTCCGACAGAAAAAGCCTGCCGTTACCAGCAAGCTTTTATTGTTCATTATGATCTATAAGCCACAGCAGAAGATCTTTTACAGTCATATTCCCATCTGCCAGCATTAAACCGATCTTTATTAATTCATTTTGCGTATATTTAAGAGTAACGCCGTTAAGCTCTAAGAATATCAGCATTACATGAAGTCCGATCCTTTTGTTGCCGTCTATAAAAGGGTGATTGGATATAATGGAAAATGCAAGCTGTGCAGCCTTATGCTGAATTGTTGGATATAGATCCTCTCCGTCAAAGGTCATAAACGGTGAATTTACAGCGGAGTCAAGAATTCCTTTATCCCTAATACCTTCTATGCCTCCGGTTTTTGCAATAAGATCAGAATGTATTTTTACAATCTGTCTTTCCGTAAGCCTTATCATTTTGCAAGCTCCTTGTATGCTTCCTTGTTCTGTTCTATTATTCTATGCGACAGTTTGGTTATATCCTCATCGTCAGCTTCCTGAATTTTCTCAGCTTCTGAAAACTCCATAATAATATATCTCGGCACATTGTTTTTGAGAATTATAGCCGTCCCATTTTCATCTACAAGTCTTGCAACCTTTGAAAAGTTTTGATTTGCCTCCGATATACTGACTAAAGATTTAGTATTGATAGTCATATTAAATCCCTCCTTCCATATATATTATATACTAAAGTTAGGATAAATTCAACCTATTTTGAAAATTAATTTTCTATATTTGTCTTAACCTCGATCCCGCCCTTGAAAATTATGAGCAGCTCCATCTTGCTTTTAACCTTAATGCATTCTACAAGCTTTCGGATTATGACGTTATCAAAAAATTCAAGCCTCAGACTTTCATCCTTTATCATATCCATAGCCGAATTGATTTTATCCTGGGTATCGGCTGATAAACGCATTTTTTCTTTTAAGTCCTCTTTCTGTTCCTTAAGGCTTTGTTCTTCCATATAAAGCTTTTCGAATTCGCCGTCCAGCTTATCCTCGTCGCAGCCGCCGGAAGCTATAAGCCCAATCAGATTGTTTCTCGACCGATCGATTTCCTTTAAGCGGTTTTCTATCGATATTATCTCATCCTGCCCCTGATATTCCAAGACGCTGCCGATATTGGCTTTAAGTATTTCTGCTATCTCATCCCGGCAGCCGAAATACTCGTTTACCGCATTCAGAATAGCTTTTTCCAGAACTGTTTCCTTTAAAGTAGGCGAGTTAGTACAGTATCTTTTTCCGTGTTCAAGTCGGCTTATGCACCGCCATACAGCGTATCTGTTACCGTTTGAGTTCCATATCTGCCGTCTGTACGGAGTTCCGCAGCTTCCGCAGATGAGAAGCTCGGAAAGCGCATATTTGCTTGAATACTTGCCTTGTTCCGTGATTGTTTTATCCGAAATCTTCCGTTTGGAATTACGTCTTGCAAGCTCCTGCTGAACACGGTTAAAGGTATCTCTGTCTACGATTGGGGAGTGGTGGTCGGTCACAAGGTACATGGGCCTCTCTCCGTTATTTTTCATTACCTTGTGAGTGATACAGTCAACGGTAAAGGTTTTTTGCATTAAAGCGTCGCCCGCATATTTTTCATTTCTGAGTATCGACCTTACTATCTCCCTGTGCCATTCCGTATTTCCGTGAGCTGTTTTTCTTCCCGAAAGCGTCAGCTTATTGGCAATATCGGTCATGCTGAAGCCGTCAAGGAAGAGATCGTATATAGCTCTCACCGTTTCAGCTTCATCGGGAACTATCTCCGGCTTTCCGTCAGCTCCTTTTTTATACCCCAGCAGATGCTTGTACTGAAACGGAACTTTACCGTTACGGTACGCTTTTTCCTTACCCCAAGAAACGTTTTTACTTATTGATTCCGATTCCGCCTGAGCGAAGCTGCCGTACAGAGCTATCATAAATTCCGAAGTCATGGTCAGAGTATTTATGTTTTCCTTTTCAAATATTACTCCGATTCCAAGGTCTTTCAGCTGTCTGACATATTGAAGGCAGTCAACTGTATTTCGGGCGAATCTTGATATTGATTTGGTGATCACCAGATCAATTTTTTTATTTCTGCACATACGGATCATGCGGTTGAACTCCGTTCTTTTCTTTGTCTGAGTACCGCTGATACCTTCGTCGGCAAAAATTCCGGCCAGAGTCCATTCTTTTTTCCTGTTGATCAAATCGGTGTAGTATGCGATCTGCACCTGATAGCTGTTCTGCTGTTCCTCCTGTTCTGTGCTGACACGGCAGTATGCGGCAACCCTCAGTTGACGGTACCTGTTACGGTTTTCCGCTGTCTGCGTTTTCGCAGGTTTATCTTTACATTCGGCGCTGTGTTCATCATTTTCCCTCCTAATGGTATTTTTTATTTTTATCCCATTGATAAACTCGACCTCTATAGTACAGAAACGGCTTATCAAAATCTTGTTTATACAAGACTTGAATAAGCCGATATCCAATGTATTCAGTTGATTCTGATTTATAAATAAGGTTACGAGTTCCGCTGTTTTCTGCGGTTTGTCGCTGTATGTACAGCGCTCGTATTTCATTTCAGCCAGTCTGAATATCTCCGCCTTGACTTTTTCAAAATCCACCTGTGGGGAATCTGTCATCCGGCTGATCTCATTCTGCTGACGTAGAATATCGGAAGTGGGGGAGTAGGCGCTGATTTCGCTCTCGCATTCTATTAAGCTTGGATTTGCAATAGCAGAGTTCAGAGCAGTTAATACAGCTCCGATTATCATCTGATCCGTCAGCCGATATTCAAATTTGAAGCAGCCTTGGTTTGAGCAGTTCCAGTATTCACGTCCCTTGCCGTTAGTTTTTCTGAAAAGCTTTCCTCCGCATTCGGCGCAGTATGCAATCCTTCTGATTTCCTGTAAATCCTCTGAAATAACGCATAGCGAGGTTGCCTTTTGTGTTCGTTTTTCATTTGCCTGCTTAAAAATATTTTCGTCAATTATCCGCGGATATTTATCGTTGCCTAAATACTTCTCGTTTTCAATTATCCGCTTGACCATGTTTTTGTTCCATTTATCAGAATCGGCGGTATATCTGATTTTTTCAGTTTCCATCAGCTTTGCTATTTGAAGCAAGCTGCCGCCTTTCAGATATTCGCTGAAAATCGTTGATACGGCATAGACTTCTTTCGGTTCGGCGGTTATTTCTCCGTTTCTCATACAGTAACCAAACGGGATAACTCTGTTTTTGGGCATTGATTTCACTCCTTTCAACCAATAAGAATACCACAAGGCTTTTAATATATCCAGTACCAATATCAACAAAAATGCCTTACGATTTTTTATCATAAGGCATTTCGCTATAATAGGTTTTCATAATCTCTTCCGGAGTAAACAACCCTTGCTATTGTTATGCGTTTTTTATCCTCGTCGACCCAATAAAACATGATATAATTCTGAACTATGAGCTTGCGGTATTCATGCCTCAGCGGTTTTACAGGAATATACACCGGACACTTATACGGCATATCCGTCAGCTTTTCAGCAGCTTCAATCATTTTCTCAGCCAGTCTTTCAGCGGCTTCGGGATTTTCAAGCTTTACGCCGATATATTTTGCAATGTCAACCATATCACTTTTGGCTATCGGCAAATATTCAATTGTATACATTATTCATCTCTCGCCGCCGCTTTCATTGCACTTAAAACATCTTTTGACGAAAAGCGTTCGCCGGTTTCCGCAGCTTCACGCTCAGCTTCGGTAAGCTTGAAATATACGTCGCTTTCAAAATGCATTTTCTCAAACGCTTCCATACTCATAACTACCATATCGCCGTAACCGTTTTTTGTAAGGAAAACAGGCTGTGCGGTTTCGTGAACGGTCTTTGAAATATCGGCAAAATTGTTTCTTAAATCCGAAACAGGTCTGATCATATTCATATCCATAATCATCGCCTCCTGAATATATTTTATCACAATTACGCTAAATTGTCAATGCGGTCTATATTTTTTCTTTAAACTTCAATCCACCGATCAAGTGAAATTCCAGCTCATGCTGATTTATGACAACAATCTTATCAACAATGCTTTCAAATTCCGATTCTTCAAACTTAGTTATAGGATCATCTTGCTTTTCAAAAAAGTCGATCAGCATTTCAATCTGATCAAGCGTTTCATCCTCATCGTCGGAACATGTAAGCTTTTTCAGCTCCGTTTGCAGTTTATTGATTTTAGCTGTAAGCTCCGCAGTCTGCTCAATGTATTTTGCCTCGTCCAGAAATCCCTTTGTTTTCAGCCGCGCGAGAACATGAGACTGCTCCCGAAGCTTTGCGATCTCCTTGCGGACTTCCATTACCTGAGCCTGACCGCTGAACTTTCTGAGCTTAAGATTCTGAAGAGCGGTATGTGAGGGGAGAAGTATCTCTTTATAATTGAAATACAGCTTGTTGTATAGACGTATAAATGCTGATATTACGTTTACCTCTGAAATCTGCTTATTTGAACATCTGTCGGACTCTGTATCATGCAGCCTGCACACCCAATAATTTTTATTATTGCCGCATTTAAACTTGAATGTTGAACCGCATTCTCCGCAGTAAAGCTTTTTTGAAAATATCCGGCTGTCTTTTATTCCTTTAAATGATTTTTTATGCTCGTTTAAAATTTTCTGAACCTTATCAAAATCTTCTCTTGAAATTATAGGTTCATGTCTTTGTGAATAATAGTATTGCTCACGTTCGCCTTTGTTCAGCATTTGTCTGAACGGAAGCGTATCCGTTGTATACTTCTTCTGAAATAGCTGATCTCCGATATATTTTTCATTAGTCAGCATTAGTTTAACTGTACCCGCAGTCCAATGACATGGTTTGCCTTTCCTTTGGACGTTTAAACTGTTTAGCGTTTTAGCTATTTTTGCAGTGCCGCTGCCGTTCAGATAGCAATCAAATACCTGCCGGACTATTTCGGCTTCTTGGGAATTTAAAGCTAACTCTCCGTTTACAAGGTCGTACCCGAAAAGCGGAGTACACATTTTTATTGTGCCGTTTTCCATTCGCTTTTTTATTCCCCAACGTAAGTTCTGCGAGATCGAAGTCGATTCCTCCTGCGCAAGACCGCCCATAATGGTTATCATCATTTCATCGGTCATCTTTGCGGTATCGATATTTTCTTTTTCAAAAAATATCGTTATTCCAAGGGATTTCAGTTCTCTTACATTTTTCAGACAGTCTTTTGTATTACGGGCAAATCTGCTGATAGATTTCGTATAGATCCTGTCTATCTTACCTCTGCGGCAGTCCTTCATCATCCTCTGAAACTCGCCGCGCTTGTCCTCGCGTGTTCCCGTTATCCCTTCGTCACCATACCCTCACCAACGGAACGAAGGAGCATTAAACCGCTCCAACAAATTTGTAATAAATCGTAATCGTCTGTTCCTTGTTCTTTTTACCTTGCTGATTTTTATCCTCGCTGATTGTAATTTTATCAATCAATGCAGTTAAAGTTTGTCTGTCAAGTACTGTAATGTTTGCGTACTCTTTTAACAGTGCAATAAATCTTGAAACGTCCGTCCTGTTTTCTTGAATCGTACTAACCTCGTCTTCCAGTGTATGAACTGTTTCTGTCAATGTTTGCTTTTCATTCTGATAATCTGTGATAAACACCGAAAACAAATCATCCGGTATTTTTCCGCTGAGATTATCTTCATACACTCGTTTAATTCGAGCGTCCATTTCTTCCAGACGTTTCTTTGCTTGTTTTAATTCCTTTTTGGCTTTGGCAAGCTGTTTTTCTTCCGCAGAGCATTTCACAGAAAGAATTTCCTGAATGGCTTTTCCCTCGTCTTCTTCAATCAACTTTACATGCCTTTGTATGTCTTCCAAGACAATCTTGTAAAGGTTTTCATATGTAATATGATGAGAAGTACAGGCTTTTGTACCGTCTGTGCGATATTTTCCGCAAGAATAGTATTTCGGATAATTTGTTCTGTCGTGATGGAGCATACTGTAACCGCATTCCGCACAGTAGAACAGTTTGGAAAATATCTGCGGTTTGCCTGTTCTTTTAACAAAACGTAATCTTCCGTCAAGCGACTTTTGTACAGTGTCAAATAATTCTTGACTGACGATTGCTTGATGGGTATTCTCCACAATAATCCAGTCTTCACGCTTATTCGGTACAATTTTTTTTGTACGGTAAGACTGTACACGTTTTCTGCATTGCACATTGTGTCCGGCATATACCGGATTTCTTAAAATCCACCTAACAACAGCGCCGTCCCAAGTATATTTCTTTTGAAATGTACCATTGACCGAATTCTTTTTAGAATTTCGATAGTCCAAAGGTGTTAAAACTCCATCTTCTTCCATAATTTTAGCAATTTTCTTTGTTGAAACTCCGGAAGAACTTAATTCAAACATTCTTCTGATATGCGGTGCGATTTCCTCATTGATTATCAAAATATGCTTATCTTCTGGACTTTTCAAAAATCCATATGGTGCATAAGGCGCAAGAAATTCGCCTTTTCTTGCCTTTGCATGCAGAGAAGAACGTATTTTTACCGAAATATCCTTTGCGTATATATCGTTTAGGATATTTTTGAACGGCGCAATGTCGTTGTTGGAATAAAGGGTATCAATCCCGTCATTCAGTGCAATAAATCGCACATTCTTTTCTGGGAAATAGATTTCTGTGTACTGTCCGCACATGATGTAATTTCTGCCCAGTCTCGATAAATCCTTAACAATGACAAGATTAATTCTGCCTTGTTCAATATCGTGTATCATTCTTTGAAAATTGGGACGTTCAAAATTCACACCGCTGTAACCATCGTCAACATATATATCAGTCAGTTTCCAGCCTTGCTTTTTCACGTATTCTGTCAGCATTGTTTTTTGACTTGCAATGCTCATGCTTTCCAAGTTAGTTCCATCGTCAACCGATAAACGGCAGTAAATAGCGACGGAATAAGTTTGTTGTATTCCCATTTCTGACCTCCTTTGAATACAACAAAAACCAACCGGACAAATATCATTTTCTGTACTGATTATAGCACAAAAAAGCAGTAAATTCCAGTTGATTTTGTTACTTTTTCAAAATAAGAATTCATATAGAATCATCATATAGGATTCGTTTAACTGCCAAATCGTATAGGATTTTACTCGAAGTATTTATTCCTATGAATTTACTGATTATATGTCACGGTATATGTATTTTCTTCTTTGTCATTTTCTTTTTCTGTCAGTGATGTATCCTTTTCCATAGACAAAACCTCCCATATCAATTTTTATGTGAGAAGAAAATTGTCTATGCACGTGTTAATGTCAATAAGAAAATGTACAAAATTTTGAATTTAGTTATGTACATTTTTGTACATGATTAAATTCCATTTTTTGTACATTCTTATATTATCATTAACAGCACGTCCGATTTTGAAAAATTACCTGTTCCACCAACCCATGACAAAAGTGTTCTAACCACATAAGACAGCGCATAAAAATAAATAAAAAGGCGAAAGCCTTGTAAATACGCTATAATTTCATTCCCGATGTAATAGAGGGGTCTCCTATTTCATACGAGACCCCTCTATTACATCGTGGAATACATATAATAAATTATATTGAAATTATAGAGTTATTTTATTTTTGTTTTTTTATTTATTTTTATTATATTATTATATTTGTTAGGGTGGTGGAACAGGTGAAAGTAGTAGAACGAGATAAGTTAATTTTAAGAGAAGTTGAGAGATGGAGAGTGTGCGGAAGTAGACATATAGTTTTTTAATAAAGCGGATTGAATATCTTGAAAGCTTAGACGAGCAAGGCGAGTATAATTATTCTTAACTCCTTAACTGCAAAAGTGCAAAAAAATTCTGTATGTTTTGAAAGAACATACAGAAATTTTTTGCGTATTAATTTTTCATGGAGTGAATAAATTATAAAATATCATTTATTTTAATAGATTTAATTTATAGGTTATAGTATAATTTACTTGCTTCATTTTTAAAACTATTTTGATTTCCAAACACATCATTTTTTTCATTATACATACATTTATTAACGTATTGTTTGGCGGCATTATAGTCCGAGTTTGTTCCAATAGCATTAATATAGCATAGAGCTGTATAATACTGTGCATCTGGGAATCCCATATCTGCAAGTTCTTTCAAAAAAATAAATCCTTTTTTTTGTTCTATTTGTGGTCGATCAGAGTTAGCATAATTTACTGCCAATTCTATTTTTCCTATATATATGTATTTTTGTTCTTCAGGTTCAACATTAAAAAGCAAATTTGCTGAAGATAGAACTTTTGCATATTCAATTTTTTTAGAATAATCTTTATCAATAATTAAACCATTATTTCCATTCCATTATATAAACAGAACATCTTATATATTGCAGTTACGTATCCCAGTCCTGCACTTACTTTTAAATATTTTAATCCCAAGTTATAATTTTGTTCTACACCTTCACCATTTAGATAACAATAAGCCATATTATATGCTCCTTTTGCATCTCCATTAATCATTTCTTCTCTATAGTAGTTAAAATCTTCTTCAGTAATAGCCATTTTTCATCCTCACTTTTTAATTATTATTATTTATACTTTTTGTGTAAGTTTTCGATTAATCTTCATACATTGGTTTCTTTTCTTTTAAAACTTCATCAATCGATTGTAAAATCGATTCTCTAAAACTCTCAACATATATATTTTTTTTAATTGCTGATGCATATTTTTTCATATCTTCAATAGTGAGTTTATCTTCTGGTGTGAACAATGTAATTATAAGTAAATTTAAGTTTCTTCCAAATTTTTCACAGGAAAATAACATAGATGTGCAACGATTACGTTCACTACAAAATTCAAATAATACAGTTTCGTTATAAGTAATATTCTCCAAATCCAATGCTTTGGCGTTAACTTTGCTACATTTTATTTCACCATCAAAGTCTTGAATCATTTTTTCAAATTCTTTATAAATATTACTGTTGTTAATTTTTTGTCCGGCCATTAATGGAAGTGTTTTCCTCCATATATTTATAGACAACGAATAATTTAACAATATATTTTTCATAGATAATTTTTTGAAAAAAACGTCAAATTCCTTTGATGTCCACTCACAAGATGAGCTATCATAATAAAAAAAATCAGTCTCAGGAGCAATTTCAAAAATTTTAACATTTGTCATTCCTCCATTAGATAAAAACGACAGACGTTCTTGCATAGATTCAGTTATCTCACCTTTTGAGTTTACAATGTTTTTTAAAACATTAAGTTCCAAATCGTATAGTTCCATCCATGCTAACGCTGAAACTATGTATTTTTGATATGATGTTTTTCCTTCAAGAATAGCATGATTATATTTGTCAATATCTTGACGTACTAATTCTAAACCGCCTATTTGATTTTTTGCATAAATTTCAGCAATAATTCTCTCCGAAATAGGGTTTTTTGTTGCTGTAAATTCATCAAAAAAACCACATAATTCATAAAAATCTTCAGTACTAAACGGCTTTCTCATTGCATAATACCACATAAGTATAGCTATTTTTTTCAAAAAGTCTAAATTAAATACACGAATCATACCAATAAAATTATCATCTTCATTATCTGTAACATGTGAAAGATTTTCTCTAATCTCTTTTTTGATTTCTGTTTCATGTTGTTGAATAAAGGTTATTTCGTTCGGGTCATTTAAGGGTAATTCAAATTTTCCATATTCTAATTGTTTGATAAATATAAGACCTTTTGAAAAAACAACATCTAAATATTCCTTAAGGTTGTTCAATAATTCATCATATTTATTAGTATGTGTTGCACTGATTATTGCACACAATTTGCAATATATTATATTTACATCTAAGCCTTTTCCAATCATTTCTTTTCCGAATTTTGTTTCTTTTAGACTTGAAATAATAAATTCTTTAATTTTATCTACAGCAACCTCTTTAATTTCAGCATGAACTTTAAGATATTCTTGGTTTTTTATATTTTCAATCAAAAAATCATATTCATTCCACTTCTTTTCATAAAATTCAATTCCATTAATTCCCTCCACTTCAAATCCGCAAAATCATTCACTGTCTAACGTTATAACGCTTGCTGAGTCAAGACATTTTTGTTCAAATATAACTAGCTCAGCTTCATTTTTATATTTATTAACTAATGTAACAGCTTCATTCCATTCATCTCTTAATAATTTATTTTTTTCTTGTATTAGCCGACGTTGCGCATTTTCTTCACTTTGCTGCCGCATTCTTAATCTCCACTCTGCATCAGCTATTTCATTTTTATATCTCTGGTATTCGTATCTTTTTTTCCCAACAACGCATACCCCAATGATTATACCTATAAAAACTATAAATCCCATTACATTACTCCTTAAGTTTTTTTAATATTTTGTTATCTTCTATTGTTTTTGGGTAACTTTTAGCAGCACAATAATATATATTTTGTTCTACATAAAAAATCGTCTATACATGTATATATCCAAGTATTTTTTATATTGTTTTTGATTATTCTCTGTTCATTTCAATAGGTATAGCTTCTTTTAATAACTTGAAGTTTGTTTTAGATGGTAGAATAAAGTCTTCTATTTCACCATCTTCTTTAAACACTAGTATTCCCATGTGTCCTATCTTATCTTGATTCTCTTTTCCAGAATAAAAAATCCAAGCGTCTTTTGTTTCAAGTGCTTTTGCTAGTTCTGTTTCACCGTATTTTTCAAAAAAATAATTAACTGCTATTTTACAAGCATCATAAAAACTTAACATTGTTAACCTCCTTACAACAATCAATAATTTTACTGGATACTTCTATATTGTCTATTCTACAAAATTTTGTTTTTCCATCTGCAACAGAATCAAAGTAATATGAAACATCACTTTCTCCCGTTTGAGGATCTATAAATTGTGTTTTTCCATATACTTGTTCTGCAATGAATGTATGACCAGAATTGGTATTATTCCAAGTAACCACTATCTGTGCCCTTGAACCATCTCCCCATTCTTGCATTGTATCTTTTATTTGTTCGCATCCTGTTCCTAAACAAGTTTTAACTTTAGCATTTTTCCATACATTAAATGGGTAATAAGAAAGATAATCTGAACTATATTTATTTGCTGGTAAAGCTGTTACATTATATCCTCGTCTTCTCATTTCATATGTTGGTACACATCGTTGACAATTAATTTGCCACTCAAATCCTTCTTTATAATTAGGATTGCTTTTGTGCAAGTCTGAGTTAATATCATGACTTTCTAAAATTCTTGCCCAGTTATGTACAATATAACTTTCCATTTCAGTAGCTTTACGTTCTAAAGGTACAGGGGCAAAGGCTTGTGAATTTAATTCAATTTGGAATGAAAGTTCGATTCACAAACTATTTAATTTATGCGCAACATCGCTTATTTCATGTTCGATTTCTATTAATTCGCCTTGAACAGATTCTAATTGTGACATATCTGTATCCATTTCAGATATTGCGATATCAATATTTTTTCCCAATCCAAATCTATCTAAAACAGGTTTTTTTTGTTCTAATTTCTGACGTTCCTGTTTAGTACTTTCCGTCATTTCTAAAACTTCCTGTTTCATATCTTGCAATGACATTAAATCATCTGTCATTTCAATTGAAAGTTTTTCTCCCTTTTCCGAATTTTCTTCAAGAGCTTGGTTTATCTGCTCCATAATAAGCTTTTTTGTACGCTCATCCATATCGGAAATCTGAACGGCACTTCCTGAATCCATAAGTGCTTGCTTACGTTCTTCAAGCTGATTTAGTTCTTCTTTTTTGGTATCAAGATTCCGTTTAACGTCACCTTGTTTATCTTTCACCTTATCAATACTATGAGTTGCCATGTTCTTTCCTCCATAAATTTACTATTTTAGAGATACTTTTTTCATACTTTAATCCTATATTTGAAATTATTTCTAACATTTCATCTTTCCTTTTCTTTTCAATAAATTTCTCTGAAATAGATATACATTCAAATTTGTAAACCCTTTTCTTTACATTTAATAAATCTAATATTTTAGCAAATGATTCTATGTTTATTTCAAATTCTTTGTATTGCATTTTAATAAAATCAAAACTAATTAGGTTATGAATTAATGTTCGCTCAATATTAAGAAGTTTTTTACATTGCTCCTTAATATGATTCCATTGTTCTTGCGTTTCTCTTTTGTATAATGCGTAAAATGCTGGCTTTTGTAACATTATTTCATACAAATCATTGTCATTTGGAGTGTGTTCACCATGTATGTCTATAAGATTCACTTGCATTTCAAATGGACGAATTAATTTTTCATATGTAAATAATGCTTGACCGCTTGTATAGGTTGCCATATTTTCTATTTGGAGCGGACTTGCAGACATTGTACTTCCAACAAGTTCACGGTCATCTGCTGATGTTAAACGATGCACCAACTTAATATTTGTGTTCTTAATAACCTCCGGTGCCATTGCTGTCGGCAACTGGTCAGCGATAATAATACCTTCACGCAATGCCCTTACTTCTGCAAGCATTTTTACAATAAATGCAGTTGCCGCAATTTTCGGATTCGAATCTTGTCCATTTTTTACTTGTGATTCTGGTGCAATTAAGTTATGTGCTTCTTCAATAAAAATCACATGACGAACAGGTTTGTCTTTATCCACTAATGGATTTGCTTTTAATGTTTCTCTTATTAAAGTGCAAAGCAGTAATGTCACAAAATTAGCCAGTCCTTCACCAAGTGATTCCAACTCAATAATAACTGGTTTCGTCAGCCATTCTTCCGGTGAAAGTGTGGATTTCGGAACGTCAAAAATTTCCTTCATCTCTCTGCGAAGTAAGCTTCCAATTCTCATTTCTAGAACAGAGCGAATATTTCCTTGAATTTCACTATCATAATTAGTAGTCAGTAGTTCTTTTTCGAATTGATCATATAGTTCAGATATTAATGGATAAGATTTTGTGCCCATGTTAATATCCTTTACATTCCACCCATGTTTTTCATAAATGGCTTGAATGGCATGGTCTAATATAAATGGCGCAGGCGATGCAATTGGAAATGCTCCTTCAAAAACTTGACACAATTTACTAATATGCTCTGATAAAGTTAATCCCCTTGGAAATTCAAATGGGTTAATTCTAATTGGAAAATTCGTACAAGCAGACGGTGAGAAAATTAGTAATTCTGGAATATCAAATAACGCTAATTCACGATATTCTTTTTTCGCTGGTTCTAATACAAGAAACGGAATATTCAGCTTTTGTTTACTACCATTTTCTTCTACTTCATAATTCCAAAGACTATTGGCTAAATGAAGCATAGTATTTGTCTTACCAGAACCAGGAACACCGCATACAAACATATGCTTTGGAAATAATTTTTGCGGAATCAATACATCATAATTGTTTTTATCTTTGCCAAGAATGATTCCATCACTTTCTTGAATTGCTGCTGTTTCTTTTGGCAACTCAATATTTTCGCCATCATATAATATAGGTAATCTTACAAAGGTAGAGATTTCTTCCGCTGTAAAAGTAGTAGCCCAATTTTGCATAGACTTTGGAGCATCTTTGATATGATATCCAATAGGAATCTCATCTAATAATTCGTAAGCTGTAAATATTCCCTGTTTTACATGTGTAGTAGCGTTGCCACTTTGGATGGATTCCGATATAGTACTATTCAATATTAATTGGCAATACTGCTTATCGCTTGAAAATGCACAAATTCTACAACGAAATATAGGAGAACTATCAATTGATTTTATCCAATCTTCATACTGATTAAGTACTTCATCTGCATTTGGGTCATGTTGACTTTTCTGTATTCTTGAATATTCACTTATGCCTAAATTTTTATTAGATATATTTCTTAAAAATGTTAGAGGTCGTTCAAAATTTTTATGAATTTGCTCTTCTATATCTTCTTCAATATATAAATCCACACGATAACAGCATCTTTCATTAAAAGATTCCATCAATTGAATCATGTTATATAATCGTGCATTCTCGTTTATTTTCCAATTAGGTACAAGATAAAAGTATTTTTCTTCATTATCAATAATAGTTTGAAGAATTCTTTCTTTTTTACGAAGTATTGTCATACATGAATATTTTGTTTCTACTTCAAATATTTTTTGTATCTCATGAAATTGAAAGTATTCTGAAATATTAGATGCATCTATAATTTTTCGTAATTTCAAATAATAAGCTTTGTTTTCTTCATTTCCTGAGAATGCAACATAGATACACAGTTTCATTCCAGCTTTTCTTTTTGGATTATAATCATAGATAAAATGAATATGAATTCCACCCAATAATGCTACTCGGTATAATTGTTTGATGAACTGTAATTGTGCTTCTAGCATACCTTCAATTCCAGAATCAGCAAACACTTGATATTTGCTTAATGTCAAATCTGGTATACTATTAATTTCATATATTAACATTTTCAACACTCCTTCCATAT
Source organism: Ruminococcus sporogenes (assembly GCF_054655175.1). Classification (NCBI taxonomy): domain Bacteria; kingdom Bacillati; phylum Bacillota; class Clostridia; order Eubacteriales; family Oscillospiraceae; genus Ruminococcus; species Ruminococcus sporogenes. The sequence continues at coordinate 530,957 of NZ_BAAHOA010000003.1, read as the reverse complement.
TTATAATAATTTGCATAATTCCTATTTTTCAGGACATACTAATCATGTATAATTATTTTGTCTTTACTCTCAAAGTTTATTACTTTGAGAGTTTTTACCTTTAAATCACGCAAATACGGAGTTTCTTACTTTTTTTGACCATATTTTTGACCACTAATAGAATACCGACATTTTTTCCATGTTCTTTCTTTTATGCTCCTCTGACGGGTGTACATATCTTTCAAGAGTAAATTTTACGCTTGAATGTCCCAGTATTTCGCTGAGACTTTTTATATCAAAATCTTGCTCTATTGCTCTTGTTGCAAACGTATGTCTTAACGCATGATAATTTATATCTTCTATTCCTGATTCCTTTAAATACGTTTTAAACATATCCTGATATACCCTTGGCTCTATAAATTCTGCTGTTCCTGTTAATAAATATTTTTCTTTATCCGTCTTATATTTTTTCATTAAATTCACAATAAATGACGGTATTGGTATTTCACGTATTGACTTTTGACTTTTTGGGGTATCTATTACTATTTTGGTTTTATTTATGGCTTTTTCATCAAGATTTTTTATTCTCTGCATGGTTTTATTTATCCTTAAAGTTTCAGTTTGAAAATTGACGTCTTCCCATTTTAACGCGCATACTTCTCCTATACGAACGCCCATAAACAATGACAACAATACCCCTATTTTATTTATATCAAATGTTAACTGAATGTAATTTATAAGCTTACTGTGTTCGTATTTACTAAGTATAGCCAGTTCTTTGTTTTTGACTTTTGGCTGACTTACATTAAAATCAAAGTATTCAATATATTTCCTTGATACCGCAAACTTTATTATCTGCTTTAATAATACAATAATGTCGTGTACTGTCTTTTCGGACAACTTCACTGCTTTTTCATTTATAAATAATTCGATGGTTTCATTTGTCAGATATCTTGCTTTTCTGTTTTTAAAATATGGAATAATATGATTGTTAATTATGCTGTAGTAATTTGTATATGTGGACTGTTTTACTTTTGATTCCTTGTTTTCAAGCCATTCTTTACAAAAATTTTCGATATTAATAATACTGCCGTTTACCCTAACCTTCTTGCGTTCTTTTAATTTGGTCTTTACATCTGAATAAGATGTACCGTAAACAGAACGGTAACAGGCTTTACCATTACTATTGTATTTTTCAATATATCGTCCCTCCCAACGTCCGTCTGTTCTTTTTCTTATATTTTCACCTCGTCTTGCCATATATCAAACCTCCGTCGTACCATAATTTTGACCATAAATAGAATTTTTTCTATTATTTCATATTGTAAATTGTACAAAAATATTGTTGAAAAATTGTAAACTTTGTAGATATTGCAATTTTAACTTATATATTTATTGACATTAATTACAAAAAACAGTATAATTAATCTATAAAAACAGTCTTATTCGACACTCTCAAAGTAATAAACTTTGAGAGTTTTTTTGTCGTTTTTACTTAATATATCTTATTCATTCATGGTTTATATATGACAATAATTCCTTAATTTTGCTTTCTTATTGTAATTCATAAAAAATACTGTCAAGGGTAAATTTCACGCTTTCGCGCCCTTGACAGTATTTTTTTATGAATTCTTTTTCGGTTAGCAAATTTAAGGAATATTATGCTTCGAAAATCATATTTGCCTGTTGGCTTTTGTTACCTTGTTTTTTTATTGTTTCTTCTCGTTCCTTTGGTATGAGGTTACATCGGCATATATGTCGATAAGCTCTTCCGATTCTGAATCCTCAAAAAGCTGACTGTAGTACCTTGTCTGCGCCATAAAGGAATTAAGCTGATCCTCGCTGTCAGAACTTACTCTGCAATAGGCGGCACAGCGTATTTTTGCTGTTTTTTCTTCTGTTATTGTCGGCTGTATCACTGTAACCGCAGGCATTTTCCTCACTCCTTTATTCTTTTTACCAACAAGAATACCACATTTTTTTATTGAATGGTATCATCAAACCTGACAAATTCAAGCCGCCAATACTGTGCAGAAACGACTATAGCAATCTTCAGTATTAAGCTTATCGAGACGTTTTTTCTGCTCGTCTGTAATAATACCTGCCGAGAGCATTTTTTCCGATATCTGTTTTAAAATTTCCGCGGCGTACTCCGCCTGACCGTATTTATTCATTATCTTCAACCCCCATACTTATTTTCAACGCTTCATTGACCTTATCCATTATCTCATTATCCAGAGAACCCAAGTATTTTTTCAGCCGTCTGCGGTCTAACGTTCTTATCTGCTCCGTCAGGATCATTGATTCCTTCGGCAGTACTTCCGTTCCCGAAAGAGGAACATGGACCGGAAGGCTGTTTTTCTTTTTGGAGGATATGGGTACCGTTATAACGGTAGGACTGTATTTATTTCCTGTATCGTTCTGAATAACCAGAACGGGACGTATTCCGTCCTGCTCTGAACCTATTATCGGACTCAGATCCGCATAAAATATATCTCCCCGCTTAATCAGCATTTTTATCGCTTCCTCGTATAATAAATTTAAGGGTAATTTAAAGAGAACCCCTATGAAACCTCTTGTTTATCACACAGAAATGTGAGATAATAAATCTGTACAGTCAGAGGGCGCTGTTCGCTTCCTTGAAGCAAGGCTTCCTTTGAAAGAGTAGCGCCTCTGCTTTACGGACAGATGCGAATGAGCTGGATAGCATTTAAGTGCTGAATATCTAACGAGGTTGTATTTCCGTAAAATACAGAGGATAACCTTTGCTGTAACAAAATTTTACGAGGTGTATCACAATGTTTTATTGCGGAATTGACATCGCTAAATACAAGCACGAGGCTTCCGTCATCGACATAAACGGCAAAACTCTGCTTGACAGCATCCCCTTCTCCAACGACAAGCAAGGCTGTGGAAAAATCCTTGCTGTTTTTGAAAAATTTGAAATTGCTCCTGACGATGTTATCATCGGAATGGAAGCAACTGGTCACTACTGGCTTTCCGTATATGCTTTTTTCCTTGAGCTTGGATATACTGTCAAGGTTATCAACCCTATTCAGTCCGAAGCTTTCAGAAAAATGTATATTCGTCAGACCAAGAACGACTCTAAGGATTCATATATCATCGCTCAGATTATGCGTTTCGGAGAATATTCCGCAACCTCGCTTTCTGAGGAAAATATCATTGCATTAAGACAGCTTTCACGCTATCGTCTTGCACTTGTGGACGCCTGCGGCGACTGCAAAAGACGTGTAATTGCATTGCTTGACCAAGTATTCCCCGAGTATGACAAGCTGTTTTCAGATACATTCGGAAGCTCATCAACCGAGTTGCTTCTGAACTGCCCAACACCTGAAGATATGCTTGCAATTTCCACAAGAAAGCTTACCAACATTTTGAACAAAGCAAGTCACGGTAAATTTGGCAAAGAGAAGGCTGAAGAACTCAAAGCTGCTGCTAAAAACACCTTTGGTATCGCCTTTGCAAAAGACGCTTTTTCTTTTCAGATCAAGCAGCTTATGCAGCAGGTTGTTTTCCTTGAAAATCAGCTTTCTGAGCTTGAAGAACAGATTTCAAATCTTCTTCACGAAACCAATCAATACATAACCACTATCACCGGTATCGGTGATGTTCTTGGTGCAATCATCGTCAGTGAGATCGGCGATATCAACCGCTTTGAACGTCCTAATCAGCTTGTTGCCTTTGCAGGACTTGACGTTACCGTTAAACAATCGGGAGAGTTTTCAGGAACTAAAAACAAAATCTCCAAGCGTGGTTCACCTTATCTGCGCAGAGCTATCTGGCTTGCCGCACAGCGTGCCGCTTTCTGCGACCCCGTTTTATCTGAATATTATCAATCTCTCAGAGCCAGAGGCAAGCACCATCTCACTGCTGTCGGAGGTGTTGCTCGCAAGCTTTGTAATATTATTTTTGTTATTCTCAAAGAGAACAGACCTTATTTGCCAACCCCTACGAAAAATCCTAAAAATTTATCTTGATTTTTTCATTTTGGGTATTGACTTTTTATAGCTGGTCTTTCCTTATGCATTTGGCAAACGGACAGTACAGAACGTCGGTATCCCTGCTGTACTATACGCAGCCCTTGCATTTATGATTATCCGGTAATCTGACGCAGGGAACGTTCAGCGAAATACCTGATCCGTCGCCGGCCACAGGCTGCCAGCCGTATTCCTCCCTGCGTCTTTTATCCTTAGAAACATTATTCATTAGAAACATTATTCATTTAATCAGCTCTTTCTGTCGTTTATATCCGATTTCCTTTATGGAATAAACATGATTATGGCGCGGACAAGCTTTTATCGTTTTGCCTTCGTCTGATTCGTTGCATCAGACGATTTATCACGAAATTTATCCAATACCGGAAACGATCGACAGCTTATCGATCTCATGGAAATCTCATCCCTCTGTGGTTCTCATAGAGCCGCCCTCATTGCCTGATTCTCCGGTCAAGGGGGCCCGAAATATGCCGCTGGCATATTTTGCTAAATAGAAGTTCATTATCATCCAGGAGGCTTTTTTCCACCTCTACTTATAAGGGAGTGGGAGGGGCGTTTTAAGACCCCTATTTTAAAAACGAAAGTATAAGGATATCTGGCGACAAAGCACTGCCACTTAAAAATGAGCATAAAAAAACTCCGTTCTGCCTTTAAAGCACAACAGAGTTTGAGCTAAACACGCCTTAAAAGCTTGTTTACTCTTTGGTTTTATTGGTTGCTTTTGCTAATATTTAATTATACCACTAAGTTGTCTATATTTTTATATTAATGCCGAAATATGTGCTTAAATGGTATAAATAATTCATCTGACATTAATATAGCCTTTTAGAAATACGTTTCCGCGCAGTTTGGATATTAACTCTTATTTATTGTTATTAAGCATAGTAAAACAATTAATAAATTCGCAGACAAAAAAAGCGGAACGCTTTTACACGTTCCGTTTTGAATATTAATCTATACACTTCTCTTTGTATTTATATATATTCCTTTATCTTATTAGCTTTCCCGCGTCACTGTGATAGGGGGGAGGTGTCAATTTCAAAACTATTTCTCCCTCAGAGCTTCCCCGAAGCCTTTTTTAATAGGCTCTAGGAAGTAATCCATAACAGTTCTCTTATCCGTCTTTATTTCCACGCTTCCGGACAATCCTGAAATCACATCTATCTCATCATTTTTATCTGTAATTTCAAGCTTCACAAGATAAACGCTGCCCGTCTGCTCGCTGACAAACGCGCTGGGACTGATATATTTCACCTTTCCCTTCACCGTTCCGTACTTGTTATACGGGTACGCCTCCAGCTTGATTTCCGCTTCCATTCCGATTTCTATGTCGGCAATATCCATATTCTTTACATAGCACACCATTTCAACGGGCATATTATCAGGTACTATCGTTACAAGCTCCTGCGCGTTCGTTACCGCCGCTCCGACGGTGTTCACATTTACGTTGTTTATATATCCGCTTACAGGCGCCGTTATATACTGATAATCCTTAGACAAGGCGTATTTTTCAAGGTTGGTTTCTATTTCGTCAAGCTGACCGCTTATCTCCGAAAGCTTTGAATTGATCTGTGCGCTGTACTGGGTTTTTGTATCCTTTATTTTTGTTTCCGACTGTTTCAGCGCAAGCTCGTTCTGCTTTACTATAAGCTCCTGCATTTCAGCCTGACGGATTGTTCCGCTTTCTTCGTATTCTTCAAGCTGCAGCTGTGAAATCTGATGATTTAAATCGGCGTTTTCCTTATCCTTCTTAAGACTGTCAAGAGTGTTATTATAGCTTGCGTCTGCGTCCAGAATTGACTGAATATACGGTTTAAGCTCAGCTTCGTAATCTTCAATTTTAATCTTTGAAATATCGTCGCCGTTTTTAATCTTTGTATATATTTTCCGCTGTGCTTCAAGAATTTCTTTCTGACTGTTAAGCTGGTTTGTATCAATATCAAGGGATTCCGTATCAAGCTCTATCAGAACGTCTCCCTTTTTCACATATTCTCCTTCGGCAGCGTTTATTGACTTTACTGTTCCGCCTGAATAGGCCTGCACCACGTTTACATTTCCTGACGGCTGAACGCTTCCGCCGGCAGTAACTACCACGTCTATTTTCGAAAGGCAAGCCCAAATGACTGCCGCGATCATAAGCGTAAAAACTCCGAGTATTATTACCGTTCCCGCTTTATGGGCAGGGCGTTCAATAATTTCAAGCAAGGACGGCATAAAATCATACTTCAGCTCCTTATCCTTGCTTTTGCTGTGCTTCAATACGTATTCCGTCAGCTTATTATCCATCAATATCGCCCCTTTTCTGCTGGTTATACAAATAATGATACAGCCCTTCCCGTTTCATCAGATTCTCATGAGTATCGTATTCCACAAGATTGCCCTTATCAATCACCATGATTTTCTGCGCGTCCTTTAACGTTGAAAGCCTGTGAGCAATAATAAGCACTGTTCTTCCTTTGCATATTTCTTTAAGGTTATTCTGAATTATACTCTCGGATTCATAGTCAAGAGCAGACGTAGCCTCGTCAAATATAAGTATTCTGGGATTGTTAAGTATTGCTCTCGCAATAGCGACTCTTTGCTTCTGACCTCCGGAAAGTCCCATGCCTTTCTCGCCGATAATCGTTTCATAGCCGTTAGGAAGTTCAAGGATAAAATCATGCGCGCCCGCTATTTTTGCAGAATGAATGATCTGCTCCATACTTGCTGTTGGACAGTGAATTGAAATATTTTCCGCGACGGTTCCGTTGAACATAAAGTTTTCCTGCAATACTACTCCGATCTGCTTTCTGAGCATTGCGGGATTCACAAGTGAAATATCCATACCGTCTATGGATATTTTACCGCCCTCCGGCAAATAAAGTCTTTGAATCAGCTTTGAAATGGTGCTCTTTCCCGAACCGCTTCTGCCTACAACTCCTACAATGGTGTCAGGCTCTATTTCAAAGCTCATTCCCTTGATAACCTCTCCGCCCTGCGGATTGTATCTGAAATGCACCTGATCGAATATAATTTTACCCTGAACGCCGGGCATAGCAGTCTGATTTGCGTTTAGAATCGGTTCAGGGGCTGTATTAAAAATATCGCCGATTCTTTTTACTGAAAGCGACGCCTGCTGATATTCCTGCCAAAGCTGTACCAGTCTTAAAACAGGACCGCTTACTCTGCCGGAAAGCATTCGAAACGCCACAAGCTGCCCCACTGTAAAATTACCGTCCATTACCGCTTTTGCGCCGAAAAACAGAATCAACAGGTCGAATACCTTCTGAATAAACTGTCCGGTCGTTCCGGCGGTTGCGGAAACCATAGAGGTTTTGTAGCTTGCCTTTACGTAATCGGATTGCAAATCGCCCCATTTTTTCTCGAACTTTGGCTCTAAGGCATAGGATTTTACGGTCTGCACTCCCGTTATGGATTCAACCAAAAAGGACTGAGTGTTCGCTCCCGTTTCAAACTTTTCGTCCAGTCTTTTTTTGAAAAGGGGAGTAACTATAGCCGAAAGTACTGCGTAAACGGGTATAGAGCAGAGGACGATAACTGTCAGCATTTTGCTGTAGAAAAACAATACTACTATGTATACGATTATGAAAATAAAATCTATCATTGAGGAAAGCGGAGTGCCTGTCAGAAAATTTCTGATACTGTCAAGCTCTCTTACTCTCGCCACCGTTTCGCCGACTCGTCTTGATTCAAAGTATTTCAAGGGAAGTGCGAACAAATGCCGAAACAGCTTGAAGCTGAGCATTACGTCTATTCTGTTTGTCGTATGGGTAAACACATAGTTTTTGGCAAGGGACAGAATCAGCTCGTATATGTATACAATTGCGATGCCGATTGCAAGCACGTTAAGCGTCGACATACTTCTATGGACTAAAACCTTATCCACAACGACCTGAGTCATAACGGGAGTAAGGATTCCTAAAATCTGTACTGTAAATACGGCTATCAGTACCTGTATAAATTCCTTTTTGAATTTCAGTATCGTGGGTATAAACCACTTGAAGCTGAATACCGCTTCTCTGTCCATTATTCCTTTTTTGGTAATAAGGATCGCTGTGCCATCCCAAATTTCTTCAAGTTCTTCACGGCTTTTGATTTCAGGTTGTGTTTTATCCGCAAAGAGAATCATATATTTATCTTCTTTGGACTTAGCTATGATGAAAAATTCGTCATTTTTATTCTTTGCAATAATCGGCGCCTTTACGTCCTTCAGCTTTTTTAAATTCAGCTTACAAAGCTTTGCCCGCATTTTCAATTTCTTTGCGGATTCTATTATTTCTATTTCTCCGGTTTTCTGTTCGGGATCAAGAACTGATAGCGTTTCAGCCTGCTCTTTTGTGATAGGTATACCGTGAAACTTCATAACTATCATAAAGCAGCTAAGTCCGCTGTCTTGTTTTTTCTCCATGCTTCGACTTCCTTTTTACATAAATTATGCGGCAGCTTTTTTTACTGCCGCACTTTTAATCAGAATTTATATTACTCTGCCTGCGTACCGACAAGCAGTTGATTCAAAGCTGACGTATCCTGCATCGGATCGCTAATGCTCATGCAGTCAGAAACGTTGTTCTCCGTACCGAAAGCGGACATATTTTCGGTCAGTATCATTACCTGTATATCCGTCTGATCTGCGGTTTCCTCTGTTTCCTTTGCCTCTGAAACAGCGCTTGATGAATCAATCAGAACGGCGCCGCTTGTTTCTGTGAGTAATTCAGAAGTAACGTTGTCGTCAGCGTACATATCGCTGAGCAAATCTGCACTCGCCTGTATAATTTCTTCCTCAGAGGTTTCCTGAACAATTGCATCATTGCTCGCAGGCTGACTAAGCTCAAGCTCCCATGTATCCTTATTTACTGTTCCTACTGCTCCGTCTGCAAATTCAAAGGTATAGCTTGACTGACCCCATTTGAAGTTATTAATTGTTAGCGTATCTTCTGTTCCGTTAATAGAAAGAATTAAATTTGAACCCCATTGGTCAGTTATTGTCACTTCATCTGAATTAATACCTTTGAGCTGAATAACACTATGATCGCTGCTCCATTCATTAACGGTATCATTGCCGTATCCCTTAGCAAAAATATATGTATCTTCACCATTTCCACCGCAAAGAGTATCGTTGCCTTCACCGCCGTCGAGGATGTCATTACTGTCAGTACCATAAAGATTGTCGCTGCCGGCAGTACCGTTAATGATATTTTGTTCAGGCTGAGTAGCTTCTCCTGCCGTGCTGCCGAAACCACTTTCCCATTTCCATGTATCCTTATTTATGCTGTCTGTTGTTCCGTCGGCAAATTCAAATATATAACCGCCTTGATTCCACTTGTATCCATTTACAGCCAATGTATCGCCTGTGCTGTCAATTGTAAGAACCAGCGTCGAATCGTTCAATTTGGAAATAGAAACTTCATCAATATTAATATCTGTAAACTTTACAAGGCTGCTTCCGCCCCAATCCTCGATTGTGTCGTTTCCGTAGCCTTTGCCGAAGATATATGTATCGTTTCCGTTTCCTCCGTACAGCCAGTCGTTTCCTGTTCCTCCGTCGAGGGTATCATCGCCGTTTCCTCCGTTAATAGTATCATTACCGCCTTCACCCTTTATTGTAACTCCATTATCGCTCCAAGCGGACATCCAGTCGTTACTGTCAGAGCCGTGCAGTGTTGTTATCAAGTCATTTATCATCGTACCGTTGATATTGAAATTCTGGAAGCCTGCTCCGTCAAAGTACTGCTTTATAATGATATTATCTGCGCCGAATGAAATCATAAGGTCGCTTCCGTTTATTCTTGACATAACCGCGTCTGACATTGAAAGCCCCGAAAGTTGTATTGTATTATTTCCCGCAGCGTCGGAAATAGTATCTGTACCATAACCTGCCTTGAAAATAATCGTATCGTCGCCGTGATCGTCCTGAATGTAATCGTCGCCCTCTCCGGGATCAATCACATCATTTCCGCCGCCGGCAAATATTTTATCATTATCTTTACCGCCGTAAATATGGCTTCCGTCGTTTCCGTCATAGATAGTGTCGTTTCCGGCTCCTCCGTATATTTCATTTTCTCCGTTTCCGCCATAGAGATGATCGTCGCATTCGCCGCCGTCGATATAGTCGTTATCATTACCGCCGTAAATGTAATCAATCCCGTCCTGACCGAACATTTCATTGAATCCATTTCCGCCGTTCATAGTATCGCTGCCGTTACCGCCCTCTATGAAGTCGTAGCCTTCGCCGCCGGTAAAGTTATCGTCGCCTTCACCGCCGTACATATAGTTAGGGCCGTTTCCTCCGTAGAATGTATCGTTATTCAAACCGCCGTACATCTTATCAATATCTTCTCCGCCTACAAAGGTATCGTTTCCTATGCCTCCATACATGGTATTATTACCGTTGCCGCCTTCTAAATAATCATTTCCGTCATCGCCGAAAAGAATGTCATCGCCATCTCCGCCGAATAAATCATCATCTCCTCCTCCTCCATGAAGCTCATCGTTTCCTTCTTCTCCATAGAGGTTGTCGTTATCTTCTTCTCCATTAAGTATATCGTCTCCATCGCCGCCGAAAAGATAATCGTCTCCTATACCACCATATAAATGATCTATTCCATCACCAGCGTATATTATATCATTTCCATCCTCTCCCCACATCAGATTATTTCCATACATATCATAAATTAAATCGCTGCCGCTCCCACCATACAAACGGTCATTATCTAAGCCGCCTAAAATTATATCATCACCAAAAGAGCCTTCTAAGGTATCATCACCTGAAAAACCAAAAATCATGGCATTTCCAGAACCGCTTCGCAAATGATCATTACCGGGAGTACCGTCAATTAAATCATATTCTCCGGATAATAATTCTTTGTATATATACATTTCTACATCATTCAAAATTTGTATTATCTTAGGAGGCTCCATGTCATTACGTTTATTGAAATCCTTGAATTTCACATTAATTAAGCCCCATAATTTATTAAAATCAGAACGGTTTATTATATCGCTTAAATCTATATCTTTTAATGATAATAATTTATCCGCTAAAAACCAAGCTAAGTTTGTAAAAATAGGGTCGCTGTCATCATCGTCTATTCCCTGATTAACAGCAAGACTTACAATTTTTCCAACAACATCGCTGCCAAATAATGTAATCACAAGATTTTCAATATCTCTGTCGCTTATATCGTTTTTATCAACATAGCTTAATAAGCCGCCGACAATCGTTGACAATCTATCGTAATCGCTAAAAGCAAAGTCAATCATTTCTGAACTGCCTTTATCTTTCCTATACATTATTCCGGATATATAATCAACCATTTCTTTTACTTCTTTTTCACTTCCTGTTTCAAGCAAATAGCGAACATATCCCCGAAGCAGCGCTACTGATTCAGATTCAACACTTTCAACAAACATAGGGAATTCAAATATTCCATCCAAAACAAGATTTCCATAGTAATCTGTATAAAAGAATGAATTGGGACTATGATGCTGTCCTGTACTATCTACACCAAAGCCTTTACAAAATATCTGCTTTGCTCCGGGCAATTCATAAAGCAATATATGTACAAAATCAGTAGACAAGGAATAATTCTTTATAAGGCTCGCTCTTTCCTCAATTCGTTTACTGTATTTCGGATCATTTAAAAAGAGCTGTGAAAATCCCTGAGGATCAAAGCCAACACAGCGTGTTACCTTATCGCACAATATTGTTATATAATTAGCTTTATTCCCGCCTTTTGAATGACCCGTTAATGTTATATCGGCATATGGTAAGCCTTGTACAAATTCAAGAGCTTCAATCTGGTCGGGCGTATCGCGAAGTATAGCTCCTTCAACGTTATCGCTCCATTCGTCTCCTCCGGTTGTTCCCTTAAATGCGATTATCGCTTCTCTCGTATCAGGCGTACCGTCTGTAAAGCAAAGCGCCAATGGAACTCCTTTTGGTGTTTCCATTGTTTCTGTCAGAACTAACTTATTTAGCCTTGTATTATTTTGTAAATATTTTATTATTTGCGCCCACTCATAACCGCTGACCTCTGCCGCCAAAGGTTCGTCTCCTTTAGCTTCAAGGTTTGCTATCGCGGTTGAGTCAAACCTTGCAAGTATTTGTGAAATTGTATAACTTTCGTATTTATTATTTATGTAATTAAAATCCACTTTTGCAGCACTTGCTACACTTTCATTTAAATAAGTTAAATGCTCAATCATTAATAACTCTTCATCTGTAATATTCATTTTAAAACTCCTTATCTTACTTCTCGTTCACTTATTTGAATTACACCATTTTTGTTAACATAGCAATTTAATTCCATTTCAACATATGTTTTACCAAAATAATCAGATGGATTTAATTCATCTATTTTATTAATACTTATATTATATAATAACATCACTCGGTTTTCACTACTTAAACCATTTTCTTTTAACCATTTACAGTAATTATCGGCAAATTCATTAAACTCATGTGTCGAGCATATTTCCTTCTCAATGAAAATTATATTAAATGCCGAAACATTATGTTCCATTGATTCGTTTGTAATATTTGAAAAATCTTCTATTTTAGTATTAAAAATTTCAGAAAATACTCTTATTTTATCAGACCCAAAATAATCCTCAATATAATCAGTAATCATCTGTTCATAATAAGGTCTTACAGCAATATTAGGATAATCGTCTGTAAGCGTGCCGTCATCCTGACGAGTTACTGTAACAGTGTCTGTTTTTTCATTCCCACCTTTAGGAATGGCAGTCAAATATTCATCTTCCAATATCTGAGGTCTTACATATCCTGTGTATTCGAATTCAATGCCGTATTTATCCTGCAAATACATAATCATTTCATATATTGCTTTTACTGAAGTTTTCTGTGAATCGCTTAATTGAGAATATTCCGTTGGCAATTCCTGTTCTGCAAGAAACTCCTTCCTCCACCTCAGCCATTTATCGTGGGCTGCTTGCTCCTCCTTTACAATTTCACTATTATTCAATTCACATCCGCTCCCTCCGATTATTAATACTGCTGACAGCAGTAATATATAGATTCTTTTTAATATTTTCATAAAGACCTCCCTTTATATATTTTTCCAATACCAGATTGTATAAATTTACCACTCGATATATAATAACACAAGTTCACATATTTAGCAATAATTAAATACAAAATGGTATGAAAAATCAAGGGTTTATGCGTATAATCAGAAATTTACTGAGCCTGACTGTTTATCAGAAGCTGATTAACCGTCGATATATCCTGCATCGGATCGCTAATGCTCATGCTGTCAGAAACATTGTTCTCCGTACCGAAAGCGGACATATTTTCGGTCAGTATCATTACCTGTATATCCGTCTGATCTGCGGCTTCCTCTGTTTCCTTTGCCGCAGAAACAGCGCTTGATGACTCAATCAGAACGGCGCCGCTTGTTTCTGTGAGTAAATCAGAATTAACGTTGTCGTCAGCGTACATATCGCTGAGCAAATCTGCATTCGCTTGTATAATTTCTTCCTCAGAGGTTTCCTGAACAATTGCATCATTGCTTGCAGGCTGACTAAGCTCAAGCTCCCATGTATCCTTATTTACTGTTCCTACTGCTCCGCCTACAAATTCAAAGGTAAAGCTTTCGGAATTAAAGTTCCTTATAGTCAGCTTATCCTCGCTGCCGTTTATTGATACATTCAGTTCGGATTGATTTGTTTTAGTAAATGTGACCTCGTTAGGATCAATACCGCTTAATACGATCTTGTTATTTCCGTCATAATCCTCAATTATATCCGTACCATAATTTCTACCGAATACATATGTATCGTTTCCGTTGCCGCCGTTCAGATAATCATTGCCCTCTCCGCCGTCAAGGATGTCATCTCCGTCATTTCCGTACAGATAATCGTTTCCTGTTCCGCCGTAAAGCGCGTCATTTCCGGCGCCGCCGTTTAGCGTATCGTTTCCTCCGTCGCCATAAAGTACAATACCGTTATCGCTCCACGCAGACATCCAGTCGTCATATTCAGTAGCGTGTACCTGTTTTATGGGGTTTTCAGTATCGTCAAACGCATATCTTGTTCCGTCTGCAAACGTGACATTGAAATTGCGGTTGTTTTCGGAACTGAAATATCCCTGAATAACGAGCCTGTCATCTGTTCCATTGAATGTGATAGTAAGATCGTTCCAGTTTGTACGGTATGCAGTCATAGCCTCTGAGGTAATTCCATTGCCGAATGAAATCGTATTGGTACCTTCGCTGTCATTAATAGTATCCGTACCGTAACCGATATTGAACATATATGTATCGTTTCCGGCTCCGCCGTAAAGGAAGTCGCTGCCTTTGCCGCCGTCAAGTATGTCGTTTCCTCCGTTTCCGTACAGGCGGTCATCGCCGCTTGAGCCGTAAAGCTTGTCCGCTCCGCCGCCGCCGTTAAGACTGTCGTTTCCGTTCTCTCCGATTAGAGTCACGCCTCTGTCATCCATAGCTGTAAGGTAATCGCTGTAATCAGTTCCGTATATGGTCCTCAGAGGGCTGTTGGAAGCGGTTGCGTGAACCTTATAACCTCCGTTGAACGTAAGACTGAAGTTTCTGTTTGCTTCGGAAGTAAAGAAGCCTTCGATAACAAGCTTATCATCCGAGCCTTCAAAGGTTATAGTAATATCGTTCCAGTTTGTGCGATAAGCCTTTATCTGATTTGAAGTATATCCGTATATTTCAATTGTGTTTGCGCCCTGTCCATCGCCGATCGTATCTGTACCATATCCTTTTTTAAAGATATATGTATCATTTCCGGATCCGCCGTAAAGGAAGTCGTTGCCTTCGCCGCCGTCGAGTATGTCGTTTCCGTCATTTCCCGTAAGCCTGTCGTCGCCATTACCCCCATAGAGGAAGTCGTTTCCGCTGCCGCCTACAAGCTGATCGTTTCCGTCCCTGCCGATTTTAGTAATTCCGTCCTCATAAATCGAGATCATATACTCGCTGCCGTCAGTACCGTAAATTGTTCTGAGAGGACTGTCCTGAGCTGTCGCTTCTGTAACTGTTCCGTCTGCAAACACAAGAGTAAAGTTTCTTGCTTCTTTGCTTATACAGTAATTCTTTATAACAAGAGTATCATCATATCCGTCGAAGGTTATTAGGATGTCGTTCCAGTTTGAACGGTAAGCCTTCAGACCTGACGCCGTGAAGCCATCTCCGAACATAATGGTGTTTGTTCCTTCAATGTCCATGATAGAATCATTTCCGTAACCCGGTTTAAATATATATGTATCGTTCCCGTTTCCTCCGTCGATAAAGTCGTTTCCGGCTCCGCTGTCAATAATGTCGTCACCGTCGCCGCCGTTGATATAATCATCGCCTTTGCCGCCGGATATATAGTCATTTCCGTTTTCTCCGAACAACGAATCGTTTCCGTTGCCGCCGAATATGACATCGTCGCCATTATTCGCTGTGATTCTGTCGTTTCCCGAATCCCCGAATATGTAATCAGATTCTGTTCCTCCTATAAGGAAATCATCTCCGTTACCGCCTGCCGCGATATTGGCTTTACCGCTTTCAAGAAGCATATAATCTGAATATTCCGTACCTGAAATGTATGTGTTTACAGTGTCTGAGATATTATCCTTTATGTAAAGACTTTCTTCACCTATTTGCAGAACGTAATTTTCCGGCGCGTCTGCAAAGTCGGTAATGATCAGCTTGTCCCCGGTATCCTTAATGCTGATAATAACATCGTTGCCGACAGAGCGTATTTCAAGATCAGACAAGACTGTATCGTCGGCAAGCTTAACAGTTGATATCCCTTCGCTGTCGCTGATAATATCGGTACCGTAATTTCTGCCGAATACATATGTATCATTTCCCGTTCCGCCGTAAAGGATATCATTTCCTGTTCCGCCGTCGAGAACATCATCGCCTTCGTCGCCGTAAATTATATCGTTTCCATCTTCACCGTAAATAACGTCATTATCAGAGCCGCCGAATACAAAGTCGTTTCCGCTTCCGGCGTATATAGTGTCGTTCCCTTCATTTCCGTATATAGCGTCGCTGCCTTTGCTTCCGTAAACGGTATCATCGCCGCCGAAGGCATGCATAACAGAATCCTCAACTACAGCCTTGAGAACGTCGTCGCCGTTTCCGCCGTAAATATGCCTGAACGGACTGCCCTTATCGGTAACGTGCATTTTTATGCCGTTAAATTCAAGATCATAATTTCTGTATTCCTCTCCCTTACGGAAATCTCTGATAACGAGGGTATCGTTTGTACCCTTAATTGTGATGGTTACGTCATATTCACCTGTTCCGTTTACAAGGATATCGCTTGGGGCAAGATTTGAAAACTTAAGCGTATTCAGACCGTCGGAGTCGATTATTGTATCGTGACCGTATCCCTTTGTGAATACATAGGTATCGTTTCCTTCTCCGCCCTTAAGCGTATCATTGCCTGTTCCGCCGTCAAGGATATCGTTTCCTGAATCGCCGTAGAGCATGTCGTTTCCTGAGCTGCCGGATATTGTATCGTTTCCTGTTCCGCCGAACAGCAGATCGTTTCCGTTTCCTCCGGTTATCCGGTCGTTTCCTCCTCCGCCATAAATTACGTCTGAGACATTAGTGCCGTTTAATGCGTTATTACCGTCATTTCCTCTTATTGCTCCGAAAACAGAGGAATCAATTATATCAAGATATTGAGGAGCCGTTTCCTCCATATATGTCCTGAATTCTATAAACAACTGATAATCATTCTGAATGTTTGAACCATAATAGCCGAGATAGGAGCATATATCGGAAAAAGTCTTTTCACTTATCTGTCCCAGCTTCATTGAGTAATACATATGCTTATTGAAAAATGTCATATTTGGAGTAATGCTTCCGTCATCCTCCGTATGAGCCGTTATGTAATCAAGATGTTCTGTTATCTGACTTCCTATCATAGCAAAGCAATACATCTCAACTAAATTACTGTAAACGCTTTTAAGAATAGGAGACGCGGCAGAATTAGGATTGCCTCCGTTTACTCCCATAAAATCCTGTCCCATAAAAGATTCAATTACAGCTAAATCCTTTGCGTCGATATATGAGCCTCGGCTGCCGGATTCTATATTTTCCGTATGACAAATAAAATGCAGGATTTCTTCTACTATTGAAATCCTAATATCATTATCAGTTTCTGAAATAAAGCTGTTCACAAGCTCCGTAAGCTTTCCGGTTTCATCCATAGCGATTGCATTATGCAGAGAATTAACAGTACCGAAGCTTCTCACGTTCGGAAGACCGTCAGCTGCCTCAGACACTCCTATAATAACAGTTTCGATAGCGTCGTAAAGGTCTGAGGAAACCCACATTTCTCCTATATTTCCGATAGTATCATCTTCGTAGACAAAAGTCGCAACGTTACCTATCAATGCCTCGGAATCTGTAGGCTGGTTTACATATTCGTAATTGAGATTTATAGCCTTTATATGCATATCCTTGAGCGATTTCAATTCTCCGCTGCCCGATAATCCGTCGCCGTCCGAATCAACCCATAGTTTAAGCTGATTAAATATTTCGTCGTTTTCATCAATAACACCGTCGCCGTTAGTATCATACTGCGCCAATGCTTCAAAGCCGTTTTTAGCCTTTGTTCCGTCTGCAAGAAGATGAAAATCTCCGAAAACCTCGCTGCCGTCGTCAATTTTTCCGTTTCCGTTTTTATCAAGCGCTAATATCGCATCCTGACGTGTCCAGTTGATTCTTTCCGCAAAGCCGTTGCAGTTTAAATCGAAATGAGCGCCGTATTTTTTTGTTTCAATATTAAATCCGTCTCCGTTAATATCAAGAATAAGAGGATCGACCTTTGCCCTTTCGGCATTATTGGCGCTTTTCTCAGCTTCGGCAATATTTTGCTTGGCTACTGCTTCGGCATCCATAAATTCTATTTCGCCGCTTTCTCCTTTTTCATGATGATTTTTAAAATCAGCTAACTCATCTTCAAAATCTGAACCATTAAATTCTTCAGTACCGTCAATATATTTTCCAAACCGTTTAAAGAACGCATTCGCATAATCAGCAAGCTTATCCTCGTCAACGTTATCGCCTATAAAGCCAAGTATCTCCGGTTCGTAGCAGTCGTTTATCGCTTTGGCTAATTCCTCATAGGCTTCATGATAATTTTGAAGCTCGTTTATTTTGTTGTTCAATGAAATTATAATATTATTGACTTCATTTGCTTTGTCAACGTCAAAAGCCTTATATAACTCCCTTATATCTTCAGAATATGAAACAAACTCGGACAAATCATCCACTTTAGCTGAAATATCCAATTCGTCTTTTGCCGCATTTAAACTATCAAAATCGAAATCGCTGGTTTTTCCGTTTATAATTTCATCGATTTCTTTTTCAACCGATTTGATTTGATCTATATGTTTATTTATAATTGAGGCTCCCGATGATAAAATTTCGCTTGCCAAACTGAATTGTTCTGAGATAACATCTCCGAGAATACCGGGAATATTTCCGGTTAAGGTACTTCCCATGCTTAAAATACTTGTTCCTATTTTTGCTATTGCATTTCTTCTCTCAGCATTATCTTCCGAATAATCAGTTAAATTTTTTATAGTATCTGATATATTAATAGCTTCATCAACTAAAGCAACCAGATCGTTTGCTCCTTTATAAAGCGAATCATAGTTTTTAATCCATTTGCTATAATCCTTATGGCTTGAAGCAAGTTTATCTAATGCTTCATTTAAAGCAGCTGTATTAGGTGAGTCAGTAATAAAATCCGAGAGATTACTATAATTCACTTCATTGTTAAGACCCTCTAATGTGAATCTTATAGAAATGTCTCCCCACGAAACAATATTATTTTTTAATATTTCACAAAAACCATCTACGGTATATGTTTCTTCGTCAGATAGTTTTATCATTGTTTCTTCTACTTTTGTCATATCATTGTCTAGTTTTAATATAATCTCAAAACCTGTATCAATATTAATCGACATTTTATTTTCCTCCAAAATTAAGATCTATAATATTTAGATGCCCATAATTAAAAGAAAGAGTCAGCCGCTTTTTATCAATTAAATATAAATATGAGCTAAAGTGACTTGAATCTTCATGATTGTCTGTCGGTTCACCAAACATTTGATTTATTTCTGCTTCTGTACTCTCAAAGGTTATTCCGCCTATTGAAATATTATCAATCGTATCCTGCCTTTTAAAAGCACTCGCAGTAAAGCTTATACAAATAATATCATTATCACTATAATCATTATCGTCTGCTGCACAATGCATTGTGACCGTAGCCAGCAATTTACCGTCATATAACAATCCACAGCTTCTAAGTTCGGTTTCCTCCTCATATATCATGCTTTCATCCCAAAAAGAAAAACCATCACCCAAATCATCCAGCGAGCATGGAAATGAAAAAGTTTTATCGCCTATAACAACGTTACTGACGATCTTATCAAAAACATCCTCGTTAAATGTTCCGTCGTACTCATTTATTTCCGACTGAACCTCAGTTTTGCTCTGAGTATCGCTTTCCGTACTTTCCGATACCGATTCGGAAATACTGCTTTGTGTACTCCGGCTTTTATCATTATCGGTCGATAATGTGTTTTCAGAATTTTTGCAGGCTGTTGAATTCGAAGCTAAAATAACAGCAGCCATAATTAAAACAAGTTTTCTTTTCATAGAACCTCCATCTAATATAGTTATTAAGATTATTTATATATCATATTAAGTATTATAAAATATCACTTAATATACCTATATTAATTAAAATATTAGCACAATATATATAATAATTCAAGAGTTTAATTAATAATTCTTGGCAATTTTTTAAAAATCTATAATTTGCATAAAAATAGCAATAAAATTTTAGCAGATTTAGCCAAAATATTGCTCATGTTCCTCCTTAATCCCCAGCGCCTGTTTCTTTTCATTGATCATACGCCTAAGCTTTTTGTCTGCGGACATCCTGACCGATCTGTATCTTCTTCTGTAATCATCTTCAATACATCTGCTGAGATTTATGAACAAGCTTAAAACCGTATTTGCCAGCATTGTGTTTTCAAAGCTTCTGTTTTCATTCAGAAAAGTCTGAGCATAAACGTTTCCGTCGTCCGCCGACCTGTTAAGCCATTCCATTGCCTTTTCCTTATCTTTCTCAATATCCTCCGTACCGAAAAGATAAAGCCTTCCCAGCAGAAACGAAGCCCAATTGTTTTCTTCGGCAGATAGTTCAAGTAGTTTTATTGCCTTTTGTGTATCATGATATTTGTTATCTTCCAAAAGTATTTTAGCTAACGAATACGAAGCATACGCCGATATATCGTCATAGGTAACCGCTTTTTCAAGCCATTCAACAGCTTTGTCAATGTCATATTTTTCTTCTTCCTGATAAAGCTTTCCGAGGTAATAGCAAGCGTGTCCGCTGTCCTTATCTGCCATAAGCAGATATTTCTCAGCCCTGCTCAGATCCCTGTTCACAAATTCCCCCTTAAAATATATTTTGCCGAGCATAAAGCAGGAGAGGGGATCGCCGCCGTCAGCGCATTCGGTCAGCATTTCAATACCCTTGTCAATGTCCTGTTCAATATGTTCTCCGTTGATATATTCAAGCGCAAGAAAACGCTTGGCATTCAGATTTCCGAGCCTTACCGCTTTTTCAAGAAAATCCATAGCCTTTGGTATATCTTTATCTCCGAGCAGCAGAGCCTTGCCGTATTCATATAACCCGTTTTTGTTGTTCAGCTCTGCGGAACGTTTAAAATAACCTATAGCCTTATTCATGTCAGCCTCTGTTCCAAAACCGTTTTTGTACATCGCCCCTATTTTGTAAAAGAGGTTATCGTCCGCCTGACCGTCAGCTTCAAGCTTTAAAAATCCCGAAAGAGCCTGATTGTAATATTTCTGAGCAGTTTTTTCATCATGTTCAACATATTCGCCTTTGCTATACATCTGAGCCACAGCATATGAAGCATAAGGCTGTCCCTGTTTCGCCGATCTCATATACCAGCCGAAGGCTTCCTTAAGGTTCTTTTCCGCGCCGTTGCCGTAGTAATAAAGGTTAGCAAGACTGTATTGCGCAAATTTGTTTCCTTCCTGAGCCGATTTTAAAAACCATTCAAACGCTTTTTCATAGTTCTGTTCCGTTCCCAGTCCGTAGCAGTGCATTTTGCCTATTCTGTACCAAACGTAAGAGCGCATATCCGCAGACTTCATATTCTGACCTTCGTATCTCGGCTCATAGGGGAACATGGAATCAGCGTTCGGTTCTATTACCGTAAAAGCATGAAGCGCTTCCCTGTAAAATGAAAATGATTTTTCATCATTCTTTTCTCCGAGCTTATCTGTGGAATACAGCTTTCCTAAATCGTGAATTGCCAGTATATTTCCTGAATTTGATTCTGACAGCAAAAGCTGTTCAGCCTTTTTAAAATCTTCAGGCTTCGAGCTTTTGTCATAGATGATCCTGCAGGCTTCCTTGTATTCATTGCTCCATTTTAAATAGTATTTGCTTTTCGGAGTTTTGTAAGTATCAGATGTCACTGCATTTTTATCATTCCAAGTAAAATCTCCGTCAGCCATATTGGCATTATCAAACATTGGAGGAATATCTGTTATATCATCGTTATCAGTTTTTTCTGTCAGTTCCGGTTCTTCAATCTCAATATCAACAACAGGACTATTCATATCCAGCACAGTCTGAACGATCATGTTTTTGACGGATTTAAATTCCTTATTATCAACTAATGTCGGAAACTGAAGCTTTGCCGACGAATACACGTCGTGCTTCTGTTGCTCCATTTCACACCACAGCTTATACATTTTCTGAATAGAATCATTTTCCGCAAGCCTTGCAAAAATTGCGTTGACCGTCTGCTTGACCTCCGGCTTTAAATATCCGTATACTTTTTTGCCCGTTATAGATTTAAGCTGATCGTTAAGTTTACCAACAAGCTTTATCAGCTCCGTATCCTCAAAGGCGTTTCCTGCAATATCATTTACAATCCTACGCATAAACTCTGCCGACTCTTTTTTCAGAAGATTTCGCAGGTCGGTCTGGCGCTGATATAAATGGTGCAGCTCGTCCTGATAGATATCGTTTGCAAAGCCGCTTCGTATTTTTTCTATTCCGCGGTTGGTGAGGAATCCCTCGCGCTCGTTGGCGGAGTACACGATTATATGCGCGTGAGGATTGGTTTTCTTATCATGAAACGCGGCGTACCATCTGAGATTTTTCATTTCGATTTTCTGACTCTTTGCAATATTAGCGATCTGCCGCTTGACTAAGTCCCGCCACGCTTTTAAATTGTCATAGCCCATCGCCTGAGCGCTGTCCCTGCGCAGGGAAACAACATGAGTCCAGACGTTTCCTCCGTGAGCCGCTATTTCTTTTGCGGTCTTTTCAAGCTCGACAGGCTCGTCCGACTGCGAGAACAAACCATGCTTACCGAATTTAACAGCGCCCGGACGGTTAGCAAGATAGCTTACATAGTTTTTACGGCTTGTAAGGCGGTCCATGTTCCGGTCAAGTATTTCCGATATGAGAGCGGAAGCGTTTTTGACGGTGGGATTCTTTTGGTAGTCCTCGTATTCAAATAACTCTTTGCCGTCGGGGAAACATTTTAGCAGAGAAAAAATCAGCTCCTGCTGTTTTTTAGCGGCAGGAGCGTGTTCGTTTGTATTCGGTATCGGCGCTGAACCCTCGCGGGTCGCGATGTATTTTACATAACGGTAAAGCTGTTTTCTGTTTCCGCTGCCGCTTTTTAAATAACGGCTTGTTACGATTATTTTCGCCAGTTATATCATCTCCATTCGTTAAAGTATCAGCTGTTCTGATATTCAGCCGCGTCCTCGTAATCAATGATGCCGTTTATTTTCCTCACCTCGTTTACGCACATAGCGTGAAGACTGTTAAGCGTATCATCGTCAACCTCGTTTACAGCGGCGGTCATATGCGACAGCTTTCCAAGCTCCACGGCGACTTTAAAAAGCAGTCTTGAAAGCCGCTGCTCCGTACCCTTTATCTGCGCCTTGACCGTTTCGGTTATCATAGGGGAGAGATAGTTTATGTTATCTTCCTCGCTGAGATAGCCGATGTAGAACTTAATTGCTTTCTCTATAAACTCGCTTTGCGATCTGCAATTGTCGTTTTTGTAATGAACCTCTACGTTCTTTAGCGTTTCAGGATACGCCCAAAGAGCAAATTTGACCTTATTCTCAAAACTCATATGCTACAACTCCTTTAAATATGCCGTAATTTCTTTGCTTTCTGCGGTTACAACCCCTAAATTTCAGAAAGGCTGGATTTACAACCCCTTACCATGAAACTGCCCAAGTCCCGCAAAATTGCGGTCGGCTTTGCCGTCCGCTGTGTCCGCGTCGGGGTTACAACCCCGACGTTTTAACTTGCAAGACAATATTTCACCTCATACATATATTTTCGCCTTTCTGAAACTCTGCGCAAAACGCCCTAAATCAGCCCTACTTGTCCTTAAGGGTAAACTTACCCTGCCTGTGCCTATAGAATCGCACACGACGGCACACGGTTGGCGACAGGGCGGTTAAATCACGTTCTCTCACATTGTAAGCTCGTTTTTATAGCGCTGATATTCCTTTATTTCCATATCAACGACCTCACGGGCGAACTGCTCAGCGGTTTCCTCACTGTCATCGGACAGCTCATATCCTACGGCTCCACAGAAGTTGTCTATTTCCTCAGCCATCGAATCATCTGTGAAAACCTGATAAAACCAGCCCTCTGCGGTTACCGTATTGCCGTTCTTGTCCTCTCGTTCAATGCCTGTGTCACGGCACTTTGAAATATATAAGCCTCTATAATTCATACAAAATCTCCTTTACGTTTAGGGGGGAGTTACTGCTCAGACTGCTTTTCTGATTCGGCAGGCGAGGGCTTCCCACGTTTTGCCGAAGGCTTCTTTGACGACATCATGTCAATAAAATCTCTCACATTCTGCGGCACGTTTTTCTGATATAACTGATCCACATACTTATTAAGCTCCGCCGCAAGCGTAGTGTTCTTCTGCTCTAAATACATTTCTATTGCTGACAATTTTTCTTCATTGACTGAAACTGCAACCGACTTTTTCATAGACTCATCCCCGTTTCCATATTACACTCCTGTACTTCTTCCTGTTCCGGCTGTACGATCAGGGCAGAGAACAGGTCCATATTATTGCCGCATACCACTCCGTAAGAGGTTTTCACAGCGCCTTTGCAGTTCAGAATCTTATTGCCGAAATCCTGTAAATCCATTTCCTCAAGCAAAGATAAATCAAAATTCGTCGGCAGATTTCTCGAAAGATATTCTTTGCCGAACTCGTCTGCACTGCAGATATTTCCGACAAATCCGTAACTGTCAAGACAATTCAGACACTCTGCCGCGTCGGATATTTCTGTGAATTTCTGACTTTTCATTACTGCTTTCAGCTTGACAAAGTCAGCATGAGAGAGCGTTGAAAGCTTTTCCGCCAGGGCGTTCAGTTCTTCAATATGATTCATGTTATCGAAGCTTTCAACTGTGATCCGCGGCAATGTAGATTGAAAATCATAGGAAACCATGTCCTGAACTCTGCCTATACCAAGATCATTAGCAATGTCATTCAGATTTTCTTTATTGCAGGGCAAAGAAAGCCATTGCGCGAACTGCTCGGTGGATTCACTGCCTGTCGGTTTCGGCGCAATCAGCAGACGGAAAAAACAGTTCTCAGGCTTGCCAAATTCAATATTTATGTCGGGCGTTTCGTAGTTTGACGGTACGCAATAATAACCGTGAACGAACATACCATTATCTTTGCCGTGAACAAGTCTGCCGATCTTTTCACGGTCGATCAGATCGATATATTCGTCAGGCAGCTCTCTGAGTTCTTCTACCATATCGTTTTCTATCATTGCTTCTCCGAGCTCATAGTAATCTTTGCACGGCCATACGGAAACAGAATCCAAACCGTAGGTCATCAGAAGCATATCTTCAAATTCACACTCAGGGTTTGAAGCCAACAGACTTTCCATCGCTGCTCTTTCAGGATATTCAAGCCTTTCAAAGCGTTCCGCAAACAGATTCAGCTTGTAAATATCTGCAGTAAAATCTCTGCACAGGCTCTTTGGCAAGTCCATATTTTCATGCTCGGAAATCCTGAAATCTACCACGGAATCTGCAAATCTTAGTCTGTCCAGAATGTCCTGTAATTCAAATGCTGTCATGGGTAAATTCGCTGATAGTTTGTTTTCAAAATATATTATCATTTATTTTTCTCCTTTTCTTGAACGTAACTGATATACGGAATCTGAAGCCAGTGCGTCCATTCGCGCCCTGCAAGCTTTGTTCTTGTAACGCCTCGGAGCGTATTCATGGCTTCGATCACTTCGCCGTTGCCGATATATATACCGATGTGACCGTCCGACCAAACGGCAAGTCCGGGTACTTCCGGTATGGTATCTATCGTGCCCTTGACCTCCGCCGCAGCAAACATTCCATTCGCTCCAACATCAGCCATGCCGTTAGAACCGACCTTTATTTCTCCGCTTTTGCTGTCATACCAGCCGTACCCCTTGATGAGCCCAACGCAATCCGCCGTCCTTTTGCCGAGCCAGTTTGAACGTATAAAGTCCATATAGCTTGTGACCTCGCTGCCGAACACAGCGGCTCTGTCCTGTAAAAGCGACTCCGTCAAAACGTTTCCGTAGGTTCCGTAAACATATCCCCAGCCGTTTTCATGAGCCTGGATCGCCCACTGAACAAGTCCCAGATTATTTTTCTTCTTTTCGTCATATTCTTCAAATTTGATTTCATTGCCGAAGCTTTTTTCATCGCCGTACTGTATCCACGGTATTTCAAACCACGAGGTCCAGCCTCCGGCTGAGATATTCTCCTTTACTATCCCGTCCTCGGCAGATTTCGCATATATCGCATTACCGTTTCCCACATAAATACCTATCGTATTCTCTTTTAAAACAGCTATACCCTTGGTTTGAGGAAGAGTCTCGATATTTCCTTTTACGTCCGCCGAATCGAACAGCTCCTGAACGGTCATATCGGAGATCGGATAATTATCCTCGGAAATCGTTCCGCTTTCGTGGTCGTACCATAGATACGATCTCAGCAAATTGTAATTATCAACAGTTCTCCGGCTCAGCCATTTGTCGCAGTCTGCGGTGATATCCTGCGGATATTTTTCCTTTAGCGCCTTGTATTTTTCATCTGTCAGCAGACTGCCGTCGGTATGGGGAACACAGCCCCACTGAGTTTCATAGGCGTTTTCAGCCCAGACCGACAGGTCTATGTTGTTCTTTAAATCAAAATTTACAAACAGATACGGATTTATGCTGACGTTAACTATCACGGAATACGACCGCATAAATTCGCTGTAATCAATGCTCAGATTATATTTGCTATTGAGATTTTCAATCAGCTTTTCATTATCGTTCTCTTTGAAAAGCGAACAGTATTCCGCAAAAAAATCCTCATCCTTGTGAACGTCGTCAAAATATGTGAGATATATTATCTGAGCTTTGACGATCATATCCTTGATTCCGAGCTTTTCCATTTCCTTTTCAATAGCCTTGCCGTCGTCCTCCATCTGTGAGAAACGCTCCTTTTGTTCCGGAGACAGACTTTGCATAAACTGACTGAAATCTATATTTCCGTATTCATCCTCCGCCTTTGTCAGCTGATGCCCCATAGCCAGCAGCAGCATTACCGGAAGCAGAGCGAGCGTTATTAAAAAAGCGGCGGCAAAGCCTATAGCTTTCCTTACCTTTTTCTTGGGAAGCAAAACCGCCGCGGCTTTTTTGACCGCCGCTGCCGTTATACTCATACGCAACCCTTCTTTCCTTTGTATATATATGAAAAGGACGGCTGTTTTACTTCAGCCGTCCTTTAGAGCTATATGCGGTTTTTTCTTGGAATTATAAAAATAGATCCGACAACGCAGCACTATGGGTAATGTACTGTTTCTTTATATTATTTTCATAATTATGCTTTTAAATATTTTTTTCAATTGCCTGCGGCATGTGATAAACGGCTGCAATAGTCATTGCTATCCGGCATATACACACACTCCTCTATTTATTTCCGTTTTCAGCAATTCACTGCGAATTTCATTATAATGAATAATGTCAACTTCAGAAGGAATTTCAGTAAAAAACGGTCTTGCAAGTTTTGTAAATTCATCAAAATTCATGTTTGGAACATCTAAAGCAATATCCAAATCGCTGTTTGTTCCGCAATTCATAGTTATGGCGCTTCCGAATATAATTAATCTCTTTATTCTGCTGTCCTTCATGGCAAGTTCTATGGCCTTCTGAACGGCTTTCTGTTTAGATGGAAAAATGTATTTGAGCTCATCAGCGCCTTCGCAACGCTTCGGAAAAATATACATTGACATTCGCCTCCGTGTTCTGTTTAAATCATATCACATTTATCTCTAAGAATCAAGCTATACATGAATTCTTCTTTCTTTTTTCAACGGATAAAAATACAAACCGAATTTACAGCTCAATTAAGATCATCAAAGATAAACTGCACCGGAACGCGTTTTGTCATCCATACTCCGTTTTCTGAAAGATAAAATTTAAAGCCTCTGCGGTACATTTCGCCTGACCATATTATACAGATATTAAAATCAACACAGCCACATATCCGGCTCTATGTTACATTTATCTGTTAGGACATTGCTATGCCCTGATTTTCTTCGGGTTCTTCACTTTGCCGTTTTTCCTTTTCCGGCTGCTCCTGAAGTCTGAAATCTATTCCGTCTATGCATTTGTCATATACAAACCTCATTGCTTTTTCAAGCGTGTCGTTTGTATAATAATCGCAGAGAATTTCATTGAATTCTTCCAGATATTCATTAGGTACTGAAATAATTCCGCAGCCGTTCTGCATCATTATTTTATTGGCTGCAAGCATTGCCGTTCTTTTATTTCCGTCCCAGAAAAGCTGCGCTTTCATTAATCTGAACATTGTTTCTATTGCACGTTCGGTAGGATTTTCTGTTTTCTTCAGTTCTTCAAGCATAGCGTTTGCAGATTTTTCGGAAGGTACGGAGGGAACGTAGTCAGTTCCAGATATATACACAGCGCCTGTTCTGAGTTTCCCCCGCATAGGCGCGTCATCTCTTGCAACTTCCGCATGTATCCGGCATATATAGTCTAAATCCAACGGTTTGTTTATTGTATCGAAAAGCATTTGCCACGCATGTTTTAAATTCGTAATTTTCAGAATATCCTCTACATCTACTCCTGATACTTTCGATTTTTCAATAATGGCATAGGTTTGAGGAAATGTAACATTGATACCCTCAAGATTGGCTGATTTCCATATATAATCAACGATATTTCGTTTTGCTATAAATATATTTTCTTCAACTGTCAGTCTGAACTTATTTTCCATGAATATTCCTCCCGAAGCTTTTTGTACTGATTATACCACATTAAATTTAAGCAAACAAGCGTACTTAAGATTTATCTTCCTCCCGCCACGCCGAACAGCTTTTCCTTGTACTCCGGCGCGTGAACCTGAAGCAGATACCTCTCATTGCCGCAGCGATAAAGGCACAGACCCTGTTGGGGATATTTTACGAGCGAAACTCTGACATTTCTAATTGAAGCATATCGGTATACGCTCTTGGTTCTACGTTGCCCGCGTTGAACAGAAACTGATGGATAGGAATAGCAGACAGCGTTTTTGTAAGCTCCCTGATCTCAGCAGGAAATCGTCGATATTCCGGCTTACGATCACCATTGCAGATTCCTTTTTCCGCACTCTTTTCATGGCGTTTCTGATGTACTCGATGGCTGTCAGATTTGAATAGAACAAATAAAGAGCCGGCAATGCGGCTCTCAAAATTGTATTACATGGTTACATATCCAAGGTATGCGCGTCAACTTCCTTCAAATAATCCTCTGCAATATTTTCTTCAACATCGTTTTTTATGTCGTCAACGATGGTATTTTCCATTACAGCAGCCATTCTATGCACGATCTCGATCCTGTTCGCAACGGATTGAGCGATTGCATTTTTTCTTTCCTCGTCAATATATTTTTCCGCGTTTTCTGAGGACAATATCTCCTTTATGTCATCCTCTATTCCGTATAATTTTTCAAAGTCCACCCATTCAAACGACGTAGCAAGCTTAAGCTGATCAATATGGGATTTCTTAAACGGTTTGCACTGCGCCGTCTTATTGTTCGCTATCTGAACCGTCAGACTGTCATATCCCAGCGATGTTCCGCTGTCAAATATAGGGGCCGCGCCGATCCATTCCAGAGTTTCAGCGTTTCTCAGCAGTCCGAAATTATTAAAATGTCTGTCCTCGTTGGCTATGATATAGTCCAGAACGATCATGCGGTCAAGAAACCTCTCTATATTCTTTACGCCCAACGCCTCGCAGCAATTTACATAATGTCTGTAAACAGAGACGCTGTTATCCTTTTTCCGAGTTTGGATCACCCGCCATGCCCCTATAAGCTCAGTTTCCCAACTGACGAAATCTTCGCAAACGCTGTAAGGCTCGTCGCCGCTCCATATTACGGAATAATCGACATGAGGTATCTCAAGTCTTTGACAAATCAGCGACGCGATCGCCTCGTTGAACGGCTGCTGTTGGAACGGTTTGCTGCCGCCTTTTACAAGACACCTTTTTCCGTCTATAATTTTCCACCTTTTTTTCAAACATCCGTCCGAGGTATTGTCGGGAGAACTGAAATCAAATCCATTTGTTTTATTGCTGTTCCCGAACAGAACGTCGCCGATGTCGTCGGAAAACGGGTTGTCAAAAAAGTTGATAGCTTCCCATTTCACATCGCTTTTATCGGGCTTTATCCAGTATTGATCCGATAAACTCAATCCGAAACAGCGTGTTAAAAGCGTTTTTGTATCATGGATTTTAAGGACTTCCATTGCTTCATGTATACCTGAACGGCTTGCCGGAATTGCTCTGTCAGTCCACCATTCGTTTAATGCCGCTCTGTCGGCAATACCCTTTTTAAAGCCAACGCCTACGGGCAGATGTTCCGGTCTGCAGACCTCATATATTTTTAATATATATCCGGTTTCGCTGTCAAGCTCAAGATATGCTGCCGGTATTTTTTTATGCATTAATACGCATTTCACTTTTCTCACTCCAATACTGAGTTTATCAATAATAGTATACCATACAAACTATAATAATTCAACTATCTACCTCCCGCATTGCCGAACAGCTTTTCCTTGTACTCCGGCGCGTGAACCTGAAGCAGATACCTTTCGTTGCCGCAGCGATAAAGGCACAGACCCTGCTGGGGATATTTTACGAGCGAAAACTCCGACATTTCTAATTGAAGCATATCGGTATACGCTCTTGGTTCTACGTTGCCCGCGTTGAACAGAAACTGATGGATAGGAATAGCAAACAGCGGTCTAGTAAGCTCCCTGATCTCGGGCAGCAGGAAATCGTCGATATTCTGGCTTGCGATCACCATTGCAGATTCCTTTTTCCGCACTCTTTTCATGGCGTTTCTGATGTACTCGATGGCTGTCAGATTTGAAAGGAATAAATAAAGCTCGTCTATTGCCGCGGCGGTGTTCCCTTCGCCTAAAAGCTGATTTGACATGTAGCTCAGAATATTGAACAAAAGAGCGTCTTTAAGCCTTTTGTTGGTGTCCATAAGACCTTTTACTCCGAAGCACAGAAACTTTGAATCCTTAACGTTAGTATGCCCGTTGAAATATTTTGCTTCAGCTCCTCTGCACATAGAATGCAGTCCCAGACAGATGTTCTGAAGTATTTCCTCTGTGTACAAACGCTTCTTTTCCTCGTCGAAAATCATGAATTCCTTTTCCGTCAGTTCATAAAGATCGGTCATTGTGGGATAATCCTCCGGCTTCAGCCTGTTGAAATCAGTGAGGTCGTCAATACCGAATCTTGAATACAATTTCATTAACATAATTTCTATCGTATCTATCTCGCTGTCAGAAAAGTCTTTGTATGCTCTGAAAAAGTCCTTTAAATATGATATGTGCTGACTTAGCCTTGTTACCCTTCTGAACGCTTCCGGAGACTGCCCGTCACGCTCAGCTTCTCCGAAGGTTTTGGGTTCAAGGGGATTTATCATATATTCTCCCGACATGAAATCGAGATAGGTTCCTCCCAGATTTTCCGTCAGCTCCTTGTACTCCTGTTCAGCGTCTAAAATTATTATGCTTTTTCCGCTCTCCCTCATATTGGTAAGCAAAAGCTTCATAAGGTACGACTTTCCCTGACCGCTGTTTCCTAAAATGAGAACGTTTGCGTTTGTCTTGTCGTCGCTTCGCTTATCAAAGTCCGCCAAAATGTTTGTTCCGAACTTATCTTTTCCGATATAGAAGCCCTTTTCATCGGTTTTTCCGCTGTAATTCAGCGGATAGAGATTTGCGACCGAGCTTGCCGGAAGAACGCGTTCATACAGACTGCCGAACACATTGTATCCGAACGGCAAAGCTGAGAGCATGCCTTCTTTCTGACGGAGGATCAGTCTGTCGACAGTTATTTTTGAGCGCGTAAGCTCCATTAGTATATCCGACTGAAGCTCCTTAAGCTTGTCCTCGCTTACCGCTTTCAGTTCGATAAACACGGCGCAGTGCAGCAGCGGTTCCTTGTTTCGGCGCATATCGGCAATAAGCTGAACAACGTCCTGTAAATTGCTTTCCGCGGCAATCGATTCCGTTACGTCGTTTACAGTCGACATAAGCTTGTTTCTTCTTGCGGCATGCTGAATTATCTGCCTTTGCTCGGCGCTGTCCACAAGGCGGTTATATATTCTTAAAGTAACCGAGCTTCTGTCGGCAAGATGGGCGAGGATAGCCTGTTCTTCGGTGGTAGGCGGCCATTCTCTGACCGCCCACACGCATTTATACGAATTGCCGCAGATAAAATGGTCGGTAAAAAAACGGACCGTGCCGGGAACGACGCGGTCAAAAAACTCCTGTATTCTGATTTCCTCCGCCTGTTCCGGAGTCATCGCTCTTTTTTTAAACAGCATACGGCTTCTCCTTATCCTGTATCGGCTCAATATATTTTTCTCCCTCCGCGTCCTCGATTTTATCTCCGTTCATAGAAACGTCAAAGTAAATAGCCAGCATTCTCTTTATATCCTCCTTATTCATTCTTCTGACGTCAAAGCCATGCTCCGATATTATCTTGGAAGCGCGGTTTATCTGCTGAAATATCTGCGATTCCTTTTTATCCTTTGTTCTTACGCAGAACATAAACTGTCTTGCGGTAGACATTTCAAGCTGAATGTCGTCTAAAAACTCCATGTCCTGTTCCAGCAGCTTTATGACAGCGGGATTTTTTTCGCAGTCTATCCTGTTTCTGATATTGATCTTGTTGCCGTCGAAGCATTCGCAGCTGTCAAGACAGATTATTTCAAGCGCCGGTATCATGCTCAGCAGCGTCATAAGGCGGCGTATCTTCGTATCAATATTTTCATTTGACAATACGGATATATTGGTTGGCTGAACGCTGAAAAAGGACAGTTCTCCTTTTTCCGTTTTCAGTCCGTATCTGCCGAAGCCTTTCAGTCCGAACAGGCTTTGCGTTGATTTTTTGTTTTTCATTTTTTCTTCCTCGTATAATAAATTTAAGGGTAATTTAAAGAGAACCCCTATGAAACCTCTTGTTTATCACACAGAAATGTGAGATAATAAATCTGTACAGTCAGAGGGCGCTGTTCGCTTCCTTGAAGCAAGGCTTCCTTTGAAAGAGTAGCGCCTCTGCTTTACGGACAGATGCGAATGAGCTGGATAGCATTTAAGTGCTGAATATCTAACGAGGTTGTATTTCCGTAAAATACAGAGGATAACCTTTGCTGTAACAAAATTTTACGAGGTGTATCACAATGTTTTATTGCGGAATTGACATCGCTAAATACAAGCACGAGGCTTCCGTCATCGACATAAACGGCAAAACTCTGCTTGACAGCATCCCCTTCTCCAACGACAAGCAAGGCTGTGGAAAAATCCTTGCTGTTTTTGAAAAATTTGAAATTGCTCCTGACGATGTTATCATCGGAATGGAAGCAACTGGTCACTACTGGCTTTCCGTATATGCTTTTTTCCTTGAGCTTGGATATACTGTCAAGGTTATCAACCCTATTCAGTCCGAAGCTTTCAGAAAAATGTATATTCGTCAGACCAAGAACGACTCTAAGGATTCATATATCATCGCTCAGATTATGCGTTTCGGAGAATATTCCGCAACCTCGCTTTCTGAGGAAAATATCATTGCATTAAGACAGCTTTCACGCTATCGTCTTGCACTTGTGGACGCCTGCGGCGACTGCAAAAGACGTGTAATTGCATTGCTTGACCAAGTATTCCCCGAGTATGACAAGCTGTTTTCAGATACATTCGGAAGCTCATCAACCGAGTTGCTTCTGAACTGCCCAACACCTGAAGATATGCTTGCAATTTCCACAAGAAAGCTTACCAACATTTTGAACAAAGCAAGTCACGGTAAATTTGGCAAAGAGAAGGCTGAAGAACTCAAAGCTGCTGCTAAAAACACCTTTGGTATCGCCTTTGCAAAAGACGCTTTTTCTTTTCAGATCAAGCAGCTTATGCAGCAGGTTGTTTTCCTTGAAAATCAGCTTTCTGAGCTTGAAGAACAGATTTCAAATCTTCTTCACGAAACCAATCAATACATAACCACTATCACCGGTATCGGTGATGTTCTTGGTGCAATCATCGTCAGTGAGATCGGCGATATCAACCGCTTTGAACGTCCTAATCAGCTTGTTGCCTTTGCAGGACTTGACGTTACCGTTAAACAATCGGGAGAGTTTTCAGGAACTAAAAACAAAATCTCCAAGCGTGGTTCACCTTATCTGCGCAGAGCTATCTGGCTTGCCGCACAGCGTGCCGCTTTCTGCGACCCCGTTTTATCTGAATATTATCAATCTCTCAGAGCCAGAGGCAAGCACCATCTCACTGCTGTCGGAGGTGTTGCTCGCAAGCTTTGTAATATTATTTTTGTTATTCTCAAAGAGAACAGACCTTATTTGCCAACCCCTACGAAAAATCCTAAAAATTTATCTTGATTTTTTCATTTTGGGTATTGACTTTTTATAGCTGGTCTTTCAAAATAACAAACGCCTGATTTATGCAAATCAGACGTTACATTTAAAGTATATTATTCTGTATTCCTAATTCCTGAGCTTGTTCCTCAGTTTCTTCCTCATGAATTTCCTGAGCCATTGAAATCAGTTTCTCAAGCCGTTGTGTTTCAAGTGAAAATATCATATCTGAAAACGGCGAGAGATTTCGGTTTACGGCGTATTCCTCAAGCGCTTCATAATATTCCAGACGATTTCTTTTATCAATTGAAACAGGAAGATATCCGTTTTTCATCAGCTGATAATTCATAATAAGTCTTGCCGTTCTTCCGTTTCCGTCTGTGAAAGGATGTATCCTTACAAATTCCGCATGAGTCCATGCCGCAAGCTCTATGTCGTTTAAATCCTTCCTGTTTTTCAGATCGCAGTAAAACATTTTGATTTGATTGTACATTTCATTGGGAGACGGGGGAGTATGCTCTGTGCCGGATATATACACGTCAACGCTTCTGTATATACCTCCGGTCATTATATTTTCCATTGTAACGGCATGAATATCCTTGACTATGCTTTCACTGAGCTCCTTGTTCTCCGATATGCATTTACATACATAGTTAAAAGCTTTTTCATGATTTACTACCTCATAGATTTCTCTGAGGGTTTTTCCTCCCACAGACAAGCCGTCCTCAAGAATGGCTTTCGTTTCGATCATAGTAAGCGTATTGCCTTCGATTGCCGTTGAGTTATGAGTATATTCTATCGAAAAAGCTCTTGAATAGCTTTCAAGCGTTTCCTTTGCTATATGACGCTTTCTTTCATGATATATCGCTTTTAATTCTGTAATTCTTTCATATTTCAATGCGCTCACCGTCCTCGCTTTTATTATACCATGTATTACGGCAATAAGCAATAAAAAAATTTACTTCCACAGAAATATCTGCTGCGCCGTTACAAAAAAGCGGAAGGCGCAGACTATATAGTCCATGACCGTGGTTTCTTCAAGTCTTATTGATAAAAACGCAAACACAGCCGTTACCGCAAAGGGCAGAAAGGTCCAGAGCTGAGTCAGCAAAACCACGGACAGTATCAGTCCGAGACAGATAATAAGGAAATCCCTTATACTCCACAGCCACAGCCTTGATCCGGCTTTCATGTTCTGGGGATAGATATATGTTTTTTTCATACTTTCTCCTTTCTTTGTCACGCAAGCTTTTTCGCCACGAACTGACCCGCCCTTACGGCGGTATTCACAGTGTGGGAGACGCTCGTCATATTGACTCTTACGCTTGTGTCCAGTCCGAAATGCTGAGCGATCCTCGGAACCTCGTTTGCCGAAAGCATTATTCCAAGTCCTAAAAGCCTGTTGGTCTGCCATGTAAGAAGTCCCAAAAACAGCAGACTGGTCTGTAAAAACGCAGTCAGACACAAAGCGAAAATCTGCTTGCACCAGCTGCTGAAGCCGTCCGAGTATCCTCTGGGAACGGAAAACATATACAGACTTCCCACGGCGATCTGACACAGCAGTATTCCGCCTCTTTTTATATTGGCAAAAAACAGCTTTAAAACGCAGTAGGCAAGGGCGATAACCGTCAGTATTCCAAGCAGTCCTGATAAACCTATCGTAGAGTGCAGTACTATTGTCGCCGTAGCTCCGAGATCGCCCTTGTTCGCCCCTATAAACGAGCCGAGAAGATCGCCTGAGAATGTGCTCTGAAGCGTTATGCAGAATTTATACAGCTCCACAGGAAGCTGAGTAAACATCATTACAGCCATAAAGCCTTTAAGAACGTTAAGGCACGTTCCCTGAATATTCGCCCGTCCCGTCTGATATTCGATCGCCGTATCAAACGCAGCGACAACAAGCCCTACTGCAAACAGCGCCCAGCCGAACAGAGAAAAAAGCTTAAGGAAGGCTTCCACCCATGCAAGCGAAAAGATTCCCGCGCCCATTCCGTTTATCATTCCGAACAGATCGGCAACCGCTCCGTATATAGTATCGTACATCCATTCAAGCATAACGTCCCAGACAGCCGAGGAGATCGCCGAACCTACCGATTCCACCACCCCGAACAGCTTTTCTCCTACCCATTCCACAGCGTCGCCTATCCATTCAAACATTGCCGTTTTCCTTTCCGATCAAACTGATCTGTTCGTATTTTTTCCTCTGATGATTTTTTAAAACAGTAAAAGCGGCGCCGTCTGCGTATCCGTATCAGCGAATACCTTTTAGATATCCTGTATATTCCGCGCCGTTTTCTCTTTGCATTCATTTTCACCCTCCGTATATATGAAAATACCGCCGGATTTATCCGACGGTATTCCTTATTTTTATTATTCCGCTGTACGTAATATCTGATCTGTTCTACAGCGGCTTTCCATTTAATCAACTTTTAATAAGATAAAGGTTCGAGCTTCTTCCGCCGCTTGTCCTGTACCTTTCCCTGCGTTCTATGAGCCCTGCTTTTTCCAAGTCGTTCAGCGCCCTGAATACCGTTGACTTTGAAACGCTCAGATCCTCCGATATAGTTTTAACGGAGGGAAAACACTTCTTTTTTCTTCCCGCGCGGTTGGACAGGTACATATACACAGCCACCGCCCTGTGAGGCAGATCGTATTCGTATATCTCTCTTGAAAACCTCAAGCGTTATGCGCCTCCCGTCTTTGGCAGCTTTTTTCTCAGCATATCCTCATAGCTTACCGCCTGATCCTCCGGAGCCTCGATTTTCTTTTTGGCGTATTTAAGCTCCGCCGCCCGCGTCAAAGTCTCCTTTTTCATATATGTGACCGTTCTTGAGCCTTTATCCTCAAGGCTGTACGGTTCTTCAAAGCTGATACCCCACTTGAAAAACAGCTTCAGGGGAGATATCATGGGGTGAGTTCCCGTTTTCATAACAATGAACTGTCCTTTGGGCATACTTTTAAGCTCGTCCGTTGTCATTAACGGTCTGCCGATCATCTGCAGCGACTGGCTTTTATCTCTGCCGTGCGAAACAGAACCGCTTAATACCGTCTGTTCTCCCAATGATTTGGACAGAATTTCCGCAGACTGTGAATTCGGGGCAAAACCTCCGAAAATGGTCAGCTGCGTGTTGTCGGTTATGATCTCCTGTCCCTCTCTGCCGTAATTCTTATCGAGCTGCGCAAAGGACTGAATAATCGCAACAATGCTTATCCGTCTTGAACGGCTTGCGGAAAACATAGCTTCAGCTCCCTCTATTTTAGGAAAAGTGCCGAACTCATCGCAGTAGAACATAACGCGGTTTTTAAGCTTGCCTCCGTTTTCATCGGCGATCACAAGAATTTCCCTGTAAAGCTGCTGGATCAGCAATGAAACCATGAAATATTTCGACTGATCCTCTTCCGGCAGTATAATGAATATCGCCGATTTCTCGGAGCAAAAACGTTCCGCGTCGATCGCCGTGCCGAAGCACAGAATCTGCTCCATTTCCGAGTCGATAAAGCTGTTAAGTCTTGACAGCGCCGTGGACATGATCGACATCATCGCCTGATCCGCGGAATGAAGGGCGGAGCCTGCAAGCCATTTTGCCTTGTGCTCGTCAGGCAGCTTTTCCATCAATACCTTGAAGCCGTTTTTCGGCTTTTGTTTTCCGCCGCTCTCTATAGGCTTTAACAGGTCCTGAATAAGCTTGAACACGGAAACGATATGCCTTTCGTTTTTATCCCCAAATTCAGCAAGCAAAAGAATGACAGAAGCGAGAAGTCCCTCAGCCGCGTCGTAGAAAAACGCGTTCTGACCCATTGCGGAGGAATCGGCGCCGCCTATGCTGATAATGGTTTTGGCTGTGATCTTTGCGTATTTTTCAGCCTTTGCCTTTGCGGACAGATCTTTTTTGTCCTTTAGATAAACGTCCATGTATTTGTTGACAAGGTGCAGCATATTGTTCTCGTCACTTCGTGTAGGATTACGGAGATCGATAACGGAAACGTTGTAGCCGTAGTACTTCGAAGCGATAGTTCCGTAGTTTCGAACAACGTCTGCTTTTGTGTCTGTGCTGACAAAAGACATTCCGCTTGCACAGGCAAGTTCGATATTCGGATACAAAAAGTACGCCGTCTGTAGGATAGGAACTCAACGCCTTACTGCGTTACCGCAGCAGGTTTTCAAGAACCCTCCTCCGAACCGTACGTACACCTCTCAGTGTATACGGCTCTCCATTTGTCTGTAAGTTTAATCTAATCTTCCTGCATGTAAATTGTCATGGCATTCTTTGCAAAGCGCCATTGTTTTTCTTCGTCTGCTTATCATAAACCTTTCCCACCAACTTTTGCCTTTTAAGTCTTTCAGTTTTCTGACATGGTGGATTTCAATGGGAACGTTTTCTTTTCCGCATATTTCACATTTCCTTGCCTTTATTCGCTCAACAAGACTTGTTTTGCTGTTTGCAGAGTAATCAATCGGAACAATATCCACACTTGACTGTAAAATTGCAGTTTTATTCTTTTTAAAACCCTCGTCATAAAAATACATAATATTTTCACCGCCGCTTTTCGTCTGATATTTTACTCCGAATCGTTGGTGACCGTATTTATTGCGTATTTTACCGATATTGGTTTTGTACTTTGCCGCAAAAGTTTTTAGCATACTGAATTTCATCACATAGTAAAAATTATTCAGCACGCTTGCGTTATCGGCAATTCTGTAGTAATTGTACATTCCTCTGATTTCGGTATTGTACTTTTTAACGATTTCAATATCATCGCAGTTTATCAGCTTTGTTCGGTGAACAGGCTCGAATACTTCTTTGTAATTCTGACCTTTATGATATTTCAGCTTTAAAGCACCAAGTTCAATCAGCTTATTCTGCCACTTTTCCCTCGGAACATATATCATCAGATTTTTGTAGTGTACTCTCTGCGTAAAACCTCTTGCTGTTTTTTGAACGGCAGTATCATTTGAAACAAACACCTCGTATCCGAGAAACTTTGCTTTTTTCTGACCGTTGGTTATAAGCGTTTTTTCTTCCGACAGAGACAACTTAAGATTTTCCAGTAAATATTCTTTGATATCCGCCTTTATCTTTTCAGCGTCGCTCTTGCTTCCGATTACTCCGCACAACCAATCATCAGCGTATCTGACATAAAACAGACGTTTGTAATTATCGTCCATTAAATCAGACTGCGGTATTTTCAGCATTGCGTTTCTCGTTTTTCTGTAATCCTTTAACATAGCTATTTTATCGGGCTTGCTCATTGATTTCCATTCATCCTCTGATATTTTCTTTACCTGATGTCTTACCGCTTTATTTCGGTATCTGATATATTCGGGATTCGTTTTACGGCGTTTTCCTTGTCTGAATTCGGACATATATTTTTCCATATACTTATCAAATTCGTTCAGATAAATATTCGCCAATATCGGACTTATGATAGACCCCTGCGGAGTACCGCTGAATGTCTGCACATATTTCCAGTCCTCTATATATCCCGCTTTCAGAAATTTCCATATCAGAGAGATAAAGTATTCGTCATGAATACGTTTACGCAAAATGTTTATCAGCGTGTGATGGTCTATATTATCGAAAAATCCTTTTATGTCTCCCTCAATAAACCATGTCACGCCTGTAAAGTTTGCTTTTATCTGAATCATTGCTGTATGACAGCTTCTGTTCGGTCTGAATCCATGTGAAAATTTTGAAAATGTCGGCTCATAAATGCTTTCAAGAAGCATTCTGACAACCTCCTGCACCAGCTTATCATCTGCGGACGGTATTCCAAGAGGTCGCTTTTTATCGCTGTTTTTCTTCCTGATATATTCTCGCCTTGCAGGCTTTGGCTGATATGAATGATTTTTCAGACTTTCAATAATCTTCTGAATTCGTTCCGTTCCCATTCCGTCTATTGTCTTTCCGTCTGTTCCTGCGGTCATATTTCCCTCTTTGGCGTATATATTCTGATATGCTTTCAGAAAAAATTCCGCATTATACAGATTTCTGTACAAACGTTTGTATTTGTAATTTTCTTTACACGCATTTGACTGTAAACTCTTTAATACGTCATTTGGATTTCTCAAATGCCTCACGCACCTTTCTTCATTTGTATTAAAAAGACAAACTGTTCCCCTTCGCCATGTGAACGCCATTAACGTCTCGGACTACTATGGGAACTCCGTTGCCATGTCCGATATTCAACGGGCTGCCCCGTATAGCCCTTTTTCAGGCGTTCGGATTTAGGCAATCTTCGCTTAGATAAGCAAAAACACAGCTTGTCAGACCGTCGGAGTACGACTTTCGTCCTTTTCTGCTTATTGCAGACGGCTGATACAGAGTGTCGTGAACACCCGCACGAGGAAACTATGCGGCTTCCTGTATCAACAAACGTAACAGATACCCTTTGGATTTCTCCTTTGCGTTTGTATTCCGGTTATAATACCTTGGACTATCGTTCATGTAATCAAACATTTACCCTCATATCTGACCTTTCATCACGCCCTCAGTCGCAGTCATGGTATCTTGACTGACTCAGGCTCATCAACATGCTATACTCCCTGTCAGGTTTCCCTTTCAGATAAGTTGAACGATGACAGTTTTTACACCGATTTCTCGGTTATAGACACTTTTACTGCTGTCTTGCCAAAGACAGAATTTTTGCTTATCCACGAGCATTTATTATGCTCTTACGAACGCACTTCCCACTCCCGCAGCGCCTATCATCATGGTATGAACGTCGCCCTCGTCTACAAGCGCGACAGTCTTTTTTCCTTTTGTTCTGCAGCCGACTACAGTACCCTGAACAGCATCTCCGTTGGAGCTGTGCGGTAAACTCTCGCCCTTACGCCATTTCTCAGGCTCAAATGGGACTTTGGTATATGTCTTTTTTACCTCTGCTTTTGTTGCAAATCTCGCTGTGCCGTACTGCCCGTTTCCTACAGTTTTATTCTTTATTCCATTGAGGGAATAATTGTTGGAACAGTAAGCTAAAATCATCATGACTGCGAACACCGCAAGCATGACTATAATTCCGATTATCTGAGTCTGACTCATTTTTAACACTCCAAAAAATAAAAGTCACAACGGTTATTTAACCGCCGTGACTTTCATTCTGATTATTTTGTTTTAACCATTGATTCCAAAACTTCGTTTGTTTAGACATCATGAATTTCCGCACTTCATAATATGGTATCCATATCCGCGCTTTCTCGATTTTTTCATATACTATATCCGTTATTACATCTATCTCCGATTTAGTAGGCTTTCTCTGTTTTTCATTGACTGCTTTGAAATACTCTGACCTCAGCCATGAGGATATTTTCTCGATCTGTTTTTCTTTTAAATGCCGCATAGTTTTATCCGTGCGAAGCAGTCTGCCATCTGTTATTTTGTGATTTTTCCTTGACATAATTACTCCTTAGCCGTTAACGCTTACTGCTTTGACAAATAGTATATCACACATTTTATCAAAAAACAACTATCCGAACCCGAAGCTTATCGCCTCGGATATTTCTTCCTGCGCTTCTTCCTGCGAGATCACAGAAGCGGACATTTCCTGTTCCGTTTCACAGCGTACCGCGCAGTCCGCAAGCTGATACAGCAATTTTGCAGTCTGTACCGACTGCTCACGGGTACGGGCTGTCTGCCGTAAGTCTTTCATTACCGCCTTAACACAGTCATGCAGATTTCTTTGTTTAGCGGCTTTTTTGCCCTTGTCGGTATAGGGTTTATACTCATCTTTCAGCTTGAATTTTAACTTTTCAAACATCAAATTTTCGCTGTTTTTCCCAATAAAAAAAGCCGAGCCTGCCAAAGCATACTCAGCCAGATACTTGTATTGTCCGTTTTTGAATGTCGCATAGATCCGTGAGATCAGCTTATCCGGACGGCATTTCAGATACTCTAAATTCTCAGCCTGCCGCAGATATTTTTCCTTTCGCTTATGAGGCACGGCAGGAAGCGGTTCTGCACCATTTTGCGCTTTCAAATCCTCGTTCCAGTCCTTGAACTTTGGCGCAAGCCGTTTTACATCGGTATATCCGTTATCCCCAAGAATGTCTTTTAACCTATCAACAGCTTCGATTCCTCCTTCATCGTTATCTACGCAAAGCACAATTTCATTGAGGTTTGAATGATTCTTTAACGCCGTTAAAACGGCATTTTCATACACACCGTTCATGGCGATATACGAGTGTTTCTGCCAGTTCTGAGGATTCAGCGTGAGATACGATAAAAGGTCTATGGGCGCCTCAAACGCAAACAGCTTTTCCGATTCGCCGAAGTGTGCAAAGCTGTACCGAGTATCCGAACCCCCGCAGGTTATTCTGAAAGTTTTTCCGAAAGAATTAGTTGAACGCTTGCTTGCCTGTCGCGGTACCCCGTTTTCATCAATTCCTACAAAAACGGCGTTGTGATGCTCCTTATCCTCATAAAGCGTATGCCGTTTTGCAAAGTACGAGATAATGTCAGGAGCAATAAACCGCTGTTTTATGAGGTAGGCGAACACTCTGTGCATATTTTCATTGGCTTCGGGCAATTTGAATTCTTTCGGTTTTTCCTCCCGCACAGCCGCTTTAGGCGGACTGTGGGACAGGGGAGTAACCGTGCGACCTAACAGCTCCTGAACCGCGGTCTGAAAATCCATGCCGTAAAAATACCGCATGAACCTTACGGCTCCGCCGCCCACCTGATTTTTATGGTCGAACCATCTTGATCCGTTTATAGTAATACTGTCGTGCTTGCCGCTGCCGTCGTAGTAAACGAGCTTGTGTTCCCGCCCCGCCGATTCCAGCTTTTCTCCTCTCAGCCTCAGAAAATCAGCTAAATCTACGCTGTTCGCGGCAATTTTTTGTTCTTCTGTAAATGGGATATACGGCATTTTCCACCTCCTGAAAAAGAAAAGCAGCCCTGCGGCCGCCTTTCCTTATTTTTTGATTTTCTTTATACGCGTTCATCTCAGCAGAGAGACTATAAGCTTTGCTCCGAGCTTCATCGCAGATATTCCGATATTTTTTGCTACGACTGTTCCAAACTCTCCGATCAACTCGTCTAATTTCTGAGCGCCTTCCTTATCAGCGTACTTATCAAACAGCTTATTGAATCTGTCTATGACGTCGCCGTACTCGGAGCTTAAGTACAGCGACCGGTCCAGTTCCTGTGTAAATTTATCGTACAGCTCGTCTGATATATCCACCCCTTTCACCTCCGATCGTCAATCCTTTAGCAGCGTAATTATCAACTGCGCTCCGAGCTTTATTCCGGCCTCGGACGATACAGACGATACCGCTTCGCTTAACTCCTGCACTCCGTCCTCCAGCTTTTTAGCCAGCTCCTTGTCGGATACCTGTTTTATCAGCCCGGACAGCTCATTATATTTAAGGTTATATTCGCTGCTGTCCCGCAGCGGTATGTCCAGGTCCTCGGCAAAGCTTTCATATATTTTTCTGATCTCCATTTTTCACCTCCGACACTACAATACCACACTATCCGCCAAATAGCTATATCATAACCCAACAATCTTCCGCGGCATTTTTTCCCGCTTTTATTGCATATCGGCTATACCTTTTCCCTTCATTTTTACATTCCGACGATAGACCAGACGTAAAGCGGAGCGGTCAGTGAAAACAGCAGACAGCCGAAAATTATTGCCGGAGCCGTCCATTCGAACTGACCGTGCTTGCGGTAGTCCATGTACGCCAAAGAAAGCTTGGCAAAGAGCAGAATTGCCAGAACTACGTCTATCACAGGGAATACGACGTTGTTAACGATCGATTTTATCTGACTTTTTGCAGAGTACCATGTACTCTGCACAGCGCCTGCGACATCTCCGTCGGCGTATGCCGTTATACAGCAGAATACAGTCAGCAGGCATACGGAAATTAAAAGCGTCTTCTTTTTCATTTTTCCTCCATTCAGAACATTGAAAGCTGCAGATTTTCTTCCGGTTCTGCCATAGCCGCTTTTTCAGCGGTCCGTCT
Source organism: Ruminococcus sporogenes (assembly GCF_054655175.1). Classification (NCBI taxonomy): domain Bacteria; kingdom Bacillati; phylum Bacillota; class Clostridia; order Eubacteriales; family Oscillospiraceae; genus Ruminococcus; species Ruminococcus sporogenes. The sequence goes on along the minus strand of NZ_BAAHOA010000003.1, from coordinate 486,978 downwards.
GAAGCTTTCAAGGTAATTGTCTGTATTTTCAAATCTGCGCATCGTTATGAGATCGTCTTCAGCTATTGCAGTACGCAGAGCTTTCGGGTAATTAATTACAACTAAAATATTCATATCTTTTATCTGGCGGTCGGACAGTTCCCTGATCCTTTCACGGAGATACAGCAGATTCTCATCCTGTTCCATGATCTCCAGAGAACTTCTTGCGTTTTCCCGTATTTCATCGGCTCTCGCCATATAGTCCCGATCTGTTTCCGGCGGCGTCTTGCAAAAATATATCTGAGGATAATCCTTTTCAGACATACCGCTTTCAATTTTATGCTTGAAATACAGAATATGATTTCTTACAAGATTCATATTGACTCCGTCTGAATAAGACGGATCGGAGCCGCCGTGTTCCTTTAAATACTCCCAGCGTTCAAAGGATTTCTCAAGCTCTGCAGCATAGTCCGTCTTTTTTTCTTTTCTGCTCATGTCATACCTCTGTAAGCTTTCCCGTCAGCACAGTTCTGGAGGTTCCCTCCGCTACAGGTGGACAGTGAAATAAACTTATCTTTTTCAGATACGCCGATATTTTTCCAAATAAAAGAGTTTTCTTTCAGACCGTCAAGCCAGACGGATATATCTTTTGTCACGTCGTAAAAGCCGCCGTAGCATTCCGGCTGTGAAAGCGAGAAAAAGTCAATACGGTACGCGTTGTCCGAAACAGTCAGCCAGCCGACGGCGCGAGCTTCAAAGTAGCTCTCGTCCGTAAAGCTTATTACATCGGCAAACATAGAGCCGTTACGCATATTGTGACCGTAGAGAATATTTATTCCGTCTGAAAACTCCCGCGCGCATCTGCCGTCAAGAAAAACGGAGCCCGAATACAAATAGCCGCCGTCATACGACCTGTGAAGGTAATAATCGTTATCTCCCGAATACATAACGGGATAGTTTATGCTCGTATCAGGAATATAAAGCCAGCCTATGGAACCGTCAAAATTGCAGCAAACCTCACGAACCTGTTCTGTCAGCTCCCGCTTTTTATCCTCCGGCAAACGCGCGGAATTGTCAGGCTCGCCAGTTATTTCCGCACGATCGGGCATACGCTCGTCAAACACGGCAATGTCGGGCATAAACGGCTTAAGCCTTCTGTAACTCAGCTTCTGGGCAAGATCGTTGCGAAACATTAAATATACGCCTCCCGAAATTAAAACGGCAGCTGTAATAGCTGCCGCCGTTCTCATTATTTTAGTTTTCTTCATAAAGCTCAGTCCTTGTCAATAAAGTCGGGACACTCCGACGCTTTCCTTATTTCTTCCGTCCGTATTCTCTCAAGCTCTTTTCTTTTCCGTATTTTACAGCTTACGAGCAGAGCGCAAAGACCTGACAGTCCTCCGGCTATCATAAGCCATGCGGCGGTATTGCTTCGGCTGTCGCCAGTATGAGGAGTATCCTGCGGTATCTCTTTCTGTTCAGCCTCGTCGATCATAACGATCAGCGGATTGCCGTTTTCAGATACGGCGGTCGTTTCAGCGCCGTCAACCGTGACCGTACCGTCATTAAGGACTTCAAAGCAAATATCCGTCGCCAAAATATATCCCTCCGGAGCGGCGGTTTCTTTCAGAATATACTTTCCGGCGGAAAGCTTTGCGACAATATGATTAGTCCCGTCGGAAGTCCATTCGTCCACAACTGTTCCCTTATCATCCAGCAGCTGCATTTGCGCGCCTTTAAGCTCGTTTCCGTCCGCGTCCCGCTTGGATATTTCCACAGTAACAGGCTTGTTTTCAACGGTAATTTCAATAACTTCTTCGTCCTCTCGGATATTTACGGTATAGCTTTCATCGCTTAAAATATATCCGTCGGGCGCTGAAAGTTCTCTGATAACATACCCGCCAAAGGGAATGTCGGCAAAAGAAAAACAGCCCTTGTCGTCCGACTTGGCTGTCATTAACGCGTTTTCTTCCGTAAATTCTGTGCAGTCCATTGCAAACAGACCGAACAGAGCGTTTTCAAGAGGGCCGCCGCTTTCGTTTGTCTTGATACCTTCTATTTTTCCGCGCTTAAGGCGATTCTCAAATGTTCCGCAGTCGATTGAAACCGTCTGAATATCCTGTCCCTGATATTCAAATGTTACAAGATATTTTTCGCCGTTCAGGACGTAATGCTCGTCTGTGCCGATTTCCTGAACGTAATATTTTCCGAACGGAAGCTGAACGTCAAATTTTGCGGTCATATTCTCATCAAGGCTGATTTCAGAAATCAGTCCGTCGGCAGGAATAACCGTACCGTCGGCGGCGGTCAGAGCCTCTGCGGCAAACAGTCCGAAGCGGACGTTTGTATACTCGTCTGAATTGCCGATATTAAACAGCCCGTCCTGTTCCATAAGCTTGGAAAGCGTTATTTCTACGCCCTGATATTCATTGAAAAATTCCGCGTTTACCGTATCTCTTATCTCGACTTCCTGTCCCGCATAGGTAAGCTCGATAAATTGCGATTCGCCGTTAAGAACATATCCGTCGGGAGCCTGAATTTCCTTTATTTCATACTTTCCGAGATAGAGCGGATCGGTTTCAGCATAGCCGTTTTCATCTGTTGCGATTTCAGCTACAATGTCTCCTGCGTTTGCTCTTACCGTTCCGTCGGCCGTTATTATGTCCTCGCCTGCAATTATCTGAAATACCGCGCCGGAAAGCTTTCCGTCTGAAAATACCGGAGTGTAGGTCGTAAGGTTTTCTATAGCATTTCCGTTTTCATCGGCATAAGCTGACGAAGCGATATTCACTCCTGCAAAAATATCTCCTGTTTTCTGAACGCTGATTTTTCCCTTTTGAGCCTTGTTGAATTTTTCAACCGTTATAACCTCTTCCTTACCGTCGACCGTAAAGGGAACGGCTTCACTGCCGAGAAAATATCCCTCCGCCGTCTGCACCTCATGAAGCTCGTAATCTCCGTATACAAGCTCGTTGGGGAGCGTTAACGTTCCGCTTTCGTCAGTATAGAATACGTCAAGGATCATTTCCGTCGGATAGTTTATTTTCTGTTCAACATAACGGGAATTTTTACAGTCCCAAACCTTAAAGCCGATACCCGAAACGGGGATCAGATTGCCTGTTTCAGCGTCCTTTTTCACGATCCTGACGTAGGAGGTCAGCGCTGCGTCGTTGATAAGGTAGAAATATTCCTTTTCGTTTTCGCTGATAATTACGTCAAAATCCTCTATCCATTCTGTGTTTTCCCAGCCCTTGGTCTGATGAACCGTATATGTTCCGTAGGGCAGCGTTTTTGTAGCTGCACAGCCGTTTTCATCGCATACAAGATAATCTCTTTCAGAATCCTTTGCGCTTTCATAGCTTCCTGACGATTTAAGGTAAACCTCGAATTCCGCTCCTGCTTCGGGAGTTTCTATCTGCGTCGTTCCGTCGTCGCTGTGCTTAATAATTGAGATTTTGCCTTTGATAACATCTTCGGTTACATTTACTGAAATCAGATTGCTTTCAATGGTGTAATTTTCAGCTTCTGCACCGATTGAATAGACAGTCGGATCAAGCCTGTACCCCTCCGACGGGCTTATTTCCTGAATCGTATAATTTCCGCAGACATATTCCCTTGTTTTGAAATATCCCTTTTCGTCGGTAGTGTAGGTATCGATCAGCTCTCCGTCCCTGTACAGTCCGTAGACCGCTCCCGCAAGGCTTGCATTGCCCTGTGGATCGCCGTTCTCGGAATCCTTTTTTATTACCTCGGCGGTAAATTTCTTAAGAGCGTTTTTAAATGTTTTTGAAACTGTCGCGTCGGCTGTCAAGGTCGCTGTCTGGTCCGCGGGAACAACATATTTAACGGGTACGTTTTTCTCGGAAATGGTGTAAGCGATCTTTTTATTATCCTTATCATATACGGGAATATCGGAAAGAACTGCCGTACCCTCGCCGTTGGTGGTAACAGTATAGGTTTTGCCGCCGCCGGAAATCGTAAAGGTTCTGCCGCCGTTTTCTCCGTCCTCCGACTGCTTGTTTATTTTTATAGCTCCTGTCTTTAACGTATTGGAGAACGAAACGGAAGCTGTTTTGCCCGCCGAAACCGTAACCTTTTTCGTCTGCTGTTTTTCATAACGGGCAGGTACGACCTCGGTTACGGTATATTCTCCCGCAGCAAGATCGGGTATATTTATTTTACCGTTCCTGTCCGTTTTTACCTTATACGTTTTTCCGTTTCCTAAGACGATAAATTCAATATCCGCTACTATACCGTCCTCGGAGGTCTTGATAATTTCAAGCGTTCCGTTTTCTACGCCCTTGACCGCCGCGTAGTATTTTCTCGGATCGGCTTTTAGCTCCGCTAACGTCTGCTTTGAATCGCTTGTAAGCGTCAGGAATCCGGTCAGCTCTCCCGATTCCTTAACGTTGTTCTGAGTCAGAGTAACCACAGCGGTCTTTCCGCTGTCCGCCTTTATTTTTAAAGCGTTTCCCGATTTTGATATAACGGAGCCGTCTGTGACTGCCGCGTCAAAGTCTGATAGAACATTGTTTTTATCGGTAAAAGTATATGTTCCGTCGCTGTTTGCCTGCACTGCATTTTTCTTGGCAGAGGAGGTCGTACTTTTTGCGAACGATATGGATTTTGAATGTTCTTTGATATCGGCTTCATACTCGTAATAGTAACCGCTTACTATCTGAGCGGCATAGTCGCTTTGAAAATTATCAAGAAGCTTTTCAACAGAGGTATAGCCGTTATCAACTCTATTGAAATTTATATCTCTCTGACCTACCAGCGTTTCCCATACAAGTAACTGTGTTGCCGTGTAACGGTAATATGATTCTAACGTATCAAGATTACCTGTAAATGCGTATAAAAAAATTCTTCCTATTGAAGTATGGATTTCTTCTGTATTTAAAGTTTTATTTCTTACAGTCTTTAAATAATCCATAGCGGCATCTTCATTAAACATATCTCCGCTTGCAACGGATTTTCCGGGCTCCATACAGTATACAGCCCTCATGCTGTCGGCTGTGTGTATCATACACCAGTAATCTTCGGCGCGGACCGTATATCCGTCGCCTATGGTTATATCCTTTTTTGTAGCAAGCGCGTCGGCGTTTTCTATCTGCACTTTTGTTTCCGCCGCAAACGCTGTGAACGCCGCGGGAAGCATGGTCAATATGATCGCGATTACCGATAAAATCGATATTCCTTTTTTCAATACATTCTTCATATACGATTTCCTTTCTTAAACATAAAAAAGACCGATGTTTTTACCATCGGTCTTTACGCTTATTTTATTTCATTTTACCACATCAAATACAAGTCGTAGGTTCCGTCGTCTTGCTTTTCCCAATATATATAAATATATATACACTCAGAAATATCTTCTTTGGTTTCACCATTATCAAGCCATTCGCTATACATGGTTTTAATGCGGGAATCAACGCCCGTCTTATACTCGGAAACTGTTTCATGAAAATCTCCGGCTATAGGCGTATCCCACGAATAACCGTTCCAAGGATCAACGTAACCGCTTAAAATTACGGCTCCTTCATTGTTACAGTCCGGGCACTCTGTTCCGATACCGTAAGACTTAGCAGCCTGTTTGATATATCCGTTTATCTCTGATATATCTGCCTGTGAAAGTCCCTGCGGCTCGGGCTCAGAAGCTTCTGTCGGTTTTGGCTTTGGCTTTTCGGTTTTCTTTGCAGTTGTGGTTTTTTTCTGAGTTTGACTTGGCTTCTCGGTTTTCCGCGAAGCTGTCGTATTCTGACTTTGCGGCTGAGTTTGACCGCCGTTATTTCCTCCCGCTTGATAATTGCCGTTATTATCCTGTTCGTTACCGTACCGCGGCGCTTGGGTAGTTACGTCGGCCTTCCTGCTTCCGCTCTTTTTGGTACCGCTTTTCTTTTCCGTACTTTTCGCCGTACTTTCAGACGTGGTTTTTACCGTTGTTTTCGGCGATTCTGTTGTTTTTACGGAAGTTGTCGTCTTAACTGACAAAGCCGTTGATACGGGTGCGGTCGTTACCGTTGAGGCAGCCGAAGCCGATTCGGTTTTTCCCGCCCGAAGCTCAGCTCCGTCCGGTTCTGTTTTTCCGCAGCCTGACAGCGCAAGTCCGCATATTATCAATACCGCCAATGTCCTTTTCATAATTGTCACACCCCGTGTATATATTTCAGCCTTTGCTGTTAAATCCAGCATACCACACTGCCGCGCGGATATCTACCGTTTACGGAAAAATTCTACCTGTCAGACAAACCGAGCAAGGGTTTTTACAGCATAACCAATAAAAGCTTACGTTTAAAAAATACCATAATTATTGGTATTTGTCAATATCTTTACATAATAATCGTCAAGCCGTCCTCCTGCAGGGAAGGTGATTCCTCCAGCTCTAATACGGGCTGTGCCAGCGCCGCAAGGTATTTGACGATCTGGCGGGAGGTCAAAGAGCGGCTGTCCCAGCCGTCGTTTGTAAGCTCGTTGCCTGAAATATACAGCGTACCGTGAACAAGTACTCCGCCTATGACTCTGTTGGGTTCATAATCATAGAGCAGAAATTCTTCGTTGCACCATGCGACCGCGTCGTTGTCAGGCTCGAAATATATCGGTTCAATACGCCCTCCCACCACTGACTGCATTGCCTGAAGCTCGCGTCTGATCTCAGCGACATAGGGCGCTTTTACAGCCTCCGCGACGACTATTCTCATCATATCCAGATGATCTGTCCGTAATATATCAAAGTCTATCGGTCTGAAGCCCACGCTGTCGCAGAAGTAAAAGCCCTTGTCCTTTCCGCCGCAGACCTCTATCACATTGCTTACCGACATGGCTTCTCCGCAGTAGCCGGGAGGCAATTTATCCGAATTGCAAAGCGCAAAAACTTCTTCAAGATTTCCGCAGTTTACTGTACCGCCGTATACCTGACGGTAGTTTTCAGCCTTTACACCTCCGTGCGATTGTGTGTAATCGTAGTCCATAAACGCAAGCTTGTTTTCGTCCTTTTCATGGTCTATCTGAAATATCCTTATCTTCATCTGCGGAGCTGACATATACTCGAGCCGTTTCACCGCCCACTTCGGAAGCTGCTCTCTGTCCGCGATGCCTATGAATTCCCCGCGGCGCAAAGAAGCTCTGTCCCCGTCGATGAGATAGTTACCGAACACCAGTCCGCCGGGTTTTTCCGGATCGCATCCGCAGCCGTCAGTGGCGTAGAAATACTGGTATTCCGGCTTTCTGTATTCCTCTGTCAGAAGCTCCGGCTTTATTATCATCAGCCTATTCGTATAGTCCTGCGGTTCATCTGAATGAACGCATTGCTTGCTGCCGAGAAGCCCTAACCGGGCATATTTTTCACGGACCTGCTCGGTAAAGCCGTTAAGCACGGCAGGGTGACAGTCCGAGCAGTATTCTATCGTTTCTTTTTGAGATATATGGCTTGGAATCACAGACTTCGCCCACGCCTTATTATCCTCCGAGAACCTGCCGTCGTTAGCGTTGTTTCTGATACTTGCCGCAAGTACCCACATGGCGCGGTCGTATCCGAATCTTGCAATTACGCTCTCCGCTCCCGAATCGCTTAAGCTGTATCCGTCGAAGCTTTCGGAAACCGCTTTGTCAATCTCCTTGCAGCAGCGTATATTTTCTATACGGCTTTCCCGCCATAGTTCGGTTTCCTCGCATATTTTTGCCTCTTCATAGGATTTTCTGTACAGAAATCTCATAATTTATCCGTCCTTTCTTTAAAACAAATTGTCTGAGCCTAGGTCCTTCGCGCATATACCGCGGATGGGACAGCCGGCGCAGTCGTCGTATTCATCGCAGACCGTCTGCTTTTCCGCCTCCGTAAGCTCTTTGTGAAGCAGGGTGAAAACGACTCCGTCCTCGTTCTTTTCAAGCTCCGCCGTCACGGGAAACCCATTCTCATCATAGAGACCGTCAAATCTGGATATTCCGTTTTCAGTCATCGCCTGCGTCATTAATATTTTTCTCATTTAAAATACCTCCCGTATTTTCGTCAAACATTGAAAGCTGAAGCGCGTTTCTTTCCGTTTGCCTGTAGTTTGAGATAAACAGCTCGCTGTACATACAGCCGCCTTCGTACCTTTGAGCAAGATTGTTAAGCCTTGATATTTCCTCAATATATATGCCCGGTCGGTCCCACAGCTTCCTGATTTCAGGGCAGTCGTTATACGATACCAAAAACTTTCCCTTGATTTTCAGAAGCGTATCTCTGAGTCTGATATGATCCTCCTTTTTAAAGCCCACGTCCTTGTAGTAGTTCTCCGTGGAAAAGTACGGGGGATCGCAGTAAAAAAAGCTGACGGGGCGGTCGTAATGCCTTATCAGCCCTTCAAAATCCTTATTCTCGATCACAACCTTCTGCAATCTTCTCGCCGCCATATCTATCTGCGGAAAATCCGCCCACATGGAATGCGGCTGACTGCCGAAGCTGTCAAGACCGCTTGCATAGCTGTACCGTATCAGCTGATAGAACTTAGCCGCCCTGTCAGCGTCACGGAATCTGCCGAACAGTCCTTTCTTATGAAGAGCCGCGATCCAATTAAAGTCCTCGCGGGAATTAAGGACGTATCTGAGCTTGTATTTAAGCTTATTCGGTTTATCCCTGACGCAGCGGTACAGATTTGCAAGGTTTGAGTTATGGTCGTTCCAGACCTCGAAATCCATGCCCGGCGGTTTATGAAACAGTACCCAGCCTGCCCCTCCGAAAACCTCGATATATTTCTCATAGTAAAGCGGAAACCTTGAGAGAATCTCGTCCCTCAGCGCCTTTTTGCCGCCTACCCACGACATGAAACTGTCCATTTTACTCCTATCCGCCGTTAAAGCCAATGACAGAAGTTAAGCCGTTTTGCCGATTACAGAATCTTTTCTGTCATTGGCAAAACGACTTGTCCTCGCGCGGACGGCGCAATTTGCGCTATAGCTTTATTATCGCATACTTTTCAATCCGCGCCTTTTGTTTTGATTTAAAAATCAAATGTCATTTTTAAGGTTATTTAATTCCTTGTTAAGTCTTTCGATTTCTCTGTCGGCGTTTTTTGCCGATACCAGAAGGCATCCGACAGTAAGTCCCGCTGTTCCTCCTATCGCCAGACCTATGAATAAATTCAGCATTATTTCATCTCCATTCCAAGCTCTTGAGTTTGTTCGATAAAATCGGCGAACGTAACGATTTCGCCCATAAAGTTCGGCTCCGTATCCTCGGTCAGAGGTATGAATCCCTTTTCTCCCAGATCAAGCGGCTCTTTGGTTACGACCGAACCGCCGCGATTTACCGCGACCCTTTTTTCAATGGAACAGAAACGCTCTCCATCGTCCGACCGCCTTAAATCGTAGCAATACGTTCCTTTGGGAATATCCGCGTCTGTTATTCTGTCGTTGGTAAACAGCGCGGTCTGTCCGAATAGTTCTATACGCTCATATTCGTCGGAGCTCTCGATATTGACGTATCCTGTTTCAGAAGCGTTGAGGAAAAGTCCGTAAGCCTCAAGATCAACGTCCATAACCCTCGCCGCGAATTCAAGCCGCTCCTTTTCGCTTTCGGGATAGTATTCTTCAATACGGTCTCCGTCGTAATACGCATATCTGCCGCAGTTCATGCCGATGTCCTCGTCAGCCCACTCATGAATAATTTCGATTTCGGGAAACATCTCCGATAGTCGCTGAATGACAGGATGGGGAGCTGCCCAGGCGGTCAGAAACCGCAGTTCTTCGGCGTTTGAGTAATCACAGTCTTTCTCATAGCCATAGGCTGACCACTTTGTACCCCAGTTTGCTATACGCCAGTCGTACCAGTTGTTTTTGCCGTAGAGCTTAAATTCCTCCCGACTGAGACCACCCCGATAAATATTTTCAGGGATAGGAATGATCTTTTCAAAATCGATCGTTCCTATCCCTGATTCATTTTTGACTGCGTCCATAACACGTTTTACCGTATCGGGATCGCCTGTAATCTTTATTCGGTTTGTTACATGATTTGGCATTTTACTCTCCTTTCTGAGCCTCCGCTTTCAGCGTCAGCCCATCTCCATATCAAGATTTTCTTCTTCATTGACAGACGTGATCTCCACATATTCTCCGATAATACACAGCGCCTTGTCATAGCTGCTGCAAGAGGTGATACGGCTGCACATTTCCTTTGCCTCATCTGCCATTCCGTTTCTTTTCAAGGTACGTGAAGCTATTCCCATAAGGTTAAATATGTTTCCGTTCTGACCTATGAGGGGACATTCAGGCTTTTTCTGTTTTTGTTCTATATCATGAGCAAAACCGCCCAGCCTGTTAGGAACATAATCGGAAAGCCATGTACCGCCGAACTGCTCGTGAGTCTGCAATCTCCACATTGCAAGCCTGCCGACATTAAGCTGAACGTCGTCAAACGGAAACAGCAGACAGGTAAGATTTCCGTTATTAAAGCTATATACCTTTTCAAATCGACTTTCATTCTGCAATATTCCGCTTTCCGTTAACATATCGTTTATGCCGTCGACCCATTCTTTAAGGTCGCCGCCGCAGCCCTGCAGAACAAGCCCCTCGCTGTCGTTCATTTTTCTCAGATCATGCAAAGATACGCTCTTGATTTCCATTAATGCAAAAACTCCTTCCCATAATATTTTTTCAGCAGACCTATGACAAACAACTGACCCTTGCCTGTGACGTAGGTCTGCCGATAGGTTTTTGTCCTTGCGGAGGTTTTAAAAACCGACTCCTTCACTTTAAAATATCCTCTGTCTATATATTTCTGATAGGGGAGATTGTCGGTCATAAGGATACCCATTCCTCTGAGAACGGCGTACAGCCTGTTTCTGCCAATAGAAATTCTTTCTGCTCTCGCAAGCTTTGCCATTTCGTTCATATCGATGAGATTATCGGTATTTGAAACCTGATTTGCAAACTCCACCAGCGGTTTGTCATGCCGGATACGCTCGTTAAGCTGATTTATCGCTATCATCTGCAAGCGGAAAAGATTCTGATACGGCTCGTCGAGGAACGGGAGGTAGTTTTCTATGAACATTTCTTCGCTGCCGACGTAGCCGCCTGTTCTCCTCAAAGTTGGTAAAATCGTGGCTGTGACCCACCGCTTAAACTCTTTGGCTCTCGGAAGCTTGCTGGAAAGTATCAGACTGTAAAGTCCGCTTTCGTTGATAATTGTCATTTTTCTGTTTTGCCTGCCGTCGTGAATTGCGACGTCAGCTTTATCTTCAGTATCAGTGTGTTTTGCAAGCGCATCTCTCGTATTTGTATAGCCAAGAATTTCCGCAACATCTTTCCCCACAAACCAAGGCTCGCCGTCTTTAATAACCGTTCTCACTTTGCCGAATTCTTCGTTTTCAAAAATCCTGATCATATTTTCCATTTGCGTTTTCCTCCTCGTCAAATTCCAGTAAATTTCTCGCGATAGCTTCAACCACATTTACCGTAATTGAATTTCCCGCCTGCTTGTAGAGCTGCGCGTCGGACATTCCCGCGGCTGCGACTTTTTCAAACTGAGCCTTTTCATAACCCTGCAGACGCCAACACTCCACAGGCATTAGCCTGCGAATACGACCTTTGTGAACAATCCCGTGACGGTCTGTCACCGTAAGCGTAAACATCGGTTCGTTAGGTTCTTTTATCCGTCTGCCGTTCTGACGAGTGTTTTCCTTAAACGGATTGAGTATCGCTCTTGGTCCGTCATCGACCAGAACTCCCGATCTTTCCCCCTTATGAGCTCCGTTTGTTACTCCCAAATCCATTCTTGTATGCAGACATCTTGCATTCTCTGTAATCTGAGGATTCTCATTCAAATCGCAGAAAACAGCGGAATGCTCTCCCTTATGGTGAGATACTCCGCTGTTCTGCCTTGCGGTTATACATCTCGCAGTATCTGTCATTTGAGGATCGGGATTCATGTCGATAAAATACAGCCCTGTCTTACCGCCTATGCCACCCGAACCGCTGCACTGGGTCACTGCTGTGCCGTTTGTTAAATACACTCTTGATCCCTGACTGCCGCCTATCAGCTGCTCAGGTTTTCCTTTTTCGCAATTTTCCTCATCATTTCCTCCGAAAGCCAATACTTTGGCGGGACATCTGTTTCCAAGATATCCGACAAGGAACAGCCTTCTTCTTGACTGCGGTATCCCGAATCCGGCAGAGTTAAGCACTCGCCAGCACATACTATACCCCAGTTCAGAAATCTTTTCAAGGATGATTCTGAAACATTCCCCCTGCGATATACCAAGCAGATTGGGTACGTTTTCAGCGATAAAGTAACGGGGGCGCTTGGCTTCAAGGATTTGGATATAGTTGAAAAAGAGGTTTCCTCTATCGTCCTCAAAAGCTTTTCTGCGCCCCGCGACGCTGAAGGACTGGCAGCACGGTCCGCCGACGAGCAGATCAAAATCCGGCATACCTCCGTAATCGATTTTTGTGATGTCCTCATAAAAAATTCCCCCCCTTGTGTCATACAGCGTTCTGTAGGCTTTCCGCGCAAACCGGTCGATTTCGCACCATCCGACGCACTCAAACCCGCCTGTCTTTTCAAATGCCGAGCGGAAAGCTCCGATTCCCGCAAACGCTTCAAAATATTTTATCATTTATCACCAATCCCTTCTTGTTTGTGTAATAAAAAACGGCTAAGTCTTTTTCAAAACTTAACCGTTACATTGACATTTCCATTTCTTCTGATTCTTCAATATCCTCAGTGATTTCCTCGCACTGAATATTTTCCTCTGTTTGCTCATTGGTCGGAGTCTGTTCTTGATCGAGTTTATGGAAGTGATCCACATCGGGTATAACTCCAAGCGTTCTTCCATTGTCAAATTTGCAATGCAGAGTACCCGCGTCGTCCACTGCTTTTACCGTTCCCACAGCGCCTGACGGAATCGGCTGCGGATCGTTTTCCATGCTGTCAAGGCAGATCCTTGTGCCTTCAGGGTATCTCTGTCTGAGCATTTCAACCTTGTTCTGATCATATATCATCATATTTCCTCCGTATAGTTTCTTTTTTTATAGTATATTAGTCCATTGGTATCACGACCCTTCAATATTCCTGTAATATTCCTTCATACCGCATTCAATACAGTCCTTTGCAAACTGCTCCGCCTCCCGCATACTGTTTTCAAGCAGCTCATAATTCACAGCCGCAGAAAATTCGTCCAGCTTTTCTTTTTCCGATCCGTCTGTGAAAACCTCGATCCTGAACCCTTCGCACAGAATCTCCGTACCATTTTCAGCTTCCCTTATCAGGCTTTGGCCGGGGGTTATTTTTACATAATAGCCCTTATACTGCATATTCAGCCGCCTCCTATAGTTATCTGAAAGTCATCGTTCAAATTCTCGTCAATTTCATGCTGAATCGAGTTTTCCAGAGCGGTCTGCAAACAGCTTTCGTCAAGACCGTATTCTCTGTAGCCCTGCAGGATAATATCGTAATACTGCCGGGCAGGAGGAGATATCTCTCCGTTATTCATAAGATACGCCATGCCCTCGTATTTTTTGCCGCCAAGCTCAAACGTCATTTTTTCCTGTCTGTACTGCCGGGGGTAGCCTTCGTATCGGTTCAGAGCGGTAATATCGCTTTCTTCAAGCTCCCAGATCACAACGGGAACGCTCGCGCCCTTTTTCGGCACGATAGTGGCGTAACTTCTGAATTCCAATTCATGATCCTTGATCACTGACGTTCCTACGGCTTTGGAATTGGGACATCTATACGCCATCTGTTCAGGATTGATATTTGAGCCGTAGGCTATATACAATTGTTTTTGTTCCATAAGAGCTCCTTTCTACATTGCAATTTCAAATTCCTCGCCTTCGCATTCCGACTGCTCCGGTTCTTCATCACAGCTCTGCTCATTTTCAGCGCTACGCTTCTGACGAAGCCTTTCCCTTGCGGCTATACCGTCCTCCGGATGCCTCCACGCTATATCTCCGGCAAGGCGTTTTAACAGGTGAGCGCGGCAGTTTTTGAATTCGTCCCCTATGAGTCCGAGATTCAGAAGCCACACCCGAAAGCTGTAACGCATATTGTCGCTGCTGCTTACATTAGGGGAGCAGAACTTTCTTGTAACCGCCGCGTTGCTTATTGCCAGAGCCAGGACTATCTGGCTTCTGATCTCTCCGGCATGAAGGCTTGCGTTGCAGCATCTGATCTCATAATGACCGCGCTGAAAGTAGCTATGAAGATTGAGCGCTCTGTATCTTGTTTCTGAGTAATAGGTATGCTCCTCCGACATATTTCCGTTATACCACAGCATTTTTATTTCCTCGATCGTATCCGGCTTTCGTTTATTTAGTTTTTCCACAAAACTTCTGTCGATTTTCTTGCAGTACCACTCTCGGGCTGACGAGACCTGCAATGCGTCCCACAGGTAATCCTCCTTGCTTGAGAATATATTTACAAGATTTCTAAGCTGCCGGGGCGTGTAATCGTCCGCTGAGATATGGATATGCGTTCCGCATTTATACGCGGATCCGGTAATTCCTCCCGCATGCCGCAGAGCCCTGATCACCTCCTGCAGCAGAGGTATATCATCATACTCCAGCACAGGAGAATTAAGCTCCACGCTGTAGGCTCTGGAAGCCGCCTCGCCGTTTCGGTTTTTGCAGATAATACTGGAATCCGATACGAACGACCAGCTTCTGCCCTTGCTGTCGCTTACGGAATATTTATCGTAAAACCCTCCGTTATGGGATACCTGTCCGCCGAGCGTCTTTGCCGCCGCTTTTGCTGCCTGACATCTGGTCAGTCCCGTCATTTCTATTTCGATTCCGAAATTCCGTCTTTTGATACCGTCAAAGTTTCCTGACAAATTTTCACCTCCCTTATCCGCAAAAAGACCGCTTTCCCTTTACATTTTAAGATTCATTTCGGGTTCTTCATTCCGGCTGATTTCCATTTCCTCCTCCGTCTGCAGCGACCAGCTTGCTCCGTTATTAAAGAAGCTGACGCAAATATTACCCAGTTTTCCGGTTTCAATCTCACGCTGCTCCAGACCTTCGCCCCAGCCGTCGCTTGCCTGACCTTTAAGATAACCTCGCAGCTCTTCAAGCTCGCTGTCCGTAAGCTCTCCGGAAATCTGACAATCAAAAATTCCCATAAGCTCTCCGTTTACCTCTCCGACCGACGGAAACGCTGAATAGACCTTTTCGCATACGGACGTTTCTTTGTCATAGTACGCCATAAGTCCGCGGCGTTCTTCCTCCGGTAATGAAAACTCCTGAATGAATTCATTGATCTCGTCCGCACAGCCGACGGCGAATTCACAGGAAATCTTGTCGCAATCCTCATTAATAACTACCAGCGGACAGTAAAGCTTCAGAGAATGCGTCGGCTTGGCTTCCGCAATAACTACCAGCGGACAGTAAAGCTTCAGAGAATGCGTCGGCTTGGCTTCCGCCTTAACAGACTGTCCGATCATCTCCGCGGACTGAATATCGTCTCTTTCACGGAGCATTTCTATGACTGCCTGCATGATATTGCTTCTGAGATCGTCGGTTATTATTTTCGTCAGGACCTCCTCAGGCTCAAAACGGCTTTCTCCGTAACGCGTCTTTTCGGCGATATCTGCTGCGATCTCCTTAAGCCTTTCGTGTATTCTCCTTTCAGCTCCGGTCAGCTCGTTGTTTTCGAGCAATGCTCTTGCGTTGGGAATGAACTGCGACTTTCGGGCATATTTTGCGCCCTCGGAATCGACAAGTATTCCGTCGCCGCTTTCGCTGTCAACAAAAAGAACGCAATGGGCAATGTCGTTTATGTCAATGCGCATCAGCTTATGATACCTGGCGATCCAGTAATTATCGTCAAGGGTATCGTTTTTCAGCCTTAAAAATTCATTGCCGTAAAGCGTAACGACCTTTTCCACGCTGACATAATAGGTATTGTAACCGTCCCTCTTGTGATTGAGCGTACTGTTAAAATGCAGTCTTTTCATTCTTATTCCTCCGTTATATTTATTTGCGGTTTCTATATGCCTTTTGCTGTCGCCTCCTTCAGGGCATAAAAAAAGACCGCTTTGTTTAACATCACTTTCGTGATATCAGACAAAACGGTCCTTGAAAATTTGTATACTATTTTTTATATTTACAAAGAGCATATCTGAGATTATCTTTCTCAAATATGCCTCAATCTTCTGAAATATTTAAATGTCGTGAGTTCGAATCCTTTCAGACGGTGTTTTTCGGCTTTTTTCATCTATGGTTTTTAACTTCTTTTTTTCACCGTTTGGGTATCAAAAAAGCCCGTAACTACGGGCTTTTTGGCACTTTCATCTATTTTGTCAGTGCTATATGTCAAGCACTGACAAAATAGATGAATGATAAAAGTGGACTAAAGGGTTCGGATTTCAGGTTTTTGACTTTTTCCTTTTTGAAATTTAACTTTTTTATTTTATAATGCGAACTCTGCCTAATAATACAAAATAAAGAAAAGACTATTTACTGGATTCTCAACATAAAAGACAACGCAGTTTGGACTGTAAGGTTCAAACTGCGTGAAGGTTATCAATCAATTTAAAAAATAAGCAAAAATCCAGCAAACTCCAAAAGTAAGATTGGACTAAAAGATTCAGATGGGTTAGGTTCATCAATTAGGATTACTTATTTATCACTATAATAACTTAGTTCATTTAAAACATCCAAAAGATATTTATCTTTAAAATTTGCATCTGTGTAATATTGCAAAACTTTTGAAATTTGAACGATTATAAGAAATATTGATCCTATAAATAGAATAAAAGCAATACCCTCATTTTGTGTTTTTGTGTCAGCATATATAGTACTTGCTATCAAGGCACCAAGTGGAACTCCTATTAGCATATCAATAATTCTATTATTTATATTTGAAAACCTAGAGTTTCTTTTGTTTAAAATTTCTTCGCATTCCTCCTTAAGTTTTCCAATCTTATCACATGTGTTTATTCCTAATTTGGTAAGAAGCTCTCTAACATCATTTATATAGTCTTCATACTCACTCTCTTTAACTTGAATTTCTTTATTTCGCTCTTCCATATGATATATTTTATCTTCACGAGGTATTTCTAAAACAAATGAAGCTATTATAATAATAAAATAGGAAATATAAATCAACATACTATTTAATTTCAATATTAAAATTAAAGCAATAAATATTAAAGAACACATAACTAAAAAAATCATAATCCAGTATGGCAGTTTAAATAATCTCTTCATATCCTTTAAATTTCGGCACTTTTTCAATTTACTTGTGGGATCCTTTTCATATATGGCTCTACGAACTAAATAATATCTATATGTCATAATAGTCCTCCAATCTGTTGTTGTGAATTAAGAGTAAATTGTAAATTAAAACACTGTTAGCTTTATATCTACATAAAATTCACAAGTGTTTAGTTCACATACATAGCTTTATATAAATAGTGATTTACTAGTTAAATGAATCATTTCCAAACCATTATTTTCAATAGTACTTAAATACAATTCGACTTTAAGTAGCGCTGATTCAAGTTGCTGCAGCGTGTTTATTTTATTGATAAAAGGTGCATCTGATTCAATCAAAACTTTATCAATAGGAATATTCGATATTAACTTACGACCGTTTATTGATTGAGTCATCATCTCATTTATCGAAAAATAACACCCCATTTTAACGGCTCTATGCAACTGTGATAATGAACCTGAAAACCAGTGAAGAATACATTTATTATTCTTAGTACAATCATACTTTTCAAGAATATCAAGTACATTTTTATCAGCAAAAACAGAATGAATAGAAATCACCTTTCCACCTTTTGATGAGCACCATTTGATTATATTCTCGAAAACATCTATTTGTTTATTTTTTGAGGAGTAGAATTGACGATTGTAGTCCAATCCTATTTCACCAATGTAAGCAGCATTTTCAATGTATTTTTCAACTAGAGGTAGCTCATTGTATCGTTCAGAAACTAGCTGGGGATGTAATCCCAACGCAACCTTTATATTTTCATATGAATGAAAATAATCTATTTCTTTTTCATATGCTTTCGGCGTGGTTGTTACAGCTAAAATATTTATGTTGCTTTTTTTGGCATTTTGAGCAAACTCTATCATTGATGGCATCAAATCTAAATGACAATGTGAATCGTAAATCATATCAATTATCCTTAAAAAATCTATTTATCAGTTTTATGTTCTTCTTGCTTCAAGTATTCGGAAATAAAGTTATCAACTTCTATCAAGCCACGATAATAAACATTAGATAACTGATTTATGTACTTTTCATCTCCATCAAGTCTGCCACCTTTGTAAATAAGAATACTTTTTAAGTCTGGGTTATCCTTAAGGCGCTTTATTGCTATTTGAAACGAGCGAAGCTGTTCTCCTTTACGCTTAGAATGGGCATTGATAATTTCTTTAACGGAGTTTACCGAGTAAGTTGTTGGGTCATTTTCAAATTTATACGCTTTATGCATAGCTGCACGACGAATAAGACAAGGTACACAATATCCACAATGCTGGGATGGCAGCCCAGACCATCGAGCTTTTTGTGGTGAAGAACACGATGTAGATTTTCGAATTGTTTCCAACAAAATATCCTTATTCAAACATTCATCAGCCATTTCACCTTTTGTTTTATTCCAATATGGATTGACTATTGAGTATGGCAATTCTAAACTTAATAATACCTTATTCCAAAGATTCATATAGAATGGATGTGTGGTTCTAGTGCTATGAGATCCAACACGCAGATTATCAAGCGGTACATTAAGCGCTATAAGACCATTTTCAGGTACTTGAAGAACATTATTGTCCTTCAATCCACTAAGAATGAAAATACCAAAAGATATAAATAAAAACGAACGACTTCTTGTTGAATTCTCTATATCTCCATCAAGCAACATATCTTTGCCAAAGGAAAGCCAAAGATTAAAATATGTTGGTGTTATATCGGAATATCTGTTTTTGAACTCAGCAAGTAAAGCTTTTTGAGCATCCTTTGTATATCCGTCACCTGCATGACTTACCAAAGCAATCTTATGATTTTGTTCCAGATGATTAATTGTTCCAATAAGGCTATCCATGCCGCCCGAAAACAGCGACACGGCATCATAACTAGTTTTACGTTCTTTGTTTTCGGAGAGGACATTTTCACGTTTAACAAACTCAATTTCCCAACGGTCTCCTGTAAGAAAATTCAACATTTGTGAGAATAGATTTTTTACAGATGTCCAAATGTTTAAGTTGAAAACCGGAAGTTCAATAGCAATTTCCCTTGTCCAACTATCTTCTGCATGTTTGATTCGAGAAATTCTTGTATCAGCAAGATAAACCAGTATTGCTAATTCAATAATATCAAATCCGTCTTCTGTAGGATAAATTTCTTTTTTTCTAAGATCATTAAGAATATTATCTATGTATATTAAATGCTCGCTTTCATTTTTTAAGGGTATTTGAGCAATTACAGTATTCCCTGTTTTTTTCATATTAACAGCATTGTCATCATAGCTACCAATCAGTTTATATTTGCTCATAAACTATTCCTCCTCATACGAAGACATTATATCAAACGTTGTATTATAAATTGAATCTACAACATTTTGAGCTTGCTGTTGACTAATGTTACAAATATCAACATTTAACCTTGAAATAGAATCTGAAATAGCATTTTGTATAAATTCCTTCATCTGGTTTTCTATATTTTCAATAGTAGATATATTGTCTGGCAGCGAAAACATCTTATTAGCAATATCATTAAGAAGTTTTTGTTGTACAACATCTGCCATATATATTTCAGTAAATGCAAGAAATTCTGAAGGAGATAGTGACTCGATTTGTTTATTTTCTAAATCCGGTATCGTAGATAATGCATCTATATATGCACTTCTTGCAATTCCCTCATCAGTTCTCCCACCATCCGGGCAAACAAAGTCCATGATTCGAAGAAAAACTTCTTTAGCTGGTTTCCCGATTATATCTCCAAGATTGAACCTATTTGCTGTAGCGGAAATATTGCCCCCAGCAAAACCGCTCATAATGCTTACTAATTTTGCCGTACTTCTTCGTGCTGAGCCTAAGCGTATTGTTGCATTTTGGGAGCCGCCAGCTGATTTTCTCACATATGACGAAATAGCTTTATGCAGCCTGTCAGTTTTATTTCCACCGCTATTTATGTAGCGAGTAAAATCACTTCTAGGAGATGTAAATCGCTTTGAATCAAAAGACTGGGTATCATCATACTGTTCATTATCTACAGGTATTTTAGAATCTTGTTGCGGCATGTCATTTAGATCGTCATCCAGCCAAGATGGTACTAATGGTGTATTCCCGTTTTGACCTCGATTACTTGTTGATGTTCCCATGATTCTTCACCTCATTTTAATGCAGTTTCTGCAGCTATTTTTGTGAGTTTTGTACCAGCTGTTTTCAATTTTTTAATATATTTACGAAGCCTTTCTTTGCCTTCAACGGTTGTAATACAATTTTTCCATCCTGCACAAATCCAAGCACCAACTGTATCTGTTTGAAATGATTCAATAAAGCTTAACAAACTATTTTCAAGTTCTTTGTGATGTTCTACAAGGATTCGTATCCCATTAATTCCATTAGGTTGCATAGATGTATCTGGAATCTTTTTTACTTTCGTTTTCAACTGGTTAAATACCAATCGAGCCTCATCATTTGACAAATTTTTAATCTCATCGTTTTTGCCAGCAATCGCCATTTTACCGCTCATCAATACATATACTAATTCTCTCAACTGCTCAGATTTTATCTGTTCAAAGAAAAAGTCTTCCCGCTCTTTGCATGCAAAGAAATATGGGCGTAAATCGACATCTTTTAATGTAGGTTCACTTATAACCCATTTGGAAAAAGACCTATCTTTTTTCCAACGTTCAATATGTTCGTCTATTTTGGGTGTTTCCTGCATTTGTCCATTTCTTGGAGCTAACATGACAATAGCATCATGATCAGATTCATCATTTGATTTTGAATCGTTGGTTGTCAATTGTTTTTCAAATTCAATTAATAAATGACATTGACCATAATCATTAGTAAGTGTGGCAATTTCTTTATATTGATTTGGAAAATAATATTCTGCAAGCATCAATTTAGCCAGGATTGGAATCCGAATTGAATCCCCGAAACCACGAGCATCTGCCATTTGTTTACGCAACAACAACATATTGATAAACCGCTTGATTTTTCGAGGATTACCCTGAGTGTTTCCTGATAAAATATCTGAAATTTGATTTGCTACAGATATTTTTTCAACGAGTGAATCATAATTTGATTCCAATGTATTTCGCAATTCTTCTTCACTAAATCCGGAATTCTCCCATGGCTTTTTCATTTTATTAATTGTTACTTCAAGTAAAGCATTGAACTCTTTGTTATTATCTGTTATTTGAGAACTTATCATTAAAAGAGTAATGTACATCTCTGATTCTACTTTTCCAAGAGCAGGAATTTTAAATGGAACTTGAATAAGCTTTTCAAGGTAACGCTTTGAATAATCATCACTATTATCATTATCTGTTGGCAAATTGGGAAAATGACTGTGAACAGCATATTCAATCATTGCTTCGTCAGCAGCTATAACAAAAGCTGTATATTTTGTAAACATAAACAAGCGAGCTGCTTCTAAAGTTTCAATAGTTACTTTAGGGAGGCATCTGTCTAAGTCATCAATTAAGATAACCAACTTATCTATTTTTGATTTTTTTAATAACTCCTCAAATGATTTTTGAAATTCAGAAAATTCCTTATTCAGAGATACATCTTCAAAAACCTTTGCATCAGTCATATAACTTTCTATACTGTCTAATACGCTATTTATCTTATTTTCACTTGAAATCGTACTTTTTAATTTATCTTTTAGAGTGTTTAGTAATCCAATTGGCGGTAGACCTGTTGCGAGAGAAAAAGCAGCACTGCCCGCTGTCTTTACAACAGAAAACCAATTTATATTTTTCCATAGTTTTTGTAATATATCTTCTGCTTCTTCTGATATCGTTATATTTGAAGATAATTCAGAAACAATAGCACTCATTAAAGCTATTTTTGCATCTTCAAAACCTTGATGCTGCCAACCATTAAAACGAATACACACGATTCTATCTTCTTTTTTATCTTCTGAACTAAGTTCATCTTCGACCATTGCCAAAACAGAAGATTTACCCGCACCCCAGTCGCCGTGAACACCAATAGAAATTGGCCGATCATCACAATCCTGAATTATATTAGCAATTGTTTTAGCAATTGCTCTACTATTTAACATATCAACTTTCGTTTCGTTATCCGATAAAATCATCATATTACCTTCCAAATAATAGTTTTTTACTTAAGAAATAATAATCATTTTCCCTTGTTGACACATATTAATATCCAATTATCTTTCTTAACAACCATTATACACCACGCTTCTGTTAATTACAATACATATTGCCAAACAAAGAGCATTTGCAATACATTTTCTACAAATTTATATATTTTACTATGTTGTTTTTATGCAATCTGCCATTAAGCGAAAACAAATATTTCCTCTGTACAAATTTCTTGCAAAGCTTACGAATCTTCACGCCCCAACTAATAGATAATATTTGAGTTACCTCCTGTTTGATTTCGTGTAAGAGAAAAGGCGTATGGAGTCCATTCGTTCCATACGCCTGTAACGGTAATATTTTGTTTTACAGCAGTTCAAAAGTCAAAAAACAGAGAATGCCATCGCTCCGTTTGCTTACTTTATTTCTATTCTCTTTATTTCCGGCTGCTGCTCAGCTTTTTTAGGCAGCGTAACCTTTAAAACGCCGTTTGTATACTCCGCTTCAATCGCGCTTTCATCTATATTTGATATATCAAAGCTTCTGCAATATGAGCCGTAGCTTCTTTCTCTGCGGATATATTCTCCGTTTTTATTCTTCTCATCGTTTTCTGACTTATGCTCTGCACACAGGGTAAGAACGCTTCCGTTTACGTCAATTTTTATGTCCTCCTTATTAAAACCGGGCATTTCACATTCCAGAATATATTTTCCGTCCTCGTCCCTGATATCTGTACGGCAGCGGTTTACTGAAGAAAAGTCCTTGAAAAAGTCCTTTTCAAATTCCCTGAACGGATTCCACAAATCATTTCTTTCATATGGGGTAAGTCCAAACATAATTGTTCCTCCTGATTTTATTGTATTTCTTTATTATTCTATTTTTCAACCCTTTTATTCGTTACACAATCCTCCGGCGCTTTATCCTCTCTTAACCCTTTGAAAACAGGCTGACGCATTCCGCCGCTTTTTGTTTTCATCATATAGTTCATAGATATATTCCTCGCTGTCAAAGGGCTCTCCCTCCGCTCCGATTAACATTGGATTGATATCTTTAGTTTCCCATATATCGGTCATTTTTTAGCGCCTATCTGCTCGAGACTTTGCTTTAAGGCTTCCATAATATCAATAGCCGTTACCTTGATTTCCGGAGATGAAGCGACGATATCTTTTCCGGCAATTTTCTGCTCGATTATTTCACGCAGTTTTACCTGATACTCGTCCTTATACAAATTCGGTTCAAAGTCCTTAACCATTGAATTGATCAGGGTTTTCGCCATTGTAAGCTCCGCCTCGCTTATGTCGGGGTGCGCGGGCTCTTTAGGCGCCTGCTTTACCTCGTCTGCGAAAAACATTGTTTCAATGAGTATGCCGTTATCGGTAGGAATCAAAGTTAAAAGCTTTTCCTTGGTACCCATAACGGTTTTGGCGATAGCAACCTTGTTTTCGTCCTTCATAGCCTTACGAAGCAGCTCAAACGCCTTATCGCCTCCGGCTTCCGGAACCGCGTGATAGGTTTTATCATAATAAATCGGACGTATGGAATTTAATTCTGTAAAATGCAGAATGTGAATGGTTTTATCCTTTTCGGACTTGGCTTTTTCAAAATCCTCGTCAGACATAATGACAAATTTGTCCTTGTCGTATTCAAAGCCCTTTACAATATCCTTTGACGATACCTCCTTGCCGCAGGAAGCGCAGACCTTTTTGTACTTTACTCTGCTGCCGTCCTCTCTGCAAAGCTGATTAAAATGTATATCGTTATCCTGTGTGGCTGTATACAGTCCTACGGGAATATGAACCAAGCCGAATGAAATTGCTCCTCTGTGCGATACTGCCATATTGAACATCTCCTTTTTTAGTAGTATATCCATTCCGTAAAAAGTAATACTAATTACGGTGACGATATGGCAAGAAAGGTTTATGTTGAGGTAACGGCGCGGTTTGACGTTGAGGGTAACATTACTCCGCTTTCCGTAACATGGGAGGACGGTACGGTTTATGAGATAGATAGAATCCTTGACAAACGCAGAGCCGCCAGTCTTAAAGCGGTAGGTATCGGAATGAGGTATACCTGCCGCATTTCAGGTCGGCAGTCCTATTTGTATTATGAGGATCCGAGATGGTTTGTTGAGGGGAAAAGATAATTTGGGTAAAATTAAGGATACAGCGTTTATTTTAGCTGTATCCTTATTATTTTTGTTATTTATTAAGAGCGGCTTTTATCATATCGTCTGACAAGCCAAGCTCTTTTAACCTTGCTGCGATATTGGCTCTTTCTTCTTCTTTACCTTTTTCTATGCCTTTTTCCATGCCGATCTGCTCGCCCTCACGTCTTGCATGACCTAACGCGCTGGCTTCATCATGCAGAGCCTTTTCTCTTAATCTCGCAAGCTCCTGTATCTTCTCATCCTCGCTCATCTGGTGTATTACCATTACCGCTTTCTGTATCTCCGGCACATTTGTCTGTCTCAGCATTTCCAATTCCTCCTCGCTCTCCGCGTTTATCAGTTGAAGCCAAAGCTCCATGCGGTTATTCTTATTTACCTTTTTGTTTATCTTTTTAAGCTCAAAAAAGTGTATCGCGCACTTATCCGTCAGCAGCTCGTGCCTGTTTACTTCCAGTACCTTGAAGCATGAATGAAATTCGGGACATTCAAACATATTGAAGTTTATTATATTGATCGATATGCTCTGCTTCAGATCGCCGTATTCGTCTCCGCTTTTCAGATCGCCGCTGTACAGCTTAGACCAGTAATACAATACGCGGTCGTTGAAGTCAGGCTCGTTCTTTATCTGCATTTCCACATTGACCAATTTATCGTCCACTTGCATTTTCAGATCAAGTCTGCTGAATTTCCCAGTTATCGTTTCCGGCAGTATTTCGGAGTTCTGAATCACTATCTCTTTTATCGAATCATATGGCAGTTCAAGCATAGTCGATAAAAAACTATGCAATATATCCTCGTTTTCCGATTTTGAAAACATCGTCTTGAATATTATATCCAGCTTTGCTTTTACTATGTTTCTGCCCATTGGTATCAGCCTCCGTTACGTCTGTTTTCCGTCCTTTTTCTAACTTCATTATATCATACTATGCCAATCATTGCAAGCTTTATAAAAGTAAATTTTACTTCGGTCCCAGTGGAGCCGAAGTTAATGAAACAAGGGTACAGATAACTGTACCCTTGTTTTTGCTTTCAGCGCTAAAGTTAAGTCGGAAGCAGTGAAATAAACCATGAAGATGTAAAGGAGGTTACTTCTTTCTTGATGCGATAACGCCGATTGCTGATAATAAGATTATTCCCGCTGCCGCAGCCGAAGCTGCTCCGGTATTGGGGTTAGACGTTCCGCTGGCTCCTGAGTTGGCATTGCTCGTTGTTCCCGCCTTATTTATTATTGAAATGCTGAAAAAGTTCAGGCAGAAGCCTGATATTTTTATTCTTTCCGGCAGGGAAAAACCGACCGAGCCAAGAACATTACAGCATAAATTTAAGAAAATTCTTGCGGTATGTAAAATATCCGATATATCATTCCATGCTCTGCGCCATACCTATGCTACAATGTGCGTGGAAAAGCAGTTTGATATTAAGACTTTAAGCGAGCTGCTCGGTCACAGCGACGTCAAAATTACACTCAATACTTATGTCCATTCCTCGGAAAAATTAAAACGCAAATACGTCAATCGGCTGGCGTGTTAGCGCTGTTCTATGCCTGTTTGTGAATTTCGTAAAACGATTTATTTTACGACATCTTTCGACGGGTATCTTTTCGGATATCCGTTTTTTATTGAATTAGTTTTAACTATGTTTTAATTATATATCAACAAACTAGGTTTTTCAAGAGGAAAATTATTCCGATATTCTTATCTCATCTCTGCCTTAACCTCGACTCCGCCTTTGAAAATTATGAGCAGCTCCGTCTTGCTTTTAACCTTAATGCATTCTACAAGCTTTCGGATTATGACGTTATCAAAAAATTCAAGCCTTAAGCTTTCACCCTTTATCATATCCATAGCCGAATCGATTTTATCCTGCGTATCGGCTGATAAACGCATTTTTTCTTTTAAGTCATCTTTCTGTTCCTTAAGGCTTTGTTCTTCTTGGTAAAGCTTTGCGAATTCGGCATCCAGCTTATCCTCGTCGCAGCCGCCGGAAGCTATAAGCCCGATCAGATCGTTTCTCGACCGATCGATTTCCTTTAAGCGGTTTTCTATCGATATTATCTCATCCTGCCCCTGATATTCCAAGACGCTGCCGATATTGGCTTTAAGTATTTCTGCTATCTCATCCCGGCAGCCGAAATACTCGTTTACCGCATTCAGAATAGCTTTTTCCAGAACTGTTTCATTTAAAGTAGGCGAGTTCGTACAGTATCTTTTTCCGTGTTCAAGTCGGCTTATGCACCGCCATACAGCGTATCTGTTACCGTTTGACTTCCATATCTGCCGTCTGTACGGAGTTCCGCAGCTTCCGCAGATGAGAAGCTCGGAAAGCGCATATTTGCTGCTGTACTTGCCTTGTTCCGTGATTGTTTTATCCGAAATCTTCCGTTTGGAATTACGTCTTGCAAGCTCCTGCTGAACACGGTTAAAGGTATCTCTGTCTACGATTGGGGAGTGGTGGTCGGTCACAAGGTACATGGGCCTCTCTCCGTTATTTTTCATTACCTTGTGAGTGATACAGTCAACGGTAAAGGTTTTCTGCATTAAAGCGTCGCCAGCATATTTTTCATTTCTGAGTATCGACCTTACTATCTCCCTGTGCCATTCCGTATTTCCGTGAGCTGTTTTTCTGCCCGAAAGCGTCAGCTTATTGGCAATATCGGTCATGCTGAAGCCGTCAAGGAAGAGATCGTATATAGCTCTCACCGTTTCAGCTTCATCGGGAACTATCTCCGGCTTTCCGTCAGCTCCTTTTTTATACCCCAGCAGATGCTTGTACTGAAACGGAACTTTACCGTTACGGTACGCTTTTTCTTTACCCCAGCTAACGTTTTTACTTATTGATTCCGATTCCGCCTGAGCGAAGCTGCCGTACAGAGCTATCATAAATTCCGAAGTCATGGTCAGAGTATTTATGTTTTCCTTTTCAAATATTACTCCGATTCCAAGGTCTTTCAGCTGTCTGACATATTGAAGGCAGTCAACTGTATTTCGGGCGAATCTTGATATTGATTTGGTGATCACCAGATCAATTTTTTTATTTCTGCACATACGGATCATGCGGTTGAACTCCGTTCTTTTCTTTGTCTGAGTACCGCTGATCCCTTCGTCGGCAAAAATTCCGGCCAGAGTCCATTCTTTTTTTCTGTTAATCAAATCGGTGTAGTATGCGATCTGCACCTGATAGCTGTTCTGCTGTTCCTCCTGCTCGGTGGAAACACGGCAGTATGCGGCAACTCTTAATTGGTGATATTTATCACGGTTTTCCGCTGTCTGCGTTTTCGCAGGTATTATTCTGACATTCGGCGCTGTATTCATCATTTTCCCTCCTAATGGTATTTTTTATTTTTATTCCATTGATAAACTCGACCTCTATAGTACAGAAACGGCTTATCAAAATCTTGTTTATACAAGACTTAAATAAGCCGATATCCAGTGTATTCAGTTGATTATGATTTTTAAGTAAGGATATGAGTTTCGCTGTTTTCTGCGGTTTATCGCTGTATGTACAGCGCTCGTATTTTATTTCAGCCAGTCTGAAAATCTCCGCCTTGACTTTTTCAAAATCCACCTGTGGGGAATCTGTCATCCGGCTGATCTCATTCTGCTGACGAAGAATATCGGAAGTGGGGGAGTAGGCGCTGATTTCGCTCTCGCATTCTATTAAGCTTGGATTTGCAATAGCAGAGTTCAGAGCAGTTAATAAAGCTCCGTTTATCATCTGATCCGTCAGCCGATATTCAAATTTAAAGCAGCAGGGATTTTTGCAATCCCATTTTTCATATTTTGAATTACCCCCGATTCGTGAAAGTCTTTGACCACATTCGGCGCAGTATGTGATTTTTCTGATTTCTTTTAAATCATCACATATCAGATTAAGCGCAGCGGCTTTCCGTACCCGTTTTTCATTTGCCTGCTTAAAAATATTTTCGTCAATTATCTGCGGATATTTATCGTTACCTAAATATTTCTCATTTTCTATTATACGCTTGACCATGTTTTTGTTCCATTTATCAGAATCGGCGGTATATCTGATTTTTTCAGACTCCATCAGCTTTGCTATTTGAAGCAAGCTGCCGCCTTTCAGATATTCGCTGAAAATCGTTGATACGGCATAGACTTCTTTCGGTTCGGCGGTTATTTCTCCGTTTCTCATACAGTAACCAAACGGGATAACTCTGTTTTTGGGCATTGATTTCACTCCTTTCAATCAATAGAATACCACAAGGCTCTGCGGAAATCCAGTACCAATATCAACAAAAATGCCTTACGATTTTTTATCATAAGGCATTTCGTTATAATAGGTTTTCATAATCTCTTCCGGAGTAAACAACCCTTGCTATTGTTATGAGTTTTTTATCCTCGTCGACCCAATAAAACATGATATAATTCTGAACTATGAGCTTGCGGTATTCATGCCTCAGCGGTTTTACAGGAATATACACCGGACACTTATACGGCATATCCGTCAGCTTTTCGGCAGCTTCAATCATTTTCTCAGCCAGTCTTTCAGCGGCTTCGGGATTTTCAAGCTTTACGCCGATATATTTTGCAATGTCAACCATATCGCGTCCTGCTATCGGTAAATACTCGATCGTATACATTATTCTTTTCTCGCCGCCGCTTTCATTGCGTTTAAAACATCCTTTGAAGAAAAGCGCTCGCCGGTTTCCTCAGCTTCTCTTTCAGCTTCGGCAAGCTTGAAATATACGTCGCTTTCAAAATGCATTTTCTCAAACGCTTCCATACTCATAACTACCATATCGCCGTAACCGTTTTTTGTAAGGAAAACAGGCTGTGCGGTTTCGTGAACGGTCTTTGAAATATCGGCAAAATTGTTTCTTAAATCCGAAACAGGTCTGATCATATTCATATCCATAATCATCGCCTCCTGAATATATTTTATCACAATTACGCTAAATTGTCAATGCGGTCTATATTTTTTCTTTAAACTTCAATCCACCGATCAAGTGAAATTCCAGTTCATGCTGATTTATGACAACAATCTTATCAACAATGCTTTCAAATTCCGATTCTTCAAACTTAGTTATAGGATCATCTTGCTTTTCAAAAAAGTCGATCAGCATTTCAATCTGATTAAGCGTTTCATCCTCATTGTCGGAACGTGTAAGCTTTTTCAGCTCCGTTTGCAGTTTATTGATTTTAGCTGTAAGCTCCGCAGTCTGCTCAATGTATTTTGCCTCGTCCAGAAATCCTTTTGTTTTCAGCCGCGCGAGAACATGAGACTGCTCCCGAAGCTTTGCGATCTCCTTGCGGACTTCCATTACCTGAGCCTGACCGCTGAACTTTCTGAGCTTAAGATTCTGAAGAGCGGTATGTAAGGGGAGAAGTATCTCTTTGTAATTGAAATACAGCTTGTTATATAGTCTGATGAATGAATCGTAAATCAATTCCTGAACTATTGCCTTATTCGTACAATCTTTTGCCCTGTTATTATGAGTACGGCATACCCAATATATTTTTCCTCTGATTTTTATACGCTTAAACAATTTCCCGCAGTTACCGCAGAATACTTTCATGCTTAACGGATATTGCTTAAATTCTGTATTTCCAAAATATTTGCTTCTCTGTTTTATTAGTGCTTGAACCTTATCAAAATCTTCTCTTGAAATTATCGGTTCATGTTTTTTGGAATAATAGTATTGCTCACATTCGCCTTTGTTCAGTATATGTCTGAATGGAAGCGTAACCGTTGTATAATATTTCTGAAAGAGCTGATCTCCGATATATTTTTCATTTGTAAGCATTAGTTTAACTGTACCCGCAGTCCAATGACATGGTTTGCCTTTCCTTTGGACGTTTAAACTATTTAGCGTTTTAGCTATTTTTGCAGTGCCGCTGCCGTTCAGATAGCAATCAAATACCTGCCGGACTATTTCGGCTTCTTGGGAATTTAAAGCTAACTCTCCGTTTACAAGGTCGTACCCGAAAAGCGGAGTACACATTTTTATTGTGCCGTTTTCCATTCGCTTTTTTATTCCCCAACGTAAGTTCTGCGAGATCGAAGTCGATTCCTCCTGCGCAAGACCGCCCATAATGGTTATCATCATTTCATCGGTCATCTTTGCGGTATCGATATTTTCTTTTTCAAAAAATATCGTTATTCCAAGGGATTTCAGTTCTCTTACATTTTTCAGACAGTCTTTTGTATTACGGGCAAATCTGCTGATAGATTTCGTATAGATCCTGTCTATCTTACCTCTGCGGCAGTCCTTCATCATCCGCTTAAACTCGCCGCGCTTGTCCTCACGGGTGCCTGTGATCCCTTCGTCGGCATATATGTCGATGAGCTCTTCCGCTTCTGAATCCTCAAAAAGCTGACTGTAGTACCTTGTCTGCGCCATAAAGGAATTAAGCTGATCCTCGCTGTCAGAACTTACTCTGCAATAGGCGGCACAGCGTATTTTTGCTGTTTTTTCTTCTGTCAATGTCGGCTGTATCACTGTAACCGCAGGCATTTTCCTCACTCCTTTATTCTTTTTACCAACAAGAATACCACACTTTTTTGTTGAATGGTATCATCAAACCTGACAAATTCAAGCCGCCAATACTGTGCAGAAACGACTATAGCAATCTTCAGTGTTAAGCTTATCGAGACGCTTTTTCTGCTCGTCTGTAATAATACCTGCCGAGAGCATTTTTTCCGTTATCTGTTTTAAAATTTCCGCGGCGTACTCCGCCTGACCGTATTTATTCATTATCTTCAACCCCCATGCTTATTTTCAGCGCTTCATTGACCTTATCCATTATCTCATTATCCAGAGAACCCAAGTATTTTTTCAGCCGTCTTCGGTCTAACGTCCTTATCTGCTCCGTCAGGATCATTGATTCCTTCGGCAGTACTTCCGTTCCCGAAAGAGGAACATGGACCGGAAGGCTGTTTTTCTTTTTGGATGATATGGGTACCGTTATAACGGTAGGACTGTATTTATTTCCTGTATCGTTCTGTATAACCAGAACGGGACGTATTCCGTCCTGCTCTGAACCTATGATGGGACTTAGATCCGCATAGAATATATCTCCCCGCTTAATCAGCATTTTTATCGCTTCCTCGTATAATAAATTTAAGGGTAATTTAAAGAGAACCCCTATGAAACCTCTTGTTTATCACACAGAAATGTGAGATAATAAATCTGTACAGTCAGAGGGCGCTGTTCGCTTCCTTGAAGCAAGGCTTCCTTTGAAAGAGTAGCGCCTCTGCTTTACGGACAGATGCGAATGAGCTGGATAGCATTTAAGTGCTGAATATCTAACGAGGTTGTATTTCCGTAAAATACAGAGGATAACCTTTGCTGTAACAAAATTTTACGAGGTGTATCACAATGTTTTATTGCGGAATTGACATCGCTAAATACAAGCACGAGGCTTCCGTCATCGACATAAACGGCAAAACTCTGCTTGACAGCATCCCCTTCTCCAACGACAAGCAAGGCTGTGGAAAAATCCTTGCTGTTTTTGAAAAATTTGAAATTGCTCCTGACGATGTTATCATCGGAATGGAAGCAACTGGTCACTACTGGCTTTCCGTATATGCTTTTTTCCTTGAGCTTGGATATACTGTCAAGGTTATCAACCCTATTCAGTCCGAAGCTTTCAGAAAAATGTATATTCGTCAGACCAAGAACGACTCTAAGGATTCATATATCATCGCTCAGATTATGCGTTTCGGAGAATATTCCGCAACCTCGCTTTCTGAGGAAAATATCATTGCATTAAGACAGCTTTCACGCTATCGTCTTGCACTTGTGGACGCCTGCGGCGACTGCAAAAGACGTGTAATTGCATTGCTTGACCAAGTATTCCCCGAGTATGACAAGCTGTTTTCAGATACATTCGGAAGCTCATCAACCGAGTTGCTTCTGAACTGCCCAACACCTGAAGATATGCTTGCAATTTCCACAAGAAAGCTTACCAACATTTTGAACAAAGCAAGTCACGGTAAATTTGGCAAAGAGAAGGCTGAAGAACTCAAAGCTGCTGCTAAAAACACCTTTGGTATCGCCTTTGCAAAAGACGCTTTTTCTTTTCAGATCAAGCAGCTTATGCAGCAGGTTGTTTTCCTTGAAAATCAGCTTTCTGAGCTTGAAGAACAGATTTCAAATCTTCTTCACGAAACCAATCAATACATAACCACTATCACCGGTATCGGTGATGTTCTTGGTGCAATCATCGTCAGTGAGATCGGCGATATCAACCGCTTTGAACGTCCTAATCAGCTTGTTGCCTTTGCAGGACTTGACGTTACCGTTAAACAATCGGGAGAGTTTTCAGGAACTAAAAACAAAATCTCCAAGCGTGGTTCACCTTATCTGCGCAGAGCTATCTGGCTTGCCGCACAGCGTGCCGCTTTCTGCGACCCCGTTTTATCTGAATATTATCAATCTCTCAGAGCCAGAGGCAAGCACCATCTCACTGCTGTCGGAGGTGTTGCTCGCAAGCTTTGTAATATTATTTTTGTTATTCTCAAAGAGAACAGACCTTATTTGCCAACCCCTACGAAAAATCCTAAAAATTTATCTTGATTTTTTCATTTTGGGTATTGACTTTTTATAGCTGGTCTTTCCTTATGCATCTGGCAAACGGACAATACAGAACGTCGGTATCCCTGCTGTACCATACGCAGCCCTTGCATTTATGATCATCCGGTAATCTGACGCAGGGAACGTTCAGCGAAATACCTGATCCGTCGCCGGCCATAGGCTGCCAGCCGTATTCCTCTCTGCGTCTTTTATCCTTAGAAACATTACTCATTTAATCAGCTCTTTCTGTCGTTTATATAGCTTAAGCGCGGGAATTTCCCGCACTTAAGCTATATCCGCGCCGTCCTTTACATCCGCTTTCCTTTATGGAATAAACATGATTACGGCGCGGACAAGCTTTTATCGTTTTGCCTTCGTCTGATTCGTTGCATCAGACGATTTATCGTGAAATTTATCCAACGCTTTAAAAAGCGTTTTATCCGATCACGTTCGGAATACCGGAAACGATCGACAGCTTATCGATCTCATGGAAATCTCATCCCTCTGTGGTTCTCACAGAGCCGCCCTCATTGCTTGATTCCCCGGTCAAGGGGCGCTGTGACTGGACGGAAGTATCATTATCCTCCTGCGTTTCATTGCCGTTCCGAAAAGCTGTTTCGGATTTTGAAGCTTCATATTTACCGCAGGCGTATGGCTTCCCTGGCTGACGAGATTTTATACCGCCCGCAGGATTAAAGTATTTCCGGTACTGCTATTCTGTTTTCAAGGTTCCGTAGGAGGCTTTTTTGCCCCTCTACTTATTAAGGGAATGGGAGGGGCGTTTTGAGACCCCTATTTTAGAAATTTTTTTATTTTCTTTTTCGCCTGCTCTATTGACTTCCGTATTTGTTTGTACGATACGTTCTCAATCTCTGCTATTTTACGTTCGGTCAAACCATAGTAAAAATAGCGAATGACGCGTTTTTTCTGCTTATCGGTCAGGTTTTTCACAGCTGAATATATCTGCTCGTTCTGAAGCTTACGCATAACCTGGTTTTCCACAGTGTCATCAGCTGTAAGCTCAGCTTCATTCAAAAGTCTTTCTTCTTTTTTAAGTATTCTTTTTCGTTCTCTGTCGTCATATGCGATTCGGTCATTGTACTCTGCGGCGTACAGCTCAAACTGTGCCGGAGTCATAATAATTTCTTTTGCAAACCTCGGATGCCGCTCTTTAAAATGTGGATCGTCGGTAACGATTATGTAGTTTGCACCGCAAAATCTTTCATAAACCCTGTCCAGTGAAAAATAGTAAAACCCTTTTTTACTGATGATCTCTTTAACAAGCTTC
The DNA here is from genome assembly GCF_054655175.1 of Ruminococcus sporogenes. Classification (NCBI taxonomy): domain Bacteria; kingdom Bacillati; phylum Bacillota; class Clostridia; order Eubacteriales; family Oscillospiraceae; genus Ruminococcus; species Ruminococcus sporogenes. Next base: position 452,740 of record NZ_BAAHOA010000003.1, on the reverse strand, counting down.
ATATCAATTTTTTTAAATTCCGTCCTTTTCATTTCAATTCCTCCGTTTTGATTTTCTTGTTTCGAATCAAACGAAGGCTTAAGGATATCCGGCGACAAAGCACTGCCACTTAAAAATGAGCATAAAAAAACTCCGTTCTGCCTTTAAAGCACAACAGAGTTTGAGCTAAACACGCCTTAAAAGCTTGTTTACTCTTTGGTTTTATTGGTTGCTTTTTCTAATTTTTATTATATCACTAAATTATCTATGTTTTTATATATATTTCGAAAAGTGTGCTTAAATAGTATAAATTATTTATTAAACATTAATATGCCAGCCTGAAGTTACGCTATGGCGTAGTTTGGCAGTTGATATTTATGAAACAATTAATAAATTCGCAGACAAAAAAAGCGGAACGCTTTTACACGTTCCGTTTTGAATATTAATCTATACACTTCTCTTTGTATTTATATATATTCCTTTTTCTTATTAACTTTCCCATTTCACTGTGATAGGGGGGAGGTGTCAATTTCAAAACTATTTCTCCCTCAGAGCTTCCCCGAAGCCTTTTTTAATAGGCTCTAAGAAGTAATCCATAACCGTTCTCTTATCCGTCTTTATTTCCACGCTTCCGGACAATCCTGAAATCACATCTATCTCATCATTTTTATCTGTAATTTCAAGCTTCACAAGATAAACGCTGCCCGTCTGCTCGCTGACAAACGCGCTGGGACTGATATATTTCACCTTTCCCTTTACCGTTCCGTACTTGTTATACGGGTACGCCTCCAGCTTGATTTCCGCTTCCATTCCGATTTCTATGTCGGCAATATCCATATTCTTTACATAGCACACCATTTCAACAGGCATATTATCAGGTACTATCGTTACAAGCTCCTGTGCGTTCGTTACCGCCGCTCCGACGGTGTTCACATTTACGCTGTTTATATATCCGCTTACAGGCGCCGTTATATACTGATAATCCTTAGACAAGGCGTATTTTTCAAGGTTGGTTTCTATTTCGTCAAGCTGACCGCTTATCTCCGAAAGCTTTGAATTGATCTGTGCGCTGTACTGGGTTTTTGTATCCTTTATTTTTGTTTCCGACTGTTTCAGCGCAAGCTCGTTCTGCTTTACTATAAGCTCCTGCATTTCAGCCTGACGGCTTGTTCCGCTTTCTTCGTATTCTTCAAGCTGCAGCTGTGAAATCTGATGATTTAAATCGGCGTTTTCCTTATCTTTCTTAAGACTGTCAAGAGTGTTATTATAGCTTGCGTCTGCGTCCAGAATTGACTGAATATACGGTTTAAGCTCAGCTTCGTAATCTTCAATTTTAACCTTTGAAATATCGTCGCCGTTTTTAATCTTTGTATATATTTTCCGCTGTGCTTCAAGAATTTCTTTCTGACTGTTAAGCTGGTTTGTATCAATATCAAGGGATTCCGTATCAAGCTCTATCAGAACGTCTCCCTTTTTCACATATTCTCCTTCGGCAGCGTTTATTGACTTTACTGTTCCGCCTGAATAGGCCTGCACCACGTTTACATTTCCTGATGGCTGAACGCTTCCGCCGGCAGTAACTACCACGTCTATTTTCGAAAGGCAAGCCCAAATGACTGCCGCGATCATAAGCGTAAAAACTCCGAGTATTATTACCGTTCCCGCTTTATGGGCAGGGCGTTCAATAATTTCAAGCAAGGACGGCATAAAATCATACTTCAGCTCCTTATCCTTGCTTTTGCTGTGCTTCAATACGTATTCCGTCAGCTTATTATCCATCAATATCGCCCCTTTTCTGCTGGTTATACAAATAATGATACAGCCCTTCCCGTTTCATCAGATTCTCATGAGTATCGTATTCCACAAGATTGCCCTTATCAATCACCATGATTTTCTGCGCGTCCTTTAACGTTGAAAGCCTGTGAGCAATAATAAGCACTGTTCTTCCTTTGCATATTTCTTTAAGGTTATTCTGAATTATACTCTCGGATTCATAGTCAAGAGCAGACGTAGCCTCGTCAAATATAAGTATTCTGGGATTGTTAAGTATTGCTCTCGCAATAGCGACTCTTTGCTTCTGACCTCCGGAAAGTCCCATGCCTTTCTCGCCGATAATCGTTTCATAGCCGTTAGGAAGTTCAAGGATAAAATCATGCGCGCCCGCTATTTTTGCAGAATGAATGATCTGCTCCATACTTGCTGTTGGACAGTGAATTGAAATATTTTCCGCGACGGTTCCGTTGAACATAAAGTTTTCCTGCAATACTACTCCGATCTGCTTTCTGAGCATTGCGGGATTCACAAGTGAAATATCCATACCGTCTATGGATATTTTACCGCCCTCCGGCAAATAAAGTCTTTGAATCAGCTTTGAAATGGTGCTCTTTCCCGAACCGCTTCTGCCTACAACTCCTACAATGGTGTCAGGCTCTATTTCAAAGCTCATTCCCTTGATAACCTCTCCGCCCTGCGGATTGTATCTGAAATGCACCTGATCGAATATAATTTTACCCTGAACGCCGGGCATAGCAGTCTGATTTGCGTTTAGAATCGGTTCAGGGGCTGTATTAAAAATATCGCCGATTCTTTTTACTGAAAGCGACGCCTGCTGATATTCCTGCCAAAGCTGTACCAGTCTTAAAACAGGACCGCTTACTCTGCCGGAAAGCATTCGAAACGCCACAAGCTGCCCCACTGTAAAATTACCGTCCATTACCGCTTTTGCGCCGAAAAACAGAATCAACAGGTCGAATACCTTCTGAATAAACTGTCCGGTCGTTCCGGCGGTTGCGGAAACCATAGAGGTTTTGTAGCTTGCCTTTACGTAATCGGATTGCAAATCGCCCCATTTTTTCTCGAACTTTGGCTCTAAGGCATAGGATTTTACGGTCTGCACTCCCGTTATGGATTCAACCAAAAAGGACTGAGTGTTCGCTCCCGTTTCAAACTTTTCGTCCAGTCTTTTTTTGAAAAGGGGAGTAACTATAGCCGAAAGTACTGCGTAAACGGGTATAGAGCAGAGGACGATAACTGTCAGCATTTTGCTGTAGAAAAACAATACTACTATGTATACGATTATGAAAATAAAATCTATCATTGAGGAAAGCGGAGTGCCTGTCAGAAAATTTCTGATACTGTCAAGCTCTCTTACTCTCGCCACCGTTTCGCCGACTCGTCTTGATTCAAAGTATTTCAAGGGAAGTGCGAACAAATGCCGAAACAGCTTGAAGCTGAGCATTACGTCTATTCTGTTTGTCGTATGGGTAAACACATAGTTTTTGGCAAGGGACAGAATCAGCTCGTATATGTATACAATTGCGATGCCGATTGCAAGCACGTTAAGCGTCGACATACTTCTATGGACTAAAACCTTATCCACAACGACCTGAGTCATAACGGGAGTAAGGATTCCTAAAATCTGTACTGTAAATACGGCTATCAGTACCTGTATAAATTCCTTTTTGAATTTCAGTATCGTGGGTATAAACCACTTGAAGCTGAATACCGCTTCTCTGTCCATTATTCCTTTTTTGGTAATAAGGATCGCTGTGCCATCCCAAATTTCTTCAAGTTCTTCACGGCTTTTGATTTCAGGTTGTGTTTTATCCGCAAAGAGAATCATATATTTATCTTCTTTGGACTTAGCTATGATGAAAAATTCGTCATTTTTATTCTTTGCAATAATCGGCGCCTTTACGTCCTTCAGCTTTTTTAAATTCAGCTTACAAAGCTTTGCCCGCATTTTCAATTTCTTTGCGGATTCTATTATTTCTATTTCTCCGGTTTTCTGTTCGGGATCAAGAACTGATAGCGTTTCAGCCTGCTCTTTTGTGATAGGTATACCGTGAAACTTCATAACTATCATAAAGCAGCTAAGTCCGCTGTCTTGTTTTTTCTCCATGCTTCGACTTCCTTTTTACATAAATTATGCGGCAGCTTTTTTTACTGCCGCACTTTTAATCAGAATTTATATTACTCTGCCTGCGTACCGACAAGCAGTTGATTCAAAGCTGACGTATCCTGCATCGGATCGCTAATGCTCATGCAGTCAGAAACGTTGTTCTCCGTACCGAAAGCGGACATATTTTCGGTCAGTATCATTACCTGTATATCCGTCTGATCTGCGGTTTCCTCTGTTTCCTTTGCCTCTGAAACAGCGCTTGATGAATCAATCAGAACGGCGCCGCTTGTTTCTGTGAGTAATTCAGAAGTAACGTTGTCGTCAGCGTACATATCGCTGAGCAAATCTGCACTCGCCTGTATAATTTCTTCCTCAGAGGTTTCCTGAACAATTGCATCATTGCTCGCAGGCTGACTAAGCTCAAGCTCCCATGTATCCTTATTTACTGTTCCTACTGCTCCGTCTGCAAATTCAAAGGTATAGCTTGACTGACCCCATTTGAAGTTATTAATTGTTAGCGTATCTTCTGTTCCGTTAATAGAAAGAATTAAATTTGAACCCCATTGGTCAGTTATTGTCACTTCATCTGAATTAATACCTTTGAGCTGAATAACACTATGATCGCTGCTCCATTCATTAACGGTATCATTGCCGTATCCCTTAGCAAAAATATATGTATCTTCACCATTTCCACCGCAAAGAGTATCGTTGCCTTCACCGCCGTCGAGGATGTCATTACTGTCAGTACCATAAAGATTGTCGCTGCCGGCAGTACCGTTAATGATATTTTGTTCAGGCTGAGTAGCTTCTCCTGCCGTGCTGCCGAAACCACTTTCCCATTTCCATGTATCCTTATTTATGCTGTCTGTTGTTCCGTCGGCAAATTCAAATATATAACCGCCTTGATTCCACTTGTATCCATTTACAGTCAATGTATCGCCTGTGCTGTCAATTGTAAGAACCAGCGTCGAATCGTTCAATTTGGAAATAGAAACTTCATCAATATTAATATCTGTAAACTTTACAAGGCTGCTTCCGCCCCAATCCTCGATCGTGTCGTTTCCGTAGCCTTTGCCGAAGATATATGTATCGTTTCCGTTTCCTCCGTAAAGCCAGTCGTTTCCTGTTCCTCCGTCGAGGATATCATCGCCGTTTCCTCCGTTGATAGTATCATTACCGCCTTCACCCTTTATTGTAACGCCATTATCGCTCCAAGCGGACATCCAGTCGTTACTGTCAGAGCCGTGCAGTGTTGTTATCAAGTCATTTATCATCGTACCGTTGATATTGAAATTCTGAAAGCCTGCTCCGTCAAAGTACTGCTTTATAATGATATTATCAGAGCCAAAGCCTATCTTTAAATCGCTTCCGTTTATTCTTGACATAACCGCGTCTGACATTGAAAGTCCCGAAAGTTGTATTGTATTATTTCCCGCAGCGTCGGAAATAGTATCTGTACCATAGCCCGCCTTGAAAATAATCGTATCGTCGCCGTGATCGTCCTGAATGTAATCGTCGCCCTCTCCCGGATCAATTACATCGTTTCCGCCGCCGGCGTAAATACTGTCATTGCCTGTACCGCCGTAGATATGGCTTCCGTCGTTTCCGTCATATATGACATCATTGCCTTCACCGCCGATAATTGTATTATTGCCGTTGCCGCCGTAAAGCTGATCATCGCCTACTCCGCCGTCGATATAGTCGTTATCATTTCCGCCGTAGATGAAATCATCGCCTTCCTGACCGTACATTTTGTTATAACCATTTCCGCCGGACATATTATCGTTTCCTGCGCCGCCTTCCATGTAATCATAGCCCTCGCCGCCCTGCATACGGTCATCCCCATCTTCGCCGTACATATAGTTTGATCCGTTTCCGCCGATAAAGTAGTCATTTCCGGCTCCGCCGTACATGTAGTCAGTATCTTCTCCGCTTACGAGTGTGTCGTTACCCTCGCCGCCGTACAAGGTATTATTTCCGTTTCCGCTTTCAAGGTAATCATCGCCGTCGTCTCCATACAGGGTATCGTTGCCTTCTCCGCCGAACAGCTCGTCATTTCCGGTTCCGCCGTGGAGTTCGTCATTACCATCTCCTCCGAAGAGTTTGTCATTTCCGGAATCACCATAGAGTACGTCATCTCCATCGTCACCGAATAACTCATCATTATCTGCTCCGCCATGGAGTTCGTCGTTTCCTAAGCCACCAAAAAGTTTGTCTGTTCCGCTATCTCCATAAAGGATGTCATTATCATTATCACCATACAATACATCTTCTCCATCTCCGCCGTATACTTCATCATTTCCTTTGCCGCCGAAGATTACATCATTTCCACCTTTTCCTTCGATAATATCATCTCCATCATTACCATAAATGACATTATCATTGTCTGTTCCTTCTAAATTATCATCATCATTTGTACCCATAATAACACCGTCATCATTCCAAGAGAACAAGTCTGAGAAGAATCCTGTAACACCATCCCAAACATCACCACACCAATCTACAAAGGAATCAAGTGCATTCCCAAAGAACTCGCCTATCATTTCCATTCCTTCATACCAGCTTGATAACAGATTCTCTAAGTGGTATGATAAGTTATCACCGATTTCATCGAATATTTCATTAAAAAAGCTTCCTTCTGGATCTCCAGTTAATAAATTATGTAAATCTCCAAATAATAAATAATATGATCCTAATGTTACATACTCTCCAAGCGCCGTGAAAACACCAGTAATATCAACTGTCATATCTGTATGCGCCTCTGCCAAATCATCACCGAAAAAGAATGCTAATGCTTCTTCAGAAGTATGTTCTAACACAAATCTTAATCCTTCATCAGATATCAATTCAGATATAGCAACGCCTCCGCTTATTATTCCGTCAGCAGTAATTGCCGGAAGCATTTTTACCGCAAATGATTTCATCTCATTGTTAAAAATATACGGTAATATTTTGTTAGTATCTTCACCTGCAAATACTTTATTGATAACAGTTCCGATATTTTCAAGAACTGATTTCATGTTATCTAAATCATTATCTCCAATATCAACTATTGAATTTGATATTACATGTAACATTTTTGAAAATTCGCTTTCCTCTACAAAAGGCAGGATATTTCCATTTTCGTCTAAAATTAAAATTGGCATATGAAACCATGCTAATGTGCGGACCGACAATTCATCTGGAATTATATCTACATCAACAAAGTAATGTTGAGCATTAGGAATAGGATTTAATACACAATGCACGAAGTCATAATTTGCGGATATGCTAGTAATTTTACTGCCATTTGCAGCAATTTCGTCTGCATACTTACTCATGAATCCATCTGAAAAACCCTGACCATCATAGGAAAGACAATAATCTGCTAATCCTGAAACTATAGTAACATATTGAGCCAAATTACCGCCCTTTGAATGACCGCTTACCGTAACGTTACCAATCTCACCATATACTTCTGCTTTAGTTAAGCATTCATTAAAGAATTTTAAAGCGTTTTCCTGTTCATTGCTATCTTCTTGCACTGCTCCAACGAAATTATCAACCCATGAATCGCCGTAAGCATAATCGCCGGAATATATAACGGTAATATTATTTTCCGAATCCTTAACACAGAAGCTGTGTGTTCCAGAGTTGGTTTCCGATACATTAATAACTTCTAATTCCATAAGTGCCGGATTTTTTTCTATATATGAAATAATCTTATCGAAATCATCACTTGCTACCATGTCAATTGGTGTGGAATAATCTCCATTTTTATATCCATCAACAATTGAAGATATTGTAAACTTTCCTTTACTGTTGATATATTTATCATGAAGTTCTGTAAAATATGCGATATTATCCAGCAAGACTAATTGATTATTATTTAAGTTCATTTTATGTTCCTCCTAAATTTTTCCCCGTTATTTCAAATTCAAATACAGGCTGAACGCGGGAATCATCTCCAGCCTTTTGCTTTTCATATTCCTCGTTGCTGCAAATGTAAACGCTGATTTTTATTTTGGATTTCAGCTCGACAAGATAATTTCTAATAGCGCCAAATTCATTCTCTATGTTGCTATGCTTTTCGTATTCGCTTTCGGGTATAAGTACATAAAGAGGCAAACTGGGTCTTTCTTTATTATCCTCTATGCTGCTCACGGATTTTATAATTTCATCTGCTGTAGCGGTTACTTCGTATTCACTTGGAAAATAGTTGCTCATTGTGGAATGGTACAAAATATAATACTCTTGTATATTTGTCTCGCTCACATATCCATCAAGCCATTCCTCCATTCTTTCTTTAATCATCTGCCCGTAATAAGATTCCCTTTTCACATATAGCTCATCAACTCCTTCCACTTCTCTCCCATGTACATCTACATAATATTTATTGTCAATACCGCCGTCAGCGATATTTACTGTTACAAGATAATATTGTACCGACGAGGGGTCTGGTCCTAAAAAAACACCTCCTGCAATCCCTTTATAAGTGATAACAGCTTCAACGCCATATTTTTCGTTAAAATAATCAGAAACAAGAGGTTCTATCGTATCCTCCAAAGCCTCAAGCCGAGTATAAGAAAACTTTTCCGGATTCTGATTATTATTAAATAATGAACAGCCGGTAAAACTGAACATACCCAAAAACATCACTCCCAACATTATTAAGCTTTTAAATTTTCTCATATATTACCTCCATGTATAACTGTTCTTTATTTATCCTTTCGATTCATTATAATATATATCCTTAATCGCAAGAAAAAATCAGCTTAATCCATCAGGAAATATATAAGTTTTACTGTACCTGCGTACCGACAAGCAATTGATTCAAAGCTGACGTATCCTGCATCGGATCGCTAATGCTTATGCAGTCAGAAACATTGTTCTCCGTACCGAAAGCGGACATATTTTCGGTCAGTATCATTACCTGTATATCCGTCTGATCTGCGGTTTCCTCTGTTTCCTTTACCGCAGAAACAGCGCTTGATGAATCAATCAGAACGGTGCCGCTTGTTTCTGTAAGTAAATCAGAAGACATACTTTCGTCTGAATAGATATCCGAGAGAAGCTCGGCGTTTGACTGTACGACATCTTCCTCAGATATTTCATTGCTTGCAGGCTGAATAAGCTCAAGCTCCCATGTATCCTTATTTACTGTTCCTACTGCTCCGTCTGCAAACTCAAAGGTATAGCCGCCCTGATTCCATTTATATCCGTTGATGGTAAGCTTGTCCTGAGTACCGTTTACAGTCATTTCAAGCGTGGAATCCCACAGATTTGTTATTGTAACTTCATTTGAACTTATGTCCTTAAGCTTTACGATACTGCTTCCGCCCCAGTCCTCGATCGTGTCGTTTCCGTAGCCTTTGCCGAAGATATATGTATCGTTTCCGTTTCCTCCGTACAGCCAGTCGTTTCCTGTTCCTCCGTCGAGGATATCATCGCCGTTTCCGCCGTTAATTGTATCATTACCGCCTTCGCCGCTTATTGTAACGCCATTATCGCTCCAAGCGGACATCCAGTCGTTACTGTCAGAGCCGTGCAGTGTTGTAATCAAATCGTTTATCATCGTGCCGTTGATATTGAAGTTCTGGAAGCCTGCTCCGTCAAAATACTGCTTTATAATGATATTATCAGAGCCAAAGCCTATCTTTAAATCGCTTCCGTTTATTCTTGACATAACTGCGTCTGACATTGAAAGTCCCGAAAGCTTTATTGTGTTATTTCCCGCAGCATCGGAAATAGTATCTGTACCATAGCCCGCCTTGAAAATAATTGTATCGTCGCCGTGATCGTCCTGAATGTAATCGTCGCCCTCTCCGGGATCAATCACATCATTTCCGCCGCCTGCGAATATTCTGTCATTTCCTGTTCCTCCGTAAATATGGCTTCCGTCGTTTCCGTCATAGATTATATCATCGCCTTCTCCGCCGATAATTGTATTATTGCCGTTACCGCCGTAAAGCTGATCGTCGCCTACGCCGCCGTCAATGTGATCATTGTCATTTCCGCCGTAGATATAGTCGTTGCCTTCCTGACCGAACATTTCATTGAATCCATTTCCGCCGTTCATAGTATCGCTGCCGTTACCGCCCTCTATGTAGTCGTAGCCTTCGCCGCCTGTGAAGTTATCATCGCCCTCACCGCCGTACATATAGTTAGGACCGTTTCCTCCGTAGAATGTATCGTTTCCGTTTTCTCCGTACATATAGTCGGTATCTTCTCCGCCGACAAGAGTGTCATCTCCCTCTCCGCCATACATATGATTACGTCCGTTGCCGCCTTCTAAATAATCATTGCCGTTATCACCGTAAAGATAATCGTTTCCTTCGCCGCCGAATAATTTATCATCTCCGTCTCCGCCATACAGGTCATCATTTCCATCTTCACCATATAACTCATCATTGCCGGCCTCACCATACAGCTTATCATCATGATTCCCGCCGTATAACTTGTCGTTACCGGATTCTCCCCAAAGATCATCTTCACCCAATCCGCCATATAACTCATCATCGCCATTTCCTCCGCGCAGACTGTCATCACCGAAACCACCGTATATTAAGTCATCACCATCTTCTCCGTCAAGAACATCGCTGCCGCCAAATCCTAACATCAAGTCTTTTCCAGAAGTTCCGTTTAAATTATCATCTTCTACTCCGCCTAATATAAGATTGTACTCATCGTTATTTAAAATATTCTTTATTTCATCTGTAGAATCATTCCAGAAATCAAGCCATGAATCCCAGATACCTTCAATTTTTTGTCCTATATCCGTAAAATAGTCTATCCATTCTTTTAAACTTTCAATTGTAGCTTGAGTTGCTTCTCCCCAAAAACCGATCCATGATGCTACTTCATTATATGCGAATTTTCCAATGTTAAGCCATAACGTAGTCCAAGCCTCCGTATTATCTATTTTTCCTGAATTAATTTCAGTAATCACATCCCCCAGACTGCTCCAGAATTCGTTCCACGCAGTTTTTCTGTCATCAGAAAAATCTTGTAAGATGTTAAAAATAAACCATGATTTTATAATTGATTCTCCCAGAAGAGCCGTTTCGTGGTATTCCTTATCCCTGAATTCCATATATTTGTTTTCAACATCATTCCACAAATTCAAAAATTCCGATTTGGTAATATAGTCACCTATCATGCCTTCCAAAGCAGTCCAAGCTAATCTGGAAATAATCCTATCCTTTTTCCCATCTATCAATTGCAAATGTGCAGCGCTGCCTAAAGTAAAATAGATTGTTCCTTCCAAATCTAATTCAATTCCTAAAGTATTTAAGAAAGCCATTATATCAACATCATGCTTATCATATTCTTCTAAATAAGCAAATGCACAGCCTAAAACAGTTGACAATGTATCAGTATCACTAAAAAGAAAAGACATTAATTCATTTTTATCTATTTCCGACTTACGTACAATCGGCATTATCTCAGATATATATTTAACCATCGAATTTAAGTCATCCTCATCTCCCGCATTCAGCAAATAAATTATGCATTCATGAAGCATTGTCATTGACTTATCTTCTTCCGTCAATATAAAATATGGTTTGTTGTTTTCGTCGAGAAGCATATTGCCATTTTTGTCCTGAGCGATCCACGAATTTGGGCTATGATGCTGTGCTGGTTCATACACACCAAATCCTTTACAGTATAACTGATGTGTACCTGGTATTTGATATAACAAACCATGAATAAAATCTGTAGAAAGTGAATAATTGGTTATAAGTCCGGCCCTTCTTAAAATTTTATCTCGGTATTCATCATAATTGATAAATAAGCTGGAAAATCCTTGGCCGTCTAATCCTACACATCTTACTACTTTATCGCATAAAATTGTTGTATACATTGCTTTGTTAGAACCTTTGGAATGCCCGGTGAGCGTTATACGTTCATAGCACAAATTATTTACGAAATTCAGAGCCGCCTTTTGAGCTTCAGTTTCAACCATATTAGCGCCCTCAACATTATCTTGCCATTCTTTCATATTGAGTGTTCCTTTGAAGGCGACTATAGCTTCATTTGTATTAGAAGTTCCGTCAGTAAAGCATAAAGCCCCTACTTCTGTATTTGCTTCTGTTAAAACCAAATCCTTTAAATTGCTTGTTTTAAGATATGTAATAATATCTGCCCATTCTTTTCCGCTTACCTCTGCTCCGGGAATCGCTTTATCTTCCATCGCTTCAAGGTTTGATATTGCGGTTTGGTCGAATTTTTCAAGTATTTCATATATGGTTGAGTTTATGTATTCTCCATTAATATCAAATTTTTCAACCCCTGCTACCTCTGCAACTCTACTATCCAAGTAAGTTAACTGCTCTAACATTAATAATTCCTGATCAGTTATATTCATTTTAAAACTCCTTATCTGACTTGTCTTTCCTCAATTTTTATTTCGCCATTTTTTTCTACATAACACATTAACCGAATTTTTATATATTCTTTGCCAAAATAATCAGAATAATTTATTCTGTTTATTTTAGAAATATCTGGGTTATATAATAACATAACCTGACTATCACAACTTATATCATGTTTCTTTAACCATATGCAATAATCATTTGCAAATTTTATCATTTCTTCTTTTGAACCTAAATCTTTACTTATGAATACAGTACTCCTACCTGATATATTTCCACTTATAGTTTCCTCGGTGATAATAGTTAAATCATTAACAGAAGTTTTAGTAACTGTGGAAAACACCCTAATATCGTCAGACCCAAAATAATCCTCTACATAATCGGTTATCATCTGTTCAAAATAAGGTCTTACAACTATATTAGGATAATCATCTTTAAGCGTACCGTCATCCTGTCGAGTTACTGTAACAGTGTCTGTTAATTCATTTCCGCCTTTTGGTATGGCAGTCATATATTCATTTTCTAATATTTGAGGTCTTACGTATCCTGTGTATTCAAAGGTTACACCATACTTATCCTCAAGATACATTATCATCTCGTAAATTGCCGCTACAGATAGTCGTTGAGTTAAATTAAGCTCTTCATATTCAGTTGGCAATTTCTGTTCTGAAAGAAAATCCTTTTGCCATTCGTTTAATGTTGGTTCAGGTCTTTTTGTTTCGCTGCTTTCGTTTTTCACACTGCATCCGCTCCCTCCGATTATTAATACTGCTGACAGCAGTAATATATAGATTCTTTTTAATATTTTCATAAAGACCTCCCTTTATATATTTTTCTAATACCAGATTGTATAAAATTACCACTTAATATATAATAACACAAGTTCACATATTTAGCAATAATTAAATACAAAATGGTATGAAAAATTAAGGGTTTATGCGTATAATCAGAAATTTACTGAGCCTGACTGTTTATCAGAAGCTGATTAACCGTCGATATATCCTGCATCGGATCGCTAATGCTCATGCTGTCAGAAACATTGTTCTCCGTACCGAAAGCTGACATATTTTCGGTTAGTATCATTACCTGTATATCCGTCTGATCTGCGGTTTCCTCTGTTTCCTTTGCCGCAGAAACAGCGCTTGAAGAATCAATCAGAACGGTGTCGTTTATTTCTGTGAGCAAATCTGAAGACATACTTTCGTCTGAATAGATATCCGAGAGAAGCTCGGCGTTTGACTGTACGACATCTTCCTCAGATATTTCATTGCTTGCTGGCTGACTAAGCTCAAGCTCCCATGTATCCTTATTTACTGTTCCTACTGCTCCGCCTGCAAATTCAAAGGTAAAGCTTTCGGAATTAAAGTTCCTTATAGTCAGCTTATCCTCGCTGCCGTTTATTGATACAGTCAGTTCGGATTGATTTGTTTTAGTAAATGTGACCTCGTCAGGATCAATACCACTTAATACGACCTTGTTATTTCCGTCATAATTTTCAATAATATCCGTACCGTAATTTCTGCCGAAGATATATGTATCGTTTCCGTTGCCGCCGTTCAGATAATCATTGCCCTCTCCGCCGTCAAGGATATCATCTCCGTCATTTCCGTACAGATAATCGTTTCCTGTTCCGCCGTAAAGCGCGTCATTTCCAGCGCCGCCGTTTATCGTATCGTTTCCTCCGTCGCCATAAAATACAATACCGTTATTGCTCCACGCAGACATCCAGTCGTCATATTCAGTAGCGTGTACTTGTTTTATTGGGTTTTCGGTATCGTCAAACGCATATCTTGTTCCGTCTGCAAACGTAACATTGAAATTGCGGTTGTTTTCGGAACTGAAATATCCCTGAATAACGAGCCTGTCATCTGTTCCATCGAATGTGATAGTAAGATCGTTCCAGTTTGTACGATATGCAGTCATAGCCTCTAAGTTAAGTCCATTGCCGAATGAAATCGTATTGATTCCCTCCGAATCGTTTATTGTATCCGATCCATAACCTACATTAAATATATATGTATCGTTTCCTGCTCCGCCGTAAAGGAAGTCGCTGCCTTCGCCGCCGTCAAGTATGTCGTTTCCTCCGTTTCCGTACAGGCGGTCATCGCCGCTTGAGCCGTAAAGCTTGTCCGCTCCGTTGCCACCGTTAAGACTGTCATTTCCGTTCTCTCCGATAAGAGTCACGCCTCTGTCATCCATAGCTGTAAGGTAATCGCTGTAATCAGTTCCGTATATGGTCCTCAGAGGGCTATTGGAAGCAGCAGCATGAATCTTAGAACCTCCGTTGAACGTAAGACTGAAGTTTCTGTTTGCTTCGGAAGTAAAGAAGCCTTCGATAACAAGCTTATCATCAGAGCCTTCAAAGGTTATAGTAATATCGTTCCAGTTTGTGCGATAAGCCTTTATCTGATTTGAAGTATATCCGTATATTTCAATTGTGTTTGCGCCCTGTCCGTCACCGATCGTATCTGTACCATATCCTTTTTTAAAGATATATGTATCATTTCCGGATCCGCCGTAAAGGAAGTCGTTGCCTTCGCCGCCGTCGAGTATGTCGTTTCCGTCATTTCCCGTAAGCCTGTCGTCGCCATTATCCCCATAGAGGAAGTCGTTTCCGACTCCGCCTACAAGCTGATCGTTTCCGTCTCTGCCGATTTTAGTAATTCCGTCCTCATAAATTGAGATCATATACTCGCTGCCGTCAGTACCGTAAATTGTTCTGAGAGGGCTGTCCTGAGCTGTCGCTTCTGTAACTGTTCCGTCTGCAAACACAAGAGTAAAGTTTCTTGCTTCTTTGCTTATACAGTAATTCTTTAAAATAAGAGTATCATCATATCCGTCGAAGGTTATTAGGATGTCGTTCCAGTTTGAACGGTAAGCCTTCAGACCTGACGCCGTAAAGCCATCTCCGAACATAATGGTGTTTGTTCCTTCAATGTCCATGATAGAATTATTTCCGTAACCCGGTTTAAATATATATGTATCGTTCCCGTTTCCTCCGTCGATAAAGTCGTTTCCGGCTCCGCTGTCAATAATGTCGTCACCGTCGCCGCCGTTGATATAATCATCGCCTTGGCCGCCGGATATATAGTCATTTCCGTTTTCTCCGAACAACGAATCGTTTCCGCTTCCGCCGAATATGACATCGTCGCCATTATTCGCTGTGATTCTGTCGTTTCCCGAATCCCCGAATATGTAATCGGATTCCGTTCCTCCTATAAGGAAATCATCTCCGTTACCGCCTGCCGCGATATTGGCTTTACCGCTTTCAAGAAGCATATAATCTGAATATTCCGTACCTGAAATGTATGTGTTTACAGTGTCTGAGATATTATCCTTTATGTAAAGCGTTTCTTCACCTATTTGCAGAACGTAATTTTCCGGCGCGTCTGCAAAATCGGTAATGATCAGCTTGTCCCCGGTATCCTTAATGCTGATAATAACATCGTTGCCTACAGAGCGTATATCAAGATCAGACAAGACTGTATCGTCGGCAAGCTTAACAGTTGATATCCCTTCGCTGTCGCTGATAATATCGGTACCGTAATTTCTGCCGAATACATATGTATCATTTCCCGTTCCGCCGTAAAGAATATCATTTCCTGTTCCGCCGTCGAGAATATCAAAGTCTTCGTCGCCGTAAATTATATCGTTTCCATCTTGACCGTAAATAACGTCATTATCAGAGCCGCCGAATACAAAGTCGTTTCCGCTTCCGGCGTATATAGTGTCGTTCCCTTCATTTCCATAAATAGCGTCGCTGCCTTTGCTTCCGTAAACGGTATCATCGCCGCCGAAGGCATGCATAACAGAATCCTCAACTACAGCCTTGAGAACGTCGTCGCCGTTTCCGCCGTAAATATGCCTGAACGGACTGCCCTTATCGGTAACGTGCATTTTTATGCCGTTAAATTCAAGGTCATAATTTCTGTATTCCTCTCCCTTACGGAAATCTCTGATAACGAGGGTATCGTTTGTACCCTTAATTGTGATGGTTACGTCATATTCACCTGTTCCGTTTACAAGGATATCGCTTGGGGCAAGGTTTGAAAACCTAAGCGTATTCAGACCGTCGGAGTCGATTATTGTATCGTGACCGTATCCCTTTGTGAACACATAGATATCGTTTCCTTCTCCGCCCTTAAGCGTATCATTGCCTGTTCCGCCGTCAAGGGTATCGTTTCCTGAATCGCCGTAGAGCATATCGTTTCCTGAGCCGCCGGATATTGTATCGTTTCCTGTTCCGCCGAACAGCAGATCGTTTCCGTTTCCTCCGGTTATCCGGTCGTTTCCTCCGCCGCCATAAATTACGTCTGAGACATTAGTGCCGTTTAATGCGTTATTACCATCATTTCCTCTTATTGCTCCGAAAACAGAGGAATCAATTATATCAAGATATTGAGGAGCCGTTTCCTCCATATATGTCCTGAATTCTATAAACAACTGATAATCATTCTGAATGTTTGAACCATAATAGCCGAGATAGGAGCATATATCAGAAAAAGTCTTTTCACTTATCTGTCCCAGCTTCATTGAGTAATACATATGCTTATTGAAAAATGTCATATTTGGAGTAATGCTTCCGTCATCCTCCGTATGAGCCGTTATGTAATCAAGATGTTCTGTTATCTGACTTCCTATCATAGCAAAGCAATACATCTCAACTAAATTACTGTAAACGCTTTTAAGAATAGGAGACGCGGCAGAATTAGGATTGCCTCCGTTTACTCCCATAAAATCCTGTCCCATAAAAGATTCAATTACAGCTAAATCCTTTGCGTCGATATATGAGCCTCGGCTGCCGGATTCTATATTTTCCGTATGACAAATAAAATGCAGGATTTCTTCTACTATTGAAATCCTAATATCATTATCAGTTTCTGAAATAAAGCTGTTCACAAGCTCCGTAAGCTTTCCGGTTTCATCCATAGCGATTGCATTATGCAGAGAATTAACAGTACCGAAGCTTCTCACGTTCGGAAGACCGTCAGCTGCCTCAGACACTCCTATAATAACAGTTTCGATAGCGTCGTAAAGGTCTGAGGAAACCCACATTTCTCCTATATTTCCGATAGTATCATCTTCGTAGACAAAAGTCGCAACGTTACCTATCAATGCCTCGGAATCTGTAGGCTGGTTTACATATTCGTAATTGAGATTTATAGCCTTTATATGCATATCCTTGAGCGATTTCAATTCTCCGCTGCCCGATAATCCGTCGCCGTCCGAATCAACCCATAGTTTAAGCTGATTAAATATTTCGTCGTTTTCATCAATAACACCGTCGCCGTTAGTATCATACTGCGCCAATGCTTCAAAGCCGTTTTTAGCCTTTGTTCCGTCTGCAAGAAGATGAAAATCTCCGAAAACCTCGCTGCCGTCGTCAATTTTTCCGTTTCCGTTTTTATCAAGCGCTAATATCGCATCCTGACGTGTCCAGTTGATTCTTTCCGCAAAGCCGTTGCAGTTTAAATCGAAATGAGCGCCGTATTTTTTTGTTTCAATATTAAATCCGTCTCCGTTAATATCAAGAATAAGAGGATCGACCTTTGCCCTTTCGGCATTATTGGCGCTTTTCTCAGCTTCGGCAATATTTTGCTTGGCTACTGCTTCGGCATCCATAAATTCTATTTCGCCGCTTTCTCCTTTTTCATGATGATTTTTAAAATCAGCTAACTCATCTTCAAAATCTGAACCATTAAATTCTTCAGTACCGTCAATATATTTTCCAAACCGTTTAAAGAATGCATTCGCATAATCAGCAAGTTTATCCTCGTCAACGTTATCGCCTATAAAGCCAAGTATCTCCGGTTCGTAGCAGTCGTTTATCGCTTTGGCTAATTCCTCATAGGCTTCATGATAATTTTGAAGCTCGTTTATTTTGTTGTTCAATGAAATTATAATATTATTGACTTCATTTGCTTTGTCAACGTCAAAAGCCTTATATAACTCCCTTATATCTTCAGAATATGAAACAAACTCGGACAAATCATCCACTTTAGCTAAAATATCCAATTCGTCTTTTGCCGCATTTAAACTATCAAAATCGAAATCGCTGGTTTTTCCGTTTATAATTTCATCGATTTCTTTTTCAACCGATTTGATTTGATCTATATGTTTATTTATAATTGAGGCTCCCGATGATAAAATTTCGCTTGCCAAACTGAATTGTTCTGAGATAACATCTCCGAGAATACCGGGAATATTTCCGGTTAAGGTACTTCCCATTTTTAAAATATTACTACTCATTAATGCGATAGCTTCATTTCTTGAAAGTTCATCATTATAATTAGATATTAATTCTAATGATGTTGCTATGTTTTCAGCTTCTCCAACTAAAGCAACTATATCTTTTGCTCCTTTATAAAGCGAATCATAGTTTTTAATCCACTTGCTATAATCCTTATTACTTGAAGCAAGTTTATCTAATGCTTCGTTTAAAGCAGCTGTATCAGGCGAGTCAGTAATAAATTTTGATAGTTTACCGTAATTTACTGTATTATTAAGACCTTCCAGCGTAAATCTTATAGAAATGTCTCCCCACGAAACAATATTATTTTTTAATATTTCACAAAATCCATCTATAGTATATGTTTTTTCATCAGATAGTTTTATTATTGTATTTTCTACTTTTTTCATGTCCTTATCTAATTTTAATATAATTTCAAAACCGGTATCAATATTAATTGACATTTTATTTTCCTCCTAAAAATATGTAAAACTAATTCTTTTTATCAGACCTTCGGAATTAATTACAAATTCCAGATGTTTCGTATCTGATATTTCATATTTATATTCTATCTTTTTATTATTCATATTGACTTTTTCAATTGGCTCTCCGAAATATTGGATAACCTTTTCCTTGTAGTCATTGATTTCAATACTGCCAACTGACAAGCTTATTCCTTTTGGTAAATCGTCATTCAAAAATGTAAACCCTATTGAACCTATCTTATTATCACTATAATCTTTATCATCTACCGCACAATGCATTGTTACCGTAGCCAAAGACTCTCCTTCATATAGCAGAACACAGCTTCTGAGTTCAGATTCTTCATCAACTATCATTGTTTCGTTTTGATAAGAAAAACCCTCACCCAAATCCTCCAGCGAGCATGGAAATGAAAAAGTTTTATCGCCTATAACAACGTTACTGACGATCTTATCAAAAACATCCTCGTTAAATGTTCCGTCGTACTCATTTATTTCCGACTGAACCTCAGTTTTGCTCTGAGTATCGCTTTCCGTACTTTCCGATACCGATTCGGAAATACTGCTTTGTGTACTCCGGCTTTTATCATTATCGGTCGATAATGTGTTTTCAGAATTTTTGCAGGCTGTTGAATTCGAAGCTAAAATAACAGCTGCCATAATTAAAACAAGTTTTCTTTTCATAGAACCTCCATCTAATATAGTTATTAAGATTATTTATATATCATATTAAGTATTATAAAATATCACTTAATATACCTATATTAATTAAAATATTAGCACAATATACATAATAATTCAAGAGTTTAATTAAAAATTCTTGGCAATTTTTAAAAAATCTATAATTTGCATAAAAATAGCAATAAAATTTTAGCAGATTTATACATAACCTTGTCCCTGTTCCGCCTTGATCCCCAGCGCATGTTTCTTTTCATTTATCATACGTCTTAGCATTCTGTCTGTCGTCATCCTGACCGATCTGTATCTTCTTCTGTAATCAACTTTATGTTCATAGCTGAATTCCTCCCATTGTACAATCGAAACTTTCAGCCTGCACTTCTTTTTCCGGCATTTCAGTTATTATATAAAAACGGGCATTTTGTTCATCTTGATTGACACTGTAGATTTCCTGTTTCAAAACTTCTTCGGCGGAAATCATATAATCTGTTCCTCTCACACCAAAATGTGCAGCTACATCTTCACCGTTCAAGAGCAAGTCAGCTTCTTTTGCTAACATGTCTATATAACCTCCGGGCGTCATAAGATGGAGTTCTGCGTCTTGATGTTCCTGAATAAATTCTTTAATGGTTTGCTTCACAACTACATTCCTCCTATCTGCTGTACATTTTTTCTTTCTGACTGTTCTCCTGCATGAAGTCAGTTTGTCAAAGAAATAATTGTTTGTTTTTACTAATAATTAACTTATCAGAATTTATACATAACTCTGTCCCTGTTCCTCCCTGATTCCCAGAGCCTGTTTCTTTTCATTTATCATACGCCTAAGCTTTTTGTCTGCGGACATCCTGACCGATCTGTATCTTCTTATGTAATCATCTTCAATACATCGGTTTAGATTGATAAACAAGCTTAAAACCGTATTTGACAGCATTGTGTTTTCAAAGCTTCTGCTTTCATTCAGAAAATTCTGAGCATAAACGTTTCCGTCGTCAGCCGACCTGTTAAGCCATTCCATTGCCATCTCCTTATCTTTCTCAATATCCTCCGTACCGAAAAGATAAAGCCATCCCAGCAGAAACGAAGCCCAATTGTTTTCATCCGCTGCCGATACCAGCAGCTTAACCGCACGTTCCGAATTATGATATTTGTTATTTTCCAAAAGTATTTTAGCTAACGAATATGAAGCATACGCCTTAATTTCATCATAATTTACCGCCTTTTCAAGCCATTCAACAGCTTTGTTAAGATCATATATTTCTTCTTCGAGGTACAGCCTGCCGAGATAATAGCAAGCGTGTCCATTGTCTTTATCTGACTTAAGCAGATATTTCTCAGCCTTGCTCAGATCCCTGTTCACAAATTCCCCCTTGAAATATATTCTGCCGAGCATAAAGCAGGAGAGGGGATCGCCGCCGTCAGCGCATTCGGTCAGCATTTCAATACCCTTGTCAATATCCTGTTCAATATGTTCTCCGCTGATATATTCAAGCGCAAGAAATCGCTTGGCATTCAGATTTCCTAGCCTTACCGCTTTTTCAAGACAATCCATAGCCTTTGGTATATCCTGAGTAATATTCTCTCCAAGCAGCAGAGCCTTGCCGTATTCATATAACCCGTTTTTGTTGTTCAGCTCTGCGGAACGTTTAAAATAATCTATAGCCTTATCCATGTCAGCCTCTGTTCCAAAACCGTTTTTGTACATCACTCCTATTTTGTAAAACAGGTTATCGTCCGCCTGACCGTTAGCTTCAAGCTTTAAAAATCCCGAAAGAGCCTGATTGTAATATCCCTGTGATTTTTTCTTATCCTTTTCCGCCAATTCACCATTTTCATACATATTACCTACGGCGTAAGCAGCATAGGGCTGTCCCTGTTTCGCCGATCTCATATACCATCCCAAAGCTTCCTTAAAATTCTTTTTCGCGCCGTTGCCGTAGTAATACAAATTGGCAAGACTGTATTGCGCAAACTTGTTTCCCTCCTGAGCCGATTTCAAAAACCAAACAAAAGCTTTTTCATAATCCTGTTCCGTTCCCAGCCCATAACAATACATTTTGCCGATTCTGTATTGCAGATAAGGTTTTAATTTATCTGATATCGGTTCTATTTCAATAAAACCCTGTAACGCTTCCTCATAGTACTGATATGACTTTTCATCGTCCTTTTCACCAAGCTTATCTGTGGAATACAGCTTTCCTAAATCATGAATTGCCAGCACGTTGCCTGACTTTGATTCAGAAAGTAAAATCTGTTCAGCCTTTTGAAAATCTTCAGGCTTTGCGTTTTTATCATAGATCAGTCTGCAGGCTTCCTTGTATGCATTACTCCATTTAATGTGGTATTTGCTTTTAGGAGTATTGACAGTATCAGCTGTCACTTCATTTTCAACGTTTCGATTAAAATCATATTCCATAAGATCATCAAGAGCAGAATTTACTGAAATAAAATTATCGGTATCTTCATTGAAATACTCTGTCGGCTCAGGTTCTTCACTCTCAATATCAATAAAAGGACTATTCATATCCAGCACAGTCTGAACGATCATGTTTTTGACAGATTTAAATTCCTTGTTGTCGGTCAGCTTCGGAAACTGAAGCTTTGCAGAGGAATAAACGTCGTGCTTCTGCTGTTCCATTTCACACCACAGCTTATACATTTTCTGAATAGAATCATTTTCCGCAAGCCTTGCAAAAATTGCGTTGACCGTCTGCTTGACCTCCGGCTTTAAATATCCGTATACTTTTTTGCCCGTTACAGATTTAAGCTGATCGTTAAGTTTACCAACAAGCTTTATCAGCTCCGTATCTTCAAAGGCGTTTCCTGCAATATCATTTACAAGCCTACGCATAAACTCTGCCGACTCTTTTTTCAGAAGATTTCGCAGGTCGGTCTGGCGCTGATATAAATGGTGCAGCTCGTCCTGATAGATATCGTTTGCAAAGCCGCTTCGTATTTTTTCTATTCCGCGGTTGGTGAGGAATCCCTCGCGCTCGTTGGCGGAGTACACGATTATATGCGCGTGAGGATTGGTTTTCTTATCATGAAACGCGGCGTACCATCTGAGATTTTTCATTTCGATTTTCTGACTCTTTGCAATATTAGCGATCTGCCGCTTGACTAAGTCCCGCCACGCTTTTAAATTGTCATAGCCCATCGCCTGAGCGCTGTCCCTGCGCAGGGAAACGACATGAGTCCAGACGTTTCCTCCGTGAGCCGCTATCTCTTTTGCGGTCTTTTCAAGCTCGACAGGCTCGTCCGACTGCGAGAACAAACCATGCTTACCGAATTTAACAGCGCCCGGACGGTTAGCAAGATAGCTTACATAGTTTTTACGGCTTGTAAGGCGGTCCATGTTCCGGTCAAGTATTTCCGATATGAGAGCGGAAGCGTTTTTGATAGTGGGATTCTTTTGGTAGTCCTCGTATTCAAATAACTCTTTGCCGTCGGGGAAACATTTTAGCAGAGAAAAAATCAGCTCCTGCTGTTTTTTAGCGGCAGGAGCGTGTTCGTTTGTATTCGGTATCGGCGCTGAACCCTCGCGGGTCGCTATGTATTTTACATAGCGGTACAACTGTTTTCTGTTTCCGCTGCCGCTTTTTAAATAACGGCTTGTTACGATTATTTTCGCCAGTTATATCATCTCCATTCGTTAAAGTATCAGCTGTTCTGATATTCAGCCGCGTCCTCGTAATCAATGATGCCGTTTATTTTCCTCACCTCGTTTACGCACATAGCGTGGAGACTGTTAAGCGTATCACCGTCAACCTCGTTTACAGCGGCGGTCATATGCGACAGCTTTCCAAGCTCCACGGCGACCTTGAAAAGCAAACGTGCAAGACGTTGCTCCGTACCCTTTATCTGCGCCTTGACCGTTTCGGTTATCATAGGGGAGAGATAGTTTATGTTATCTTCCTCGCTGAGATAGCCGATGTAGAACTTAATTGCTTTCTCTATAAACTCGCTTTGCGATCTGCAATTGTCGTTTTTGTAATGAACCTCTACGTTCTTCAGCGTTTCAGGATACGCCCAAAGAGCAAATTTGACCTTATTCTCAAAACTCATATGCTCCAACTCCTTTAAAAATGCCGTAATTTCTTTGCTTTCTGCGGTTACAACCCCTAAATTTCAGAAAGGCTGGATTTACAACCCCTTACCATGAAACTGCCCAAGTCCCGAAAAATTGCGGTCGGCTTTGCCGTCCGCTGTGTCTGCGTCGGGGTTGCAACCCCGACGTTTTAACTTGCTAGACAATATTTCACCTCAAATCTTCTTTGATTCCTGTATTTCCGCCTTTCTGAAACTCTGCGCAAAACGCCCTAAATCAGCCCTGCTTGTCCTTAAGGGTAAACTTACCCTGCCTGTGCCTATAGAATCGCACACGACGGCACACGGTTGGCGACAGGGCGGTTAAATCACGTTCTCTCACATTGTAAGCTCGTTTTTATAGCGCTGATATTCCTTTATTTCCATATCAACGACCTCACGGGCGAACTGCTCAGCGGTTTCCTCACTGTCATCGGACAGCTCATATCCTACGGCTCCACAGAAGTTGTCTATTTCCTCAGCCATCGAATCATCTGTGAAAACCTGATAAAACCAGCCCTCTGCGGTTACCGTATTGCCGTTCTTGTCCTCTCGTTCAATGCCTGTGTCACGGCACTTTGAAATATATAAGCCTCTATAATTCATACAAAATCTCCTTTACGTTTTTGGGAATCCGAACGTAAGCTGTTCGGGTTTATCGGTTATTTTCATCCGAAGGTTATGCCAAACGGAATGTAGTCCTGCGTTTTCATTTCCGCTTCACGCTCCGCAGCAACAATCTCAGACAGCGGCACACGGTGCGAACAGGGGGGAGTTACTGCTCAGACTGCTTTTCTGATTCGGCAGGCGAGGGCTTCCCACGTTTTGCCGAAGGCTTCTTTGATGACATCATGTCAATAAAATCTCTAACATTCTGCGGCACGTTTTTCTGATATAACTGATCGACATACTTATCAAGCTCCGCCGCAAGCGTAGTATTCTTCTGCTCTAAATACATTTCTATTGCTGACAATTTTTCTTCATTGACCGAAACTGCAACCGATCTTTTCATAGACTCATCTCCGTTTCCATACTCAATTCCTGTATTTCTTCCCGTTCCGGCTGTACGGTCAGGGCAGAGAACAGGTCCATATTATTGCCGTATATCACTCCATAAGAGGTTGCCAGAGAGCCTTTATAGCTCAGAATTTTACTGCCGAAATCCTGTAAATCCATTTCCTCAAGCACAGATAAATCAAAATTCGTCGGCAGATTTCTTGAAAGATATTCTTTGCCGAACTCGTTTGCATTGCAGATATTTCCGACAAATCCGTAACTGTCAAGACAGTTTAGGCATTCTGCCGCGTCGGATATTTCTGTGAATTCCTGACTTTCCATTACTGCTTTCAGCTTGACAAAGTCAGCATGAGAGAGCGTTGAAAGCTTTTCCGCCAGGGCGTTCAGTTCTTCAATATGATTCATGTTATCGAAGCTTTCAACTGTGATCCGCGGCAATGCAGATTGAAAATCATAGTAAACCATGTCCTGAACTCTGCCTATACCAAGATCCTTAGCAATGTCATTCAGATTTTCTTTATTGCAGGGCAAAGAAATCCATTGCGCGAACTGTTCGGTTGATTCACTGTCTGTCGGCGCCGGCGCGATCAGCAAGCGAAAAAAACATTTTTCAGGCCTGCCGATTTCAATATTAATAGTCGGCCGCTCATATTCGGAAGGAACGCAGTAGTAACGGTAAATGAACATACCGTTTACTTTGTCGTGAACAAGTCTGCCGATCTTTTCACGGTCGATCAGATCGATATATTCGTCAGGCAGCTCTCTGAGTTCTTCTACCATATCGTTTTCTATCATTGCTTCTCCGAGCTCATAGTAATCTTTGCACGGCCATACGGGAACAGAATCCAAACCGTAGGTCATCAGAAGCATATCTTCAAATTCACACTCAGGGTTTGAAGCCAACAGACTTTCCATCGCTGCTCTTTCAGGATATTCAAGCCTTTCAAAGCGTTCCGCAAACAGATTCAGCTTGTAAATATCTGCAGTAAAATCTCTGCACAGGCTCTTTGGCAAGTCCATATTTTCATGCTCGGAAATCCTGAAATCTACCACGGGATTATCCGTTCCGAGCATATCCAAAGCGTCCTCCAATTCAAAAACTGTCATGGGGAAATCCTTTGACATTCCATTTTTAAAATATATTTTCATTTATTTTACTCCTTTTCTTCAACATAACTGATATACGGAATCTGAAGCCAGTGCGTCCATTCGCGTCCTGCAAGCTTTGTTCTTGTAACGCCTCGGAGCGTATTCATGGCTTCGATCACTTCGCCGTTGCCGATATATATACCGATGTGACCGTCCGACCAGACGGCAAGTCCGGGTACTTCCGGTATGGTATCTATCGTGCCTTTGACAGCTGCGTTCGCAAACATAGCGTTTGCGCCCACGTCCATCATGCCGTTTGAACCGACAACAATTTCGCCTGAATCAGGGTTGTACCAACCGTAGCCTTTGATAAGACCGACGCAGTCTGCGGTGCGTTTACCGAGCCAGTTATGACGAATGAAATCCATGTAGCTTGTGACTTCGCTGCCGAACACAGCGGCTCTGTCCTTGAGCAAGCTTTCCGTAAGAACGTTGCCGTAGGTTCCGTAAACATACCCCCAGCCGTTTTCGTGAGCCTGAATTGCCCACTGAACAAGTCCCAGATTATTTTTCTTCTTTTCGTCATATTCTTCAAATTTGATTTCATTGCCGAAGTTTTTTTCATCGCTGTATTGAATCCACGGTATTTCAAACCACGAGGTCCAGCCTCCGGCTGAGATGTTTTCTTTTACTATCCCGTCCTTAACAGATTTTGCATATATTACATTACCGTTTCCCACATAAATTCCTATCATATTCTCTTTTAAAACAGACGAACCCTTCGTTTCCGGAATAGTATCAATACTGCCTTTAACGGTTGCTGAATCGAACAGCTCCTGAACAGTCATATCGGAAATTGAATAATTATCCTCTGAAATCGTTCTGCTTTCGTGGTCGTACCATAGATATGATTTCAGTAGATTGTAATTGTCAACAGTTCTGCGGCTGAGCCATTTGTCACAGTCCTCGGTTATATCCTCCGGATATTTTTCCTTTAGCGCCTTGTATTTTTCATCTGTCAGCAGACTGCCGTCGGTATGGGGAACACAGCCCCACTGAGTTTTATATGCGTTTTCTGCCCAGACTGACAGGTCTATGTTGTTCTTTAAATCAAAATTCACAAACAGATACGGATTTATGCTGACGTTAACTATCACAGAATATGACCGCATAAATTCGCTGTAATCAATGCTCAGATTGTATTTGTTATTGAGATTTTCAATCAGCTTTTCATTATCGTTCTCTTTGAAAAGCGAACAGTATTCCGCAAAAAAATCCTCATCCTTGTGAACGTCGTCAAAATATGTGAGATATATTATCTGAGCTTTGACGATCATATCCTTAATTCCGAGCTTTTCCATTTCCTTTTCAATAGCCTTGCCGTCGTCCTCCATCTGTGAGAAACGCTCCTTTTGTTCCGGAGACAAACTTTGCATAAACTGACTGAAATCTATATTTCCGTATTCATCCTCCGCCTTTGTCAGCTGATGACCCATTGCCAGCAGCAGCATTACCGGAAGCAGAGCGAGCGTTATTAAAAAAGCTGCGACAAAGCCTATAGTCCTTCTCGCACTTTTGCTTGGAAGTAAAATGGCGGCAGCTTTTTTTACTGCCGCTGCCGTAATACTCATACACAACCCTTCTTTCCTTTGTATATATATGAAAAGGACGGCTGTTTTACTTCAGCCGTCCTTTAGCTATATATAGTCTATTACATACTTATTTCCGGAACTTCTTTATTCTCCATATACATATCCTGTGTAAAAATCATATCAAGCTTTTCCCATCTTCTTTTCAGCACCTCGCGTATTTTGATCTGACGCTTTTCATCTATATACGCGCTTGCTCTTTCATCCTGAAAAATCTCCATTATCTTATCCTCAATTCCGTCAAGAGCTTTCAGATCAAAGGCTTCAGGGTGTTTTACCAGCCTGATCTGTTCATCGTGAAAATCCGCAAACGGCTGCGATTCAACATTTAAGTCCGGATCGATATATCCCGTCGGCGTATCGTATCTCAGACTGGTGCCGCAGTCAAACACAGGAGCAAAGCCTATATATTTCAGAGTATCCGCATTTCGCAGAACACCGAAGTTTCCCATATGCCTGTCCTGATTTGCTATGATATAGTCAAGCGTCAGCATTTCATCAAGACTTTTCACATATCCGGGGATTTTCAGATGTTGGCAGCACTTCACAAAATGTTGATATTTGCTTTCGCTTTCCTCTCTGGGCAGAACACGGTTTACGGCAGACGCCGGAATCAGTTCGGTATCCCGTGTAATAAAATCCGCGCATACGCTGACGGGCATATGATTTTTCCCTTCAAAAGCGAGACGGTATTCCACATGAGGAATTTTCAGCGCCTGAGCGGTCATGCTCGCGATAACCTCGTTGAACGGTTCCTGAAAGAAGCTTGCGCCGCCTTTGACAAGGCATCTTGTTCCGCCTATGATCTTCCATTTTTTCTTCAGCCATCCGTCGGCTGTACAATCAGGCGACATCAGACTGAAGCTGCCTGATTCTGGTTTGTTCCCGAACAGTATATTGCCTATATCCTCTGAAAATTCGTGATCAAAGAAATTTATTTCTTCCCAGTCTGTCTGCATATCAGTCGGTTTTACCCAATACTGGTCTGAAAGACTCAAGCCGAAGCATTTGGTCAGCAGCTCCTGCGGCGCATGCATATTAAGCATACGCAAGACCCTGTCTATTCCGCTTCTGCTTGCAGGGATCGAGCGTTTTTTCCACCAGTGCGCGAGATCTCTCTGAGAAGGCGTATCTTCGGATACTGCGATTCCGACAGGTATACGTCTTTTATCATATATTCTGTTTCCGAAACAGATTTCCGTTCCGTCCGCTCTGATATCCAGATCCATCACCGGATAGTTCTTCTGCATCAGCACATAACGCATTACCGCACCCCCTTTGGCGATTAAAAATATTATACATCAAAATCAGGAGCATATCAAGAACATATATTATTAAATTTTATCCTCACGTCATATTGTCTGAGATAAACTGCACCGGAACGCGTTTTGTCATCCATACTCCGTTTTCTGAAAGATAAAATTTAAAGCCTCTGCGGTACATTTCGCCTGACCGTATTTTAAAAACGTGAGGCTTTCCGTATATTCTTCCGATTCTTAAAGCTGTTTCAGGGTTATTTGACAGATGGACATACCGATTTCCCTGTGCATATATGCCGTCTGTCCAGATTGAATTTACACGGTTTTCTCCTATAGCGTAATAAAGATAATCCGGAGGAGAGAGTTTCTCTGCATTGACCTGATTTGTAAAGCCGTTTGTTATGTCCATTTCTATCACCGTCCCGTTTACTAAAGTATACCATATTCAGACATTAAAATCAACACAGCCACATATCCGGCGCGTGAACCTGAAGCAGATACCTTTCGTTGCCGCAGCGATAAAGGCACAGACCCTGTTGGGGATATTTTACGAGCGAAACTCCGACATTTCTAATTGAAGCATATCGGTATACGCTCTTGGTTCTACGTTGCCCGCGTTGAACAGAAACTGATGGATAGGAATAGCAAACAGCGTTTTTGTAAGCTCCCTGATCTCGGGCAGCAGGAAATCGTCGATATTCCGGCTTGCGATCACCATCTGCATCCTGTAAAATCTATCTTATCCTTCACTTTATTCCCTCCACAAAAACTTCCTGCGCAAATAATCTGCATGCTCGGAAGTAATAAATCCATCATTGATTTCAGCTATGTTGATACTGCCGTAAAGCTCACCCCACAAGCAGTCAAGAATATCGGAACCGTTTTGCAGAGCCTGTTTGTATTCGTCCAGATCGTGCTGTAAATATTCAGGCAGTCCATATTCATACGACGC
Source organism: Ruminococcus sporogenes (assembly GCF_054655175.1). Taxonomy (NCBI): domain Bacteria; kingdom Bacillati; phylum Bacillota; class Clostridia; order Eubacteriales; family Oscillospiraceae; genus Ruminococcus; species Ruminococcus sporogenes. Next base: position 423,068 of record NZ_BAAHOA010000003.1, on the reverse strand, counting down.
TTCACGTTCTTTCTGCAGCTTATCCATATCAGCCGTCATAATCACCTCTGTATGTTTTTATAATAGTATACCATACAAATAATAATAATTCAACTATCTACCTCCCGCCCTGCCGAACAGCCTTTCCTTGTACTCCGGCGCGTGAACCTGAAGCAGATACCTCTCGTTACCGCAGCGATAAAGGCACAGGCCCTGTTGTGGATATTTTACGAGCGAAAACTCCGACATTTCTAATTGAAGCATATCTGTATACGCTCTTGGTTCTACGTTGCCCGCGTTGAACAGAAACTGATGGATAGGAATAGCAAACAGCGGTCTAGTAAGCTCCCTGATCTCGGGCAGCAGGAAATCGTCGATATTCTGGCTTGCGATCACCATTGCAGATTCCTTTTTCCGCACTCTTTTCATGGCGTTTCTGATGTACTCGATGGCTGTCAGATTTGAAAGGAATAAATAAAGCTCGTCTATTGCCGCGGCGGTGTTCCCTTCGCCTAAAAGCTGATTTGACATGTAGCTCAGAATATTGAACAAAAGAGCGTCTTTAAGCCTTTTGTTTGTATCCATAAGACCTTTTACTCCGAAGCACAGAAACTTTGAATCCTTAACGTTAGTATGCCCGTTGAAATACTTTGCTTCAGCTCCTCTGCACATAGAATGCAGTCCCAGACAGATGTTCTGCAGTATTTCCTCTGTGTACAAACGCTTCTTTTCCTCGTCGAAAATCATGAATTCCTTTTCCGTCAGTTCATAAAGATCGGTCATTGTAGGATAATCCTCCGGATTCAGCCTGTTGAAATCAGTGAGGTCGTCAATACCGAATCTTGCATACAATTTCATTAACATAATTTCTATCGTATCTATCTCGCTGTCAGAAAAGTCTTTGTATGCTCTGAAAAAGTCCTTTAAATATGATATGTGCTGACTTAGCCTTGTTACCCTTCTGAACGCTTCCGGAGACTGCCCGTCACGCTCAGCTTCTCCGAAGGTTTTGGGTTCAAGGGGATTTATCATATATTCTCCCGACATGAAATCGAGATAGGTTCCTCCCAGATTTTCCGTCAGCTCCTTGTACTCCTGTTCAGCGTCTAAAATTATTATGCTTTTTCCGCTCTCCCTCATATTGGTAAGCAAAAGCTTCATAAGGTACGACTTTCCCTGACCGCTGTTTCCTAAAATGAGAACGTTTGCGTTTGTCTTGTCGTCGCTTCGCTTATCAAAGTCCGCCAAAATGTTTGTTCCGAACTTATCTTTTCCGATATAGAAGCCCTTTTCATCGGTTTTTCCGCTGTAATTCAGCGGATAGAGATTTGCGACCGAGCTTGCCGGAAGAACGCGTTCATACAGACTGCCGAACACATTGTATCCGAACGGCAAAGCTGAGAGCATGCCTTCTTTCTGACGGAGGATCAGTCTGTCGACAGTTATTTTTGAGCGCGTAAGCTCCATTAGTATATCCGACTGAAGCTCCTTAAGCTTGTCCTCGCTTACCGCTTTCAGTTCGATAAACACGGCGCAGTGCAGCAGCGGTTCCTTGTTTCGGCGCATATCGGCAATAAGCTGAACAACGTCCTGTAAATTGCTTTCCGCGGCAATCGATTCCGTTACGTCGTTTACAGTCGACATAAGCTTGTTTCTTCTTGCGGCATGCTGAATTATCTGCCTTTGCTCGGCGCTGTCCACAAGGCGGTTATATATTCTTAAAGTAACCGAGCTTCTGTCGGCAAGATGGGCGAGGATAGCCTGTTCTTCGGTGGTAGGCGGCCATTCTCTGACCGCCCACACGCATTTATACGAATTGCCGCAGATAAAATGGTCGGTAAAAAAACGGACCGTGCCGGGAACGACGCGGTCAAAAAACTCCTGTATTCTGATTTCCTCCGCCTGTTCCGGAGTCATCGCTCTTTTTTTAAACAGCATACGGCTTCTCCTTATCCTGTATCGGCTCAATATATTTTTCTCCCTCCGCGTCCTCGATTTTATCTCCGTTCATAGAAACGTCAAAGTAAATAGCCAGCATTCTCTTTATATCCTCCTTATTCATTCTTCTGACGTCAAAGCCATGCTCCGATATTATTTTGGAAGCGCGGTTTATCTGCTGAAATATCTGCGATTCCTTTTTGTCCTTTGTTCTTACGCAGAACATAAACTGTCTTGCGGTAGACATTTCAAGCTGAATGTCGTCTAAAAACTTCATGTCTTGTTCCAGCAGCTTTATGACAGCGGGATTTTTTTCGCAGTCTATCCTGTTTCTGATATTGATCTTGTTGCCGTCGAAGCATTCGCAGCTGTCAAGACAGATTATTTCAAGCTCCGGTATCATGCTCAGCAGCGTCATAAGGCGGCGTATCTTCGTATCAATATTTTCATTTGACAATACGGATATATTGGTGGGCTGAACGCTGAAAAAGGACAGCTCGCCTTTTTCCGTTTTCAGTCCGTATCTGCCGAAGCTTTTCAGTCCGAACAGGCTTTGCGTTGATTTTTTGTTTTTCATCTTGTTACCTCCAGTAATATATCTGCTGCGCCGTTACAAAAAAGCGGAAGGCGCAGACTATATAGTCCATGACCGTGGTTTCTTCAAGCCTTATTGATAAAAACGCAAACACAGCCGTTACCGCAAAGGGCAGAAAGGTCCAGAGCTGAGTTAGCAAAACCACGGACAGTATCAGTCCGAGGCATATGATAAGGAAATCCCTTATACTCCACAGCCACAGCCTTGATCCGGCTTTCATATTCTGGGGATAGATATATGTTTTTTTCATACTTTCTCCTTTCGGGTATTAAAAAATCCGCTGCAAATCAGCGGATTTTTAATTTTTCAATGTCATCAAACATAAACTGAAGCTTATCTGTTCTTTTGCGGATATGATAATGACCGCAGTACCATTTTTTATAGTCTGTAATTTCTTCAATATGATCCAGCCATTCCTCTGTGCTTGTATCAACCGTTTTCTGATTTACACAGCTTAGAAAAGCCTCCGCAGGCTGATATTTTAACGGACAGGTATGACTAAGAACAATATTTATAGGATTGTCTTTCAGTACAGCCTCTGTTTTTCTTTTTATTTCTTCCGACGGCTGCTCGTCATCCCACCAGCCGTATCCCTTCATAAGCCTGTATCCCTTATCTACGCTGTAAGCTCCGCCTATTACGAGACATTTCAGTCCGTCCAGGTCATATATTTCTCCGTCGGCTGCAAACAGCAGATTCGGATACTTGCTTTCTTTGTATACAATTCCGCCGTTCCATATTATCTGCTCATAGTCCGGCAGCTTCTGAGGACGCATTTCATGGTTTCCGTGAATACAAAAAAGTGTAACAGGAAGCTTGGAAAGAATATATTTTAACCGTCCGTCGCTTTCGTTACCGTAATAATTTATTCCGGCGTCGCCAAGTATAACGATAACATCCTCGGCCGTCGTATCGACTAGCCTGCAAAACTCCTTTATTCTCCTAAAATCTCCGTGCGTATCTCCGGTTATATATATCATCCGTCATCCCTCCTGATTACACAGTATATCACCGGAATCTGGCAAAGTCAACTAAATCACGCAAGCTTTTTCGCTACGAACTGACCCGCCCTTACGGCGGTATTCACAGTGTGGGAGACGCTCGTCATATTGACTCTTACGCTTGTGTCCAGTCCGAAATGCTGAGCGATCCTCGGAACCTCGTTTGCCGAAAGCATTATTCCAAGTCCTAAAAGCCTGTTGGTCTGCCATGTAAGAAGTCCCAAAAACAGCAGACTGGTCTGTAAAAACGCAGTCAGACACAAAGCGAAAATCTGCTTGCACCAGCTGCTGAAGCCGTCCGAGTATCCTCTGGGAACGGAAAACATATACAGACTTCCCACGGCGATCTGACACAGCAGTATTCCGCCTCTTTTTATATTGGCAAAAAACAGCTTTAGAACGCAGTAGGCAAGGGCGATAACCGTCAGTATTCCAAGCAGTCCTGATAAACCTATCGTAGAGTGCAGTACTATTGTCGCCGTAGCTCCGAGATCGCCCTTGTTCGCCCCTATAAACGAGCCGAGAAGATCGCCTGAGAATGTGCTCTGAAGCGTTATGCAGAATTTATACAGCTCCACAGGAAGCTGAGTAAACAGCATTACAGCCATAAAGCCTTTAAGAACATTAAGGCACGTTCCCTGAATATTCGCCCGTCCCGTCTGATATTCGATCGCCGTATCAAACACAGCGACAACAAGCCCTACTGCAAACAGCGCCCAGCCGAACAGTGAAAAAAGCTTAAGGAAGGCTTCCACCCATGCAAGCGAAAAGATTCCCGCGCCCATTCCGTTTATCATTCCGAACAGATCGGCAACCGCTCCGTATATAGTATCGTACATCCATTCAAGCATAACGTCCCAGACAGCCGAGGAGATCGCCGAACCTACCGATTCCACCACCCCGAACAGCTTTTCTCCTACCCATTCCACAGCGTCGCCTATCCATTCAAACATTGCCGTTTTCCTTTCCGATCAAACTGATCTGTTCGTATTTTTTCCTCTGATGATTTTTTAAAACAGTAAAAGCGGCGCCGTCTGCGTATCCGTATCAGCGAATACCTTTTAGATATCCTGTATATTCCGCGCCGTTTTCTCTTTGCATTCATTTTCACCCTCCGTATATATGAAAATACCGCCGGATTTATCCGACGGTATTCCTTATTTTATTATAACGTTATCTTTGCCGATCAGCTGCCCGTATCTGAAGCATTCTGTGCAGTGATCGTTTATAATTCCGCAGGCCTGCAGATGAGAATAAACCGTTATTGAGCCGAGATATTTAAAGCCTCTTTTTTTCAGGTCAACGCTTATTCTGTCTGACAGCTCGTTGCTTGCCGGAACGCCTTCGTCCGCATGAGCCTTATACACAATTGTCTTGTTATCCGAAAAACCCCACAGATATTTATCAAAGGAGCCGAATTCCTGTCTGATCTTCAAAAACATATTTGCATTATTGATAATGGCTCTGATTTTTCTCTCCGACCTTATCATATCCGGCGTATTCAGAATATCGTTAATCTGAGTTTCTCCGTAAAGCGCTGTTTTTTCATAATCAAAGTTATCAAAGCACTTTCGGAATATCTCCCGCTTTTTCAGCATTAACGACCAGTTTAATCCGCACTGCATGACCTCCATCATCAGAAATTCAAATTGTTTTCTGTCGTCATGAACAGGCTCGCCCCATTCCTCGTCATGGTATTTCTGCATAAGACCGTTGTCCCGACACCATCCGCACCTTTTAGCATTTTCCATAAATCTCAGCCTTCCGCTTTATCCATAAAGCTTTGTATAACGTTCATAATTTCGTTCAGTCTGCTTTCTCCTATGCCCTTTATCCGTCCTATAGCGGCTTTCAGCTCGTCATAATCGACAGCCTTTGATTCCTCGTCCCTTTTGCCCGATACATATATGCTCGTCAGAAGCTTCTGAAGCTGTTCTCTGTCCATTTTCTTTACAGAGCGGTAGGTTTCACGGTCAAGGGTATATTCGTCCGGCATTTTAATTCTCCTTTGTACAATTTCTCAAGCCATATTATTTTACATTATACCATAATAAAATCCGGTTTTCAACTTTTAATAAGATAAAGGTTCGAGCTTCTTCCGCCGCTTGTCCTGTACCTTTCCCTGCGTTCTATGAGCCCTGCTTTTTCCAAGTCGTTCAGCGCCCTGAATACCGTTGACTTTGAAACGCTCAGATCCTCCGATATAGTTTTAACGGAGGGAAAACACTTCTTTTTTCTTCCCGCGCGGTTGGACAGGTACATATACACAGCCACCGCCCTGTGAGGCAGATCGTATTCGTATATCTCTCTTGAAAACCTCAAGCGTTATGCGCCTCCCGTCTTTGGCAGCTTTTTTCTCAGCATATCCTCATAGCTTACCGCCTGATCCTCCGGAGCCTCGATTTTCTTTTTGGCGTATTTAAGCTCTGCCGCCCGCGTCAAAGTCTCCTTTTTCATATATGTGACCGTTCTTGAGCCTTTATCCTCAAGGCTGTACGGTTCTTCAAAGCTGATACCCCACTTGAAAAACAGCTTCAGGGGAGATATCATGGGGTGAGTTCCTGTTTTCATAACAATGAACTGTCCTTTGGGCATACTTTTAAGCTCGTCCGTTGTCATTAACGGTCTGCCGATCATCTGCAGCGACTGGCTTTTATCTCTGCCGTGCGAAACAGAACCGCTCAATACCGTCTGTTCTCCCAATGATTTGGACAGAATTTCCGCAGACTGTGAATTCGGGGCAAAGCCTCCGAATATAGTTAATTGCGTGTTGTCGGTTATGATCTCCTGTCCCTCTCTGCCGTAATTCTTATCGAGCTGCGCAAAGGACTGAATAATCGCAACAATGCTTATCCGTCTTGAACGGCTTGCGGAGAACATCGCTTCAGCTCCCTCTATCTTAGGGAAAGTTCCGAACTCATCGCAGTAGAACATAACGCGGTTTTTAAGCTTGCCTCCGTTTTCATCGGCGATCACAAGAATTTCCCTGTAAAGCTGCTGGATCAGCAATGAAACCATGAAATATTTCGACTGATCCTCTTCCGGCAGTATAATGAATATCGCCGATTTCTCGGAGCAAAAACGTTCCGCGTCGATCGCCGTGCCGAAGCACAGAATCTGCTCCATTTCCGAGTCGATAAAGCTGTTGAGTCTTGACAGCGCCGTGGACATGATCGACATCATCGCCTGATCCGCGGAATGAAGGGCGGAGCCTGCAAGCCATTTTGCCTTGTGCTCGTCAGGCAGCTTTTCCATCAATACCTTGAAGCCGTTTTTCGGCTTTTGTTTTCCGCCGCTCTCTATAGGCTTTAACAGGTCCTGAATAAGCTTGAACACGGAAACGATATGCCTTTCGTTTTTCTCTCCGAATTCCGCGATCAGTAAAATAAGCGAAGCAAGCAGCCCTTCCGCCGCATCGTAGAAAAACGCGTTCTGACCCATTGCGGAGGAATCGGCGCCGCCTATGCTGATAATGGTTTTTGCTGTGATCTTGGCGTATTTTTCCGCTTTTGCCTTTGCGGACAGATCATTTTTGTCCTTGAGATAAACGTCCATGTATTTGTTGACAAGGTGTAGCATATTATTTTCATCCGAGCGTGTAGGATTACGGAGATCGATAACGGAAACGTTGTAGCCGTAGTACTTTGAAGCGATAGTTCCGTAGTTTCGAACAACGTCTGCTTTTGTGTCTGTGCTGACAAAAGACATACCGCTTGCGCAGGCTAGCTCTATATTCGGATATAAAAAGTATGCGGTCTTGCCCACTCCGGCAGCGCCTATCATCATGGTATGAACGTCGCCCTCGTCCACAAGCGCGACAGTCTTTTTTCCTTTTGTTCTGCAGCCGACTACAGTACCCTGAACAACATCTCCGTTGGAGCTGTGCGGTAAACTCTCGCCCTTACGCCATTTCTCAGGCTCAAATGGGACTTTGGTATATGTCTTTTTTACCTCTGCTTTTGTTGCAAATCTCGCTGTGCCGTACTGGCCGTTTCCCACAGTTTTATTCTTTATTCCATTGAGGGAATAATTGTTGGAACAGTAAGCTAAAATCATCATAACTGCGAATACCGCAAGCATGACTATAATTCCGATTATCTGAGTCTGATTCATTTAGCCCTCCTATCCGAACCCGAAGCTTATCGCCTCGGATATTTCTTCCCGCGCTTCTTCCTGCGAGATCACAGGAGCGGACATTTCCTGTTCCGTTTCACAGCGTACCGCGCAGTCCGCAAGCTGAAACAGTAGCTTTGAGGTCTGTATGATTTCCTCCTTGGTACGGGATTGATTATACCGCAGATCACGAGTTACCGCCTTATATGCGTTTTTCAGATCATCCTTCTTGGAAGTCGTTTTACCCTTGTCGGAATATGCCCGGTATTCATTAAACAGCTTGCTTTTGAGCCTGTCAAACATGGCGTTTTCGTTCTTTCCGCCGATAAAGAATGCCGAGGCCGCAAGCGCGTACTCGGCTAAATACCGATACTGTCCGTTTCGGAGCGTCTTAGAAAGCCTGTCGATAATACGGTCCGGAATGCACCTGAAATACCGCAGCTCTGACAAAGTTTCATAATAGATTTCTTTTCTCCTGTGAGGAACAGCCGCAAGAGCTTCAACGCCGTTTTCAGCTTTAAGACATTCGTTCCAGTCTTTAAACTCCGGCAATTTCCTTGATATATTCGTATAACCCTTTTCCTTTAATATATCCGTAAGCCTTTCCGCAGCGTCGATCCCGCCCTCGTCGTTGTCGGTGCAGATAATAATCTCAGATATATGCTTATGAGTTTCCAGAGCGGTAATAATGGCGTTTTCATACACGCCGTTCATGGCGATATACGAGTGTTTCTGCCAGTTCTGAGGATTCAGCGTGAGATACGATAAAAGGTCTATGGGAGCCTCAAACGCAAACAGCTTTTCCGATTCGCCGAAGTGTGCAAAGCTGTACCGAGTATCCGAACCCCCGCAGGTTATTCTGAAAGTTTTTCCGAAAGAATTAGTTGAACGCTTGCTTGCCTGTCGCGGTACCCCGTTTTCATCAATTCCTACAAAAACGGCGTTGTGATGCTCCTTATCCTCATAAAGCGTATGCCGTTTTGCAAAGTACGAGATAATGTCAGGAGCAATAAACCGCTGTTTTATGAGGTAGGCGAACACTCTGTGCATATTGCCGTTTGCTTCGGGTAATTTGAATTCTTTCGGTTTTTCCTCCCGCACAGCCGCTTTAGGCGGACTGTGGGACAGGGGAGTAACCGTGCGACCTAACAGCTCCTGAACCGCGGTCTGAAAATCCATACCGTAAAAATACCGCATGAACCTTACGGCTCCGCCGCCCACCTGATTTTTATGGTCGAACCATCTTGATCCGTTTATAGTAATACTGTCGTGCTTGCCGCTGCCGTCGTAATAAACGAGCTTGTGTTCCCGCCCCGCCGATTCCAGCTTTTCTCCTCTCAGCCTCAGAAAATCGGCTAAATCTACGCTGTTCGCAGCAATTTTTTGTTCTTCTGTAAATGGGATATACGGCATTTTCCACCTCCTGAAAAAGAAAAGCAGCCCTGCGGCCGCCTTTCCTTATTTTTCAATTCCTTTTTAAACCTGCCCCAAGCCTGAAGCCCATGCGGAAGGCTTCCTCTGAAAAAATACTGTTGATTGCCGCATTTAGCTCTTCATATTTTTCTATTGCTTCCTGAACTTCATTCGGGAGCTTCTTCTGAGCTGTCAACACCTCAAATATTTTTTTGTTAAGCTCACGAAACTTTTTTCTTTTTGTCGTTTCAAACGCTATTTCCTCCATATACTTGCTGTACAGTTCGGTTACAATATCATTCATTTCAGCAGGGAGGCTATAAGCTTTGCTCCGAGCTTCATTGCAGATATTCCGATATTTTTTGCTACGACTGTTCCGAACTCTCCGATCAACTCGTCTAATTTCTGAGCGCCTTCCTTATCAGCGTACTTATCAAACAGCTTATTGAATCTGTCTATGATGTCGCCGTACTCGGAGCTTAAGTACAGCGACCGGTCCAGTTCCTGTGTAAATTTATCGTACAGCTCGTCTGTTATATCCATCCCTTTCACCTCCGATCGTCAATCCTTTAGCAGCGTAATTATCAACTGCGCTCCGAGCTTTATTCCGGCCTCGGACGATACAGATGATACCGCTTCGCTTAACTCCTGCACTCCGTCCTCCAGCTTTTTAGCCAGCTCCTTGTCGGATACCTGTTTTATCAGCCTAAACAGCTCATTATATTTAAGGTTATATTCGCTGCTGTCCCGCAGCGGTATGTCCAGGTCCTCGGCAAAGCTCTCATATATTTTTCTGATCTCCATTTTTCACCTCCGACACTACAATACCACACTATCCGCCAAATAGCTATATCATAACCCAACAATCTTCCGCGGCATTTTTTCCCGTTTTTATTGCATACCGGCTATATGCCTGAAATCTTCGGAGGACATTTCCATTTCCTGCTGCGTATGCAATTCGTATGCCGATGTGACAGCGGCAAGTCTTTCTGCATCAGTAACAAACAGCCCCAAAACCGTGTTTAGCTTGTTATACAGTTCTTTTTCTTCCTTAAGAAACTTTTTTGTCCGCTCGTTATCCGGTATATTGATCCGATTTACAAGTTTGAATTCCCCTTCAAGCTTCCATATTTCAGCGGCTTCGTCTAAGGTTATATTTTCTTTGCATCGGAAATCCAGTTCCTTCTGATCCGCCTTTACGGCCAGTCCGGAAAATAGATATACGCAGCTTTCTCCGTTTATATATTGACGCAGTTCCAGTTCATTGAAGCCGGAAGCCAAATTCAGCTCCAAGGCCTGCGTTTTGACCGTATATCCGTTTTTAGTCAGTAGTTCTTTAAAATTATCCATATTAAATATCAGACGATGTCCCGTTAGGGTATCAGAACATAAATAAAGCCTGCCAAGCTTCAGACATTCTACTTTTCTATCCTTATATACAGCCGTTATATATTCTGTTATCATATTTTTCTCCTTTTTATTTTTTTACATTCCAACGATAGACCAGACGTAAAGCGGAGCGGTCAGTGAAAACAGCAGACAGCCGAAAATTATTGCCGGAGCCGTCCATTCGAACTGACCGTGCTTGCGGTAGTCCATGTACGCCAAAGAAAGCTTGGCAAAGAGCAGAATTGCCAGAACTACGTCTATCACAGGGAATACGACGTTGTTAACGATCGATTTTATCTGACTTTTTGCAGAGTACCATGTACTCTGCACAGCGCCTGCGACATCTCCGTCGGCGTATGCCGTTATACAGCAGAATACAGTCAGCAGGCATACGGAAATTAAAAGCGCGGTTATTTTCTTCTTTTTCATTTTTCCTCCATTCAGAACATTGAAAGCTGCAGATTTTCTTCCGGTTCTGCCATAGCCGCTTTTTCAGCGGTCCGTCTGAAGCTTTTAAGGTAATTGTCTGTATTTTCAAATCTGCGCATCGTTATGAGATCGTCTTCAGCTATTGCAGTATGCAGAGCTTTCGGGTAATTAATTACAACTAAAATATTCATATCTTTTATCTGGCGGTCGGACAATTCCCTGATCCTTTCACGGAGATACAGCAGATTCTCATCCTGTTCCATGATCTCCAGAGAACTTCTTGCGTTTTCCCGTATTTCATCGGCTCTCGCCATATAGTCCCGATCTGTTTCCGGCGGCGTCTTGCAAAAATATATCTGAGGATAATCCTTTTCAGACATACCGCTTTCAATTTTATGCTTGAAATACAGAATATGATTTCTTACAAGATTCATATTGACTCCGTCTGAATAAGACGGATCGGAGCCGCCGTGTTCCTTTAAATACTCCCAGCGTTCAAAGGATTTCTCAAGCTCTGAAGCATATTCCGTCTTTTTTTCTTTTCTGCTCATGTCATACCTCTGTAAGCTTTCCCGTCAGCACAGTTCTGGAGGTTCCCTCCGCTCCGGTACAGGTGGACAGTGAAATAAACTTATCTTTTTCAGATACGCCGATATTTTTCCAAATAAAAGAGTTTTCTTTCAGACCGTCAAGCCAGACGGATATATCTTTTGTCACGTCGTAAAAGCCGCTGTAGCATTCCGGCTGTGAAAGCGAGAAAAAGTCAATACGGTACACGCTGTCCGAAACAGTCAGCCAGCCGACGGCGCGAGCTTCAAAATAGCTCTCGTCCGTAAAATTAATTACATCTGCAAACATAGAGCCGTTACGCATATTGTGACCGTAGAGAATATTTATTCCGTCTGAAAACTCCCGCGCGCATCTGCCGTCAAGAAAAACGGACCCCGAATACAAATAGCCGCCGTCATACGACCTGTGAAGGTAATAATCGTTATCTCCCGAATACATAACGGGATAGTTTATGCCCGTATCAGGAACATACAGCCAGCCTATGGAACCGTCAAAATTGCAGCAAACCTCACGAACCTGTTCTGTCAGCTCCCGCTTTTTATCCTCTGGCAAACGCGCGGAATTGTCAGGCTCGTCAGTTATTTCCGCACGATCGGGCATACGCTCGTCAAACACGGCAATGTCGGGCATAAACGGCTTAAGCTTTCTGTAACTTAGCTTCTGGGCAAGATCGTTGCGAAACATTAAATATACGCCTCCCGAAATTAAAACGGCAGCTGTAATAGCTGCCGCCGTTCTCATTATTTTAGTTTTCTTCATAAAGCTCAGTCCTTGTCAATAAAGTCGGGACACTCCGACGCTTTCCTTATTTCTTCCGTCCGTATTCTCTCAAGCTCTTTTCTTTTTCGTATTTTACAGCTTACGAGCAGAGCGCAAAGACCTGACAGTCCTCCGGCTATCATAAGCCATGCGGCGGTATTGCTTCGGCTGTCGCCGGTATGAGGAGTATCCTGCGGTATCTCTTTCTGTTCAGCCTCGTCAATCATAACGATCAGCGGATTGCCGTTTTCAGATACGGCGGTCGTTTCAGCGCCGTCAACCGTGACCGTACCGTCATTAAGGACTTCAAAGCAAATATCCGTCGCCAGCGTATATCCCTCCGGAGCGGCGGTTTCTTTCAGAATATATTTTCCGGCGGAAAGCTTTGCGACAATATGATTAGTTCCGTCGGAAGTCCATTCGTCCACAACTGTTCCCTTATCATCCAGCAGCTGCATTTGCGCGCCTTTAAGCTCGTTCCCGTCCGCGTCCCGCTTGGATATTTCCACAGTTACAGGCTTGTTTTCAACGGTAATTTCAATAACTTCTTCGTCCTCTCGGATATTTACGGTATAGCTTTCATCGCTTAAAATATATCCGTCGGGCGCTGAAAGTTCTCTGATAACATACTCGCCAAAGGGAATGTCGGCAAAAGAAAAACAGCCCTTGTCGTCCGACTTGGCTGTCATTAACGCATTTTCTTCCGTAAATTCTGTGCAGTCCATTGCAAACAGGCCGAACAGAGCGTTTTCAAGAGGGTCGCCGCTTTCGTTTGTCTTGATACCTTCTATTTTTCCACGCTTAAGGCGATTCTCAAATGTTCCGCAGTCGATTGAAACCGTCTGAATATCCTGTCCCTGATATTCAAATGTTACAAGATATTTTTCACCGTTCAGGACGTAATGCTCGTCTGTGCCGATTTCCTGAACGTAATATTTTCCGAACGGAAGCTGAACGTCAAATTTTGCGGTCATATTCTCATCAAGGCTGATTTCAGAAATCAGTCCGTCGGCAGGAATAACCGTACTGTCGGCGGCGGTCAGAGCCTCTGCGGCAAACAGTCCGAAGCGGACGTTTGTATACTCGTCTGAATTGCCGATATTAAACAGCCCGTCCTGTTCCATAAGCTTGGAAAGCGTTATTTCTACGCCCTGATATTCATTGAAAAATTCCGCGTTTACCGTATCTCTTATCTCGACTTCCTGTCCCGCATAGGTAAGCTCGATAAATTGCGATTCGCCGTTAAGAACATATCCGTCGGGAGCCTGAATTTCCTTTATTTCATACTTTCCGAGATAGAGCGGATCGGTTTCAGCATAGCCGTTTTCATCTGTTGCGATTTCAGCTACAATGTCTCCTGCGTTTGCTCTTACCGTTCCGTCGGCCGTTATTATGTCCTCGCCTGCAATTATCTGAAATACCGCGCCGGAAAGCTTTCCGTCTGAAAATACCGGAGTGTAGGTCGTAAGGTTTTCTATAGCATTTCCGTTTTCATCGGCATAAGCTGACGAAGCGATATTCACTCCTGCAAAAATATCTCCTGTTTTCTGAACGCTGATTTTTCCCTTTTGAGCCTTGTTGAATTTTTCAACCGTTATAACCTCTTCCTTACCGTCGACCGTAAAGGGAACGGCTTCACTGCCGAGAAAATATCCCTCCGCCGTCTGCACCTCATGAAGCTCGTAATCTCCGTATACAAGCTCGTTGGGGAGCGTTAACGTTCCGCTTTCGTCAGTATAGAATACGTCAAGGATCATTTCCGTCGGATAGTTTATTTTCTGTTCAACATAACGGGAATTTTTACAGTCCCAAACCTTAAAGCCGATACCCGAAACGGGGATCAGATTGCCTGTTTCAGCGTCCTTTTTCACGATCCTGACGTAGGAGGTCAGCGCTGCGTCGTTGATAAGGTAGAAATATTCCTTTTCGTTTTCGCTGATAATTACGTCAAAATCCTCTATCCATTCTGTGTTTTCCCAGCCCTTGGTCTGATGAACCGTATATGTTCCGTAGGGCAGCGTTTTTGTAGCTGCACAGCCGTTTTCATCGCATACAAGATAATCTCTTTCAGAATCCTTTGCGCTTTCATAGCTTCCTGACGATTTAAGGTAAACCTCGAATTCCGCTCCTGCTTCGGGAGTTTCTATCTGCGTCGTTCCGTCGTCGCTGTGCTTAATAATTGAGATTTTGCCTTTGATAACATCTTCGGTTACATTTACTGAAATCAGATTGCTTTCAATGGTGTAATTTTCAGCTTCTGCACCGATTGAATAGACAGTCGGATCAAGCCTGTACCCCTCCGACGGGCTTATTTCCTGAATCGTATAATTTCCGCAGACATATTCCCTTGTTTTGAAATATCCCTTTTCGTCGGTAGTGTAGGTATCGATCAGCTCTCCGTCCCTGTACAGTCCGTAGACCGCTCCCGCAAGGCTTGCATTGCCCTGTGGATCGCCGTTCTCGGAATCCTTTTTTATTACCTCGGCGGTAAATTTCTTAAGAGCGTTTTTAAATGTTTTTGAAACTGTCGCGTCGGCTGTCAAGGTCGCTGTCTGGTCCGCGGGAACAACATATTTAACGGGTACGTTTTTCTCGGAAATGGTGTAAGCGATCTTTTTATTATCCTTATCATATACGGGAATATCGGAAAGAACTGCCGTACCCTCGCCGTTGGTGGTAACAGTATAGGTTTTGCCGCCGCCGGAAATCGTAAAGGTTCTGCCGCCGTTTTCTCCGTCCTCCGACTGCTTGTTTATTTTTATAGCTCCTGTCTTTAACGTATTGGAGAACGAAACGGAAGCTGTTTTGCCCGCCGAAACCGTAACCTTTTTCGTCTGCTGTTTTTCATAACGGGCAGGTACGACCTCGGTTACGGTATATTCTCCCGCAGCAAGATCGGGTATATTTATTTTACCGTTCCTGTCCGTTTTTACCTTATACGTTTTTCCGTTTCCTAAGACGATAAATTCAATATCCGCTACTATACCGTCCTCGGAGGTCTTGATAATTTCAAGCGTTCCGTTTTCTACGCCCTTGACCGCCGCGTAGTATTTTCTCGGATCGGCTTTTAGCTCCGCTAACGTCTGCTTTGAATCGCTTGTAAGCGTCAGGAATCCGGTCAGCTCTCCCGATTCCTTAACGTTGTTCTGAGTCAGAGTAACCACAGCGGTCTTTCCGCTGTCCGCCTTTATTTTTAAAGCGTTTCCCGATTTTGATATAACGGAGCCGTCTGTGACTGCCGCGTCAAAGTCTGATAGAACATTGTTTTTATCGGTAAAAGTATATGTTCCGTCGCTGTTTGCCTGCACTGCATTTTTCTTGGCAGAGGAGGTCGTACTTTTTGCGAACGATATGGATTTTGAATGTTCTTTGATATCGGCTTCATACTCGTAATAGTAACCGCTTACTATCTGAGCGGCATAGTCGCTTTGAAAATTATCAAGAAGCTTTTCAACAGAGGTATAGCCGTTATCAACTCTATTGAAATTTATATCTCTCTGACCTACCAGCGTTTCCCATACAAGTAACTGTGTTGCCGTGTAACGGTAATATGATTCTAACGTATCAAGTTTACCTGTATATGCATAAAGAAAAACTCTGCCTATCAAGCTTCGTATATCATTTGAATCAAGCTCTTTATTTGATACGCTTTCCAAATATTTATTTGTTTCATCTTCGGTATATCCATCTCCGCTTGCAACAGATTTGCCCGGTTCAAGGCAGTATACAGCCCTCATGCTGTCGGCTGTGTGTATCATACACCAGTAATCTTCGGCGCGGACCGTATATCCTTCGCCTATGGTTATATCCTTTTTTGTAGCAAGCGCGTCGGCGTTTTCTATCTGCACTTTTGTTTCCGCCGCAAACGCTGTGAACGCCGCGGGAAGCATGGTCAATATGATCGCGATTACCGATAAAATCGATATTCCTTTTTTCAATACATTCTTCATATACGATTTCCTTTCTTAAACATGAAAAAGACCGATGTTTTTACCATCGGTCTTTACGCTTATTTTATTTCATTTTACCACATTAAATATATCCAATATTTATCTCCGTCCTTTTCCCAATAAACATTTAAATAGAGATACTGAGAAATTTCTTCCTGTGACATATCGCCAGCCCATTCATCATATATTGCTTTGATATCATGGTCAATGCTGTTTTTTATTGAAGATACCGAGCTGCATATAGCGGTGCTAATCGGAGGATTAAATGAATATTCACTCCATACATCAACGTATCCGCTTAATATATTAGTTCCTGCCATACCGTAAGACTTAGCAGCCTGTTTGATATATTCGTTTATCTCTGATATATCTGCCTGTGAAAGTCCCTGCGGCTCAGGCTCAGGAGCTTCTGTCGGCTTTGGCTTTTCTGTTTTCTTTGCAGTTGTGGTTTTTTTCTGAGTTTGACTTGGCTTCTCGGTTTTCTGCGAAGCTGTCGTATTCTGACTTTGCGGCTGAGTTTGACCGCCGTTATTTCCTCCCGTTTGATAATTGCCGTTATTATCCTGTTCGTTACCGTACTGCGGCGCTTGGGTAGTTACGTCGGCCTTCTTGCTGCTCTTTTTGGTACCGCTTTTCTTTTCCGTACTTTTCGCCGTACTTTCAGACGTGGTTTTTACCGTTGTTTTTGCTGATGTTTTGGATGTTGTTTTTACAGCGGTCGTCTTAACGGAAGAAGCCGTTGATACGGGCGTAGTCGTTACCGTTGAGGCAGCCGAAGCCGATTCGGTTTTTCCCGCCCGAAGCTCAGTTCCGTCCGATTCTGTTTTTCCGCAGCCTGACAGCATAAGTCCGCATATTATCAATACCGCCAATGTCCTTTTCATAATTGTCACACCCCGTGTATATATTTCAGCCTCCGCTGTTAATTCCAGCATACCACACTGCTGCGCGGATATCTACCGTTTACGGAAAAATTCTACCTGTCAGACAAACCGAGCAAGGGTTTTTACAGCATAACCAATAAAAGCTTACATTTAAAAAATACCACGATTTTTGGCATTTGTCAATATCTTTACATAATAATTATTAATCCGTCGTTCTGCTGGGATATTTCTTCTTCTGGATTTAACGCAGACAGTGCAAACATCTCTGAATATTTACTGATCTGCCCGTCAGTCAGAGAACAGCTGTCCCAGCCGTCTTTTGTGAATGTATTGCCTGAAATATATACCGTACCATGAACAAGGACTCCGCCTATGACTCTGTTGGGTTCATAATCATAGAGCAGAAATTCTTCGTTGCACCATGCGACCGCGTCGTTGTCAGGCTCGAAATATATCGGTTCAATAAGACCTCCGACCACCGACTGCATTGCATGAATACTGTGAATGATTTCCGTCTCATAGGGCGCTTTTCCGACCTCGACTATGAGTATCCTCATCATATCCTTATGGTTTGTCTGCGAAATATCAAAATCTATCGGTCTGAAGCCCACGCTGTCGCAGAAGTAAAAGCCCTTGTCCTTTCCGCCGCAGACCTCTATCACATTACTTACCGACATTGCTTCTCCGCAGTAGCCGGGAGGCAATTTATCCGAATTGCAAAGCGCAAAGACTTCTTCAAGATTTCCGCAGGTTACTGTACCGCCGTAAACCTGACGGTATATAGACGGGTTCACGCCGCCGCGGGACTGCGCATGATCGTAATTCATAAACGCAAGCTTGTTTTCGTCCTTTTCATGGTCTATCTGAAATATCCTGATTTTCATAATTTATCTGTCCTTTCTTTAAAACAAATTGTCTGTGCCTAAGTCCTCCGCGCATATACCGCGGATGGGACAGCCGGCGCAGTCGTCGTATTCATCGCAGACCGCCTGCTTTTCCGCCTCCGTAAGCTCTTTGTGAAGCAGGGTGAAAACGACTCCGTCCTCATTCTTTTCAAGCTCCGCCGTCACGGGAAATCCATTCTCATCATAGAGACCGTCAAATCTGGATATTCCGTTTTCAGTCATCGCCTGCGTCATTAATATTTTTCTCATTTAAAATACCTCCCGTATTTTCGTCAAACATTGAAAGCTGAAGCGCGTTTCTTTCCGTTTGCCTGTAGTTTGAGATAAACAGCTCGCTGTACATACAGCCGCCTTCATACCTCTGGGCAAGATTGTTAAGTCTTGATATTTCCTCAATATATATGCCCGGTCCGTTCCACAGCTTCCTGATTTCAGGGCAGTCGTTGTACGATACCAAAAACTTTCCCTTGATTTTCAGAAGCGTATCTCTGAGCCTGATATGATCCTCCTTTTTAAAGCCGACGTCCTTGTAGTAGTTCTCCGTGGAAAAGTACGGGGGATCGCAGTAAAAAAAGCTGACGGGGCGGTCGTAATGCCTTATCAGCCCTTCAAAATCCTTATTCTCGATCACAACCTTCTGCAATCTTCTCGCCGCCATATCTATCTGCGGAAAATCCGCCCACATGGAATGAGGCTGACTGCCGAAGCTGTCAAGACCGCTTGCATAGCTGTACCGTATCAGCTGATAGAACTTAGCCGCCCTGTCAACGTCACGGAATCTGCCGAACAGTCCTTTCTTATGAAGAGCCGAGATCCAATTAAAGTCCTCGCGGGAATTAAGGACGTACCTGAGCTTGTATTTGAGCTTATTCGGTTTATCCCTGACGCAGCGGTACAGATTTGCAAGGTTTGAGTTATAGTCGTTCCAGACCTCGAAATCCATGCCCGGCGGTTTATGAAACAGTACCCAGCCTGCCCCTCCGAAAACCTCGATATATTTCTCATAGTAAAGCGGAAACCTTGAGAGAATCTCGTCCCTCAGCGCTTTTTTGCCGCCTACCCACGACATGAAACTGTCCATTTTACTCCTATCCGCCGTTAAAGCCAATGACAGAAGTTAAGCCGTTTTGCCGATTACAGAATCTTTTCTGTCATTGGCAAAACGACTTGTCCTCGCGCGGACGGCGCAATTTGCGCTATAGCTTTATTATCGCATACTTTTCAATCCGCGCCTTTTGTTTTGATTTAAAAATCAAATGTCATTTTTAAGGTTATTTAATTCTTTGTTAAGTCTTTCGATTTCTCTGTCGGCGTTTTTTGCCGATACCAGAAGGCATCCGACAGTAAGTCCCGCTGTTCCTCCTATCGCCAGACCTATGAATAAATTCAGCATTATTTCATCTCCATTCCAAGCTCTTGAGTTTGTTCGATAAAATCGGCGAACGTAACGATTTCGCCCATAAAGTTCGGCTCCGTATCCTCGGTCAGAGGTATGAATCCCTTTTCTCCCAGATCAAGCGGCTCTTTGGTTACGACCGAACCGCCGCGATTTACCGCGACCCTTTTTTCAATGGAACAGAAACGCTCTCCATCGTCTGACAGCCTTAAATCGTAGCAATACGTTCCTTTGGGAATATCCGCGTCTGTTATTCTGTCGTTGGTAAACAGCGCGGTCTGTCCGAATAATTCTATACGCTCATATTCGTCGGCGCTCCCGATATTGACGTATCCTGTTTCAGAAGCGTTGAGGAAAAGTCCGTAATCCTCAAGATCAACGTCCATAACCCTCGCCGCGAATTCAAGCCGTTCCTTTTCATTTTCGGCATAGTATTCTTCATAGCGTTCTCCGTCGTAATACGCGTATCTGCCGCAGTTCATGCCGATGTCCTCGTCAGCCCATTCATGAATAATTTTGATTTCGGGAAACATTTCCGATAGTCGCTGAATGACAGGATGAGGCGCTGCCCAGGCGGTCAAGAAGCGCAGTTCTTCGGCGTTTGAGTAATCACAGTCTTTCTCATAGCCATAGGCTGACCACTTCGTACCCCAGTTCGATATACACCAGTCGTACCAGTTGTTTTTGCCGTAGAGATTCGTTTCCTCCCGACCGAGATTGACGCGGTAGATATTTTCAGACATAGGAATTATCTTCTCAAAATCAATAGTTCCAAGCCCGTGCTCATCGTTTTGGATTTGCTCCAAAAGCTCACTAATCTGCTTTCTGTCTCCGTTTAATTTGATTACGTTTGTCACATGATTTGGCATTCGCTTTCTCCTTTCCGCTTTTGTTTTTCACTTAGCGGCACGGCTGTTGTTCCTAAAACACCGCCTGTCAGCATTTCTGTAAATAAATACGCCATTACATCATCTCCATTTTGAAATCTTCGGTTTGTTCATTTTCTGAAACAAAGCCGCCAAGCCTGTTAGGAACATAATCGGAAAGCCATGTGCCGCCGAACTGCTCGTGAGTCTGCAATCTCCACATTGCAAGCCTGCCGACATTAAGCTGAACGTCGTCAAACGGAAACAGCAGACAGGTAAGATTTACGTTATTAAAGCTATATACCTTTTCAAATCGACTTTCATTCTGCAATATTCCGCTTTCCGTTAACATATCGTTTATGCCGTCGACCCATTCTTTCAGGTCGCCGCCGCAGCCCTGCAGAACAAGCCCCTCGCTGTCGTTCATTTTTCTCAGATCATGCAAAGATACGCTCTTGATTTCCATTAATGCAAAAACTCCTTCCCATAATATTTTTTCAGCAGACCTATGACAAACAACTGACCCTTGCCTGTGACATAGGTCTGCCGATAGGTTTTTGTCATTGCGGAGGTTTTAAAAACCGACTCCTTCACTTTAAAATATCCTCTGTCTATATATTTCTGATAGGGGAGATTGTCGGTCATAAGGATACCCATTCCTCTGAGAACGGCGTACAGTCTGTTTCTGCCGACGGGGGCGCTTTCTGCTCTCGCAAGCTTTGCCATTTCGTTCATATCGATGAGATTATCGGTGTTTGAAACCTGATTCGCAAACTCCACCAGCGGTTTGTCATGCCGGATACGCTCGTTGAGCTGATCAATACAGCGGAACTGAAGCTTGAAAAGCTCCTTTACCGGTTCTTCACAAAAAGACAGATAATTGTCCACGAACATATCCGCATTACCCACATAGCCGCCTGTTCTGCGGAGGGTCGGAAGTACCCCGTCAAAAATCCACGCCTCAAATTCCGCCGCTCTCGGAAGTCTGCTGTGTGCCGCAAGCCTGTAAACGTCACCCTCCGGAATGAATTTTATATTCTGACTGCCGCCATTGGTAAGGAGGCGGCGTTTTACCGCCCCCTTGCAATGTGCCGAAACCGCGTCTTTCGGCGAGCGATAGCCCAAAGCTTTTGCAACGTCTGTTCCGCAGAATAAGGTCCTTCCATTTTCATCGGTCAGCGTTCTTATCTGACCAAATTCCTCGTTCTCAAAAATCCTGATCATATTATTCATGTTTCTCATCCTCCTTTTCAAGCTCTAATATATTCCTTGCTATCGCTTCCGCTACAGGTACGGACACGGCGTTTCCCGCCTGCTTGTAGAGCTGCGCGTCGGACATTCCGGCTGCTTTGACTTTATTGAACTGCTCGTCCGTAAACCCCTGCAAACGCCAGCATTCTATCGGCATGAGCCTGCGGATAAGTCCGTTGTAAATTACGCCGTGCCTGTCTGTCACAGTAAGCGTGAACATCGGTTCGTTAGATTCTTTTACCCGTCTGCCTAGCTGCCTTGTACGCGGCTTAAAGGAATTCAATATTGCTCTCGGTTCTTCCATAACGATAACTCCGGATTTTTCTCCTTTATGGCTGTCTATTCCGCTGTCCTGACGTGTGGTTATGCATCTGGCAAGCTCCGTCACCTTAGGATCGGGATTCATATCTATGCACATAGCGTAATACCCCTGATTACAGCTTGTTGTTATCGTATGAGCCATATCTTTCCCGACCCTTCCGCGCCTTGAATTAAGATTCGGATATGCAAGGTCTATGCTGTCGCCCGGCAACGCTGTCTGATATCCCGACTTGGTCTTTACCTTTATGGGAAGCCCTAAGATTTCATAAAGTCCCGTTTTTCCGCCGAAGCCTCCCGCCTGACTTGTCAGCGTTATGCTCAGTCCGTCGGTGGAGTAGACTCGGCAGCCCTCCCGTCCAGGTATGCGCTGTACAAGAGTTTTTGGATTTGCTTCGGTGAAAGACAATACTTTTCCGGAGCGTTTTTCTCTAAGAAATCCGATAATGAACACTCTCTTTCGGGATTGGGCGACTCCAAAATTTGCGCTGTTAAGCACCTGCCATGCGACATCGTACCCCAGTTCATCCAGCGTACCGAGGATGACCGCAAACGTCCTGCCGCCGTCATGCGATAACAATCCGGGTACGTTTTCAAGCAGCAGATATTTAGGTTTTTTAACGGCAGCGATTCTGGCAATTTCAAAGAACAGCGTTCCTCTCGCGTCGTTAAATCCTCCCCGTTTTCCAGCGATTGAAAAGCTCTGGCAAGGGAAGCCTGCGCAAATAAGGTCGAAATCGAGTAATTCATTTGGGTTGATCGTTCTTGCGTCGTCATAATACACCTCGTTTTCCGTGTCATACATTGTTTCATATGCTTTTTTAGCGTACTTGTCGATCTCGCACCAGCCTATGATCTCAAAGCCTCCCGCTTTCTCAAGTCCTGAACGGAATCCTCCGATCCCTGAAAATACGTCAAATACTCTTATTATGTTATTTTCCTTTCTGTTAAGGGCAATAAAAAAACCGCTATGATCTCTCATAACGGCTTAATGCTCTATTGGTTTTGGCTTATATGGTTCTGCGGTCCTCATCTCAAACGCCCCCTTTCATATTGACAGGTTTATTCCGGCTTCCTACATTGACATATCCATTTCGGCTTCCTCGGACAGACTCTCCGTTTCCTCCTGCTGAATTTTATGAAAACAGTCCTCGCCGGGTATCAGCGAAAGGGAACGTCCGTTATCCCATTTCATTAGAATATTACCCGCGTCATCCACTGCTTTTACCGTTCCCACAGCGCCTGACGGGATCGGGTGCGGATCGTTTTCCATGCTGTCAAGGCAGATTCTTGTGCCTTCAGGGTATCTCTGTCTGAGTATTTCAACCTTGTTCTGATCATATATCATCATATTTCCTCCGTATAGTTTCTTTTTTTATAGTATATTAGCCCATTGATATCACGACCCTTCAATATTTCTGTAATATTCCTTCATACCGCATTCAATACAGTCCTTTGCAAACTGCTCCGCCTCCCGCATACTGTTTTCAAGCAGCTCATAATTCACAGCCGCAGAAAATTCGTCCAGCTTTTCTTTTTCCGATCCGTCTGTGAAAACCTCGATCCTGAACCCTTCGCACATAATGTCCGTACCGTTTTCAGCTTCCCTTATCAGGCTTTGGCCGGGGGTTATTTTTACATAATAGTCCTTATACTGCATATTCAGCCGCCTCCTATAGTCATCTGAAAGTCATCGTTCAAATTCTCGTCAATTTCATGCTGAATCGAGTTTTCCAGAGCGGTCTGCAAACAGCTTTCGTCAAGACCGTATTCTCTGTAGCCCTGCAGGATAATATCGTAATACTGCCGGGCAGGAGGAGATATCTCTCCGCTATTCATAAGATACGCCATGCCCTCGTATTTTTTGCCGCCAAGCTCAAACGTCATTTTTTCCTGTCTGTACTGCCGGGGATAGCCTTCGTATCGGTTCAGAGCGGTAATATCGCTTTCTTCAAGCTCCCAGATCACAACGGGAACGCTTGAGCCTTTTTTCGGAACGATAGTGGCGTAACTTCTGAATTCCAATTCATGATCCTTGATCACTGATGTTCCCACAGCTTTGGAATTGGGACATCTATACGCCATCTGTTCAGGATTGATATTTGAACCGTAGGCTATATACAATTGTTTTTGTTCCATAAGAGCTCCTTTCTACATTGCAATTTCAAATTCCTCGCCTTCGCTTTCCGACTGCTCCGGTTCTTCATCACAGCTCTGCTCATTTTCAGCGCTACGCTTCTGACGAAGCCTTTCCCTTGCGGCTATACCGTCCTCCGGATGCCTCCACGCTATATCTCCGGCAAGGCGTTTTAACAGGTGAGCGCGGCAGTTTTTGAATTCGTCTCCTATGAGTCCGAGATTCAGAAGCCATACCCGAAAGCTGTAACGCATATTGTCGCTGCCGCTTACTTTAGGGGAGCAGAACTTTCTTGTAACCGCCGCGTTGCTTATTGCCAGAGCCAGGACTATCTGGCTTCTGATCTCTCCGGCATGAAGGCTTGCGTTGCAGCATCTGATCTCATAATGACCGTGCTGAAAGTAGCTATGAAGATTAAGCGCTCTGTATCTTGTTTCTGAGTAATGGGTATGCTCCTCCGACATATTTCCGTTATACCACAGCATTTTTATTTCTTCTATCGTATCCGGCTTTCGTTTATTTAGTTTTTCCACAAAACTTCTGTCGATTTTCTTGCAGTACCACTCGCGGGCTGACGAGACCTGCAATGCTTCCCACAGGTAATCTTCCTTGCTTGAGAAGATATTTACAAGATTTCTAAGCTGCCGGGGTGTGTAATCGTCCGCTGAGATATGGATATGCGTTCCGCATTGATATGCGGGTCCGGTAATTCCTCCGGCATGCCGCAGAGCCCTAATCACCTCCTGCAGCAGAGGTATATCATCATACTCCAGCACAGGAGAATTCAGCTCCACGCTGTAGGCTCTGGAAGCCGCCTCGCCGTTTCGGTTTTTGCAGATAATACTGGAATCCGATACGAACGACCAGCTTCTGCCCTTGCTGTCGCTTACGGAATATTTATCGTAATACCCTCCGTTATGGGATATCTGTCCGCCGAGCGTCTTTGCCGCCGCTTTTGCTGCCTGACATCTGGTCAGTCCCGTCATTTCTATTTCGATTCCGAAATTCCGTCTTTTGATACCGTCAAAGTTTCCTGACAAATTTTCACCTCCCTTATCCGCAAAAAGGCCGCTTTCCCTTTACATTTTAAGATTCATTTCTGGTTCTTCATTCCGGCTGATTTCCATTTCCTCTTCCGTATGCAGCGGCTTAGCTTCTACCTCTATTTCCGATTGAAAAGGAATATCAAGTTCATTGATCTGTACAGAACGGATATCTTCACGCTGTTCAAGCATTTCACCAACCGCCTGAATGAAAGCCGTTTTGATCTCGTCCATAGTTTCTTCGTTGAGAACATCCTCAAAACAGACGCGCTTATTTCCGCAATGCGCTTTCACGGCTATACCTTTTGTAATCTCCTTAAGCCTTTCGTGTATTCTCCTTTCAGCTTCGGTCATCTCGTTGTTTTCGATCAATGCTCTTGCATTGGGAATGAACTGCGACTTTCGGGCATAACCTGCACCCTCAGACTCGACAAGCATGCCGTCGCCGCTTTTGCTGTCAACAAAAAGCAGACAGTGTGCAACATTTTCGCTGTCAATGCACATCAGTTTATGATACCGGGCAATGTAACGGTTATCGTCAAGGGTGAAGTTTTTCAGCTTTGAAAATTCATCGCCGCAAAGAGTTATGACCTTTTCCACACTTACCTCATAGGTATTGTAACCGTCCCTCTTGTGATTGAGCGTACTGTTAAAACTTAACTTTTTCATTTTATCCCTCCGTAATATTTATTTGCGGTTTCTATATGCCTTTTGCTGTCGCCTCCTTCAGGGCATAAAAAAGACCGCTTTGTTTAACATCACTTTCGTGATATCAGACAAAACGGTCCTTGAAAATTTGTATACTATTTTTATATATACAAAGAGCATATCTGAGATTATTTTTCTCAAATATGCCTTTATATTCTGAATTATTTAAATGTCGGGAGTTCGAATCCCGTCAGCCGGTGTTTTTCGGCTTTTTTCATCTATGGTTTTTAACTTCTTTTTTTCGCCGTTTGGGTATCAAAAAAGCCCGTAGCTACGGGCTTTTTGGCACTTTCATCTATTTTGTCAGTGCTATATGGTGCGGATAACAGGAGTTGAACCTGCACCGAGTTTCCCCGACTGGCACCTGAAGCCAGCGCGTCTGCCTATTCCGCCATATCCGCATATATTATGAATCTGAAATTTTTACTCGGCTCAAATTCAAAAATATAAAATCACCTTATAATCAATGTAAATTATTATATCATACTTACGATAAATTGTCAAGCATTTTTTTCACGGCAACAGCATTTACTTTTTGGGGGTAAATGAGAATATTCAATAGCAATGTGCTTAGCGATTTCCATTTTGACAACTCAATTATATTTATCACATAATTACGGTTTTTCATACTGTGATTCCAATAAAAGGATTATACTGATACGATTAAGTTAAAGGTAAATAGCAGGTAGAGTAAAAACTAAGGCTACAGCATGTTTTATAATCAAAAAAACAATAAAACAGCCCTTTCTCTTACAGAGCTAATGAATATTTCAAACGTCGGTTCGGATAATAATTAATATGCGTTCACGGTTAACTTTACAATAAAGCTGAAAGTATTCTTCAAGAAAATCTATAAAAATCCTGTAAAACACTTGAAATTTATTTTTAAATATGATATAATAATGAAGATACTTAATAGGAATTAAATTATTCCGGAATATAGGTGTGCGGGCCCTGTGCAATGAAACACCGTGAACCATGTCAGGCGGGGAACCGAGCAGCATTAAGCGGATCGTTTTGTGTGCCGCAGTCAGCCTGCACACCTATGTTCCGGAAATTTTTATATAAAAAATTTTTTTATAAAATAATTACATTGCCGAAAATAGCGAGATTCATATGGAGGTGACCGTTATTTACAAGGCTTTATACAGAAAATGGCGGCCGCTGTCCTTTGACGACGTTATTTCACAGCCGCATATAACAACCACTTTAAAAAATCAAATCAAAAGCGGCAGAACGGCTCATGCGTATTTGTTTACAGGATCCCGAGGCACAGGAAAAACAACATGCGCACGAATCTTTGCTAAGGCTGTAAACTGTCTCGACGAATCAGACGGAAATCCCTGCCTCGAATGCAGCGTCTGCCATGACGCGGATAATTTTGCTCTTTCTGATATTATAGAAATTGACGCGGCGTCAAATAACGGCGTTGACGATATACGCGGCCTTCGAGACGGCGCCGCCTACACGCCTGAAAGATGCAGATATAAAGTATATATAATCGACGAAGTCCATATGCTTACTCCCAACGCTTTTAATGCGCTTCTCAAAATAATGGAGGAGCCTCCGGAGTATGTAAAATTTATTCTGGCGACAACCGAGGTGCATAAGGTTCCGGCCACGATTTCATCTCGGTGCCAGCGTTTTGATTTCAGACGTATACTTCCGGACGATATAACCAAACGTCTTTTATATATTGCCGATCAGGAAAATATATCTCTTGATGAAAAAGCGGCGCGTTTTATTGCAAAGCTTTCGGACGGCGGTATGAGAGACGCCTTATCGCTTTTGGATCAGTGCGCGGCGTTTTCAAGCAATATAGATTCCGATACGGTTTCTGCCGCTGCCGGAATTGCCGGTCGGGAGCATTTATTTGAAATAATAAACGCTTCCGCTGAAAAAAATCCAGGAAACGCTCTTGCGGTTGCGGACAATCTTTACAGTTTATCAAAGGATATGCAAAAGCTTTGCGTTGAATTGACGGAGCAATTCCGTAATTTAATGCTTATTAAGGTATGTCCCGAACGCTCGGAACTGCTTGCCTGTATGCCTGACGAAATCCAAAGGCTGACTGAAATCGCGGCAAAAATGGATTTGCAGGAGATATTAAGCAAGCTTAATATTTTACAGGATTGTAATGAAAAAATAGGAAGATCGTTAAATAAGCGCGTTGAAATAGAAATGTGTCTTATAAAGCTGTGTGCAAGACAGATTTCACAAAAAACACTTGACAATACTCAAATTTATGATAAAATAAAACAGTCGGATAACAGTTCAAATAAACCTAATGAAATATCGGCTGCCAATGCGGACAGAGAATTGCAAAGCAATGCCGCTCCGGTAAATTCCGAAGCAAGTCCTAAGCTGTCGGATTTTAAGCAGCTTGCGGAATGGTCCGACGTTTTAGAGGAATTTATGCGCATATGCCCTTCGGTTTCGGGAACGCTTACCGGTTCTATGGCTTATGTGTATAAAAATATCATGCTGATTGACGCAAAAAATAAATTTTTCCTTAAGCTGTTTAAAGTAAAGGATAATGCGCTTCAGCTTGACAGGGCAATCCAGACAGTTATGGGTAAGCCGTATATTATCAAGGCAAGATGCTCGGCAGCGCAGAATGAACAGAAAAAGGCTGACGAGCTGGTAGAAAAAGCTATAAACAGCGGCATTGAAACCGCTGTTGAATAAAGTTAAGGCAGCCTTTTGAATAAAATATATTTCCAGCCTTAAACTAAAAATACTTATACTTAAATATAAAGGAGTTAGAAAAATGAAATCAAGAGTACCTAAGAATATCGGCGGAGCTCAGAATATGAATTCTATGATAAAGCAGGCTCAGAAAATGCAGGATGAAATAACAGAGCTTCAGAACGATATAGAAGCGAGAGAATTTTCCGCAACCTCCGGAGGCGGACAGGTAGAGGTAGTGGTAACAGGTGCGAAAAATATCAAATCGCTTACTATCAAGCCGGAGGTAGTTGATCCGGAAGATATAGAAATGCTTCAGGATCTGGTTATCAGCGCAATAAACGAGGCCATGGCAAACGTTGAAAAAACTACCGAAGAGGAAATGAATAAAATAACCGGCGGAGTTGCGCTGCCGGGATTATTCTAAGATAATATGGCTGATAACAGCGCGCTTCCTTTGATAGTTCTTTCTGAACAGTTTGCAAAGTTGCCGGGTATCGGCATGAAAACTGCTCAGCGGCTGGCATATGCCGTTATGTCAATGAGCGAGGAAGAAGCCAGGCAATTTGCAGAAGCTATAATTTCAGCCAAAACAGATGTCGGCTATTGCAAGATATGTCAGAATCTAACTGAATTTGACGTTTGTCCGATCTGCTCTGATACCAACAGAGACGATTCTGTTGTCTGCGTTGTTGAAACGCCTAAAGACGTTACGGCCTTTGAAAGAACTAATGAATACGGCGGAACATATCATGTCCTTCACGGTCTGCTGTCTCCGATTAACGGAATCGGTCCGGACAATATAAAAATAAAGGAACTGCTTGATAGAGTCGGCAAGGAAAATATCCGCGAAATTATAATGGCTACAAACCCAACCGTTGAGGGGGAGGCTACGGCCATGTATATTGCAAGATTACTAAAGCCTTTAGGAATAAAGGTTACGCGGCTGGCATTTGGAATACCGGTCGGCGGGCATCTTGAATATGCGGACGAGGTAACCTTATTTAAGGCTCTTGAAAACAGAAGTGAAATGTAATGAACCGTACCGGTTGTATCCGGTACGGTTTTTATTTGCGGAGGTGTAAAAAATGAAAGTATCAGTAATAGGCTACAGCGGATCGGGAAAATCGACGCTTGCAAAGAAATTAAGCGAAATTTCCGACGTTCCGCTTTTGTATCTTGACAAAGTAAGATTTCTTCCCGGTTGGAAGGAACGGCCTGAACAGGAATGCATCGAAATAATAGAGAATTTTCTCAAAAATAATGAATGGGTAATAGATGGAAATTACAATAACTGGCTTTATGACCGCAGAATGAAAGAATCTGATCTTATTATTTTTATGAATTTTTCACGGATAAGGTGTTTTATAGGAGCTTTAAAAAGATATTTAACATATAAGAAAAAAAGCCGAGAAAGCATAACGGAGGGATGTCCGGAAAAGCTTGATTCAGAATTTGTAAAATGGGTGCTCTATGAAGGCAGAAAAGCTGATCGGAGAAAGCGTTTTAATTCAGTATGCGGTAAATATTCTGATAAAACAATTATATGCAGAAGCCGCAGGGATGTAAAAGCTAAGGTATTAAACAAGTCATTTATCCATGAATGCAAATAAATTCAGCTTAAACATATTTCTATCAAAGGTCAGTAAGCCGTCGCGCCTCATTTTACTTAATTCATTGGACATTGCGCTCCGATCTACGCAAAGATAATCCGCAAGCTGCTGGCGATTAAACGGTATCGTTATATAATTGGATTCCTGCTTGACGGCTTGAGATGACAAATAGGAAATAAGACGTTCGCGAATTGTTTTTGGCGTAATATCGTTTATTTTCCTTGATAATCCGATATTCTTTCCGGCAAGCACAGCTATTAGATTTGATATGAATTTACGGTAAACATCATAATCGCCGATTATGCCGGAAAAAATATTTTTCGTGCTTATAAAAAGAATCTCGCAATCTTCGGCGGCTGAAACGCTCACCATCAGCGGTTCCTCCGGCAGGCAGGAGTAAGCTTCCGCAAATACCTGTCCTGAATCCGCGTTTCCTATTATATTTGTATTTCCGAAAATATCGTTATACTCTATATTTACGCTGCCTGAAATCACAAGTCCGAATGAATTTATGGTTTCTCCGGTACGGAGTATATTTTCACCCTTTTTAAATTTGTGTTTATAAAATCCAAGGTTTCTAGCGAGTATCTGAAATTCGTTGTCGTTTAAATTTTTAAACAATTTTGTTTTAAGTAAATTTTCAGAATCCATAATTCCTCCTGAAATGTTGTTTTAACAACATACTTATTTTATTATCTGTATTATAATTTAGTCACAGCAGAAAACCAATAAACAATTTTTACGGAGGAAATAAAATGATTAGAAGGATTATTAATATAGACGAAGAGAAATGCAACGGATGCGGTCTCTGCGCCGAGACCTGCCACGAAGGCGCAATCGGTATGATAGAAGGGAAGGCAAGACTATTAAGAGACGACTACTGCGACGGTCTTGGAGATTGTCTGCCGGCTTGTCCCACAGGTGCGATAACCTTTGTGGAACGGGAAGCCGCGGCATACGACGAAAAAGCCGTAATGAAAAATAAGACGGCAAAAAACAATTCTGCTGATAAACCGCTGCCGTGCGGATGTCCGGGAACTCAATCCAAAACGCTGGAGCGAAAAGCTGAAAATTCGCCGGAAAAAACGGTTCATTCTTCAGAATTAAGACAATGGCCCGTACAGATCAAGCTTGCGCCGGTTAATGCTCCCTATTTCAGCGGAGCGAATCTGCTGATAGCCGCAGATTGCACGGCTTACGCATACGCTGACTTTCATAAGGATTTTATAAGAAACAAAATCACGCTTATCGGATGTCCAAAGCTTGATAATACCGAATATTCTGAAAAGCTGACAGAAATAATAAAAAACAACGATATCAACAGCGTTACGGTAGTGCGTATGGAGGTACCGTGCTGCGGCGGAATAGAGTACGCTGCAAAAAGCGCTCTACAGGCGAGCGGAAAGTTTATACCGTGGAGTATAGTTACAATATCCACAGATGGAAGAATATTGGATTAATCGTCATTTCTAAGACTGTAAATACATCCGCAGTAATTCTGTCTGTATAAATTATACTCACGGCATAATTCAATTGACCGTTTATAACCGTTTTTCTTTTTAAAATCTGATTCAAGATAGGGAATTCCATCTTCTATTTGCAGGGAATTCCCTGTTTCATTTATATAAACCGCATTTTTATGAGGACTTACGGTCAGCGTAGTTGCAAAAAAATCCGTTTTGTATTCTCTTGCGGTTTCCGCTGCTGCTTTTATGCGCATTTTAATACATATTTCGCAGCGTTTTCCGCCCTCAGGCTCATTTTCCAGACCTTTAACGGCTTTGAAAAATATATCGGGATCGTATTTGCCCTCTATCAATTTTACAGTGTCGTTTAATTTCATTTTAATCAGAACGTCTTTCTGTGTTTCTAATCTTTTTATATATTCTGTTTCCGGATGTATATTAGGATTAAAAAAATAAAGCAATATGTCAAAATACTGAATCAGGTATTCAAGAACATAGCTGCTACAGGGACCGCAGCAGCTATGCAGGAGAATGAGGGGCCGCCGTCCGTCCGCGCATGAAGATTCTATTGTTTTTTCAAGCCGTTTATGATAGTTGATTTTATTCTCCAACGCTGTCCTCCCGTATTTCCGTATTTTTCTCAGCGGCAGCCGTTTCAAGGTATGCTATATACTGCATAATGCCGTCGGATATTGCTCTGCCAAGCTCGTCCGTATGCTCGATTATCCATTTTGCGTGTTCTGCTGTGTCATGAAATTCAACCTCAAGCAGACAGCTCGCCGCCTTTGACGTTGCCACCTCGTAAAGATAGGTCGTCCCTTCTGCGCCGTTGAACATTCCTCTGTCCTCCGTAGGGGTAAGTCGTGATACCTTGCCGTAAATATATTCCGCAAGTATTTTACTTCCGTATATTTCAGGGTTATAAAAGCATTCCGTACCTTCTCCGCTGCCGCTTTCGCCTCCGGCATTTGAATGTATAGCCACATGCGCCGTTACGTTATTTTCATTTGCAAACTCAACCTTTTCCTGAAGAGAATAATCCTCTCCGGCCGTATATACTGTAATTCCGTTTTGTTCAAGGTATTTCCTGGCGCTGTCGCTCACGCTTCTCATCACTTTTGCTTCGGTAGTATCTCCGGAGGCGTAAGCATTATCGGTCTGATTAGAAGGACTGAGATATATAACAGGCTTGAATTCCTCTGAATCGGAACCGGACGCCAACGTAGGTATTTCCTCCTT
Source organism: Ruminococcus sporogenes (assembly GCF_054655175.1). NCBI lineage: Bacteria > Bacillati > Bacillota > Clostridia > Eubacteriales > Oscillospiraceae > Ruminococcus > Ruminococcus sporogenes. The sequence continues at coordinate 390,418 of NZ_BAAHOA010000003.1, read as the reverse complement.
AACTTCATTTCCGAAAAGCTGTTTTACAACATAGACGGCAAGAATAAATATCACAATAACGGAAATGATCCTGTCATATCTTATTTTTAATTTTCTTTGTGTTTTATACGACATACCATTCCTCCTAAAAAGAATATAATTATTTTATCCGGTTTTAATTATATAATAAATTCACTGAAATGTAAAGCTGATAGTTATGAATGGAATTTTTTTAAATACCTCTTTACAAAATAAAAAAAATGTGATATAATATTTATGTTATCGAGGTGTGGCTCAGTTTGGTAGAGCGCTGCGTTCGGGACGCAGAGGCCGTGGGTTCAAGTCCCGTCACCTCGACCATATATAAATAAAAACGCCTTAAAGCCCGTATTTACGCGGCGCAGATAGGGAACAGCGTAACTTATGTACAAGGTCGAGTAATTGCTCGACCTTTTCCTTTTGCTATTTCACAGTACCGATATGTGTAAAGTAGATATCGACTTCCTGCGAAACGCTGCCGTTGTCATCCTTCTGCTTTTCATGAACTTCTATTCTCGACACAAAGGTGTGAAGTATCTCTTGAGTAAGCTCAGTGATATCGGTGTATTTCTTAGCAAGCGAAGTAAATTTTGAAGTGTTTGCACTTTGATTTTTCAATTCGGATATTGAATTATTCAACTCCGAAATATCAGCTTTAAGCTGATTTTGCTCCTCGGTATACCCCCGCGACAGCATTCTGAACTGCTCGTCATCAATTGTTCCAAGCACATGATCTTCATAAAGCTTTCTAAAAATTGTTTCAACCTCCGCAAGCCTTTTTTCACACTTTTTCAGCTTTTTATCAGCATTAACAAGTTCCTTTTTAGCGGAGGTATTCGACTTATGACTGATAAACTCAGCGAATTCATCTGTACGCTCTCTTGCAAATTCGGTCACATTTCTGATTTCGGAAAGCACAATTTCATTCAGATGGCTCTCCTTGATACCGTGCATGGTGCATTGCTCCCTGCTATTTTTGCGGTATAAGGAGCAGACAAATTTCCAATTTTCAGGCTTTTCATGCGAGTGTCTGTGGAAGTATAATTTGTGTTTACAATCCGCACAGAATGTGATTCCGGCGAAAATACTTTTGTCGCCAAGACTTGTTTTTCTGCGTTTACTCTGCCTGAGCCGCTGAACGATCTCCCAAGTATTGACATCAATCAATGACTCGTGAGTATTTTCAATCAGCTTATGTTCGCTTTCCGGCAGTCTTAATTTTCGATGATCCTTATAGGAAGCTCTGCCGAATCTGAAATTACAAGTATGCCTGATATAGCTTACATCCTCAAGAATATTTGCTACCACAGTAGGATTCCAGCGGTAAGGATAGCTTGTGTCGAAGTTGGAAATCACGTTTCCCGTTTTGCTGTATTCGTACATTGCCGGAGTGTAAATCTGTTCTTTCTCAAGCCTGTTGGCGATCTGAGCCGGTCCCAGACCTCCTGCACACAGCTGAAAAATGTATTTTACAATCGGCGCTGTTTCGGGATTCGGAAGTATTTTGTTGTGATCTTCCGAAGATTTCATGTAACCGTAAGGCGGTCTGGATGCCACTCGCTGACCTCTTTCGGATTTTATCACACAGCTTGCTTTGATTTTCTTGCTTGTATCTCTGACATGGAACTCGTTAAATATGTTGAAAAACATTGCCATATCCATGCCCGACGAGTTTGAATTTGCGGTGTCCACATTGTCATTTATGGCAATATATCGAACATTATTTTTCGGAAAAATTTCCTCTGTGTATAATCCGACATACAGATGATTCCTGCCAAATCGGGACAGATCCTTTGTAATTACCGTTTCTATTTTCCCATTTTCAACGTCCTCAAGCATGCGTTTAAAAGCTGGCCTTTCAAAATTCACTCCTGAAAATCCATCGTCAATATAGAATTCAGTGTTGAAAAATCCATGTTCATCAGCGTATTTGCGGAGTATATCCTTCTGATTTGAAATGCTGTTGCTTTCTCTGGCAAGCTCGTCCTCGTGGCTGAGCCTGCAGTACAAAGCCGTTATCTTATTCGTGTCTGACATGATAAACCTCTCTTTCCGTCCGTTTATGGACTCTGTCAAACCGATTGAGATATTACAGACAGTATATCACAATCGGTCATGAAAGTCCAGCATAATTCTATTTAAAACGACATTTTTTCAGCTGCATTTTTGAGGAGAAGTTTCAGCTTATCCTCCGCTGTAGACTTTGAGTTCAAGTCAAACACTGAATTGATATTGTAAACAATTCCGTCAATGACAGTTTCACTGCGCATATAATTATGACGGCGACGATACTGACTTGAACCTGTGTCTTCCTGTACTTCTTTGTAAATATTTTCCATATATAACCCTCCCTGATGTCTTTGCGTTCGCTCCCGTTATAAATATTAAATTGAGCATTTTAATTTTTCCTTTCTTAGATTTTTATTATTTGACATCATGCACAACTCCCCAAAATACGCCGATTCAGCTTAATGTTTCAGCTCTGCGACCCCTGAATAATTCTAAATTTGAATTTACGACCCCATTGAAATTATGCACAATAGATTTCCGAAAACCTCGCAGAACAGCCATTTTTGCGGCGAGCTTTGCTCGTTCGCTGTAGCTGCATAGGGGGGCTTTGACCTCTATGCTTTAACTTGCAACATAATCTTTGAGTTTCGGAAGCATCTCAAAGTCTCTCCATTTGTGCAAACTGTCAGTTCCACATTTCGCATCACCTCTGCATAGTTTTATTGATTCGCCCTCAAACGCTCCACGTTTGCTTGTGTGCCGCTTTTATGCTTTCTATCGATAACTTGCCCGACTGATCTTAGGAGGGCGCAAATCGGCTTTATTTTTTTCGATTCTCCGAATTAAACTTCGGCACATCATAACCCTGACTTGAAAGCTTTGCATGAAGTCTGTCCGCAACAAATTGTATGAAATAGCCGCTTGCTATAGGGACAGCAGGGACGGCATTACCTACAGTCAATTTATTTTCCTCTGTCGCCTCAATCAACGTATTTGGGATGTTTTCAAGACATTGAGGGACGGCAGGGACAACACTTTCAGCACACAGTCTTTTACTGCCACTGCTGTCCTTTTCAATATCATAACTGATATAAATATTTCGTATGCCGTTGCTTTTTGTCTTGCCGTAGTCTATTCCAAGCGAACGGACTTCGTCATCGTGCTGAAGCAAATCACGGTACAGCCAGTTGTTATTGAAATCCTGTTCGGGAAACTTTTCATTCAGCATTTTACAGATCTCTGATGCAGTTCCTTTAACATTTTTCTTTTCGCGCATAAAATCATGAACAGCGGAGGGAAATAAATCGGGTTTGTATTCAGGAACATCGTCAAGCAGTTTCCACTTTGCTTTCTCTCTCATTAAATTCAGCTCCAAGGACGGAGCGCCTCTACCACTGATATTGAGCTTAGCCTGATTACTGTTTCGGGTGAACACAAGCAGACCATCTGCGCAGCCTGCAATACCGTTCGTACCCGAAATCATATTGTTGGGGTTTGAATCATGTGTCTTACGATTATGATGCACAAGTACAATTGCAATTTCAAGTTGATCGGCAATACTTTTCAAAACAGACAGTTCTCTGTAATCCGTTCCGTATTTCATGTCGACAGTTTCTCTGACCTTTTGAAGTGTATCGATCACAACTAACTTCAAATCCGGAAACAGCCTTTTGCATTCCTGCAAATCTTCTTCAAGTCCGTTCCCTATAGAATTACCGAGAAGCACATACTGAAGATTACCGCTTGGCTCGTCCGTCAGTTCATACATCCTTGACTGCAAGCTGACAAACGTATCTTCAAGCGCCATGTACACAACGTGCCCTTGTTCAGTCTTGCGTCCGAGAAACTTTTCTCCTTTTGCGATTGACAAACACATATCCATCATCATCCACGACTTGCCTATTTTAGGGTCGCCCGACAGTATATGAAGTCCCGGATAAATCATTTCATCTACAATAAATCGCTGCTTTTTCATTGGCGTATTCATGATTGTGACGCTGCTTATGAATTCTAACTTTTTTCTTTCGTTCATTTGTCACTTCCCCTTTCTGATTTTATTGTATTTCAACTGTGCGGCGCACACAAGATAACTCTGCGGCGCATTAATAAAAACTTTTTTAGGCAAACAAAAAAGCTCGCAAAGATTCTTAAATCTTTACGAGCTTTGACAGCTATATCGTCATCTTCATGTTATCGCATATGAGCGCTCTTGTCAAGAGGAAAAAGAGAATTTTTCTGTTTTGCACAGGAAATTAATTTTTGACACAGGGGTCTGTTGTGTATTTATGCCGTCGCACTGTGACACAGGGGTATGTCAAAATTAATTTGAATTAATTTTAACTATTAGCATACGTTTCATCATGCAAAGATCAAATACGTCAAGTCGGTCATCTTCGCATAGGTCTGCGGATTTCCAATAAGTTAATTCTGTATTAGACTTACCTACGAGCCATCTTTGCAGTGTGACAACATCAGAAATATTGAATTCGCCATCGAAATTTACATCTCCTGATTCAGCTTCAAGAACTATAAATTCCAAATTCCATTCCTTTGCATAGCGCTCTGCTTCTGTCCCTCTGTAGCCATATATAATACAGTCGCTGTCAAATGCACATACCGGATCGTCGGTAAGAGGTCTTCTTGCAGGCTGTGATTCAATGCCGGATGTGAATTCTCTGCCTGTCTTTCGCGGATATGCACCTATAATTTTAACGGTCGGTAAAAGTGTTATTGATTTTATTTCAGTATTCAAAAATGCAGCCTGACCAATTATTTTTGTTCCTTTAGACAATTCCAAAGCTTCAAGCTCACTGCAATTTTCAAATGCATTGGCACCAAGCCTTGTAACATTTTCACCTATAGTCACATATTGAAGTTTTTTGCAGGAAACAAAAGCCGACTCATCAATTTCTTTTACATCTAAAATAGCATTAATAAGCTCATTACAATCTGAAAATGCTTCTTTCATAATTTTTAAATTCGGACAATGTAATTCTATTTCATTAAGTGAATCACATCCTAAAAAAGCAAGATTTCCAATATATTTTAGATTTTCGGGGAAATTTATTTTTTCAAGATTACGGCATGTTGAAAAAGCTAATCTGTCAATAAATTCAAGTGTATCCGGCAAAACTATTTCAGTTAATGCTGAATTAGAAAAGGCTCCGGTTTCAATAGCCACAACAGGGCAGCCGTTAATATCACTTTCGACAATAAATGGTTCCGTTACAGGCTCACTGCTGTCGCTTGCTGTATAATCACTCCACGCAAAAACTGCTGTTCCGTCAGCTTTCGTGTAATAGTAGCCGCCATTCTTCTCAATAAAGCCGAATTTCTCCATATATTCTGCATTACCTCTGAAATCCTTATATGGACATTCCGGCATAGCAGACGGAATATTTTTCAAAAGTTCACCGTTTTTATCAAAAACATCGAAGCTTCTTATATCATCAGAAGAAGTTTTTTCATTGAATACTACATAAGTACTTCCGCTATCATCAAGCCAGTATTCGCTTATGCCTGTGGCCAAAGAGTTAAAATACGTTCCGTCGCCTAAACGTATCACATCGGGAACACAGTGGATATAAGTCTGCCAGCCGTCCTTATGGATAGAGTAATTATCCCAAATACCGTATGCGTTTTCAAGCTGTTCAATCGTAATTCTCTCACCGACATCGTCCCCTGCAAGTATACGCCTTGCACGTTCACAGATAATATTATCATTTGCCGCCTGTTCAGTATCGAAAATAAATTTACATAACTCTTTTTCTTCATCTGTTAAAGCTCTGTAGTCTGTAATGCAAAGTTCATACTTGATGAACTTTTCCCATAAATTATCTTTTATCTGTTCTGCATGTGAGGCGTTAGTCGACGTTATAGAAAAAGTACATATTGCCGCTGTAAACCAAGAGAATATTTTTTTCATTTTTACCGCCTCCTTTAATTGCCGTAATAGACCGTTCCTGTTGAATCACTGTCATGTCCATAATCATGCCCGGAGTTGTATATATTCGAGTCTTTTGTTATAGTATAAAATTTGATCAATTCATCGCAGCTCGCCATATTATAAGCGCCTATTTTATATGCAGAATCATAGATTGTTTGGTCGCATATTACTGTTCCGTAATAATCCGAGTCAGTAACCTTTCCGGTTCCCATCTTTTGTGACCAGACGCTGCAATTTCCGCCATGCTTTGGACAAGTCCCATTACCATTTCTTAAGTAGTAGTGCATAGACAAGCTTCCATTAAACCTACTATTATATAAATAATATGCAGTCATAGCAATTATTCTTTCATTATTTTCATCATATCCGATTGGGGGAGAAAAATAATTGTTATTTGGATTCAGTATGTCAGAATTGTTATATTCCTGCAGTGTAAAATTAATTGCTTTACCATCTCTAATCATTTGATTTTTTATAAAGGTCATATATTCGTTCATACACTGTTTGAATTCATTGTTATTATTAACAATACCATGAATCTGGCTTGGGTATACATCTCTATAATCATTTATTTCATCAATTTTATACTCAATTTGACGCTCAAAACGATTATATTCTGATAATAATTCGCCAAAGTTTGCAAAAGTATACTCATCCCCCTGTATACTTTGCCCGATTCCAAATTCTCCTGGATACAGCAAATAACTTCCCGTTCCTTTATAATAAACTTGCAGTGCATAAGCATAGCAATTCATTCTATTTTGTAAATTGTATATATTTCCAAGATTAGAGGTTATATTATTATACTTATATGGAGCATAATCTAACGTATAATCTGAAGAGAGTGAGTAAGTAATTTCAAAATATGGTTTATTACTACCCGCTCTTTCCGAATTTGCAACTATTGCGGCATAGGGGGCGCTATCGGCAACCATTTTAAATCCATAGCATGGTATTCCTATATTCTGAGATGAATTACCGTAATTAAGCCATGCCTGTGTTAAAGCTGTCACATCAATTTCTTTCCATGAATTCATCTCAGTATATACTACATCAAAACCGCCAACTAAAGTATTATATTCATCTAACGCTGAAGCATTATTCCAAGTACAATTCATCGGCTGTGTTTGCAGTGAATATATTTTTATATGTTTAGAAGAATTTATGTAATTGCCGCGTAAAAAGATATTAAATTTAGCATTCAAAATAGTTGCATTGCTGCCATAATTAACAAATGAATCGTTACAAGAAACATAGGTTTGATATCCATGTCCACTTGTATTGCTAACACGCATATATTGATCTCTGATTATTTCGTTTGGCGATGATTCTGAATTACAGTACGTGTTTACACTTCGTTCAACAGTATATTCAGAATTCAGAGTTAAGGGATAAACAGTATTTTCCGATTCAGTCAGATTAGAGGCAGGGTAAACTGTAAGCAAATAACCATCATCGCTGTCACTGATGTCATAATCAACGGCATAACTTTTACTTTCATTTGATGAGTCATATATAAATATTGCAGGAATCTCAAAAACACATTCGCCATTGTCATTGATAAAATCAATAACATTGCTGTCTTTACATTCTAAGTCAAGCCCATCGGCATCAATAAAATATGTTAAAGAATCCGGAATATCCTCAAAACTATTAAACGTAACAGATTCAATAACAGACGCCGGCTGAATATCAATTGAAAGATCAATATCATCGTACACAGATTCAAAAACCGCAGCCGAAGCAATGTTGTTGTATGAATCAATTACATCAATCGGAATGTTGTTATCTGAACAATCAGTTTGCGTATTGTTAATTATATTTATCTTTGCAGCGCTGTCGTTTTGCTGAACATAATTCTCTATATCTGCATATACATCTTTTTCAGATTCATTTATGGATAAATCAGTTAATGAGACAGAAAGGCTGAATTCTTCGTATTCTAACTTCACAGCATTTTCTGTTTTGGCTTCATCATTATTTACAGAAAGTTGTGAAGGAATAGTAACACTCAAAGAATTGCTTTCATTAGTATAGTTTCCGTATTCGTCCAAGACCAATGTGTTGTCAATATCCATCCATTGATTATTCTGCCAATAATGAATAGGCACAGTATTTATATAGGCAGTTATTGTGCCATCACCATTATTGAAATGTTTTCCATATTCAGAGCGCAGAGACAAAATTTCTACCGGTCCATCTGCACTAACTGCACTTGAACATACATTGGATACTGTTAAAAATAAAATTGAAATGGTTGTTAAAACAGATAGACCCTTTTTAAGCATAGTAAATCCTCCTCAAAGTAATAAATTTATTTGAATAAATGACGTGTGTTAAAGCTTCATTTGAACGGCTTTTATTTATTATAGTATACTATAATATAAATAGATTGTCAATAATAATTGGCAAATTTCTACAACTAAATATGTTTATAATACAACTATATGCAGCACAATCATTCGCTTAAATTCGGATAGCTTTAATTGTTGTATTACTTAAAAGCTTGTTCGTTGATCACGATGGTAATCCGCATTTAGTTATCCATCTATTACTTTTAATATTTTAAAATTCTTATATTATTAGTTCTATTTGATTTGTAATAAAAAATTCGTCAGCCGTAACTGCTGACGAATTGCTATTCTCAACCGGTTTTTTGTTCCCTATTGAAGTCACGTATTTACGGGCTTTTTTGGCGTCCAAAAGCGGCATGATTAGTCCTTATCATGACGTCGGTATTTAGAAACAGTCAGGACAGGTCTATATTCTTAGCTATTGGATTTTCAGAATAATTAAATATTTGTAAAGAAAAATGGAGCAAAACCTGATTAACATCTGTTTTGCTCCAAAAATTATAACTATCGCGGCTTACATTACTCACAAGCGCGTTTTTTTCAGAATAAGATTTTAAATCATATCTATTCCTTTATATGTATAGTGAAAACTCCGTTTAAATCCACGGAAAGTCTGAGCGTTTTTATATATCTTTCAAAAAACTGATTTTTTTCCGTATCTCCGGCTTCAAGCCTTGCCGACTGATATATTTCGTCAACGAGGTCTCGACCGTTTATATCGGGAATTTCATTTATACGGCTTTTTAGCAGATCCAGCAGGACGCTGTTTTTAAACACTTCAATATTGCCTGAGCAGAAATCGTCGATAGAGCAATAATATATGCCTCTTGTGTCGAGGGCCTGCTTGATTGCGCTGCCGCATTTGTTGTATTCATACATAACGAGAAAATCCGCGTTAGGCAGGGAAGAGATAAGTCCCCAGTAATCAGAATCGCTGGAGGCGAGTATAAACGACGTTATTTTATTGTCGTAAAACTCGCGGCACACTCCCGCGGTCATTTTTATATCCACAAGCGATTTGTTATCGACGACTCTCTCCACTTCTATGTGCTCGACAGGTATGCTTGTGAATTTTTCAAGGCGGTCCCATGCGCTGGTTGTGTGGTAATCGTCAAAGAGGATAATTTTCCTGATTTTCGAAAGCTCCTCCTGATTAAGATTTTTCAGCATTGCGTAGAGCTTATAGACGTTGGAATTTTCGCAGTCCACCACAATGGCGGTGCTTTCGTTTCTTTGTATAAAATCATAGATATTTGTTTTTGTGTAATCGGCGGCGTCGGTTACTTTTTCATTTTCATTAAAGAAATCGTCGTTAAGATCGTAGATAATGCTTACAAATTTCTTATCGTTAAAAAGCATATTGCCGCAGTCGTAGGGCTTCCAATGCAGGTAAACCTGATACGGATAATTGCCTAAGTTTTCCATATATTTATTAAATTCTTTAATTACAACGCTTTCCACCTGACCTTTGGGTATAACGAATAAATCCTTGATATAATCCCAGTTTAGCCAGGCGGGGAAGAAGTTTTTGCAGGAATTTATATGCTCCTGAATAAGCCTGTTAAAATCCGACATATATTTAGAAGATCTGTAATTAACTTTAAGGATAGGGATTCCGTTTTCCTCAAGCTCTTTTATATCCTGATATGAAAACCAGCTTATAGAATTCAGGTTTTTAAGATCATATTTCATTAAATCGTCTGTTTTTTTGAATTTAAGGAAAAGGGTTGTCCTCAGCTTGCAAAGACTTCTTATTATTCTCAGCTCGGATATATTATCAAGCTGCTTGAGCGCGTCGGGGCATTCGGAAAAATAATTTTCTATGAGAGCGCGCCTTTGAACGCCGCTCATATAAGCTACTATGGAAACTATATCCTTAGTGTTTTCTTTATAATACATAAAAATCCTCCATATTTGATTTATATCTACAATTATAACACATCTTAGAATTGGCGGAAAGCGATTAAAATAGCGTATTTTGTCTTAAAAAATATTATTTTGGGTTAATATGAGCAAAGTGTTTTTCATTTCTTTGCTTGCACAAAGAAACGAAACAAAGAAATGCACCGGCTCAAACGCCGCCGGACCGCTTATGCCGCATAAAGCGGCAAATTTTATACATGAGTGGGTGAGATAACTATATTGACACCCATTAAAAGCTTACATATCTCGGATGGAATATTCTCCTATGTTTTATAAGAATATGATTTAATTGAATTAATTTAGCATAAAAAATATTTTTTGGGCAATATCTTTTATTAATTTTCGGCTTTCCTCATCTTTTTCATCATATGAATAAAAAATGTCTGGATTTTCACGTTTATAATTTAAAAAAGAATATTCGTTAGACAATAGTTTGTTTATGATTTTTAACTGTTTTGCATTTAATATTAATTCATAAATTTCATATCCATCAGGCTGTTCCGTTGCATCTTTATATGTATAAACCTTTTTGCCTTTGACAAGTTTTACCATGCTTGATGTTGCATAAAGGCTGAATCTATCTCCTACATTTAATTTTCTTGCCGCCATTGACGCCTCTAATATATCATACCCGTCATCTTTTCTGCTATCAAGTAATACTTTTAAAAATCCTGCCCTTCTTGCTAATACTACTCCTGTTATCTTTTTTATGCCCATAACAATTACTCCCCAATAAAATACAGTATATAATTGTGAAATTACAATTTATACATCTAATATTTATAGGTTTGTACTGTATAATTATTAATGTGAATGGTGGTGAGTAAATGAACAGAATCAAAGAACTTCGTGAAAGCAAACGTATGACACAAATAAAATTAAGTATAGAATTATCTGTTTCACAAGAAACTGTAAGTGCTTATGAAAACGGAAAGCATTATCCAAGTGTAGAAAATCTTTTAAAAATGTCAAAAATTTTCAATTCAAGTTGTGATTATATATTAGGAATTTCAGACACAAGAGAAATTATATCAACCGGAAATTACACAGATGATGAAATTGCTTTATTATCAAAATATCGCGCATTAAGTTTTTCAAGTAGAAAGTTGATTCTGTCTTATGTTCAAGGAATATTAGATAAAGAAATTAATAATTAAATATAGCAAACAAAGAAACATCTTTAATTAAATGTTTCTTTATTTTTGCCAAATTACAGTATAAACCTGTTTAATTATAACATGATCCTGTTATAAATACAAGTTATTGCTGTATAATTATTAATAAGAATGGTGATGATTTATGAATAGAATTAAAGAATTACGAGAAAGCAAAGGAATGACACAGATAAGATTAAGCATTGAATTATCATTATCACAGGAAACAGTTAGCGCGTATGAAAATGGCAAGCATTATCCAAGTGTTGAAAATCTTATTAAAATGTCAAAAATATTTAATGCAAGTTGCGATTATATACTTGGTCTATCTGATACTAAAGCTATTATTTCAACAGGAAAATATACAAAAGATGAGATTTTATTAATTTCAAAATACCGAGCGGTTAGACCAACAAGTAGAAATCTGATATCTGCATATGTTCAAGGCATATATGACAAAGAAAATAAAATATAATTACATTCTTATAAAACATAGGAGATTTTTCCATCCGAAATATGTAAGCTTTTAATGGGCGTCAATTTAGTTATCTTTATAATTTAATGTATAAAATTTGCCGCTTTACGCGGCATGAGCGGTCCGGCGGCGAATGAGCCGGCGCATTTCTTTGTTTCGTTTCTTTGTGCGAGCAAAGAAATGAATAAATACTTTTGCTTTGCTTTTCACAAAAGCCAAACCTTGCGAGCAAAGAAATGAAAAATACTTTTGCTTTGCTTTTTTCTAAAAGCAGAAACATTTTTAAACTTTTGCTTTGCTTTTCACAAAAGCGGAAAAAAACGGAGGTATCTGCCAATACCTCCGTTTTTATTTTAGTATGCTTTGCCCCAGTAAACCATTTTATCCGCAGGTCGGCCGCAGCAAACGCATTTATCTGAAATCTTTTCCTGCTCAAACGGTATGCAGCGGGATCCTACGCCGGTCTCTTCTTTTATTTTCTCCTCGCAGGCCTCGTCTCCGCACCACATCGCTTTAATAAAGCCGTCGCCGTTTTCATTGAGAGCCTTCGTTATCTCCTCAATGGACTTGCAGGAATAGGTTTTGTTTTTCCTGTTTTCCAACGCTTTGTCGTATATACCGTCGTGAACTTCCTTGAGCTTATCCATAACGGTACCGGAAAATACTTCGAGCATGTTTTCAAGTGAAACAACGGTTTTTTCCCTGTTGTGACGGGTTACGACCACACACTGATTATTTTCGATATCCTTAGGGCCGATTTCGATTCTTACAGGGACTCCTTTCATTTCATATTCGGCAAATTTCCAGCCGGGCGAATTGTCGGTATCGTCAAGCTTTGTGCGGACTCCGCAGGAAATCAGCTTATTGTAAAGCTCCTTCGCCTTTTCCAGGACGCCCTCCTTATGCATAGCCACAGGCACTATTACCGCCTGTACGGGCGCGATTGCAGGCGGAAGAACAAGACCGCTGTCGTCTCCGTGAGTCATGATTATAGCGCCGATAAGGCGGGTTGTAACGCCCCAGCTTGTCTGATGAGGATAAACCTTTTTGTTTTCCTTGTCGGTATACTGTATGTCGAACGCTTTTGCAAAGCCGTCGCCGAAATAATGAGATGTTCCGGCCTGGAGCGCTTTACCGTCGTGCATCAGCGCCTCTATGGCGTAGGTCGCTTCGGCTCCGGCAAATTTGTCGCTGTCGGTCTTTCGGCCCTTGACAACCGGCATAGCAAGATAATTCTCGCAGAAATCGGCGTAGACATTGAGCATTCGTTCGGTTTCTTCAACCGCTTCCCGAGCGGTTGCGTGTATTGTATGTCCCTCCTGCCAGAGGAATTCCCTTGAGCGCAGGAACGGTCTTGTAGTTTTTTCCCATCTTACAACGCTTACCCACTGGTTATAAAGCTTAGGCAGGTCGCGGTATGAGTGAATTATATTTGAATAATGCTCGCAGAAAAGCGTTTCTGACGTCGGTCTGACGCATAGCCTGTCCTCAAGCTTTTCGCTGCCGCCGTGCGTCACCCATGCGACCTCCGGCGCAAAGCCCTCAACATGATCCTTTTCCTTTTGCAGCAGACTTTCCGGTATAAACATAGGCATGCAGACGTTTTCGTGACCGGTTTCCTTGAACATTCTGTCGAGAATGCTCTGAATGTTTTCCCAGATCGCATAACCGTAAGGGCGGATTACCATACAGCCCTTAACGCTGGTATATTCAATAAGCTCCGCTTTCTTTACAATGTCCGTATACCACTTAGCAAAGTCTTCGTCCATAGGCGTTATAGCCTCGACCATTTTTCCGTTATTCTTAGCCATTTTTAACATCTCCGTTATTATTTGAATTTAGATTATCAGAATTTTTTTCATTCTTTTCGTCCTTCGGCGGAGCATCGTATATGCTCCTGACCTTATATATATCATCGTCCACCCTTTCGGGACTCTTTTTAAAGAGCTTGGCTATTACTTTATCGACGAAAGCCGCCATTTTCGGAGTTAAAAGCGATAAAATGAAAATTAAAGCCAGTATCGCAAGAAACATAAACAAAAACTTTATCAGATAACTATATGATTCGTTCATCAGCTCAAACCTCCTTGCTGTAAAATACTTATTATAGTATAACAACTTTTGCTTTATTTTTCAAGATGTTTTTAAAACAAAGGTTATTTCTTGGTTGGTTTATAGTTTTTACATATTAATAGTCTGTCAACAAAATCTTCATATGTAGTTCATAAATTATTAAATGTAACAAATTACTATGGATATATTTGGTAAAAATGCTAATGGTATTTTTTTTATTCTTATTATATAATAATAATGGAAGGAATAACTGGACGATTGGTTTAAGAAAGGATGAGATGTTATGAAGTGTAAAAGAATTTTCGCGTCAATATCGGCGGCGGCAATTATGGCGGTATCGTCCATGAATGTATCTGCCGTTGCTCCGGAAGGTTATGACGTGAATAATGACGGACGTGTAAATATCGCTGATGCGGTAGCCATTAGCATGGCTTTATCGGGAAATTCCAAAGCGTCTGATAATACGGCGCTTGATGTAAATAATAACGGGGTAGTAGATCATTTGGATTATATGTCAATTATGGCGTACGTAGCAATGGTTGGAGATGTTACAATTACAATGCAGTAAAAGGAGGATAAACAATTATGGTTAAATATAAAAATAAGCTGTCGGCAGCGGCGGTATTTTTGGTAATGTGTTTTACCTTGGTGATGAGCGGATATGACAGCATGACGAGCGTCGGCGCAACCGGAGGTACGGATTATGTAAAATATACATATGCAACAGGAACACAGGAAACTTATAATCTTCCGGAAATTCCCGTTGATCAGAATATAACCGCTATGACGGCAAGAGCAATGAGCGATTATGTAGATCCAAGACCTAATGCTGATTTGGATACTGCGGTTGTTTCTTTATATTTTTATACGTATAACGATAATAATGTTGTATGTACAGCTGGAACAGGTTTTATAATTGGCGATCATGAAATTATGACTGCGGCACATTGCGCATATAATTTTTCAGATTCTGCTACTGTAACAATACCAAATGCTAATCCATATACAAGTGAAGCTATAACATTTAATGTGGTAGCGGCGCATGTTCCTCAGGCTTATATTAATTATGAAACCATAAATAATATACCTGGCTTATGTTCTCAAGATGTAGATTATGCTATATTAACCGTGTCAGAAGATTTAAGCCAGTATGGCTCATTTCTATTAGGAATGGGAACAAGTTCAATAAAGGGAAAAAGTGTTCCTATTCATTGCATGGGATATCAAGGAAATGAATTGAAGATTTCAAATGGTTTGATAATAAATATAAATAATATTGGTATTTCAAATAATTATGAAACTAATTTATATTCATATTATCAAACAAGCGGTTCACCAATTTATACAGAAAGCTATTTTGGTGTTCCAAACACAACAAATGAAGATTATGTTTTAAAACGTTATAGAACGGCTATTTCACTTGTTTCTACTTCCTATAATGATAATAATGGTTCACATACTTATGGAATTATAATAGGATCTGAAATTTTACAATTTGCATATTCAAATAATTATCTTTGATTTTAGGAGTTGATTTTATGAAAAAAGCAAAAAAGCTGTTAGCATTGATATCATCGGCGGTTATGATAACGTCAATCGGAGCAATGTCTGTTTCTGCTGGTACAACAGAAGAAATAATATATAATTCTTTTCCTAATGGTCATTCATATCCAGTAAAGCAAACAGTCAGAACGGAGTATAAAGGTATTATTGTAACAATGCCGGACGGAGAAGCGCCGACAGCAGAAGAACTTGATATTGAAAATGCAGAAATATCAGCATATACTTCTAACATTGGATTTGTTGGATTAGGCGGATCGTATATTAACGGGATTTATATGGGAGGTTCGATAACAACTCCTGTAGGCAGCGACTATACTTATCTTATTGATAGTGAAGATTTAACGGAAGAAAAAGCGGTTGAATTGATTAAACTTTGGAAAATAAGAGAAGTAGTAGAAACTGCTGAAATGTTTTATGAAACTCATATGGAGAATGGCACTTTAAATACTGGTTATAGTGGAAATAATGTGACATTGCGATTATCTTTTGAATATAATAATTCAGATGGCAGCAATTTATACGAAGATATTATAGCAGAATCGGAATTTTCGATTTATTCATTAGATGATAATAGGTTAGAATTAAGTTATGATAGTGATAAATATGATTTATCAAAAGCATATGATATGGTAATGAAATTATGTGAAGAAATAAAAATTAAGGATAAAAACGTTATTGACATATATCCGCAATGGCTTTATCTTGTTTCAGATACCATGTCAAACGGCTTATATAATGTTGAACCAATTTGGGGCGATGCGACAAATGACGATAAGGTAGATTTATATGACGCGATAGAGATTGCAAAATATATAATGGATATATCTGAATTTGACGAAGACACAAAACTTCTTGCGGACATAAACCGCGATGGAGTAACGGATCTTTATGACGCGATTGAAATTGCAAGAATTATTATGGAAGAGTCAAAAGCCGGATAAAATAATATTAATAAATAATTGCCAGTCCCTGAATGGTGGGGACTGGCAATTTGTTCATAAAAAGTTTACAAATAAATGTCGAAAAAGGTGTTGAAAAACTGCGATAAATGATGTATAATATATTTGTAAAGTAAATAGTACGGAAATAAATATTTCAGGAGGTTGATTTTATGAAAAAAGCAAAAAAGCTGTTAGCATTGATATCATCGGCGGTTATGATAGCGTCAATCGGAGCAATGTCTGTTTCTGCTGGGATAGCAGGAGAAAAGTATTATGATTCTACATATACTAACGAAAATGGTTATATTGAACCTATTCGTGTATATGAAAATTTAATTTATACAGGAATTGTAGTTACTATGCCTGATGCAAATGCTCCTACTGTTGAAGAAATCGGTATTGACTGCAAAATCAGTGAATATAATGCGGTTAATTATGAGAAATTACAATATACTTCTGTAAATGACGGCACTATGGGGTGGGGATTTGAAGAGAGCATAGCGTCAGAAGCAAATCAATATATGTTGGACACTGATGAAGTAATGAGCGAAGATGAGGCAATTGAGTTTTCTAAAAAGCTTTTAATTCGTGGTATAGTTGAAAAAGCAGATGTCCTTTATGCACATCTTGTTTCTAATGGTAATATTGCAATATTATCAGATAATAAAGTTGTTGTTACTGTTGATTTAAAAAATGATTCATCAGAAGTTGATTTTAGTATCGAAAATTATCCGGAAATAAAGGAAATACTTAAATATTCAGAATATGAAATAGAAGTAAAGGATTCGACGATTTTAATTTATTGTGATTTAGAAGATTCGGATTATATAGATTTAAAAACTAATGCTTTTGATAGTATGAATGCATACAATGATATTGTTGCTTTAAAGAATATTTTGATATCAACCTATGATGAAATAGAAAATGTTGATATTTGGTTTGGATATTTATATTCTGATAACGCAACTGATGCAGTCTATTCAATACAGCCTAAATGGGGCGACGCGACAAATGACGATAAGGTAGATTTATATGACGCAATAGAGATTGCAAAATATATAATGGATATATCTGAATTTGACGAGGACACAAAACTTCTTGCGGACATAAACCGCGATGGAGTAACGGATCTTTATGATGCGATTGAAATTGCAAGAATTATTATGGAAGAGTCAAAAGCCGAATAAAATAATATTAATAAATAATTGCCAGTCCCTGAATGGTGGGGACTGGCAATTTGTTTATAAAAAGTTTACAAATAAATGTCGAAAAAGGTGTTGAAAAACTGCGATAAATGATGTATAATATATTTGTAAAGTAAATAGTGCGGAAATAAATATTTCAGGAGGTTGATTTTATGAAAAAAGCAAAAAAGCTGTTAGCATTGATATCATCGGTAGTTATGATAGCGTCAATCGGAGCAATGTCTGTTTCTGCCGGTATGACTGAGTCTATTATAGTGCAAGAATATGGTGTTGTTTCAACAATGCATAAAAATTATCCGGTAAAGCAAACAGTCAGAACGGAGTATAAAGGTATTATTGTAACAATGCCGGACGGAGAAGCACCAACAGCAGAAGAACTTGATATTGAAAATGCAGAAATATCAGCATATACTTCTAGCATTGGATTTGTTGGATTAGGCGGATCGTATATTAACGGGATTTATATGGGAGGTTCGATAACAACTCCTGTAGGCAGCGACTGTACTTATATTATAAATGGTGAAGATTTAACGGAAGAAAAAGCGGTTGAATTGATTAAACTTTGGAAAATAAGAGGAATAGTAGAAACTGCTGAAATCTTTTATGAAACTTATATGCGTAATGGAGATTTATTGAGAGGTTTTAGTGACAGTGGTATGACATTGTGTTTATCTTTTAAATATAATGATTCAGATGGCAGTAATTTATACGAAGATATTATAGCAAAATCGGAATTTTCAATATATTCATTGGAGGGTAATGATTTAGAATTAATTTATGATAATAACAAATATGATTTAGTAGATGCATACGAAATGGTAATAGAAATATGTGATGAAATAATGGAAAAAGATAAAAATGTTATAAACCTATATCCGAAGTGGTTTTATCTTGTTTCCGATACCATGTCAAACGGCTTATATAATGTTGAACCAATTTGGGGCGACACGACAAACGACGATAAGGTAGATTTATATGACGCGATAGAGATTGCAAAATATATAATGGATATATCTGAATTTGACGAAGACACAAAACTTATTGCGGACATAAACCGCGATGGAGTAACGGATCTTTATGACGCGATTGAAATTGCAAGAATTATTATGGAAGAGTCAAAAGCCGAATAAAAGACTATAAATAGAAATCGCTTGATTACATTAACAGTGATTGGCAGGTTGTTCACAAAAAGTTTACAATTAAAAATGATGTTTTATATTGAAAAATCAATATAAAAGTTGTATAATAAAAGCATAGAAATAAGGCAATATAAATTTTGTCGATTAATGTTTTTGTATATCTATATATATAATTTACATTTTACTTGAATCGCATATTAGTAGATCTGCTCTCACAAATAGCAGACATTATAAATTTGACGACAAGAGAACTGAATTATTTATCTCACTCTTCTTCCAGTTTCTCTTGTTAAGTCCCTGTAAGTAATTACAGGGACTTTTTAAATTCTATTGAGATTAATTCAGTATAATATTAATAGACTGTAGACATATTTCTATTGAACGGTCAATTTCGTCTTTACTTATGTTCAGAGGTGGATTAAAGTATAGAACATTGCCTAAGGGACGTAGAATAAGCCCCAGCTTTAATGCTTCCTTATAAATCTGATAACCAATTCTGAGCGAGCTGTCAAAAGGAGTTTTATATTTTTTGTCAGTAACCAATTCTATTGCATTAATAAGCCCGATTGAACGTATTTCACCGATATTTTTGTGATTTCCAAGCTTCTCATTAAGTCTGCTGTTTAAGTATCGCGCAGTTTTTGAAGCATTTTTGAGTATCGGCTGTTCACGGAAAATTTTCAATACAGAAAGCGCAGCGGCACAGCCTAAAGGATTGCCACTGTAGGTATGACTGTGCATAAATGCCTTGCCAGAGCTGTAATCATCATAAAATGCGTTATAAATGTTATCTGTTGTAATTGTAATTGCCATTGGCATATATCCGCCAGTCAGTCCCTTTGATATGCACATTATATCCGGAGATACTCCCGCATGTTCAAAGGCGAACATTTTTCCCGTCCTGCCGAAACCGGTTGCAATTTCATCGGCTATCAAAAGAACATTGTATTTATCGCATAGCGCGCGCAGCTTTTTAAGATATAAAGGCGGATATATCTTCATTCCCGCGCTTCCCTGTAAAAGCGGTTCAACTATCATTGCGCATGTTTCATCAGCATATTGTTCAAATGCGTCTTCAGCATATTTAAAGCATTCACATTTGCAGTTATCACGAGATTTTTCAAAAGGACAACGGTAACAATCAGGCGCTTGAATTCGAATAGTATTCAAAAGCATAGGCTGATATATTTTTGCGTATAAATCAAGCGTTCCCACTGAAAGAGCGCCGATGGTTTCACCGTGATAGCCGTCTGAAAGACACATAAATCGCGTTTTTTCCGGATGACCGGTCTGATACTGATATTGGAATGCCATTTTTAAAGAGCATTCAACAGCGGCCGAGCCGTTGTCAGAAAAGTTGAATTTACTTAATCCTGGTGGAATTACATCTGATAGCTGCTCGCATAAGCTGATTGCTCCCTCATGTGTAAAATTTGCAAAAATTACATGTTCGAGTTTATCAAGCTGTTCCTTAATTCCTTGATTTATATCAGGATTACAGTGCCCTAAAAGATTACACCACCATGAGCTTACAATATCTATATATTTCTTTCCGCTTTTGTCGTAAAGATAAACGCCTTTTCCGTGATCTATAACAATTGGCGGAAGCTCTTCATAATCCTTCATCTGTGAGCAGGGGTGCCAGATATATTTCAAGTCCTTTTCTTCAAGAGTCATATTAATCTCCGTTCTGCCGATATATAAAATAAAGCGGCAAGGTTTTTAGTAATTATATTTGTTCATAAATCGTTTCAAGAGCATTTTTGCTTATATTTATATTTTTATCGTTCGGAGCTACGCATTCAATAACCGGAACGCCCGTTAGTTCCTGAATCATGTCCATATTGTTTTTTTGCATATGATTTCCTGTATAATGATTTAAAATAATTCCCTTAATTCCTATATTTTTAGATTTAAGGTATTCTGTTGTCAGAACAGTGGCATTAATTGTTCCCAGACCGCTGTCGGCAATAATGATTGTGTTCAGCTCTAAGGTCTTTATTATATCTTCCAGTAAAATATGCTCGCTGTTATCCCATCGTATAGGACATATAATACCTCCGCTTCCTTCGACTGTAACATAATCATATTTATGACAAACAGACTTAAAGTCGTCCTTTATTTTATTTAAATCCACAGGATTTCCTTCAATTTGTGAAGCAAGGTGGGGAGAAAGGGGAGACTTATATAAATAAGATATAAGAGATTCTTGGTTCTGGTTTATTTTGGCTGTTTGGTTTACATAGCCTGCGTCGCTTTCTTTAATAGTTTCCGCCCCGCTCAGCGCCGCTTTGTAGTAACCTGCGTTTATCCCGTATTCCCTAAGCTTTTTGATAATAAGAGCGGTAACATAGGTTTTGCCAATGTCCGTTCCTGTAGCTGTTACAAATATTCCTTTACTCATTGCAAAGCGCCGTCCTATAATTCAGTTCCTTCAGAAGCTTCATATCAGTTTTAATTGTTATTCCCGATGTAGTCAGCATATTTCCTGAAATGGCTGAGTTTGCTCCGGATTTAAAGCATTCTTTTCCTTTACTTTCCATAAGACCTCTTCCTCCTGCAAGACGTATTGACGCGTCCGGAAGTATAAAACGGTAAACTGCACAGATACGGCACATATCCTTTTCGGTCAATTTTTGATTATTTTCAAACGGCGTACCGGGAATAGGATTTAGCATATTGATAGGAACAGACTTGATACCAAGCTCACGCAATGTAAAAGCTATATCAGTTCTGTCCTCGTCAGTTTCACCAAGTCCCATTATTCCTCCGCTGCATACGCTTAGTCCGGCATTTTGTGCCGCTTTGACAGCATGTATCTTATCCTCAAACGTATGAGAAGTACAGACGTTTTTAAAATAATTTTCTGAAGTTTCAAGATTATTATGAACTCTCGATACTCCTGCATTTTTTAATTTTTTATATTGTTCTTCATTAAGCAATCCGAATGAAACACAGACGGAAATATTTGTTTTTTTATGTATTTCTCTTATAGTTTCACACATTTTATTAACTTCTGAATCCGAGAGCCTTTTTCCTGAGGTGACAATTGAAAATCGTAGAATTCCCTGCTCTGAGTTGCTTACGGCTTCATTTACTATGCTTTCGGTATCAAGCAGAGGATATTCGTCTGCGTGAGTATGATAAAATGAGGATTGAGCGCAGAATTTGCAATTTTCAGTACATTTTCCGCTTTTTCCATTGATTATTGTGCATATGTCAAATCGGTTTTCACAGAAATGTCGTCTGATTTCATCAGCGCTGCTGCAAAGCTCATTATAATCGCTGTTCCACAAGGTCATAGCTTCCTGTTTGGAAATATTTATTCCTGATAAAACCTTTTCCTTTAAATTATTAATATTGCTCATTTTTTCTCTCTTTCTCTGTTAAGAATGGGTATTAGTCTTTGTGATAAAAATGACGCCAAAAATGTTAAGGCGAGATCGCCGGGAATGATAAATAGAAAGCAGTATAAAAACACTGTTTTTACACTCATATCAGTTCCAAGATAAAAATTGGTAATAAGAAAGCAGTAAATCATTCCTATTGCATATACTATAACAAGTCCTGCTAAGGAAGCTGTTAAAAGCCTTTTAAACGACGGTCTTGCAGCCTTTGACGCAATCATTCCGGTTACAAACGAGCCAATTACAAAGCCTATTATATATCCGAAGCTGGGCTTAAAAATATATCCGGGACCTCCGCCTTCAGTAAAAATAGGTATTCCTATAAGACCTGTAATCATATAAACAAGAGAACTGGCAGCTCCAAGCTTTGGTCCCAGAAGCAGTCCGGCAAGTGTTGTAAAGAATAGCTGCAAAGTAAACGGTACGTATGGTATAGGTATTCGTATAAACGCTCCTACAGCAATAAGCGCGGCAAACATTGCGCATAAGACCATATCTGTTGTTTTAATTGTTTTTTTTTCCTTGATTGTTTCCATGAAAAACCTCCGTTTTACTTTTTTATTGATTATATCACAGGCCAGCTGTATTGTCAACCTTGATTTAATATATGGGTGACAATCTGGACAAATTGTGCCTTGAGTGCTATAATAAACAAAAAACTATTTGGGAGAATTATTATGTCATTCAACGCTGTAAGCTATGTTCAAGGCTTTAGCCATTCGGGAAAAAGGGTTAATGATTTGTCAAGAATCTCTGATTTGCTAAAAAGACTTGGAAATCCTCATAAAATGCTTAAATTTGTTCATATAGCAGGTACTAACGGTAAGGGATCGACACTTGAATATCTGTCGGATATTTTTATTCAGGCAGGGTATAAAACGGGCCAGTTTACATCTCCTTATATTGAAAAATATAATGACAGAATCAGAATAAATGGAGAAAATATATCTGACGAAAGACTTGGAGAGATATGCGTCAGGGTGAAAGAAGCAGTATCAGGAGAATGCTATTCACAATTTGAAATAACATTTGCTATTGCGCTGATTTATTTTTTAGAGGAAAAATGCGATATTGTATTTCTTGAAGCGGGAATAGGCGGATTGCTTGACGCTACAAATATAATCGACGATCCTTTATTGTCTGTAATAACCTCCGTTTCCTTGGATCACACTCAGATTCTGGGAAACACTATAGGGGAAATAGCTATACAGAAAGCAGGTATAATAAAAAAGGGCTGCCCCGTTATTTTAGCGTCTGACAATACGTCTGAAGCATTGGAAATTGTAAAATTAAAAGCCGAGAAAAGCCATAGTTTGCTGATTATACCGGATACTGCTGACTGCATTTGTTTAGATTCAAATATTTTAGGCAGCAGATTTATATATAAGGGAAAAGAATTTCAGATCAGAATGTGCGGAAAGCACCAAATTAATAATGCCTTAACTGCAATTGAAGCCGCCGAATTGTTAAGGAAGGGCGTCTTTGATCTTTCAGATAAAAATATAAGGGACGGAATAAAAAAAGCTAAGGTTAAGCTCAGAATAGAACTGATAAGCAAAAATCCGCCTGTCATTGCCGACGGCGGACATAATATGTCTGGTATTGATTCTCTTATAGAAATATTAAATGAGCTGGACTGCAAGGTTATTGGTATTGTGGGAATGGTTAGAGGTAAAGACGTAAAATATGCGGCAGAGCGGCTGTCCGGTATTCTTGATGCCGCAATATGCGCTGACGGCTATATTGATAATAACATACCGTCGGCAGAGCTTAAAGATTATTTTACATGCCCGTGTGAAGCAATGGATTATAAGAATGCGATTGAAAGGGCGGTCGGCGTTGCAGAAGAAAGAAACGCTGCGGTTTTAATATGCGGATCTCTTTATCTTGCTTCAGCAGTAAGGCGGGAGTTTATATCATTTGATAAGGGACGCCTTTGAAAAATCAAGCCATATATTTGTAATGATCTTATTTCTGTTTTTATTAAAAAGTATAATTCCGTTATATTTATCCATTATATTTGAAATTTTTTTATTATGATAAGGGTTAAAAGGAACCGTAATTTCATCTTCTGATATATCGTCCGTAAGATAAATATCAGTAGTTTTGAGATAGTGAGAAATAATAATGCTGAGATAATTTTTATTATTCAGTATTTCGAGATCTATCGCCGGCTGAAAGCTGCTGCTTTTTGATGCGCTTATAGATTCTTTAAGGGTATTTGAAATTATTGAAATTATCTCGTTTTCCGGAAAGTTTTCTATATACGGCGAAATACTGCAATTAACTGAAATATTTTTTTCACGGCAGTCCTTTACCGCATTGTTGATAATAGTGTTCAGACTTTTATAATTAGTAAAAGCAGGATTTTCAAAATTATTGCATTCGTTCTTTTCAGAGGTTTCCTGACTTTTTCTATTTGTTTTCAGTGAACCGGCAGATAACTGGTTAATCTGTTCCTCATGCCTTATTATTTCCTGAGCTATACGGTTTATCTTTGCCTTATTTATATTTATCTGATGACATTTATGTATTATTATATAATTTAAAACGTTTATTGAAACTAATACCGCGATAGCGGTTAATGAAAACGGCGTTGAATATTTTACTGATGAAATAACCTCAAAAAGTATATTGCATGCGACAATCGTTAATATAAATACGCTCATTATATATCTGCTTTCATTTCTTGAAAAATGCAGCTTTTTATTTCTGGTGATTTTAATAATAAATTTTGTAATAATGAAGTAAATGGATTTTGTAGAAATTAATATCAATAATCTTACAATACCGGACGAAGAAATGAGTATGTAAATCGGCGTTTTAAAAATACAGCTAACCAGCGTTAAAATAATAGAGTTTATAATTAATACAAAAAATACTGACAGTAATGATGTAAGAATTTTGTAGAATATCCGTCCGTTAAGGAATATCAAGGAAAATATCAGACATATTATCATCTGCATAGATCCGATAAAAGAATCCACCGGTATAATTGTTGAAACAACGGTTGAATTTATCACAGAAATAACTACGCATAGCATAAATTTTGTAAATTTATATTTCGGATCCTTATATCCAAGCATGTTCACCATAAAAGACGTTATCATGATTGATTCAACAACACAGGCTGCAAGTTCTATAAGGTGCCAGATAATATTTATATATTCGTTCATACTGTATTATTAACCTCATTATTTATAGTCTTATTGAACACGGATCAGCAGAACTCGATTTATGCTGAGCAAATCGGTATTTGATTATGTTATTTAATACCTCTGTTCTGCTTTTTCCGATGGGAAGGGTTTTCATGTTATTAAGGGTAACGTAATGCCGATTGACTGAAAATACCGATCTGACATTAACCAGATAGCTTTTATGAATTCTGAAAAATCCGAAGCCTTTAAATTTATCCTCCAGAAGCTTTAGAGTTGTTCTGATAGGAATAACCTTATTGTCTGTATTTATTTCAATAACGTGGCCGAAGGTTTCAAAGTAGTTAATATCCTTTATTTTCAGGTTTACTGTACCCGATTCTGATTTAAATGTGAAATACTGGTCCTCGCCGTTAATCTCAAGAAAAAGAGAGGGCAGCAATTCAGTCAGCTCCGACTGAAGATTGATATTATGTATAAAACCGAACGGCTGGTATTTTATAATTTGGCATGCTGTTCTTTCATTGTCGGAAATAAAAATAAGCCTTGTTTTTTCACCCGACATTCGAATGTATCTGGCAATATTGTCCGCGCTTTTATCTTTGATATTAGTATTGATAAATATTGCTTTGTATTTATGATGATCAATTATAAGCTCGTTTCCGGAGGTGTAAATGCTTATATCGCATCTCAGACGAAATTTATTTGAGAACTGTTCAATAGAATTTTTTATTATAATTGCGTTATTAAGGTTATTATCACAAATAGCTGTTTTTATCATATTGCTCTCCATTCGTTATAATATTTATAATAATTCAAATAATACTTATGTATTTCTTTATTAAACCATTATAACATATAAATTCGAATAAATTGTGAACAAACTTAAAGAAATTATAGATTTTTTGAAAATTATTTTATTAATGTATAAAGTTTTAAGCGTTTGTTTATAAAATATGAATAAATTATGAATAAATTATTAAATTCCGCATTTGATGTAAAAAGATTATTCTTTTAAGAAAATCATTTGATTTTTATTCCAAAATATGTTATCATATATTTGTCAAAAGGTAAAGTCCTTTAGACAGAAAATAAAAATAAAAAGGCAGGAATTTGTTATGAAGAAGATTTCAAGAAAAATCATGGAAGCAGCAGCAAAGGTTGGCATGAACACAGCAGTTAAGGCTTGCGGTTCAGCTTCATTGTATGGCTGTCATCAGCCTAAGGAGCCAAAGGCTCTTAAGGAAATCGTTAAGTAATAATAACAGTTACTTAATACGGCGCAGTTTTTTAGCTGTGCCGTATTTTTTTATATAAATTTATATATATTTAATATTTTCATCAGAAATTATTGAAATTTTTTCTGCAATATGATAAAATAAAAGTGTTTGAAACTGTATTTTAAAATTTTAACAGGAGGAATTTATTGTGAAATTGCTGAAAAGGCTGTCGGCAGCGGCAATGAGTGCGTTTACCACGGCATTGTATCTGACTTCTCCGCTTTCGTCGTTTACTCAGAGCGCTTCGGCCGCCGAGGATTACGGCAACTTTGCCAAGGCGCTTCAATATTCTATTTATTTTTATGACGCGAATATGTGCGGAACTGAGGTGGGAGAAAATACTCGGTTTACATGGAGAGGGGATTGCCATACCTATGATTCGCAGCTTCCGCTGGATACCGAAAATACAAACCTTTCCGCCGGCTTTATTTCGGAAAATAAAAGTATACTTGATCCGGACGGAGACGGTTATGTAGATGTTGCCGGAGGCTTTCATGACGCGGGAGATCATGTCAAATTCGGTATGCCGGAGGCTTATTCCGGATCAACGTTAGGGTGGGGATACTATGAATTCAGGGATTCGTATATAAAAACCGGTCAGGACGACCACATTGAAACAATATTAAAGTATTTCAACGATTACTTTATGAAATGTACTTTCAGGGATTCAAACGGCGATGTAGTAGCGTTCTGCTATCAGGTCGGTGACGGAGATATAGATCATGCATATTGGAACGCTCCTGAGATTGACAGTATGGAGCGTAAGGGTTTTTTCCTTACAGCCGATAAACCCCAGACTGATTATGTTGCCGCTACAGCAGCTTCTCTTGCGGCAAATTACCTTAATTTCAAGGATACCGACGCTGAATATGCCGCTAAGAGCTTGGATTATGCAAAGGCGCTGTTTAAATTTGCCCAGACTAATGAGAAGCAATTGAGCGATAATGCCGACGGTCCTAAAAGTTATTATAATTCATCAAAATGGCAGGATGATTATTGCTGGGCAGGCATGTGGCTTTATAAGGCAACCGGCGATACAAATTATCTTGACGAGGCTCTCGGCGTGTTAGGCAACGATTATTATGCTCCCCCAACTTATGTTCATTGCTGGAACGATGTCTGGACAGGGGCTATGTGTTTAATATCCGAGTGTAACGACCAGGATAATTCTATCCTTGACAGATACAGGACGATAAGCGGTAAAAATGAGTATGAAATTAAGGATTTTTGGAGTCAGATAGAAAAGCAGATTCAGAATTGTATGAGCGGTGGACTGGGAACAATTTCTCCTCAGGGTTATTTCTATTTGAGTACCTGGGGCTCTGCAAGATATAATACGGCGGCTCAGCTGGCGGCTCTTGTATTTGATAAGTATAATAATAACGGAAAAGCTTCGAAATACAGTGAATGGGCAAAGGAACAGATGGAATATCTTCTGGGAAATAATACTGCCGGAACCGCATATGTGGTAGGATATAATGACAATGCGGTAAAGTATCCTCATCACAGAGCGTCGTCGGGCTTGACGATGGCTGAGGATACGCGAGAACAGAAGCATGTTTTATACGGCGCTCTTGTAGGCGGTCCTGATGCGTCGGATAAGCATAACGACACTACTGCGGATTGGATTTACAACGAGGTTACTATAGATTATAATGCGGCGTTTGTCGGAGCCTGCGCCGGACTATATGAGTTTTTCGGAGACGCTTCGATGCAGACAACGCCGGATTTTCCTCCTCCGGATAAAAGCAGCGGGGGAGAAAGCGGAGGAAACAATTATTGGGTTGAAGGAATTGTTTCTAACCAGAAGCAAAACGGAGGAATAGGCTGTACTGATCTGACTCTTTATGTGTGCACTGATTCTGTTGAAGCTTTAAAGGACGTATCGGTAAGATACTATTTTGATACAAAGGGAATGGATAGCGTATCGGCTATACAGATGCGTGAAACTTATGATCAGGCAGAGACGGAAACGGATTTTGACGGAGTTCTTACAGGTCCGACGCTTTATAAGGACAGCGTTTATTATATTGAAGTGACATGGGATGGATATGTTATAGCAAATTCCAACAAGAAATATCAGCTTCAAATAGGATCTTGGAGTACGCCTTGGGATACTTCGGATGACTGGAGCATGCAGGGTATGCTTGAGGTTGACAGTGGAAGCTATAACGGTTACAGCGGAGAAATGCAGAAAGCGCCTAATATATGCGTTTATTCTAACGGAGTATTGATTGGCGGCACGGAACCTGACGGTACTACTCCTGATAAAGGGGGCTTAGCCGGAGATCTTAATAAAGACGGCAATGTAAATGTTGCAGACTTGGTTTTGTTACAGAAATTTTTATTGAATATTCCTGTTGAAATTGCCGACAGTACTGCTGCCGATGTTGACGGAAACGGAAGCGTCGACGTGTTTGACGCGTTAAATCTAAGAAGAATAATTTTGAATATATAAATTGAAATCCCGTGTTCATCTGAACACGGGATTATTTTTTAAGAAAGTATAAACCGCCTTGCCGTCATATGGCGCATAAAACCAAGCTGTTAAGCAAGGTGGGTATCCTCCTGAAAGCCTCACGCTCCCTTCGTCCGTCATAAAGACGGGAGGTCTGCAATCATCAGTCAGAGTCAGATTCCCTTTTATAAAGTGTTGGATTATAAAAACCATATTGACACGTACAAGGCAGAATACATATTTGTTTTTCTGTTATTATTATAACATATTTTTAATAAAAAATCAATAGTAAAATTTAGCTGCAACAGTCGCAGTCGTCTCCGCAGTCGTATTCGTCGTCAGCATAAAGTCTTTGTATAAAGATCTCGGCCAGACGGTCTAATTCCGATTCGTCTTCTATTGAAACGAGCATTCCGTCCGGATCGTTGTCATCTTGCTTAAGTATTACAAAATAATCGTCTTCTTCAAGGTTGTCAGGATCAGACTGTTGGGGAATAAGAGCGTAGTAAGTTGTGTCCTCTTCTTTTACAACGTCAATAAGCTCAAAGGTTTCTTCATTGCCGTCCTCGTCTTCTAAGGTAAAAAGATCCGGCTGGTATTCGTTCATATCTGACATTATTTTTTCTCCAATTCAATAATATTTTTGCCCTAACAAAAATAATTATACTACAATATAGAAATAAAGTCAATAGGCATTGTGTTTAAACATTTTTTATAAAATTGTGTATTTTTTTATTCTGAAACTGTTGACATTGACTAAAGAATGTGGTATTATATATACAACGAAAGAACAACAGTCAATAATAAATCATAAAGGCATAGATGTCAGATTTAAAAAGTGTTGATGTATTAAGTTTTATCAATGTATTGTTGACGTTTCTTTCACGATGATATTTTCGCAAGGCTGATTTAAGAATTTCGGGAAATTCTTTTGCGGGAATAAATTTATATCAAGATGGAGGGAGTTGCCGGTGGAATCTATTGAAGAACAGTTTTACGAAGCTGTTGTTGGTGACTCAATGTTCAAAAAAGTTTTAAATGAAATAATTGGGAATTCATGAAAATAAGAATCATTATTCCGTTTAGAGTAACATGAGATTTTCTTTGAAATTTATTTGAGACGTTTGGGTTGTAAAATGGAGGATGCGGTTATTGTTTCAACAACAGCTTCAATTTCATATTTTTGAGGTTGGGTTAATCTCAATTTTATGACGTAATGTCTTTACATAAAAAGCAAAGATAAATAGTTTGAAAAGGTGGTACCGATGTACTAATTGATATTTAATTACAATAAAAAATTCGGTAAAGGGTTGATGTGGAATGAAAGCATTATTTTGGAATCTTAGGATCACATAATCATAAAGGAGTGAGACCGCCAGAAAATTCAGCCTGATTATTGAAAATCAATTTAAGGGTGGTACCGATGTACTGAGATAAAATTGTTGTAAATCATTTTAACCTCCAATAAAAGTGAATTTATTATTAAAATTTAATATAGAAAAAGAGGACTCTTATTGAAGTCCTCTTTTTTTCATATGTATATGTCAAAGATTAATCAAGAAAATCTTTGACTTTCTTACTTCTGCTTGGATGTCTTAGCTTTCTTAATGCTTTTGCTTCTATCTGCCTTATACGTTCGCGTGTAACGTCGAATTCTTTTCCGACTTCCTCAAGTGTTCTGGAACGTCCGTCCTCAAGACCGAATCTGAGCTTTAATACTTTTGCTTCCCGGTCAGTCAGAGTTGCCAGAACATCGTTTAGCTGTTCCTTAAGAAGAATCAGCGACGCTGCTTCAGCCGGAGCAGGCGCGTCGTCGTCAGGAATAAAATCTCCCAAGTGGCTGTCCTCTTCCTCGCCGATAGGAGTTTCAAGGGAAACAGGATCCTGTGCAATACGCATGATTTCCCTTACTCTTTCAACCGGCATTTCAAGCTTTAAAGCAATTTCCTCAGCGGTCGGATCATGTCCGTTTTCATGGAGAAGTTGACTGGAAACTTTTTTTACCTTAGTAATAGTTTCTACCATATGAACCGGTATTCTTATTGTTCTTGCCTGATCGGCGATAGCTCTTGTTATAGCCTGTCTGATCCACCATGTGGCATACGTTGAAAACTTAAAGCCTTTTGTGTAGTCAAATTTTTCAACCGCCTTAATAAGTCCGAGATTTCCCTCCTGAATAAGATCCAGAAATTGCATTCCGCGTCCAACATATTTTTTCGCTATACTTACAACAAGACGCAGATTTGCTTCAGAAAGACGTTTTTTTGCATACGAATCTCCCTGCGACATTCTTTGAGCAAGTTCGATTTCTTCCTCTGCGCTTAAAAGAGGAACGCGTCCGATTTCCTTAAGGTAAATTTTTACCGGATCGTCTATAGCAATGCCTTCAGTAGACAGAGCCATTTCAAGATCGTCTCCGATACCTGAATCAAGACCGATTTTTAAATCAGTGTCTGTGGAAAAATCGTCTACTATTTCAATATTGTTGCTGGCACAGTTATCATAAAAGGTATCCATTTG
The DNA here is from genome assembly GCF_054655175.1 of Ruminococcus sporogenes. Classification (NCBI taxonomy): domain Bacteria; kingdom Bacillati; phylum Bacillota; class Clostridia; order Eubacteriales; family Oscillospiraceae; genus Ruminococcus; species Ruminococcus sporogenes. The sequence goes on along the minus strand of NZ_BAAHOA010000003.1, from coordinate 358,797 downwards.
GTCGACGTCGAAATCAAGCTCTTCCAACGCGTCGGTTATTTCCTTGGTTGAAAGCTTTCCATTAGCTTTTCCTTTTTCAATAAGGTTTTCGATAGTTGTTTTTTTGTCCATTAACATAAAAACGCTCCATTCCAAGCCGATAACGGCGGCTTTATTTTTTATCTTTTGGATTTTACGATATTTAACAGGTCGTCGTCTGAAATCTGGTTTTTGTTTTTATTTAAAGGATTATTTTTATAATCCTGCAAAATTTTAATATAATCATTGAGATTTTGATTAGTTAGTACAATTTCTTTGTTTTTGGCCTCTATTCCGGTTATTTTACCCATTTCTTCGTCGTTAAATACATCGGAAAACATAGAAAGCGAAAAAAACTGATAATCCGGTATTTTATTGCAGTATGTAACATAAACACGGCGATAAAAATCAGTTATAAAGAAATCCGGAGACAGCTTTTCCTTAACATTTTCAACTGCGTCAGGATTCCGAAAAAGATATGCCAGAATGCCTTCTTCGGCTTTAACCTGTTTAAGCGCAGAGGATTTTTCCGGTACAAGGGGATCTGAATAAAACGGTTTTGATCGGATAGCCTGCCATTCGCTTTTTTTTGCGATATTACGATTTTTTCTTATTTCACTTTTAACCTGTTCTCTCAGAACGCTTATATTTATTTCGTTTTCCTTCGCTATTTTAGAAATATAAACGTCTCGTTCAAGCTCGTTTGATATTTGCGACAAAATCTTAACGGTTTTTTTTAGAAACTCCACTTTACCTGTATCAGTTTCAAGATCAAGTCCTGTTTTGCACTTTTCAAGCTCAAAATTTATTGCGCCGTCCGAATTATCTATAAGCATTTTAAACCGCTTGGCTCCGAATTTCTTTATATATTCATCAGGATCCTTAGCGCCGTCCATCTTTATTATCTTTGCTGTTAATCCAGCCGCGCTCAAAAGATTAATGGCGCGTTGAGTAGCGCTCTGTCCGGCTCTGTCGCTGTCATATGATATGATTACTTCATCTGCATAGGATTTCATGATCCTTGCCTGATCAGGCGTGAGAGCAGTACCAAGCGTAGCTACTACGTTTTCAAAGCCTGCCTGATTGATAGCGATTACGTCCATATAACCTTCTGCCAGTATTAACCTTTTAACAGCCGCATTTTTAGCGAAATTGAGTGAGAAAAGATTTCTGCTTTTTTTGAATACCGGAGTATCTCCTGTATTAAGATATTTCGGGACGCTGTCATCAAGAACCCTTCCTCCGAAAGCGATTATATTTCCTCTTAAATCTATTATGGGGAATATAACTCTGTCGCGGAAGGTATCATAAACATTTTTTTCATTTCTGCTTACGCTTCTGACGCCTGCCGCTATCATTTCCTTCTCGCTGAAGCCCATACCGGCAAGATGTTTTTTCAGACCGTCCCAGCTTGGAGGAGCAAAGCCCAGACCGTATTTTTTTATAGTTTCCGGTTTCAAGCCTCTTGATGCGAAATATTTCAAGCCTCTTTTATCGTTTCCTGCAACAAGCTGCCGGAAATAATAATTGGCAGTTTCGCGGTTTATTTCATAAATACGTTTTTTCAGCTCTCCGACAGTATTATCGGAAGAGTTTTCGGGCATGTCCAATCCGCCGCGCTGTGCAAGCAGACGCACGGCTTCTATATAATCAAGGTTTTCAATTCTTTTTATAAAGGTTATGACATCTCCGCCGGCGCCGCAGCCGAAACAATAGAAGCTCTGCGTGTCGGAATAAACGTGAAAGGACGGCGTTTTTTCTGAATGAAACGGACATAAGGCAACATGATCCCGTCCGCTTCTTCTCAGTCCGGTATAGCCTCCTATAACCGATTCAATAGGATTAGCAAGCTTAAGCTGGTATAAGAATTCTTCTGGAAGAGGCATAATCTCACCTACTTCCAAAAACGCGGAACAAACAGTTCATTAAAAAGATCGACTGCATAGCCGTCGCTCATTCCGGAAATATAATCGCATACAGCTCTGTCCGCATCAAATCTGTCCGCTATTTTTCTGTATTCCTCCGGGAGCTTTTCCGGACGTTTTTTAAAATAATCGTAAAGCTGTTCCACCAGTATTTTTGCCTTAATCTCTTCTGATTTAGCAGAAGGGTTGGTATAAACTCGTTCAAACATAAATGAACGCAGCTCGTCGTGCGCTATCTTTATATCTCCTGTCATCTTGATTTCCTCGGCGCCGTTTTCAATAACAGCGCTGACCAATGAAGTTATTCGTTCGGATTTAGTTTTTCCAAGAATTCTTACGGGAAATTCCGGCAGGTCTGAATTTTTCAGTATTCCGGCGCGTAAAGCGTCTTCTATGTCATGATTTATATAGGCTATTTTATCCGACAGTCTTACCGCATTTCCCTCGGCGGTTTTTGCAACCGCGTTAGTATGGCATGCGATCCCGTTTTTTACCTCATATGTCAAATTAAGACCATTTCCGTTATTTTCTATATAATCTACTACTCTTATACTTTGGAGATAGTGTTTATAGCCGTAAGGACATATCTCATTGAGAATCGTTTCACCGCAGTGTCCGAAAGGAGAATGTCCGAGATCATGACCTAAAGCGATCGCCTCTGTTAAGTCCTCGTTGAGGCGCAACGCTCTTGCAATCGTTCTGGCGATCTGTGATACCTCAAGGGTGTGCGTTAATCGTGTACGGTAATGATCGCCGACGGGGGAGAGGAATACCTGCGTCTTTCTCTTCAGACGTCTGAAGGAGTTGCAGTGAAGAATCCGGTCTCTATCACGCTGGAATTCAGTTCTGAACGGGCATTTTTCTTCATGTCTGACGCGTCTTCCGTTTCCGAATGATTTACAGGCATATGGACTGAGGGTATTCAGTTCTATGGTTTCAGTTTGTTCTCTTACAGTCATAGCTGATCATTCCCTTCCCTCTGCATACATTTATACATTATTAATTATATCATGAAAATCCGCCTAATTCAAGAGTTTTCGGCAAAAAATATCAAAAAAAAGACGGCTTATCAAAAGCCGCTCGTAATTTAATGTATCAGTCCATTTTTTTCAGAAGCCTTTCAACGTCGGCATTATGCCCTAAAACAATAACATGATCGTCTGTTCTGAATATATATTCAGCGCCCGGCAGGGCCTGAATGGAATTGTTGTTTTTTATCGCCAGAATGTTGATATGATACTTCTTTCTTGCGTCAAGCTTGACTATGCTTTTTCCTATCCAGCTTTCAAGTATCGGTATTTCGTAAATTGCAGTATCCTTTGTCAATTCAATAAAATCAAAAATATTGTCTACGCTGTATCTGGTTGCAAGCTTCTGTGCGCTGTCCCTTTCAGGGTAAGTAACCTCGTCAGCGCCGTTTCGGAGCAGAAATTTAGCGTGAATTTCCGTATTTGCCTTGCTTATAACCTTAGCGGCTCCCATATCATGCAGCAGGCTTGTTATTTCAAGACTGCTCTGGAAGTTTTCTCCGATGCAGACGAAACAGAGATCAAAATTCTTTATTCCAAGCGTCCTTAGAGTATCGAGCTTTGTACAGTCTCCGATTTTGGCGCTTGTTACAAAAGGCATAGCCTCCTGTACCTTTTCCTCGCTTATATCGACTGCCATAACTTCGTCTCCTAAGTCGTAAAATCTATGAATAAGATGCGTTCCGAATCGTCCGAGACCGATTATCAGAATAGATTTCATTTTCATTTCTCCATTCTGCCGCTTTTATGGCGGCGGCTTGCCAAATTAAGTTTGCTGTAATTTATTTTATCCTATGTTGATTTTTTCAACCGGATTCTGAACAATATTCGGCGCTTTCTGTTCAGTAAAAAGAAGCGCGAAGGATAAGCTTCCGACTCGTCCGCAGTACATAAGAAAAACGATTATGTATCGTGAAAAGGTGTTCAAGTCTCTTGTAACGCCGGTGGACATGCCTACCGTGTCAATAGCCGAGAAAACCTCGATGGTTACGTCGGTAAGGTCGAGCTCCGGCTGTGAGGCGCATATAAGCAGCTCGCATATAATTATAAGGGAAATATTTATTGTGACTACGGAAGCGGCTCTTTTGAGAGCGTCCGACTCAAGACGTCTTTTCATAACGTTTATGCCGTTATTGTTTCTCAGGCTTGCCCATACCGACAGTATAAGTATCATGGCGGTGGTTGTTTTAATACCGCCTGCGGTTGAACCGGAGTTTCCTCCTATAAACATGAATATTATTGTCAGCATTTTACTTGCCGGATTCATTGACGCAACGTCCACTGTATTGAAGCCTGCTGTTCTTGGAGTTACAGCCATAAACATGGACGATGATATTTTATGATGTATCGGAAGATCTTTCAGCTCGTTGCCGTTTTCTAAGATGTAAAAGGCTGCTGTTCCGAAGATTACAAGTATTCCGGTTGCAATCAGCACAAGCTTTGTATGAAGCTGATATTTTGTTATATGATGTTTGTTTACCGATATATCGTCCCATACAAAAAAACCTATACCGCCGATAAGTATTAAAGCGACAACGGTAATATTAACAACGATGTCTTCTCTGAACATGGTTAAGGACGAATATTCTTCATACCGTCCCATGAGATCGAAGCCCGCGTTGCAGAAAGCGGATATCGATGTAAATATGCTGTTGTAGATTCCTATACCGATTCCCATTTTCGGTATAAATCTTGTCGCAAGCAGAACGGCTCCTATAAATTCTATAATAAAAGTTCCTGTAAGGATTTTTTTTATAAGCCTGACGATTCCGCCGATATACATTGTATTAACGCTTTCCTGAAGCAGGCTTCTTTCCTTGAGCCCAATTTTTCGGTGAAAAAGCATGGAGAACATTGTCAGAATTGTAAGAAAGCCAAGACCTCCTATTTGTATCAGACATATTATTACGATTTGACCGAAAAGCGTCCAGTGCGTATAAGTATCCGCAACTACCAATCCTGTAACACAAGAAGCGGATGTTGCAGTAAAAAGCGCGTCGGTTAGGCCTGTCGATCCTTCCTGACGGCTTGAAATGGGAAGAAGCAGTAAAATTGTACCTGCCGCTATAAGAATAAAGAAACCGAAAGCAACAATTTTAGGGTACGTAATACCCTTTTTAATGTTAAGTTTCATAATCAACTCCCTTTGATAAATGCCCAAGCATTTTAAACAGTTAATATTATACATCATTTTATGCAGACTGTCAATTAAGAAATGGTTAAGGAAATTATTGATATATTATAACATCTTACAATTTATATAATGCCGTTTAATCCGCTGATAATTCAAAATCGGTTGTTTACATCAGGGATATATGCTATAATGTATTTAAACATATATAAAATAACGGAGGAATCAGAAATGCCGCTGATAATAAATAATATAAGGGGAGAGCTGGGAGAGTTAACCGGTTCGGTTATAAAAAGAGCATTGAAAAGAGCAGGAATATCAGAATATCTGACGGTTAAAACCGGAATATACAAAACCTCTCTTGACGCAAGAAAGCGCGGCGATATACATTTTGTTCATTCGGTGTATGCAGAGCTTTATGACAGCGGCATGGAACTATGCGTTAATGAAAAGGATGTAAAAAGAATAGAAAAAAGCGTTTTTAATCCTGTAATATCAGGTAAAAAAAAGAACGGTCGTATAGTTATAGCGGGCTTTGGTCCTGCCGGTATGTTCTGCGGTCTTGTTCTGGCAGAAAACGGTTACAGACCTCTTATCCTTGAAAGAGGGGAGGACGCCGACAGACGTATAGACAGCGTAAAGCGCTATTGGTCAGGCGGAGAGCTGAACGCCGAATCAAATGTTCAATTTGGCGAGGGAGGGGCGGGAACCTTTTCTGACGGTAAGCTGACAACAAGGATAAACGATCCGCTTTGCAGATATGTTTTGGAAAGGCTAAACGCGTTCGGCGCTCCTGACGATATATTAATAAAAGCAAAGCCGCATATTGGTACCGATAATCTCCGTAAGATAGTAAAGGAAATCCGAAACCGCATAACAGAATGCGGGGGCGAGGTTAGATTCAATTCGAGACTTGACGATATAGTTATAGAAAACGGAGAAATCAAAAAAGCGCTGTGGAACGGAAATGAAACCGAAACCTCTGTTGTTGTGACGGCAATCGGTCACTCTGCAAGGGATACTTTTGAAATGCTTCAGAAAAATCATATTTTTATGGAGCCTAAGCCGTTTTCGGTAGGAGTGCGGATAGAGCACAGACAGCAGGATGTAAATGAGAGCCTTTACGGCGAATATGCGGATTGTCCGTTACTTCCTGTAGGAGAATATCAGCTTTCTCACAGACTAACCGGAGGGAGATGCGTCTATACGTTCTGTATGTGTCCCGGGGGAACTGTTGTTCCGGCGGCAAGCGAGCAAAATACAACCGTAACCAACGGAATGAGCGAGTTTGCCCGTAATGGAGAAAATGCCAACGCGGCAATTGCGGTTTCTGTTTCACCGGAGGACTTCGGCGGAGGAATAATGGACGGCGTTAAATTTGCCCGTAATATTGAGCGCAGAGCGTATGATATTACATTGGGAAAGGGCGCTCCTGCTACGACAACAGGCGGTTTTTTAAACGGAAATCCCGATCTGAAAACAAATATAAAGGGAACTTATGAAAGGGGAATAGAAAAGAGTGATTTCCGAGAGATATTTCCTTCGTTTATCACAGATTCGCTTGCAGCAGGAATTAATGCGTTTTCTAAAAGGCTGCGGTGTTTCGGATATAAGTCCGCGCTTCTGACGGGTCCTGAAACAAGAACGTCGTCTCCGATAAGAATAAGCCGTACTGAAAACAGAAACAGCGTATCTCTGAAAAATCTCTATCCCTGCGGAGAAGGAGCCGGCTATGCGGGGGGGATAATGTCGGCGGCGGTTGACGGTATTAAAACGGCAATCGAGATAATGAAGGTTATTTCTCCGTAATGATTTTGCAAAATAAAAGCAGACGCCTTTATTTAATAAGCGTCTGCTTTTATTTTTTGGGAAAGCTATATTCTTATAATATTTCCGTCTAATACTCTATGCCCTTCCTTGCCGTTATTCCTTTTTCATAAGGGTGTTTTATTGCATTTATTTCACTGACATAATCAGAGCTGTCTATAAAAATCTGTTCGGGGCTATGACCGGTCATAATAATTTCCGCTTCAGAATTTCCGGAAATAAAAGAATCAACGGCATTGATGTCAATAAGGCCAAGGTTATACGCGTCTGTTATTTCATCAAGTATCAGAACCTGTATTTTTTTACTTTTTATCAGTTCAACGGCGTTTTTCAACAATTTATTATGAATTTCAGTAATCTCTGATCTGGTCTTTTCCGTCATGGAAAATGAGAAGCCGTAATTTTTATCCGGCCGGCTGACCGTTATATTTTCAAGTCTTTCAAGGGCGTGGAGCTCTCCGGTTTCAGATCCCTTTAAAAACTGAACAATATGTACGTTCATTCCGCTTCCGGCTGCTCTAAGAGCCAAACCGAGCGCGGCAGTCGTTTTTCCTTTGCCGTTTCCGTAATAAAGCTGTTTCATATACATAATCAATGCTCAAGAAGTATTCTTTCGTCGCAGTATTCACATTCAAGCGTATCTCCTGCGCCGTAAAAGGATTTAGGCAGATACTGCTCGGAATTTGTTATACATACCGGATTCTGACAGCCTATACCGTTTCTTACGGCGCCCTTAAGTAAATTTGTCGGACTTCCGCTTTCAAGCAGCGTCATGATCAGAGCCATCCTCACATACATGCCGTACTTTGCCTGTTTGAAATAAACCGCTCTTTCGTCCTCGTCTACGTCTACTGAAATTTCGTCTACTCTTGGCATAGGGTGCATAACTATCATATCCCGACGGCTTTTTTTCAGCTTTTTTTTATCGAGTACATATGTATCCTTTTCAGCAAGATATTCCGCCTCGCTTGCAAAGCGTTCCCGCTGGATTCTCGTCATATAAAGCATATCGAGATCGTTTATCACCTCGTCCAGCGAGGAAACCTCGGTATATCTGCTTCCGCTGGCAGTTATAATATCCTTTACATATGAAGGGAGCCTGAGATTCGGAGTCGAAACGAGAACAAAGGTATTGCCCGAATAGGCGGACAGAGCCTTACAGAGTGAATGAACGGTTCTTCCGTTGACAAGGTCTCCGCACAGTCCGACGTTAAGATTATCAAGACGTCCTTTTTCCTCGTGAAGAGTCAGAAGGTCGGTCAGAGTCTGCGTCGGATGAAGATGTCCTCCGTCGCCGGCGTTTACAACCGAGCAATCGGCCGTTAGCGCCGCCGCCTTTGCCGCTCCAGGCTGAGGATGACGTATTATAAGAATATCTGAATAGCTGCTGACTATTTTTGTGGTATCCTTCAAACTTTCACCCTTTGAAACCGACGATGTGGACGGGTTATCGAAACCGATTATATTTCCGCCTAGACGTATCATTGCGGACTGAAATGACATTTGCGTTCTTGTTGACGGTTCGTAAAAAAGAGTAGCCATTATTTTGCCTACGCAGGCGTGGGAATATCTCTGAGGGTGAAGCTTTATATCGTGGCCGAGCCGGATTATTTTATTCCACCAGGAAATGGGGTAGTCGTTTAAATCAATCAGATGGGGATACTGCGAAATCATTTTGACCTCCTGTATTTTTTATATCCGCGCTATAAGAGCGAAGAACCGTTTACAATCATCTTAAATTGAACTCCCAGATAGGAGCAGGCGCGTTTGCATAAAAGCATTCTGTTTAGGAATATTTCAAAATATTCTATAACCGGCGCAATTTCAGTGTCTATTTTCAGATCCAGCACAATAGCGGTTTTGCTTTCGTTAAAATAAAGAGCTGATTTTTCAACGGCGTAATTTACTCTGTCGTGTATATCAAAAGTGAGGAAATCGGTATTTCTGACCCTGCTTCTTCTTACGTCTGTTTTATCGGCGATTATAAGCGCGGCGGAAATAGCGTCTATAGGCTGGGCGGTTGATTCGTCGTGATTTCCTATTGCTGATATTATAGAGCATATTTCATCAGCCGGCATACTTAGGTTATCAAGAAGTCTAAATGCCATTACCGCGCCGCTTTGAGCATGGTCTATCCGGTTTATGACGTTGCCGATATCGTGCATGATACCCGCAATCTTAGCGAGCTCTATTTGTCTTTCGTCATAACCCAGTTCGGTAAGAATAAGGCTGGCGTTCTGCGCTACGATTTCAACGTGTGCGAAAGAGTGCTCGGTATATCCTTGAGCCTCAAGAGCGCGGTCTGCCCGGCGGATATATTCCATAATATCCGGGTTTTGCTTTATATATTTATATGTTACGTTGCTCGACATTTAATTAATAAGCGTCCTTTCGTTTATTTGACAAATTGGCTTCCCTCGAAATAAACGCCGTACCATACAAGGAAAATAAAAATAGTCCATATCTTACGGCTGTTGTCACATTTTCCGTTCTTATGATCGTCGAGAAGCTTCATAAGAATATCGCAGTTGAAAAATTTACGTGCCGCTGTGCCTGTAAATTTATCCTTGACAATATTGTAGTATTTATCCTCCCTGAGCCAGACGCGGATCGGCACAGGAAAGCCCAGCTTTTTCTTAGCGGCGGTCTTTGCTGTCTGAGGAGGGGTATCCTTTTTGGCCGCAAGGCGCATAGCGTATTTGGTAATATATTTAGTATGCTCGTCAGTAGTTTCCTTATGTGTTACACGGTATTTTCTCGGTATTTTTTCGGCTACCGCCATTACTTCCTTATCAAGAAACGGAACGCGAAGCTCAAGAGAATTTGCCATACTCATTTTGTCCGCTTTAAGCAGAATATCTCCGGTCATCCAAAGATGCAGATCGAGATACTGCATTTTAGTTACCTCGTCTTTATCCTTGACCTTGTCGTAAAACGGCTTGGTGATAACTGTAGGATCGGGCGCGTCCGTCTTTATTTTCAGTAATTGTTTTCTTTCTTCAGGCGTAAACATATATGCGTTGCCGATAAAGCGTTCTTCAAGCTCTTTGCCTTTTCTGATAAAGAAATTAACTCCTCTGTGGGCAGGCAGCTTTCCGGCAATATTTCCAATTCCCCGTTTTAAGCCCTTAGGGAGCTTGTCGTAGAAGGTGCCGTCGGGCTCGCTGTATACGTTGTAACCGCCGAAAATTTCGTCCGCTCCCTCGCCTGAAAGAACTACCTTGAGCTTTTGAGACGCGATATTGCATACGAAATAAAGCGCGACGGCAGCCGGATCTGCAAGCGGTTCGTCCATATGATACTGGATTTTTTCAAGACTGCTCCAGTATTCCTCCGGAGAGATGACCTTGCTTGTATTTTCTTTGCCGATCGCCTTTGAGAATTCCTTTGCCCAGCCTATTTCGTTATACTTTTCATCCTTGCCGAAGCCTACGGTAAAGGTCTTGTCAACGTCTGCAACTGCGGCAACGTAGCTTGAATCGACGCCGCTGGAAAGAAAGCTTCCCACTTCAACATCGGCGATCTTATGAGCCTCAACCGAATCGTGGAAGGTATCTGAAATCTTATTTACCCAGCTTTCAAGATCAGGCTTTTCATCAGCCTCGAATTTGATTTCCCAGTATCGTTCAATATTTAGTTCTCCGTTTTTATAGGTAAAGCAATGAGCGGCAGGCAGCTTGTAGACATTTTTAAAAAAGCATTCAGTCTGCGGAGAATATTGGAATGTAAGGTAATTTTCAAGGGCGGCGGTATTAAGCTCTTTTTTAAAGTGAGGATGAGGGAGAAAACTTTTAATTTCCGAGCCGAATAAAAAGCTTTTTCCTGAGAGAGAATAGTAAAGCGGTTTTATGCCGAAAAAATCACGGGCGCCGAAAAGCTCTTTTGTGTTTTTATCCCAGATTACAAATGCAAACATTCCTCTTAGCATATTAAGCAGATTTTTTCCGTATTCTTCATATCCGTGCAGGAGGACCTCAGAGTCGGTTTTGGTTTTGAAAATATGACCTGCTTCAACAAGCTTTTCGCGTATACTCCGGAAATTATAAATTTCTCCGTTGAAAAGCAATATCTTTGAACTGTCTTCATTTAAAATAGGCTGATCTCCCTGTTCTAAGTCTATAATACTGAGCCGCCTGAAACCCAGAGCAATATCGCCGTCAATATAGCTGCCTCCGGAATCAGGGCCCCTGTGAATAATCCTGTTCATCATATTTTCCAGCGCTTTGTTGGAATCATCTATACAGTTGGTAAAGCCTACGAATCCACACATACTTGATTTCCTCCGTTCAATTGAATGTTAATTCTCTATATGCTTTCTATATTATACTATATGTTGGCGGAGTTTGCAATAATTATAGAATTAAATTGACAAAAACTATTGCAAAAATTTTGTAAGTGAGTTATAATTATTTTATGGATTTTTATAGAGAAAAAAGAAAAATCCGGTCGATAAAAAATGAATTTCCTCTTTTGTTGAGACGTTTATGGCAAAGTCTGAACGTATAGGTTAAAATAATATTTTTTACAATTTTGACTGAATAATTGACATGATTTGATTTAAAAGTATTTTAATAATTATTGTTTAACGGGAGGCATAAATAAATTATGTCAGGAAGAGGTTCCAGAACCAACAGCTATGTTAAAAGCAAGGATAGGCCTGTTATAAGATTCAGGCTTAAGGCGGCGGTATTTATTGCGGCCGTTGTTTTTGCCGTTTGCTTTGTCATATATATGGCTGAAGCAAATTTGAATTCAAAGGAAATGAATTTTCTGGGCTTTTCAGCAGAAAGCCAGTCGGATTCACAAGCAGAAAATACAGAACCTCTTGAAACGGAAATCAATAATGAAAATGAATCCCGGATAATCAATCCTGTACCGGCGTCGGAGCCGTTGACGGAAACATACTTCGGAAAATGCGCTTTCGTAGGGGATTCCATTTCAGTAGGACTTGCCGATTTTCAGCTTGTGCCTGTTAAAAATGTGTTTGCAGAAATCGGAATGAATATTGAAAAAATTAATACGGAAACAATGAAAACTGCTTACGGAGATGTAACGGTTTTGGAGGCTCTTAAGGAAGCAAAGCCCGAAAACGTTTATATTATGCTTGGCAGCAACGGTATAGCCTGGCTGTCGGTTTCAGATATGATTAGCTATTATTCTCAGTTTGTAGATGAGATAATTAAGGAGCTGCCTGATACAAAAATATATATACTGTCAGTTCCTCCGGTAACTGCTGAAAGGGAAACGGCGGATAATGAACCTATTTTAAATTCGGAAATAGATAAATATAATTCTGAATTATTAAAGATGGCTGATAAAAAGAAAATATATTATGTGGACATAAATACCGCCTTAAAGGGAAACGACGGAAAGTTTCCTTCGGATATGGCTGAAAAGGACGGTATGCATTTTGTAAAAACCACCTATTCCGTTATGCTTGATTATATTTTGTCGCATACGGTAAAATAGGGGTTAGAATAAAAGATACAGAAGGGACAGTAAACTATGAGAATAAGGGCAATTATTCCGGCGGCGATTATGATGTCGTCAATTTTTACTCTTTCAGCATGCGGAAAGGATAAGGCGGAGGCGTCTAAGCCTCTGAATGAAATCACGGCAGACGTTATGGAATGCGGAGTCGAATTTCCGGAAATGGTAGAAGTTGCTGAGGAGAATTTTCAAATAAAATACGGTCTGACAGAAGATGAATATGAGGAGTTTTCGCTTTGGTGGGCAGGCTCCGGAGCCGACGCGGACGAGGTGTGCATAATAAAGGCTAAGGATAAGGAAAAGGTAAAACTGGCTGTCGAAGAAAGGCTCGACGGACAAAAGGACGTTTTTAAGGATTATGTTCCGGAGGAGTATGATAAGCTTTGCGATACCCAGGTGAAAACAAAAGGGGATTATGTATATTGGCTTTGCACAAATGATAATGAAAAGGCTGAAGAAGTATTGAAGTCAGATTTTAAGTAATTACATATACGGGTGTGTTCATTGAGCATACCCGATTTTGATTTGAAATATAGAAACGCGAGACTTTTGGAAGGTGACTAAAAATTGCAGAACAAATTTATATATATATTAACCGCCGGATTGCTTGCGGTTTCCTCTATGTTTACAGGCTGTGAAAAGCAGAAGCCGGAGGGAGCGAATTATTCCTTTGATTATGCATTACCCGGTAACCCGGAAAGCCTTGATCCTCAATCCGCTTCTGACGAATGCTCTATGACTGTGATAGGCAATTTATTTTCCGGACTTATGAAAATAGACGACAGCGGTGTAATTGCTAAAAACATTGCTGAGGATTATACTGTATCAGACGACGGTCTGATATATACGTTTACATTGAGAAACGATTGCTATTGGTTTTTTGACAGCGATGATGACGAGGAGCCGGACAGCAATGAGCTAACGCCTGTTACGGCTTATGATTTTGAATTTGCTTTTCATAGGATATTTAATCCTGAAACGCATTCCCCTTTTCGGGAAAAGTTTGATTGTCTGAAAAATGCCGGCATGATTACAAATGGAGCGGCTGATTATACGGAAATCGGAGTTAAAGCCTTAAGCGATACTGAGCTTGTTTTTGAGCTTGAATATGCAAGCGCAGGATTTCTTAATTCGCTTTCGTCAACTGCGGCGATGCCCTGCAATGAGGAATTTTTTTACGGTACAAAGGGAAGGTATGGTCTTGACGATAAGTCTGTGGCTTCTAACGGTGCGTTTTTTATAAGACAATGGTTTTATGATCCTTATGGGCATGATAATTTTATATATATGAGAAGAAATGAAAAAAACAGTGAGTTTGACCGTATATATCCTTCTTATCTGAATTTCTATATTAAGAATTCTCAGAACGAATCCGCTGAAAGTTTTTCGGAAGCTTCATCAGACGTATTGCTGACTTTTGAATATGACGAAAAAAAGTATAAGGATAATGTAGTAAATAGTTATTATAATTATACGTTAGGTATAGTGATAAATTCGAAAAATGAAAGATATTCAAATCAGAATATCAGAAAGGCGTTGGCATACGGTATAGATAAAGCGTCCTTTGAAGGAAAGCTTTCAGACGATATGCTGGCTGCATACGGTTTAATTCCACCGGGCGTTTCTTTTCTGAATAAGAGCTACCGTGAAATAAATTCCGATAAGCTTGCGTCCTCCTCAAATTCCGACGGAAGTATGATTGATTACGATCCGGATAAGGCTGTTAGTTTCTTTGAAGCCGGAATGTCTCAGATGGGCCTTCAGTCCCTTGAAAATATCAAGCTGCTTGTTCCGGAGGGTATTATGGATACCGAATATCTTCATCTAGTTACTCAGAATTGGCAAACTCTATTTGGGTTTTATATTGGTATTGAGGAGGTTTCCTTTGACGAGTATGAAAGACGGCTTAGCGGAGGGGATTATATTATGGCGGTTTATCCTCTTACCGGCAGTTATAATAGTCCTTTAGCTGTTCTTGAGGAATTTGAATCCGGCAATAACGACTTCGGATATTCCAACGCTTCATTTCAGCAGTTAGTAGATGAAATAAAGCGGCTTGGAAATCATAATGACAGCGTTGAAAAATACATTAGCGCAGAAAAAATGATACTGAATGATTTTGTTTTTATTCCTGTTTTCTATAAAAAGGAATATCAGATATTGGGCGCTGGAAATCATGATATTATATTTGATCCATTTACAAAGCAGTTGTTTTTCAGGCATGCTAAATATTATGAATAATCGGCAGGGACGTTTTAACGTCCCTTTTTTTTGGAAATAAATTTTCCAATTATTGCATAAACCATATCCGGATAGAATAGAATATAAAATATATACGCCAAAACAAAACAAACGGAGGCGATATCTATTTTATATCAGTGCAATTTTTTAATTGGTGTTTTATCTTCCATTGCGATAGCTTTGGGAAGTGGACAGACTTCCGACCAAGCTTATAATCGGCAGAGAACTCTTTATAAGCAGGCAGATAAGTCTGCTGTAACAGAGGAACTGGTTGAAAGGGAAGCGGCAAGAGAAGAAACCGTTGAAGAAACGCAGAATGATGAGGAGATTACAGCGGAAGAAAGGAAAGCAGAAGACTCGACCGAAGAAGAGTATGAAGAATCTTATGAATCTGAGATTGAAAGCGTATTCTGTGAGGGATTTGATTCCTCGTTTAAGGCGTATATGGATTACAGGTGTATAACGGATACATCATCGGTTCAGTATGAAATGCAGCAGCAGGCTTATACTGACGGCAGAGGTTTCAGAAAAATAGGGGATGACTACTGCGTTGCGCTGGGAACAGGCTTTACAAGCGGCTGCGGCGAAAGATTTATGATTTATCTTGACAGCGGTTACAGCTTCAGCGCAGTCGTAGCGGATGTAAAGGCGGACATGCATACCGACTCAACTAATTGCTATGTTCCAAGGGGTGAAAATTCCGGTAACGTCGTTGAATTCATTATAGACAGCGACGCTGCGGAAAGCTGTATGCTTTCAAGCGGCAACGCCGGATATTATGATGATCTGAGCGGAAATATTGTTTCAATAGAATCTTTGGACTAAGTCGTTATATGGTTTTAGGTTAAATAAAAAGGAGCATGGCGCTTTAATTAGCGCCGTGCTCTTTTTTTAGATTATAAATCGTCAGGATTAAACTCTTCCTCTTTATTTTCCAAGGCAAAGCTTAGTATTTTACTATAAAATCCGGTTGGATTAAGCATTATTTTATTGCCAATCATTTCAGCCTGAGTACGGTCGGGAGCAAAAAGCTTTAAATCAAGCAGATCGTCTCCGATATCAAGGCAGCGGCAATGTACATAATAACCCTTATCAAGCTCTATATATTCGATTTTTACTTCGCTTTCATATTTAAGCTTTGCAAAATATCTTAGCGCTGCTTGAACTATCTTATCCCTGTAGGATTTGGGAACATAGCCTCTCAGCGTTTTTGCGCAGCTTATGCCCTTTTCTGTCAGGGTATAAATTTTTGTATTGTTTTTTCCGTCCTCAGAATGTATAGAATTATTTTTAATAAGATAGTCCATTGCGTCCTGATAGAAAAAGTAATTTATAATTTCAGTCGTTACTGCTATATCGTAAAGCTGTTCAGAATCAACAGGTTTGTTTATTCTGTAAAGAAGATAGCAGATAAGAATTTTTACTGTCTGAACGTCTTTAAGCTCAGTTGAAGCAAGCTCGGACATCTTTGAATAATTTTCCATTATTTTCACCGTATAATCAGATAAAGTTCGGATAATCAATCATATGAGATAATATACCAATATTAACCGCGGCTTCTACGCATGGTACTGCTCTTGGAACTATGCAGGGATCATGCCTGCCTTTAATGCTGAGAACATCGTTTTTCATATCGCCTAAATCTATCGTGTACTGCGGCTTCGAAATTGACGGAGTCGGTTTTATTGCGACATTGAGAGTTATCGGCATACCCGAAGAAATTCCTCCGAGGATTCCGCCGTGGTTGTTAGTTTTCGTTTTTACGTGCCCGCGTTCGTCAACATAAAAATCGTCGTTGTTCTGACTTCCTACCATTTTAGCTGTAAGGAATCCGGCGCCGAATTCAAGTCCCTTAACTGCGGGAATTCCGAATATTAATTGAGCCAGAGTATTTTCAAGTCCGTCGAATATCGGAGATCCTATTCCGGCAGGTACGTTTACGCAGGCGCATTCGATAATACCGCCGAGAGATTCGCAGCCGATTCTTGCCTTCTGAATATCTTCAAACATTTCCTCGCCTCGGCTGTCGTTTATCACGGGAAATTTCTTGTATCTTACATCAAGTATTTCATTTTTATTCACATTAGTTCTGTCAAACATATCATCTTTTATATTATGAATTTCAGCTATATGAGCGCCGGTATAAATACCTCTTTTTTCAAGTATTTGACCGCATATCGCTCCTGCAAAGCATAGGGGAGCCGTAAGTCGCCCCGAAAAATGTCCGCCGCCTCTGATATCGTTAAAGCCCTTGTATCTAACGGCGCCGGTGTAATCTGCATGACCGGGACGAGCAAGCTTTGAAATATTGGAATAATCCTTTGAGCGCGTGTCAGTATTCTGGATAAATGCACAGAGAGGAGTGCCCGTAGTTTTATCATTTATAAGACCGGACATTATCTGAGGCAGATCCTTCTCGCTTCTCATCGTAGTCGTTCCGTCTTTTTTCGGAGCTCTTCTTGAGAGAAACCGTCCAAGCTCTTCAATATCGATATGCTCTCCGGGCGGCAGATTGTCAATTACGACTCCGATAGCGGGACCGTGGGACTCTCCGAAAATAGAAATGGAAATGCGGTTATTCCAAAGTGATGACATTGACAGTTCCTCCTAAATTTATATAATCCCTGAAAAAATCCGGATATGATTTTTCAACTGATTCTGCGTTTTTTATAATAACCGGCTGACTGCATATTGTAGCGGCTATTGCGGCGCTCATCGCTATTCTGTGATCTCCTGCGCTGTCTGCCGTACCTCCCGTGAGTTCTGAGTGATGTATAATCAATCCGTCTTCGCTAGGAATAATTTTTCCGCCAAGCGCGTTGACCGCTTCGGCAGTAGCGGCGAGTCTGTCGCTTTCCTTTATTTTCAGGCGGGCTGCATTGTATATGACGGATTTTCCCTCACAGTAGGCTCCGAGCACTCCGAGTATAGGAACAAGATCCGGTACGTCGGACGCGTCAAGACGGAATCCGTCAGGTTTTTCATTATTATTATAGCATAAGCCGTTTATAATTTCAACAATTTTCTTATCACCCTGACTGCTGTTATCTGACAAATTATTTATTTTTATATCGCTTCCGAGAATATTTGCCACATAGAAAAATGCCGCCTGAGAATAATCGCCTTCCGCAGTAAGACTTACAGGTTTGTATTTTTGTCCGCCCTTTATATAATAGCCGTTACCGGTTTCAGATATTTTTACGCCGAATTTATCTAAGCACGAAATAGTCATATCTGCGTACGGCTTTGACTCAAGCCGAGATGTCAGAACAATTTCCGAATCATTTTCAAGAAGAGGCAGAGCGAATAAGAGTCCTGTTACAAATTGGGAGGAAACGTTTCCCTCAAGCTTAAAGATACCGGATCTGAGCTTTCCGCTGACAGTAAACGGCATGGTGTTATTGTAATCAAAATGGATTCCCTTTTCGGAAAGCTCTCGTATATACGGAGTTATCGGTCTTTCCGGCAAACGTCCGCGACCGCTGTATACAGCGCTTATACCGAGAGCCGAGGTTACCGGTATTAAAAAACGCAGTGTAGAGCCGCTTTCGGCGCAGTTTATATCTGCAGTTTCAGGAGTATTTTCTGATAATCCTTTTACGGTAACAGTATTTCCTGAAACTCCGATTTCGGCGCCTATTGCTTTAAGAGCGTCAATGGTGGCGTAGATATCCTGAGAAAATGTAACGTTTGAAATTACGGAAACTCCGTCAGCCAGAGCAGCGCTGATAAGGGCTCTGTGCACTATACTTTTAGAAGCCGGTATACTGACGTTTCCTCTCAGCTTTGAAGGTATGATTTTAATATCCATGCTTTCAGTCCCCCATGAGATTTTCAAATTCCGCAATTGTGATCTTTTCAATTATCGCTTTTCCGATGTCAGGGCATATTATGTAATTTATATTTCCGCTTTCACGCTTTTTATCATTAGAGCAAAGCTTTAGTAACTCATGAATCGGAGCATCAGACTTAACGGGCAGGTTATATGCGGTAACGCATTTTTTTAGCTTGTCCAGTATTTTTTTATCGCCGGTTTTTTCTGTAATCATGCACATACCGATCGCTACTGCGCTTCCATGCGTATATTTTTCATAGTTATAATAGCTTTCTATAGCGTGTCCCAGCGTATGACCGAAATTTAGGATCATTCTTTCTCCCGTATCAAATTCGTCGTTTTCAACTACGTCACGTTTGATAGATATACTTGTGTAAACCACGTCGTCTATAATTTCAAAAATGTTTTTTATATTATGCGAAGCAATAAGCTCGAAAAGTCTATTGTCGCGAATCATTCCATACTTGATGGCTTCCGCCATTCCGTCGGAAAGTATGGTTTCGGAAAGTGTGGACAAAACGTCCGGATCACAGATAACGCAGGCCGGTTGTTTAAAAGCTCCGACCAGGTTTTTTCCGCATGGTAGATCAATTGCGGTTTTTCCGCCGACAGAGGAATCAACTTGAGCTAAAAGCGTTGTCGGTATCTGTATATAGTCAAGTCCTCTTAAAAACGTAGCTGCCGCAAAGCCTGTTATATCTCCGACGACGCCGCCTCCGAGAGCTATAACGCAGTCTGTACGCGTTATGTTATTTTCACAGAGAAAGTTATAAATTTCGTTAAGCGTTTCTGTTGATTTTGAGCCTTCACCGTTTTTAAAAACAAATTTGCAGACTGTAAAGCCTGAGCTTTCAAGTGAATCTACGACGGCTTTTCCATAAAGTCTGTCAACGATATCATCAGTTATGATTGCAGTTTTACGGGTTTTTACCGTTTCGGATATGACGGCTCCGCATTTATTTAAGATTCCTCTTTCTATATATATATTATATGGCGTGCTTGTTTTTACAATTATAGTTTTCATAATGCTCCTCCGGAAAAATGCGCGTTTTTAATCGGCAAATAAACTTATGTTTATTATATCACAATGTTTTATGCATTTCAAGGCATTAAAGTGTAAACCGAAAAAATATATGACCTAAGAATGATTATCTTAGGTCATATTTGTTAGATTATAATTTTGCAAGAACCTTAAACTTATCCTTTAATGCGGGGTAAATTTCAGTATACAACTTGTAACAGCTATCATACTTAGGGATATTTTCTGAAATAGGCTGCTGTGTTTTGTCCGTTTTTACTATAGCGCTGCACGCCTCCGGAACAGAGCTGTAAATTCCTGCACCTACAGCTGCAAGTATTGCGGCGCCGAGAGCAGGGCCCTCCTTTGACGCCGAAGTTTTAACAGGGCATTTATAAAGGTCGGCAAGCATCTGCCGCCACAACGATGAAGTTCCTCCGCCGCCGCAGGCCGTCATATCGCTTATATCAATGCCCATTTCACGGCAGATTTCAAAACAGTCGCGAAGGGAATAGGCAACCCCTTCCATAACGGCTCTCAGCATATCCCTTTTTGTGTGGATTGCCGAAAGTCCGAAAAATACTCCTCTTGCGTCAGGGTCAAGGTGAGGCGTTCTTTCGCCCATTAGATACGGAAGATAAAGCAGGCGGTTTGCCCCGACGGGAACGTTTTCCGCTTCCTTATCCATAAGATAATATTCGTCGACGCCCATAAGCCTTGCCGTTTCTTTTTCGGCGCTGCTGAAATTATCCCTGAACCATTTCAGCGAAAGTCCTGCGCCTTGAGTAACGCCCATAATGTGCCATGAATTAGGTACGGCCGCGCAGCATGTATGCACTCTGCCCTTAGGATCAATTGAAATATTTGACGTATGTGCAAATACGACTCCTGAGGTACCTATTGTTGTAAACGCTTTTCCGTCTTCGACAACTCCTGTGCCAACAGCAGCAGCTGCGTTATCTCCTGCGCCGCCTACAACAGGAGTGCCCTCGCAAAGACCGAGAACATCAGCCATGCCTTTTGTAAGCGTTCCCGTAACCTCGCAGGACTCGTAAATATTGCCTAGCATTGACATATCAATTCCGAGCGTATCGCATACCTCTTTGCTCCAGCAGCGGTTTGCAACGTCTAAAAGCTGCATTCCGGACGCGTCCGAAACCTCTGTTGCATATTCGTTTGTAAGGACGAATCTCAAGAAGTCCTTTGGCAAAAGAATATGACGGCACTTTTCGTAAATATCAGGCTCGTTGTTTTTTACCCAAAGAATTTTTGCGGCTGTCCAGCCTGTCAGCGCAGGATTGGCGGTGATTTCAATAAGCTTTTTTTCGCCGAGCCTGCTGTTCATTTCAGCGACTTCGTTGGCTGTCCTCTGATCGCACCAGATAATTGATTTTCTGAGTACGTTATTATCCTTATCAAGCATAACGAGACCGTGCATCTGACCGGAAATACCGATTCCTTTTACGTTCTCTTTTTTAACGCCGCTTTTAGCCATAACGGCTTTGATCGTATCAATCATAGCGGAAGCCCAGTCGTTGGGATCCTGTTCCGCATAGCCGTTTTTAGGCTGATACATTGGATATTCGATAGTGTGTGAAGCAACGACTGTTCCAAGCTCGTCAAAGAGGACTGTCTTTGTGCCGCTTGTTCCGCAGTCTACGCCTATAATGTATGACATGTTACTATTCCTTTCTGCTTTTTATTTTTTTATAAACCGTATTTATATATTCGCATATTTTTAAATAAATAATCAAAATAATATTAATGCAAATTGGCATAGGTGCAATAAAAAATATAGCATATATAATCCACATTCCGCCCGGTCCTCCTCCGCCCTCTGTCGGTTGAGGAACATGATGTATAAATTTAAGGTAAATAGAGTATATTATGAAAATATAAAAATATTGAAAAACAACGCTTATACATCTTACACCTGTTACATATATATTATTCTTATGTTTATATATTAAATGGTAATATAAAAAGATTGTTAATATATACATCGTCAAAAACATAAATTTAAATACAATATTACTCATTTTATATAGATAATTTATATATAACTGAGTTGTTGCAATTTCCAATAAGGAAATTATTAAGGAAAAAAGAGCATTTTTCCATGTTTTAAATGGAATATTATTATTAACCTTCATTTTTATTATTTCTCCAATTCCGAATATTTGCAAAAACAAACATATCGTCGAAACAATACTTTACTGCACATTTTTCATAATTATTATACCTATGTTTAATAAATAAGGGCGCTTTTTCATTTGCAAAAAAGCACCCTCTTAACGTTTGAAACGTCAATTCACCAGAAAAAACGCATTAATACGGCAAGGTATTCCGCCGTATGAAAACGCGACGTCAGGGACTCTGTCCCTTGCCCCTGTGATTCTTTAAAAAGGCTTGAGCTGAACTTTTGCTAATTAAAGACTAAACATAATATCGTTCATGATATTTTCAAGCATTTCCTGACGGCCGCTGTCCAGAGAATCTGTAACCTCGCCCTTTTCAAGCGCGTACTTTTCAAGGTAAGCCATATCAGCCTTTCCGTCAATAATGTCTTTTCCGACGCCTGTTGTCCAGCTTGCATATCTGTCAGCGACAAACTTATCGATTCTGCCGTCGTCAATCATCTTCTGAGCAATCTTGAGACCGAGAGCAAATGCGTCCATACCTGCAATGTAGCTGTGGAAGATATCCTCCAGCTCAAAAGAGCCTCTTCTTGCCTTAGCGTCAAAGTTCAGACCGCCGTTTGTAAAACCGCCTGCCTTTAAAACTTCATACATGCAAAGAGCAGTGTCGTAAACGTTTGTAGGGAACTGGTCAGTATCCCAGCCGAGCAACGGATCGCCCTGATTCGCGTCGATTGAGCCAAACACGCCGTTTTCTCTGGCAACTCTCAGCTCATGCTGGAATGTGTGCTGTGCAAGCGTTGCGTGGTTTGCTTCGATGTTCATTTTGAAATCCTTGTCAAGGCCGTACTTGCGTAGGAAGCCGAGAACCGTCGCAGTGTCAAAGTCATATTGGTGCTTTGTCGGTTCCTTTGGCTTCGGCTCAATATAGAAATCGCCCTTATATCCGATTGAACGCGCATAGTCGACGGTCATTCTCATAAGACGCGCCATGTTGTCCTGTTCAAGTCCCATATTTGTGTTAAGGAGAGTTTCATAGCCCTCGCGTCCGCCCCAGAATACATAGCCGTTGCCTCCGAGCTTAACTGTCGTTTCAACAGCCTTTTTAATCTGAGCCGCGGAGAAAGCGAAAACGTCGGCAGACGGAGACGTTCCGGCTCCGTGCATGAATCGCGGGTGGTCAAAGCACTTGGCAGTACCCCAGAGACACTTCTTTGAAGTATCAGCCTTCATTTTTTCTGCTATATAATCTGTAATTTCATCTAACTTAGCGTTTGTTTCCGAAAGAGAACCGTATTCAGGGGAAAGATCGCGGTCATGGAAACAGAAATAATCTATTGAAAGCTTGTCCATAATTTCAAAGGCGGCGTCAACCTTAGCCTTTGCTCTTGCAGCGGAGTCGTCCTCGCCCCATGTCTTGTCAGTAGTGCCGCAGCCGAACATATCGGTTCCGTCGCCGCCCATAGTATGCCACCATGAAAGCGCGAACTTGAGCTGCTCCTTCATAGTTTTTCCGCCTATAACTTCATCCGGATTGTAGTGCTTGAAAGCAAGCGGGTTTTTAGAATCCTTTCCTTCAAAAGAGATTTTTCCTATACCTTTAAAAAATTCGCTCATATTATCCTCCTGTATGATTATATTCTTGGTTTTGGACAGATTTCAGGTAATATCTGAGTTTTACCTTAACCTGTCTTAATTTAAAACGCCGCTTAAACGCCTGGTTTATAACGGCGTCTAATTTACATAAAGTCAAAGGAACGGGATTCCTTTTCAAACCATTTACCCCTTTTTGCCTGTTCAGGCGTAAACCATCTTTCTCCGTTTATATAAAGATCGTCGTCCTTCCATTCAAGCTCAACCTCGGTTTTCGGTCTTTTAACGCAAAGCTTGCGGTCATATCCTTTTACCTTGAAGGTTACAAGAGCATATTTTTTATCAAGAAAATTAGGTTCGAGTATAACGGACGTGCTTCCGTTTGAACTGTCGGTCGTTTCAATTACTTCGTAGCGGTATTTGCCGGAAGGCGATACCCCGCTTTCTATTGTTTCCTTTATTGCCGGAGAAGCCAAAAAGCTTGTAAATATAAAATATGCCAAAGCTGCTAATATATAAGTCAGAAGATATATGGTTCCAAGCAGCGTTTTTGCAGCTTCGTTAGAGCCGCTGGCGAAAAATATAACTATTGCGCAGACCGCCAGAGGAATTATCATTTCCCATGAGCCGAAGCATAAAAGCACAACGGGAAGCAGGGCGGGGAACATAATAAACCCCGAAATCTTAGTCATAAGCTGTTTTCTTGAATAAATCATAGCCGCGCCTGCCACAATAGAAATAACTGTTAATAACAGACAGAACGCTATTCTTTGGGTTATAATGATTTCATAGAAAACTGCATGATACGATAATATACAGATAAATATTGCGTAGAGGAGACCTAAAGCCGAAGCTCCTCTTTTAAGCCAGATGTTTGAATGGAGTTTGGCGCTTTTCATTAATTTCCCCTTTCAAATGCGTTTTAAAGGACTTTATTCTAAATAATGTTATATTGCTTTTTTAAGACAATACATATTATATCATTATTTTTTTAAAGTTACAAGTGTTTATGGAAAAAATCATCTTGCAAAATCTAAAAAAAATGCTATAATTATTGTTGGATAGTTATAAAAAATCATAATAAAAACATACAGAGGGAAGGAACGCAAAAAATGACTAAACAAAAAAAGATATTGAAAATATCTTTTGTTATATTTATGGTTTTATTATGCGCCGTACTGACGATATTCGTTCTCGTTCCGTTTATCAGACTTCTCGCTACCGAGCAGGGACGCGATATGATTCAGAAAAGAGTGGAAGGCTTCGGAATTTTCGCTCCGGTTTTATTTGTTCTTATGGAAATAACTCATATTGTGCTGGCTTTTATTCCGGGAGGGCCGGTTGAAATAATCGGCGGAGTGCTTTTCGGCGCTTTCTGGGGGCTTGTTTTATGTGAAATCGGTATTTTTGCCGCAACCGTAATAATATATAATCTTGTTAAAAAATTCGGTAAACCGTTGGTGGACGCTTTTGTGCCGGAGGATAAGTTCAAAAAATTCAAGTTTCTTCATGACGAGA
This sequence comes from Ruminococcus sporogenes, assembly GCF_054655175.1. Classification (NCBI taxonomy): domain Bacteria; kingdom Bacillati; phylum Bacillota; class Clostridia; order Eubacteriales; family Oscillospiraceae; genus Ruminococcus; species Ruminococcus sporogenes. Next base: position 334,035 of record NZ_BAAHOA010000003.1, on the reverse strand, counting down.
AAAAGCTTGAGCTGATTGTATTCATCATACTTATGATTCCCGGAACCCCCAAAGACGTGATATCATATATGACTTCGCTTACGGATATTAACCGCTACAGGTTTTATTTTATAGCTACTCTGGCCAGAATTCCGTCCGTAACCTCGTCCGCATTTATGGGAGCGACGCTTGGAAACGGAAAGCCTGTAATTACGGTTATTATTTTTCTAATAACCGGAGCTGTGGGAATTATCGGGATTTTTCTGAATAATTATATTACTAACAGCAGACAAAAAAAGAGTATTGAAAAAGGAGAACAATAATAATGTCTATATATTTAGTCGATTATGAAAACGTCAATGCGGACGGCTTTAGGGGTATTGAAAAGCTTGGAAAAAATGACAGCGTCTATGTTTTTTATACGACCAATGCCGGTAATTTATCGTTTGAGGCTCATAAAAAATTAGTGGAATCCAGCGCTGAGATAAAGTATTTTTCCGTTTCTGCGGGAAAAAATGCCCTTGATTTTCAGCTTACAATGTTTGCAGGCTATATTTTAGGAAAGGGCACTACTCAGAACATATATATAATAAGCAATGATAAAGGGTTTGACGCTAATTTATCCTTCTATGACAATTATCTTTATGCCGAAGGCGTTGAGATCGTCCGTCATACTTCGATCGCGGGAACCTTTGTATCTAAGGAAAAGCCGTCTAAGGTCAGGATAGTAAAATCCGATAACGGTCGTGCGGACAGCCTCTATAATTCCTTATGCGATCTTCTTCCCGCTTATTCCTCATGCGATATAATTAATATAAGCGCGGTGTTGCTGGGAACGTCAGATAAGCAGGATTTTCACAGAGAGCTGGTTGCGCGTTTCAAGCAGGAAAGGGGAGAGGAAATTTACGGCGCCCTTAAATCTGATTTTACTGAATTGAAGAAATTTGATTCTACTTATCAGAAATTGCGTTCTATTTTACCTGATTATTCTCCGTCGGAAATCATAAAAATCAATTCCGTTTTGCAGAAGTCAAAGGATAAAAACTCCTTTTACAGAGAGCTTGTTTCTAAGTTTGGTCAGAGTCATGGAACGGAGATATATAATCTATTAAAATCAGAATACATAAATCTTAAGAAAACGGCGTGAGGATACTAACTGATATGTATGATAATAGGGATAAAGCAGCGAAAAAGAATCAGATGATCGCAGCGGTTATGTGCAGCGTTCTTATGATAGTGCTCGGCATGAGCGATTCGCTTCGCGGCGTATTTGCGCCGGTTTTTAAAGAAACGTTCGGACTTTCAAATACAAAAGTGTCGATGATTATATCAGTAAGCTATGCGGGAAATCTTATTTTTCTATTTATAGGCGGAAAGCTGCTGGATACCTTTAAAAAAAAGACTGTTATGCTATGCACGCTTTTAATGTGGATGTCTGCGCTGCTGCTGTATTTTTTCACAAAAAGCTATACGCTGCTTTTATGCGGAATGATATTTTCAATGGGCGCGTCGACGCTTTTGTCTACAAGCGTAAATATAATAACGCCTATACTTTTCATGTCGCCGGGACTGATGATGAATCTTTTTAATTTTACGCAAGGCGTAGGAATAAGCGGGGGACAGAATGCCGCCGCTGTTTTTGCAGACGGTTTCCGGTCATGGCAGATAATCAATTTAGTTATGTTCGGCGTTGGCGTCGCAGCGTTTTTTCTGCTTTTAGCCGTTAAAATACCTGATATTAGTACCGATAAGAATATTAAGCCGACTACATATATGAGTATAATAAAAAATCCGGCTTTTTTTCTGCTGATCCTGATGTGCGGATTTTATTATATACCGGAGCACGGACTTCAGAATTGGCTTACCACTTATGCCTCTGAGCATCTTGGATTTACAGTTTCTGAGGGCTCGTTTTTTACTGGACTGTTTTATGCATTTATGACAGTAGGGCGATTGATTTTTGCAGTTTTGGTGAATAAGCTCGGTCCGAAAAAGAGCCTTTTTATATTTTCGGTATTTTATTCCGTCCTGTATATTGTCGGTGTCGCAGCGGGAAAAAGCGGGATGTATATACTTTGTGCGGCCGGACTGGGAAATTCTGTTCTTTGGCCGACCTTTATCTATCTTATTCAGCTTTATTATCCTCCGGAATCCAGAGGAAAAGCCGTGGGGCTTGTAACAGGGCTTTCCACATTTTTTGATATCGGCTTCAACGCTCTGTTTGGTGCGTTGACTGAAAGGATAGGCTTTGCGGTAAGCATTTATATACTTCCCGCGGCGTCGGTTTTATTCCTTGTTCCTTTTTCTATTCTGGTTTTCGGCGTGAAAAAAAGCAGGGAGATAGAAAATCTATAAGAAAAATCCCCGTAAGCTTATTTAAGCAACGGGGATTAATTTTTATATATTTATTGAATTTTATAAGAATGTGTTTATTAATAACCCATTCCCATTCCGCCCTGAGGCATTGCGGGAGCAGGCTCCGGAGCAGGAATATCGGCTACCAGGCTTTCAGTTGTCAGTACCATTGCTGCAACGGAAGCCGCGTTCTGGAGTGCGGAACGTGTAACCTTTGTAGGATCAACGATTCCCGCCTGAATCATATCCACATAGGTTTCATTATAAGCGTCGAAACCGTAGCCTACTTTACCTGAGCGCTTAATTGTATCAATTATAACGCTGCCCTCAAGACCTGCGTTAAGAGCGATCTGGCGAACCGGTTCTTCAAGAGCTCTGAGTATGATCTGCGCGCCGGTTTTTTCGTCGCCGTCAAGGGAAGGAAGCATTTCTTCAACAGCAGGAATCGCATTGATGAGAGAAGTGCCGCCGCCTGCAACGATACCTTCTTCAACGGCAGCCTTTGTAGCTGCAAGAGCGTCCTCTATTCTAAGCTTCTTTTCCTTCATTTCAATTTCAGTAGCGGCGCCGACCTTTATAACGGCAACGCCTCCTGCAAGCTTGGCAAGTCTTTCCTGAAGCTTTTCCTTGTCAAAGTCAGACGTTGTTGTTTCAATCTGAGATTTGATCTGTGAAACTCTGCTCTTGATCGCGTCAGCGTCGCCCATACCGTCTACAATGATAGTATTTTCCTTCTGGATAACTACCTGTCTTGCGCGGCCAAGCTGTTCAACTGTAGTTTCCTTAAGCTCAAGGCCGAGCTCTTCAGAAATAACCTCGCCGCCTGTCAGGATGGCAATATCCTTAAGCATTTCCTTACGTCTGTCGCCGAAACCTGGAGCTTTAACGGCAGCGCACTTGAAAGTGCCCCTAAGATTATTGAGTATAAGCGTTGTGAGCGCTTCGCCCTCGATATCCTCTGCAATGATAACAAGCTTCTTGCCCGACTGAACAAGCTGTTCAAGAAGAGGAAGGATTTCCTGAATCGAGGAGATCTTCTTATCTGTAATAAGAACATATGGATCGTCGTAAACAGCTTCCATTTTTTCGGTATCCGTTACCATGTATGGTGAAATATAGCCTCTGTCAAACTGCATTCCTTCTACAACCTCGCTGTAAGTTTCAGCAGTTTTGCTTTCTTCAATTGTTATAACGCCTTCCGCCGTAACCTTTTCCATTGCGTCGGCAATCAGCTTTCCGACTGTTTCGTCTGCTGAAGAAACGGTTGCGACTCTGGCGATGTCGTCGCTACCCTCAACCTTTTTAGAATTTGCGATAACAGTTCCGACTGCCGTTTCAACAGCCTTTGCCATACCCTTTTTAACTATCATCGGGTTTGCGCCGGCCGCGATATTCTTCATACCCTCGCGAATCATTGCCTGTGCGAGAAGAGTAGCTGTGGTCGTACCGTCTCCTGCCGCGTCGTTAGTCTTAGTTGCAACTTCCTTGAGCATCTGAGCGCCCATATTTTCGAACGCGTCCTCAAGCTCGATTTCCTTAGCTATTGTTACGCCGTCGTTAGTAATCAGCGGAGCGCCGAATTTTTTATCGAGAACAACGTTTCTTCCCTTAGGACCAAGCGTTATTTTAACAGTATCGGCAAGCTTGTCAATGCCTGTCTGAAGGGATTTTCTTGCTTCTTCTCCGTATTTAATATCCTTTGCCATAAATATCAGACTCCTTTTTTATAATATGATTTATTCCGATTATTCAACTATTGCCAAAACTTCAGACTGACGGAGGATTGTATATTCAACATCGTCAACCTTGACTTCTGTTCCGGCATATTTGCTGAGCAGAACCTTGTCGCCTACTTTAAGATACATATCTATCTTTTCGCCGTCAACCATTCCGCCGGGACCAACGGCGACAACTTCTGCGATCTGCGGCTTTTCCTTTGAAGCCGAAGCAAGAATAAGACCGCTTTTTGTGGTTTCTTCCGCTTCTGTCATTTTAATGACAATTCTGTCTGCCAATGGCTTGATATTCATATTTATTCCTCCTGAAAAAAATTATTGATTTGGTTAGCACTCAAACTCCTTGAGTGCTAATTACTATTTTACCAACTTTTTATGAAAAATCAAGTATGTTTTGAATATAATTACAATTTTTGTATCTATGCACAAATATATGTCAGATTTAAAATCTAAACTGTGCAAAATTAATATTGGCGAAACAAATTTTTCTGAAAAAATTTCTTAAGGGTATTTACAAACTGTCGAATATTTGATATTATTAAATGTATATAGAATAAATTTTATTTTTTTTATTTTTCTGAGCGTTTTTTAGCTTAGATATGGGGGAGGTATGTTATGCCGCTTGAAAAGGTTTTAATAGTTGATGATGATAAGAACATATGCGATTTATTGAGAGTTTATCTTGAAAAGGAAGGCTACAGCACTATAATCTCAAACGAAGGCAACGAGGCGATGGTAAAATTCAATTCGCTAAATCCGGATATTGTTCTGCTTGATATAATGCTGCCGGGCATGGACGGATGGCAGATATGCAAGGAGATAAGAAAAGCGTCCGATACGCCTATAATTATGCTGACCGCAAAAAGTGAAATCTTCGATAAGGTTCTGGGGCTTGAGCTGGGCGCCGACGATTATATAGTCAAGCCGTTTGATACAAAAGAGGTTCTCGCAAGGATCAAGGCTGTTGCCAGACGTTCCGGGAAGCTTCCTAAGCCTGTTGAGATGCAGGAGGTTCATTATGATAAGCTTTCGATTAATCTGACGAGGTATGTGCTTAAGGCGGGCGGAAAGGTAATTGACGCTCCGCCTAAGGAAATCGAGCTTTTATTTTATCTTGCTTCCAATCCTAACAGAGTTTTTACAAGAGATCAGCTTCTTGACGAAATCTGGGGATTTGATTATTACGGAGATTCCAGAACTATTGACGTTCATATCAAGCGCTTGAGAGGAAAGCTTTGCGGAATTTCCAAGCAATGGGATCTTACGACTGTATGGGGAGTCGGATATAAATTTGAATTAAACGAAATTAAGGAATCGTAATGCTGAAAATTGATCGTTGCATGATTTACATTTTAATTGCCGGCTAATGCCGGCTGAACGGAGATAATATGACCAAAAATCTTCTTCGGCATTATTTTTTCATAATCGGCATAATATTTTTCTGTGTTCTTTTTACGGGTCTTGTTTTAATTTTTCAGAGCTATTTGTCGTTAAAGGACACCGTTTTGCACAATTCGGAAAATTCGGTGAAGCTTATACTTGATGATTTTGAAAATGAAGTAAACAAAAATAATGAATTAAACGGCAGTATGCTTGAAATTTATAGCAAGAATCTAAATATGGATATATATATTTATGATAAACATGGAGATTTAATTATTTCTAATTCTTGCAATAAAGAATATTATCAGCATTCTGACTGGAAATTCGGCGACGCTATCCAATACGATATAAACCCTGTTACAAATGTTTCATATATGGAAAAATTTGAGGTGGAATTTGAACCATTTGAGGTTTATGTAGCCTGCGTAATGCCATACGGTATAATATCAGAGCATACTGACAAAACTGTAAATATTCTATTGCTGTTATTATTGGTTCTTACGGCGGTATTTTCTGTTACTCTTTGTATTTATAATTACCATAAGTATAAATATGTGCTTCAGATAGAAAAGAACTGCGGCTCCGGTTATGTGGGAGAATATGCGGAAATAGCGCTTCCCAAAAAGGTGCTGCCGCAGTATGAGCCGCTTCTTAAGGCAATCAGGGCTCTTCAGGAAAGACTTAATTACAGCGATAAGCATATGGTTGAATTTGTTTCGAATATATCTCATGAGCTTAAAACGCCGCTTACTGTTATCAAGGGCTTTCTCGGAGCAGTGCTCGACGGAACGATAGACGCGGAACACAGATATAAATATCTTGTTAAGGTGCTTAATGAAACCAACAGAATGCAGCAGATTATTAAAAATATGCTGAATACGTCTAATATAGAAGCGGGAAAAATCACGCTTAAAATTGAACAATTCAACATAATAGAGGTTTTAGCGGAAATAATATTTATGTTTGAAAAAAGAATTGAAGAAAAGCATATTAATATTATAAGCATAAGCTATCCTGAAATACTGGTCAGCGGAGACAGGATACTTTTGCACCAGGTATTCTATAATTTATTTGAAAACGCCGTAAAATTTGTCGATTATAATGGTATGATTACCATCGCTATAGATTATTGCGACGGAAATATTCATTTTTTTATAAACAACAGCGGCAGCGGAATACCGAAAAAGGATCTCGCACATGTTTTTGACCGTTTTTTTAAATCAGATTATTCGAGAAGCGATAATCCCGACGGAGTAGGTTTAGGATTATCTATAGTAAGAAAATTTGTCAATCAGCATCACGGCAATATAACGATAAGCAGCGAAGAGGGAAGATTCACGGAATTTATGCTGACATTTCCGAGAGACTTTATCGCTGAATAAGGAGGTTTCTGTACCGATATGGATGAAAAGGAAGATTTATTCAGCAGTGAAAGCGGTGAAAAGGAAAGAGAGGAGATATCAGAGATTAAATATTCGGACAATTTTCAGAATGCCGAGATAACCGGAAATGAAAACGCCGGAAAACAGAAACGGTCAAACGTATTAATAGTTGTCCTGCTTTTACTTATTTTTGCGGTTATTTCTGCTCTGACAGTTTATTGTATTTATTCAGATGTCCGTCAGGGCAGCATAATCTATAACAAGGCTTATAATAATATTAATACCGATATCGAGCTTGAGACTCAGAATAAGCCCGAAGCCTCAAAGGACTCTGATTACCGTGATGAAAACGGAAAATATACTACCGAGGGGCTTGCGGAATTTATAAGGCCTCAGATAGTGGAGATTTATACTTACAGCAGCTCTAATCCTGATATTATGATAGGAAGCGGTTCAGGAATTATAATAACTCAAGACGGTTATATCGTTACAAATACTCATGTGCTTGAAGGCTCTCAGTATTCATTGCTTGATGAATCGGAGCTTGAGAAGCCGGACAGTTTTATTGTAAACACATATAATGATAAGCAGTTTGAAGCGGAAATAGTCGGCCGCGACGCTAAAACAGATATAGCGGTAATTAAGATAAAGGCTGATAATCTGCCTGCCGCCGAACTTGGCGATTCCGATGAAACGGTGCTTGGAGAGAGAGTTGCGGCAATCGGAAACCCTGCCGGGCTGACAGGTTCAATTACCGACGGTATAGTTTCCGGTCTTAACAGGAAAATCAAAGCGGATTCAACCGGATTTGAAATGGACTGTATACAGACTAACGCCGCAATAAGCCCAGGAAATTCCGGAGGCGCCTTGGTTAATATGTACGGTCAGGTCATAGGCATAACTTCTTCTAAATATGTAAGCTCAAGCTATGAAGGTCTCGGCTTTGCAATAACTATTAACGAGGCCAAGCCTGTTATAGAAGAGCTTATTTCTCAGGGTTATGTAAGCGGCAGAATAAAAATAGGAATAACATTCTATTCGATGGATAATGAATATACGCTTTCGGTTTTTAAGGAAAAATACGGCAGAAAGCTTCCTGAAAAGCTAAACGGATTGTGGGTGACCGATATCAGCGAGGATTGCGACGTGTCCAATACGGAGCTAAAGACAGATGATTTTATTCTATCAATTAACGGCGTAGAGGTTCATAATTACGACGAGCTAAGTCTTATCCTTGAAGGCAAGAAAGCCGGAGATGTTTTAAAAGCAAAATGCGCCAGAATAGACGATGAGCTCAAAATCACATATTTTGACATAGAATTCAAGATAATGGAAGATACTTCAGGAAATTATTAAATTGTACGGGGGACGTTTATGAGATATAAAAATCCGGTATTAAAGGGATTTTGTCCTGATCCCAGCGTATGCTATGCAAACGGAAGGTATTATATGGTATGCAGCAGCTTTCAGTATTTTCCGGGAGTGCCTCTTTTCGAAAGCAGCGATCTTGTGAACTGGAATCAGATCGGACATGTGCTTACCCGCAAAGATCAGGTTATGCTGGATAAAATAAACAGCAGCGGAGGCGTTTTCGCTCCGACTATAAGATTTGACGGCAAAAGATTCTATATGGTAACTACAAACGATACTACCCGCCAGAATTTTTATGTATATACGGAAGATATTTACGGAGAATGGTCCGATCCTGTTTTCGTCGATCAGGGAGGTATTGATCCGTCCTTGTATTTTGAGGACGGCAGGACGTATTTTATGAGCAACGGGACAGACAGTCTTGGCAGAAGCGGAGTTATTCAGTGCGAGATAAATATAACTGACGGAAAAAAGCTTACTGAAAGCAAATGCATTTGGCAAGGCTCCGGCGGAAGGTATCTTGAAAGTCCGCATATGTATAAAATAAACGACTATTATTATCTTATGGCGGCCGAGGGCGGAACTGAATACGGTCACATGATTACCTATGCGAGGGGACGGTCGGTCTGGGGAGATTTTGAAAATTATCCTCATAATCCTGTACTTACAAACAGAAATAAGGCTCCTTTTATAATTCAGGGAATTGGTCACGGAGATCTTGTTCAGGATAAACACGGAGATTGGCATATACTTAGTCTTGGTTTCAGACAATCAGGTATGTGGATGCCGTATCATCATCTGGGCAGGGAAGTATTTCTTACGCCGGTATGCTTTGACGGGCAGGGATGGTTTTCCGCCGGAGCGGACGGGACAACCGACGAAGGCTATGAGATATACGGTGAATTTGAGCAAAATGAAAAGAATCTTTATACCTTTGAAAATACGCAATGGAATATTGACTGGTGTTACCTGAGACATCCGAAGGACAGCAGCTATGAGCTTTATGATGATAAAGCTGTTTTGCACGGCTCTGATATCACATTGAGCGATATAGATTCTCCTACATTTATAGGACTTCGTCAGCGCGATTTCTGCGGAGAGATTTGCTGCAAAGTCAGAATTGATTCCGGTGAAGCGGGTATCGCCTTATATATGAACGAATTGGAGCATTACGATATTGCGTTAAGAAAAATCGGAGAAGATATTGAAATACTGCTCAGATTGAATATAGGCGGAATAAAGCATATACAGGAAACGGTTAGTCTGAATCAGACTGAAGCGGAGCTTATTATTCGAATGGATAATATGAATTACAGCTTTTTTGTCAAATACGATGGCGCTGATCGCTTTCTTGGAAGCGCTCAGACCAAATATTTATCCAGCGAGGTTTCCGGCGGATTTACCGGTGTCATAATCGGATTGTATGCGGCAGGCGGCAATACGGCTGTGTTTACGGATTTCAGGTGTGAATATAAATAACGAAAAGGACGCGTTTTCAGCGTCCTTTTTACGGGATTTTACATTAAATGTTGAAATCTGATCCGTTTTATGTTATATTAATAAAAGTATTTTTATAAAGGATTGTTTATTAGATGAAATTTGAAAAGCTGTCGGAAAAGCTAAGTATTTGTGTAAGCGAAGAGCATGGATTCGGTACGGACGCATTTCTTCTGACTCATTTTTGCGAATATAAAGCTAACGATACTGCCTGCGATCTTGGAACCGGGTGCGGCATAATTCCAATGATAATGCAGAGAGTAAAACCTCCTAAGGTAATCTTTGCGCTGGACATTCAGAAAAAAGCCGTTGAACAGTTAAAAATGAGCATTGAAAAAAGCGGCGTGGAAACAATAGTACCTGTTAACGCTGATTTAAAGGAGCTTTGGGAAGGAGCGCCTCTGGGAAAATGCAGCCTTGTGACATGTAATCCGCCGTATAAAGCGGCGGATTCAGGTATCGAAAGCGAGCTTGACGCTCATAGAATTGCCCGTCATGAGATTATGTGCAATATTTATGATGTTTGCCGTGCGGCGTCCAGGTTGCTTAAGTTCGGCGGACGTCTTTGTCTTTGCAACCGTCCCGAAAGACTTTGCGATGTGATAGACGCCATGAAAAAAAATGATATGGAGCCTAAAAGACTGCGGTTTGTGAGTAAAAACCCTCAAAGCGCGCCGTGGCTTTTTCTAATAGAGGGGAAAAAAGGCTCGAAACCGTATCTAAAAGTGCTTCCGCAGCTTTATGTATGGACTGAAAACGGATACACTGACGAGATGCAAAAAATTTATTCATTCGGACTTGAAGAGGGGGCTGAATAAAATGACCGGTACGCTTTACGTTGTGGGCACGCCGATTGGAAATATGGATGATATTACTTTAAGGCAGCTTAAAACCCTTGAAGATGTGGATTTTATAGCGGCTGAGGATACGAGAGTAACGCTTAAACTTCTCAACAGATACGATATAAAAAAGCAGCTTATAAGCTATCATGGACATAGTACCTTAAATTGCGCTGAGAATATTATATCACGGATTAAAGGCGGAGAAAACGCCGCTGTGGTTACAGACGCCGGTATGCCGTGTATTTCCGATCCCGGAGAGGAACTGGTAAGGCTTTGCGCTGAAAGTGGAATTAATGTTAAAGTGGTACCCGGACCGAGCGCAGTTGTTTCTGCTCTTGCGGTGTCCGGTCTGAATACTTCAAGATTTGCATTTGAAGGATTTCTATCGGTAAATAAAAAACAGCGCAGCGATCATCTTCTTAGTTTAAAGGACGAAACTCGCACGCTTATTTTTTATGAAGCTCCCCATAAGTTGATTAATACTTTGAATGACTTTTTAAAGTATTTTGGGGACCGAAGAATTTCGTTATGCCGTGAACTGACAAAGGTATATGAGGAAGTTTTGAGAATGACGGTCTCAGAGGCGATCTTATATTATGAAAATAATAACCCGAAGGGTGAATATGTGCTTGTATTGGAGGGGGCTGAACGCAGGGATATTTCTGACGGCTATACCTTGGAAACAGCGTCTGCTCTCGCCTCTGAATATGCCGACGACGGTATGAAGCTTTCGGAGGCATGCAGGAAGGCCGCCAAGGAAACGGGCTTTTCAAGAAGCGGCATTTATTCGTTTATTGTCAATCATCAGCCGGAGGAGAAAAAAATATGAGAATACCCAGAGCAGCTTGCATAAACGATATATCGGGATTCGGAAGGTGCTCTCTTACCACGGCTCTGGCGGTTCTGCCGGCTGCAGGAGTACAGGCCTGTCCTGTTCCGACGGCTGTATTGTCAAAGCATACCGGCTTTCCGTCATTTTATTTCAAGGATATGACGTCGTCTATGACGCCTTATCTTCGGGATTGGGATAAGCTTGAATTTGATGGGATATATAGCGGATTCTTAGGCTCGTCCGATCAGATAAGAATTGTTGAGGAATTTATTTTAAACCGAAAGAAAAAAAATCCGGATATAAATGTTATAATTGATCCGGTTATGGGGGACGGTGGCAGGCTGTATTCAACCTATACAAGTGAAATGCACCGCCGGATGAAGAAGCTTGCCGCCTGTGCAGACTTGATAACTCCTAATATTACGGAGGCATGCTTTCTCACAGGAGCCGAATATTCGGGAGAAGAAATTTCGGACAGCTTTGCAAAGGAGCTGGCGTATCGTCTTGAGGATATGGGCGTCGGCCGCATAGTTCTGACCGGAATTGCAAGAGCTGAAAATATCGTTAATATGACCTATGATTCAAACGAATTCTATTTTGATTATGTTCATAGGGAATCAAGGATATATTCCGGTACCGGAGATATTTTTGCGTCGGTGGTTACGGCTTTTTTGCTTAAAGGAAAACCTCTTGCCGAAGCAGTGCAAATTGCGGGGGATTTTATTTCCAAATCAATAGAGTATACGGTAACGGCAGGCGCTCCTTTACAGGAGGGCGTGGTTTTTGAACCTATTCTTCACTATTTAAGCAGTTATTTCAGATGATTTTTAGGAGAGCTTTTAAATATGAACAGCAAAAAATTAGGAAAATTAGTTTTTACCGGTTTATTTGCCGCTATGATATGTGTTACTACTGCTTTTATTCTACATATTCCGGCTGCTAACGGATATATCCACATAGGCGACAGTATAATTTATATAGCGGCCTGTATTCTTCCTTTGCCTTACGGTGTAGCGGCGGCGGGAATAGGCGGCGCTATGGCGGACCTGATTTCAGGTTATCCAATTTATATTATACCTACGCTTGTAATAAAATCGCTTAATGCTTTATGCTTTTATGTATTGGGTAAGCACGAAAAAATGCTTTGTTTTAAGACGGTAACAGCGTCTGCCGTATCATGCATAGTTACCGTTGTAGGGTATTATGCCGCAGCAGTTATATTATATGGAAATCCTGCCGCACAGTTTTTTAATACGGTACCGGCAAATATTATACAGGGGGCGGCGTCAGGCGCGCTGTTTTGCGCCGCTGCCTTTATGCTCGATAAAACTCCTATAAGACTTGGATTTAAGTAGATAAAAAAGGAATCGGTTTAACCGATTCCTTTTTTTATTTTATTTTTTCCACAGGCACCCAAATTTCGCTGTAAGTATCTTTAGGATTCTCACAGGGGGGAGTATACATTTCAATATTGTAATTTCCTGCAAGCTTATAATTTTTACAGTTTGGCAGCCATTCGTTCCAGATTTTTGTATTTACTTTCTGAAGCGCGTCAGGAAGCTCGCCTCTGCATGGAAATACCGCCCAAGTACCTTGCGGGATAGTTCTTGTTACATAACCGTCCGGTACTTCATTCCAAGGAATATAGTTATCGGCTATAAGATATTCGAAGCCTTCCTTGTCGCCGTCAAAGCAAATTCCGTACATTCCGCATACTATATTATTTTCGCCGCTTTTCATGTGTTCGTCCCAGTACTTAGGTATTTCTTTGTAGCAGTTTTCAAAACTGAACCTTTTGGCTTTACCCATAATTGTAAAAGCCGCCTTTTCAACAATTCTGTATTCTATCATAGAACCGCCCTCCAATGTTAATTTAATTCTTAAAGGAGCGAACGAGTTAAGTTTTGCTCCTTTTTCCTTTGCAGCCGAGGGGGATACGCCGTGAAACCTGACAAACGCTTTGGCAAAGCTGTCGGGAGAGTCATAGCCGTATTTTAAAGCGATGTCAATAACCTTAGAGTCCGTTGAGGAAAGCTCCTGAGCCGCTATGGTAAGCCGACGGTTTCTTATATATTCACCCACGGTAAAACCGCACAGAATATGGAAGATTCTTTGAAAGTGATATTCTGATACATACGCTTTTGCCGCTATATCGCTTATTGCTAATCTTTCAGTGATATTATCTTCAATATAGCTAATAGCGCTTTGGATTCCCTCTGACCAGCTTGTCATGTCAGCACCATCCTTATCCTTGACTGTGACTGTATTATAGCATTAAAAAAATGTTTTCTCCCGACTTTTTATGCTTTGAAGGGAGTGGTTTCTGAATTAAAGACCGATTAGTATCATTCGCTTAGCTCCACAATTTCATCGAACATTTCGTCAGCCTTTTTTTTCAGCTCGTCAATCATACTGCATTTGCTATTCATAAGCTCAAAGTCTGAATATACCTCCTCAAAGGTTATTTCAGCTTGCAAAGCGTCAAGCTCTTTTTGAATATTTTCTATGCTCTCTTCAAGCTCCTTTATTCTGTTTCTTTTCTTTGCCTCTATACTTCGCTGTTCCTTGGATTTATAAGCTTTGATATTTTTTTCAGCGGCAAGCTCTGCCGCTTTTCGTGATTTTTCTTCGTCCGATAGTTGCTGCTTAGCCAAACGGCGTTTATTTGATATATCAAGATAATAATCAAAACCTCCGTTAAATAATTCGGCGCCTCCGCTTTTTATTTCAAGGATTTTTCCGGCAATTTTATTTAAAAGGTATCTGTCATGCGATACGAAGATGACTGTTCCGTCAAATTCGTCAAGGGCATGTTCAATCGCTTCCTTGGCGTCAAGATCAAGATGATTGGTCGGCTCGTCGAGAATTAAAACGTTTCCTTTTTCAAGCGTCATCAAAGCAAAGCATACCTTGGCTCTCTCGCCTCCGCTGATAACTCCGGTTTCCTTGAATACGTTTTCTCCCGTTATACCTACCCTTCCCAGCAAGGAACGTATATCAAGGTCTGTAAGTATGGGATAGTGTCTGTGAAGCTCGTCCATGACCGTATTATAAGGATCAAGATTGGCGCTTTCCTGTTCAAAATATGAAATTCTGACGTTTGACGCCCATCTTATTCTGCCGGAATAGGGAAGCATGCCCTGTATTATCTTCAGAAATGTAGATTTACCTATTCCATTATCGCCGATTATTCCCAGCTTTTCTCCCCGCTTGATCTCAAAGCTGATATGCTCGGCCAGAGTCTTTTTATCAGCTCCGTTACCGACAGTAATATCTACGTCTTTTACGCTTAGAATATCAAAAGGAGGAGTAACGGCATATTCAAAGCGTATTTTTGCGTTGTTTGCGGCAAAAATAGGTTTTTCTATAAGCTCCATACGTTCAAGCGCTTTTTCTCTGCTTTTAGCGCTGTTGGCCGTAGAAGCCCTGACTTTGTTTTTTGCTATGAAGTCCTCCATTTTGGCTATTTCCTTCTGCTGAGCTTCATATTCCTTCATTTGTCTGGCGACGTTTTCCTTCTTCTGACGGGTAAAGGCTGTATAATTTCCCTTATAACGAGTAAGAATACCCGTTTCTATTTCGCAAACAGACGTTACAATTCTGTCGAGAAAATATCTGTCATGTGAAACTATGAGCAAGGCTCCTTTGTAATCCTTCAGATAGTCCTCAAGCCATAGGATAGTCTTGAAATCAAGATGGTTAGTCGGCTCGTCCAAAATAAGAAGATTCGGTTCTTCGAGAAGAAGCTTGGCTATTGCAAGACGAGTTTTTTCTCCGCCGCTGAAACTGCTTATTTCACGGTTGTAATCGCTTTCTGAAAATCCCATTCCGTTGAGAACGGTTTTGATTTTAACCTCTGAGGTATAACCGTCGTTAGCCTCATAATATGCCGCAAGCTTTGAATACTCCTCTGAAACGTCCTCGGAAATAAACTCATCGTTTTTCATTTGAAGCTCAAGCTGCTTCATGCGCTCAAGCACGGAGTCCAGATGGCTGAATACGTCTTTCATTTCCTCTATGACGGCGCTTTTCCCGTCAAGACCTGACATCTGCTCCAGATAACCTATAGAGGTCTTGGAAGCCATGGATACGATACCGTCCTTTTCGGTAGACCTGTCGGGTAATTCTTTACCGGTCAGAATACGCAGCAGTGTTGTCTTTCCACAGCCGTTTATACCTATGAGTCCGATTCTGTCTCTTTCGTCAATACAGAGATTTATGTTTTTAAGTATCTGTTTTCCGTTATAGAATTTATTTATATTTATTAAGTTTACAAGCATTTTCAAGATCTCCGTTCATATAACAATCGTCTAAATTATATCATAACACGGAGGTAAATGCAATAATTTATATTTTTTTACTTGTGGATGTGAGTTGAATCAAATATACTGTGCCGGAATTTTCATTTCCTGAATTAAACAGTTGACAAACATAAAATAATGTAGTATAATAACATCGTAAATTTTATAGAATTTATCTTCGGAACGAAAGGGGTGCACCACCGCGGGTGCAGCCCTTTTTTTGCATTTTTTCAGAAAAAAGTTATTAAAAGGAGGAAAAAAATGAAGATAAACGGAAAGGAAACATCGATTGAAAAGCCTGTGGCATTGGACCTTTTGATGGAGGAAAGAGGTTTTGATATAAAAAAAATAGCCGTTATGAAAAACGGAAATATAGTGCCTAAGGCAGAATACGGCAATACGATAATATGCGATGAAGACAGTCTTGAGGTTGTAAGCTTTGTCGGAGGCGGCTGATATGAGGATTATTTTAAACGGAAGGCCGGAATACACGGATTTAAAAACCCTGTTTGAGCTGAGGGACGTAAGATTTTCACCTGACTGCATTGCTATTTTAAACGGATTTCAGACAAATGACGATATGGTTCTTCATGACGGCGATACGATCGGTATAATAAAAAAAGGCGTTATGCCGCCGCATGAAGAGCTTGAAAGCATGATGGCGGCAAGGCATACACCGGAGGTTCATGAAAGAGTAAAGAAAGCAAGGGTTGCGGTATGCGGACTCGGAGGACTCGGCTCTAATATAGCGGTAATGCTTGCAAGGACGGGCGTCGGATTTTTAAGGCTTATTGATTTTGACGTGGTTGAGCCAAGTAACCTAAACAGGCAAAATTATTATGTAAGGCATCTGGGAATGTTCAAAACGGACGCTCTTTGTGAGCAGATTAGAGAAATAAACCCGTTTATTCAGGCCGAGGGCGTAAATGCAAGAATAACTCGTGAAAATTTGGCGGAGCTATTAAACGACTGCGATTATATATGCGAAGCCTTTGATAATCCTGAGGCAAAAGCTATGCTTGCAGAAACAGTTCTGACTGAATTGCCTGACAAAAAGCTTGTCTGCGGATCAGGAATGGCTGGATTTGAAAGCTCAAATAGAATTGAAACCGTTAAGGCATTGCGGAATCTTTATATATGCGGGGACAGCGAAAGCGAGGCTCGGCCCGGTAACGGACTTATGGCTCCGAGGGTATCGGTCTGCGCGGGACATCAGGCAAATATGATATTAAGGCTCATTATGGGAATTGAAGAGCCGTGAAATATAAGGAGAAATTGATATGAATAATGATAAGCTTATTATAGGCGGACATGAATTTAATTCGCGTTTTATTCTTGGTTCGGGCAAGTTTTCTATGGATATGACTAAGTCGGTTATTGAAAGTGCCGGAGTTGAAATGGCGACTATTGCGGTTAGGCGCGCTGACGCGGGAAGCAGCGACAGTATTGTTGATTATATCCCCGAGAGTATAACCCTGCTTCCCAATACCAGCGGAGCCAGAACAGCTGAGGAAGCGCTTAAGATAGCGCGTCTTGCCAGGGAACTGGGCTGCGGCGATTTTGTAAAGGTTGAGGTAATAAGGGATACGAAATATCTTCTGCCGGATAACTTTGAAACTGTCAGGGCTACTGAAATGCTGGCAAAGGAAGGATTTATCGTTATGCCCTATATGTACCCTGATCTTAACGCGGCAAGAGCCCTGGCGGAAGCCGGAGCTGCCGCCGTAATGCCGCTTGCTTCTCCGATAGGAAGCAATAAGGGACTTGCGACCAAAGACTTTATAAAAATACTGATAAATGAAATAAATCTTCCGATTATAGTTGACGCGGGAATCGGCAGACCTTCTCAGGCATGCGAAGCAATGGAAATGGGCTGTGCCGCTGTTATGGCGAATACTGCAATAGCGACGGCCGGAAACGTAGCTCTGATGGCGTCTGCGTTTAAAGCCGCTATAGAGGCAGGAAGGGCCGCATACCTTGCGGGACCGGGACGGGTACTGGATAATAAAGCCGAGGCGTCAAGTCCGCTGACCGGTTTTCTGGAGGATTGAAGATATGATAAAAATTCGGGATACAGATCATATGGAATATATGGAGGGAATGGAAAAATCAGATCACTCCATTATGAATAAGGTTCTGAAAATGACGGACGAGTATGACTATCGCAGATACAACGCTATAGATGTAAAAAACGTTTTGAATAAGGAAACGCTCGGCGCGGAGGATCTGGCCGTACTGCTTTCTCCGTCCGCCGAGCCGCTGCTGGAGAAAATGGCGCGGCGCGCTAAAATTGAAACGGCAAAGCATTTTGGAAATACAGTTTGTATGTTTACTCCGCTTTATATTGCAAATTACTGTGAAAATTACTGCGTTTACTGCGGGTTCAACTGCTCTAATAAAATCCGGAGGGGAAAGCTTTCAATTGACGAGATAGAGTCAGAATACAAAACTATTTCTGAAACCGGTTTAAGAGAAATACTTCTGCTTACCGGTGAATCAAAATCTGCTTCTCCGGTGGAATATATCGCGGAAGCGGTAAGTCTTGCAAAAAAATATTTTTCTACTATCGGGGTCGAGGTATATCCTATGAATTCCGATGAATATGCTGTGCTCAGAAAGGCGGGCGCGGATTTTGTCAGCGTTTATCAGGAAACCTATAACACCGTAAAGTACGAGGAGGTTCATCTCAGGGGACCTAAGAGAGTTTTTCCTTACCGTTTCAATTCGCAGGAGCGTGCGCTGATGGGAGGAATGAGAGGCGTGGCTTTCGGCTCTCTTCTTGGACTGAGCGATTTCAGAAAGGACGCTTATGCTGCGGGACTCCACGCTTTCTTTATTCAGAAAAAGTATCCGTGGGCAGAAATATCGTACTCTCTGCCTCGACTGAGGCCGTATATAAACAATGCGGACAATAATCCTAACGATGTTCATGAAACTCAGCTATTGCAGGTTATGCTGGCCTACAGAATTTTTATGCCATATGCCGGTATTACTATTTCAACACGGGAGAGAGCGGGATTTAGAGATAATGTGGCGGGATTGGCGGCTACAAAAATATCTGCGGGAGTGAAGGTCGGAATAGGCGGACACGGAGATAATGAACAAAAGGGCGACGAGCAGTTTGAAATATCGGATCCCAGAAGTGTTGAAGAGGTCAGAAAGGCATTGATTGATAAGGGACTTCAGCCTGTATTTACAGACTATGTGAGGGTTTGATAATGGTTATAGCTGTTACGAACAGAAAGCTTTGCAGGGACGATTTCGTCAGTCGGGTAAGAAGTATCATGGACGCGGAGCCTTATGTGGCAGTATTGCGTGAAAAGGATCTGACAGATTATGAATATCTAAAGCTTGCCGAAGAAATTATAGCCGGCAATGATAAATACAGACGCGTTATTTCGCTTAACCGTCCCCGTACTGCCGCTGCGCTTGGAGTTGTAAACGTACATCTGACAATTTCGGATATAAGCAAAAACGGTCGTCCGTCCGGTTTCGAGCGCGTAGGAGTTTCAGTTCATTCTCCTGAGGAGGCTGTAGCTGCGGAAAGACTTGGAGCGGATTATCTTATCGCAGGACATATTTATGAAACAGAATGTAAAAAGGACCTTGAACCAAGGGGGATTTCTTTTTTGAAGAAGGTTGTAAAAAGCGTAAGTATACCGGTATTTGCAATAGGGGGTATTTGCGCTGAGAATTATCGTGAGCCGATAGAAAACGGCGCTTATGGGGTATGCTTGATGTCTGAGCTTATGACCTGCTGTGAGCCGTATAAAAGAATAATTGAATATAAGAGTTAAAATAAAAAAATCCGTTCAGCATAATTTCTGACGGATTTTTTATTTTTCAGAAGGCTCTTCTCTTTTTTCTTTTTGATTTGGTGATTATAGCATACATGAGAAGGGCATATATGACGGCAAACGGAATCCACGCCAATATGCCTGCGGCGGTATCGGCGCTTATAAAGCTTCTGTTTTCATAATAAACTCTTTCTCTGAATTTCAGATTGTTTTCATCTGCGTAATGCTCGGCTATAGAATCGGAGTCTCCTGTTATTGTTATATCTTTAAGAGTGCCCTCGCAGGAAAAACCGATTGCATATCGTCCAACAGATAAAAGCCCGTCGGGAAGTCTGACCTTATTAAGCTTTTCGCAATTATAAAACGCATAAGAATCTATATTTTTCAGTTCTCTGTTTATATTAAGGTCATATAGGGATGCACAGTCCGCAAAGCTGTATTCTCCTATATCAGTAACGCTTGGCGGAAAAGAAAAGCTTTCAAGGCTTTCACAGCCATAAAAGGCGTAATCGCCGAACGACAGAGGAGAAGAATTGATACTGACGCTGTCGAGAGATTTACAGCCATAGAATGTTCCTTCCGCTATTTTTGAAATTTTTCCGTTTATTACCGCGGTTTCAAGAGACGTGCATTCATAAAATGCGTGATGACCGATCTCCGTAACGCTTTCCGGTATCACAATCTTTTTTAAATCTGAGCACTTATAAAATGCGTTTTCTCTGATTTCCATTACTTTTTTTCCGTCTATTACCGACGGAAGCTCTAAGATCTCAGGTTTTCCTTCAAAGCCCGTTATAACCGCATGATTATCGGATATAATATATGTAAGCGTACCGCAGTAGCTCAGCGCGCCGGCGTGTAAGCTTCCTTCAGCAATAAGCATTGAACAGCTAAATAATGCTAAAATGAATCTGAGTTTTTTCATTTGTAATCCTCCGTTTATTTTTTGTAACAATTCTGTAATAATATTTTATATCGAACAGACACGGTTTGTAAATACGTTTCACACGTGTTTTCATCGTATTTTCTCGACAAACTGCGGCTGTTTTATGAGGATATAATCGTTAAACGAAATAAAAAAGAGGATTATTCGGTTATAAATTCAGACGGAAGCATATTGACAAAACTTTTGGAATTTGATAGTATTTAACGGTATGAAAATTAGACGCAAGCAGAAGCTTGATAATATTATTTCTGGATTTAAAGGTTATTTTATATAAATTTATCATGGAGTAAAAAAATGAAAAAAATCAAAGCTATCGCAGTTTCTCTGTTAATGGTAACATGCCTTGGGGCGTGTTCACAGCCTGAAAAAGGCGGGAATTCTTCCGAATCCGATCAGATATATTCATCGGAGAAATCGGAAGCAGAGGATGAAAACGCACAGGAAAACAAGGTTAAAAACCCTCTGACCGGAGAATACGGCTTTAATGCAAATGCCGTTGGCAAAAGACCTGTTGCTGTAATGGTAAGCAACATAAAGGCGTCTCTTCCGCAATATGGTATAGACGACGCGGATATAATTTACGAGCTTCCTGTGGAGGGCGGAATAACAAGACTCATGGCTGTTTATGCGGATTATACCGAGGTTCCTGATATATGCTCCGTAAGAAGCTGCCGTTATTATTACCCTATCTTAGCGTATGGAATGGACGCTATTTATTGTCATTGGGGAACGGACAGGACAATAGCTTTGGATACGCTTAACGATTTAGGTATAGACCGTTTCGACGGAAACGATTCATCTTTGGGATACGGTACCGTTTTTGTCAGAGATGAGAACAGAGCGCAGTCCTATGCGACTGAGCATACCGGCTGTCTGAAGGGCTCCGAGCTTGAGCGGGCTATTGCAGATATGGGCTATAGGACAGATATAAATGAAGAAAACGCGGGAGGCGCGTTTGTTTTCAATTCTCCCGATACTCCCGAAGCTCCGGAGGGAACCGTCTGCATGTCTGCGGAGCTGGAATTTTCCTATGATTATTACAGCACGTTTGAGTTTGACAGTGAAAGCGGAACGTATTTAAAATATCATTCCGGATCGCCTCATAAAGACGGCGTTACCGGTAATCAGCTTGAATTTACAAATGTGTTTGCGCTTGAAACCGATATTTCCGTCAGAAGCGACGGAAAGCTTATGGATATAGGTCTCGACGGCGGAAGCGGTTATTATATTTCAATGGGGAAAGCTCAGCAGGTTTCATGGTCTAAAGAATCTGCCGGCGCGCCCGTTAAGATATACGGTCAGACGGGCGAGCTGATTTCAGTCAACGCAGGAAAGAGCTATATTGGATTTATCGAGGGTGCGGATATAGATTTGCAGTAACTTTTTTATGTGAATGAATAATATCTGATTTTTATGCCAATGTTACCGTTGAGGTGATTGACATGAAAAAAACAGACATTATTTTACTTACAGGCTTGATCGGAGCTATATTATATTCCAATTTTGCACAGGTGGGATTTGTCGTTTCAAATCTGGAAAACGACGTTCTCAGAATGCACATACTTGCCAATTCGGACAGCGAAGAGGATCAGCGGCTTAAACTTAAAGTTAGAGACAGGCTGCTTGAATGCTCTGACGAGATATTCGGAGGTTGCGAAACTCTCGAGGATATGGAAAGCGCCGCCGGAAGCAGGCTGGATTATATAAACGGAATCGTACTTCAGGTTATAGAAGAGAACGGTTTTGACTACGGCGCTCAGACTAATCTTGTTAATATGGATTTTGACAGCCGTGTTTACGGCAATATCACTATGCCAGCCGGAAATTATGAGGCTTTACGAGTTACTATAGGCGAAGCGGAAGGGCATAACTGGTGGTGCGTAATGTATCCGCCGCTGTGCATACCGGCCGCGGAAACCGTTGAATCCGACGATGAAACCGCAAAGGACTATTTCAGCAAGGAGGAGCTTGACCTTATGGAAAACCCCGATGATTATCAGGTTAAGTTAAAATGCGTAGAGGTATTTAAAGGACTGAAAAGTAAAATCAAGAAAATTTTCTGATTTTTTATAGAAAAGACTTGACAAACCGTAATAAACAGATTATAATTATTTAGTAAAAACAAAGCAGAATATCAGTTCTCACCATACGGCTCGTTATGCTGTTATGGTCAATATAGATAATTCGCGGTTTTCCGCCTATGATTTTATTGAGCGCTGATTTTATATCTGCGCTCATTTTTATTTTTGGCGATAATTAATTTTTACGCCCTAATTAATGCTTGGAGGTGCTGACTATTAGCAAACAAGAACTGCAGATCAACGAAGAAATCAGGGATAAGGAAGTATTGCTGATTGACGTTGACGGAACAAAACTCGGCGTTATTTCTGCCAGAGACGCTCAGAAGATGGCTTATGAAAAGGATCTTGACCTGGTTAAGATTGCTCCGAATGCAAAACCGCCGGTTTGCAGAATTCTCGATTATGGAAAATTCTGCTTTGAACAGGCTAAGAAGGAAAAGGAAGCAAGAAAAAATCAGAAGGTAGTTGAAATCAAGGAAATAAGAATGTTTTCCGCAATAGACACTCACGATTTTAATACAAAAGTAAATCAGGCGATTAAGTTTCTAAAAAACGGGGACAAACTCAAGGTTTCCGTAAGATTCCGTAAGCGCGCGATTGCACATCCTCAGCTTGGCGAAGAGCTTCTTAATAAATTCAAGGAAGCGTGCGCAGAAGCCGGCGTTGTTGATAAGCCTGCTAAAATGGAAGGCCGCAGTATTGTTATGTTCATGTCGCCGAAAGCATCTACTAAATAAAAGGAGGAACCTGTTATGGCAAAGGTTAAGGTTAAAACTCATTCAGGCGCTAAGAAGCGCTTTAAGCTGACTAAAAACGGCAAGGTTAAATATCAGCACACAAACAAAAGACATAGACTTACTCAAAAGGATACAAAGAGAAAGAGAATCGCCCGCTGCTCAGGAGTTGCAAGCGAAGCGAACGCTCCGACAATTAAGAAGTTAGTTCCTTATAAGTAATTATTGAGATGTAAAACGGAGGTATAAGACTATGGCACGTGTTAAGGGTGCGATGATGACTCGCAAGAGAAGAAATAAAACTCTCAAGCTTGCTAAGGGCTATTGGGGCGCAAAGAGCAAGCATTTCAAGATGGCAAAGCAGGCCGTTATGAAGTCCGGCAACTATGCTTATGCCGGACGTAAGAAGAAGAAAAGAGATTTCAGACAGCTTTGGATCACAAGAATCAGCGCTGCCTGCAAGCTTAACGGCATCAATTATTCACAGTTTATGAACGGCGTTAAGAAGTCGGGTATCAGCCTGAATCGTAAGATGCTTTCAGAAATTGCAATCAATGATCCGGCAGGCTTTACAGCTATCGTAGAGAAGGCAAAGGCTGCCATTTAATCAGATAAAAACACGCTCTTATCCGTAATTAGAGCGTGTTTTCGTTTAAATTCAGATTGAAAGACGAGGTTGATGTATTTGCCGGGAAATGAATATTTTAACGGTTTTAAATTTATAAAATCAGCAGATAATCCCTCTATGAGGCTATTTCGCAGAATAATGTCCTCAAAGAAGGAGCGTATAAGATATAAATTATTTCCCCTTGAAGGACTTCGGCTTGTGACGGACGCCCTTAAAAATAATGCGCCTGTTAAAAAAATATTTCTTACCGAATCCGCTTATGAAAAATATGCCGCAGGTATTAATGAACATTGTTTAAACGGCATTGATATATCGGTTATTACAGACGAGCTTGGCAGAAAAATTTCTGATACTGAGAATACTCAGGGAATATTCGCTCAATGCGGTTTTATAAACGACGACGGACTTGGCGAAAAGCTGAAAAGAGGAGGCAGATACATAGTACTCTACGGACTTCAGGATCCCGGAAATGCCGGAATGATAATAAGAACTGCCGACGCTCTTGGACTGGACGGAGCAATTTTCTGCAAAAGCTGCGATGTATACAATCCTAAAGCTATACGTTCTACGATGGGGGCAATATTCAGAATACCCGTTTACAGGAATGTTGAAAAGGAAGAGCTATTGGAAGCGCTGAATGAAGCGGGGCTGAAAAGCTATGCCGCTGTTGTGAATAATGCGGAGCGCGATGTTAAAAGGATTGATTTCAGTAAAGGCGGTGCGGTATTTATCGGAAACGAAGGAAACGGTCTTGACAGTGAAACGGCTATGGAATGCTCGGAACGGATAACTATTAAAATGAGCGGCAATGCAGAGTCGTTAAACGCGGCAATGGCGGCTGGTATCATTATGTGGGAGCTGATGAGATTTGACTGAAAATACACGCTACTGGATATGGTTTGTTATGGCGCTTCGTCCCGGAAACGAAAGAATATGGGAGATGATAAGTCCTTTCGGGAATGTCAGAGACGCCTATGAGGCTGTCAGCGGAGGAGATCATCCGTCGTTGAGCAGCGCTGAAATACGTGCCGTAAAAACTACTCATATAGAACAGTGCGACAGCATACTCGAATATTGTGGTAATAAGGGATTTAATATACTGACCTTTGAGGATAAAAATTATCCGCCGCTGCTCAGGAATATTTATAATCCTCCTGCCGTACTGTTTTGTATGGGTGATATTGAAAGCTTTAATAAGTATCCGGCATTATCTTGCGTCGGAACGAGAAATCCCTCTGCATACAGCCTCGAGGTTACCGAAACTATCTGCTCTGAACTGGCAAGGAGAGAATTTACTATTGTAAGCGGCTTTGCATTAGGTCTTGATTCGTCGGCTCATAAGGGTGCTCTTAAAGTCGGAGGAAGAACAGCCGCTGTGCTTGCATGCGGTCTTGATGTTGACTATCCGCGTGAAAATGCCAAGGCAAAGGATATAATTGCCCGAAACGGGATTGTTATTTCGGAATATTTTCCCGGAACGCGTCCCGACAGATTTTGCTTTCATACAAGAAACCGTATAATTTCCGGACTGACGTTCGGAACGCTTGTTACAGAGGCGGATGAGATAAGCGGGGCTCTTATTACAGCGGAGCATGCTTCAGAGCAGGGAAGAACTGTTTTTTGTATTCCTCCTGCGGATATATTTGACAAAAGGTATGCAGGAGTGGTAAAATATCTGCGGGACGGCGCCGTTCCCGTGTTCAGTCATCTGGATATACTTTACGATTATTATACCTCAAGTTATTTCAGAATGCTCAAAAGCGAATTTGAAATACCGGAGATAGTTACTGAGAGCGGAGATATACCTAAAAGGGACAGCCGCACCGCTAAGAGAAAACGCGGAAAGTCCGTAGAAAAGAAAAGCGCGCGGGAAAAAGCGCGTACAGCTCAGAAGGAAACGACAGCGGATTATAACGACGGACCTGACGTATTGCTTGAAGATTTGAGCGGGGATCAGCTTGCCGTCGTAACCGTTTTGAAGAAAGGCGATTTGTATCTTGACGATATTATCGAGAAAACTGAAATAGATTCGCTGAATATATTGGCGGTCCTGACGGAGCTTGAGATAATTGGAGCTGTTCGGCTTAAAGAGGGCAGAAAATACGGGCTTTCAGAAAAAAATTGAAAGGAGAATTTTCCGTTTATAACCGGAAAATATTAACATATATGTCGGATCTTGTTATTGTTGAGTCTCCCGCTAAGGCTAAGACTATAAAAAAATACCTTGGCGGAGATTATGAGGTTATAGCGTCCATGGGGCATGTCAGGGATTTGCCTAAGTCTAAAATGGGAATAGATTTTGAAAACCATTTTCAACCCCAATATATAAACATGAAGGGTAAAGAGGACGTTATAAAGGAACTAAAAAAATACGCTAAAAAAAGCGGTAAAATATACCTTGCGACTGACCCGGACCGAGAGGGAGAGGCTATATCTTGGCATATAGCGCAGATGCTTGGTCTTGATCTTAATGAAAACAACCGCGTTACCTTTAATGAAATAACAAAAAGCGGTATAAAGGCCGGAATGGATAATCTTCATAAGATAGACATTGATCTTGTTAACGCTCAGCAGGCAAGAAGAATTCTGGACAGGATCGTAGGCTATAAGCTTAGTCCGTTTCTTTGGAAAAAGGTAAAAAGGGGACTTTCAGCAGGCAGGGTTCAGTCTGTGGCGGTTAGAATGATTGTAGACAGGGAAAATGAGATAAAAAATTTTGTTCCCAAGGAATACTGGAGTATTGACGCTAAATTTACTGCTCCGTCGAGCAGAAAGGTTTTTGCCGCCAAGCTTGCAAATATAGACGGAAAAAAGGCGGAGCTTGAAAATAAGGATCAGACGGACAGTATACTTAAAAGACTGGAAAATGCGCAGTATATTGTAACAGACGTTAAGAAAAGGGTAACAAAAAAGCAGCCGGCGCCTCCGTTTATAACTTCAACTCTTCAGCAGGAGGCTTCAAGGCGTCTGGGCTTTCAGGCAAAGCGTACTATGAAGGCGGCTCAGGAGCTTTATGAGGGCGTAGAAATAGAGGGTATGGGCGCTGTAGGTCTTATAACCTATATGAGAACGGACAGTCTGAGAATATCGGACGAGGCAAGAGACGCGGCGGCTTCATGTATAGAAAATATTTTCGGTAAGGACTATCTTCCGTCGTCGCCGAGAGTATTCAAGAGTAAGAAAAACGCTCAGGACGCGCACGAGGCTATCCGGCCGTCTCTTCCGGATCTTACTCCGGACAGAGTTAAGGCAAGCCTTACTACAGATCAGTTTAAAATATATAAGCTTGTATGGGAACGTTTTATTGCCAGTCAGATGGCTAACGCTTTGCTTGATACGGTATCGGTTTCCATAGAAGCCGAGGGCTGCATATTCAAGGCGTCAGGCTACTCGGTAAAATTTGACGGCTTTACAAGGCTTTATGAAGAAAAAAAGGAAGAGGACGAGGAAAACAATAAAATGCTTCCGCCGATTGAAAAGAAAGACGTTTTAAAGCTCAAGGAGCTTGCGGGAAACCAGCATTTTACTCAGCCGCCCGCAAGATATTCCGAGGCGTCGCTGATTAAGACTATGGAGGAAAACGGAATAGGCAGGCCAAGTACTTATGCTCCCACCATTACAACCATTATTTCACGTCTTTATGTTGAAAGAGAAGGAAAGCAGCTAAAGCCCACTGCTCTGGGCGAGGTCACGACTGATCTTATGAAGGATCATTTCAAGCACATAGTCGACGCCAAGTTTACCGCTAAGATGGAAAATGATCTGGACGCGGTTGAGCGAGGAGAAACGGACTGGGTCGATACGCTTGACGCGTTTTATCAGGATTTTGAAAAGGTTCTCGAGAAAGCTGAAAAGTCAATGGAGGGAAAAAGAGTCAAGGTACCGGACGAGGAAACGGATATTGTGTGCGATCAGTGTGGAAGAAACATGGTAATAAAAATAGGA
Organism: Ruminococcus sporogenes; assembly: GCF_054655175.1. Lineage (NCBI taxonomy): Bacteria > Bacillati > Bacillota > Clostridia > Eubacteriales > Oscillospiraceae > Ruminococcus > Ruminococcus sporogenes. The sequence continues at coordinate 306,226 of NZ_BAAHOA010000003.1, read as the reverse complement.
AGATTCGGTAAATTTCTGGCTTGTCCGGGATTTCCAGAGTGTAAAAACACTAAGAAGATAGTTCAGGAAACAAAGGGAACATGTCCTCTATGCGGACAGAAGATCATACTGAAAAAATCCAAAAAAGGCAGAAGCTTTTACGGCTGTGAAAATTATCCAAACTGTAATTTTATGACATGGAATATGCCTGTGGAGGATAAATGTCCAAAGTGCGGCAACACGCTTTTCAAAAAGGGCGGAAAGTCGGGAAAGCTCATATGTGAAAAGCCGGATTGCGGATATGAAAAGGATCTGACTTAAAGGGAGATTAAGATGGTTAAGGTTATAGGCGGAGGACTTGCAGGATGCGAGGCGTCGTGGCAGATAGCAAACGCCGGAATCGCTGTAGAGCTTTATGAAATGAAGCCGCACAAGTTCACTCCCGCTCATCATTATAAGGGACTGGCGGAGCTTGTATGCTCCAATTCCTTGAAGGCTTCAAGGCACGATTCTGCCGCAGGATTGCTTAAAGAGGAAATGGAGCTGCTGGGCTCATTGATAGTCCCATGCGCAAAAGCAAATGCAGTCGAGGCGGGAGGGGCTTTGGCGGTAGACAGGGAAAGTTTTTCCGACAGCGTGACTGAAAAGATTACCGCTCACCCTCTTATAACCGTAATAGACAGGGAAATTACCGATATACCGGAGAATGAAACGGTTATAATTGCAACAGGTCCTTTGACCTCCGGCGGACTGGCGGAAAGCATTAGAAAAAAGTGCGGGAATTATCTCAGCTTTTTTGACGCCGCAGCTCCGATAGTGACCTTTGAAAGCCTTGACAGGGATAAAATTTTCTTTGCGTCGCGCTATGACAGAGGCGACGCCGATTATATAAACTGTCCGATGAATAAAGGCGAGTATGCCGCATTTTACAATGCTCTGACAGAAGCGGAAAGAGCTCCGCTGAAAGAATTTGACAAAAGGGATTTTAAGGTCTACGAGGGCTGTATGCCGATAGAGGCGCTTGCCGGAAGAGGCGAGGATACAATGCGTTTCGGTCCCCTTAAGCCTGTGGGACTTATAGACAGGCGGACGGGAAAAAGACCTTATGCCGTAGTGCAGCTTAGGAAAGAAAATAAGGCGGGAACTATGTATAATCTTGTCGGCTTTCAGACCAATCTTAAGTTCGGAGAACAGAAAAGAGTGTTTTCTATGATTCCCGGGTTAGAGAACGCTGAATTTGTCCGTTACGGGGTTATGCACAGAAATTCCTTTATAGACAGTCCAAAGCTTCTCTGTTCAGATTATAGTCTGAAAAGCGATTCCGATATTTTCTTTGCCGGTCAGATCACCGGAGTAGAGGGGTATATTGAATCGGCGGCAAGCGGTATAATGGCCGGAATCAACGTCGTAAGGCGCATAAAAGGAAAGGCTCCTATGGTTTTGCCGCATGAAACTATGATCGGCGCGCTGACCGCTTATATTAGCGGAGGCTGCAGCGGAGAATTTCAGCCTATGGGCTGTAATATGGGCATACTTCCGGAACTGCCGGAAAGAATAAAGGATAAGAAAGTAAAATATGCCGCATATGCCGACAGATCCTTGGCGGCGCTTAAAAATAATTTATAATAAAAGAGCTGAGATTTATGAATATTATTGTTGACGCATTCGGCGGAGATAACGCTCCCCTTGAGGTTATAAAAGGATGTAAGATTGCCGAGGAGAATCTCGGAGTAAAAATAACGCTTACCGGAAACCGTGAGATAATAGAAAGGATCTCTGATGAAAACGGAATCGATATCGACGGTATGGATATAATACATACTGATTCTGTAATCGACATTCACGAAAAGCCGACGGAAATTATTAAAAGCAGGAAGGACTGCTCTATGGCGCTTGGTCTGAAGGCGCTGTGCGACGAAGGAGGAGACGCCTTTGTAAGCGCGGGAAGCTCCGGGGCTCTTGTGGTTGGAGCAACATTTATCACAAAGAGGATAAAAGGCGTTAAAAGAGCGACATTAGCGCCGATTCTTCCCACGGCTAAAGGCCGTTTAATGCTTGTGGACGGCGGCGCCAACGACGACTGCCGTCCGGAAATGCTGCTGCAGTTCGGTATTATGGCCTCCGCCTACATGGAAAAGGTAAACGGAATCTCAAAGCCTAAGGTCGGACTTGTCAATATTGGTATTGAGGATACAAAGGGCAGAGAGCTTGAAATTGAAGCATATAAGCTTTTAAAGGAATCTGAGCTTAATTTCTGTGGAAACCTTGAGGCAAGGGAACTGCCTAAGGGTGAATTTGAAGTTGCGGTAACAGACGGCTTTACCGGAAATGTTATTCTGAAACTTTACGAGGGCATGGGTTCGTTTTTTTCAGGTAAGCTTAAGGAGATATACGGTGGATTAGCGGGTAAGCTGTCAGCGATGCTCGTTTATAAAAAGATCAAGGCGTTTAAGAAGGCTATGGATTATACGGAGGAGGGCGGAGCAGTTTTGCTGGGAGTCAATAAGCCGGTTATCAAGGCGCACGGAAGCTCGGACTCCAAGGCGTTCTATAACGCTATAAGACAGGCTAAGGCCTGCGTTGACGGAAATGTTACGGAAACAATTATAAAATCAATTGAAAAATAAGGACGGTGAAGAATTGAATGGAACAGCTGAACGAGCGTATTGAGGAGCTGGAAAAGCGACTGAAATATAGTTTTAAAAATAAGCAGCTTCTGATTGAGGCGTTGTCTCATTCATCTTATGCGAACGAAAAAAAGAAGCTTCGCCATAGTAACGAAAGGCTGGAATTTTTAGGCGACAGCGTTCTGTCTATAGTAGTTTCACAATATCTATTCCTGCATTTTACACATCTTCCGGAGGGTGAACTGACAAAAATAAGGGCGTCTTTGGTGTGTGAGAAATCGCTGCATGAGTTTGCAAAGCAGATCAGACTGGGGGATTTTATTCTTCTGGGAAAAGGCGAGGAAAATACCGGAGGACGAGAAAGACCGTCAATTTTAGCGGACGCTTTCGAGGCGGTTATCGCGGCTATTTACCTTGACGGAGGAATAGACGCCGCGACTACGTATGTTTTGGGTTTTGTTCCGGAGGATATAGACAGCAGAAAATCATCGGCGTTTAATGACTATAAAACCGTCCTTCAGGAAATTATCCAGAAGAATCCGGAAGAAAAGGTTGAATATCATCTTGCCGGACAGTCCGGTCCGGATCATAACAAGGCGTTTAAGGTTCAGGTATGCCTTAATTCAAACGTAATAGGAACCGGCGTTGGAAAAAGCAAAAAGGAAGCGGAACAGATGGCGGCAAAAGAAGCGCTGGAGCTTATGGGATATGAAACACAGTAATATATCAATATTTGTGCCGCATGCCGGATGTCCTCATCAGTGCAGCTTTTGTAATCAGAAAACGATAAGCGGAGCGCAGTATGCTCCGACAGCCGACGATGTTCATAGAATATGCCGTCAGGCTTTGAATGAAGTGAGGGATAAAAAAAACTGTGAAATAGCTTTTTTCGGCGGGAGCTTTACAGCTATAAACAGAGGATATATGACTTCTCTTCTCGAAGCTGCAAAATGCTATATCGGCGCGGAAGGTTTCAGAGGCGTTAGGATATCAACCCGTCCTGATTTCATTGACAGGGATATTCTGGAGCTTTTAAGGTCGTATGGAGTTACGTCCATAGAGCTTGGAGCCCAGAGTATGAAAAATCATGTGCTTGAGGCTAACGAAAGGGGACATACCGCAGAGGACGTTTACAATGCGTCGGCTTTAATTCGTGAATATGGATTTGAGCTGGGCTTACAGATGATGGTGGGGCTTTATCGGAGCTCTGTTTATGATGAACGCAAAACAACTGAGAGAATTATGAAAATTCATCCCGATACGGTAAGGATATATCCGGTTGTAGTATTAAAAGGTACTAAGCTTGCGGATTTGTATGAATCAGGTAAGTATAAGCTTATGCCTTTTGACGAGGTTGTTGAGCTTTGCGCATATATGCTTGAGGAGTTTGATATTAATGGCATTGAGGTTATTAAGTGCGGACTTCATGCCTCGGACGGAGTTGAGGGAGAAATGGTTGCGGGCTATTATCATCCTGCGTTTAAGGAGCTTTGCGAAGGTTTGCTTTACAGAAAAGGCATGGAGTATATTATTCGGGATATACTTCTAATCAATTCTGCGGGAAATAGTTTTATTGAAAGTAAACAAAAAGCTTTTACCTTTGCTGTTAACCCTTCCTGCGTCAGTAAAGCGCTGGGGCATAAAAAATCAAATGTTGAATATTTCAGAAAAATGGGTGTTGATATAAGAATAATCGGCGATAAAGAGATTCCGAAATATCAATGTGAGATGAAGGAGTAACGCTCCAAAACAGAAAAATCAGCGGCAAGAAATCTTAAGCTTAGAATATTTTTTGCATTTTTACCTAAGGAGCTATTGATTATATGTATTTAAAATCATTGGAGTTACAGGGCTTTAAGTCTTTTCCCGATAAAGTTAAGCTGACCTTTGATAAGGGACTGACTGCGGTTGTCGGCCCCAACGGCAGCGGAAAAAGTAATATCGGCGATTCTATTAGATGGGTTTTGGGGGAGCAGTCTACCAAAACTCTGAGGGGAAATAAGATGGAGGATGTTATTTTTTCCGGTACTGTTGCCAGAAAGCCGGTCGGATTCGCAATGGTAACTTTAACGCTGGATAATTCGGACAGAGCCTTAAACAGTGATGAAAATGAAGTAAGCGTTACCAGAAAGCTTTATAGAAGCGGAGAAAGCGAGTATAGGATTAACGGTAAGGGCGTAAGGCTGAAGGATATAAATGAACTTTTCATGGATACCGGTTTAGGGCGCGACGGATATTCTATTATAGGGCAGGGAAGAATAGCCGAAATCGTAAGCGCGAAAAGTAATGAACGCCGTGATATTTTTGAAGAAGCGGCGGGTATTTCTAAATTCCGGTACAGAAAGACGGAGGCCGAAAGAAAGCTTACGGCGGCTCAGGAAAATCTTCTCAGGCTTAACGATATTGTATTGGAGCTGGAGGGCCGTGTGGAGCCTCTGCGAGTACAGTCGGAAAAGGCTGAAAAATTTCTGGTTTTAGCACAGGAAAGAAAAAAGCTTGAAATATCCGTGTGGGTTCACAGGATAGGAGAGCTTAGAAGCAAGCTTGACGATCTGGAAAACGCTCTTTTGATAAATAAAAACGAATATGAGAATATTCAGAACGATATTGAACGGGAAGAAATTAAAATAAACGAGGGGTACCAAAAGATACAGGAAAGCTCCGTGAAAGTAGAACGGCTCAGGGAGCAGATTTTAGAAGCGGAGAAAAGAGCGTCGCAGTATAAATCAGATATAGCGGTTTTTGAAAACGATATTTCCCATAGCAATACAAGTCTTGATTCTATAAAGGAAAGAAAAATAAGTCTTTCAGAAAATGAAATAAAAAATAAAACGGTTATTGAAAGTAAGCTTAAAGAAATAGAACGTATTATATCGGAATCAAAAATTATTTCAGAAAGATTAAGCGAGGTTGAAAGCGGCTTTGAAGCGGCAAGACTGGAGGATGAGAGCTTAGGAATCAGCTCGGACAGAGCCGGAAATGAAATAAACGGTCTTTATATTAAGCAGAGCGAATACCGTTCCGAGCTTGCGGGAGCGCAGTCTGCCGCTAACGAGGCGCAGGAGCAGCTTGATATAATGTCGGGGCAGGAGAATATTTTAAAAGATCAGGCCGATCAGTATGCCAAGGAAAAGAAAGAAATATCCGAAGGAATAAATGCGGCAAATGAAAAAGCCGAAGAACTGCAAAACAGATTTCAGGGCTTTTCTAACCTTTACAAAGACAAGCAGAGCAGGCTTTTAAAGCGTAAAGGGGAACAGGAGAACCTTAGCCTGGAAATTAAGGAAAAACAGCAGAGAAGAAAGCTGCTAACAGATCTTGAAAATAATATGGAGGGCTTCGCACGGTCCGTAAAGGAAATTATGAGGGCTTCCTCTTCCGGCAGGATTTCAGGTATCAGGGGTACTGTCGCGCAGCTTGTAAGCGTTAAGCAGGAATATGCAACAGCGATTGAAACTGCGTTGGGCGGAGCAATGCAGAATATAATCGTTGAGGACGATACTGCCGCTAAACGCTGTATCAGATTGCTTAAGGAGAATCGTTTTGGACGCGCGACATTTCTGCCAATGACGTCTGTAAAAGGCTATAATCTCAATCAGCCGGAACTTTCCGGAGAGAACGGCTTTGTAGCGCTTGGCAGCGAACTTGTGGATTTTGACAGACAGTATGAAAGGATCGTAAGCTCTCTGCTCGGCAGAACGGCGGTTGCCGAGGATATTGACAGTGCGGCGGTAATAGCTAAAAAGTACGGTTATAAATTTCGTATTGTAACACTGGACGGTCAGATTGTAAATGCCGGAGGTTCGTTTACCGGAGGTTCGGCGGTACATTCGGCAGGCGTATTTTCAAGAAAAAACGAGCTTGATAATTTATCTGTTCAGATTAAAGAACTGAACGAGCGTCTTGAAGACGGCAACGAAAAAATTCATAAGCTAAGCGAAGCCGTTCAGAGGCTTTCTGTACAATTAGATGAGGTCAAGGCGGAGCAGACGGAAATTTTACAGGACAAAATACGATTTGAATCGGAGCTTTCAAGAGCTGCCGCTATGGAAAAGCAGGCGATTGCTCAGCTTTCAGATTATAAAAGTCGATTTGATTCTTTAAAGGAAAGAAAGGATAATTCAGAGATTCTTATCAGACGTTCAAAAGAAAAGCTGAAGGAAATAGAAGTTCTTATTAAAATCTCTGAAGAAAACCTTGCCAGAGATCAGGGAAGAAAGGAAAGTATCAGGAGCAGACGGGAAGAGCTGTCGGCTGAAATGTCGTCTTTAAGAATCAAAAGCGCCGAGCTTGTAAAGGACAGGCAGTCTGCCGAGCGAGAGCTTGAATCGCTGAAGGCCGGAAGCAATGAAGCTATTGAAGGGCTGAAAAAACTTGAAGAAGAAGAAAAACAGCTTGAAGCCTCAATTGAGGAGAAGAAATCCGCTATTTTACAGAGAAAAAATTCCTTCGGGGAAATAAGCGGTCTTGTATCGCAGTATAATAATGATATAAAGACATGGCAGAACGTTCATACTCAGCAGGATATTTATGTTTCTAATCTCAGAAACGGTATAAAGGAGCTGAATACTGCAAAGGAGAAGTATTCCGGTGAAATTTCCAAGACCGAGGAACGAAAAATTTCTGCTCAAAGCGATTATGACGGTTTAATAAATCAGTTATATGAGGTTTATGAAATGACGCGTTCGGAAGCGGAGGAATCGGCGGAAAAAATAACCGACGTTATTTCGGCAAATAAGCGTCTGAATGAAGTTAAAGGAAAAATACGTGCCTTAGGAAATGTAAACGTAGGAGCAATAGAGGAATATAAGGAGGTTTCTGAAAGATATAAATTTCTTTCCGGACAGATAAACGATGTAAAATCGTCGAAGCGTGAGCTTGAAAGGCTTATTGAAGATCTGACGCAGGACATGTGCCGGATATTTGCGGAAAGCTTTGTAATTATCAATAATAATTTTAAAGACATTTTCAGCGAGCTGTTCGGCGGAGGAAAAGCGGAGCTTATACTTACAGATCCGGAAAACGTTCTTGAATCCGGAATTGAAATACGGGTAGCGCCGCCGGGAAAGGTTATCAAAAACCTGATTTCACTTTCTGGCGGAGAGCAGTCGTTTGTGGCAATATGTATTTATTTTGCAATACTTAAGCTGCGTCCGGCGCCTTTTTGCATACTTGATGAGATAGACGCGGCTCTGGACGAGGTAAACGTAAAAAAATATGCGCAGTATCTGAAAAGATTTACTGACAGTACGCAGTTTGTACTTGTAACGCATAGGAGAAGCGCTATGGAGGAGGCTAACGTTCTTTACGGAGTAACAATGCAGGAGGACGGAATTTCCAAGCTTCTGAAAATGGAGCAGGTAGATATTGAAAACGCAGTCGCCCAATAGTATGAAATAATGCTTGATTTTTGAAGGAGGATTGAAATATGGGGTTTTTTAGTAAAATAAAAGACGGACTTCGCAAAACCAAGGAATCAATGGTAAAGAAAATGCAGAAGGTTGTAAATTCCTTTACCAAAATAGACGAGGAGCTTTTTGAGCAGCTTGAGGAAACAATGATAATGAGCGATATGGGAGTTGAAACCTCTGTACAGATATGTGAAGAACTAAGAAAACGCATTAAGGAACAGGGAATAACCGATCCGTCTGTTATCATGGATATGATTCAGGAAATCGTTTTTGAAATGATGGGCGAGGATATCGGTTTGGATCTTTCTAAGGCTCCTTCTGTAATAATGGTCATAGGAGTAAACGGAGCGGGTAAAACAACGACTATCGGCAAGCTCTGCCATACTATGAAAAACGAGGGCAAAAAGGTTATAGTAGCCGCTGCGGATACTTTCCGTGCCGCGGCTATTGATCAGCTTGAAGTCTGGACGGAGCGCGCGGGAGCGGAGCTTGTCAAGCATGCTGAGGGCTCGGATCCTGCCTCGGTTGTTTTTGACGGAATTGCAGCCGCAAAGGCAAGGGGCTGCGACGTACTTATATGCGATACAGCAGGGAGACTTCATAATAAGAAAAATCTGATGGAAGAGCTTGCAAAAATGAACAGGATTATCGAACGTGAAGCCCCCGAAAGTTCCAGAGAGGTGCTGCTGGTGCTTGATGCGACAACCGGTCAGAACGCTGTAAATCAAGCCAGATTATTCAGCGAGGTTGCTCCTATAAGCGGTATAGTTCTGACCAAGCTTGACGGAACGGCTAAGGGCGGTATTGTAATATCAATTAAAAATGAGCTTGGAATACCTGTAAAGTTAATTGGAGTAGGCGAAAAAATAGACGATCTTCAGCCATTTAACAGTCACGATTTTGTAAAAGCGTTATTTGAGCCTATTACCGACGGCAGTGGAGAGCCGGAGGAGAATGAAAATGAATAAAAAAATTATACTTGCAAGCAATAATAAGGGTAAAATAAAGGAATTATCTGATATATTAGCTCCAATCGGATATGAAGTTATCTCTCAAAGAGAGGCCGGTATTGATATAGAGGTTGAAGAAACAGGATCGTCGTTCAGTGAAAATGCAGGACTGAAGGCAAAAGCCGTTTATGAACGCTGCAAAGCTCCGGTTATTGCTGATGACAGCGGTCTTGAGGTTGATTTCTTAAACGGCGCTCCCGGCGTATATTCTCACAGATACGCCGGAGAAAACGCTTCGGACAGCGACAGGTGCGCTAAGCTGCTTAATGAGTTAGAGGGAATTTCCGAGAAGGACAGAGGCGCGCAGTTTGTATGCGTGATATGCTATATAGATGAAAGCGGCGCGGAGCATTATATAAGAGGAGAATGCAGAGGTAAAATCGGATATATTCCATTGGGTGAAAACGGTTTCGGTTATGATCCGGTTTTTATTTACGGAGATAAATCGTTTGCACAGATATCCGCAGATGAAAAAAATAAAATAAGTCACAGAGCAAAGGCTGTTGAAGGACTTTGCAGATTGTTAAACGGAAAGGACTAATTTATGTTGAACAGTAAACAGAGAGCTGCTCTTAGAGGAATAGCCGGAACGATGGATACTATATTTCAGGTGGGCAAGGGCGGTATCAACGAAGCTCTTATTTCTCAGGTGAGCGACGCATTGAGAAAAAGAGAGCTAATCAAGCTCAGAGTGCTTGATAACAGCGCATATACGTCAAGGGAAGCGGCGGAGGAAATAGCGGAAAAAACCGGAGCCGATGTAGTACAGGTCATAGGAAACCGTTTTGTGATTTTTAAGAGAAATCCTAAAGAGCCGGTGATCGACATAAAGCTTTGATATGAAAACAGGTTTATTTGGAGGCAGCTTTAACCCTATCCATAACGGTCATATAAATCTTGCGGTCAGCGTTAAGGAATCGCTTGGTCTTGACAGAGTTATTCTTATTCCGTCCGGGACCGCTCCCCACAAATCCAGCGCGGAGTATGCAGCAGCAAAGGACAGATTGGAAATGTGCCGCTTAGCATGCAGCGGTATCAGCGGACTTGAAGTGAGCGATTATGAAATTAATAAATCCGGCAAAAGCTATACTATTTACACTGTAGAGCATTTCAGAAAGGAATATCCTGAAGACGAGCTTTACTGGCTGGTGGGAAGCGACATGCTTTTGAGCTTTGAAACTTGGTTCAGATACCGCGAAATTCTTAAAAATACGTCTGTAGCGGCAATTTCCCGTACAGGCGACGATATTAATGAATTGTTGAAAATGTCTGATAAGCTGTCAGAATACGGAAAATGTATTGTGATAAATGCCGACGTCATTACAATTTCTTCAACAGAATTGCGTAAAATGATAAAAAATAATTGTGATTTATCTTGCTATTTGAACGGAAAAGTAGTAAAATATATAATACTGAAAAATTTATATAAGTAAGTCTGGGCTTTATCAAGGAGTATTATAAATGTTTGATGTTGACGGTATAAAAACTCTTTTGCACAGTCGTCTGTCTAAAAAGAGGTATAATCATTCTTTGAATGTTGCCGCAGAGGCGCGTAAGCTTGCATTCAGATACGGAGTCGATCCTGACCGTGCGTACGCCGCGGGTCTTTTGCATGATATATGCAAGGAAGAAGATAACGGCGAGCTTAAAAGGCTTATGCTCAATTGCGGTAATATCACAAATGCGGAGCTTGCTTCAAAGCCTCTCTGGCATGCTCCGGCAGGCTCTTTTTATATACAGGAGAGTTTGGGCGTCGCGGACAGAGATATAATAAACGCCGTCAGATTTCATACAATCGGCAGAGCGGGAATGTCCGAGCTTGAGGAAATAACCTATCTTGCAGATCTTATTTCTAAGGACAGGGATTATAAAGACGTTGAAAAAATGAGAAAGCTGGCATATTCTGATTTTTACAAGGCTATGCTTGAGGCGGTCGGATTTTCCGTTTCAAGCGTGGTGAAGAAGCACGGTTATATTCCTGAATACTCGATTGAAGCTTATAATCAGTATAATTATTTATACCTAATCCGTAAGAAAAATAAGGAGAAAAAGTAATGGCAAACAAGATTAGTAGTAGCAAAAATAATAACGCAAAGGTTTCTGGGAAAAAGAAAAGAAAATCCTCTGTTCAGGAAAAAATTATTATTGCTGTTTCAATTATCGTCGGAATAATCATTATAGCCGTTATGGTGTTGAATATACCGATTATCGCAGTTTCAAAGACTGACAAAAGCGGCGGTACATACACCGAATATATTTCAATAATTAATTGGGTAAAATCACGTAGGCCTATGGTAGGCGTCGAGGGAGAGCTTTCAAAAGATACGAACAGCTATGAACTTAATAGTAACGCGGGAGAAATAGACGATAAGAGAGATTTTACAAACGACCAGATAATAGAAGGACAGTTTACGGTTTTGTGTCTTGGATTCGACGAAACACGCTCTAATTCAGACGTTATCATGCTTTTCCATTTTGATATAATAAACGACAAAATCAATATACTACAGATACCGCGCGACAGTTTCGTTCCGGATTTCACTAACAGTGAAACCGGCAAGATAAACAGTGTTTATACCCTCGGAGACGAAAATCTTATACCTATCCAGAGAGTGGTTGACGCTGTAAGAGATACGTTCGGAATACCGATAGACAGGTATATAACCACCGGATGCGACGATATTGTTGATATGGTCGATATTATAGGCGGTATTCCCATAAATTTACCGGAGCAGGTAATATATTCATACGATAAGGTGCTGTATCCTGGTGAACAGGTTTTAAACGGCGAGCAGGCGGAGCTTTTCGTTCGTGCCAGAAAGGGCTATAACGAGGGAGATATAGGACGAGTTAAGGCTCAGAGAATATTTCTTGCAGCGGCAATGGAAAAGGCGCTGGATTTAGGTCCTATCCAATTGACTAAATTTCTGACTGAGGTGTATAATAAAGGATATATCGGAACTGACCTGACTCTCCAGGAAATGAGCATACTTTCGGATTTCGGGAGCAGCATTGATCTTGATGATGTAACGGTTCACATGGTTCCGGGAGAGGCGACGTATTACGGAGATTATTCAGTATGGTCGATTCATAAAAACGCGACCATAGATGTGATTAATGAATATTTCAGACCGTATCAGCCCGAGCTTTCCTATGATTCGCTTTCGATTACCGAGCTTATTGAATCGGATTATTACAATACGGATATTTATGATGAAAATCAGGATACCTTGCAGGAAATAGCCGACGGCGCTACTCCGGGTGAAAGCAAGAAAACCACCGAGCCGATTACCGAGTCGGTATACGGCAGCGACGATGTATATAATGACGGATACGATAATTATGACAGCTATGATAATTACGGCTATTAATTAAAAAAGGAGAGAATATATGACTCAGGATGAAATGCTTAGAACAATCATAAAAACTCTTGATAATAAAAAGGCGGAGAGTATTAAGGCTATAAAGATTACTGATCTGACGATTTTGGCGGATTATTTTGTTATAGCAAACGGTACGAGTACAACTCATACCAAAACGCTTGCCGAGGAAGTTGAATATCAGCTTTCTCAGAACGGTGTAGAGCCTAACAGAACAGAAGGCTATAACGGTTCAAGCTGGGTTATTCTTGATTACGGGGATATAGTTGTGCATGTTTTCTATAAGGAAACAAGAGATTACTATCAGCTTGAGAGACTGTGGGCTGACGGAGAAAAAATTGATATTGAGAGATTTCTGACGGAGGGTGATCAGATTGAAGACAAATAACCGGCAGGGCAGAAGTATTGCTCTTATTGTAGGTGTTTATTTTATTGCAAAGTCGGTTCTGAACCTGATTTTAGGAGGCTCGGTTTTAGACGTTATTATAGCTGCCGCGGAAGCCGCCCTGCTTTATACAGGTCTTATGTATGTGAATTACATTATTGCGGTTGTTGTGCTTTTAATTGTTTTAAAAAATCTAAAAAATAATATAACGAATTTCAGTGACAACTGGCTTTATCTGATCGAGGGTATAGTTGATACGATATGCGCCGTTATCATCTGCTTCAGCTCAAATGTAAAAAAACACTTCACTAATAAATGGTCCGGTTTTTTCAGCGGCAACGGAAAATAGCCGCCGCTTTTTCTTGCATAGGTTTGATACTACTATAAGAAGAGGAATGATATAAATGAGTGAAAAATATAACTTTACCGCCATTGAGAAAAAATGGCAGCAGTATTGGGACGAGCATAATACCTTCAGGGCGGGAACCGATTATTCTAAACCCAAGTTTTATGCGCTTGTTGAATTCCCCTATCCATCAGGTCAGGGACTTCATATAGGTCATCCGCGCCCTTATACGGCTATGGATATAGTTTCAAGAAAAAGACGTCTTGAGGGATATAACGTCCTCTTTCCTATGGGCTGGGACGCCTTTGGTCTGCCGACTGAAAACTACGCCATAAAGAATAAGATACATCCGGCTGTGGTAACAAAGAAAAACATTGCTCATTTCAAGGATCAGCTTAAAATGCTGGGACTTTCATTCGACTGGGAAAGAGAAGTTGATACCACCGATCCCGAATATTACAGATGGACTCAGTGGATATTTTTAGAGATGTTTAAAAAGGGGCTTGCCTATAAAAAGGAAATGGCTGTAAACTGGTGTACCTCATGCAAGGTTGTTCTTGCCAACGAGGAGGTCGTAGGCGGATGCTGTGAACGATGCGGCGGAGAGGTAATCAGAAAAGTAAAGTCGCAGTGGATGCTTAAAATTACCGAGTATGCTCAGCGCCTGCTGGACGATCTGTCAGAGGTGAATTATCTTGACAGAATAAAATCAACACAGATAAACTGGATAGGACGTTCTACCGGAGCCGAGGTTAATTTCGGATCAACTGCCGGCGATATATTGACTGTTTATACGACAAGACCTGATACGCTTTTCGGCGCTACATATATGGTTATTGCTCCCGAACATCCTTATATAGAAAAATGGGCGGACAGGCTTGAAAATATAGAAGAAATTAAAGCTTATCAGGAAAAAGCTGCTAAAAAATCAGATTTTGACAGAACGGAAATGAACAAGGACAAAACCGGAGTTGAGCTTAAAGGAGTAAAGGGCGTTAATCCGGTAAACGGTAAGGAAATTCCTATATTTATTTCAGATTATGTTCTTATGACTTATGGAACAGGAGCAATTATGGCTGTTCCTGCGCATGATACCCGAGATTATGAGTTTGCAAAGGTTTTCGGTCTTCCTATTATTGAAGTTGTCAAGGGCGGTGATATTGAAAAGGAAGCGTTTACCGATTGTGCAACGGGAATTATGACAAACAGCGGTTTTCTTGACGGTCTTACCGTGGAGGAGGCTAAGGTAAAAATAAAGGAATGGCTTGAGGAAAACGGCAAAGGTCATTCAAAGGTTAATTATAAGCTGCGTGACTGGGTATTCTCACGTCAGCGTTATTGGGGCGAGCCTATTCCGGTAGTTCATTGTGAAAAATGCGGATGGGTAGCGGTTCCGGAGGATCAGCTTCCTTTAGCTCTGCCTGATGTAGGCAGCTATATGCCTACGGATAATGGTGAAAGTCCGCTTTCAACTCTTGAAAGCTTTATAAATACTACTTGTCCTCACTGCGGCGGACCTGCAAAGAGGGAAACTGATACAATGCCTCAGTGGGCGGGTTCATCATGGTATTATCTCAGGTACTGTGATCCTAAAAATAAAGAACGTCTTGCTTCTAAGGAGGCTCTTGACTACTGGATGCCTGTGGATTGGTATAACGGCGGTATGGAGCATACTACGCTGCATTTGCTTTATTCAAGATTCTGGCATAAGTTCTTATATGATATAGGCGTAACAACTACAAAGGAACCATATATGAAGCGTACCTCGCATGGTATGATATTGGGCGAGGACGGACAGAAAATGTCCAAATCAAGAGGCAACGTCATTAATCCCGACGATGTTGTCAAGGAATACGGGGCCGATACGCTTCGGCTTTATGAAATGTTTATCGGAGATTTTGAGAAAACAGCTCCGTGGAGCCCGTCAAGCATTAAAGGCTGTAAGAGATTCCTCGACAAAGTGTGGGCGCTTCAGGAGTGTCTTATCGAAGGCGATGAATTCAGAAAAGAGCTTGTATCCGCATTCCATAAGACAATTAAAAAGGTAACTGAAGATATTGAAAGTCTGAAGTTCAATACGGCAATTGCCGCAATGATGGCTTTGCTTAACGATATAAATTCAACCGGTAAGATTAACCGCGCTGAACTGAAAACACTTCTTTTACTGCTGAATCCGTTTGCTCCTCACATTACTGAGGAAATGTATCTTAATAGTTTCGGAGAAATTCTGAACGAACAGCCGTGGCCGGAATATGATGAAAAGCTTTGCGTTGAGGATACGGTAGAGATAGTTTTGCAGGTCAACGGCAGGATTAAGGCTAAGATGAATGTTGTCAAGGACGGAGATAAAGAAGCTGTTTTATCAGATGCGCTGAAAGACGAAAGGATTCGGGAGTCGGTTGACGGTAAATCAATTATTAAACAGATATATGTACCAAATAAACTTATAAATTTTGTTGTAAAGTAACAAATTTTAACTTTCCATAAATAAAAGCTTGACAATAATAGCAATTTATGATAAAATGAATAATAAGTTACAAGTAAATCTGCTGTTGCAGCAAAACAAGGTTTGAAAAGCTGACATTTCCGCTGTTTCTGCGGAATGATTAGTATATATTTAGAAGCAGAGAAGTTTGCATCTAAAAACCTCTGTCTTTGAGGCAAAGGGAGGGAAAACAGTGGCAGAAGTTCGCGTTGGTAAGAACGAATCATTAGACACGGCTCTTAAGCGTTTTAAGAGATCCTGTGCTAAGGACGGCGTTATTGCTGAAGTTCGTAAAAGAGAACATTACGAAAAGCCTTCAGTTAAACGTAAGAAGAAGTCTGAGGCAGCTCGTAAGCGTAAATATTGATCAGTATTAACGATTGCGTTGCAATCTTGGTGCAAAGAGAAAAAAGCGGGCGAAAGCTCGCTTTTTTGTTTTTACCGTACTTATTTATTTTCTTAAATTCGACATGACTTTTGTGTATAATTATATCAGGGGATAGCCGTTTAAACGGCTATCCTTAGGCGAAAGGAACAGAAGATATGCTTTTTAAAGCGGATTTTGCTTTCAGGCGCGTGAACGATATTACGCCTGAATTTCTTTTTAAAAATAATATAAAAGGACTTTTACTTGATCTTGACAATACTCTTACAACCCATGATAATCCTGTTCCCGGTAAAGGCGTCGAGGAGTGGCTGAAGGAAATGAAAAGCTTCGGTATAAAGTTAATTATAGTATCCAACAATCATCCGGAAAGAGTAAAGCCTTTTGCGGACATGCTGGGGCTTAATTTTATAAGCGAGGGAAAAAAACCGTTATCAAGCGGCTTCAACCGGGCTCAGGTGAAATTGGGGATACCCTTTTCACAGCTTGCGGTTGTAGGCGACCAGATTTTTACGGATATGCTTGGGGCAAATCTTAAAAATATCAGAGGAATTTTTGTTTTCCCTATTGAGCATGAGAAAACAAGATTTTTCAAGCTTAAAAGATGGGCTGAAAAACCGTTTCTGCCGAAGCTTCAAAATAAATAATACAGACTTACTATAAATTAAAAATGGAGGAAAAATAGTTATTATGTCAGCTAAATTCGGACCTGCGGGAAACTCGGACAGCTTTTCCGCTAAATATAAATCAACTGCGGACGCTCCGTCATATCTTAAGGAACTTGGGCTTGACTGGTATGAATATCAGTGCGGGCGCGGAGTAAGGGTGAGCGATAAGACGGCGCAGACTGTTCGTTCAGCAGCGGAGCGAAACGGTATTGGACTTTCTATTCATGCTCCGTATTTTATATCTCTTTCTTCAGTTGAGGAAGAAAAACGTGAAAACAGTATAAAATACATATTACAAAGCTGCGACGCGGCAATGCGTATGGGTGCGGACAGAATAGTAATTCACAGCGGTTCGTGTTCAAAAATAAGTCGTGAGGAAGCGCTTGAGCTTGCTAAGGAAACGCTAATTAAAGCAAGAAAACAGGCTGTTGAACAGGGCTTTGAGGCTATACACTTTTGTCCCGAAACAATGGGAAAGGTAAACCAGCTTGGAACGCTTGAGGAAGTATTAGAGCTTTGTAAACTGGACGAAACTTTTATTCCCTGCATAGATTTCGGGCACCTGAACGCTAGAACCTTCGGCGGAATTAAAACAGCCTCAGATTATGAAGCTATGATTGTCAAGGTTGCCGACGCCATAGGTGAGGACAGGCTTAAGATGTTTCATAGTCACTTTTCTAAAATTATGTATACAAACCCCGGAGGAGAAAAAAAGCATTTGACGTTTGAGGATAAGGAATATGGACCGGATTTTGAACCATTGATGGAAATTATTTCAAGGAAAAATCTTTCTCCGGTATTTATCTGCGAAAGCGCCGGAACTCAGGCAGAGGACGCATTGACTATGAAACAATGCTATACGGGTTTTAATCAGAAAGGATAATGACAATGAAAAAGATACTTGTTATAAACGGTCCGAATCTTAATCTTCTCGGTGAAAGAGAGCCGGGAATTTACGGAACCGACGGATATTCTGAGCTAAGCGCCGCCGTTATGGATAAGGCGGACGAGCTGAATGTCAAATGTGAAATATTTCAATCAAATCACGAGGGCGCGATCATAGACAGACTTCATTCGGCACGGTCATATGACGGAGTTGTTCTGAACGCCGGAGCATATACCCATTACAGCTATGCTATCCGCGACGCTATATCGGCGATAAATATACCGGTTATTGAAGTACATATAAGCAACGTGTTTGCCAGGGACGAATTCAGAAAGAATTCAGTGATAGCTCCCGTATGCAAGGGAAGCGTATCAGGATTCGGTTTCGGAAGTTATCTTATGGCAATGGACGCGCTTGTAAAGTATTCTCAGGAGGCGTAAAAGATTGAATAGGATCGAAATGCTAAGCTTGCCTGATAACGCAGACTGTGCGATGATAACATCGGATACAAGCCGCCGGTATTTTACCGGTATGAAATCATCGGCGGGAATTATTTTGATTTTCAGGGACTGCGCCTATCTGCTGATTGATTTCAGGTATGTTGAAAAGGCAAGAAATACGGTTAAATGCTGTAGAGTGATTGAACAGGAAAATCTTAAGGAACAGATAACGCAGCTTATGAAAAAGCATAACGCTCACAGTATAGCCGTAGAGGCCGCAGATATGACTTTAAGCCAGATAGCTTTTTATGAGAAAAAATTTCCTGAATTTGATTTTATAAAAGATAATGAATTGAGCGATAATATAACTGTAATGAGATCGGTTAAAAGTTCAGACGAGATTGAGAAAATCAAGAGTGCGCAGAAAATTGCGGAAAAGGCTTTTGACGAAATTCTTAATTTTATAAAGCCGGGCGTAACAGAGCGTGAAATTTCTCTGGCTCTTGACGGTCAAATGCTGAAAAACGGCGCGGAAGCCCTGTCCTTTGAAACTATAGCGTTATGCGGAAGCAATACGTCCATGCCTCACGGCGTACCGTCAGAAACAGCAGTGAAAAACGGTAATTTTGTTCTTATGGATTTCGGAGCGGTCTATGACGGATACCACAGCGATATGACAAGAACAGTGTGCGTAGGTGAACCGTCTGAAAAGATGGTCAGGGTTTACGACGTGGTTTATGAAGCGCAGCTTAAAGCTCTTGCGACTGTAAGAGCTGGAATTACCGGATCGGAACTCGATCTTTCGGCAAGAAGGTTTATAGAGGACGCAGGCTTTGGAGAATGTTTCGGTCATTCGCTCGGTCACGGGGTTGGTATGGAAATACACGAGCATCCGGCTGCTTCGTCTAAATCTGAGGATTTATTGTCGGAAAATATGATAGTAACGATTGAACCGGGAATTTATTTGCCGGGTGAATTTGGAGTCAGAATAGAGGATTTCGTTGTTGTAACTGAAAAGTCATGTGAAAATTTAACAAAATGCCCTAAAAAAATGATAATTTTATAAAAGGGTATTGCAAAAAAATGAAATTTGTAGTACAATAAATTGTAAGTTATTATTATAAGCTTTTTTGGCATATTGTTTATTAATAGACAATTTTTGCTGCTTATTTCTTAAATTTCGGCGTACCGTCAGCCGCAAGGACGGTAACCGCTTTTTAGCTATTAAGCGGTGAATGGAGAGTTATATGATTTCAGCAGGCGAATTCAGAAATGGCGTTACATTTGAATTAGACGGAAACGTTGTTCAGGTTATAGAATTTCAGCATGTAAAACCCGGCAAGGGCGCCGCTTTCGTAAGAACCAAATTTAAAAATGTTATCACAGGCGCTGTTGTCGAGCGTTCATTTAATCCGACAGATAAATATCCGACGGCTTTCATTGAAAGAAAGGACATGCAGTATTCCTATAACGACGGTCAGCTTTATTATTTTATGGATACCGAAACTTATGAGCAGGTTCCGATCGGCGAGGATGTACTTGGAGATAATTTTAAGTTTGTCAAGGAAGAAATGATCTGTAAGATCTGCTCCTACAAGGGTAACGTATTTGCTGTTGAGCCTCCGACGTTTGTAGAGCTTGAGATTACTGAAACAGAGCCCGGAATAAAGGGTGATACTGCTACAAACGCTACAAAGCCTGCAACTCTTGAAACAGGTGCGGAGATAAGAGTTCCGCTTTTCATTAATGAAGGAGATAGAGTTCGCATCGATACAAGAACGGGCGAATACATGGAAAGAGCATAATTTTATTAAAATCGGCGTGCCGCCGCCTAAAATGCGGCAGGTTATTTTGAGCTGTGAAAGGAGATTCTTATGAAGCTTACTGAAAAAATGTCATATTTAAAGGGCTTGCTTGACGGTATGGAAATTGATACCACCACAAAAGAGGGTAAGGCTCTTGTGAAAATGACAGAGGTTATGCAGGAAATGGTCAACTGTGTTGACGATCTTCAGGCGCAGGTAGACGAGCTTTCTGAGCTTTGTGATATTCTGGATTCGGATTTAGGCGAGGTTGAAGAAGATCTGTATGACTTTGACGACTGCGGCTGCGATTGCGAATGTGACTGCGAAGATGAAGACGAAGATTATGACTTTGATAATGATGAGCTTTATGAGGTTTGTTGTCCTGAATGCGGAGATACTGTGATTCTGGACGAGTATATGCTCGAAGAAGGCTCAATTGATTGTCCCAACTGCGGTTCATGTCTCGAATTTGATTTTGATGATATTGAGCTTGCGGCTGAATCAGAGGAAGCAGAAACGAAAGAATAAATATTTATTTAAAAACGCCTCAATTGAGGCGTTTTATTTATTGTGCAACAATTGACAAACCCGTCCATATGTTCAAATAAATGATTTTTCCATTTTCACCGAACTTATCGTATTTTTACTTTTACTGTCCTTGCGTGGACGATTTTAACAAGCAGATCGTCAACGCAATCCGTTTGAAGTTCAGCGCACCATCATAATTAATAAAAAGGATTGCCTATTCATTAGCAATCCTTTTTTCAGAATATTTTTAAATTAAATAAAATCCTGCTGATGTCCCCGGAACAGATATTGTTCCGTTGTCGCTTGTTATTTCTTCTCCAAAGTAATAAACGGTATTTTTGAGAGTTAAGTTACAATTAAAATCTTGTTTATTATTGGAGGGATTTAAAATAACAAGAATTTTTTCATTTTCAAAGCTCCTTATATATGCAAACGGATATTTATGTTTCTCAGCACAAATAAATTCTATTTCACCCTTGCTTTGCAGAGATTTATATGACTTCCTGATTTTAATGAGTTTTTTAATTTCATTATATAACGAATTATCGTCTGCTTTCTGTTGTTCAACTGTAGGACGCTCTTTTGATATATCAACGGGAATATAAAGCTTCTCCGACGGCGCGCAACTGAATCCGGCATTAGTAGAATTATCCCACTGCATAGGGGAGCGCGAACCTGTTCTGTCGTATCCTCCTTCAACAGATTCCAGATTATCAATATATTTCATGCCGATTTCATCGCCGTAATAAATAAACGGGGCTCCCGGCATAGATAATAAAAAGGCAAATGCTATTTTTAATTCATTTTCATTCAGACGTTTTGCAAGCCTGTCCATATCGTGATTTCCCGACGGAATGCAAATCAGACCTTTTCTTTGAGATTTTTCATAGCTTTCTTTATATTTATTTACAAATTCTGATATATCGCCTTTTCCCCTGATTGAAAAGTATGGCTCATCACATCTGAATAAATCATTATAATGTGACGGTCCAAAATGGAGCAGAAAATCCATATGAAAACCGCCCAGCAGGGATTTATCAGGCTCGCCCCATTCGGAAACCATTGCCGCGTCTGGAAATTCACGGTCAAGGAATTCTCTTACATTTTGCCAGAGCTTTATCGTTCCCTTACCCTCCTCATCATTTTTTACCAATGATCCGGCCATATCCACACGGAATCCGTCGCACCCCATATTAAGCCAAAAACGCATTACGTCTTTCATTGCCTCAAGGGTATTGCGCGGACCTTTATCGTCCATAGACTGCTGCCACGGGCGGTCTATTTTGTAGAATCCGTAATTAAGCGCCGGCTGATGAGAAAAGAAATTAACAACACAGGAACCGTCTCTGTCAGATATTCCTCGTATACAACCCATTCCTTCAGGCTCTTCCCATATACTGTCTGTCCATATATAGCGATCGCTGTATTCGTTGCGCTTGGCTTTCATTGATTCCTTGAACCATTTATGCTCTACTGACGTATGACCGGGAACAAGATCCAGAAGAACATGCATATTGCGTTTATGAGCTTCGGTAAAGATCCGCTTTAGATCCTCGTTAGTTCCGTATCTGGGGGCTGCAGAGCAATAATCTGACACGTCGTAGCCGGCGTCTCCGAAAGGTGATTCAAAGCACGGATTAATCCATAGGGCGTTACAGCCAAGTTCATTGATGTAATCCAGTTTTTCTATAATTCCTTGAAAGTCGCCGATTCCGTCTGCATTAGAATCCTTGAAGGATTGAGGGTAAATTTCATAAAATATTGCATTATCAAGCCATTTTGACATATAAACGCACTCCTTTTTGATTTATGAATATGTATTGACCGTTTTGCTTATATATGATATAATACTACTTATTAAGCTTAAGTTCTACTGTTATAGTATCGAATTATGATACTATAATATTTCGGGAGATTAATAAGATGGAATCCATTGAAGAAAAAAGACGGCATAGTTCAATTCTTGTTCCGTATAGCTATTATAAATGCATTATACCGGATTACTTTTTGTATGTTCCGTTACATTGGCATTCTGAATTTGAAATAAATATTATAATAAGCGGTACCGGTGACTTTAAATGCGGAACCAGTCTGATAAAAGCTAAACCCGGCGATATAATTATAATACGTCCTAATATGATTCATTCCATATATCCTAATGATAGTAAGCTGATTTATGATACTGTTGTTTTTAATCAAAGTATGCTGGGAAGCTTAGACGATAGAAGCGGCTCTGAGCTTATACGTCCATTAATATTGGGATATGATGAAATTGATTTGCCGATATCTATAGCTTATCCGGGCTATAATAAAATCAGGAAATCTTTATCATGTATTATTTCCTGTTCCGTAGAAAATAATACAAAATCTGACCTTATATTGAAGAGCGAGCTATTGAAATTGTTTTGGTTATTAATTGAAAATGAATGTACTCATCATTTATGTAAAAGAAATATTGTCGGAAATGATAGCATACGTCGTGTTCTTGAATATATAAGGGAGAGTTTTAACGAAAATATAACAATTGAACAGCTCGCGGATATAGCGCATTTGAGTAAAAGCTGTTTCATGAGCAAGTTTAAGCACGCGGCGGGTATGGGCGCAATAGAATATATTAATCGACTAAGGATAAAATCAGTATGTGAAATGCTTGCAGATACTGATATGACAGCTTCCGAGGCGGCGTTTAAAAGCGGTTTTAATAATATTTCAAACTTTAACAGGATATTTAAAAAGACGATGGGCTGTACGCCCCTTGAATATAGGAAAACTTTAAGATAAATAATCAAATAAGCTGCCGCTATATACGGCGGTTTATTTTTTTGCTGCTTATCTTATTATTTAATGAAATTTTCAGAAAAAACGTAATAAGAATGTAAGAAGTACATGATATAATAAAAGCATCAAAGGAAAGGAGATTTATTATAATGAGTATTCTGACTGCAGAAAAGCTTTGCAAGATATATGGGACAGGGGAAAGCGAGGTAAAGGCGCTTGATAATGTATCTGTAAATATTGAGGACGGTGAATTTGTTTCTATTATAGGAACCTCCGGCAGCGGCAAATCAACGCTTTTAAATATGCTGGGAGGTCTTGACAGACCTACTTCGGGTAATGTTGAGGTTTCAGGTAAAAAAATATTTAAAATGAACGACGAGGAGCTTACAATATTCAGAAGAAGAAATATAGGTTTTGTATTTCAAAACTACAATCTTGTGCCGGTTCTGAATGTATATGAAAATATTGTATTGCCTATTGAGCTTGACGGCTCGGAGATTGATAAAAATTATGTTGATACGATAATAAAAACTCTCGGACTTGATAAGAAACTCAAGGCAATGCCAAACCAGCTTTCAGGCGGGCAGCAGCAGAGAGTTGCAATAGCCCGCGCTCTTTCATCGAAGCCAGCGATAATACTTGCAGATGAGCCGACCGGTAATCTTGACAGTAAAACAGGCATGGACGTTATATCGCTTCTTAAAGTTACGAGCAGAGAATTTAATCAGACAATAGTTATGATAACGCATAATGAGGAAATCGCCCTTATGGCTGACCGTATGATACGCATTGAGGACGGAAAAGTGGAATTGGGGTGATAAAAATGCTTAAAAACAATAATCAGGAAGCTGTAAAACGCATTAGCCGTCGTTCGTTAAAGCAAAACCGGATTCGCAATATGTTTGCGGTATTAGCCATTATACTTACTACCTTCATGTTTACAACGGTATTCAGTATAGGCTTCAGTCTTGGAAAAAACATGAATATAATGATGCTGAGAGAGCAGGGTACAAAATCAACTATTTATCTTGACAACCCTACAGAGGATCAAATTTTAAAGGCTGGAGAATGCATACACCTGAACGCAGCCGGTATAAAAATCAATACGGGAACAGCGCAAAGCAAAAAGAATTCTGAAACGGTAATAGCGCTGGATTATTATAATAAAACTGAATTCGATGAAAATTTCTCGCCGGCCGTCAGTGATATTAAGGGATCCTATCCTTCCGGAGAAAGTGAAATTATGCTTTCAAGAGCTGCTCTGGACGCATTAGATTTAAAAAAACCGGAGATAGGTATGGATATAGCGGTAACTGTCGGAGGAAATGAAAAAGTCTTCAGCCTGTCCGGCTATTTTACAGATTACAGCTTTACGGCCGGAGGATTTCAGGGATTCGTCTCCAAAGCTTATACAGATAGTCTGGGATTGACGGTCAAAGATAACGGAACTTTATCAATGTCGTCTAAAACCGGTTCACAGGCAAAATTACTGGACGAGCTTTCGGAAAAGCTTACTCTTGAAAAAGGTCAGGAAATAATAAGCAGTTATGATGTTCAGGATGAAAACGGATCGAATTTCATAGTTATGGCCGTAATTATAGGTATGATAGGCTTGATTATTATACTCAGCGGTTATCTGCTTATCTATAACGTTATGTATATATCGGTAACAAAGGATATACGCTTTTACGGCATGCTTAAAACTATCGGTACTTCTCCTAAACAAATAAGGAAAATTGTTAAAAATCAGGCTTTGAGGTTATCTGTTTTCGGTATTCCTATAGGAATAGCGCTGGGTACGGTCATTTCATTTGCTGTAGTGCCTTATGCACTGGAAATGTTTGGCAGCGGCAGAAGCGGGGCTATGCCTACAGACATAAGCTTTAATCCGTTTATATATATCGGTACTGTTTTATTCGGTATAATAACCGTTGCCTTAAGCTGTCGAAAGCCTTCAAGACTGGCCGGCAGAGTTTCTCCGGTAGAAGCCTTGAAATATAACGGTCAGAATTCGGAAAAAATCAAGCCGAAAAAATCAACAGACGGCGGCAAGCTTTATAAAATGGCATATAGGAACGTATTTAGGGAAAAGAAAAGAGCCTCGCTTGTATTTGCTTCTCTTTTTATGGGAACGATGGCGTTTCTTTCCACTAATGCTTTTATCGGCAGCATGAAGCTTGAGAATTACGTTAATTTTTATCTTCCTAACGATTATACTGTATATACTAACTCAGGCGGCAGCGAAAACAGCGATGAACAGGAAAAAATCTTTGTTGAAGCCGCGAATAAGCTTGCGGAAGATATAAGAAGGATAGACGGAGTGGAAAGGGTAATGGTAAACCATTCTGTTGACGCAAATATAAAGTTTGACGAAGAATTATTTATGCCGTTCATTGAAAATACTGCCGAGGATAAGAACGAGATTCAGGATATGATTTCGTATTATAATGAAAACCCGTATGCTGCGCCTGTTATTGCGGTTGACCGGAATATGATGGAGCTATATAATAAAAAGGCTTCTCAGAAAATTGATATCGACCGTTTTGAAAAGGGGGAGATTTGTTTTCTGGGTTATGTAAAAACAAAGGAACAGGCAGACCGGGTTAAAGGGAAAAGCATTACATTGACTGACACGAAAAGCAACAAATCAATATCTTTAGAAGTTGGATCATGCCCGCTTTATAATGAGGATTATGGTATAAATATAGGATATTATTGGCAGATGGGAGGAGCGCCGGCATGCATTTTGGTAAGCGACAGCGCTATCGAAAGGCTTTCAGACAATCTGTCGGTGGATAATATAATTGCCGACTGTGATCCTAAGGCTGAAAGCTATGTGACTTTGAGGATAAAAGAACTTACCAAAACTAATCCTTCCGTTCTGCACCTTGATGTTAAATCTGAAATGATATCGGATTTTAAATCGTCCATGACGTCTATGAACGTACTCACTGCGGGAATTTCAATTATACTTATACTGATCGGTGTTATAAACTTCAT
Organism: Ruminococcus sporogenes; assembly: GCF_054655175.1. Classification (NCBI taxonomy): domain Bacteria; kingdom Bacillati; phylum Bacillota; class Clostridia; order Eubacteriales; family Oscillospiraceae; genus Ruminococcus; species Ruminococcus sporogenes. The sequence continues at coordinate 280,113 of NZ_BAAHOA010000003.1, read as the reverse complement.
AAACGTTATGCTGACCGGAGTATTTACGAGAAGGCAGGAGCTTGCAGTTATGGAAAGCGTAGGTATGACAAAAAAGCAGATAAGGAAAATGCTTATGTTCGAGGGCGTTTATTACGGTACAATTACAATCGGCTTGATATTGACCTTAGGAAACGCTATAGTTTACGCTGTGGCAAGACTGGCTCAGAAAACTGCGGACTATGCTGTCTTTAATTATCCGTGGGAACTGATGATTGGAATTGCGGTAGTTATATTGGCAATATGCATGCTCGTTCCAGCCGCCGTTTACAGGACTCTTTCAAAGGAAAGCGTTACGGAACGTCTGAGAAGCGGCGAATAAAATTTAAAACTGCGCGCTTTACGGCGCGCAGTTTTTATGCTATAATCTATTTGAGGTGAAATTATATGCAAAGCATTCTTATAGTTGAGGACGACGTTATAATTTGCGGAGGAATTAAGGTTTATCTTGAAAATCATGGGTATGAGGCATTCTGCGTATATTCAGTATCAGAGGCTAAAGATAAACTCAATCGGAAATATGATTTAGTTGTTCTTGACGTTAATCTTCCGGACGGCAGCGGGCTTGAGCTTTGCGGCTATATCAGGAAAACCTCGGATATACCCGTTATCTTTCTTACTGCAAATGATACTGAGAATGATATGATAGAAGGCTTTAAATATGGATGCGACGATTATATTTCTAAGCCCTTTTCAGTGGAAATTTTAAATCAGCGTATAAAAGCAGTTTTAAGGCGCAGTCAAGGCAGTAAGCAAAACGATATTTTTTGCTATAAGAATTTGTCTGTAGATTTTTACAGGATGCAGGCGGCGCTGAATAACAGACCGATAAAGCTTTCCGTCACCGAATTTAAGCTGTTAGAGCTGCTGATAAAAAACAAGGGGCAGGTTCTTACACGAAATTCTATAATAGAAAAAATTTGGGACTGCAATGAAAATTTTGTAGATGAAAATACGCTTAATGTACATATCAGAAGATTAAGGCGGAAAATTGAGTCAGATCCTAAAAATCCGGAATATATTATAACGGTTTTCGGAATAGGCTATACATTCGGTGAATGAAATGGATAGAAGAAATTTTAACGGATGGATCAAGTTTATATTTGCATTTTCCTTGATCGTTTCTGCAATATGCTCTGCGCTTGTTTACGTTTATTCGGAAAGCTTTAAGGCTTTAATTTGCTCCTCAGCCGGAATGCTTTTATTATGCTTGGTTATTTTCTGTATTCATAGATTGGACGATAAATATATAGCCGGTATTGTTCATGATTTATCCAGACTTACGGATATTCTGACTGAATTAGAAGAAAAGGAGGTATTTCCGGACAACGAGGATACGTTAATTTCTAAATTGCAAAGCAAAATAATAAAGCTTGTCAGAATTTTAAAAAAGAAAAATGAAACGTCAATTCAGGAACAGGAAAATATTAAATCCCTGGTTTCTGATATATCTCATCAGCTTAAAACGCCCATTGCAAATCTAATTATGTACAGCGGTTTTTTAAAGGATAAATCGTTAAGTATGGAAAAGCATGATGAATATATTGAAATAATCCGCATGTCTGTGGATAGATTGAATTTTCTTTCTGAAAATATGATAAAAATTTCACGATTAGAAGGCGGCCTGATTCATTTAAACATTCGTAATCAAAGCCTGAATGAAACTGTAATGAAATCCGTTAAGGATATTTATGCAAGGGCAAAGAAAAATTGCAATGAAATTATTTACATGGAAGAAAAAGATATTATACTTCCCCATGACCGTAACTGGACAGCGGAGGCTGTTTTTAATCTTCTGGATAATGCGGTTAAATATTCGAGGCGTGGATCGGGGATTAATTTAACCGTAAAAAGCTATGGAATGTTTGCGTCTGTTGAGGTTACTGATAAAAATCCGCCTATTCCGGAAAACGAACGTAATAAAATATTTTCCAGATTTTATAGAGGAATGAACAGCAGAAATTTTGAGGGAATAGGAATAGGACTTTATCTTGCAAGGGAAATCACAGTTAAACAGGGAGGTTATATGAACTTGAAATCAGACAACAGCGGAAATACATTTTCTATTGTATTGTGCAAATAATATTAAGACAATTTTTTGTCTGCTTCGTCAGGCTTTTATACCCTGCTGATATATATTCAGCAGGGTTGTTTTTTAGCAATCTTATTTATTTATGCGAATACGGGGATGCTTTAACAATGGCTTTTATTTTCGACGGTATTTATGCTTTTCTTTAATAATAAATATGAGACTGAAGGCAAAAGCGCCGGCTTTTTGTCTTTTAATGAAACAGAGAACCGTGTGTTAAAGCTTCTCAATGCTATTTTCTTTTGCGGTGATTTTAAATGTCAGTTCAATCATACTTATCATTAAAATAACAAAAATTAAGATAAATATGGGAAGTATTGCAAAACTTATTAAATTGCCGAGAAGACCGAATAACGGAGGAATAAATGTTGAACCCACATAGGCGCTTGCCATTTGAATTCCGATAATTGCTCCGGAATTCTCCGCACCGAAATTATTCGGAGTTGAATGAATAATACAGGGATAAATCGGCGCGCAGCCTAATCCGATAATAATAAAGCCGGCGAGTGAAGCAAACGGGTTTTCTGTGGGAATCAGCAATGAAATAATTCCGCAGGATAAAATGAATGTACCGAGAATAATCATTTTTCTGTCGCCGAGCTTATTCATAAAAAATCCGCCGAGAAATCTGCCAACGGTTATACCTATATAAAAAAGAGAAGCAAACCGAGCCGCCTGTTCCGTGGCTATTCCTTTCACCTCTGCAAAATAGGTGCTTGACCAATACATTGCCGTTGCTTCTGCTGCACAATAGGCGAAAAATCCAATTAAAAGAAAAGGAACGCCTTTGATTTTCAGTGAGCCGATCAAGCCGATACCGCTTGCATTTACCTCGATTTTTTCAGTATTGATTTTCCAGGCAGGGAGCGTGGCCAGGAGAAGCAGACCGATACCGAACTGTATGAAAGCGACAATGCGGTATCCGTTGTTCCAGCTTGAGTTAGTTAATGCATAGCTCATAACAAAAGGGCTGACAATCGTTCCCACCCCCCAAAAGCAATGAAGCCAGCTCATATGTTTAGATGAATAATAGATAGCAACATAGTTATTGAGCGCCGCGTCTATAGCTCCTGCGCCGAGTCCATAAGGAATTGCAAACACAATGATCTTCCAGAATTGATTTGAAATGGAAAAACCGAAAAGAGCGATTGCCGTAAGAAAAACGCTTATTACAGTTACTATTCGTGTACCGAGCTTCCTTGTAAGCTTATCCGAAAATAAACTTGATATAATTGTTCCGCCTGATATTATCATGGAAACTATCCCCATAAAAGAAACAGGAACATTCAAGTCGTTATGTATTGCAGGCCATCCCGAACCAAGCAGAGAATCCGGAAGACCAAGACTTATAAAAGCGATGTAAATAAGCAATAGTAAAAGAGTGTACATTTCTATTTCTCCTATATATTTACAGATTTTAATTTACAGACGCGCCGGCTCTACAGTACCTTTAGTAGTCATAGCGTCTGTCTTGTCATTAGCTGAAGGCGGTATTAATACCTGAATTTGTAAAACCGACCTGTTTTCATTTATCGGTTTTTAAACGTGAATACATTAACATATCAATTGTTTTTCCGTTCTTTATTGCGTTGCTTCTCAATGTGCCTTCATATAGAAATCCCGCTTTTTCAAGTACGCGGCATGAAGCTTTATTATACGAAAACGGCTCTGCATATATACGGACAATGTTGCTTTTGTCAAAAATATACGAGCATATTTGTTTTACAGCTTCTGTCATAAGTCCTTTTCCCCAGTATTCCTCTGCAATGTAATATCCTATTTCAGCAGTATGTCTATGTATATTTTTCTGCCGAAAAGCTCCAATACTTCCGATGGCTTTGTTGTCTATCGTAATGGCAAAAGCTAAGGTTTCATTTTCATCTTCCGAAAGCATAGCGGAAATATAATCCGTCGCGTCCTGCTCCGTATAAGGGTATGGCAATCCGTCCCGAAGATTATCCTGTATTTTTTTATTTGATATAACCGAAGCTAAATCTTTTGCGTCTGACAATTTCCATTTTCTTATTTTACAATTCATCAATTTTTTCTGTACCTCCTATGTAACATAATGCTTTTTATCGTATAGACCATAATTATTTACATTTATGTACCATTTTTTGATAACGGCATTATTAGATTGATTTTATTTTTACGTCAATCCACATATAGATAAGTTTAATTCGATATCACTACTATTTTGCAATGCGTCTTAAATTTCTGAGTAATTTATTAACTTCACAGATTGTTTTATTTAATAACTGCTGTTAAACTGAATTCTTATTAAGGTTTAACCATTCAATAACTTTGACAAGTCCTCAACGGATACATCCATTTTTGCAGATACTTCTTCCATAGACATACCGGAATTCAGAAAACGCTGAATAACTATCTTCATATCCTCGCCGACCTCTATGATATGTCCGTCTAAGTCATAAAACCTAATGACACGCTGTCCCCAGCTATGCTGGACAACTTCTCCCAGATATTCAATGTCAGGATATTTTGCGAGTTTATCCAGAAATCCATCAAAATTCTGTTCCTCGAAAACAATTTCCGCATTGTTGGATTTCTTTAACAGCTTTTCCTTTGGTATATTTACAAGCCAGTCAAAATCCTGCTGTAATGCCAGACCGCAGGTAAAGGCAATATTCCTTCCGTAATCCTGAGCGACCTCTAATCCGAATAAATTTTCGTAAAACTTTCTTGCAGTCACAATGTCCGCAACCGATATAACTGTACATACATATTTCATATAAAGGCTCCTGTTTTTCTTGTATTTTATTTCTGAAACCAACGTCGGCAAACAGCCGTAAGTAATAACAGAAAACAACTGATTTCTGATGAGCTTTTGCGCGATATCAGCTTTTAGATCCTACTAAAATTATTATAATAGATTTGTATTTTTTAGTCAATGAAAAATTTATCTGATAATAAAATACTTATTTTATAAATGCAAGGAGCATTGGATTACAAAAAGCCGACATAAAAAAGGGCAACAAAAAAGTCCGTCAGATAAACGGACTTATCAATGAAAGACGAATTGGAGTTAAAATTGAGTTTTTCAATAACCTGTAAGAGCAGAAAAAGCGCATACTTGCCGACATTGAAATTTACTACAAGAAAGTCGAAGAACTTTCCAAAGGGATTTGGGAACGGCATATGGAGTAATTCAAAGGATTGATTACATCTGGAAATGTGGGAAAAATTTACCGCAGGCCACTACCGAATGGAACTTCTGATTGCAAACGGTGGGAAGCAAATATCCGCAATCGAAGAAAAAATGGCGGTCGGAGACAACCGCTTTTATGTACTGCTGTTTTCATCGCTTGCTATATTATTATTTGTCTCGGTTGGACTGTCCATATGAACTGTAATTATAAATCCATCGGTATTGTTTCCGGAAATATCATACTGATAATCTGACGGAACCGCTACCGAGGTCATAGAAGTTGAAGAATCTGCGGCGAAATAGTAAATTTCGTATTTTTTTCCGTCGGAATCATTTGTTTCCAGATGTTTTGAGTCGTAATCGTAGGTTTTCAATTCCTTTATATATTCCTCAAGGCACAGGTTATTCTGATGCATATAGGTCGCATGAGCTTGTCCTACATACCTGAAATGCCACGGACGGTATCCCTGACCGGTAAATTCCTCCTTGCCTTCGGGAAACCTCAGAATAAAACCGTATTTATAGCAATTTTCCTCAAACCATGCATAATCGCCGGTACCGTCAAAGTCAAGACCGTTTCCTTCATCGTCGATAACGTTAAGATCTATTGAATAACCGGTATGATAATCGCTGAATCCGGGTTTTGACGCTGTAGATTTATCTTCAGCGCTTTCATAAATATTTTTTTGCTCGGACACAGAACGATATCCGCTGTCAACCTGAATATCTTTATGACCTGTTTCCTTGTTAAATGCAGTCAGCATGCTGTTTAATGCTGAAGCGGCTTCAGTCCGTGCTTTAACGTTATTATCCAGAACGGAATAGCAGTCTGTATCGGCGTCGTTTCTTACTGTGAGTATACTTTTAAGTCCGTCGTCGTTTCCTTTATATTCGGTTTCGCTGTTTACGACAATTAAAGAGCCTTGAAATATTTTTTCATTATCTATCGCTTCAGAAACATAGATAGACTGATTATCCGGTTTATCTCCGTTGTTATCGGGGGCGCTTATCGTATCGTCGCCGCTTGTTTTTTGTCCGATATCCGAAAAATCATTTTTTATTGTTTTTATTGCGAAAATAGCTGCTGCTGCCAGTAGTAAAGCTAAAACTATATCGACGGATCTTTTTATTAAATAGAGCTTTTTTCCTTCCTGTTTTGTCACTCCCATTTTTATATATCCTTTCTAAAATTTATGAAATGCGGAATTTCAGCATAAAACATTTCAGCGAATTTTTATTAAGGCAATACCGCAGGCAAGCCGTTCGGAAATTATCATAATAGGCTTTTATCTAATTATAACATATTTGCTTGAAAAAGAAAATACCCGAAAGAAAGTTTTCAGTTATTCTTCACATACTCATTAGCGGATTCAATAATAATTCTTATAATTTGACATTTTTATTGAAATAAATACAAATATATGATATAATTTAAAAAAACATTCCGGGAGTTGTAATTATGCCGTTAAAAAAAGAAAAGCTGAAAAATGTTACGGAAGCCATAAAGAAAAAAAGCAGTATTATCGGAGAATTCAAGAAATTTATAGCAAGAGGCAACGTGCTTGATATGGCTGTCGGCGTCATTGTCGGCGGTGCGTTTACGTCGATAGTAAATTCGTTGGTAGACGATATGCTTATGCCTGTAATAGGTATGATTCTTGCGGGAATAAATTTTCGTGAGCTTGGAGTTACTATTCCGTGGGGCAACGAGCCTTATATAAATATAGGAAATTTTCTTCAGGCTGTTATTACCTTTATAATAACGGCTTTCTGTGTTTTTGTGATCGTTAAGGTCATAAATCGCTTTCATAAAAAGGAAATTCCTGAAAAGACTCCTGATAAACCTACCAAGGAGGAAGAACTTCTTGCAGAAATCCGCGATCTGCTGAAGCTTAAGGCATGTGAGGAGGCTTTATTAGACAAATCGGAAAATAAGACGGCTTATCCAGACGAGTCAGACGTATAATATAAAAAGACTTGATATTATATCAAGTCTTTTTTAGCGATTACTTTTTTATGAGAGCAAGGGTATCTCTCGCGATAAGAAGCTCTTCGTTAGTGGGAATTACCCATACGTCCACACGGGAATCCTCCGTAGAAAGCTTTGTAAGCGTTCCTCTTACGGTTTTATTCAGTTCATGATCTATTTTTATTCCCAGATAATCCATATCTGTGCATACGCCGCCTCTTACTTCCCATGAATTCTCTCCGATTCCGCCGGTGAAGATAACTGCGTCAAGGCCGTTCATAATTGCGGCATACGAGCCTATGAACTTTTTAATTTCATAGCGAAGCATGTCCGCTGTCAGCTTTGCTCTTTCGTCGCCTTCGTTGATAGCCGCGTAAATTTCCCTGTTATCCGATGAAACGTCGGATACTCCCAAGAAACCGCACTGCTTATTAAGATAATTGCTCATCTCGTCCGGTCCCATATTAAGCTTTTTCTCAAGGTATGTAACTGCGGAAGCGTCGATTGATCCGCATCTTGTACCCATTATAATACCGTCAAGAGGCGTGAATCCCATTGAAGTGTCAATGGATTTACCGTTTTCAATAGCGGTTATGGACGAGCCGTTACCGAGATGGCAGGAAACAATTTTCAGATCCTTAATGTCCTTATTCATTGCTTTTGCAAGAGCCATTGATACAAATCGGTGAGACGTACCGTGAAATCCGTACTTTCTTACATGATATTTTACATAGTCCTGATAGGCTATGCCGTACATATAAGCCTTTGGAGGCATTGTCTGATGAAATGCCGTATCGAAAACGACAGCCTGAGGAACGGATGGATCAAATACCTTTTTACATGCTCTCAGAGCAAGCGCATGAGCATGATTGTGAACGGGAGCTAATTCCGCAAGCTCGTCTATCTTGTCGATAACCTCGTCTGTAACAAGCGTTGTTTCACTGAAAACTTCGGCGCCCTGTACGACTCTATGACCTACCGCTGAAATTTCGGACATGCTTTTTATTACCGAGGCCTTGCTGTTTAAAAGAGTATCGGTAAGCTTTTCAAAGGCTTCCGTATGAGTAGGGAACGGGCAATCCTCGTCAAGTATTCTTCCGTCGAATGTTTTATGGGAGATATGACCGTCGATTCCGATTCTGTCACAATTTCCCTTTGCTATAACTTTTTCGTCATCCATATCTATAAGCTGATATTTTAATGATGAGCTTCCGGCATTTACAACTAAAATTAACATTAGTAAATACAACCTTTCTGAATTTTCTCATATACTATTATTATATAACTTATTTCGATAAATTGCAAGAGTTTTTATAATTTTATCAAGACGTTTCCGCAATGACTTATCGTATCTGCAAAATTATAAAAACAGTTGAAAAATAGCCTTATTTTTGCTATACTATAATATAAGAAAAAAGGAGGACCGCAATGAAGATAGCGGGAATAGTATGCGAATACAATCCAATGCATAACGGACATCTTTTTCATATAAACAGGACAAGGCAAAATGGCGCGACGCATATATTGGCTGTTATGAGCGGCAATTTCGTTCAGAGGGGCGAAACGGCTGTTATGGATAAATTCAGCCGAGCGTCATGCGCTTTAAAGGGCGGCGCGGATCTTGTGATTGAAATTCCGTCGGTTTATTCTCTTTCTTCGGCAGAATATTATGCCAGAGGCGCGGTTTCTATAATGAATTCGCTTGGCTGCGTTGAGGAAATATCATTCGGCAGCGAATGTGGAGATACAGCGCTGCTTTTACAGACTGCCGAAGCTGTTACGAGTATTTCTCCTACTGATCTGGAGGAAAGAATGCGAAAGGGAACGACATATCCTTCTGCGCTTACCGGTTTGCTGAAGGAAAAATACGGCAGTGAAATTGCGGATATTGTAGCTTCGCCGAATAACGTTCTTGCGGTTGAATATATAAAGGCAATAAGATTTTTAGGATCGTCCATTAAGCCTTTTACGGTATCGCGTATGGGCGCGCGGCACGATTCGTTTTCAGAAAAATCAAATATATCCAGCGCTTCTTTTATCAGGTACAAAATGATGGAGTCTGAGGACTTCAAAAATCTGGTTCCTGATTTTGTTTACCGTTCTTATATAGAAAATCTGGATTCAGGCAAAATTTCTGACATCGGAAATCTTGACCGTATATTATTATACAAACTCCGTATGATATCGGCTGCCGAGCTTAAAGAGGTTCCTGATGTCGGACAAGGTCTGGAATACCGGTTAAAGCAATATGACGCTGCCGCGTCGGTAAAGAAGCTTCTTGAACAGGTTAAAACAAAGCGTTATACCATGGCAAGGCTCAGACGCATACTTTTGAATATGATAATCGGCGTTAGGTCCGAGGATTTAAAGATACTTCCTCCTTATGCAAGAATTCTTGCAATGAATGAAAGAGGCAGGGAAATTCTTGCTGAATGCAGTAACAGTAAGATTCCGATTTCGACTTCTCCGGCTAAACTTGCGGCAGCCGGAAAGGAAGCAAAGCGTTTTATTTCTATTGAAGGGAAGGCCTCGGATATATACGGTCTTTCTCAGAAAAATGCCGGCTCAAGAGATGATGATTTCAGGGCGGCTGTAAGGATTGAAAAGAATGAAAATTAAAGGTTTGATTTTTGATTTGGACGGTACATTGCTTGATTCCATGCATTGCTGGGAAAATGTTGACCGGAGTTTTCTTATTGAAAACGGAATAAACCCTCCCGCCGGAATTTCTGATATAGTAAAGAAAATGACTATACAGGCTTCGGCGAATTATTTTAAAACACAGTTTTCACTCAGGCAGTCATGTGAGGATATAATAAACCGTATTGAGGAAATAGTCAGGGAGCAGTATTACAGCAGTATCCCTTTAAAAGAGGGCGTTTATGAAACGATAAACAAACTTAAATCCGTAGGCTACAGAATGTGTGTTGCAACGGCCACATATAACCGGCTTGCCAGTGCGGCGTTAAAAAGGTTGGGTATTATTGACTGTTTTGAATTTATTCTTACGTGTTCAGATGTGGGCGCAGGGAAAGACAGACCAGATATTTTTATAGAGGCGGCTAAGAAGATGGATTGTACCGAGAGCAACGCTCTTGTTGTGGAGGATTCTCTTCATTGTATCGAAACTGCGGCGGCAGCCGGATTCTATACTGCTGCCGTATATGATCGTTTTTCGGAAAACGAATGGGACAGGATCTGTTCTTCGGCCTGGAAAAATATAAGAAATATATCAGAAATAACTGAGATATTGGGAAAGGAAAACGTTTAAATGGCTAAGGTTATGGTTGGTATGAGCGGAGGAGTAGACAGCTCCGTAGCTGCAAAGCTTTTGATTGACAGCGGCTATGATGTAACCGGAGTTACGCTGAAGCTTTTTGACGGAGGCGATATATCGGAGGATTTCAGAACCTGCTGTTCGCTTTCCGACGTCGAGGACGCAAGAAGCGTTTGCTATAGGCTTGGCATAGATCATTTTGTTTTTAATTTTAAAGAGGCGTTCAGGAAAAAAGTGATAAATCAGTTTACAGAAAGCTATTTAAACGGGAAAACTCCTAATCCCTGCATAGAATGCAACAGACATATAAAGTTTGATAAGATGTTAAGGCGTGCCGAGGAATTGGGTTTTGACTATATTGCAACCGGACATTACGCTGAAAGAGTATACGATTATAAAACAAACAGATATATACTTAAACGGCCTAAGGATCGTTCAAAGGATCAGACCTATGTGCTTTACGGCTTAACTCAGTATCAGTTATCGAAGACTCTTTTTCCGCTTGGAGAATATGAGAAATCCGATATACGCCGCATTGCCGAAGCCGCGGGTTTGATTAATTCACGCAAGCCTGATAGTCAGGATATTTGTTTTGTTCCCGACGGAGATTACGCGTCCTTTATTAAGAAAAATACAGGAGCGGAAATTAAGGAGGGAAATTTCATAAGCGCCGACGGAGACGTCATCGGAAGGCATAAGGGGATAATTAATTATACTATAGGACAGCGCAGGGGGATAGGAATATCTATCGGAAAGCCCGCCTATGTAACGGATAAGAATGCACTGGAAAATACTGTTACTATCGGAGATGAAAGCAATCTTTATAAATCAGAAATAACAGCCTACGACGTCAATCTGATATCTCTGGATTCAATTTCCGATGAAATGCGGGTTACGGCAAAGGTTAGGTACAGCAGGAATGAACAGGCTGCGGTTGTTATTCCGTCAGGAAACGGTGAAGTTCTCGTTAAATTTGACGAGCCTCAGAGAGCGCCGGCAAGCGGTCAGGCCGTGGTTTTTTATGACGGTGATGTTGTAATAGGCGGCGGAACTATCCGATAAAGGTAATATTTTCTTGCAAAATAGGCGTTTTTGACACTTGACAAAATATAATATAAATGGTAAAGTGATAATATGAAATATTTGAATATAGATAAAAGCTTTGGAGGTAATATAAATGAAAAAAAGTTTTAAAAGAGCAGTCGCGGCAGTATCCGCAGTTTCCGTTATAGCATTCGGAGGTTTGTCCGCTTCGGCGGCTACTAAGGAAGACGTTATAGCTGCGGCAAGATCGGCAGGCTTTCTGGAGGTTTATGTTCAGCAGCTTAGTAATTTCCTTGCGTCTAATAATTTCAGTTCCGATCAATATGATATTATGATAGGAGCATTGGGAAATATTGAAAGCTACGGAGATGAAATCGCGCTTCAATATTTCGGTAAAACTCTTGATGAAATGAGAGGTCAGGCCGAAGAGGAGGCTGATAAAAAGAACGAGTCAAATAAGGGAGATAATAAATTTGACGTTCCGGCAAGCGATAGCTGGGCGGCGCAGGTAGTGGATAAGATGACAAACGACCAGCTTATCAAATCTCTTAATGAAATTGTAAATACCGGCAAGCAGCTTGGTCTTGATATAACAGTTGAGCAGAACGGAGATAAGAACTTTATCATGACTGTAAAGGACAGTAAAGGTAATGTTCAGCTTGTAACTCCGATTGGCAAGGTAGTGGCGACGACAGGCGCAGAAGCTGAGGTAGACGAATCTGACTTAGGCTTTGAAAGCGTGGCGGCGCTGTGTGCTTCTGTATTGGCTGCCGGAGGTATCGGAGCATGGCTTTTGGGAAGAAAAAATAGAAAAGCCGGAGAGTAGTTTATGTCAAAGAAAAAAAAATCAAATAAAACAGTTTTATTCCTGACGCCTGTTTCAGTTTTTGCAGTTTGCGCTGCTTTGATTGCGGGAGCAGGGTATGTACCGTTTACAAAGGTTATGAATGCCTCGAACGTTATATTTTCCGCCAGCGTTCCTAAAGAGGAAATCGGAAAGATAAAATATGATACGAAAGAGGTTGAAGACGTTTTGGACGACGGCAGTAAAATAATATATCCGTCATTCGGAGCGCAGTATGCGGAAATCAAGATAGATTCCATTAATTTGGACGCCCCTGTCTACTGGGGCGATACTGAAGAGCTTCTTCAGCAGGGCGTTTGTCAGTATACAGGCTCAGTTTATCTGGGAATGAAGGGAAACGTTGTGCTCGCGGCTCATTGTAATACTTTCTTTTATCATTTGGGTGAGATGAAGGTCGGAGATACTGTCGTGATAACAACGTCATACGGAGAATTTACCTATCGTATGGCAGAACAGGTTCTGTTTAAAGAAACTGACAACGGCTATGTCTCTCCTACGGAGGACGATCGTCTTACGCTTTATACCTGTTATGGCAACCTTTTGGGTCCTACAGAGGACAGACTGGCCGTTATATGCGAGCTTGTTGAAAAGAAATTTTATGAATAACGGAAGGACTCATCGGAATAAATGAAGAAGATTAATCACTATTTTCCTAATCTTATATTATCAGTGATATTTGTTTTTTCGTTCATCGGCTTATCGTTGACCACAGAAGCGAAGGATAAGCTTTTATCCTCTTCCTTTTACATATCTTCGGCTGAAAAGCATGATATTTATCTGAGGGTAACTAATCATGCCGATGACTATTTTACTAAAAGCTACGCTGTCTCAGGTATTCCTGCTGAGGTTTATATGGACGGGCTTGACGATAAAACGATTAAAGATGCTGTAGACGGAAAAATCGAAAATTTCTTTGATTATGTAAGCGGGAAATCGTCGAAAATAGAAGAAACAGAAATTGATTTCAGCGTACTGGAAAAAAATCTAACTGATTATTTCAGCGAATTTGCGGAAGAAAATAATGTTGAAGTAAACGAAGACTTTACCAAGCAGCTTGATAAGACCATTGAAACAGCCGAAAGCGAAATAGATTCCTTTACTAACATATATATGATGGATTATATGGAAAAGGCGGGTATACCGCAGACGTTAAGAAAGGTTTATCCGATAATTGCAGCGGCGCCTTTTGTTTTTATGGGCGTTTTGCTGGTCGGCTTAGTAATCTTGATACTACTTAACAGAAAGAATTTAAGATTCGTATTTTATTGGATTTCAACTTCGGGAATTTGCGCGTCGGTAATTATTCTCATACCGTGTATAATTTTAAAATACAGCGACTATTTCAGCCGTCTTGTTATGCGCAATGATTATATTTATTATGCTGTGACAGGGCTTTTAAACGATTTTAACGTTAATATAATTAAAATTCAGTCTGCGGCTCTCGGCGTTTTCGTTGCTTTAATGCTGGTTTATATATTCAGCTCTATAATTAATAATAAAAAAGAAATCTCTGATTAATTCAGGGATTTCTTTTTTTATATATTTTTTTATATAATGCCGAAATTATGTCGTCAAAGCTATTTTGCGCCGACTTATCAGGCAATTCGTCGTTGTATTTATAAATTGAATAATGGCTTTCGATTTTTTTCCATAATCCGAGAAATTCTTCTGGAACCTTTTTTTCTATATCCGACAATGTTTCGCTGCTTTTGATTTCTATACCGTAAAGCCTCAGACCGTTTACTGCAAGCTCAAAACCGGTTTTAAGCTTACTATCAGACCATTCTATTTTTTTATATCTATGGTAATTTTTTCTCCATTTTTTATAGTTTGAATTATAAATTACTGAAATATTCTCATTCTTTTCAAGAGGAACAGTAATTTCTGTATATTCATTATTTTCAGCTATCAAACTTGGTTTATTAAAATTAAAACGCTTCGGGTAATTGCTGATAAAAGATAAAATTTCATGCCTGAAATTAATTATAAAAAGCAAGACTATTAATAAAATTAATGCAATAAAGATATATTTAATATAAAAATTTTGCTCAGTATTTATTGTTTCAGTAATAGCTGTGTATTCGGTATTGCTTTCGAGAGTTTCTGAAATTGGATTTTCGGTTTGATTATTATTAAGTAATTTTCTTAAACCTGATTTTATTGATTTAGTAATAAAATCTGAAACCGGAACAGACATAAGAGTTACCAGTAATAATGCTGTAATAGGAATTGCCGATATTTTCAGATTTATAAAATATTTTTTTGATAATCTTTCCTGAGAACGCAGATATTTTGTAAATCCGAAGGTTATGACATAAGTAAAAAAGCATATTAACGGTAAAAAGGAATTATCCAGCAAAAAGCATATAATTATATTGACAAACGCTGAGATTGCAAACATATAAACACTTTGAATAGTCGTTTTTTTATTATAAGACGTAAGCATACATATGATAAGAATTAATACTGCAATAGTTGTTCGGTAAAAGAGATTTATTCTGATATTTAGCAAAAATGAAATTAGGGCGGCGGTAACGGCATAAGCATAGTGTAAAAAATTTCGGTGCGGATTTATAAAAAGTGAAGCGGCCGACACAGTAATTATAAGACATAACGCTTGCAATAAAATTATATCGGTTCTAAGATCGGCGATTTGGCAGATAAGCGCAAAAATCGGAAGAAAGGAAATCTGTAGGGCGGCTGCATGAATGAAATCAATCGCTTTTGATAATCTCATAGCTTTCGTCTCCTTTCGTCTGCATAAATCACGTTTGCGTGTTTTATATTTTTTGCTTTTCCTGTGTAAATTACGGTCATATAGTCTGATGTAACATTATTTATGTCGGCTGTTATCAGAATAGAATTATCGTCCGGAATTACAGGTATATCGCTTATCGGAGCGGATTTGTCGACGTCAACTTCAGCCAGAGCGTAAAGAAGGCGATTTAGATTATTTTTTCTTTTATGCTGATATATATGAAAGGGCGGATTAGAAGCTATTAAAAGCTCGGTTTTTATGCCGAATTTATTTAGCTGTTCTATTAAAAAACGGCATATTCTTATATTATGCTCTGCGGTAACGGTACAGCAATTTAGATCAAGAAAAACCTTAGCCGCACTATCAGAAGAGCTTTCATAATTGTTGACCATAAGACGGCATTTTTTTGCTGAGGCGTTATGATTAATAAACTTAAGCGGTTCGGCGCCGGTATATTCTCTTATACCGGAGGGAAAGAATGGATCGGTAAAAGGCGTATTGCCAAATTGAATTTCTCCTGTTCGCTGTCTGCTCATAATTCTGAAAACATCAAAAGGAATTGCCGAGGGGAAAACAGTTATTTTAGGAAGTTCAAATTCCGGTTTTAAGGAATAGAATTCCGAACCGAATATATCCGACGTTACAAGAACGATATTATTAACGCTGAAAATACCTCGTTTTGTGCATTTTACTTTCCATATTCTTTTAACGCTGCTGTTTCCTTTAATATTAAATACGCTTGTTACAAAACGCGATTTATCGGTTACGGACGAATGAGTATCTGCAAATTCAAGCGTCGACGACACGGTAAGCTCCGATTTAAAGACAGGTAGAGGCAAATGCTTACGGTTTAAGATTTCCTCTGTAAATTCAATTTCGTCGCCCTCTACGGCTTCGCTTTTATTGAAATAGCATTTATAATCAAGGCTTTTAAAACAGTGTTTTCTGTAAATATTAAGCTGAATGTAAAAAATCATAAGACAGCCCAAAGCAGTTATTATAATTTCCATAAATTTTCACTGGGAACCTCTGTTTCGTAAATAATCTCACAGACAAGCTTTCTTTTGGACTTAAGATCTGATATATCGGGATTTTCCGGTATAATTCTGTGTGCTGTTACAGCCGGAAGCATTTTTATTACATCGTCCGGTATAACATAGCTTCTTCCTGAAATAGCCGCATAAGCCTTAGAAGCCTTTATAGCGTCAATGCAGCTTCTTGTGCTGATCCCAAGATAAAACCGGCTGTCTTTTCTGGTTTTACCGGCAATATTTAAAAGATAGTCTGCAATACAGTCTGCCGTATAAATCTTATCTGCTTCGGCAACGCATTTTCTGATTTCATCCTCATCTGCTATGGACTCGATCTCAGATTCCCTGTTTCTTCCTTTCTTTCCCGTTATTATTTGCTTTTCAAATTTCTTTTCAGGATAGCCGATCTCCATACTTATGAAAAATCTGTCGAGCTGAGCCTCCGGCAAGGGAAATGTTCCATACGATTCAAGAGGATTCTGAGTGGCTATTACCATAAAAGGAAAAGGAAGCGAATATGTTTTTCCGTCGGCAGTGACCTGCCTCTCCTCCATGCATTCGAGAAGTGCGGACTGTGTTCTGGGAGCGGCGCGATTAATTTCATCGGCAAGAAGAATACCCGTAAAAACAGGACCTTTTTTGAAACTGAAGCTTTCGTTTTTTTGACTGTAAAAATTGATTCCGGTAATATCTGACGGAAGAAGGTCGGGAGTAAACTGTATTCTTCCGAAGGGGCAGCCGACAGATCTTGCAGCCGCAGAAGCTAAGGCCGTCTTTCCCGTTCCGGGAATATCCTCAAGCAGTATATGCCCCCGGCAGAAAAGAGCTGCCGTCAGAATGTCAATAGCCTCGTCCTTCCCGCAGATGACCTGCTTTATATTTTCTTTTATTCTTTTAGCTGTTTCATATATCATGTTTTTTCCTTTCAGACAACTGAGAACTGGCTGCTGTAAAGCTCCGCATAGAAACCGTTCTGCTCCATAAGCTGCTTATGATTTCCCTGTTCAATAATATTTCCGTTTTTCATTACTAAAATAACGTCTGCATTTTTAATAGTAGAAAGTCTGTGTGCGATAATAAAGCTTGTTTTACCTTTCATAAGTTTTTCAAACGCTCTTTGAATACGCTGTTCGGTTCTTATATCTATGCTTGAAGTCGCTTCGTCGAGTATGAGTATAGGCGGATTAGTAAGCATGATCCTGGCAATTGAAATAAGCTGCTTCTGACCTTGAGAGAGTTCGCCGCCTTCTTCTGTAATATAAGTGTCATATCCTTCCGGAAGACGTTTTATAAAGCTATGAGCATGCGCGGCTTTTGCTGCCGCAATTATTTCATCTACAGATGCGTCTGATTTTCCATATGCTATATTTTCGGCTACTGTACCGGTAAAAAGCCACGTATCCTGAAGTACCATTCCGAATACAGAGCGAAGGCTGGATCTGGTTATATCTCTGGTATTTTTTCCGGAAACTGTTATAGCTCCGCCGTTTATATCATAAAACCTCAGCAGTAGATTGATAACTGTTGTTTTTCCACAGCCTGTCGGACCGACAATAGCTATTTTCTGACCGGGTTTGACCTTCAGGTTAAAGTCGGTTATAAGCTTTGTTTCAGTATTATAAGAGAAGCTTACATGCTCAAGCTCCAGTGAACCGTCGCAAACGGTAAGTTCTTCCTTACCTGCGTCAGTTGATTCCAAAGGCTCGTCAATAACGGAAAAAACTCTTTCTGCCGACGCAACGGCATTTTGAAGTTCTGCAATTACTCCGGAAATTTCATTGAACGGCTTTGTATACTGGTTGGAGTAGGAAAGAAAGCTTGTAAGCTGTCCGATTGAAATTTTACCGAAAAAGCTCAGCGCGCCGATTGCGCTTAATGCTCCGGCGGTTCCGACTGCGGCATATATAAGTCCGTTTACAAAGCGTGTCGTAGGATTTGTCATTGACGAGAAGAATACTGCTTTTACGCCGCTTTGAGCCATTTTATCGTTTATGTCCTTAAATCCTGCTTCTGCCCGTTTTTCGTATGAAAATGCTTTAACGATTTTTTGATTTCCTATCATTTCCTCAGCAAGTCCGTTTAATTCGCCGCGGTGCGTGGATTGCTCCGTAAAGGAATTCTTTGATAATCTTGTTATTTTTGCAGCCGTAAAAAGAGACAGCGGAGTAAGGATAACTACAAGCAGCGCTATTTTTATATTTATTGTCAGCATAAAGACAAGCGTTCCGAGGATTGTTATAATTCCGCTGAAAAGCTGTGTAAATCCTTGAAGAAGACCGTCAGATATTATTTCAATATCGTTAACTGCACGGCTTATGAGCTCACCTTTTGAACTTTTGTCTATGAATTTAAGCGGAACGCCGTTTAGCGTGTCAAAAAGCTCCGTCCTTATGTCCCGTATGGTATTATATGAAAGCTTGTTTGTTGCAAGCGCCGTAAGCCATTGAAAAAATGTGCTTACCAGAACTATGCCTGCCAGAACCGCTGCAAGCTTAGCAAGCTCTTTAAAGTCAACCTCATTCTCTCCGACAATAAAATCGACTCCTCTTCCAATCAGAATCGGTACAAAAAGAGAAAGAGATACCCCTAAGAGGGAGAAAATAACGGCGGCTAACAGATATTTTTTATAAGGCCTTACATAGCCTATAATACGTTTTAATGTTTTACCCATTTGAATCACCTCAGCTCATCTGTGAATTATAAATTTCTTTGTATTCCTCACAGCTTTCCAAAAGCTGTTCGTTAGTGCCAAGACCTATCTGCGCGCCGTCGTCAAGAACGAGTATGCTGTCGGCGTTTTTTAAGGTTGTTGCTCTCTGCGAGATCATTATTACGGCGGTATCCGACAAATGCTCTGACAACGCCTTTCTCAGCTTTAAATCAGTTGCGTAGTCAAGCGCGCTCATGCTGTCGTCAAGTATCACGATGGGGGGCGACCCCACAAGAGCTCTTGCAATTGTCAGCCTTTGACGCTGTCCGCCGGAAAAGTTTTTACCGCCCTGTGAAATATGGGTTTTGAGTCCTTCCGGAAGCTTACGCACAAATTCCCATGCCTGAGCTATTTTTAAGGCTTTAATTATTTCATCTTCTGTAGCGTCGGGATTTGACCAGCGCATATTTTCGGCGATAGTACCGGAAAACAACGCGGCCTTCTGAGGAACGATTCCGATGGATTTGCGAAGGAATTCAAGATTGTAGTCATAAATATCATTTCCGAAAATTTTAAGCTTTCCTCCGGTAACATTATAAAAATGGGGAATAAGGGATGCAAGCGTGGATTTTCCGGAACCTGTTCCGCCTATAATTCCAAGCGTTTCTCCCTTTTTTAATGAAAAGCTTATATTTTTTAGTGCAGGACCTCCCGCATCCGGATATGTGAACGTTAGGTCGCCGCATTCAACGGCCGGAGCGCCGAAGTCAAATTTTACTTTTGTTCCTCCTGTAACTGACGGTTGGGTTTCAAATACCTCGTTTATCCTTGAAGACGAGGAAGCAGCTTTTGTGAATATTACAATCAGGTTGGCTAAAACTACAAGAGCAAGAAGTATCTGCGTCATGTAATTTACAAACGCTGTAATTTGTCCCTGAGATAAATCGCCGATATTTACGCGTATACCTCCGAACCATAATATTGCCACTATGCTTAGATTCATAATCATAAATGTAACCGGATTTAGAATTGCTGAAATCTTTCCGACAACAATAGAATTAACGGCTAATTCGTTACTTGCTTCGTTGAATTCTTTTTTTTCCTTTTCCTGCTTTGAGAACGCGCGTATAACTCTTACGCCCTCCAGATTTTCCCTTGTTAAAAGAGAAATACGGTCAAGGTTTTTTTGTATTTTTTTATATAGAGGAACTGTTTTTCTCATGATAATATAAAGTACGGCGGTTATAATGGGTGCGGCTATAAGAAAAATCAGGGATAGCTTGAAATCAAGAATCATGGCCATGACTGCGGCGCCGATAATCAGAAACGGGGCGCGTACGGCAAGACGGATAAACATATTTACTCCGTTCTGAGCGAGATTAGTATCGTTTATCAGACGTGTTGTCAGAGACGACGTGCCGAATCTGTCGATTTCAGCGTGAGAAAGGCTGTTTATATGCTTATAAAGAGAGTTCCTGAGCTCTGTACCGAAACCATACGCACATTTGGCTGCAAAATACTGGCAAGTTAACGCAAAGCCCAGTCCGCCAATACCTAAAAGCGCTATTAAACCGCTCATTTTCCAAACATATACCGAGTCTCCGTTTTTTATTCCGGTATCTATAATATCCGCCATTACAAGTGGAACAATAAGCTCAAAAATAGCTTCAAGCAGCTTGAAAAATGGGCCTAATAACAGTTCCTTTTTATAGTTTTTAAGAAATCGTCTCAGTTTAAACATAAAAACAAGATTCTCCTTTTTATAATGTCACTATTATTTTACACCAAATTCTTCAATAATGCAATCATGTAAAAAAATTTTGGAAGAAAAGGAATAACAGCGCATAAAAGGATATTATTCGTCCAAACTAATTGCGGAGGTGTTAAACGTGAAGAAAAATTCTAAATCAATTTTAAGCGGAAAAGGCTTTTATGTTGCGTTGGCTTTGAGTGTAGCGATGGTTGGAGCGGCATGCTATTTTGCATATACTCAGACATCGAATGATATTTCGGGAAGACTGGAATCGTCGAGTTCTTCTGAAGCTCAGGAAAGGGAAGCCGCTGAAATTCAAACAGACATACCGAAAATAACTCTTGCTCCGCATACACAGGAGGTTTTCCGGCCTGAGGCTCAGACAGAAGCTGTAACGGAGATCTCAGACGAGGAAAGCGGAGCTGAGTCAGAGGAAACTGCTAAGCCGAAAGAAGAAAAGCTGGTTATGCCGATTGAGGGAGAGGTCCTGAATGAATTCAGCGGAGGAGAGCTTGTTAAGTCAAAGACTACGGGCGCATGGCAGACTCATAACGGAGTAGATATTGCCGCTTCGCTCGGCGACGCAGTAGCTTCCGCAGGATCCGGAACAGTTTCGGCAGTTGATAACGATCCTCTTTGGGGAATAATTGTTACTGTCGATCATGGAAACGGTATAATTACCCGTTACAGTAATCTTAACGAGGGAGTAACCGTTCAGGTCGGTCAGGAAGTAAGCGGCGGTGAAGAAATCGGCGCGGTAGGCGAAACGGCTGATATAGAAACCGCTGAAAAATCTCATCTTCATTTTGAGGTTATTAAAAACGGTTCATTTGTTAATCCAATTGATATGATCGGTTAAAATTATGTCAAAATAAAACCCTGTAAATCCATAAGGATATACAGGGTCGTTTTTATTTGTCGGATTCTTCTATTGCGTTAATTAAATCCTCGTACATTGAAATTATATTTGCTATTACCTTTTTGCGCACTACAAAGCCGGTATATTCGCCGTCCTTCATAGCCCAATAGGTATTTGAATCTTCACCGGGTACCGGAATATAGTCTATCTTTGTTCTCACATTACTTGAAAGCGTGTAAACAATAGAAACCTCGGCATCTCCGGAAGGCGTATCAGTTTTTTGTATAGATTCAAAATATGCGTTGTTGAATGACTTATAGAAAGCTATAAAAGCGTCGGTCAGTTCCTCTTGGGAGCTTTCGATAACCGTATCGTTTACGGTGTATTTTTCGTTTTCTTCGTCTATCTTAAGCTTAGCGGTATAATCAGGCATGACAACTTCGATTTCCGTTACGTCGTTTATATCCGCCGTATAAACCGCCGTATTCATCATATCCATTGTATCGTAGCTTAAAATTGAAAGATTGTTCTGATAGAACGTAACAACCTGTCCGGTATCTGTAAACAATCCGTACATTTCATTTTCATTGTCTGTATAATCTCCGAAAATGACTTTAACGTGCTTACCGCTTCCCGACATTTCAAATACAAACTGCGGATCGTCAAATCCGTATTTTCCGTATTCTGATTCTTTGCAATCCTCTGCGACAAAGGAATAAATTTCGTCTCTTATAGCGTCGTTGAGGAATTCGCTTACATCAGAGCTGTAAACTGAATTGTCCTTATACGGCTTATCCATTTGCCATGTGCCGTCGTCATTTTTATTCATTGAGAACAGAATATTTTCATCTGTTTCTCCGCCCTTCCAGAGCGCGAATGATTCTATTTCCGTACTTAGAAAGTTAGCAAGATACACGCTTTTAAGACTATCCTTTGTAGCGTGAAGTATAACGCCCTTTGCGTAATCAATAAGATAGACGTTATCATCATTTTCCTTCATTACATAATAATTTTCATTAGTAGGGGTGGCGTCTCCGACCAGTAAAGTATATGGAGTCCCGTTTGAAGTAACTGTCAGCTTTATAGGATCGTCGAAGCCGTATTTTCCGGTATCTGTATCCTCGATAATTTTTTCGGCTTTGAGATCGGACATATAGGTGCATATATATGAAGCGGTGTTTGAGTTTGCGTCAAAATCTTCGGAATTCGTCATCATCCAGCCGTTTGCCTGGGTATATTCCATAACATAGTTGCCGCTTTCGTTATTTATTTCAAGCTTTGTACATGCGTCGCCGTCGAAATCGAATAAAACAAGCTTGGCGTTTTCCGCTTCTTCCTTTTCCTTTTTCTTCTCATTAAAATTTACGGCTATGAAATAAATACCGATTGCTGCGGCGACTAAAATCACCATTGCAATTAATACTATTCTGATACGTTTCATTATGAGTGTCTCCTTTTGAGCCAGATTAATAATCCTGCGGCTGCAACTATAACCGGAGCTGCGTAAAGGGTTATGAGGACAAAATTAGTATCTTCCTTGCTTTTGATCTCCATATAATCGTAGGTTCTGATTTTTGAAGCTATACCCATATCAATGTCGCTGTTATACATCCATGTAATGGTACTCAGATAAAGGTTAAGCGGAATAATTTCATAGCCGTCCTCAAGGTTCTGATCGTCTATGAAATTGGCGTTTCCCATTACAACAAGCTTCGAGTCGTTTATTATATTTTCAGAATACGCCGCAAGGTAAAGAATTCCGGCTATTTCATCGGGATCGGCCTCTGTTCCGCCGTAAGGCTTGCCGATGGCGGAATCATAGGTTTCAATAAGCGGACATATGGTCAGATCCGAGCGGTTTTCACCCTGATACTCAAAGAATGAGCGGGAAGCCGTCATAAATGGCGTAATAGAATCGCCGCTTATTAGCGGGGACGTCAGGTCTGTTATACTTTTGTCGTCCGTTTCAGAAACGTCTACCAGGTTTACCATAATAGTAGTATCGTCTCCCGAAACATGCTTTGACGAATCAGTTTCCGAGACGATGTTGTAATCCATTCCGATTCCGTATTGATTCATTATATCTTCAATGTTAGTATAGTCTATATCGGCGTCGTTAGGAGACATAAGCAGCGATAGGTTGCCGCCCTTTTCCATAAAGCTTTCCAGCTTTGCTTTTTCAGCCTCTGTAATATCCGTCTGAGGAGCGGCTACTATAATAATTTTTGCGTCTTCCGGTACTGCGTCCTCAGTTACAAGATTTAACTCCTTGGCGTCGTAGTTGTAATTTTTCAGATTCTTTCGAAATGTCGTATAGTTTTCATCGAGTGATTTTTCACCATGTCCCGTAAGGAAATATACCGAGGGCATAATGCCTTCCACAACTGATTTTATAGCGCCCGTAATATAATTTTCTCCCTGAAAATATGCGTTTTGCGTAGTATTGTTCTCATCGGTTTCAAAATAATACATGACGTTTCCGGGTATTCTTTTCGCGTTTTCACCGCATTTTACAACTATATCGCCCTTAGTAAGATTCAGATATCCGTCGGGATTAAGTTCGTCTATAATATCCGGATTTTTATCCGGATCTATGTCCTTGAAATTTATACAGTCATATTCTCTGTATTCATCCAGCATACTGGAAAGCGCAAGAAGCTCAGTGTCAAGCTTGATTTCATCCAAATCCGCAAGTATGTAAAAGTCCACTTTTTCATCAAGTCCCGAAAGATAGTCGGAGGTGGTTTTGCTTAAGCTGTATACGCGGTTCGGGGTAAGATCCAGCGATACGTCGAATATCGACGCTACGATATTCACCGGGATAATTATGATAAGCAGCATTGCCGCCATAATCCATGCAATTGTAGTAAACTTCAGATTCTTTTTTGATTTTTTTACATCCATTTATTTTACCCCCTGCTCCAGCGTCTTTTTTCAACTGAAATAATAGTCCAGCCAATAAAAAGAATGGTTGTCGTAATAAAGAAAACAAGGTCTGAAATGTTGAATATTCCCTGCGAAAATGAAACAAACCTTGTTTGCGTTGAAAGCTGACCTATTATACGCGCCGCCTTCGGAAGCGTGTCAAATAATGCGCTGTCCTTGAAATTATCTATAAAAATCAGCACTATCATTGCTCCTTCTCCGAGTATAGCGGCTATAATGGGGCTTTCTGTAAAGGAAGACATAAGCATTCCTATTGCAATGCAGACTAATCCCCAAAGAAAAAATCCAAGGTATCCGCAGATAAGACTTGACCACATAACCGCGCCGCCGGTTGCGATTGTTAATAACGGAAAAAACATCGTCAGAACCAGCATCATAAAAAATACGGTCGTAACTGCCAGAAATTTGGCGATAACTATCTGGAATACGTTAAGCGGACTGGAAATGAGAAGTACTTCCGTTCCGCATTTTCTTTCGTCTGCAAAGGTTCTCATAGTCAGCGCGGGAATCAGGAATATAAAATAAAAGAAATGATTATAGAAAACGTTAGGGAATGAAAATTTATACTGAGTTCCTGATAAGTCCGATATTCCAACAACAAATGTTATTGAAAATACAAGCAGGAACAATGCGGCGATAACATATGCAAAGGGCGAATAGTAGTAGGACTGCAATTCTTTTTTATACAGTGAAAACATTTTTATTTATCCTCCTCGGTATTATACGGATTTTCAGAATCCATTTCCTCCAAAAGGTCTTTGAGGCCTTTTTTCTTAGGGGCGTGAGCCGTAAGCTTAACAAATACCTCTTCAAGGCTGGGCTTATCGCTTGTAACCTCTAAAATAGCGAAATCGTTTTTGATTAATTCTGTAAGAATGTTTTTACGCACGTCGTCGCTTTCTATAGAAACCTTATATACGTATATATTGGTCGCTTCATAGGTTATATCGGTAATTTCTCCGACTCCGCCGACAGAATTAATACATTTGCATATTTCGTCCTTATCGCCTTCAGCCTTGATATTTACAGTTATTGAGGCGTCCATGCTTTCCTCAAGATTTTTAATGCTGTCTATAGCTCTTATTTCACCGTGGCTTATTATCACGACTCTTTCGCAGACTGCCTGAATTTCCTGAAGTATGTGAGAGCTTAATATAATAGTATGATTTTTTGAAAGGGATTTTATAAGATTTCTTACCTCTATTACCTGACTGGGATCCAATCCGACCGTCGGCTCGTCAAGAACGAGATATTCCGGATTTCCCAGAAGAGCCTGAGCGAAGCCCACTCTTTGCTTATAGCCTTTGGATAAATTACGGATAAGCCTGTTTTCCATGTCCTTTATTTTAAGCTTTTCCATAACGTCTTCAATCTGCGCCTTTCTTTCAGAGCCCTTTACGCCCTTTATTCCGGCCGCGAATTTCAGATATTCTTTAACCTTCATATCAAGGTAAACAGGGGGAATTTCAGGAAGATAACCTATTTTTTTCTTTACAGCCAACGGATTTTCGGTTATATCCATTCCGCTGATAAGAACCGTTCCGCTTGTAGAAGGCAGATAACCGGTAATTATGTTCATTGTTGTGGACTTTCCTGCGCCGTTTGGGCCGAGAAAGCCGAGAATTTCATGGTCTTTTACTGTAAAACTGATATTTTTTACAGCGGCATTATTGCCGTAGAATTTCGTTAGGTTTTTAATTTCTATCATATGTATCTCCATAAGCCGCACGATAATTATATTATGCGGCTGCCGCTTATCAGGCGGGCGGCGCGCCTATTTTTAATTTATGACGTTCCTTTTATATTACTTGATTTTCTATGAATAAAAGGTATATTATAAGCCGTCAGCTGACCGCTTTTCATAACGGCTGTTAGAGAGGAATATATGAATAGTTACACTCTCTTTTATTATCTCAAATAAATACTACAAAAAAATTAATATATTATTACAATTCGGTTAAATTCGCAAAATATATCTAAATACAACAAAAACAATATAAAATCATTATCTATTTTATTATAGAATTGTGATAAGAATGTGTGTATTATCAGTGAAAAATGTGCATCTATTTTATATTTACTAAATTTTAACAAAAAAATTTAATCTGGTTGTCAAAATTCACAAATAAAGGAATGCGGTACTGTGCATATATACAAAATGTTTTTTTAAGGGATAATGTTTTTGTGTAAACTGTTGACAATTAATTTTGGATGATTTATAATATAACCATGAAGTTTATGGGCGTATTGTGAAAAATTGTTGTTTTGGTTTAGGAACGGGTTATTTGCATGGTACACTCTATATTAAATGAATTTATACTAATCAACGAGAGGGGAAAAGTCAGATGATACTAAAAAAGCAAAAAGCAGTTATCGCTGCGCTTCTTTCTGCCGCATTGACATTTGCGGCTGTTGTTCCCGCTACGGCTTCTGCTGCCGGTACACGAACAAAGGAAGAAAAGTATGGCGACGATTCTTATGCAAAGAGATTTTTGTCTTTGTATGACGATGTTGTCACAAACGGTGTTGAAAATGGTTACCTCAGCGCCAATAATCCGGTAAGCGGCGGATTCAATGTTCCTTATCATTCGGTTGAAGAGCTTATTGTAGAAGCTCCCGACTATGGTCATGAAACCACTTCTGAAGCAATGTCGTATATTGTTTGGATGGCTGCAATGAGAGATAATATCTCACAGACAGGTTCTATCCAGAATCCGGACGGCAGTACAACTGAAGTAGACACCTCTAAGGATCTTGCTAAGGCATGGAAAACAATGGAGGTTATGATTCCTACAGTCCAGACGGGATTTATGTCGGGCAATCCGTCAGCTACTTACAGCGACGAGTGGGAAGAGCCTACTACATATCCTACAGATATGCTTCAGGGCAATACCGCTACAAATCCTATACATAAGTATTTCCAGACAGCTTACGGCAGTGACAACGGACTTTATCTTATGCACTGGCTTGCCGACGTTGATGACTGGTACGGATACGGCGGAGGAAACGGAAAGTTCACGTTTATAAATACCTTCCAGCGTGGAGCTAATGAGTCCTGTTGGGAAACAGTTCCGCATCCGTCGGTTGAAGAGCTCAAGTACGGTATGGTAGGCACAAGAGGTCTGAAAGGAATTTTCTCTACGGAAGGAACAATTGCTAAGCAGTGGTCTTACACTAACGCGCCTGACGCGGAAGATCGTGCTATTCAGGCAATTTACGCTGCTAATAGATGGGGAGTAGGCGATTCAAATCTTACAACGCTCGCTGGTAAAATGGGTGACCAGTTGAGAAATAATATGTTTGATAAATATTACAAGAAAATTGGCTGTCAGGATAGGTGGGCACAGTCCGGCAACGGATATGACGGCGCTCATTATCTGATGTCATGGTATACTTCATGGGGCGGCGCTCTTGACGGTTCATGGACATGGCAGATCGGTGCAAGCCATTGTCATGAATTCTATCAGAACCCACTTGCTGCTTTTGCTTTGCTTCAGGACAACGGTCTGAAGAATGCGATGAAGGGACAGGACGCTGTTAAGGATTACACAACCTCGCTTCAGAGACAGATGGAGTTCTATCTGTGGCTTCAGTCAGCGAACGGTCCGATAGCCGGCGGCGCTACAAGCTCATGGAACGGCAGATATGAAGCGTATAAATACAACGAAACAGACGCTAAGAAATATGGTACCGATGTTCCTACTACATTCTATGATATGGGATATCAGGAACACCCTGTATATCTTGATCCGGGTTCAAACCACTGGATCGGTAACCAGGTTTGGGCAGTGCAGCGTTTGGCTGAAATGTATTACGTTATTAAAGAAAACGGCGATACAACCGGCGTTACAGCAGGCGGTCTGACTCTTGAGGAAGCTCTTAAGGTTATTCTTGACAGATGGGTTGAATGGTTTGTCAGCGAAGTAAATCTTTATGACGACGGTACATTTGATATTCCGTCAACATTAGATTGGTCCGGTCAGCCTAAGACATGGAACGGCACATATGATCCTAACGCAAATGCTGATCTTACATGTACTGTTACAGCAAGAGGTTCTTCTGACCTTGGTTGCGTATCTTCACTTGCACACACATTGATTTACTATGCAAAGGCTCACGGCGTTGAAACAGAAGCCGCATATTCTGATAAAAATACAGATTTAGCTTCTCAGGCGCTTTATGTAGCACACTCGCTTCTTGACAGAGAATGGCAGCTTGGTCGTGATGATATCGGTCTTTCTATTACTGAAACAAACGGCAGCATGGTAAGACTTTTCGAGCAGGAAGTTTGGGTACCGAGTAATTATAACGGCACAATGCCAGGCACACAGGGAACAATAAAGCAGGGCGTTAAATTCCTCGATTTCCGTCAGGATTATCTGAAGAACGAAAAGGTTCAGGAATTCAAGGAGGCTTATGATGAAGCTGTAGCTAACGGTACTGACAAAACAGAAGCAATGGAAAGCGTAGAGCTTAATTATCATAGATTCTGGCATGCAGGCGATATTCTCCTTGCTCTTGGTACAATGTATGAATTGTATCCTGATATGGAGCCTGATAAGTATGATACGGAACCAGATCCGGATCCAGACGCATTAGATGTTGAAGAGAAGGATATTACTGTTGAAGTTGGCGATACGGCTACAATTAAGCCTAATAAAGACGGTTGTTCATTCGAATCGTCAGATCCAAGCATTGCTGAGGTTGATGAGAACGGTGTAGTTACAGGTATTGCGGCTGGCGAGACTACCGTAATAGTTTCTAAGGGCGATGAAACGGTAACTGTTAATGTAACGGTTGTCGAGCCTTCTACCGGCGATACAGTTGATACCAGTGAAATCCCAGAAGGTACTCATTGGGGCGATGTCAATGTTGACTCTTATGTAAATATAGCTGACGTTGTTGCGCTTAATATGTACTTAATTGGTCCGGATGTTAACCCTGTTACAAAGCAAGGATTAATTAATGCTAACGTTGCATATGACGATTATGTTAATACAACGGACGGCTTGACTCTTATGAACTATGTGGCTATGGTTATTGAGTATGAGCAGCTTGGACCTCAGAATTAATAGTCTTTCATTTTAATTCCTTTTTTATAATTCCTATTTATTCCCTTGAATCCGGTCTTTTTCAAAGGCCGGATTTTTTTCGCCTATTTACTTGATTTATTCCCGTTATGGTGTTATAATAAGTTAATAGTATATTGTGAACAAATGTATAGGAGGATTTATGTGATTAGGAGTATGACCGGGTATGGCCGTGAGCAGCGTATTATTGATCAATACGATATAATGGTGGAAATAAAATCCGTAAATCATAGATACTATGAATTTTCCTCAAGACTTCCCAGACTGTATAATTATCTGGATGATAAGCTGAAAAGCTTTATGAAGGGCAATATTTCAAGGGGTAAGGTTGAGGTCGGCGTTACAATTAACAATTTAAACGGTAAGGAAGCTTTAATAAAGGCTGATAAAATCATGGCGTCTGGATATATAAATGCGCTCCGTGAAATTAATAATGAGCTTGGCTTAAACGATGATCTTACACTTTCAAGTCTTGTTAAATTTTCAGATATCTTTAATGTACAGAAAATTTCCGATAATGAAGAACATATATGCAGTATGGTTTTAAGCGTTGCAGATGCGGCTCTTGATAAATTTGTAAACATGAGGGAAATTGAGGGAGAAGCTCTGAAAAACGACCTTCTTGCTAAAATAGATTCTGTTGAAGAGATGCTTGCAAAGGTTGAATCAGAAGCGCCGAGAACTGCTGCCGCTTATCAGGAGCGTCTTTATTCAAAGCTTAGAGAAATGCTTGCAGAAAGCGATATAGATCAGCAGAGGATATTGACGGAGGCGGCGATTTTTGCTGAAAAGATTGCAATTGACGAGGAAACTGTCAGACTTCATAGTCATTTAAAACAGTTTAAGGAATTTTTGGAATCAGAAGAACCTGTTGGAAGAAAGTTGGATTTTCTTGTTCAGGAAATTAACAGGGAGATCAATACGATCGGTTCAAAGGCTCAGGACTTATCTATAACCAAATGTGTGGTTGATATGAAGGCTGAAGTTGAAAAGATTCGTGAGCAGATTCAGAATATAGAGTAGCGGAGGGTATATGCAGCTTATTAATATAGGTTTCGGTAATATGGTGTCGTCTTCAAAGCTTATTGCTATTGTGAGTCCCGAATCTGCTCCGATTAAAAGAATAATTCAGGATGCAAGAGATAAGGGGATGCTGATTGACGCTACTTACGGCAGGCGTACCAGAGCCGTAATAATTATGGACAGTGAACATGTCGTATTGTCTGCGGTACAGCCGGAAACCGTGGGCGCAAGAGTTAATATAACCGGGGAGGAACAGCTTGATAATGAATAAGGGACTTCTTTTTGTGGTTTCTGCTCCGTCAGGGTGCGGTAAGGGAACAATATTATCTGAGATTTTGAATGAAAGAATTTACTTTTCGGTTTCGTCTACAACCCGTAAACCCAGAAACGGAGAGGTTGACGGCGTTGATTATAATTTTATAACAGTATCTCAGTTTAAGGAATTGATTGAGGAAAACGGCATGCTGGAATACGCCGAATACTGCGGAAATTATTACGGCACTCCCAAAAATATGGTTGAGAAAATGCGCTGTGCAGGAAAAAATGTTATTTTGGAAATAGATGTTCAGGGCGCTATGCAGGTAAAGGAAAATTGTAAAGACGCTATCTTAGTTTTTATTATGCCTCCGTCTATCGCCGAGCTTGAAAGAAGGCTAAGAAAAAGAGGAACAGAAACCGACGAGGTGATTTCCCGACGAATTGCAAAGGCAGTAGATGAAATTTCATTTGCACATAAATATAATTACGTTGTGGTAAACGACGAGCTTGAAAAAGCGGTAGAAGATCTTAAATCAGTTATTTCGGCGGAAGAACATAAAGCCGGATATGCTGAAGAATTTATAAATGAGGTGCTTAAAAATGCTTAGACCAGCAATTACACAGTTAATATCAAAAAATGACAGCTATTATTCATTAGTAATCGGTATCGCCAAGAGAGCAAGAGAAATCGCCGATGAATTATTCGAGGAAAATAAGACTCTTGAGGAAAAGCCGGTTAAAACAGCTGTCGAGGAATTTGCCGCAGGAAAATTTAAGATTGTAGAATATAAGTAAGGTTCATATTTCGGAATACTTTAAGGAGGGGTTGTTAGTGAATGCTATGCTGAAAGCGCAGATCGCGGTAAGCAACGCTTCATTTGCTTTTGATAAACCTTTTTCTTATCTTATTCCGAAAACTCTTGTTTCGGCCATTATGCCGGGAACAAGAGTTGTTGTTCCATTTGGACGCTCAAATAGAAAGAGATCTGGTCTTGTACTGAAAATTGAAGCCGCTGAAGGCGACGACATAAACCTTAAAAGTATTTTGTCTGCTCCTGAAGGAGAGCCGGCATTAAATTCGGAAATGCTTGAGCTTGTTGAATGGCTTAAGGAGAACACCTTCTGCACATATTATGACGCTGTAAAAACAATGCTTCCGTCGGGAATGAATATTAATATAAGGGAAAGGTATTCCCTGACGGGAAAAGAAGAGGATAACGGGCTTGAAGACAGAGAAATTTTGGCGTTAAGCCGTTTATCTGGAAGTGAAAACTTTGATAAAACAGTATTTAATCTGAAGTCCGAAGGGTTTTCCTCTGAAATTGATACGCTTACCTTAAAAGGATATCTGAAATGCAGCGTAAGCGGCCGGCATAATATAGGTATAAGTTCTGTTAAAATGCTCAGGCTGACAGAAGATTATTTGGCATCGCCTGAAAAATTTTCTCTGACCGCCAAGCAAAAGCAGCTTGCCGATATACTTGAAGAAAAGCATGATTTATCTATGAAAGAAGCCTGTTATCTGTGCGGAGTGGGTAAAACGGTAGTGCAAAAGCTGGTTGAAAAATGTGCTGCGGAGGAATATGAACAGGAAACCTATCGTATTGTTAAAATAGGAGAGAAGGGAAAATCCTCCATTGACGAAATAGTATTGTCTGAAAGTCAGCAAAAGGTATACGACAGGGTAAAGTCACAGATGAATACGGGAGAGCCTAAATGTTTTCTTCTTCATGGTATTACCGGCAGCGGTAAAACCTCAGTATTTAAAAAGCTTATAGAAAGCTGTATAGAATCCGGTAAGCAGGCTCTGCTCATGATACCGGAAATATCGCTTACGCCGCAGATGGTTAAGCAGTTTCAGGAGCTTTTCGGCGAAACGGTTGCAGTTATGCACAGCGGGCTTTCTCAGGGACAGCGAATGGACGAATATAAGCGTATAAAACGCGGTCTGGCAAAAATAGCGATTGGTACCAGAAGCGCAGTGTTTGCTCCATTTGAAAATATCGGACTGATTATAGTCGACGAAGAGGGCGAACGTTCCTATAAATCTGACAATGCACCGAGATACAGCGCTGTGGAAGTTGCAAAGAAACGGTGCAAAACGCATAAGGCTGTATTGCTTCTTGCGTCGGCAACTCCTTCAATTGAAAGCTACTATTATGCTCAGAAGGGCATATATGAGCTTCTTGAAATGAAGGAGCGTTATTCGGGAGCTGTTTTGCCTCAGGTAAATATTGTCGATATGAATTTGGAGCGTTCAGAAGGGAATTCCTCTGAATTCAGCGTAATACTTGCCGATGAAATAAGAGAAAACTTAAAAAATCATGAACAGACAATATTATTGCTCAACAGACGCGGTTATCATACAATCGTAAGCTGCTGCCATTGCCATACCCCTGTTTACTGTCCAAATTGCAGTATTCCGCTTACTTATCATAAGGTAAACAATACCCTTATGTGTCATTACTGCGGACATATACAGCCTGTTGCCGAGTCATGTTCAGAATGCGGGAGCACACAGTTAAAGCATACCGGATTCGGTACTCAGAAGCTTGAGGAGCAGCTTGCGCTGCTTTTTCCTGAGGCTAAGATTCTTCGTATGGACGCCGATACTACAATGTCCCGTCATTCCTATGAAAAGAATTTTAAGGATTTTGAAAACGGCTGCTATGATATTATGATTGGTACTCAAATGATAGGAAAGGGGCTTGACTTTCCGGATGTAACTCTGGTAGGAGTTCTCTCCATTGACAAAGCCTTGTTTGCAGGTGATTTCCGAAGCTATGAGAGAACATTTTCTCTGATAGCCCAAGTGGTGGGACGCTGCGGAAGAGGCGAAAAAAAGGGAAGAGCCTATCTTCAGACGTTTATGCCGGAGCATTATGTACTAAATCTGGCGGCATTGCAGGATTATAAAGGTTTTTATAACGAAGAGATAGCGGTAAGACGGGCTTTGATTTTCCCGCCGATATGTGATTTATGCGTACTGGGTATAAGCAGCGAGAATGATTCAAAAGCGGCGTCGGCAGCAAATAAGCTTTTGAATATTATTAAAGAAAATATAAAGTCGGGGGCTGATTTTCCGCTGAGGGTTCTGGGACCGGTCAGGTGTTCATATGGAAAAATCAGCGGAAAATACAGATACCGGCTTATTTTGAAGTGTAAAAATACTGCTGATTTCAGAAATTTCATAAAGCTTATTCTCTATGAAATAAATAAATATAAGGAATTCAGTAAGGTTAATATATATGCCGATATAAACGGAGATATCGGAGTCTAAATGTATGGAGGAAATTATGGCGCTAAGAAAGATAGTAACAAAGGAAGATCCTATACTCAGAAAGGCTTGCAAGCCTGTTGAAAAATTCGACGAAAAGCTTTCAGATCTTATAGACGATATGATTCAGACGCTTGCAAAGGCGCAGGGAGTCGGACTTGCCGCGCCTCAGGTGGGATTTTTGAAGAGAATTTTTATTATGGATATAGGAGAGGGACCGATAGAATGCGTTAATCCGGTTATCCTAAAGGAAAACGGTAAGCAGAGAGTTGTTGAGGGATGTTTGTCTTGTCCTGATGAATGGGGTTATGTAACCAGACCCAATAAGGTTAAGCTTAGAGCACAAAACAGAAAAGGGGAATTTTTTGAAATAAGTCTTGTAGGACTGGGCGCTCAATGCGCCTCACATGAAAACGATCATCTGGACGGTCGTCTGTTTATAGATAAGGTTGAGGAATTTATAAATCCGGAGGAAGAATAGATGAAAATAGTTTTTATGGGAACTCCGGATTTTTCAGTGCCGTGCCTTAAGGCTTTATGCAAAAGCGGTCATAATGTAGCCGCTGTTTATACTCAGCCGGATAAGCCTAAAGGCAGAGGCTATAAAATGATACCTACGCCCGTTAAGAAATGTGCGGAGGAGTTTAATATTCCGGTTTATCAGCCTAAGTCGCTGCGAAAGGGAGAGGATGCGGAGAAGGCAGTGGAAAACCTCGGGGAAATTGCTCCGGATCTAATAATAGTTGTAGCTTATGGGCAGATATTGCCGCAAAGCATACTTGATTTACCAAGGTATGGATGTATTAATATTCACGCTTCACTGCTTCCTGAATATAGGGGAGCCGCGCCTATTCAATGGTGTATACTTGACGGAAAAACCGAAACTGGTGTTACGTCAATGAAAATGGAGTCGGGACTTGATACGGGCGATATGCTTATAAAAAGAAGTATAAGCATAGGAGAGAACGAAACCTCCTCGGAGCTTCACGACAGATTATCAGAACTCGGAGCAGAGGTGCTTCTCGAAACAATTCAGGCTCTTGAAAGCGGTACGCTAAAGTCTGAAAAACAGGACGATGAAAGGTCAACCTATGCGAAAATGATAACTAAGGAAATGAGCCGCCTTGATTTTAATGAAAACGCTCAAACTGTGCATAATGTTATAAGGGGCGTTACCGGCTTTACAATGCTTGACGGTAAAAGACTCAAAATATACGGAAGCGTAATTGAAGGGGAAAGCACAGGAGAGCCGGGTTTCGTTAAGGATACGTCGAATTTTACAGTAGTTTGCGGCGACGGCAAATGCGTTAAGTTTACCGAGGTGCAGTACGAGGGTGGAAAACGTATGAAAACGGAGGATTTTCTCAGGGGAAGAAAACTTGCCGAAGGCATAACGCTGCCAAAGTAAAAGAAAGGATTTTGCCACTATGATGTTTTTTTATGATTATTATTGGCTTATTTTAATACCTGTTGTTGTAGCTATGATAGCTTCGGCTAACGTAAATTCAACCTATAGAAAATATCAGCAGGTTGCAAATTCAAGGGGACTGACCGGTGAAATGGCGGCAAGAAAAATTCTGGACGCTAACGGACTATTTAACGTCAGAATAGAGCATATAGCCGGAAAACTGTCTGATCACTTCGATCCCCGGGATAATGTAGTCAGACTTTCAGATTCTACCTTTGCAAGCTCTTCGGTTGCTGCCGTAGGAGTTGCAGCTCACGAGGTCGGTCATGCTATACAATATGCAAAGGGATATGCTCCTATGAAGCTCCGCAGCGCAGTAATTCCTCTTACGAATATTGGTTCAACATTATCATATCCTCTTGTTATTCTGGGATTAATTTTTAATTCAGCGCTCGGAGATTTATTTATAAACTTAGGTATTGTATTATTTTTAACCGTAGTTGTTTTTCAGTTTGCCACTCTCTTCGTTGAATTCAACGCAAGTTCAAGAGCCATGAAAACTCTTGAAAGCGATAACATTCTTGAGGGCGATGAGCTTTCAATGTCTAGGAAGGTACTGACGGCGGCGGCGTTGACCTATGTAGCGGCGCTTTTTACAGCTATAATAAACCTTTTAAGGCTGCTTCTTATAGCAAACGGAAGAAACAGGCGGAATTAAATGACGGATGCCAGATATGAGGCTGTAAAGCTGTTGGGGAAAACGTTCGGCAGAGGGAGCTATTCAAATATATTGCTGGACGGAGCATTAGCGAAATCGGATATGGACGAAAGAGACAAGCGTCTTTGCTCCGCTATATATTACGGAACGCTTGAAAGAAAAATAACCTTGGATTTTATTATTTCTAAGTATTGTAGGCAGAAGATCACAAAGCTTCGTCCGGAAATCCTTAATATATTGCGTACCGGAATATATCAGCTTAAGTTTATGGATTCTATACCTGACAGCGCGGCGGTAAATGAGAGTGTTAATCTTACTAAAAAGCTGCGTCTTAACAGTCTATCGGGATTTGTAAACGGTGTGCTCAGAAGCTTTATCCGAGACGGAAAAAAGATAAAATATCCTGAAAACTATATTGAAAGACTTTCCGTTGAATACTCTGTTCCGCTGTATTTAGTGAAATTGTTGCTGGATAATTACGGGGAAGACGGGATATCTCTTATTGAAACCTCTTTAGGAAGTCCTCCGGTTACTATAAGGCTGAATACCTTGGTTTACAATCGGGATGAAATTCTGAAGGAAATTTCTGAATTGGAGCCAAAGAAAACCCTGATTGAAGACTGCTATGAGATTTTTTCTCTGGATATAACAAAAATAAGCGCTTATAAAAAAGGTATGTTTCATGTACAGGATATAGCGTCTCAGCTTTGCTGTATGGCGCTGTGTCCTGAAGCAGGAGATACAGTCCTTGATCTTTGCGCGGCTCCGGGAGGTAAGACGTTTACTATTGCGGAGCAGATGAGAGGAAAAGGAATAATTTATTCCTTCGATCTGCATGAAAGCAGAGTAAAACTAATCGCTTCCGGAGCCGAGCGTTTAAAGCTTGGAAATATTAGGGCGTTAACGGGAAATGCAGCGGAATTTAATCCTGATATTCCTAAGGCTGACAAAATATTATGCGACGTTCCATGCTCCGGACTTGGGGTTATAAGGAGAAAACCTGAAATCAAATATAAATCCTTTGAGGAATTTGACAGACTGCCGGAAATACAGTACAATATATTAGAAAACGCGTCGCACTACCTTAAAACAGGCGGAGAACTTATCTATTCAACCTGTACGGTAAATCCCGCTGAAAACGAGGGAGTAGTCGACAGATTTCTGATTAATCATCCTGAGTTTGAAGGATCAGTTTTTTTAGAAAATCTTGGTTTTCCATTCGGTACATACAAAGCAACGCTTTTTCCGAAATACTTTGGAAGCGACGGCTTTTTTATTTCAAAGCTGAAAAAAATGGAGTAGGAATTTGAATAAAATAGATATATTATCCCTGAGTCTTTCAGAGCTTGAAGAGGAAATTGTTAAAATTGGCGAGAAGAAATTCAGGGCGAAACAGATATTTGAGTGGCTTCATGTTAAAAAGGTCAGGTCCTTTGATCAAATGAGTAATCTATCTGTACAATTTCGAAAGCTGCTATCTAAGGAATTTTGTATAAATCAACTATTTATTGCCAGAAGACTTGAATCATACATAGATAATACGGTAAAATATCTATATAGACTTTCAGACGGCTGTTATATTGAAACCGTGCTTATGGAATATAAGCACGGGACAAGCCTTTGCGTATCAACTCAAGTCGGATGTAAAATGGGCTGTAAGTTCTGCGCTTCGACAATAGCGGGATTTGAAAGAAATCTTCTGCCGTCTGAAATACTCGGTCAGGTTTATGAAACGGAAAGGGACAGCGGCAGGAAAATTTCCGGTATAGTATTAATGGGAATCGGAGAACCTCTTGATAATTATGATAATGTTTTGAAATTTCTTGAGCTTGTATCTGCTCGGGAGGGCAATAATCTCAGTCTGAGGCATGTAACGCTTTCTACCTGCGGAATTGTTCCCAGAATAAAGGAGCTTGCTGAATTAAAGCTGGGGCTTACCTTGTCGGTATCGCTTCATTGCGCGGAGAATAAAGGCCGAAGCGAAATAATGCCGATAAATAATGCGTATAATATAGAAGAGCTAATGAGCGCTACCGGCGAATATGTAAAAAAAACCGGAAGGCGAATTACATATGAATACGCTGTAATTGACGGCGTTAATTCAGATAAAAAAAGCGCAGAAAAGCTTACGGCGCTTTTGCGCGGAATAAATTGTCATGTTAATCTCATCCCTGTTAACGCGGTTAAAGAGAGAAATTATAAGTCAAGCCGCAAATCTGCCGTTAAATTTTCAGAATATTTAAGCGATATGGGGATTAATTCAACTGTTCGGAGGACTCTTGGCAGCGATATAAACGCTGCGTGCGGACAATTAAGGCGTGAAGCTGCGGAATAAAAGATGAGAGGTGAAGGATATGAAGTTTGTCAGTGCGACTGATATCGGTCTGATGAGAGAGGAAAATCAGGATATTGTTCGGGTGGAGGAATATTATGGGAATGTTTTAGCCGTCGTATGCGATGGTATGGGCGGTGAACGGTCCGGGCAGGACGCCAGCAGAATAGCGATAAACGAGGTGTTCAGCCGTTTCAGCTCCGGATTTTCTCCTGATCTTGATACAATTGCAGTCAGACAGCTTATGACGGCTTCAATATCTGCCGCCAATTCCATAGTGTATACAACGGCAAGAATAGATTATAAAAGCTTTGGCATGGGAACAACCTGTGTGGCGGTTTATATAGACGATAAATACATTTATATAGCCAATGTAGGCGACAGCCGCGCGTATTATATGGACGACAAAGGCCTTCATCAGATAACGACTGATCATACCTTTGTAAATCTTCTTCTTATGCAGGGAAAAATTGAACCGGAAGAGGTTCATACTCATCCTAAGAGAAATATGCTGACCAAGGCGGTCGGTGTTGAAAGAGTCGTTGTTCCTGACTTTTTCAGAATGAAACGCGAGGATAAATTTACTGTTCTTTTATGTTCCGACGGTTTATCGGGATATTGCAGCGATAACGAAATTTATGATATAATGAGCAAAACACCTTTTGAAGAGCTTCCAAAGGCTCTTATTGACCTTGCCCTGAGCAAGGGAGGTAGAGATAATATTACTCTTGCAGTAATATCAGACTGAATTATTTACAGGAGTGGAGAAATAGATGGATAAGAACATAGGAAAGAAGCTCGACGGCAGATATGAAATAACAGAGCTTATCGGCGAGGGCGGAATGGCCGACGTTTATAAGGCGGTTGACGTAGTTGATAATAAAACTGTTGCTGTCAAGATACTTAAAAAGGAATTTGCTGAAAGCGAAGAGTTTCTCAGAAGATTCAGAAACGAATCAAAGGCGATAGCCGTGTTGTCACATCCGAACATAGTTAAAATATATGATGTTGGATTTTCAGAAAAAATACAGTTTATCGTTATGGAATATATCGACGGTATAACGCTGAAGGAATATATGGAGAATGAAAAAATTCTGAGCTGGAAGGACGCTGTACATTTTGTTACACAGATTCTGAGGGCGCTTCAGCATGCTCATGAAAGAGGAATTGTCCATAGGGATATAAAGCCTCAAAATATAATGATGTTTACCGACGGTACAATCAAAGTCATGGATTTCGGTATTGCCAAATTTGCGCGTGAAGAAGGGAAAACCGCAACGGATCAGGCTATTGGAACGGTTCATTATATCAGTCCTGAACAGGCAAGAGGAGATATAACAGACGCCAAGAGCGATCTGTATTCGGTAGGGGTAATGCTTTATGAAATGCTGACCGGTCAGAAGCCCTTTGACACTGATAATCCTGTGTCAATTGCCGTGATGCATATGCATAATATTGCGGAGCTGCCGAGAAGAATCAATCCTGATATTCCGTCTCCGCTTGAAGAAATAATTGTACATGCAATGGAGAAAAATCCTGCCGATAGATATAAAACGGCTCTTGAAATGTTAAGGGATATTGATCGCTTCAAAGCGGATCCAGACGTTCATTTCGGTTATATTACAAATCCTCCTGAGCCTGATATGCCCACAAGATATTTTTCAGCAGTAAATAACGACTATTCTGAAAATCCATCAGACGAGGAATTTATAAACGGTAACGACGATATTTATAATTCAGATGATGTATTTGATGATACTTATGACGAGGACTACAGCGACTTTGAAGAGGCTGAGGAAAAGAAGGGCAAATCTCTTTTTGTTCCGGTGCTGTCAGCGGTAACGGTAGTTGTAATAATGGTTGCCGTATTTTTCATTGCGACTCTTGTTAAAAACATGTTTACCGATGATAAAACAGGCACGTCGGAATTTGCCATGCCTAATTTGGTAGGAATGGATTATAATCAGGCTGTGGAGGCCTATCCTAAGCTGGACATTCAGGTAGATTCAACAGAATGGTCTGAACTGGAAAAGGATAAGATATTTTATCAGAGCGTTCCAGAAGGCGATGGGGTTAAAAAAGGTGAAATAATTAAAGTTAAGGTTAGCTTAGGAGCAAAAACGATTAAAGTGCCGAATGTAATAAATTATCACTTCAAAACTGCCGAGGAAGCTTTGCGTGCAGAGGGACTTGAAGTTGAATTTAAATATCAGGAAAATAAAGACGTCGAAGAGGAAATTGTATTTGATACTGAGCCGGCCGCTCTTTCCGAGGTAGCTCCCGGAACGACAATTCTTGTTTATGTAAGCAAAGGCAAGGACGTTGAAGAAATCGAGATGGAAAACTTTATCGGGAAAAATATTGAGGACGCAAAGATTCAGTGCGGTATATGGGGACTAAGCGTTAAAACTGAAAAGAAAGATTCCAGTAAGGAGGAAGGAACTATACTGGAGCAGAGTATTGAAGAAGGCGAAAAGGTACCTGCTGATTCTACTATAACCTTTGTCGTAAGCACGGGAAAGGAGCCTGAGGGTACGGTAGATATGACTTTCTATTTCCCCGGGGACTCGACCGGAAGATTTACTATCAGCGCATACCAGAACAATGTAAAAATATTTGAAAGCTTTACGCTTTCCGCAGATTATACTAAGGAAAATCCTGTTTCGATTACCGGTAAGGGTACCGATGTTGATATTACTATGGTTCTGACAAATTTAAGTAATAATATGACTGCTGTTTTAGGAAAATATAATATGAATTTTGAAGAGGGTACATTTTCAACTATATCTGAAGATATAGACGGTGCGTTTGCAACTGTAGACGGACTCTATGTTCCTCCTACTGATCCGCCGTATGTTCCTCCTCAAGATTCACAGCCAGATCCGGCGCCGCAGACGGAAGCTCCGAAGCCGGAAGAAAGTAATTCTGATCAGGGCTTGGATAATGGTAATGAAGGATGAATGGAATTATAATAAAATCTATCGGAGGACTCTATTTTGCAGAGTCCTCCGACGGTGTATATGAATGCAGGGCCAGAGGAATATTTAGAAAACAGGGCGTTTCACCTGCTGTTGGAGACAATGTTGTTTTTGAAAATGGTGTTATAACCGAAATATCAGAAAGAAAAAACTGTCTGATAAGGCCTTTACTGGCAAATCTTGATTATCTTGTATTTGTGATTTCAGTTTCACAGCCCGCGCCAAACATGCTGCTTCTCGATAAATTTATAGCAGTTGCAGAATATCAGGGTATAGCGCCTATTATTGCCGTTACAAAAATTGACATCGAAAGCTGTGAAAAGATTGTTGAGATTTATAAATCAGCGGGTATAACCGTTTTTGCAATTGATTACAGCAGGAATGATCCGGCAAAGGAAATACGAACACTTCTTAAAAATAAAATCAGCGCCTTTACGGGTAACAGCGGTGCGGGAAAGTCAACCCTGCTTAACGCTATATGCAGTGACTTCAACATTCCTACAGGGGAGATAAGCCGAAAGCTTGGCAGAGGAAGACATACTACGCGCCACGCCGAGCTTTATAAGCTTCCTTGGGGAGGTTATATTGCCGATACTCCGGGCTTTTCAACATTTGAAACAGACAAATATAATATTATTAAAAAAGAAGAATTAAGCGAATGCTTCAGAGAATTTAAGAGATTCAAAAATGAATGCAAATTTCGTGATTGTTCTCATACAAAAGAAAAAGGCTGTAGGATAATTCGCGCGGTGGAGGAAGGCATAATTTCCAAGTCAAGGCATGAAAGCTATTGTAAAATGTATAATGATGCAAAAAATATCAAGGATTGGGAGTTATAGGGATTGGGACATAATAAAAAATGCTATATATTTGCAGGTTCGCCTGAATCAAGCTGCTCAGGAGTTAAATTTGACGACGATAAATATACGATTTGTGCAGATGGGGGATACCTGCTTGCTAAAAGAATGAATGTTGTACCTGATGTAATAATAGGTGATTTTGATACCTTTAGCGAAGAGGAGCTTCCGGATAACTGCGAGATAATAAAGCACCCTGAGGATAAGGACGATACTGACACTATGCTCGCAGTAAAGCTTGCGCTTAACAGGGGATATAAGAATATTGTTATCTGCGGAGCAATTGGCGGACGTCTTGATCACACTTTTGCAAATATTCAGACCTTGAGGTATATAATGAAGCACGGCGGATACGGCGAACTGGCTGGTGACGGAAGCTTTGCAATGATGCAGGGCCCGGGCGTTAAGGTTTATAACCGGATAAGCGATTATTACTGCTCGTTGTTTTCCTATTCGGAGGAATGCTCCGGAATAACGGCAACAGGCTTTAAGTTTCCTCTGAAAAACGCAGTTCTCAAAAACAGTTTTCCTTTAGGCATAAGTAACAAGGTAACAGGAAAATCCGGTATTATCTCACTTGAAAAAGGTGTTTTACTTGTTATTTTTTCAAAAGATATGAACCAAAAATGAAAATTAGAATATAATACAATATAAAAACTTTAGCGGAGGTTTGTGATATGAAAATTGTTGTTATAAAAAGTCCTAAGCTTTTGTCGGGTTTTCTGAGGCTTGTGTTTAAAATAAAAAAAGAAGAGAATGTGGAATAATATCAATTTGCACATATATTTTTATCCCCCTTTATCAAATAATTTTTATCTGGTAAAGGGGGATATTTTTTAGGGTTTAAGGTTTCTTTTTTAACTGAATGATGGAGGGGTTACATCGGTTTTAGGAAACGGACTGCTTGCAGGAGATGGTTCAGACATACTGAAATACATTGTAGCCGCTTTAGTTGTTCCAAAGTCACGGTTAGAACCGGTGTTTTGCACTTTATTGAAAGCTTCACGGAACATAGCGTTATGGGCTTCTTCTCGATTAAGAAGAAAATCAATAGTTTCTTTAACCTTTTTATCATTAATCTGCCTGTAGAGGTATTCATATACTACCTTGGCTCTTTGCTCTGACGCTATATTGGAAAGCAGATCAGCGCATAGATCTCCTGTTACGGTGACATAATCACCGGTCCATGAATAACCGGAAGCATTTATTAGTCCGGGGTTAAGACCAAGGAGTACATGTGATTCGATTTCTCCTGCCGGTACAGACTCAGAATCTACATCGTGTCCGTTAAGAAGATTAATAGTTTGAGCAACCATTTCCATGTGTCCGAGCTCTTCAGCGGCAATATCAAGGAAAAGATCTTTTATTTCGGGATCCTTTATTCTGAAGCTCTGCGACATATACTGCATAGCAGCCTTTAGCTCTCCGTTGGCGCCTCCAAGCTGTTCTTGCAAAAGAACAGCATACTGAGGGTTTGGTTTTTCAATTTCAACAGGGTGAAAAAGCATTTTTTCGTGTTTAAACATAAGAAATAACCTCCATTCTTTTATGGATATTATTTCTTATTTATTATAATTTATTCATTCTGAAAAGCTTATAAATAATTATTAATTATAGATATAATTGCTTCGTTATTAATGACGTTAATAGGCTTAATTCTTTTGGGTGTAGGATCATATTCAGATATCTTCTTTTCAAACCATATCACATCATGCCATTTTCCGCATTTATATCCGGTATTGCGATAAATGCCAAGCTTATTGAATCCAAGAGCATAATGCAGTTTTTCGCTTTTTTCATTAGGAAGCGTAACTCCGCCGTAAACGTTTTTTATTCCTTGAAGCTTTAATATATCTATCAGTATTGAATAAAGTATTTTGCCGAACCCTCTTGAAGTATAATCCGGTAATAAATAAACAGATAATTCTGCATTCCATTGATAAGCGTCACGCTCCATTTGTCTATGTGCATAAGCATATCCAATTATGACATTATTCGATTTGCATACTAA
This sequence comes from Ruminococcus sporogenes, assembly GCF_054655175.1. NCBI lineage: Bacteria > Bacillati > Bacillota > Clostridia > Eubacteriales > Oscillospiraceae > Ruminococcus > Ruminococcus sporogenes. Next base: position 235,733 of record NZ_BAAHOA010000003.1, on the reverse strand, counting down.
ATATGGGTATCGTCTAATAATGTTATCAATGCGTTGCTCATATTCATATAATGACGGGATTTTTTCTTCAAAGGTAATCGGAGTGTCAATATATTGTTCATATATTTTCAAAAGCTCCGGTGCGTCTTTTATTGTGGCAAATCTTATTTTCATTATAAACTCCGTTTTTGATTATTATTCAGCCCAGATTCATAACAAAACAATCAATACCGTAATTACCGGAAGTTAATTAAAACTATCGATAATTACCCGATTACTAATCAGCCTTATCTATAATATCTATTCCAAGCGCTTCTAAATTTTCTTTGTCTACCTTTGAAGGGCAATCCGACATAAGCTCGCTTGCATTCTGTACCTTAGGAAACGCTGTAATGTCTCTTAGGCTTTCGGCGCCGAGCATAACCATTGCAAGTCTGTCAAGACCTATACCAAGACCGCCGTGCGGAGGAGCGCCGTATTTATATGCTTCAACAAGAAATCCGAACTTGGATTCAATTTCTTCGTCCGTAAGACCGAGAGCTTGAAACATTTTCTGCTGTAGCTCAAAGTCAGTAATACGAATAGAGCCAGAAGAAAGCTCGGTACCGTTAAGAACAAGATCGAATGCTTTTGCAAATACTTTTTCGGGTGCAGATTCAAGGTACCGTATACATTCGTCGTTAGGCATTGTGAACGGATGATGCATTGCAACATAACTCTGGGAATCTTCATCAAATTCAAAAAATGGAAATTCGGTTATCCAAAGGAAGTTGAATTTGTTTTCCGGAATTATATCGAGCTTTTTTGCGACATGGAGTCTTAGCGCACCGAGAACAGGCAGCGTTATTTTATTTTTATCTGCTATTATTAGGACGGTATCGCCCTTTTCACAGCCGATTTTATTTAGGATTGCAGTAATTTCATCTTCACTGAAAAATTTTGCGAATGAACATGAGGGCTTTTCATCAACCCATCTTACATACGCTAACCCTTTAGCGCCTATTCCTCTTGCCATTTCAGTAAGCTTATCTATTTCTTTTCTCGTAAGAACAGAAGCCGAATTCTTTGCAACTATAGCTCTAACGCTTCCTCCGTTTTTAACGGCGTCGGCAAATACCGCAAAATTACAGTCCTTTATTGTTTCGGATAAATCCTGTATTTCCATATCAAACCTTGTATCGGGCTTGTCTGAGCCGTAGCGGTTCATTGCTTCAGTGTAGCTTAATCGGGGGATAGGCATTGAAATTTCCATACCAAGCACATTTTTAAAAAGGTATTCTATAAAGCCTTCCGTCATATTAAGAATATCTTCAACGTCTACAAAGGACATCTCAAGGTCTATCTGAGTAAATTCCGGCTGTCTGTCAGCCCTTAAATCCTCGTCTCTGAAGCATCTGGCAAGCTGAATATATCTGTCCATTCCTGCAACCATAAGCAATTGCTTATAAATCTGAGGCGACTGAGGGAGCGCATAAAACTTTCCATTATGAACTCTGGAGGGAATAAGATAGTCTCTTGCGCCCTCCGGGGTTGATTTCATCATCATAGGCGTTTCTATTTCAATAAAATCGTTTGCATAAAAATATTCCCGTGCAGCTTTGGCTATCTTATGTCGCATTATAAGATTCTGCTGAAGAGGCTGACGTCTTAAATCAAGGTATCTGTATTTGAGCCTGAGCTCTTCGTTTACTCTGGTTTCATTAGTAATTTCAAATGGAGGAGTCTGAGCCTTTGCAAGGATTCTTAAATCATTAACAATAATTTCTATTTCTCCTGTTTTAATATCCTTATTAACGCTTGCTCTTTTTGCAGTAATTCCCTTTGCCATCAGCACATATTCGCTTTTGCATGCCGACGCCTTTTCAAATATCCTTTTATCTGTAGTGTCATTGAATGCAAGCTGAACTATGCCGGTTTTATCTCTTAAATCTATAAATATAAGGTTTCCGAGATCGCGGATTTTCTGAACGAATCCTCCGACTGTAACTTCAATACCTTCATTAGTAACTTCTCCGCAATAATGAGTACGCTTAAGTCCATTCATATTGTCTGCCATTTTAATCTCCAATTAACCGCAATTGCAGTTACCGCCGGTTTAAGGCGGACGGTGCGCCAATTTTTGTTTATATTTAATCCGTTAAGCTTCCGAACATGTTATCAAGAGCAATATTTGAGAAATTTTCCATTAGACTATCGTCAAGCTTTATATCTGTCTGTTCACCGGTTTTCATATTTTTAAGCTTTGCCGTTTTTGAGTTTATTTCATTATCTCCAAGTACTAATGTAAATGCCGCGCCTATTTTATCGGAATATTTCATCTGTGCCTTTAAGCCTCTGCCTATAGTATCGAATTCTACCTGAAAACCTCCGGATCTTATTTCCTTCGCAATAGACATAGCGTATGGCACGGTATTCTGATCCATAGGAGCTATATAAAGAGTGCATCCAAGATCATCGTCAAATTCAATCCCTTGGTTTTCCATTGTCATAATAAGGCGTTCCAAACCCATAGCAAAGCCGAGAGCAGGCACGCTTTGACCTCCGAGCTGCTCAATAAGACCGTCGTATCTGCCCCCGCCGCATATGGTTCCCTGAGCGCCGATATCTGTAGTGACAAATTCGAAAACAGTTTTAGTGTAATAATCAAGTCCTCTTACAATTTTTGGATCCACAGTATAGCTTAAGCCGAGCGCCTTAAGATACGATTTAAGCTTTTCAAAGTGATCCGAACAATCGTCGCAGAGATAATCAAGAATAACCGGCGCGTTCTTGGCAATTTCGGAGCAAACGGGACTTTTACAGTCAAGAATGCGCATAGGATTTTTTTCAAGTCTTGAAAGGCAGGTTTCGCAAAGCTCGTCCTTTCTGTTTTCAAAATAGCTTCTGAGCGCTTTATGATATTCGGTACGGCATTTAGGACAGCCTATGGAATTTATTTTCAATTCAATATTTTTTATTCCAAGCTGCGATATGATAGTGTCCGCCATCAGAATTACGTCTGCGTCCGCTGAAGGGAGCGGACTTCCGGCCATTTCTACGCCGAATTGGTGAAATTCTCTCAAACGTCCTGCCTGAGGTCTTTCGTGACGAAAGCATGAAAGTATGTAAAAGGCTTTTTGAGGAAGAGCCTCGTTAAGCATTCCGTTTTGCAGCATTGCCCTTATTGTGCCGGCGGTGCCTTCAGGTCTGAGAGTAAATTTGGTTTCCTTTGCAATTACCGAATACATTTCTTTCTGAACAACATCCGTTGTTTCGCCAACAGAACGCTGGAAAAGCTCGGTATTTTCAAAGGTGGGGATTCTTATCTCCCTGAATCCGAATTCCTGAGCTACGTCCTTTACAGTTCTTTCGACCGTATTCCATTTGCATATGTTCCTGCCGGTAATGTCTTCAGTGCCGTTTGGTCTTTTTATATTAAGCGCCATAAGTATCTCCATTATATTTCCGGTAATATCGGATAACCGGAAACAGCCGTCTTTTCCGGAGGACGGTTCACCGTTTTCTGAGCCTTGTTAATATCGACAAATCGTCCCTTTAAGGGACGATTCTGTCTGTATTTTAAATGTGCGGATTTCCGATTTCACGCCAGTCAAGATCGCCTCTTTCGAGAGACATTATAAGAGCTTCGGCTGTTGCAATATTTGTTGCGACCGGAACGTTATGAACATCGCAAAGTCTTAATAGATTCATATCGTTAGGCTCATTAGACTTAGGATTAATCGGATCTCTGAAAAACAGCAGCACATCAATTTCATTGCATGAGATTCTTGCCGCTATCTGCTGTCCTCCGCCCTGAGCGCCTCCCAGATACCTTTGGATATTTAGCCCCGTAGCCTCGCTGACGAGCTTTCCTGTTGTTCCTGTTGCACAGAGATTATATTTCGAAAGTATACCGCAGTATGCTATACAAAACTGAACCATAAGTTCTTTTTTTGAATCGTGGGCTATTATAGCAATTGTCATTTCTTTGTCCTTTCATTATTAATTTTATCACACAGTTTTTATTTTACATATTACATTCAACGGTAAATTTTCCGCAGCACGTATTGCAATCGCATTAAATAAAGCTTATCGCGAACGGCAGAATTTTTTAATATATTTCAATACTCCATATACCGTTATCATTTATAATAAAAACATAAGCGTTTTTTAGTTATAATATAATTTTTCTGACATTTTTAATGCTTTTTTCGCATGTATTAGATTTCTTGAATTAATTACCATTTATATTCGTGTTCATTAATTCATTATATATTATACCATAAAATGAAGAAAAGTCAAAGTGATTTTTGGAAATATTATTAAAATCGTGTAATATGAATGATTTATTATGTTAGCTGATGTGCAATTTTACTAATTATTATTGAATTATTTTTAATAAAAAACGGAAGCTGTTTTATAGTTCAGTTTCCGTTTTTTTCTATTGATTTTTAAGCCGGATCAGTTTCATTTGTCGGCTCTGTCGCGGCAGAATCTCCGTTTTCAGAGTTTTTTGATGAATTGTCGAGATAATTTATTTTAACGTCTGAAAAATCTCCGTCTTCGGAATAATGTTTATAATAAGCTTGGATAATGCTGCGTATCATATATTTTGAATATTCTCCGCCTTCTATCATTCCGGCAAATGCGATCTGAGGATCGTCCGCCGGAGCAAATCCGATAAAGCAGCTATCTGTAACTTCATCACCATTACGCCAATTCTGAGGAGTACCGGTTTTTATTGCAACGTCAAAGCCTAAATTTGAAAGAGAATAATCTGCCGGAAAATTGTTTTCAGAGGCCTGCACCATACCGTCGATAACATAATCATAAACGTAATCATAATTAATGTCAATTGTTTCCGCTATTTCCGGTTCGATTTTTTCTATTTCATTTTCCATAGAATAATCATAAATACTGTCCACAAGATGAGTTTTGTACCTGACGCCGCGGTTTGCTATAGTAGACGCTACGCCGGCCATCTGAAGAGGCGTTACAGAGGTTTCAGACTGTCCGATTGCGGCCTGAAGAACTTGACCTACAGTCCAGTCAAGACCGATATCGTTAAATGTTTCAGGATTTCCGATTGCTCCGGCATAATCGCCGGTTTCTATTCCCGTATGCTGCCCATAGCCGTATAGTGAAGCATATTCTGTTATTTTGTCAATGCCGAGCCGTCTGCCAAGCTCATAAAAATATATATTGCATGAAACTCTTAAAGCTCCGGCAACTGATATATCGTTATGATAGCCGGTACAGCCCACCTCTATATCGTAAAATTTCATTCTCTGATGGCAGGTATATGTGGTTTCGCCGGTTACGATTCCTTCATTGAGTCCGGCGGTTGCTGTTATTGTTTTAAATGTGGAGCCCGGACGGTAAAGTCCGCTTGTGGCTCTGTTTAAAAGGGGAGTATTATCTGCGTTAAGTATCTTATCGTAATCCGATTTATATTTTGTCAAATCGTAAGTGGGCGCCGTTGCCATTCCTAAAACAGCATTGCTTTTAACATCAAGTACAACAAGCGAGCCGCAGTTTACGTCCTTATATTCCGATTGCTTGCGCAGATCCGCCATAAAGTTTACAAGAATTTCCTGAAGGTCGCGCTGAAAATCGCTGTCAACCGTAAGCTTGACCGTATGTCCGCCCTTTGCTTCTTCGCTGACCTCGGCAGAAGTAACCTCGCCGTTTGTCAGCGTTATTGTTCTGGTGCCGTCTTTTCCTCTTAGTTCGTCTTCAAGAGCCTTTTCAATTCCGCTTTTACCGACGGTATCGTTCATAGCATAACCCTTTTCCTTAAGCTCGTCATATTCTTCAGCAAATATAGGGCCTACCGTTCCTATTTCATGAGGTAAAACATCGCCTACTGAAATAACTCTAACAGCTTCTTCCTTTACGTCGATACCTTTTAGCTTGACGCCCAGCTCTTTCAGCTTTGTTACGGTTTCAACAGGTATGTCCTCGCAAAGTGTAAAAGTGTTTCCAAGTGAAAAGTCTCTCAGCTTCATTTCATATCTTATTCCGGCGAGAGTCCGCTGTTCTTCTCTTGAATATTCATTACCGGATATCTCGTAATCGTCAATAAGCTTATCAATACAGTTTTCGGCGGTAGCATAAACGTTGACGCCTATGAGGCTTTTGAGTTTTTCGATGTCGCTTTCCCTATCGCTTTCATATTCATAAGGCGAAGTATCTGTAATAGGTATAGTTTCGTTCCATTTAAGACCGGCTTCCTTAAGTATTTCGACAGTCTGTATTAATACTTTATTTGCTTCTGCGTTATCCGACGGGAAGTAAGTATCGTCTATAATAACGTTGAAGCCTACCTTGTTTTCCACTATGGGAGTTCCATTTACGTCTACAATCTGACCTCTCGTGGCTTTAATTGTCTGTTCATATACTGATGTATATTCCGATTTTTGGAGATAGGAATCGCCGTTTACGATCTGGATCGTCATAAGTCTGACAGTTCCGAGCGCTACTGCGATTACTACCATAATAACCAGAATAGCTGTACGAAGTCTTTCTAAAATTTCTTTCATTGCCTTGCCCTTTCATTAACAATAATCGGCAAAAATAAATGAACGCCCCATTATTTTTACCGATTAATCTTAATTAAATTTTCATCGCTTCTTCTATTGTTTTTGCCCTTTTAGGATAAAATCTTTTTAGCACGGGCTTTATAAGAAGATATATAACAGGGGAAACCAAAGTTGTGTAAGCTATACACGGAAAGCTTATTTCCCTTAAAATATATCCCGTCCCCTCATAATTCCACATGGCATACATAAAAAAGTAATCCAGAAGTTCATAAACGGCTGTAAATAACGCTGTCATCCATATAATATTCAATACGTTCTGAAGGAGGTAATGCTTAAAGAATAAAACTGACGCAACGCAGAAAGCAATCATAAGGATTGAACTGTAGCCGAATATTCTTCCGAATGAGAAATCTAAAAGAAGTCCGCATATACCGCCCAGAAACGCCGCAGTGTATTCGCCTTCATTCATACATATGCATATGCAGAGGGGTATAAGATAAACAGGTTTTACTCCTTTTCCGATATTAAGAATTATTACACTTACAAAAATCATAAAAATATAAATCGACCATCTTGCCGCGGCGCAGTATTTTATTTTTTCAGCTCTTGTCATTTGTTTATTCAGCATTGCTATCACCGCCGTTCTCCGGATCGGTTACATTTTCAGTACCGTTTTCGGTATTGTTTTCAGTACTTGGCTGGGTATCGGATATTTTTTCACCTACGTCTCCTTCGACTATTTCTTTTTTATCGTCGTTGAAGTCGATTATGACCATTACGTTATTGATTTCTTTGGGATTTACAGCCGGTTCAATGACGGCATACGAGGTTAATCCGCTTTCCTCTATACCTGTTTCCTTAACGTTTCCGATAACATATCCCTGCGGAAACTGACCGCTGTTTCCCGAGGTGATTATCAGGTCGCCTTCTTTGATTTTATTTTCCTTGTCAATATATATCATCTTACATTGTCCCTTTTCGGCGTACGCAAGACTTCCTTCGACAATGCCTGTGTCGCGGCTTTCAACACACAACCCCCCGATAGAAAGCTCGGGAGAAAAAATTGTTCTCACAGTTGAATATGTATTTGCCACCTCTGTAATTATACCTACAAGCCCTTCTGCGGTAACAACCGGATCATAAAGTGAAATACCGTCCTTAGAGCCTCTGTCAATAACAAAGGCGCCGTATGGATCGTTTGCAACTCTGGAAATAACGGAGCAGGGAGGAGATAATATAAAATCGTCGTTCTCCTCTTTTATTCCGATAAATTTTCTGAGATCTTCTATTTCTGATTTCATATCTTCATATTCTGTAAGTCTTTTATTTAAGTCGGACATCTGTTCCCGCAGTTGTCTGTTTTCTTCAACGTATTTTTCGGAGTCAAGAAAAAGATCTATAACCAGCCCCACCTTATCTGATATTGCATTAGAAAATTGCCTTATAGGATTAAATACTGTGCCGAGCGCCTGAGAACCGAAAGAGGTTTTGCCGTCCTTGGTTACCGAGAACAGTGCGATACCGAGAAAAAAACCGGCGATACACAGAATAATTTTGAATTTTAAGCTTTTAAAAAACTGTCCCACTATTCAGCCTCCCTTCTAAAAGACATTTACAATTGCTGCCGCAAAGCAGACAAAGTCTGCAAAATATCAATAATAATGAGTATCGTCGTTGAGAGCGTCCTCAAATTTATCTATATCTTCAAGAATTTTTCCGGTTCCCTCTGCAACGCAGTCGAGAGGATATTCAGCGATAAATACCGGCATACCGGTTTCACGGCTGATAAGCTTGTCAAGTCCTCGCAGCAACGCTCCGCCGCCGGCCAGAGTTATTCCCTGATCTATAATATCCGCTGAAAGCTCAGGGGGAGTTTTTTCAAGAGTTATTTTTATAGCTTCTATTACTCTTGAAAGGGGTTCGGTCAAGGCGTCCCTTATTTCTGTGGAGGTTACGGTTATATTTTCGGGAAGACCGTTCAACAGGTTGCGTCCCTTTATTTCCATAGTTTTTTCGCTTTCGCCGGGAAATGCCGAACCTATTTCTATTTTAATATTTTCAGCGGTTCTTTCGCCTATAAGCAGATTATATTTTTTCTTTATAAAGTTTATTATTGATTTGTCAAATTCATCGCCGGCTACCCTTACCGAACGGGAAGTTACTATACCGCGGAGAGAAATAACGGCGACCTCGCTTGTGCCTCCACCGATGTCTACAATCATACTTCCGGCAGGCTCCGCAACAGGAAGTCCTGCGCCGATAGCCGCAGCCATAGGCTCTTCAATTATAAAAACAGGTTTTGCTCCCGCCTTTTCTGCCGCTTCCTTAACCGCTCTTTTCTCAACGGCCGTAACGCCGGACGGTATACAGATAATAACTCGTGCTTTTGTGAAAAAAGAACCTCTGAGAGCCTTTTTGATAAATTCCTGAAGCATAGTCGTAGTCATGTCAAAATCGGCGATAACTCCGTCCTTAAGAGGCCTTACCGCAACAATTGAGCCGGGCGTCCTGCCTATGACGTCCTTGGCTTTTTTTCCAACATATTTTGCCTTATCGGTTCGTGTATCAACTGCGACGACGGAAGGTTCCCTTATGATGATACCTTTTCCTCTCATAAAAACAAGGGTGTTGGCGGTGCCAAGATCTATACCAATGTCCTTTGTAAACATTTATGCATTTCTCCTTTATGTTCCTTAAAATCATTTTTGTTCGACTATATTTTCTCTTAATTTATTATACCACTAAATTTGGAGTTTCACAACAAATTTTACAGGTAATAATTTCCGATTTTTTATGAGCATTATGCGATTGCCTTAGACAGCTTAGGATATATGGCAATTGCTGCCAGCATAAAAATTATCTGCGCTACATTCATTGAAAAATTAAAGCCGATTGTCAGATCGATGATTACAAGGTTTATATTAGTAGGATCAATGCCTATTTCCTTTGAATATGCAAGCCAGCTTAGCATGTCTGAATTTGCAGCGCCTTTAGCGGCTATAGAGCCTGCAATAGCTCCGGCTATAATAAGCATGATAAGCAAAATTTTGTTTTTCATTTTGTTACACTTCTTCCGTCGTTTTATTTATTGTCCTGTTGAGCCGAATCCGCCGCCGCTTCTTTCCGTATCGTCAAGCGAATCCGTTATCTTTATTTCCGGCAGAAGCACCGGAGTCACAACTATCTGGGCTATTCTCATTCCGTTGGTTACAAAAAAGCGTTCATTGCCGTTGTTTATCAGCGGGACCTTGATTTCGCCCCTGTAATCGCTGTCAACGACTCCTACGCAGTTTGCAAGCGCGATTCCGTACTTTGAAGACAAACCGGAACGCGGGTATATCATAAGCGCGGTATTTTCAGAGTCGGGCGCGGCGGAAATACCTGTCGGTATCATTTTTATTTCACCCGGCTCAATTTTTATATCATTATCTATGCATGCGGATAAGTCCAATCCGGCGCTGCCCTTTGTAGCTCTCTGCGGAATGATAGCGTTTCTGTTCAGTTTTTTTATTCTAAGCGTCATAATTTTCTCCATAATAATTGTTATAAAACTCCTCTGTAATAAAGTCCTCTTGTAGTGTTCTGCATTTTTTCACCGTCGTTTCTGTATTTTTCAATAATATCAGAAACCTGAGACGGTGTTTCATCTGTAAAATAAAGATTCAGAAATTCTATATTTCTGATATCGTTTATATGATCGGCAAGATAAAGCAACTGCGAATTAAGTATTTCGTAATAATTTTCGTGACAAACTATCTTAAAACTTCTTCCTGTTCTGTCCGTGACGATACGACGGCAGCTTTTGCATCCGATTTCATTTTTAACTGGACAGTTTTTAGTCAGCATAAGCGGCAGCCTGCCGTATGCTGTTATACCTGTGGGGACGGGAGATAACAGACGCAGTATCTGTCCGAGTCTAAGCTCGGGTGAAAGTGTTATATCTCGCAGTCCAAGTTCAGCAAGTTTGAAAGCGGAGTAGGAATTTGAAACATTCAAGCTAAAATCGCCGTGAAGTATAAAACCAAGCTCCTTTCCGGATTTTAAATATGCAATATTTCCGCACATTAAATGCTTGATTCCCGAATCTTTTAATTCAGCCAGCCTTTGAACTATAATTTGTTCATCGTCTATAAATCTGGGAGGCTCTATAATGATTTTATCCGGATTTGAAATATCGGATGGACAGATTTCCATTGGAATGATTAAAAAATCAGCGTTCTTAGTCGCATTAAGCTGAGAAATTCGGGAGATTCTTGCTCTGATTTCATGTCTTTCCTTTTTATGATCCCTTAGCCGGGGAAGCTTTTCTGATATACTATATGCTTTTGTATTAGCGGCAATTCTTTTATCGTTAAGCGCCGCTACTAACTTTCTCCTGGCTTCGTTCAATTCGCTTGAGCTTACAGACAATCCGTCGTCTATAACATATTCAAGGCCGCCGAAATTATAAATTGTTCCTCCCAGTTTTCCGAGCTGCTTTTCAATATTTTCTTTGCTTATAGATTTATTCACAGCCTTTTGAGGTACGTTTCCTATGTATTGACAGTTATTACCGTCTGAATCATACGCCGTGACGTCTATTGGCGTATTGCTCTTTATTTTCGTATTAAAATATATATAGGTTATCTTTCTTTCAGATTTATAAAGCTGTCTGACAGACGGCAGAACCTCCTTTGCGGCTAAAACGTTATCTTTCATACGGGTACCGAACATACCAGTATATTTTTCTGTGAAATATCCGTCGGTGAAGCCGTTTCTTGAAAATACAGCCTTTAGAGTTTCAGCGTCATAGTCTTTGCCGTCAATAGCGTTTCTATAAGCCGTAACGGCGGCAGCCACATATTCGGGGCGTTTCATTCTTCCCTCTATTTTAAGAGATGACACTCCCGTTTGTTTGATTTCATCAATATGCTCAATAAGCGAAAGATCCTTCAATGATAATCCGCATCTGTTTTTATTACCGCATGCTGAAAACGGCAGGCGGCAGGTCTGTGCGCATAGTCCTCTGTTTGCGCTTCTTTGTCCGATAAACGACGACATATAGCATTGTCCGGATACAGACATGCATAATGCTCCATGAACGAAAATTTCCGTTTCAATATCAAGCTTTGATATTTGTTCGATTTGTGTTTTTGTAAGCTCCCTTGAAAGCACTGCTCTTTCAAAGCCGAGCTTTTTGGCAGTTAATGCGCCGTGAACAGAATGAATAGTCATCTGCGTTGAAGCATGAAGTCTGGCCCAGGGAGATATTGATTTTATAATTAAAGCTGCGCCGGGATCCTGAACAATAAACGCGTCGACGCCTGATTCAAGTGATTCGGCAATAAAGCCGGAAAATTCCTTAATCTGATTATCAAGAATAATTGTATTAACAGTCAGATATAGTTTTTTACCATACAAATGGCATAATCTTACCGCCTCTTTAAGCTGTATGTTATCAAAATTAGCGGCGTTCTGTCTTGCTGAAAAGCTTTTTCCGCCTGCATAGACCGCGTCTGCGCCGCATCTAAGAGCGGCAGTCAGAGATTCCATGCTTCCTGCCGGAGCCAGTAATTCAGGAATGCCCATTATTTATTTTCTGCCTTTTCAAGCTGCTCAAGCTTTAACCGGAGCGCGTCAATTTCTTTCAGCGCAGCGTCGCGCTCAATCCGGGCTTTTCCGGCTTCGTCAACATATTCCTTTGCCTGTGCTCTTATACTGTCTACATTAGCTTGAGCCTTGCTAAGGTCGTCAAGAGTTGAAAGCGCTACCATTATCGCCGCTGAATAAGGCGAAATGGAATTGTTACCGGAGGAAATATCGTTGATTTTTTTCTCCAGAAGCTTGGCAAGACCATAGACATAGCTGGGAGCTTCTTCAGTCTGAAGCATATATTCCTTGCCGCATATGATTACCTTTAATCTGTTTAGCATTTTAATCTCCATTCAATTTGGACTTTTTATTTCTGTAAGTAAATTTTTAAAGGCTTTATATAATTTAACAGCCATAATCTAATTATAATATATTTTTCATGAATTGAAAATACTTAAATGAAAATATTTTCAAAAATTTCAGAAATATCTGATAAGGCCGATAACTTTTCCAAGTACTTCCACATTTTGGGAAATAATCGGTTCCATATTATCGTTTTCAGGCTGGAGCCTGAAGTGTCCATCTTCCTTGTAAAAGGTTTTGACCGTAGCGTTTTCTCCGTCTACCAGAGCGACGATAACATCTCCGTTTTCAGCGACGTTCGTCTGTTCTACTATAATCATATCGCCGTCGTAAATACCGATATTTATCATGCTTTCCCCTTTTATTTTCAATGCGAAAAGAGGATTTGAGAAGCTTCTGTTTGCAGCAAAGTTTATATAGTCGGTTATATTTTCGATTGCCGTTATCGGAATTCCGGCGGCAACGTTGCCTACTACGGGAACGGTTATTCCGTTTTCGCTGCCCTTAAGTTTTATAGCCCTGTTATGGTTGTCCAATTTTTCTATATAACCCTCTTCAACGAGAAGGTTTATATATTTGTGAACTGTCGAGGTGGATTTGATATTAAGCGCACTGCATATCTCTCTTACAGTGGGCGGATAACCGTTATCTATTGATTCTTTAATGAACTGATAAATGTTCATAGCTTTTTCATTAAGCATAACTATCTCCGTTCTGATTTTAATGCTCTTTTAAACGGCGGGCGTCTAAGAGCGTTAATCCTTTAATTTTTTATAAATCATTTTTGCGACTTTATATACGTCTCCGCAGCCAAGAGTAATAACCAGGTCGCCGTCTTTAGTGTTTTCGCAGACATAATCGCAGACCCGCCTGAAATTTTCATACTTGCGTTCATCGGTATATTCGGCGGTTTCATCCTGCGGGAAATATACGCAGTTATCGATTTTTTCAGCAAGATTTCTTGTGAAAATATTAAATGTGTTTTTTTCTCTCGAGCCCATAATGTCGGTCAAAACTGCGACGTCAGGTATTGATAGAGCTTCGGCGAAGTCGTTCAAAAGAATTGAAGTTCTTGAAAACGTAAACGGCTGAAACACCGCCCATACTCTTTTGTATCCCATATTCATAGCAGCTTTAAGAGTTGCGGTCAGCTCGGTCGGATGGTGAGCGTAATCATCGGCAATGGTAACGCCCCTTACCTTTCCGATAAGCTCAAAGCGCCGTCCTGCGCCTCTGAAATCATTAAGTCCCTGCTTAATAGCCTCAAATGATACGCCTGCGTATTCGGCAGCCGCAACGGCCGCAAGAGCGTTTAAAACATTGTGCGTTCCGGCAACGTGCAGAGTTACGTTTCCGAGCAGACTTCCGTTTCTGTAAACTTCAAATTCAGTTTCCATTCCTGATATTTTTCTTATATTATCAGCATAATAATTGTTTTCCTTACCAATACCGAAGGAAATAATTTTCTTGCCCTCAACGCCGCTTACAGCCTTTAATGTATTTGAATCATCGCCGTTGATTATCAGCGCCTTGGTCGCCATTTCGCTGAATCTGCGGAAGGATCTGATTATATTGTCAAGGTTTTTGAAATAATCGAGGTGATCCTCGTCAATGTTGAGTATAACGGCGCAGTCAGGATACAGCTTTAGGAATGTATCCACAAATTCACAGGCCTCGCATACCATAATATCGCTTTTTCCGGCAAGACCGCTTCCTCCTATGCATGGAAGCTTTCCGCCGATAAATGCGGACAAATCAATCTTTGCGGTATAAAGTATCTGTGTAATCATGGACGTTGTAGTAGTTTTGCCGTGTGTGCCCGCAACGCATATGGCGTTATCGTACCAGCTTGTTACGATACCGAGCAGCTCGCTTCTTTCAAGTACGGGAACGCCGCTGGATTTAGCTGCTATAAGCTCCGGGTTATCGGACATTATAGCAGCCGTGTGGACGATCAGATCCGCGCCTTCAATATTTTCAGATCTTTGTCCGAGGAAAACAGGGATTCCCATTTTTCTGACTGCCTCAAGAGTTTCAGTTTCATTATTATCTGATCCTGTGAGATAATAGCCCTGAGAATGAAGTATCTGCGCCAGCGGATACATACCTGATCCGCCGATTCCTATAAAATGAATATGCTTTTTTCCCTTTAGTATATTTTTGTCCATTAAAAACCTCGTTTTTACCCACTGAATCGGGTAACCGCAGCTTTGAAACGGCTCTGCGGTCCGCCGTATTTTTTACTGATATTTCATTATATGTATATTTTATCCTTGAACGTTCAATAATATCCCTGTAAACATAAAAGGAGGTCATCTTGCAAGATGGATATTTCAGACATTAAAATCAGAAAAACAATAGCCGAAGGAAGGCTGAGGGCAATCGTTTCTATTACCTTTGACGATACTCTCGCAGTGCACGATATTAAAATCGTTCAGGGAGATGAAAGACTCTTTGTTGCTATGCCGAGCCGTAAAGATGACAATGGGGTTTTCCGCGACATTGTTCACCCGATTTCCCCTGAAGCGCGCAAGAGCATAGAATCTGAGATTTTGGAGGCTTACAGCCGTCATCTTGCCGTAACTGAGGCGGAAGCTCAGGCAGTTTAATATCAGTATATCGGTTAAGCCGATATCGCTTTGACGTCTTATTAAAGGCGTCTTATTTTTTGTTAATGATATGCCATACCTTTAAAACGCCTATTTGAGTTTTGGAGTCTGTAATTTCTCCTTTGATAACCATGTCCACCGCTTTTTCAAGCGGTATTTTTTCTACGTCCAGAAATTCGTCCTCGTCAAGCTTCTGAGCGGTAAATTCAAGACCTGACGCCATATAAAGATGTATGACCTCGCTTACATAAGCCGGTGTAGGAACAATTTCTCCGAGATATTCATATACCTTGCAGATGCAGCCCGTTTCCTCCAGCAGCTCCCGTCTGCCGCAGTCGTAATGCTTTTCTCCCCGCTCTATTTTTCCGGCGGGAATCTCCAGCATGGCTTTATGGTGTGGATATCTGTATTGCCTTACCATGAGTATTTCATTGTTTTCAGTAACAGGAATTACGGCGACGCCGCCTGAGTGATGTACTACGTCGCGCTGAACCTGACTTCCGTTTTCAAGGAGAGCCTTATCCTTTGTTACCTCAAATATTTTTCCTTTATACACGCTTTCGCTGGCGATTGTTTTTTCTTCCAGATGCATAACTATTCCTCCTTATCATTTGCCGGATAGTAATTTATAATATTATTTTCATATATTTCTTTTTGAGTCAGTGTTTCCTGATAGTCATAATCGTAATAGTGTGAAAAGCCGTTTGACCTTGCGCTTTTGCGGGTTAAGAACAGATAAAGACCAAGGAATAAAATACCGCATAGCGTTATCAAAGCGCCCTCTTTCAGTCCTGGCGTCTTATAACGGAATTCAATATTGTTTTCGCCCTCTTCCGCTTTGACAGCCATGAATCCGTAGCTTACTCTTTCAACGTCCGCAGGCTTGCCGTTGACATATGCCGTCCAGCCGCTGTCGTAAGGCACGCTGAAAAATACAAGCTTTGGATTTTCGAGAGTTATCTCGGCGTTAAATCCGTCGGAATCGTAAACAAAGCTTGAGCAGGTTTCCTCAGAACGCTTTGCACAGTCTACTAAGTAGGTTGAATCGTTAAGACCTACGCTGTTCTCAACGGGAAGTTTTGTGATTATTTCATCATATTTTTCTGCCTGTTCTTCGTTTAATATCAGAGCTCTGAGAAGTATCCTTTCTTTTGTCTGGTCGGTATATTCGGAAGCGGCGTCTTCTGTTAAATAATTATCATAGGTAAAACCCATCGGAAGATAATATTTATTTTCATAAACATAGAACCCGTTTTGCTTTTCCTTAAATTCAAAGCCGGGAAGATCAATTGTATAGGTATAAGTTTCCTCTTTATCCGAATATACTTTATCAAAGTAATATTTTACTGAAAACAGACCTCTCAGTGTGTTTTTTTCAAGCGGCGCTCTTGAAGCAACGTCTCTTGAAACGCCTATTTCAGAATAGAACTCCATAATGCTTCCGGGTACAATGCTTTGAAAAGCGCGCATTGAATGAAGATTCCAGAACATAGGATAGTTATCGTAGTTTTCTGAAATGTCAACCCGATAAAACTGACTTTCTTCATCATCAAGAGAAAGATTTTCACTTCCCTTAAGACCGTTTTCTACGAATATGCTACCGTAAGGTCCAAGTATTGCTCCGAAATATTCGACGGCGGCGGTGCATACTATACATGCTGCCACTGTAGAAATCAAAGCTGCTTTCATAAACGGTTTTCCCTTGCGTCTGGATTTGTCTATATACCACAGAATAATAAGTCCGGTTATACATATTGCGGCTGTCAAGTAGAAATATGCAGGATAATTGGCAAATTTAAACCATATTACTTTATCGTCTTCTTTCTTAGGCAGAAGAGATATTGCTGCAAGGCCAAGAAGAATGCCGACGCAGACTTTTATTCCAGGTCTTAGATCAATCGAACGGTCGTCCAGCGCCTGAGCTGTCATCATAGCCATAATTAGTATAGGCATATAAAACCAGCGTGCATAATATGAGCTGTTGAAGGTATAAAACGCACTGTTTAGTATAGGAATGAACGCGCATACTGCGCACACGATAATAATTCTTTTTGCCCAGTGCTTTTTTCTTGATTTTGTAAAAGCGATAACGCCCGCCATTGAAAACATTGGCAGATATCCGCCGATAGAAGCCCATTTTGCGCTGTCGGAGCTGAAAAGATTAGGCCTTGCCGGAACGTCCGGAATCATAAAAAAGCTTTGAATTATTCTCAGCAGTCTTGTTTTATCATTGTAGGCGATAAGGTCAAGTCCGTAAAGTCTTTCATTTATTCGGTAATTTTCTAAAATTGCAAGCGCCGACGGAATCAGCATTACGCATGCTATCATAACTCCTATAACAGCTTCTGCGGCGAGAGAAAAGAATTTTTTCCAGTTTATATTGAAATCCGGAGATTTAAGTCTTGCCAGAAGATAAATTATCAGAAAAACGGCCTGCCCTGTAAAGAAGAAGTAGTTGATTATTCCCATAAGAGCGACGGAAAGGGCAAATACTCCGCGTCTGTTATTATTTATGCGCTCTTCCATAGCAATAAGCATAAGCGGGAAAAATGCTGTGACATCGTGAAAATGATTGAAAAAAATATTGAATGTCTGAAATCCAGAAAACGCATAGAGCATACCGCCTATCAAAGCGGCGTTTTTGCTTCTGACAAAACGTCTTATAAACGCATAGGCAGTCATTGAAGCGGTTCCGAATTTCAATGCAAGGAGTAAGGGCATTGAAAAGGTAACAAGGCCTTGAGGCAGCGGTATTGTCAGCCAGAAAAACGGACTGCCGAGAAGGTAAAACGAATAGGAGCCTACAAAGTTTGCTCCGAGGTCAGTGCCCCAATCCCAGCCGACGCCTTCATTTTTTATAAATTCATGAGCATGATTATAGAATGGAATCTGCTGAGAATTATAATCGCCGTAATAAATATAATATCCGCCGTTATATATGATAATTGGCAGAATAACGAGGACAAACGCAGTGAATCCCAGCAGGAAAGCGGCCAAATATTTTTCTTTCCCTTTTGACGCCGTCAACGATGGTGTTTTCAAAGTTTTTTCCTTTCTTTTGTAACAGTATAATGAGTTTTGAATATAATAATATCAGAGGTCGATTATATTTGTAATAATTCCGGAATCAATCAGCTCTATGATACCGAATGAAGCCTTGCCGCAGTCCCTTGGGCATGAAGTGCTTCCTGGATTCATTATATATAAGCCGTCCTCATAGGAGCAGAAGCGTTCGTGAGTATGACCGTAGAGGAGTATATCGGCCCCCTTTTTCCGGGCCGCTGCCTTCAGCGTTTCAAGTGAGCGCTTTACACCGTATTTATGTCCGTGTACGGCAAATACAGTATATTTTTCGTAAGGACAAAATAGCAGCTCATCCTCGCTTAAGCTCATTAAATCACAGTTTCCCTTTATATGTATGATCTGCTTTTCGGGATATGTCAGCGCAATCTGATTTAGTTCTCTTTCTCCGTCGCCAAGATGAATATATAAATCGGCATGATAGTTAAAAAAGATTTTGTTTAAGGAAAAAAAGCTGTTATGAGAATCTGACATAACAATTATTTTCATAATATTGCTCCTTTTGTTCATGAACAGGTTATATATAAAAAAATTATATCATAAATATAGAATAATTACAATGGTTTTTCTGCTGTTTTGATAAAAGAAACAGTAAATAATTTTCAAGGTGGTAATACTTATGGCAAAAATAGATCCGTCAAAAGCCAATGAGCTTTTAAACGTTGTCAGCAAAAAGCTGAATATACCTGCCGACGAGCTTAAAAAACAGCTTGAAGCAGGCAAGTTCGACGCTGCTCTTAATAAAATGAGTAAAAGCGATTCTGCAAAATTTAATCAGATAATGAAAAATCCGAAAATGATTGAAAAGCTGATTTCAACGCCTCAGGCACAGGCTTTATATAAGAAAATGACTGGCGAAAAATAATAAGACCGGAGCTTGGAAAACAGTGAAGAGGAGGGTGCTTCCGGAAAATGGATGATTTAATGGGAAAAATTCAGGAGGTGCTGTCTGACGAGGAAAGTATGAAGCAGTTAAGCGAGCTTGCCGCTTCACTGTTTCCCTCCTCTGAACAGAATGGAACAGAGGACGGCTGCTCTGACGAAGCTGAGGCTAATGAGGCTAATGAAGATAAGGAAGACGATTCGTCTAAACAGGGAATTGATTTTGATCTAAGCAAGCTTTTAATGATAGGTCAGGTTATGAGCTCTGTATCTAATGACAAGAATACGGAGCTCTTGCTTGCCCTTCGTCCCTTATTGAAGGAAGAACGTCAGGAAAAGGTAGATAAAGCGGTAAAAATACTTAAACTTTTAGCAGTATGGAGCGTTTTGAAGGACAGCGGAATACTTAGCGATATTTTATGAAGGGAAGGGAATCGGTATTGAATTACAGTCAGTCTGAAATGAATTTTATGCGGCAGGACGCTCTGAGAAGAACAAGGGAGATGCACAGACAGAACAGAATTGATAAAAATAATGTACAAGCTGCAAAAATGCCGGCTTCCCATACTCAAGAGCCTGCGTCGGGACAGGATAAAAGAAAAAAAGCGGATACTCCGCCACAGGAGGGAAAGAAGAATTCAACAGGGGGACTAAACGGTTTATTATCCGGAATCTTTCCTGACGGTAAGCTTGACAATGACAAGATAATTATAATAGCGCTGATAGTTATATTGGCAAAGGAAGGCGCGGATCTTAAACTGCTTTTGGCGCTGGGATATATTTTAATGTAAAATGGAGAAGAATAATGAATGAAACGATTTTTAAAGCGATATGGATTGTAGCCGGAATTATAATGCTTATATTTTATTCTAAAAGAAAGCATACGGTAAGGTCGGCGTTATCGGGAATGCTGAGCGGCTGCGTCGCTCTGGTATTACTGCATTATTTCGGAGGAAGCTTAGGATACGCACCGCCTGTGAATCTCTTTAACACGGCTGTTGCTCTTATTCTGGGAGTTCCCGGAACAGTTATGATTATGGCGGTAAATATTCTTTTATAATGCGTTATATACTATTAAAAATCCCCCGTCTGCCAAAGCAAACGGGGGATAAGCATATAAAAATATGCAGTAAATTACTTGATTTCGATAGTAGCGCCGGCGCCCTCAAGCTTTGTCTTGAGTTCTTCAGCCTCTGCCTTGGAAACGCCTTCCTTGAGAGCCTTAGGAGCTGATTCAACAACTTCCTTAGCTTCCTTAAGTCCAAGACCAAGAGCGTCCTTAACAGCTTTGATAACAGGCATTTTTGCATCGCCGAAGGAAGCAAGAATAACATCGAATTCTGTCTTTTCTTCAGCAGGAGCAGCGCCGCCTGCAGCAGGAGCAGCAGCAACGGCTGCTGTTACACCGAATTCTTCCTGAATAGCGTCAACAAGTTCAGCCAGTTCCATAACTGACAGAGCTTTGATATCTTCAATAAACTTTAAAGTTTTTTCTGAAGCCATGATAATAATCTCCTTTTAATTTACTTGATTTCGAATAAATAAAACGTTATAATAAATATTAAGCCGCTTCGTCTGTTTTGCTGTCCGCAACAGCCTTGAGCAGAGCGGCAAGCTTCTGGATAGGGCCCTGTAAGGAACCGACCAACTGAGCCAGAAGAACGTCCTTTGAAGGAATCTTTGAAAGAGCGACAACGCCCTGCTCATCATAGATCTGACCTTCAACCATGCCTGCCTTGAGATTGAATTTGCCGTCAGTTTCCGACGCAAATTTTCCGAGGATTCTTGCCGGAGCAGTTTGATCGTCGTTTGAAACGGCGATAGCCGTAGTACCCTCTAAAACATTGTCAAGACCTTCAATACCTGCGTTTTTAAGTGCAAAACGCAGCATCGAATTCTTTTCAACGGTGTAATGTACGTTGGATTCACGCAGTTCACGTCTGAGCTTGGTATCTTCTTCAACAGTTATTCCCTTATAATCTACGATTACGAAGGAAACAGCATTTTTGAGAATTTCAGTAAGCTTTTCGACTTTAGCCTTCTTAGCTTCCAATACCTTTTCGCTTGGCATTATAGTTTCACCTCCGATTATTTTATAACCGTATCAAAAGAATAATGCAAAAGCCCTTTTCACAGAGGAAAAGGGCATAAAATATCATTTTAATGCACATTCCTCGGCTGGATTTACGGATTTCTCCACCAACTGTCTTTAGAATACGATTTGTTTTAACAACTTTAACATTATAGCACACAGTTCATTAACTGTCAAGCGTTTTTTTAAAATTACGGCAGCAGCCTGTTTATGTCTCTCGGGAACATGCTGCACATTCTCACGTTAGGAGCGTTGATAATCTTCATAACGAGTCTTTCAAGTCCTATACCGAGACCGCCGTGGGGCGGCAGGCCGTATTTATGAGCCTCAAGATAATATCTGAAGTCGTCCGGATTAAGTCCCTGAGCTTTCATTTTTTCAATCTGTTCGTTATAATCATGGATACGCTGACCTCCGCTGGTGATTTCAAGACCGCGGAAAAGCAGATCGAATTTATAGGCAAGACGCGGATCCTCTCTGTCATTCATAGCATAAAACGGCGGTTTTGAGGAAGGGAAGTGAGTTACAAAAATAAAATCGCTTTCAAAGGTTTCCTTTGCATATTCGCATATTGCAACTTCGTCCTCCGGCTCAAGATCCAGCTTGTTTTTTGAGCCTTTGCTTCCAAGTATTTCCTTAACCTCGAGGAGAGTAACACAGGGGATTTCGTTTATAACCGGAATGTCGGCTCCGAGAATTTCAATTTCATGAGCATAATTATTTCTTAAATAGTCCATTACATATTTCAGCATTGCTGTTTCCATTGACATAACGTCATACATACTGTCTATATAGCCCATTTCAAAATCAAGCCCGATATATTCGTTAATATGCCTTGAGGTAGCATGCTTTTCCGCACGGTAAACCGGTCCTATTTCAAAAACCCTGTCAAAGAATGCGACAGCGGTTTGCTTGTAAAATTGCGGAGACTGATTCAGAAACGCCGGCTTATCAAAATATTCAAGATGGAATATATTTGAGCCGCCTTCCGCTCCCTGAGCCACTATTTTGGGCGTATGGATTTCTGTGAAGTTTTCTTTAAGCATAAATTCTCTGAATCCGTTGCACACGCCCTCCTGAAGCTTAAATATTGCTCGCTCGTATGCGTTTCTTAATGCGACTGAACGGTTATTCAGATTAATGTCAAGGGTACATCCGAGACGTCTGTTAGGAACGTGAAGCGGGTATTCTTCCGCCGGATTAGATATAAGAGAAATGCTTTTTAGGATGATTTCAATTCCGTTGTAGCCTTTTTCATTTTCAGTTACAGTACCGGTGATATTAACAAAAAATCCTTCTTTAAGTCCATCAATACTGTCTGTGCAGTTTTCACCGGAATATATTGTCTGAAGAAGGTATCTTCCCGTTCTGACAACTATAAATGAGAATTCGCTCATATTCCTGATTTTGTAAACGCAGCAGTCGATTGTAATATCTTTTCCTATATTGCTTAAAGCGTCTGAAAGCTCGAATTCTTTTTTTAGCTTGTCGGGGCTTATCTGCATTATATTATTTGACGACGACGGCTTATAAGCTTTAGGATTCTCATAAGCCTTAAGGCCTATTTTAATATCCTCTTCGCTTTTGTCGTTATTATTATCTGATTGATTTGAAACCGGCTTATCAGACAATGATTTTAATTTTTTCTCAAGCTCATCCTTTATCGCCTTTGGAGTGCATACGCCCTTTAGTTTCTTTGAACATTGTCCCATCAGGAATCCAAAAACCTTTGTTTCTCCGCTGACGTATTGTTCAACAGCCTGTTTATTGGCGGAGAGAATATCTTCAATTGTTTTTGCCGCCCTTGACATATCGTTTACGATAAGCATTCCTTTTTCATCTGCAATTTGCTCCGGAGATTTTCCGGACGCTATCATTTCACGCAGTATAGCCTTCGCGTCGTTTTTGGATACCTTTTCTGCGTCCGCCATTTCAACGAGCTTTGCAAAGGCGTCGGCTGTAAACGGAAGGCTTTCCATTGTTACCTCTCCGAGATTTACACGTCTGAGAAGCTCGACAATTACAAAGTTAGCTATGCTTTTTGGATTGTTATACGCGCCGACCGCCAGATCGTAAAAATCAGAAACGG
The DNA here is from genome assembly GCF_054655175.1 of Ruminococcus sporogenes. NCBI lineage: Bacteria > Bacillati > Bacillota > Clostridia > Eubacteriales > Oscillospiraceae > Ruminococcus > Ruminococcus sporogenes. The sequence goes on along the minus strand of NZ_BAAHOA010000003.1, from coordinate 212,546 downwards.
TCTTCTGATTTACGAGGATTTTAGCGTCGACTTCCGACAGACCGTATTGTTCTGTGTATCTGTCAAGCCGTTTGTGAGGCATTTCCGGAAGCGATGATTTTATATTATCGAGCATTTCGTCTGTGAAATTTACCTGCAATATATCCGGCTCGGGGAAGTAACGATAATCATGTGCGTCCTCTTTTGTTCTCATAGAGGTTGTTTCGCCTCTGTTATCGTTATAGCGTCTGGTTTCCTGTATTACGCGCTTTCCCATATCGAGCAGTCTTGATTGTCTTTTAATTTCGTATTCAATTGCGCGTCCGATTGATTTTAGAGAATTCAGATTTTTGCATTCCGTTCTTGTTCCGAACTCCTTGTCTCCCGGCTTCATAATTGAAACGTTTACGTCGCAGCGCAGCGAACCCTGCTCCATTTTACAGTCGCAGACACCGGCGTATTGAAGCAAAAGGCTTACTTTCTCAAAAAAAGCCTTAGCTTCTTCAGCGGAAGAAATATCCGGCTCCGTAACGATTTCTATCAATGGAACGCCGCAGCGGTTATAGTCTGCAAGCGATACTGCGTTAAAATCGTCGTGTACTAATTTTCCCGCGTCCTCTTCAAGATGTATACGGTTTACTCTTATATTTTTTTTCTTTCCGTTTACTTCGATAGGTACGATACCGTTTATACAAAGAGGTCTTTCAAGCTGCGAAATCTGATATGCTTTTGGAAGATCGGGGTAGAAATAGTTTTTACGGTCAAATACGGAAAATTTATTTATATCGCATCCAAGAGCAAAACCTGCTTTGACCGCGTATTCTACCGCCGTCTGATTTATTACCGGAAGAGTTCCGGGCATGCCTGTGCAAACCGGACAGCATCTTGAATTCGGATCTCCTCCGAATTCAGCGTTGCAGGTACAGAAAACCTTAGATTTGGTCAGAAGCTCCGCATGGATTTCCAGACCAATTACTGGAATATATGATGACATTATTATTTACCCTCCAATCAGACAAGCTTCGGCGCCTTATAGTCGAATATGCGTTCAAAAGCGTCGGCGGCTCCGATAATCGCGGCCTCGTCGAATTTTTTTCCGATAACAGACATACCTATAGGCATTCCTTCGGTGTTATAACCGCATGTTGTAGATATAGCGGGAAGAGAGGCTATATTAACGGTGACGGTACATATATCCGCCTTATACATTTTAGCCGGATCCGCTATATTTTCATCTGCTCCGAACGCTGTGGAAGGAGCGGTCGGAGTCAGGATAATATCGCATTTTTCAAAGATATTGTCGTATTCATTGGAAATTTTCTGCTTTAACGCAAGCGCCTTACCGTAATATGCGTCATAGTATCCGCTTGAAAGGGCGTAATTTCCCAGCAGTATTCTACGCTTTACTTCGCTTCCGAATCCTTCGGATCTGGAATTACAGATAAGCTCGTTGAAGTTTTCTCCGATTTCACTTCTATGTCCGTATTTTATACCGTCATATCTTGAAAGATTAGACGAAGCTTCGGCTGAAGAAATAAGATAATATGCCGGAACGGCGTATTTAAGGCTTGGCATGCTGCATTCTATCAGTTCTGCGCCCATTTCCTCATATTTTTTTGCGGCTGCAATAACTGCGTCGGCAACCTCGCGGTCAATGCCTTCGCCGTAAAATTCCTTTGGAAGCGCGATTTTAACGCCCTTCATGCTTTTTCCGATTGCAGACGTATAATCTATTGTCGGATTTTTTGAAGCTGTGCCGTCGTGACGATCATATCCGGCGATTGCGTTGAGAATTATACCGCAGTCATGCGCGTCCTTAGCGACCGGACCGATCTGATCAAGCGAAGATGCAAAAGCTATCAGACCGTATCGTGATATTCGGCCGTAGGTAGGCTTTAAGCCCGTTACGCCGCAGAATGACGCAGGCTGTCTTATAGAACCGCCTGTATCCGAGCCGAGCGAAGCCGCGCATAATGAGGCTGATACGCAGGAGGCGGAGCCGCCCGACGAGCCGCCCGGAACCTTTTTTATATCGTAAGGATTTTTTGTTTTGGCAAAAGCCGAGGTTTGCGTCGAGCCGCCCATGGCAAACTCATCCATACTGGTTTTGCCCAGCAGCACTATCCCTTTGCTGTAAAGCTTTTCCATTACGGTTGCGTTATAGGGCGGTATAAAATTTTCAAGCATTTTTGAAGCGCAGGTAGTTTTTATTCCGTCTGTGCAGATATTATCCTTGACTGCTATAGGTATACCGCAAAGCTCGGGCGCATTTCCGCTGTCAATTCTTTTCTGAGCGTTTTCAGCGTCAAGCAGCGCTTTTTCTTTTGTTACGGTAATGTAGCTTTCAAGCTTTCCGTCATATTTTTCTATTCTGTCGATATAAGAGCACGCAAGCTCGGCGGCGGAAATCTCTTTGCTGTCGAGCAGCTTTCTCATATCTCTTATTTTAAGATTTGTAATATCCATTTCTTAACCTCTGATTAATTTATTCAACTACCTTCGGAACGACAAAACAATCTTCACTGTTCAGAGCGTTCTGAAGTATTTTCTGCGTCGGCATACTCGGTTCTGAGGCGTCTTCGCGCAAATCGTTAAGATAAACGTTTTTATTATCCGCCAGAGCGTCGTATTTAATGTCTATTTCTTTAATAGTATCCATGATTTCAATAATATTGGTCATTTCCTCCGCGGTTTTTTTCAGTTCCTCTTCGGTAAAAGATAATTTTCCGAGCCTGGAGAGATATGAGACCATTTCAAGATCCATAACAAATCCTCTTTTCTGTTAAAATAAACTTATATTTAATTATACAATATTTCAATAGCTATTGCAAGTTTTTTTCCAATTATATTTTAAAATAATGGAAGGCTGTTTATATTATTGACGGATTATGAAAAAATAACGGGTACGAAAGTACCCGTTATTAATTAATTCGAACTTGGCATCAGTGTTCTCGCTATACCGATTGCGTCATAAAGATCTATTTGTCCGTTTAAATCATAGTCGGCGAGATAGGCTTCAAATGAGCCTTCAAAGTTTACGAAATCATTTTTGAATGAGCCGTTAGGATTGCTTTGCCAGATTAAATATTTTGCAATTTTTATGGCGTCGTAAAGGTCGGTTACATTATTGCGGTCAGTATCTCCGGCAAGTCCTACGTTTACGGGAATACTCGCTATTTCAAGAGAACCGAGCATAACAGAGATCTCGGTTATACCCTCGGCATAAGCCTTTTCCGGAGTTGATGAAACATTGAAATCGATATCGTTTCCCATAGAATCTGTCAGGGATATTTTATTTTTGAAGGTTCTGTCGGCGGTTGAGAAGAACATGTTTTCATCAAAGTTAAGAAAATATTCTTCGTCAGCGCTGTCGGCGCTTACAGTAACGCGGTTCCCGGCGGCGTCATAAATCTCCGAAGAGCACGAGTCGTCGTTTTGCGGCAAACCGAGAGTAATAATGCAGTTTTTTACATTGCTGTCGCAATAATAGGCGTCTATCAGCTCCGATTCTCCGGCGCTATTATTATCGATAAGAAGCGCTCCCTGAATGGCGTTTGCATCGCTTGCCTTAATTAGCAAATATTTCTCGTCGTTAATGGTAATAGTAGAGCATTCCTCTATTGAAGGAGGCGTGAGGTCTATAATGAATTCCTGAGAAATAATCTCCTTTTGACCGGATATCGGTTTGATTGCCGATAGCTTTAATTCATAGATTTCACCATCGGAAACTCCTGCAAAATCCCAGTTTATTTTATATGAATTGTTAATAGGCTCCTGGTTTTCATCAGCGCTCCATCCTCCGTCCTCCATAATAAATTGTTCGGAATAAACAAGTTCGTGAGTTGAATTACTGTATATTTCCGCCTCTACATTATAGCAGCGTCTTTTAAAACCGAGATACAGGAGCATATTATCTAAAATGTTATCTCCGTTAGGAGAAAAGGAAGGAGTATTTATTATAGTTTCATCAAAAATTCCGGCAACAGCGTTTAATCCAGCCGGATTATAATTTCCGTCAGCCATGATAGACGGATAGAGAGACGGCAGCTTGCGTGAATTATATATAAACGGCTCAAATACTTCAGAATCAGACCATGAGCCGTAAAATCCCATAAAGGGAAGAGTGAGGTCGGGAGCTGATTCGTTTTTCAGATATATATAGCCGTCTATAAACGTTCCGTTAGCGAAATTATCCTGTATGTATTCCGCTTCGTCTGTGCTAATGCTTACGGTTACATTTAAAGCAACGGATTCTCCGGCAGGAACCGTTATTTCTGAAATCTCGGAAAAGCCCTGCTTAAAAGTAGTTTTAGCTTCGATCTTTTTTGTATTCCATGCAAGCTGATCTTCTTCGGAATCATCCCGGAAAACATCTGATGAAAGATTGTAAGTCTGAGCAGTATCAGAAATATTTTTGATATTGAACGTAAAACTGAACGATCCGAGATTTTGGTCCAGACCGTCTCCAAGAGAAATTTTTGGACGGTAATTATCCTTTTGGCTATCTGTGTAAAGATAAGCCGGAGTTTTAATCGCTGATTCTACATTTGCAATTCCGCTGCCCTGAACTCTCGGCGAAGCGATTTCCAGTCCGTCGGAGCTGTAAATCGGCGTAGAGGTAGACATCAAAAGTCTTGCCATAAGTTCGGGGTAATCTGAATTATTCTGTATTCCGTATTTATCCTTGTTGTCTGTCAGATATTCCTTAAGTAAAGCCGCCATTCCGGTCAACTGCGGAGAAGACATCGACGTGCCCGACATAGGTCCGTATTCGTTTTCGGGATAAGAAGATATGATGTTACCTCCGAATGCGGTTATATCAGGCTTTAAAGTCAGATCCTCCGTGTAATCCCATGAAGAAAATTCACTCATGCTTTTACTGAATGAAGCTATGATTTGTTTTTCTGACGGAAACGTTATTGCTTTATCATTGAATCCTATTAATTCCATTCCGCTTTCATAGGATATGAAACCGGACGGCAGAACAGAGCACTGCGGCGTTAGCAGACCGTTTTCATTGTTATAAAAGATTACCCCTACTGCCCCGTTAGCTTTAGCGTTTTCGGCTTTTTCGTCAAAGGTCAGCTCTCCCCTTGAAATTAAGGCGATTTTTCCTTTGACGTCAATATTTTTATAATCCTCCGGATAGCCAAGTCCGGGGACGGCGGCGTATTCCATAGTCATATCCGCAAAAGCCGTATTGATATCCTTTGATCCCGACATTATTTCAAAGTTTTTGCCCGACGACGATATTACTCTTTTCTCTGAAACGGTGTTTTCCGCAGAGCCTACTGAAAGAACGGAGGAAATCCCGTTTGGCGTGCCTCCGCTGCTGTAATCGGTATTAATCAAAGAATCGTTTCCCTGATAATTTATTTTGGCGTTGTTGCCGGCAGCCGAGCAAAAAAGAATACCTGATTCCGTCATGTTTTCAATCGCTTCACTTTCATATTTTATAGCGTTGCTATTGACGAATCCCGCGCCCCAGCTCGCGTTTACTATGTCGGCTCCTAAATATGTACAGTCATCGAAAGCCGCAAGCAAGGCGTAGGAGCATAAATTATACGAGGACATCAGCAGAAGCTGAGCATTTGGCGCCGCTCCCTTTGCATTATATTTATCGTCTGTTTCAGCGTTTCCGTTTCCCGCCGCTATACCTGCTACATGGGTACCGTGGAAGTCGTTGGGATTGTTTTTATAATCTATCGAGGTGTCGTTATTGTGGTTTTCATAATTAAAGCGAAACGGTATTTTTTCATTATAATAATAATTACTTCCGTTGTCACTGTCTGCTGAAAGATAAGGGGCTACCGTGCCGATATCTTCCGCACTGAGCCTATAGGAAGCTTCAGATGACGGAGTGCTGATAAATTCGTGAGACAAATCGAATTCGTTGTCGATTATCGCTATAACAGTTGAATCGCCCTTGTTTTCAACCTTGCTTATTCCGGTTTCCTCAAGAATCCTGTCAGTCAGGTCGCTGTAGGACATGGCGGAGGTTTTAGACTGCTTATCCGCTGAGGATGGCTCCTGATTATTATTGTAAAAATCGGATATATAAATATCCTTTAATCCGAGACTGTCCTTGTTATACCAGATTTTCTTATATTCCGATTCCTTTAAGACAACGGAAAATCCATTGTATACCGATGTGTAGTCATAAATGATTTCATTACTTTTGCCTAAAAGGCCGTTGATTTTACCGAGAGCCTCACCGTGATCCGCCTTAAGCTTATCATATGCTGTTTTGCCCTCGGCAGTGAATATAAACTGATCCGTTCCGAATTGCTTGGCGTAATCGTAGCATGACAAAGGCTTGTCGTCCAGTGAAACTATACAGTAATAGCTGTTATCCCGCGGAGCCTGCTCGTTATATAAAAACGAAGCGTTTGCAATAGTTCCCAGCGCATTAGCTGCAAGTACCGCTGCCGAAAGCGCCGATATAAGCTTTTTCATTAGTTACCTCCGATTTAAAAATATTTCATTTAAAATTATATACCTAAAAGCAAAACAAGTCAAATAAAAGGCCTCCCAAGAAGGGAAGCCTTCAGATTGTTCAATCCTCTGTTTCCTTATATATTTCAGGAAGATTGAAATCCATCAGATCCTCATACGATTCATATTCAGATTCGTTCAAAACTGCGGAAGGGATAAGTCCCGTACAGTCGTTGGCGCTGCCTGCTTCGCTATACATTAAGTCCTCGTAAGCTTTCGTTACCGGACGCTTGTCTTTTTCAGGTTTCATTTTATGCTCCTTCTTAAAATAATATTTCTGCATTTATTTTAAGAAGATTACGGGCAATTATTCATAGCTTTATATAAAATAATCTGAGGACGTTCTTATTTCGTCATAAGTTTTTTAAATCTTTCCATTGCTTCTATTGTATTTTCCCTGTCGCCGAACGAGGTAAGTCTGAACCAGCCTTCTCCGTTCTTTCCGAAGCCCTCGCCCGGAGTTCCGACAACGTAAATATTATTTATCAGATAATCAAAGAATTCCCAGCTTCCCATACCGTCCGGGCATTTAAGCCATATATACGGCGAATTTATTCCGCCCGTATATTTTATTCCAAGCTCGTCCATTGTTTTTGAAATAATTTTAGCGTTTTCCTGATAGTACGCTATATTTTCCTTTATCTGTTTTCTACCCTTTTCCGAAAAGACGGCCTTTGCCGCGCATTGAACAGGGTAGGATACTCCGTTGAACTTGGTGGAAAGTCTTCTGTACCAAAGCTTGTATATATTAACTCCGTCAAGAACAAGCTCTTTAGGTATAACTGTATAGCCGCATCTTGTACCGGTAAATCCGGCGGTTTTTGAAAGAGAGCACATTTCAATAGCGCAGGTCCTTGCCCCTTCAATTTCCAATATGCTTCTGGGAACGTCGTCTTCAGTTATAAACGCTTCATATGCGGCGTCGTAAATTATCAGCGAGTTATTTACATTGGCATAATCAATCCATTCCTTTAGCTGAGCCTTTGTATAGCACGAGCCTGTCGGGTTATTAGGAGAGCAAAGATAAATTATATCGGCCTTTACGTTCGGATCGGGCATAGCGCAGAAACCGTTTTCTTCGTTTGCGTCGGCATAAAGGATTTTTCTTCCGGCCATTATATTTGAATCGACATATACCGGATAGACCGGATCGGTAACAAGAACCGTGTTGTCGGCTGAAAATATATCGCCGATATTTCCGGCGTCGCTTTTTGCTCCGTCGTTTATAAGAATTTCGTCCGGTGATACGCTGACGCCGAAGCTTTCATAATATTCGGATATAGCTTCTCTTAAAAATCCGTAGCCCTCATAATCGGGATAACCTTTAAAGGTTTCCTTAACGCCCATTTCATCGCAGCCCTTTTTCATGGCTTCAACAACGGCCGGCGCAAGGGGCAGCGTCACGTCGCCGATTCCAAGCCTTATTATTTTTTTGTCAGGATTTTTCGCGGTAAATTCATTGACTCTTTTAGCAATCTCTGCAAAAAGATAGCTTGGCACAAGGTTTTCAAAATTTTTGTTTACTTTTGTCATTTTATAACTCCTTTATTTTATATGGCTTATATCAATTTCCCCGTCGCAGATAAAAGCGGCCGGCCCTTTCATAATTACGTTTCCGTCTTCGTTCCAGACTATATTGAGATCGCCTCCTCTGAGACGAACAGTAATTTCTTCTCCTCTGCTGCAAAATCCGTTTAATACCGAAGCGACTGCCGAAGCGCACGCTCCCGTTCCGCAGGCAAAGGTTTCTCCGCTGCCTCGTTCCCAGACTCTCATATGAAGAGTATGGGAATTTTCAACCTTGATAAATTCAGTATTTATTCTGTCAGGAAAAAGTTCGTTATATTCAAAGAGCGGTCCGACGCTTTCAAGATTCAAATCGTCAATTGAATCAAAATAAACGACGGCGTGAGGATTTCCCATAGAAACGCAGGTTATTTTATACTCTGTTCCTCCGATTATTACCGGCTCGGAAATGAATTTTTCCTTATCGGAATTAACCGGTATTTCTCTCGGAAGTAAAACCGCCTGTCCCATATTTACTTCTACCGATTCAACCTTTCCGTTTACAGGAAACAGCTTTAGATATTTTATTCCTGAATTAGTTTCAAGCGTCAATTCTGTTTTACCGGTCATGCCCTTGTCGAATACATATTTTCCTATGCATCTTGTTGCGTTTCCGCACATCATAGCCTCTGAACCGTCCGCATTGAAAATTCTCATTCTGAAATCAGCCTTATCGGACGGAAGTATGAGAACAAGACCGTCAGAACCGATTCCTTTATGACGGTCGCTTACATAAACCGAAACCTTTTCCGGATTTTCAACCTTTTCTTCAAAGCAATTGATGTAGATATAATCGTTTCCGATTCCGTGCATTTTAGAAAATCTCAACTAAACCTCTCCTTTTTATAAATCTTACCATTTACAAGTATATAATATTTTCAGAAAAAAATCAATAACCGCCGTCTTTAAATGACAATTTTTTATTTTTTATAAGAAAATCGGCGTTTATTTTAACGTTTTATTAATTTTCAATAGGCGAAGCGTTTATTTTGAACATTTTGTGTGAAAAATATTTATCAATAAACAAAGGAATCCGCGGTATCCGATTTTTCTTGACAAAAGCCGTTTTTTAGGATATACTGAAATTTACGGTGTAAAATTATGTAAATATAATTTTACAACTTTTTAATAGGAGGAAAACTGTGAAAAAAATTATAACCTACGGAACGTTCGATCTGCTTCACTACGGTCATATAAATTTACTCCAGCGGGCAAAAGCGCTGGGGGATTATCTTATAGTTGCTCTTTCGACTGACGAATTTAACTGGAATTCAAAACAGAAAAAATGCTATTTTACTTATGAGCAGAGAAAGCGGCTTCTTGAAGCCGTAAGATACGTTGATCTTGTTATTCCGGAGAAAAACTGGGATCAGAAAATAAACGATGTAAAGGAATTTAAAGTAGACGCTTTTGTCATGGGGGACGATTGGACCGGTAAATTTGATTTTCTTAAGGATTACTGCGAGGTAGTATATCTTCCGAGGACTCCTGAGATTTCTACAACTCAGATCAAACAGGATTTGAAATAACGGTTTTAAGGAATACGCCGGTTATTCCGCATAATATTTTTTGACATTTTTACGGAGGATGTTAAATGGCGTTAAAGAAGAGTGCAAAAAAAATTCTGAATAAAATCAAAACACGTATCTGGTTCAGCTTGTATTACGGTATTTATCAGAAATCAAAGCTTGATAAAAACCTGGTGCTGATCGAATCAAGAAGCGGATCTGATCTTGCCGGTAATATACTATATATTACGAAGGAGCTTTATGAGAATCCGGATTACAGGCGTTTAAAGCTTTGTATATCGGCTAAGTCATTCAAATTTCAGGAAGTAAGAGCTATTCTAAATCATTATAAAATAAAGAAAATAAAGATGCTTCGCGCGGAATCAATCAGATATTATAAATTTGCATCAAAAGCAAAATACCTTGTAAACGATACTTCATTTCCGAGAAGATTTATAAAAAAGGAAGGCCAGATAATTTTAAATACCTGGCACGGAACTCCCCTTAAAAATATGGGAAGAGACGTGGAGTCAGAGGTATATAATATGGGAAACGTTATGCGAAATCTTATTTTTGCCGATTATCTTATATTCCCTAATGAATATATGAAGGAAAAAATGGTAAGCGCATATATGCTTGAAAATTTAAGCGGAGCGACAGTTTTAAACGAAGGCTATCCGAGAAATTCGGTTTTTTTCGATAATAAAAGAAGGGAAGAGCTAAGGAAGAAATTCGGACATGATAATAAGGAAGTAATTGTTTATATGCCGACATGGCGCGGAAAGGTCAACAGCTTTGATACTGACCGTGTGATTTTTGAGACGGAACAGTTTCTTAATCAGATGGACGAAAGACTTAATGATAATCAGGTTTTACTTGTTAAGTATCATCCTCTTATGAAGATTGATTTTGACGGCGGTAAATACCGGCATATAAAATCATTTCCTATGGGCTATGAGTATTATGAAATACTTAATACTGCCGATATTTTAATTACGGATTATTCGAGCGTATTTTATGACTTTGCCAATTCCGGCAGAAAAATAATATTGTATACGTATGACAAGGAAGAGTATTTCCGTGACAGAGGGGTTTATGTTTCTCTCGACGATTTTCCATTTCCGCAGGCGGAAAATGTAGACGGTCTTATGGAAGCTATTAATTCGCCGAAGGACTATGACGATACGGAATTCAGGAAGAAGTACTGTACGTATGATAACCCTGAAGCTGCCAGAAAAATCTGTCAGCGTGTATTTCTCGGCAAAAAGGTTACAAATGAAGAAAGGATCGTGCCGAACGGCAAGAAGAATGTGCTTATTTATGCCGGCGACCTGAATAAGAACGGGATTACAACTGCGATGCTCTCTGTACTTGATAATATTGATCTTGATAAATATAACTATTATATCTCTTTTAGAGAAAGGAATCTGCGCGCAGATCCTCTGCGTACAAAGGTTATACCTGAAAGAGTGGGTATAATACCTATAAGCAGCGAGGTATTTTTTGACATCAAAACAGCAAGAGCCTATAATTCAATGGTTAAGCATGGCAGAGAAACGAAAAAAAACAAAAAAATACTTGGACAATCATATTCAAGAGAGATCAGACGGCATTTTTACGGTATAAAATTTGATCATGTAATACATTTTAATGGGTATGAAAATAATATAATTATAATGCTTACGCAGTTTGATGCGAGAAAAACTATTTTTGTGCATAATGATATGGTACAGGAAATCGAAACCAGAAATAATCAGAGCGAATATCTGCTGCGTTGGGCTTATAACGTATGCGATAATGTTGTGGCGGTTTCTGAGGATATTGTGGAACCAACTTATCAGATAAGCGGAAGAAAGGATAACATTAAAGTTATAAGTAATTTTCATAATCATGAATTAGTTATTCTTAAAGGAGATATGCCGGTTGAATTTCAGAAGGATACTGAGATTTTCTGTCCTCATGCCAATGGCATTAATCATATTTTGAATTCAAACGGAATAAAATTTATTACAATAGGTCGTTTTTCTCCTGAAAAAGGACATTTTCGTCTGATAGACGCTTTTGAGGCTTTTCACAGAGATTATCCGGAATCTAAGCTCATAATTATCGGAGGAGCCGGCAATCTTTACGGAAAAACTATTCAAAAGGCAAGAAACACAGACTGCTGGGACGATATAGCTATAATAAAATCTGTGCAGAATCCTATGCCTATACTGAAAAGGTGCAGCATGTTTATTTTATCATCTGTATATGAGGGACTGGGATTAGTAATGCTGGAGGCAGATTCTCTTGGAATACCTGTTTTTTCTACTGATGTACATGGTCCGAGCAACTTTTTGAAAAAATACGGCGGATATCTTGTAGAGGACAGTACGGAGGGTATTCTTCAGGGAATGTATGATTATGCTAACGGGAAAATAAAGCCCATGAATATAGATTACGCTGCAAGAAATGCTGATATAAGAAATAAGCTTGAAGAAATATTATAATTGAAGAGGCTTGTCCGTTACGGACAGGCCTCGTCTTGTTGAAAATAACATTATACAGATATCTATGAATGTAATTAACATGTAATGTAATATATATATTACCCTGAAGTAAAAGTAATTTGAAGGTCGGGATTTTTATTTTTTCCGTCTGTTTCTTGCTGTCTAATTTATATACTTCTTATTTTACAGGAAGTTTAATTGACATTAAATGTGAAATCGATTATAATTAAAATAAGTGTATAAATTCACCGCTGAGAATAATAATATTATTATTTGAATGAAAGGCGGATTTGAATGAAATCACAGGATTATGATGAAAACGAAAAAAATAACAACGATAAAGACGACGAAAACGGAGCTTCGGATACGGACGAAAGTCTTGACCGTGCGGAACTGATAGAAAAAACCGGCGAGGTTGTTTCTCATAATGCAAAGCACCTTATCCATTGCCTTACTGTTATAGGACAGGTGGAGGGACATTATGTTCTTCCGTCGCAGAATAAGACCACAAAATACGAACATATAATGCCGGCTCTTGTTGCGATAGAACAGGACAGAACTATTGAAGGGCTGGTTATTATACTGAACACAGTCGGAGGCGACGTCGAGGCGGGACTGGCAATTGCGGAGCTTATAGCGGGCATGAAAACGCCGACCGTATCCCTTGTTGTCGGGGGCGGTCATTCAATCGGCGTTCCCCTTGCAGTCAGCGCGATGAAGTCGTTTATCGTTCCGTCCGCGACTATGACCATACATCCGGTAAGAATGAACGGACTTGTTTTGGGAGTGCCTCAGACGCTTTCATATTTTGATAAAATGCAGGACAGAATCGTGAACTTTGTAACGGCAAACAGCGGTATAAGCGAGGATGATTTCCGAAGTCTCATGATGAAGACAGGAGAACTTGTAATGGATGTCGGAACCGTTGTTGACGGAGCAAAGGCCGTTGAAATCGGACTTATAGACAGCTTAGGCGGATTAAGCGACGCTATCGAGTGTCTTTATGATCTTATAGAACAGTCCGGAGAAAAATATCCTGACAACGAGGAAAACGGAGAGGATGAAAAATGATTATTCATACAATAATAGATCCTTTGGATATATTTTACGAAGAGCCAAAACAGCCTGAGGCGCAAAACTCAGAATCGTTTTCTACCGATCCTTATTTTTTTCTTCAGAAAGACGAGTATTACAAAAATTATATTCAAAAGGCGGAATGAGCTTTTTTATCGCTTGTAAAAACTCATACGTCAGGCAATACGGCCCGCCGCTGCCATGAAGCGGCTACGGCGGTACATATTAAATCTCTGAGAGCCGCATGAGATTTTGTTAGGTTATGTATCGGTCGGTGCGGCAGAAGGAGATAAATATGTCATTTTTAGAAGCTTTAATGCAGGGAATTATCCAGGGGCTTACGGAATTTCTTCCGGTATCAAGCTCAGGTCATCTATCGCTTTATCAGCATTTTACCGGAAATAACGGGGAAGGCGCTTTGCTTTTTTCAGCCGTGCTTCATCTTGGTACGCTGGTTGCAGTTTTTATTGCATTTCGAAAAACAATCTGCGAGCTGTTAGTTGAACTGTTTTATCTTATTAAAGATATATTTACGGGAAAATTCAAGTGGAAAGCCATGAATCCTCAGAGAAGAGCTATTATTATGATGGTTATATCGCTAGCTATGCTAATACCGTTTTACATATTTAAGGATTACTTTGAAAGAGCTGCCGAGGACAGCGATATTATAATCGAGGGTTTATGCTTTCTTTATACCTCCGTTATTCTTTTTATTTCTGACAGATGCGTTAAGGGAAATAAAAAGTTCGGCGATATAACAACAAAAAACGCCGTTACGGTCGGAACATTTCAGGGAATTGCTCTTCTGCCCGGAATTTCGAGATCTGGATCGACAATATCCAGCGGTCTGTTCTGCGGCTTTGAGAGAGAAACGGCGGTGCAGTATTCATTTATTCTCGGCATACCCGCAATACTCGGCGGCTGTCTGCTTCAGGTAAAGGATGCCGTTGAGCAGAAAGCTCTTGAGTTTGATTTTGTGAATTTTGCTGTTGGTTTTATAGTATCTGCAATTGTTGGGATATGTGCGATTAAAATGGTGAATTGGCTTGTTAAATCGGATAAGTTCAAGGTTTTCGCTATATATACGTTTATTTTAGGAATCGCAGTTATAGGAATAGGTATATTTGAGCATTCAGTTGGAATGAATATAGTGGAATACTTTAAATAAAATCTGGAAAGGACAATGAAACGTGGCGGAGGGGAAAAAGAAAAGTACTGCTTCGGCAAAAAAAAATACAGCTAAAAAAGCAGATACAAAAAAAGCCGCGTCAACCGCTAAAAGGAGCAGGACTGCGGTTCAGGCGCAGAAGGATCCGGTTAATCAGTTTTGGTCTGTCATATTGTTTGCTTTCGGAATACTGATTTTTTTGTTTACCGTTATAAGCGGCAGCAGCGGATGGCTTTTTATACATAATCTTTTAAGAGGACTTTTTGGCATAGCCGTATTTCTGGTGCCTGTTATTTTGATTTATACCGCTCTGCTCATCAGTATGGAAAAATCGCAGCAGACCGTAGCAGGGCGCGCCGCTTGGGGAGTAGGACTAACTCTTCTTAGCAGCTCTGTCGTACAGATAATGTTTGTAGGAGAAGCGGACGGCAATACTTTTACTGAGAAATGCAGGTTTCTCTATGAATCCGGATTACAGCTTGAGGGCGGAGGTTTATTAAGCGCGCTTATTGCTTGGCCGCTTATAAAAATATTCGGAAGCATAGGCTCGAAGATCATTGTATGCATATTGCTGTTTATATTTATAATGCTGCTTTCAAATCTGACCTTATTTCAGTTCTTCGGCGTTTTCTATAAGCCGTTTGTAAAAATGTATTATTCGCTGCGGGCAATTAGGGAAGAAAATAAAATACTGGACGCATACGAAGAATGGGAGTATGACGAGGAGCAGGAGGCTATAAATCTTGCGAATTCCGGCGGAGTGGAAACTGATACGGTTCCGGATGACTTTGCGGTTGACGTTCCCGTCAGCGATGAACCGATCGTTCCTCCGGATTTTCAGCCGTCTGAGCCTGCGGGGCTGCCCGATTCGGAAATCGACATACCTATAGACGGAACGGGAGCTTCAGTTACCGAAGGTTCGTCCGGTAAGCCAAAAAAGGATATGCCGTCAGCGGCAAAAAATAATTTGTCCGAGACGGAAACGGATAAGCCGGCGCTCAGCGAGCTTGACGCTCTTGTAGAAAAGGCCGTAGTCGGAGGAGAAAAGGATAATGAGCCGGAAAATTTTGCTGAAAAGGCTGAAAGGGCGGCAATGTATGCTCCTGAGAAGAGCGATATTAGGCTGACGCCTGCAAAGAAATATATGCTTCCTCCTATTGATCTGCTTAGCAGGAGCGTTTCTAAGGCAAACGATCCGGCAGCAGCTTCAGAGCTCAAGGAAAAAGCGGATACTCTTATTAGTACTCTGAAAAGCTTCGGCGTTATTGCAAGGATTGTAGCTATTCAAAGGGGACCAAGAGTTACACGCTATGAAATACAGCCGGCGGCAGGCGTAAAGGTATCAAAAATAACCAATCTTTCAGACGACATTGCTCTAAACCTTGCGGCGGCAGGCGTTCGTATTGAAGCGCCGATACCCGGCAAGGCAGCGATAGGCATAGAAATACCTAACACTAATCAGGACATAGTTTCAATACGCGAGGTTATTGAAAGTCAGGAATTTAAAAATGCCAAGAGTAAGCTTGCATTTGCAGTCGGCAAGGACATAGCCGGTAACATTATTGTAGGCGATATTGCAAAAATGCCTCATATGATTATTGCGGGTACTACCGGTTCCGGTAAATCCGTATGTACGAATTCTATAATAATGTCGCTGCTTTACCGTTCGACTCCCGACGAGGTAAAGCTGATTCTTATTGATCCTAAAATGGTTGAATTTACAACCTATAACGGAATACCTCATCTTCTTATTCCGGTTGTAACTGATCCAAGACAGGCGGCGGGAGCGCTTAACTGGGGCGTTCAGGAAATGCTGAGGAGATATAAGCTTTTTGCTGATAATAACGTCAGGGATCTCGGAGGATATAATGAAACGGCGGAAAAGAAAGGTCTTGAAAGACTTCCTCAGATTGTTATTGCAATTGATGAATTTTCAGACCTTATGATGGCGGCGTCTAAGGAGGTTGAAGATTCTGTCTGCCGTCTGGCGCAGATGGCGAGAGCGGCGGGAATGCATCTTATTATAGCTACACAGCGGCCTACGACTGACGTTATAACCGGTCTTATTAAGGCGAATATTCCAAGCCGTATAGCATTGTCTGTTCAGTCGCAGGTTGATTCAAGGACCATTTTGGATACGCAGGGAGCGGAAAAGCTGTTAGGCTACGGAGACATGCTTTATTATCCGAACGGTATGCAGAAGCCTCTTCGAGTTCAGGGATGCTTTTGCTCGACTAACGAGGTTGAATCCATTGTCGGTTTTATCAAGCGCGAATCCGAGTCAGAATACAATACGGACATTATTCAGGCAGTTGAACAGAGTATGCCTGCGGAAAAAGGAGAAAAAATTGATTCGGCCAGCGATCTTACAGGCGACGGCGACGAGATTCTGATTGAAAAGGCCATAGATGTGGTTATTGAAATGGGGCAGGCGTCCACGTCGTCGCTGCAGAGGAAGCTAAAGCTTGGATATGCAAGAGCAGCAAGAATTATAGACGAGCTTGAAAATATGGGAGTCGTGGGACCTTACGAGGGAGCTAAGCCGAGGAAGGTTCTTATGACGAAGCAGCAGTGGGCTGAAAGAAGAATGAATAAAAAGGCAGAGTAAAAAGAGGTATTTAATGAACGGATTTCTTCCGCTTTCACGCGGAGATATGGAAGAACGCGGAATAAAGCAGTTTGATTTTATATATGTGACGGGCGACGCTTATGTCGATCATCCCAGCTTTGGCGCGGCTATAGTTACCCGTCTGCTTGAATCTCTTGGATATACAGTCGGAATAATTTCTCAGCCCGACTGGAAGAGCGAACGGGATTTCAAAATATACGGAAAGCCGAGACTGGCGTTTCTTGTTACCGGCGGTAATATAGATTCTATGGTTGCTCATTATACGGCGGCTAAAAGGAAACGTTCCGACGACGCTTATACTGCCGGAGGAAAGGCGGGAAAGAGACCCGACAGGGCAGTTATTGTATACTGTAAGAAAATGCGGGAAATTTACGGGAACGTTCCTATAGCTATAGGCGGACTTGAGGCTTCTCTGCGCAGGTTTGCTCATTATGACTATTGGGACGATTTAGTAAGACCTTCGATTCTTTTGGACAGCGGCGCCGATCTCCTGATGTACGGTATGGGCGAGCATCAGATTGAAGAGCTTGCCAGACGTCTTGACGGCGGTGAAAGTATATCCAATATACATAATATCAGAGGTACCTGTTATCTTACCGAGCCTATAAATACTCCTATCGGCGCGGCTGAATGCGCGTCTTATGAACAGGTAAAGGAAAATAAGAAGGCGTATGCAAGATCATGCAGGCAGCAATATGACCAGCAGGACGAGGTTTATGGAAAAACCGTTATACAGCGTCACGGAAAAATGATGCTTGTTCAGAATCCGCCTTCATTTAGCCTGACTACCGAAGAGCTTGACAGGATTTACAGTCTTCCTTATATGAGGGCGTATCATCCTTCGTATGAAAGCGTCGGGGGAGTGCCGGGAATAGAAGAGGTCAAGTTTTCAATTACACATAACAGGGGCTGTTTCGGCTATTGCAATTTTTGTTCGATCGCTCTTCATCAGGGGCGAAGGATAACATGCAGAAGCGAAGAATCAATACTTGACGAGGCAAGAAGACTTACTGAAATGCCAGATTTTAAAGGCTATATTCACGACGTTGGAGGTCCGACGGCAAATTTCAGAAAACCTTCCTGTGAAAAGCAGATTAAGCTGGGGCTTTGCAAGGGAAAGAAGTGTCTTGCTCCGGAGCCGTGTCCGAATCTTGAAGCGGATCACAGTGAATATATTGATATTTTAAGAAAATTAAGAAAAATCAAGGGCGTAAAAAAGGTGTTTATCCGTTCAGGAATAAGATACGATTATCTGATGGAGGACGAGAGCGACGAATTTATAAAAGAGCTTATAAAAAATCATGTAAGCGGCCAGTTAAAGGTGGCTCCGGAGCATTGCTCGGCAGCGGTGCTTGATAAAATGGGTAAGCCTCATATAGAGGCATATAAAAAATTTCAGAAAAAGTTCTATGAAATAACCAAGGGAATAGGTAAGGAGCAATATCTGGTTCCTTATTTAATGTCGTCTCATCCGGGCAGCACTCTGAAGGAAGCTATTGAATTAGCGGTATTTCTTAAAGAAAACAATATGCGGCCGGAGCAGGTCCAGGATTTTTATCCTACACCGGGAACGCTTTCAACGTGCATGTTTTATACCGGACTTGATCCCTATACCATGGAGGAGGTCTACGTTCCCAGAACTCCGGAGGAAAAAAAGATGCAGAGAACCCTTCTGCAATATTTTAAACCGGAAAACAAGAGAATCGTTATTTCTGCTCTGAAAAAAGCCGGAAGAACCGATTTGATAGGCTATGGAAAAAACTGTCTTGTTACGCCTGAAAAGAATATAGGAAAAGCTGAAAAAAAGAATAATCGTAACGTTAGGAAGGTCGGGGGAAAATGGCGGAACACAAAAGGAAAGAAAAAGTAAGCAGAGGATTTACAGCCCGTATAGCCGCTTTATTTACAGTTATTTTAATAGGCCTTTCGGCAGCCCATTTCCTTGGTATATTTACCTTTGAGGATTGGAAAGAGTTGTTCGGAGAAAGCAATCCTATACATACTGAGGGTACGGCTGAAGTACATTTTATCGACGTGGGGCAGGGTGATTGTACGTTTGTTATATCTGACGGCAAAACGCTGCTTATCGATACCGGCGAAAAGGAATATGCTCAGAAAATATGCGAATATATAGGGAATCAGGGAATAGATAAAATAGATTATATGCTGCTTTCTCATCCGCATTCCGATCATATGGGAGGCGCGTCGGAAATTATTGATAATATTGATGTTGAGAATATAATATTGCCAAAACTTCCAGACGACATGACTCCGACCTCCAAATTTTATGAAAGCTTTCTTTTGAGTGTTAAAAACAATGGACTCAAGCTTACTGCGGCCTTACCGGGAAGCATTTATGAAATCGGAGAATGTAAGCTTGAAATTCTTTCCCCCGTAAATGAATACAGCGATTTAAACAATTTTTCAGCGGCCGCTGTGCTTACTCACGGCGCGGATAGTTTTTTATTTACGGGAGATATTGAAAAAAAGTCTGAAAAGGATATAATAGAAACAGGACGTCTTTCACAAATCGACGTGCTTAAAGCCGCGCATCATGGAAGCAGCACTTCCAACAGCAGGGAGTTCCTTGAAATAACTGATCCTGATTATGCGGTTATAATGTGCGGTCAGGGTAATTCATACAATCATCCGAATAAGGACGCTGTTGAAAGAATCAGAAAGCATACAGACCGGATTTACAGAACCGATTTAGACGGTACTATAGTCTTTACATCGTCAGAGGACGGATTAAAGATAAAAACTGAGAAGGGGGAATAGAACTTGCTTATACTTGAAAGGTTTGAGGATCGTTTTGCAATTATAGAAAACGGAGATAAACGGCTGGAGGTTGACATAAGCTCCGTCGCTCCCGAAGTCAAAGAAGGCGACGTTCTTATTATGATAAACGGCAGATATGTTGCTGATAAAGAAGCGACGCTCAGACGCAGAAAAGAAATAATAAAGCTGCAAAACGGATTATGGAGCTGACAATGGACGCTGAAGTAATTATAATAGGCGGAGGAGCCGCCGGAGCAATGGCGGGGATACATTCCGGAAGGCTTGGAAATAAGACGATAATTCTGGAGCCTAACGGGAGGATCGGAAAAAAGCTTCTTATAACCGGCAAGGGAAGATGCAATGTAACAAATAACTGCTCAAGCGAAGAGCTTATAAGGAATATACCCAGAAATTCCAGGTTTCTCTACAGCGCCTTTTCACAGTTTTCTTCTGAAGACGTTATGAATTTCTTTGAATGGTCCGGCGTTCCTCTTAAAACGGAAAGGGGAAACAGAGTTTTTCCGGTAAGCGATAAGTCGTCCGATATTGTTGACGCTATGGAACGCGAGCTACGTTCGGCAGACGTAAAAATAATACCTGAAAAGGCGGAGGGTTTAATTATTGAAAACGGAATCTGCCGCGGTGTGAAAACCTCCGGTAAGAACTATTATAGTCGCTCGGTTCTTATTGCAACAGGAGGCAAATCTTATCCTCAGACCGGTTCCCGGGGCGGAGGCTATGCAATCGCTGAATCAGCGGGACATACGGTGACAAAGCTTGAGCCTGCGCTTATTCCCCTTGTATGCGAAGAAAAATACTGTTCTGATATGATGGGGCTTTCTTTAAAAAATGTTAATCTTTCGCTTTACGACGGCGAAAAAAAAATATACGGCGATATAGGAGAAATGCTTTTTACGCATTTTGGAATATCCGGTCCTCTTGTATTGAGCGCAAGCTCTCATATTGAACAGATCACACCCGGAAGATATACTGTTAAAATTGATCTTAAGCCGGGTCTTACTGATCAAAAGCTTGATTTAAGGATTCAAAGGGATTTCAGTGAAAATATAAACCGCATATTCGGAAATTCCTTGTCAAAGCTTTTGCCTGCCAAGCTTATACCGGTAGCAGTCAGACTTTCCGGCATAAACGGCGACCGCAGAATAAATCAGGTTACCCGCGAGGAGCGTCTAAAGCTTGTTCAGCTTCTTAAGGCTTTTCCGGTAACGGTAAAGGCATTTCGTCCTATCGAAGAGGCTATAGTGACAAGGGGAGGGGTTGACGTTCGTGAAATCAATCCTAAAACTATGGAATCAAAGTTGGTCAAATCCTTGTTTTTTGCCGGAGAAATTATAGACGCGGACGGCTATACGGGAGGATTTAATTTGCAGATTGCCTTTTCAACCGCATATTGCGCCGCGATGAATATGTAATAAAAATAAAATGGAGATAATTATGATAAATGTTGCAGTAGACGGTCCCGCCGGCGCGGGAAAAAGCTCCATCGCTAAAGCGGTGGCTGAGGAAATAGGATTTATTTATGTTGATACGGGAGCGCTTTATCGTTCCGTCGCTCTTTATGCCTTGGAAAACGATTTGGATAACGATTCGTTAATAGCTTCGTTATATAAAATAAACATTAGACTTGAATTTATAAACGGAAGTCAGCATGTGATATTAAACGAAGATGACGTTTCGGACAAAATCAGAACCTCGGACGTATCAATGAATGCGTCAAAGGTTTCCGCGCTGCCGGAGGTAAGAAAATATTTATTTGATTTGCAGAAAAAAATAGCCGCTGAAAATAATATTATAATGGACGGCAGAGATATAGGGACAGTTGTGCTGCCGGACGCTGATTTAAAGGTGTTTCTGACGGCTTCCGCTGAGGAAAGGGCGAATCGGCGTTTTTTGGAGGTAAGAGATAGTAATATAACGTATGAAAAGGTTCTGGAGGAAATAAAACAGCGTGATTATAACGATATGCACAGGGATATTTCACCGTTGAGGCAGGCGGACGACGCTGTTTTACTGGACACTACCGGAATGACGATAGACGAGGTTAAAAATAAGCTGAAAGCAATGATTGCTGAAATTAATAAATAAATGGAATTGGTGAAATGAAATGAATATTTTTTTCAGATGTCTTTATGGATTCGTTAAAGGAATATATTACTTTGCTTATCATGTGAAGGTTGAAGGGCGTGAAAATCTTCCGTCCGGCAGCTATGTAATAGCGTCTAATCACAGAAGCTACGCCGATCCTCCGTTGATTGCGGTTACGTCTGGATGCAGTAAATTTTCCTTTGTCGCTAAAGCCGAGCTTTTCCGGAACCCGCTTTTCGGATGGCTTATCAGAAAACTGGGAGCGTTTCCCGTTTCGAGGGGAAACGGAGATCTTTCCGTTATTGACGATTCGGTGTCAAAAATAAAAGATGGCAGACGTCTTGTTATTTTTCCGGAGGGTACAAGAAGCAAGACCGGCAAGGTAGGAAAGGGTAAAACGGGGGTGGCTCTGATTGCCGCAAGAGCCGGCGTTCCGGTTGTTCCGGCGGGAATAGTTTATAACGGAAAGCTGCGTTTCAGATCCAGGGTAACAGTAAGATACGGCAAGCCTATACATCCGGCAGAGCTTAGCCTGAGCAGCGAGCCGACGCCTCATGAGCTTAAGGAAATAAAAGGAAAGATAATGAGGTCTATATCTGATCTTGTTGAGGGAGAATAAAATGGCTGAAATAAAAACAGCAAAGACCGCCGGCTTTTGCTTCGGCGTTGACAGGGCGGTAAAGCTTGTATATGAGGAGCTTGAAAAGTACGGCGGCAGAGTCGCAACTCTCGGTCCCATTATTCATAACCGTGACGTAGTGGAAGATCTTAAGAAAAAGGGCGTGCGGATCATTGAAGACGTCGGAGAGCTTGATGAAAATGAAAAAGCTGTCATACGTTCTCACGGGGTGGGAAGGAAAATATATGACGAGCTTTCACAGAAGGGAAACGATTATATAGACGCTACATGTCCTTTTGTTGCAAGGATTCATAAAATAGTGCGTGAAAAATCAGAAGAGGGATATTATATACTTATTGCGGGAGACGAAAGCCATCCGGAGGTTCAGGGAATTGTGGGGCATTGCGGTGAGAATTGCTTTGTTTTTAAGGATGAAACTGAATTAAAGGATTTTTTTGAAAAAAAATATAAGAATTTAGAAAAAAAGCTTGCAATTGTTGCGCAAACAACGTATAATATATTAGTATGGGGAGAGTGTCTAAAGGTTATTCCCAAGGATAATGAAAATATCCTTGTTTTCGACACGATATGCAATGCAACTTCACGGAGGCAGTCCGACGCAGCTTTGCTCTCTAAAGAGGTTGATATAATGATCGTTGTGGGCGGCAGAAACAGTTCAAATACAATAAAATTATTTAATGTATGTTCGGAAAACTGCTGTTCATATCATATAGAAAATTCGGACGAGCTTTATACATTAAACCTGAATAATGCTGAAAAAATAGGCATTACTGCCGGGGCATCCACACCGGCTTATATAATTAAGGAGGTACAAAATACCATGGCTGAAATTTTAGAGGACATTAATTTTGAGGAGGCGCTTGAGCAGTCCTTCAAGAAAGTACATACAGGAGAGCGTGTTAAAGGCTATATTGCAGCGCTTAATAACAGTGAAGCAATTGTAGATATCGGAACAAAGCATACCGGTTATGTTCCGCTTTCTGAACTGACGGACGATCCTATGAAGAAACCTTCTGACGTTGTAAGCGTCGGCGACGAGGTTGAGCTCATTGTTACTAAGATCAACGATCAGGACGGCATTGTTATGCTTTCAAAGAAAAAGGTAGACGAGCTTGTCGGCTTTGACAATATAACCAAGGCTAAGGACGAGGATAAGGTCGTAGAGGGCGTTGTTCAAAACGTTGTCAAGGGCGGTATACTCGTTTCAGTTGACGGAGTCAGAGTTTTTGTTCCGGCTTCACAGACAGGATTAAGCAGAGATAAGAATCTTGAGGAGCTTCTTAAAAAGAAGGTAGAGCTTAAGATTATCGAGGTTAATGAGTCGCGCCGCAGGGCAGTAGGCTCTATAAAAGCTGTTGCGAAGGCTCAGAAGGAAGCCGCTAAGGCAGCGTTCTGGGAAACGGCGGAAATAGGCAAGGTTTATAAGGGCGAGGTAAAGTCCCTTACTAATTACGGCGCCTTTGTAGACTTAGGCGGAATAGACGGTATGGTTCATATTTCCGAGCTTTCATGGAGCCGGATAAAGCACCCAAGTCAGGTGGTAAGCGTAGGAGATATTCTTGAGGTTTATATTAAGGATCTTGATAAGGAAGCCGGCAGAATATCGCTTGGATTCAAGAAGGCTGAGGATAATCCTTGGGTTAAGTTTGAAAACACATATAAAGTCGGCGACGTAGTAAACGCTAAAGTGGTTTCAATTACTCCTTTCGGAGCGTTTGCACAGATTATAGAGGGCGTTGACGGACTTATTCATATTTCTCAGATTGCGGATCAGAGAGTTGAAAATGTAGCTGACGTTCTTTCTGTCGGACAGGAGGTTGAAGCGAAGATTACAGAAATTGATATTGAAAAGAAGAGAATCAGTATTTCAATGCGTGCTTTGCTGGATAATTCTGAAAATGACGAGGAAGACGCTGAATAATTATTATCAATAAAATTAAGGCGGGTTTTAAACTCGCCTTAATTTGTATAGAGGGTATGCATTATGAAAAAAAGATCGCTGTTAATTATATTTGCGGCGGTATTAATTCTTAATTCATGTAAGAAAATAAATAATTCTGATAATGATATGACGGCGGCCGCCGAAGGCGGTATTATTTATTCGACAGAGACGGAGGAGGAAATACCCGTAACGGCAGCTTTCGAGACAAAAGAGCCGGCAATGGAAACGAAGACCGCCGATAGCAGTGTTAATGATGAACTTAACGATGAACAATTTAACAGCGTCCTTGAAAATATAGCCTTCGTCGGCGATTCCGTTACTTTAGGGTACGGGGCATATCAAAAGGTGGAAATGGAAGATGTTATTGCGGCGCCATGCGTAGGACCGTCAAATATAAGGGATTTTACCTTTGAATACAGATCAGAAAAGTTAGCCGCGCTGACTATTCTAAGCTATAAAAATCCAGAATATATTGTTATATCCATGGGACTTAATGATATAAATACATATTCGCCTGAAAATTTTTCGGATAAGTACATGGACTTTACCGAAGATGTCATGAAGGTGTGTCCGGAATCTGAGATTTATATCATGTCGATAACTCCTGTTTCGGCAGACTGCGGAAATATCGCGAATGATACCATAATAAGCGCTAATAATCAGCTTAAAATAACAGTTGAGAATTACAAAAATGAAAAACTGCATTATGTGGACTGCTCTTCGGTATTAAAGGATGAAAGCGGAAATATGAATATTGAATATTCCGGAGGCGACGGTATACATCTAAACAGTGCGGCCTATGATTTAATGCTTGATCAGCTTAGGCGGAGTATTTCGTAAACGAATAATCAAATCGGTACAGCAGATAATAAACTGAGGTGTATTATGAAAGATTTATTTTTAAAAAAATCTGAAAAAATGATTTCAGACGCTTATGATTATATAAAGTCACTTTCTTCAGTAAAAGCGGGCAGTTTTGAAAGCTCCGAAACTGCGGTTATTATGGTTGATATAATAAACGGCTTTATAAACGAAGGGGCTCTTCACGATAATAATATAGCGGGTATTATTCCGCAGGTTGAAAAACTTCTGAAATATGCGGTTGCAAACGATATTCCCGCAGTGGCGTTTGCAGATTGCCATAGTCCGTCGTCCAAGGAGTTTTCCTCCTTTCCTGTTCATTGTCTTAGGGGCGGGGCTGAAAGTGAAATTGTTGATGAATTGAAAAATATCGGCGGTTATATAGTAGCAGAGAAGAATTCAACAAACGGTTTTCATTGTCCTGAATTTCAGAGGTTTCTTTCTGATAACCCTAATATAAAGAATTTTATAGTATGCGGCGACTGTACAGATATATGCGTTATGAATTTTTGTCTTACTCTCAAAACATATTTTGATCAGGCTGATAAGCATTGTCGAATTGCTGTACCGGTAAATATGGTGGAAACCTACGACGCCGATAATCATTATAACGTATTTATGAATACGGCGGCTTTTATTTTTATGAGAAACGCCGGCATTGAACTTACGGGAGGAATTGATTTTGACTGATAAAAGAAATCTTACAATGCTTATGGATTTTTATGAGCTTACAATGGGAAACGGTTATCTTGAAAACGGTATGGGAGATACGATCGTTTATTTCGATATGTTTTTCAGACGTGTTCCGGAAAACGGAGGATATGCAATATTCGCCGGGTTGGAACAGGTAATAGATTATATAGAATCCATTAAATTTACGGATTCCGATATTGATTTTCTCAGAAGTAAAAAAATATTCTGTGAAGATTTTCTTGATTATTTAAAAGACTTTAAATTTTCATGCGACGTGTGGGCTGTTCCGGAAGGAACGCCTATATTTCCTAACGAACCGCTTGTAACTGTCAGAGGTCCTGTTATTCAGGCTCAGTTGATTGAAACTATGCTGCTTCTCATTCTGAATCATCAAAGTCTTATAGCCACTAAAGCAAGCCGGATAGTCAGAGCCGCGCAGGGACGTCCTGTAATGGAATTCGGCTCGAGAAGAGCGCAGGGTGCGGACGGAGCGATTTATGGAGCCAGAGCAGCCTATATCGGCGGATGTGCAGGGACGGCGTGTACAATAACGGACAGAGAATTTTCCGTTCCGGCAATGGGAACTATGGCGCATAGCTGGGTACAGCTTTTCCCATCTGAGATTGAAGCCTTCAGGGCATACGCCGAATGCTATCCCGATAACTGCGTATTGCTTGTTGATACTTATAATGTGCTGAAGTCAGGCGTGCCGAATGCCATTAAGGTATTTGAGGAGCTTGATAAAAGGGGTTATCATAACGGCGGTATAAGAATTGACAGCGGCGATATAGCGTATCTTTCAAAAAAGGCAAGGAAAATGCTGGATGAAGCAGGATTTACCGGTCATAAAATTGTTGCTTCAAATTCTCTTGACGAATATCTGATACGCGATCTATTGGTGCAGGGAGCGACGCTTGACAGCTTCGGAGTCGGAGAAAGGCTTGTCACCAGCAAAGCGGAGCCGGTTTTCGGCGGAGTTTATAAGCTGACGGCAGTCGAAGAGGACGGTAAAATTGTTCCGCGGATAAAGCTTTCGGAAAACGCTGTTAAAATTACAAATCCCGGTTTTAAAAAGCCGGTCAGATTATTCTGTAAAAATACGGGTAAAGCGCTTGCCGATGTTATATTGCTTGCCGACGAGTCTATAGACGAAAGCAAGCCTTATGAGATTTTTGATCCTGAATTTACCTATAAGAAAAAGACGTTGAAGGATTTTTCTGTGGAAGAGCTTCAAAAGCCGGTTTTTGTAAACGGAAAATGCGTCTATAAAAAATTCTCAATAGATGAAATCAGAGATTACTGCGACAGCGAGCTTTCAAAGATCTGGGACGAAGTTAAGAGATTTGAAAATCCTCATAAATATTATGTTGATCTTTCCGCTGATCTCTGGACGCTTAAGCAGGATATGCTAAACCGTTATTTTAAGGAATTAAGCTAAATTTTATTTGCCGTATTCTGAACCGGATACGGCATTTTGATTTATAAAAAATTACTTATTAAATACTAACAGGAAGAAGATTTAAAATGTCAACGACCATTGAATATTTGAATAGCGTATTGAAAAGACTTTCCGGCATAGACGGGATAGCTTACAGAAAAATGATGGGCGAATATGTATTTATTTCAGGGATAAGGTAGAGAAAGGTAGATATGATAACAAGTTTCTTATTAAGCCGGTAAGGGCCGCTAAGAGATTTATGCCTGACGCAGAGTTTGAGATGCTTTATTCGGGAGCAAAGGAAATGCTCAGGGTGATTGACAGTATGAATACGGAAGGCTTGAAAGATATGCTAAACGCAATGTATGATGAGCTTCCTGAATTAAATCGCGGGAAGAAAAAATAATTTGTCGTTTTTAGGTATTGCGGAATGTAATTTAATTTGGTATAATAAAAAAGTATAGATTACTTTTGGAGGAAAAAATGAATATTATAGGAATTATAGGAGCGATGCCGTCTGAGCTTGCGGATATCAGAAAAACGCTTGCGGGTTCGGCAGTTGTTAAGCATTCAGGCTTTGAGTTTTATATAAATGTTTTTGACGGAAAGCTTATTGTAAACGCATGCTGCGGTATTGCAAAGGTAAATGCCGCCGTGTGCGCGCAGGTAATGATAGACCGCTTTAATGTGGAAGCTATTATTAATACCGGAGTTGCCGGAGGCATGGACGATTCTGTAAAGATATGCGATATAGTCGTTTCAAACGAGGTTCTCCCGCATGATCTGGAGCTTAGATTTTTGAACAATTATCCCCCGTATAACAGTATTTTCAAAGCAGACGAAAACCTTGTCAAAATCGCTTGTGAAACCTGCGATGATTTTCATTATGCAAGGCATATAGGTCGGATCGTTTCCGGAGAATCGTTTATTTCAAGCAGCGAAATAAAAAAGGAAATATGCGGTAAATTCTCACCGCTTGCTGTAGATATGGAAAGCTCGGCGGTCGGTCACTGCGCTTTTATTAACGGTATTCCGTTTCTTAGCTTAAGGTGTATTTCCGATAATTCGGATGATAACGGGGAAATGTCGTTTGACGAGTTTGAAAAAATTGCCGCTAAACGCGTTGCTGAAATAGTTCTGGAAATGATCAGAAGAATTTAATGGTATGATTATTTCATACGGAGGTTTGACTTGAACAAGGAAATGACTGCTGCGGAATATATAAATGCGGTTTCGGAAATAATTTCTCTTATTGATAGTCCGCCGCTTGCATGCGTACACAGCTACGGATGTCAGCTTAATTTCTCAGACGGTGAAAAAATAAAGGGAATGCTCGCAAAGATGGGATATGGCTTCACAGATAATCCGGAAAATGCCGATTTTGTTATATTTAATACCTGTGCTGTCAGAGAGAACGCCGAGGACAGGGTATTCGGAAATCTGGGATTTTTAAAGCGCTGTAAGGAACAGAATCCAAAAATGATAATTGGTTTATGCGGCTGCATGGCGGGACTTGAGCATGTAATAAAAAAGCTTGAGAAGTCCTATCCGTTTGTGGATATTGCGTTCGGTACGTCAGCGCTTGACAGACTTCCCTTTCTTCTTTATGAAAAATTAAACGGAAAGAAAAAAGCGTTTGATACAAACGAATACAATATGTCAGTCGAGGGACTTGAACAGATAAGAGACAGCAGCTTTAAGGCGTCCGTGCCTATAATGTACGGCTGTAATAATTTCTGCACATATTGTATTGTTCCTTATGTAAGGGGACGGGAGAGAAGCCGTCTGCCGGAGGATATTCTCAACGAAGTCAGGGAGCTTATTTCTCAAGGGTATAAGGAAATAATGCTTTTGGGCCAGAACGTTAATTCATATGGAAATGATCTCGGAACCGGAATAGATTTCCGTATGCTGCTTGAGAGTATAAATAAGCTCGACGGCGACTTTATAATACGTTTCATGTCTTCTCATCCGAAGGACGCGGGACCTGAGCTTATAGATACGATGCTAAGCTGCGATAAGGCGGAAAGACATCTTCATCTTCCGGTTCAGAGCGGAAGCAACGATATACTTGAAAAAATGAATCGGCGGTATACTATAGAAAAATATATGGAAACAATACGCCATGCGAGAAGCATTGTTCCGGATTTTTCGTTTACTACGGATATTATCGTAGGCTTTCCGAATGAAACAGACGAGGATTTTGAAAAAACGCTGGAGCTTTTAAGGCTTGTAAGATATGACAATATTTATTCGTTTATTTATTCAAAACGCTCAGGAACAAAGGCGGCTATGATTGAGGACAGAATTTCAGACGAAGAAAAGAGCGTAAGAATGACTAAGCTTTTAGCGTTGCAGCGCGAAATTTCAACTGAAAGCTATAAACGTTTTATCGGCAGAAAAATGCGGGTTTTAGCCGATTTAAAGGGCAAGCGCAAGGGATGGCTTACAGGTAAAAGCAGCGAATTTATTATTGTTGAATTCGAAGGGGAAGAATCCCTATTAGGAAATTTTGTTGAAGTAGAAATAACCGGCGCTAAGAATTGGGCGGTTATAGGAAAAATATTATAATAAAAGGAGTTTATATAAAATGGATGTAATCAAAATGGCGAGAGAGCTGGGAAAGCTTATTCAGCAGGATCAGAGATATGACGCATATCAGAGCGCAAAGGAAAAGAACGATAAGGACGAGGAGCTTCAGCGTCTTATCGGGGATTTTAACAACAAAAGACTTGAGCTTAATATGGAAATGTCCAAAACCGATAAGAACGACGATAGGCTTAAGGAGCTGGACGGAGTAATAAAAAATCTTTACGGTGAAATTATGGTAAACCCAAGTATGGCTGAATTCAATAAAGCGAAGAACGCTATGGACGGTATGCTGGCTGAAATCAATAATGTTATTACTGCTTGCGCTAACGGAGAAGATCCTGAAACCTGTCCGTCTCAGCCGAGCGGCTGTTCGGGCAGTTGTTCGTCATGCGGAGGCTGTCATTAAGATATTAAAGTGACGCGCGTAAATTCTTGTAACGTAATGTATATGAACTGGCAATTTGACTTTTTCATTTTCTGGAAAGGTCAAATTGCATAATCGGAGGGACTTAATGGAAATCGACAGATCGAAAATTTCGCCGATGATGCGTCAGTATCTTGAAACCAAAGACGTTTATCCGGACACTCTGCTGTTTTTTCGCGTCGGGGACTTCTATGAGATGTTTTTTGACGACGCTCTTATCGCTTCAAAAGCTCTTGAGCTTACTCTGACGGGAAAGGACTGCGGTCTGGAGGAAAGGGCGCCTATGTGCGGCGTTCCGCATCATAGCTGCGATATTTACATAAAGAGGCTTATAGACGCAGGATATAAGGTAGCTATCTGTGAGCAGCTTACCGATCCTTCGGAAAGCAAGGGACTGGTTGAACGGGACGTTGTAAGGGTTGTGACTCCGGGAACTCTTATTGAAAGCAGTATGCTCGAGGATGACGATAACAATTATATATGCTGCGCTTTTTATGATAACGAGCAGTGCGGTATTTGCTTTGCCGATATTTCAACAGGAGATGTAAAGCTTTTCTGCGCAGGCGAAAAGGAAGTAGAAGCCGATATTATGGATCTGCTTTCCCGGTATGCTCCTTCGGAAATAGTATTCAACGCCGAATTTCTCTCCTTAAAGGGCGTGCTTAATTTTATTAAACTGCGTCTCGGCTGTACAGTTACTCTGCGGGATTCCGACTGCTTTAATCCTCGTTTAAAAAAGGAAATTGTTTTAAAGCAGTTTTCAGCCGCTTCGCTGGATATGCTCGGACTCGCCGAGGACGGACCTGAAACCGGAGCTGTCTGCGGACTTTTCGACTATATCGGCGATACGCAGAAAACTCTTACCGGAAGATTTACTGAAATAATAAAGCAGGATTCGTCATCTTCTATGATACTGGATATGAACGCCAGAAGAAATCTCGAGCTTACGGAAACGATGAGGGGAAAGGAGAAGAAGGGATCGTTGCTATGGGTACTGAATTCTACTCAGACCTCAATGGGAAAAAGGCTTCTCAAAAGCTATATCGAGCAGCCTCTGACAAGTCCTGCAAGAATCATAGACCGTCATGAAGCCGTGGAGCAATTTATAAAAAATCCGGTAGTTCTGATGGAGGTAAGGGATATTCTTCAGAGCGTTTACGATATAGAACGTCTTATGACAAGAGTTATGTACAAGACGGCCACGCCCAGAGATCTTAAATCGCTTTCTATGACCTCCGCTCAGCTTCCGGCGCTTAAGGAGCAGCTTAGCAAGCTGACCGGTTCGAGACTGCTTAACAGTCTTGAAAACAGCATTTCGACACTTGAGGATATATCCAATCTTGTTGAGAACGCTATAATAGACGAGCCGCCGGTTACATTAAAGGACGGCGGAGTTATTAAGGACGGCTTTAACGAAGAGCTTGACAGCCTTCGTAATATAATGAAAAACGGAAAGAGCATTATTGCTGATATCGAGACGAGAGAGCGTGAAGCAACCGGTATCAAGGGACTAAAAATCGGATTTAACCGCATATTCGGATATTATCTTGAGGTTACTCGCTCATATTATGATATGGTACCTCAGCATTACATAAGAAAGCAGACTCTTGCCAACGCGGAGAGATTTATTACAGAGGAGCTTAAAAATACTGAAAACAGTATACTTGGAGCGAAGGATAAATCTATACGTCTGGAATCGGATATTTTCAGCGAGGTAAGGGATTTTCTGTCCACGCAGCTTAAAGGAGTTCAGAGAACGGCGTCTGCGGTAGCGGCTGTCGATGTGCTTACTTCCTTTGCATATGCGGCTATGAACAATAATTATGTAAGACCGGAGATAGCTATTGACGGAGCTATAGATATCAGGGGAGGCCGTCATCCTGTAGTTGAGCTTATGCTTTCAGACGAGGTATTCGTACCGAATGACGTTTACCTTGATACTAAATCCAATAGAATGTCTATAATTACAGGACCGAATATGTCTGGTAAATCAACCTATATGCGTCAGGCCGCCCTTATAACGCTTATGGCGCAGATTGGAAGCTTTGTGCCCGCCTCATACGCTAAGATATCGGTAGTTGACAGAATTTTCACAAGAGTCGGCGCTTCGGACGACCTTACGGCAGGACAAAGCACGTTTATGGTTGAAATGAGCGAGGTGGCAGATATTCTGAAATACGCGACTAAAAATAGTCTTGTTATTCTCGACGAGGTGGGCAGAGGCACTTCAACCTTTGACGGAATAAGTATTGCGCGGTCGGTTGCGGAGCATATATGCGGTTCAAAAAAGCTTGGCTGCAAAACTCTTTTCGCAACGCATTATCACGAGCTTATCGAGCTTGAAAATATAATGGAAGGCGTTAAGAATTACAGCATAGCTGTAAAGAAAAGCGGCGGAGGAATACGTTTTCTGCGTAAAATTGTCAGGGGCGGAGTGGACGAAAGCTACGGAATTGAAGTCGCCAAGCTTGCCGGTCTGCCTGAAAAGGTTATAAAACGCGCAAAAGAGCTTTTAAAAGAAATGGAGAATGAGAATTCTTTGAAATCAGCCGACAGGAATGACGACGGTCAGATAAGCTTTGAAATCTTAAATCGTGATATTCTGGCAGACAGAATAAGAAAAACTAATGTAGACGAATTAAGCGATGAAGAATGCCGGGAGTTTTTAAAGGAGCTTTCAGGGCTGGCTGATTAATAAAGGGAGGTTTAAATGGCTGAAATCACTGTACTCAGCAAGGATATTTCAGAGCTTATTGCCGCTGGCGAGGTAATAGAGCGTCCCGCTTCCGTTGTAAAGGAGCTGCTGGAAAATTCAATAGACGCAGGCGCGAGTCATATAACGGTTGAAATAAAAAACGGCGGCACAACCTATATACGCATAACTGACGATGGCTGCGGAATAGCGCCTGATCAGGTGCCGACAGCATTTTTGAGGCATGCGACAAGCAAGATAAATTCAAAGGAAGATCTTGACAATATTCTAACTCTCGGTTTTAGGGGAGAAGCTCTTGCGTCGATTTCAGCCGTTTCAAGAGTGGAGCTTCTTACAAAGCAAAAAGCGGACGAATACGGTACAAGCTATATTATCGAGGGAGGAGCCGAAGTTTCATACGAACAATCCGGATGCCCCGACGGTACGACTATTATCATAAGAGATATTTTTTTTAACGTTCCGGCAAGAAGAAAGTTTATGAAAAGGGACTCGGCGGAATCAAACGCTGTAAATTCAATTATGCAGAAAATTATTCTCTCGCATCCGGAGATAGCGTTTAAGCTTATCAGAGATAATAAAACCGAGCTTTCCTCCGCAGGAGACGGCGAGCTTTATTCGGCTGTTTACGCGGTTTACGGAAGAGATTTTTCTCATGATATGATTCCGGTGAACTACAGTGAAAACGGTATATCTGTTAAGGGATATGTTGTTAAGCCTCTTTATTCAAAGTCGAACCGCTCCTTCCAGAATTTTTTTATAAACGGAAGATACGTTAAATCGGTAACATGCAGCGCTTCTCTGGAGGAAGCTTATCAGAATCTTGTAATGACAGGTAAATATCCGGCTTGCGTTCTTATGATAGATTTGCCTCCCGTAACAGTTGATGTAAATGTTCATCCGGCTAAAGCCGAGGTAAGATTTTCTGATGAAAAGGTCGTATTCGGAGCAGTTTATTTTGCAGTAAAAAATGCGCTTATGGAATCCGGTTTGATTTATGAGTTTCAGTTTAAGAATGATATAAGTCGGCATACCGATTATAAAGCCAAGCCGTTTGTACCTGAAAAATTTGAACAGCATAAGATCGGACCGGCGGAAGAAAAAAAGAACAGTCCATTCGCGCCTGTTTCAGGATCGGACTACGCCGCTGTTAATGAAGAAAAAAGCTCCGTGTATAAGGTTAATGAAAATAAACCGGAGAAAACCTTAAGGCTTTCATCGTCAAAAGCACAGTATGGAAACGGAGGCAGAAAAGTTTTTACCGATCCTTCAGTAGTTGCGGAATGTGATGACGACGGCGGCGTAAATAATACTTCTGAAAAGGATCTGGAAGGCTTTAGCTATATAAATAGCGGAGCTTTGAAAAAAAATCAGTTCAATCAGTCTGAAGACGAGCATAAGACAGATAAGCCTGTAATTGACGGTATAAAGGTAATAGGAGAGTTTTTCAAAAATTATATAGCCGCTGAAGCTGGAGATAATATAATACTTATAGATAAGCATGCCGCACATGAGCGTATTATTTTTGAAAAGCTTAGATCGCAGAATAACGAAGGACACAGTCAGCTTATGATAAGCGGCGCAGAAATACTGCTGTCCGAGGCTGAGTATAATGCAATGAATGAAAATTCTGATATTCTTATGGGAATGGGCTTTGACATAGATTTCTCTCATGAACCGTTTGTCAGGGCGACGGCGATTCCGATAATCCTTCAAAACCTGAATATGGACGAGGTTATACCTGAAATAGCGGAGAATTTTCTGCTGAATAAAAGGAATCCTCAGACACACAGACTTGACGATATGCTGCATGAGCTTGCCTGCAAGGCTGCAATTAAGGCTAATGACAAAAATGATATAAGAGAGCTTCAGAGACTTGCGGAAATGGTATATTATAATGAAAATATTCGTCATTGTCCTCATGGAAGACCTGTAATGTTTACGCTTACAAAGCGTGAGCTTGAAAAACAGTTTAAAAGGATTGTCTGATATGACCGATAAAATCAGAGTTATTGCAATAGTAGGTCCGACGGCGTCCGGTAAAACGGCTCTTGGCGCAGAAATCGCCGAAGAGTTCAGTGGAGAGGTTGTATCCGCGGACTCTATGCAGATATATAAAGGAATGGATATTGCGACCGCCAAACCGACTAAGGAGGAAATGCGGGGAATTCCTCATCATCTGATAGGATTTCTTGATAGGAACGTCTCTTTCAGCGTTGCGGATTACGTTGAGCTTGCAGGATCTGTTATAGGAGATATTTCTGAAAGGAAAAAGCTGCCTGTTATAGTTGGCGGCACCGGGCTATATGTTTCCTCGCTGTTAGATAATATTAAATTTGCAGATATAAAAAGCGACGCCGGACTGCGGAAAAAGCTTGAGGACGAAGCGGAGAGATTGGGAAATTCATATCTTTTTGAAAAACTCGAAAAGGTCGATCCCGAATCAGCGGCGGAGCTGCATCCGAATAATCTTGTGCGCGTTATAAGGGCGCTTGAGGTTTATGAGCTTACCGGAAAAAAGCTGAGCTTATTTAAAGCTGAAAGCCGCCTTGAAGAAAGCCCTTATGATCCGGTCATGATAGGGCTTGATTATAACGACCGGCAGATTCTTTATGACAGAATAAATAAACGGGTTGATATTATGGTTAAAAACGGTCTTGTTGAGGAGGCGCAGTCGATTTTTGATTCATGCAATATGAAAACTGCCGGCAACGCCATAGGCTATAAGGAGCTGATACCTTATTTCAAGAAAGAAAAGTCCTTGGAAGAATGTATATCCAAAATTAAGCAGGAAACCAGGCGGTATGCCAAGCGTCAGTTGACATGGTTTAGGAAAAATGCAAAAATTAACTGGTTAAAGTTAGACGAATTTGACAATAAGGAGAAAATTTTTCTTTTTTGTAAAAAACTTATAGCCAAGCAGTAAAGTTTATGGTATAATATAAATTAAGTATTAGCATGAGGAAATTGTGCTGATTTATATCCGAGTTTCTGTAAACTACAATCATTATTGATTGTGGGACGTGGAAAAGTGAATAAAAATAAAAGTGTTTTCCAAAACAAGGAGTGGAACAATATGAACAAAGCGATTAATCTTCAGGACGTATTTCTTAATCAGGCCAGAAAAGACAGAATCCCGGTCACAATCTACTTAACAAACGGTTTTCAGTTCAAGGGAATGGTGAGGGGCTTTGATAATTATATAGTTATTTTGGATTGCGACGGTAAACAAAATCTTGTTTATAAGCATGCGATTTCAACAATTATTCCTGTTAAGCCTATACCTATATTGGACGCGGCTGAAAAAACGGAGCAGCAATAAATAAATGAATTCCTTAACTTCGAGAATACTAAGCGTTCTTTTGATTTTCTGTATCGGCACATGCCTGTTTACCATATGCTATCATATGTTTAATCAGAAATATGAAACTGAAACCGCTATTATATCTTCCGCTGATGAATCGGCCTCTTTTAAGGGGGTATATATCAGAAACGAAGAAATAGTGGAATACGGCGGAACTGGTACGGTAAGCTACTGTGTTTCTGACGGCGGAAAGCTTGGAAAGGGCTCGGCTATAGCTGAAATTTATGCGGACGAGCGTCAGATAGACATAAAGCAGCAGATAAGCGATTTGAATGCGGAGCTTTCTATACTGGAAAAAATTCAGAATCCGGGAACTTTGGAGTCTGCACAGCCAGCAAATATAGCGGGACTTATCGACGAACAGTATAAGAATATAATAAACAGCCGTGAAAGCAGAAATCTTGATGAACTGGCTTCTCAAAAAAATGAATTTTTAATTTTAATGAGTACCTATCAGCTTATAACCGATTCCAACGTTGATTTTTCGGAACGAATAAACGCTATCAATTCCGAAATTTCAGAGCTGAAATCCTCCGAGGCTGTTCCGCTTGATACGATTATAGCAGATCATTCTTCATATTTTGTAAGCTATGCTGACGGCTATGAAGACGAGCTGACAAAAGATAATCTGAGCCGTTTAACGCCTGAACTTATTAACGAGGTTAAGGACAGCGGTCCTATTGACGATAAAAAGGTAATAGGAAAGCTGATAAACGGCTATGAGTGGTATGTTGCAGGAGTAATAGATAACCGAAAAAAGAACTTTTCTATTGACGATATGGTAAAGCTTAAATTTCAGTCGACTTCCGATACTGCCGACGGTATCATTTATGACATACGCGAAACAAAGAATTCTTCTGAGAGCATTATTATAATCAGGTGCGACGAGCTTACCTATGATCTTGTTCAGCACAGAACAGAGCGCGTCGATATGATTTCCGGCGAGTACGAGGGTATAAAGGTTCCGCGTAAGGCGATTAGATTTCAGGACGGCAAGGGAGTTTATGTAAAGCTCGGAGAGCGTATTTCTTTTAAGAAGATCGACGTTATTTACGAGGGCGGCGATTACGTTTTGTCTTCGCTGAATGCCGGCGACGGATATCTTTCATTGTATGACGATATTGTAGTAGAGGGTGTGGACGCAAATGGAAACTGATTTCAGCCGTATAGACGATAATTATAAAAGAATTCTTTTCAATATCAGAGAAGCGGAGGAAAAATACAGAAAGTCCGGCGGCGTGTCGCTTATAGCAGTTACAAAAACTGTTGATCCTGCGGCAGTAAATCATGCGGTTAGCTTAGGAATAAGGCTTTTAGGTGAAAATCGTGTTCAGGAATATATTTCAAAAAAAGATTTTTATGATAAAAATGCAGAGGTACATTTTATCGGACATTTGCAGACAAATAAAGTAAAGTATATTATCGACAGCGTTTCTATGATACAGTCAGTAGATAGTATTAAGCTGGCTGAGGAAATCGACAGGCATGCCGGAAGAATAGGCAGATGTCAGGATATTCTTATAGAGGTCAATATCGGCGGCGAGAAATCTAAAAGCGGCATAGCCGCAAGCGGTCTTGAAGAGCTTGTTTATCAGGTGTCGGAGCTTGAAAATATAAGGGTAAGAGGGCTTATGGCAATACCGCCGGCAGGTTCTTCGGAAAGATTTTTGTTTGATATGCAAAAATTATATATTGACATTTCTCAGAAAAAAATACATAATATAAGTATGGATTATTTATCTATGGGAATGTCCGGAGATTATGAAGCCGCTATAAAATACGGCGCAAATATGGTAAGAATCGGAAGAGGACTTTTCGGTCCGAGGAATTACTGATTATTTTTTATAGAGATTAACGGGATTAAAGCCAAACAATAATAATACTGTTAAGCAGTAATGGAGATAGGAGAACGAAGAAATGGAAATATTGAAAAACCTTAAAGATTTTTTTGTGCCACAGGAGGACGGGGACGACGATCAGTATGAAGATAGCTACCAGAGAAGAAGCTCTTCCTCTGAAAGAGAGAGCAGGGACGGCAGAGATTATGAAAACAGCAGAAGCTACCGTGCAGAACGCTTTGACGATATTGAGGAAAAAAGAAATAAGGTTGTAAATATTCAGGCAACCGCACAGCTTCAGGTAGTTTTGGTAAAGCCGGAGGTATTCACCGACGCCAAACAGATTGCGGATCACCTTATTGCCAAAAAAACCGTAGTCTTGAATCTTGAAACCGCGTCGGCGGAAAATAAACGAAGAATAATAGATTTTCTTGTGGGAGTTGCATATGCAAACGGCGGAAGTCTGAAGCCTGTGGCAAATATGACTTATATTATTACGCCTTATAACGTTGGTTTTATTGGTGAAGATCTTGTTGGCGAGCTGGAAAGCAACGGCGTTATAATCTGATATTTTATATGGAGGATTTTGAGGAAAAGGTCTTTATCGCCAGAATTGCGGATATGGCTGAGCTTTGCGACCGCAGAGGTATGGTCTTTACGCATTTTCTTAATGAAAGACAGGCGTTTTTAGCAGAATCAGAATTAAAAAAGCTTGGAATTGAAAATTATTGCTTTTACGGCGGAACTGACAATGCGGATCGCGTTATGCTATGCGTTTTCAATGAATATAATCGTCCAGAAAGAAGTGATTTTCCGTTTACCTGCGTAACATTCAAATACCGTAAGGCTTCGGCGCTTTCGCACAGGGATTTTCTCGGATCGCTTACAGCTTTGAATTTAAAGCGTGAGGCGGTGGGAGATATTTTGATTGGAGAAGGGATAGCGCAGGTCTTTGTTATTGATTCTGTTAAAAAAGCTATTGAGAATGATTTGAGAAAAATAGGTTCTGTTGGAGTTGAGATAACGGTAGACACTGATCCGTTTCTGATAAAAGAGCGTTCATATCATGAAATCAAAGGTACGTCGGCTTCGATGCGCCTTGATTGTATACTGAGCCTTTCGCTGGGCATTAGCCGCGGCAAGGCGGCTGCCGTTATATCGTCGGGTACGGTTGAAGTTAATTATAAAGCAGTAAATAGCCCCGCTTTCAATATGAAACAGGGAGACATTTTTTCGGCCAGAGGTTACGGCAAATTTCGCGTAGAAGAAATCTCGGGAATATCAAAGAAAGGCAGACTGCATATTATTGTGCAGAAATATTGTTAAGAGGTGATTAACGTTGATAAGTGCAAGTGATATAAGAGACAAAAGATTTGAAAAAGCTGCATTTGGATATAAGCAGGAGGAAATAGACGATTTTCTGGCTATGCTGATTGAAGAATTTGACGAAATTGACGCTGAAAGAGAGGATCTGCATAGTAAAATCCAGATACTTGCCGATAAGGTAAGAGAATATCGTCAGGATGAGGACGCTTTGAAGGACGCGCTGCTGGGGGCTCAGAAGCAGGGGCATAAGGTTGTGGCGGAGGCTCAGGAAAAAGCCGACGAAATCATCGCACAGGCTGAATCCAAAGCCAATGAATTGATCGAAGAGGCAACCGTTGCGCATGAAGCCGCCATGGAAAAGAACAGGCAGGAAATTGAGAAAGAAAAGCAGAATCTTTATGAGGCGCAGAGACAGGTTACCGAATTCAAGAAAACGCTCTTTGATATGTATAAATCACATCTTGAAATGATTTCAGCTATGCCTGAAATTGAAATAGAGGAAGAGGAAGAAATTCAGGAGTATGAAACGGAGGAAGAAGAACCTCCAAAGCCCGATCCCTTTGCAACGTCAAGCTTTTCAGCAAGAAACGTTAAAGGGGTATACGAATCAAGATTTTCTGATCTTCAGTTCGGTCAGAACAACTCCCAAAGCGGTAATCAAACATCAATCGAAAAGGAAGAAGTATAATGGCAATGGATTATAACAAGACTTTGAATCTGCCGAAAACGGATTTTCCGATGAGGGGAAATCTTCCTAAAAGAGAACCTGAAACTCTAAAGAAGTGGGAAGATGAAAGACTGTATTATAAAATGATTGAAAAAAATAAGGATAAAAAACCTTATATTCTTCATGATGGTCCTCCCTATGCTAACGGACAGATACACCTTGGAACGGCTCTTAACAAAACCCTGAAGGATTTTATTATCAAGCATAAAAATATGTCCGGCTATTACGCTCCTTATGTTCCGGGCTGGGATACTCATGGACTTCCTATAGAACTGAAGGCTATGAAGGATATCGGCGTGGAAAACGGCGCCATACCTCCGGTCGAACTGAGAAAGCAGTGTAAAAATTTTGCTCTAAAGCATGTAAAAAGTCAGATGGAGCAATTTAAGCGTCTTGGAAGCATTGGCGATTATGACGATCCTTATTTGACTTTAAAGCCCGAATATGAAGCAAGACAGGTTGAAGTTTTCGGTAAAATGGCAAAGGAAGGCTATATGTATAAGGGCCTGAAGCCGGTTTACTGGTGTCCCGATTGCAATACGGCTTTAGCCGAGGCAGAAATTGAGTATGCAAACGATCCTTGCACGTCGATTTATGTGAAGTTTAACGTTGTTGACGATAAGGGTATTTTTACCTCCATGGGTATTGATTTGTCCAAGGTTTATTTTGTTATCTGGACAACGACCACATGGACGATACCGGGTAATCTCGCTATATGTCTTGGTCCCGAATATGAATACACACTTGTAAAGAATGATGATGAATACTATGTAACTGCGCTTGAGCTTGCAGATGCTACTATGAAGTCGGCAGGTATTGAGAGCTATGAAACTATAGGCTCCTTCAAGGGCGCTGAATTGGAGTATATTAAGACAAAGCATCCGCTTTATGACAGACTGTCGCCGGTTATAGTGGGTGATCATGTTACTTTGGAAAGCGGTACCGGATGTGTACATACTGCTCCGGGATACGGCGTAGAGGACTTTGAAGTTTGCAAGAATTATGATGATATCGATATATTGGTCTGCGTCGACGCAAGAGGCAGGCAGACTGAGGAAGCCGGTGAATTTGCGGGTCTTGATACGAACGAGGCAAATAAAGCTATTGCAGCTAAGCTTGAGGAGTGCGGAGCGTTGCTGGCGAGTGAAAAAATTACTCATCAGTATCCTCACTGCTGGAGATGCAGCAGTCCTATTATATACCGTGCGACAGAGCAGTGGTTTTGTTCAGTGAACGGTTTTAAGGACGAGGCTGTAAAAGCTATTGAAAATGTTAAATGGATTCCCGAATGGGGCGAGGACAGAATCAAGGGAATGGTACGTGACAGAAGCGATTGGTGTATATCGAGACAGCGAACATGGGGAGTTCCTATTCCGATTATTTATTGTAAGGACTGCGGCAAGCCTATTGTTACCGATGAAACAATAAAGGCAATTTCAGAGCTTTTCCGTAAGGAAGGCGCTGACGCATGGTGGACAAGAGAAGTAAAGGAATTTATTCCGGAAAGCGTTAAATGTGAATGCGGCTGCGGAGAATTTACCAAAGAATACGACATTATGGACGTATGGTTTGACAGCGGAGTGTCGCATACAGCCGTCATGGACGAATATGATTCACTTTCTTGGCCGGCTGATCTCTATCTTGAGGGCGCGGATCAGTACAGAGGATGGTTTCAGTCGTCTCTTCTTACATCCGTCGTATATAAGGGGACTGCTCCGTATAAGGCTGTCTGCACTCATGGCTGGGTTGTTGACGGTCAGGGCAAAACTATGCATAAATCTCTTGGAAACGGAATTGATCCTGCCGAGATAATAGATCAGTACGGCGCCGATATTTTAAGGCTTTGGGTTGCCTCCTCCGATTATCATTCTGATATCAGGATTTCAAAGGAAATATTGGGACAGCTTTCAGACGCCTATAAAAAAATCAGAAATACCGCAAGATTTATACTTGGAAATATTTCAAACGGACAGAGCTTTGATCCTGATAAGGACTGCGTTGCCTACGAGGATTTTCCTGAAATTGATAAATGGGCGTTAATGCGGTTTGACAGTCTTATAGATAAGGTTCAGTCGGGTTATAATGATTTTGATTTTCATGTGGTATTTCACAGCATTCATAATTTCTGTGTTACGGATATGTCAAATTTCTATCTTGATATTATCAAAGACAGGCTTTATTGTGAGAGAGAAAATTCTTTTGAAAGACGTTCGGCTCAGACTGCTATGTACAGAATTCTAAGCGGTGTTTCACGACTTTTGGCGCCTATTATGTCGTTTACTGCCGAGGAGATCTGGTCTTATCTTCCGCACAGCGATTCTGATAACAGCGAAAGTATTTTCCTGAATCAGATGCCTGAAAAATCCGGTATTACGTTCAGTGATGAATTTGTTAAAAAGTGGGAATTGATATATAGTACAAGGGAAACAGTTAATAAGGCGCTTGAAGAAAAGCGAAATGAGAAGGTTATCGGTAAATCTCTTGAAGCTAATATTATAATACATTCCGGCGGGGAAATGTTTGAGAAGTATAGCCAATTGTCTGATCAGCTTGCTGAAATTCTCATCGTTTCAGGCGTTTCCGTTATAAACGATAAGGACGGCGAAACCGAATTTGAGGTTGTCAGGGCAACAGGCGAAAAATGTGAACGGTGCTGGGTATACTCTGAAACAGTAGGCAAAGACAGCGAACATCCGACGCTTTGCAGCCGTTGTGCGTCCGTTGTAAAATAAACATGATTTTATGACTTGCCGTTTAATAAAAGCGGCAAGTTATATTTGTAATTAAGGAGGAAACGTTATAGTTACATTAATTCTTGCGTTTTCAGCTATTGTTCTTTTAACAGGTTCGGATCAGCTTATTAAATGGTGGGCTGTTGAACATTTAAAGGAAAGCGGTTCAAGGGAATTTCTGAGAATCGGCGATTTTGATATAATGCATTTAACATATCTTGAAAACGACGGAGCAATGTTCGGAAGCTTCAGCGGAATGCGATGGATACTTGTTATAGTTACAACAATTCTGATGGGTTTTTGTATTTTTTATATGATTAGACATCGTAAGGAAAAGATGCTGGTATTCTGTTTGACGCTTATTATAAGCGGAGGACTCGGAAATATAATAGACCGTCTTTTCAGAGGCGGACGAGTTGTAGATTATCTCGATTTGCAGTTATTTGATTTTGCCATTTTTAACTTTGCGGATTGCTGCGTAACAATCGGCGCCGCACTTCTTTTGATATATATTCTATTTTTTGATAAAAGCGGCAAAAAGTCTCAGAATGAAATAAAGGCTGATAATAATGAATAGCTTGACATTTCATGCGTCCGATTCTGCGGAAGGAATGAGGATAGATAAGTGGCTTTCTTTACAGGATACAGGATTGACAAGAAGCGCCTTGCAGAAACTGATTGAAACAAAAAATGTTTTTGTAAACGACGCGCCTATATCAAAAAATTATAAGTGCCGTAACGGGGATAATATAGCTTTGGAAATTCCTGATCCTGTCGATACTGACGCGAAACCGGAGAACATACCTATAGATATTGTTTATGAGGACGATAGTCTGCTTGTAGTGAACAAGCCTAAGGGAATGGTAGTTCATCCTGCACCGGGAAATTACAGCGGAACTCTTGTAAACGCTCTGCTTTATCATTGCGACGGGAGACTTTCCGGAATAAACGGAGTTATACGTCCGGGCATAG
Organism: Ruminococcus sporogenes; assembly: GCF_054655175.1. NCBI lineage: Bacteria > Bacillati > Bacillota > Clostridia > Eubacteriales > Oscillospiraceae > Ruminococcus > Ruminococcus sporogenes. The sequence continues at coordinate 168,495 of NZ_BAAHOA010000003.1, read as the reverse complement.
TTCACAGAATAGATAAAAATACCAGCGGATTACTGATTGTAGCAAAGACGGACGCAGCGCATTCCGGTCTTGCAGAGCAGATAAAAAATCACAGCTTTACAAGAGAATACGAGGCTGTGGCGTTGGGACGCTTTAAAGAGCTAAGCGGCACGATTAACGCTCCCATCGGCAGAAATCCGAATGACCGCAAGAAAATGTGCGTAACTTATAAAAATTCAAAAGATGCCGTAACGCATTATGAGGTAATTGAACAATATGAAAAATGCGCTCATTTAAGACTCAGACTTGAAACGGGCAGGACGCATCAGATAAGGGTTCATCTTTCATATAAGGGACATCCGGTTTTGGGCGACGAGGTTTACGGAAAAATTTACAGCGGAATTGACGGGCAGTGTCTTCATGCAAAGAAAATCGGATTTATTCATCCGATTAAAAGCGAATATATGGAGTTTGACAGCGTGCTTCCGGATTATTTTAAAGAAATTTTACGAAAGGTCAGGTAATTATGTCTGATTTATCCAACGTATTGCTTATAACTGATTTGGACGGAACACTCCTTCCGGATAATAAAATTTTGTCACAGAAGGACAAGGAGGCGATTAAGCGATTCAGGGCTGACGGCGGAAAGTTTACAGTTGCAACGGGAAGAACAATTCAGTCGGCTATGAAATACTTTGAGGAGCTTGAAGTGGATCTTCCTGTGATTCTTTATAACGGCTCGCTTATTTATGATATTTTGACCAAGAAGGTTATGTATACCGACTTTTTGCCTGAATGTGCAGCAGAAATCGGGAAAGAGCTTTTTGAATTTATGGAAAATCCGGGAGGAGAGGTATTAAGGCTTGACAATATTTATGTAGTATGCAATAATGATTATGAGAAGGAGCATACGAATATATGTCAGGTCGAGCCTGTTTATACGACCTTGGATATGGTTCCTAAGGGAGAATGGTTCAAGATACTTTTTGCAACCGAGCCTGCTCTGATAACTAAGCTTGAGGAGTTTGTTTCCGCTAAGAATTATCCTGTTGATTTTGTTCGTTCTCATGATATATTTATTGAAATGCTTCCAAAGGGAAGCTCGAAGGGCTCTGCCCTTAGGGAATATATAAAGCTTATGGAAATAGATAACATGAAGGTCATCGCTGCAGGCGATTACCATAACGATATAGAGATGCTTCAGGCTGCGGATATTGGCGCGGCGACAGCAAATGCTCAGCAGGCATTAAAGGATGTAGCGGATATTGTGCTTGAGCATACGAGCAATGACTGCGCTATTGCCGAGCTGATTGATATGATATATGAAGGCAGTATATAAGAATATAAACATATAATTAATATACCAGGAGGTAAAAACATGGACGGCAATAAGAAAAGAAGCCTACAGATAACCGCATGCAAGGTAAGAAAGGGAATTATCGAGGGCGTTTATAATGCTAAATCCGGACATCCGGGCGGTTCTCTTTCCATAGCAGACCTGCTTACTTATCTTTATTTTGAAAAAATGAACGTTAATCAAAATGATCCTGATAATGCGGATAGAGATAGGTTTGTTCTTTCAAAGGGCCATTGTGCTCCCGCTCTTTATTCGGCGCTTGCTCTTAAAGGCTATTTTCCGGAAAAAGAGCTTAAAAGCTTAAGGCATATCGGTGCAGCTCTTCAGGGACATCCCTGTATTCATATAAACGGCGTCGACATGTCAAGCGGTTCGTTAGGACAAGGTATTTCCGCCGCATGCGGTATGGCTCTTGCCGGAAAGCTCGATAATAAATCCTATAGGGTTTATACTGTTTTGGGCGACGGTGAGATTGAAGAGGGTCAGGTTTGGGAAGCGGCAATGTTTGCCGCTCATAAGAAGCTTGATAATCTTGTTGCCGTTGTTGATAATAACGGTCTTCAGATAGACGGTCCGATTGCAGAGGTTTGTTCGCCTGAGCCTATAACAGATAAGTTTGCGGCTTTCGGATGGCATGTTATAACTATGAACGCTCATGATTTTGATTCTATTGAGAAAGCGTTTGAAGAAGCCGATAAAATTTCCGGCAAGCCTGTTGTAATCATTCAGAAAAGTATAAAGGGTAAGGACGTTTCATTTATGGAAAATCAGGTTTCATGGCACGGCGCAGCGCCTAATGAAGAACAGTATAAGCAAGCTATGAGCGAGCTTGACGCAAAGCTGAAAGAACTGGAGGGCTAAACAAATGGCAGAGGTTATAAAAAAAGCAACGAGAGAAAGCTATGGAGAAGCGCTTACAGAGCTTGCGGATAAATACCCCGATCTTATTGTGCTTGACGCAGACCTTGCGGCGGCTACAAAAACAGGAATATTTAAAAAGGCTTATCCGGAAAGATTTTTTGATTGCGGAATTGCAGAGGCAAATATGATGGGTGTTGCGGCAGGTCTTGCGGCATGCGGCAAGATTCCGTTTGCAAGTACCTTCGCTATGTTTGCGGCAGGAAGGGCTTATGAAATAGTGAGAAATTCAATTGGTTATCCCGGATTGAATGTTAAGATAGGGGCTACTCATGCCGGTATTTCAGTTGGCGAGGACGGAGCGACTCATCAGTGCAACGAGGATATTGCTTTGATGAGGACGATTCCGGGAATGACTGTTATCAGTCCGGCGGACGATGTTGAGGCTAAAGCTGCGGTTGAAGCGGCTATACTTCATAACGGACCTGTTTATTTGAGATTTGGTCGTCTGGCGGCTCCGGTATTCAATAATAAGGAAACATACAAATTTGAGCTTGGAAAGGGAGTTACGTTAAGAGAGGGCAGTGATATTACTATTATTGCTACCGGATTGATGGTAAGCGAGGCTGTAGCTGCCGCTGACGAGCTTAAAGGAGAAGGTATAAACGCGGGAGTCATTAATATTCATACAATCAAACCGCTGGACAAGGATCTGATCTGCAAGGCTGCTGAAAATTCAGGAATTCTTATGACAGTTGAGGAACATAGCGTGATCGGCGGTCTTGGCTCCGCTGTTGCAGAGGCTGTTACAGAATGCTATCCTGTTCCTGTGATAAAAATCGGTGTAAACGATGAGTTCGGTTATTCCGGTCCCGCCGCCGATCTGCTTAAGGAATTTGGATTATGCAAGGATAATATAGTTGCAGAGGTTAAAAAAGCTTTAAAATAATTAAAGTTGTTCTTTTGCAGAAAAAATATAAGATTATTTTTATACTGCATTAGAATTTAAGAATTGAGAAAATATGGGATATGCAGGTTTTTCTGTATATCCCTTTCTATTGACGGCTGAAATTGAAATTATAAAATAAAGCTTGATTTTTATCTGCTGAAAATGGTAAAATAGTAATATGATATTGTATAAATTCGGGAGGATCTGATTTGAAACTAACAGATTTTAATAAAAACCTTAAAAACGGCGATTACGATGTTATATTTGGACAACTATACGGTGAAGACGAGAACGTTATAATGAGTCAAAGGCGGAGGTATGAAAAAGCGGCGGAGGAGTTTGCGAGACTGTATCCGAATCGTGAGGATATAGCGGTTTATTCGGCGCCCGGAAGAACGGAGGTCGGAGGCAATCATACTGACCATCAGCATGGCTGCGTACTTGCGGCGGCTATCAATCTTGATATTATAGCTGTTGTTAGCTTTCACAACGATGGAGTAATAAGAATTCATTCCGAAGGCTATCCTGAGGATTGCGTGGATTTATCAGATTTGTCCGTTCATTCGGCAGAAAAAGGAACATCGGCTTCATTAATAAGAGGTATAGCGTCGCGGTTCAGTGAAATCGGCGTTAATATCGGTGGGTTTGATGCATATACCGTATCCGATGTCTTAGGAGGAAGCGGTCTTTCGTCGTCGGCGGCGTTTGAGGTGTTGATAGGAACAGTTATTGACAGCCATTATAACAGCGGTAAGGCCGGCGCTGTTGAAATAGCTAAAATTGGTCAATATTCAGAAAATGAATATTTCGGAAAGAAAAGCGGTCTTATGGATCAGATGGTCAGCTCTGTCGGAGGCTTTGTCTTCATAGATTTTGAAAGCGCTGTCGATCCTGTTATTAAAAAGATTGAATGCGGCTTTGAGACTTCCGGTTATCAATTGTGCATTACCGATACAAAGGGAAGTCACGCTGATCTGACCGATGATTATGTATCTGTTCCGGAGGAAATGAATCTTGTTGCAAAGCATTTTGGAAAAAGCTGTCTGCGCGAGGTTAATTTCATTGAATTTTATAAGGCAATTCCGGAACTGAGAAAGAAATGTTCTGACCGTGCTATTCTCAGGTCTGCACATTTCTTTTCAGAAAATGAGCGCGCCGGACTTGAAGCGGCCGCATTGTCAAAAGGCAGCTTTGACGAATTTTTAAGTCTTGTAAAAGAATCGGGAGATTCTTCTGCAAAATGGCTTCAGAATCTTTATTCATGCAGTAAACCTCAGGAGCAGGGGATACCGCTTGCGTTGCTGATCAGTGAAAAAATACTGAAGGACAAAGGAGCTGTAAGAGTTCATGGGGGAGGATTTGCCGGCACCATACAGGCGTTTGTTCCGTTATCGAAATGCTGTGATTATGAAAACGCTATGAATGAGCTTTTCGGCGATAAAAGCTGCTACCGTTTGAAAATCAGAAATTTCGGAGGTATAAATATAGCTGAATAGCAGAAACGTAAGGAGATTAATATGATTTGTCAGCTAATACAGAACCTAATAAATTACGGCATTTCTAATGAGCTTATTGCGCAGGACGACAGCATATTCGTCAGAAATCAGCTTATGCACGAGCTTCAGATTTCTGAGTGGAAAGAACCGCAAAGCCTTCCTGAAATGTCATTGGAAGAAATTTTAGACGGTTTATTGTCGTATGCGTGCGAGCAAGGAATAATTATTGATTCGTCAGCTTCAAGGGATCTGCTTGATACAAAGCTTATGGGACATCTAACTAAAATGCCCCATGAGGTAAAAATGGAGTTTTTCAGAAGATATAAAACTAACGCCCGGTCGGCAACAGACTGGTATTATAAATTCAGCAGAGACACAAATTATGTTCGTTCAGGTAGAATAGCAAAAAATATATGCTGGACTTATAAAAGCGATTATGGAGTTTTTGATATTACAATTAATCTGTCCAAGCCTGAAAAGGATCCGCGCGATATTGCCGCCGCTCTTAAAAGTCCTAAAACTAATTATCCTAAATGTCAGCTCTGCATAGAGAACACGGGCTATGCCGGAAGAATTGCATATCCGGCAAGACAGAATCTGCGCCCGATTCCTTTCAGAATATCGGATAAGGAATGGTTTTTTCAGTATTCACCATACGGATATTTTAACGAGCATTGTATTATATTTAATGGCGATCACACTCCGATGAGTATTAATCCGACTGTTTTTGAAAAGCTATTTGACGCCCTTGATTTTCTTCCGCATTATTTTATAGGATCGAATGCGGATTTGCCTATTGTTGGAGGCTCTATTCTAACGCATGAGCATTTTCAGGGCGGACGATATACATTTGCTATGGAAAGAGCCGGTGTTGAAAAGGAATTCCTAATGCCTAAGACTCCCGGCGTATGGGCCGGTATAGTAAAATGGCCTATGTCTGTAATCAGACTTCAATGCGAAAACCGTACCGTTCTTGCAAACGCCTGCTGTCATATTTTAAAGGCGTGGCGAGGCTACAGCGATCCGGAGGTCGGAATATTTGCCGAGACTGACGGAGTTTTGCATAATACTATTACTCCTATTGCCAGAATGAGAGGAAATAGATATGAATGCGATCTTGTTTTACGAAATAATCTTACCGATAAAGATCATCCGCTCGGTATTTTTCATCCTAATTCGGCGCTTCATCATATAAAAAAGGAAAATATAGGATTAATAGAAGTAATGGGGCTTGCAGTTTTACCTGAACGTCTTGCCCGCGATATTGAACTTATGGAAAAAGCGCTGTGCAGAGGAGAAGATATAAGCGGCGATAAAAGACTTGAATGTCACAGTAAATGGTTTGACAATGTGCGTAAACGTCATCCTGAAGCGGATTCTAGCAGTGCAGGCGACATTTTAAAGCAGGAAATCGGAGCCGTATTTGAACAGGTTTTGCTCGACGCCGGAGTATTTAAGAGAACGTCTGAGGGATTAGACAGGTTTAACAGGTTCATAGAATATTTAAATCGTGATTCTATATAGTAAAAACAATATCCCGTACATTAGAGTACGGGATATTTTTTAACCTTAGTATCCTATTGCTTTACTTAATTCTTCTGTAATTTCCTTTTCTGTTTTAAGCTTCATTATTTTTTCTGCAAGAGCGTCGGCGTCCTTTTTACTCCATTGAGAAATTATTTTTCTGGCGCTTAATATAGAAGAGGCGCTGACGCTGTATTCATCAAGCCCAAATGAGATTAATAAGGGTATCATCATTTTGTCCGCCGCCGCTTCTCCGCACATTCCAACCGGTATACCGGCTTCCTTTGCACAGGCGATTATATGCTTTATTGAACGCAGAACTGCTGGATTAAAAGTGGAGTATAAATAAGCTACGTCTGCATTTCCCCTATCTACCGACATAGTATATTGCGTAAGATCATTTGTACCGATACTGAAAAAGTCTGCTTCACGGGCAAGTAAATCCGCAATAACTGACGCGGCGGCAGTTTCTATCATAACTCCGATTTTTAAATTCTTATTATATTGAACTCCAATGGTATCGTATTCCTTCATAATATTGCTTACCATTTCTCTTACGGCTCTTAATTCATCTACACAGGTTACCAAAGGCGCCATAATTCTAATATCACCATATGCGCTTGCTCTTACCAAAGCCCTGAGCTGTGTCATATAAAGCTCCTTGTTTTTCAGGCAGTAACGTATAGCCCTGAAGCCCAGAAATGGATTATCCTCCTTAGGCATGCCGAGGTAGGGGATGTTTTTATCTCCGCCTACGTCTAAGGTTCTTATTATTACAGGCTTTCCTTTCATAATAAGGGCGACTTTCTTGTAAGCCTCAAATTGTTCGTCCTCGTTTGGCTGTGAGGCTCTGTCCATAAAAAGAAATTCTGTTCTGAAAAGACCGACGCCCTCTCCGTCATTTTCTACGACCTTATTAGCGTCCTCCGGTTTTCCGATATTTCCGGCAAGCTCTACCCTGATACCGTCTGAGGTAACCGTTTCTTTTCCTATATAACCAGCTAACGATTTTCGTTCTTCAATGAAATCCACTCGTTTTTTTGTATATTCGTCAAGCTGTCTGTTAGTTGGATCGGCGATTACAATCCCCTTTACGCCGTCGACAATTACCATACAGCCGTCGGTCAGGTTTTCAAGAGCGTTAGATACGCTTTGAACGGCCGGTATTTCCATTGCTCTTGCCAGTATTGCTGAATGTGAAGTTTTTCCGCCGGTTTCTGTTATTATACCGACGATATTTGATTTGTTTATGCAGGCCGTCATTGACGGCGTAAGATCCTTTGCCACCAAAACGGTTTTTGAAGGAGCGTCGGATATATCTGTTTCTTCCGTTCCAAGCAGAATGGAAAGAATGGAATTTTTAATATCTATAACGTCAGTTGCCCGCTGTTTTGTAAGCTCGTCGTCTGCCGATGAAAAAACCATTGAAAACATATCGCAGACTGTTACAAGAGCGCTTTCCGCGCATTGTCCGTTTTCAATGAGCTTTTCTATTTCTCCGTTCATATATGGATCCCTTATCATGAGAATATGTCCTGAAATAATTTCAGCTTCTTTCTGACCGACGGTTAACTTTATTCTTTCCGCGGTTTTTTCTGTTTTTCTGCAAAACCTATCTACCGCTTCCTTGTATCTTTTAAGTTCTTCTGAAGGCACGCAATTATCTTTAGGCGTAAATTCAAGGTTTATTTCTTTTATAGTCAGTACTCTGCCGATACCATAGCCTTCCGAGCTTCCGATTCCTTTCATCATATCGTTTCCTCCCTTATAGAATTTTTCGCTCCATGTGATACCACGGAGCGAAATTATTAATCCGGTTATTCTCCGAATCCGCTTTCAATCAATGAAACGGCTTCTTTTAGGGCTTCGTCCTCATCTTCGCCTTCGCATATCAGATCAATCGTGCTTCCGCACTTTATACAAGCGGCAATGATATTCATAAGACTTTTACCGTTTATATCGTTTCCGTTGAATTTAATTGTTACCTCGCTCTTGTATTTCCCCATTGCAGTTGCGAATGCTCCGGCAGGCCGCATATGGAATCCCTGTGAGTTTACGAGTGTTATTGTCTTTGATACCATAATAATTTCTCCTTTTCTTAATCTTCATTAACATTTTTCTTAAGAAGTCCCAGTAAAAGCATTCCGACTACTGAACCAATCGCAAGAGAAAGCAGATACATGGGCCAGTTACCTACAACGGCAAATACGAATATACCGCCATGTGGAGCCATAAGCGTACAATTAAACAGCATTGACAAGCCGCCTGATACTGCCGCGCCGACCAGGCAGGACGGAATTACCCTGAGAGGATCTGCCGCTGCGTAAGGGATCGCGCCTTCAGTTATAAAGCTTAGTCCCATTATATAATTGACAGGACCGCTTTTTCGCTCTTCCTTTGTGAATTTTTTCTTGAAAAATGTTGTCGCCAGCGCAATCGCTATAGGAGGAACCATTCCGCCTATCATAACTGCCGCCATAATGTCGTAATTTCCCGAGGCTATTGCGGCTGTACCAAAAACGTAAGCCGCCTTGTTAAACGGACCGCCCATATCTATTGACATCATTCCGCCGAGAATACAGCCGAGAACAATTTTACTGGATTCGTTCATGGTGTTCAGGAAGTTTGTAAGTCCCGTATTGATCATACCCATAAATGGATTTACAGCGCACATTATTACAGCTATCAATCCCAGACCTACGAGCGGATAAATCAGTACAGGTTTTATTCCTTCAAGAGCCTGAGGAAGTTTGTCACAGAGCTTTCTAAGTCCCAGCATAAGATAACCGCCGACAAATCCTGCAAATAAAGCTCCAAGGAAACCGGACGGAATATCTCCGCCGACCGCTGAGAATGTAGAACCGGTTGTTGCAAGGAAACCGCCTACAAAACCTACTAAGAGTCCCGGTCTGTCGGCAATGCTCTTACCGATATATCCGGCGAGTATCGGAATCATAAAATTAAAAGCATAGCCGCCTATGGTTTTAAAGAATGCGGCCGCAGGCGTGTTAGTACCAAAATTTGAATCCTGCGGAGCTCCGGAAATAGTGTCAATCAAAAACGCAATCGCTATAAAAATACCGCCTGCAACAACGAATGGCAGCATGTTGGAAACACCGTTCATAAGATGCTTATAAATTTTGCGTGTAAATCTTTCATTTTCAGCGCTGTCATTGCTGATAGTATTGCCGCTGTGTCTATAAACAGGCGCGTCTCCGTCAATAATTTTTTGTATCAGCTCCTCCGGCTTCTTTATTCCGTCTGAAACGGCAGCGCTGATAAGCCTTTTGCCGTTGAATCTGGCGGTTTCAACTGTTTTATCGGCAGCTATTATGATTCCGTCAGCTTCTTCTATTTCTTTTCTGGTAAGAACGTTTTTGGCGCCGCCTGATCCGTTTGTTTCAACCTTAATTGTATAACCAAGCTTTTTGCCGGCTTTTTCAAGGGCTTCTGCCGCCATATAGGTGTGAGCTATACCGGTCGGACAGGCTGTGACAGCAAGTACTCTGTATCCTGCTTCAGATTGTTGCTGAACTTTAGGTTCATCAGGGAATTTTTCAGCTTCCTTTTCGTCGATCACCTTCAGAAATTTTTCTTTGGTATCTGCTGCAAGAAGATTTCTTCTGAATTCCTCGTCCATCAGAATAGTCATGAGCCTAGACAATACTTCAAGATGCAGGTCGCCGTCGTTAGGCGCGGCTATCATAAATAGGATATTTGAGGGCTTTCCGTCCATAGATTCATAGTCTACTCCGTTGGGTGCGGTTATTGCTGCAAGACCCGGCTGCCGGACAGCCTCACTTTTTGCATGGGGTATGGCGATACCGTCTCCGACTGCGGTTGAACTCATCTGTTCTCTTGCAAGTATGTCCTTTTTATAAGCGTTTTTGTCGCTTATGTTTCCTGCCTTTGCCTGTAGATCGATAAGCTTGTCGATGGCGCCCTGTTTTGTAGAAACAGGAGAATTAAGCTCTATACTCTCCTTTTTCAATAAATCTGTTATACGCATAAATAATCATCCCTTTCTTTATTTTTCAGACTTAATATTTTCCATCAGTCTGTTAATAAGTTCCTTTTCCGCAAGTCCTTCTGAGAATGCGGTTGCGCTGCCGGAAGCTGTTCCAAGTCTTAATGCGTAATCATAATCAGCTTTTTCAGCGTATCCGGCTATAAAACCGGCAACCATAGAATCTCCGGCACCTACCGAATTAACAGCCTTTCCGTCGGGTACTCCCATTATATGAGCGTTTCCGTTTTCGTCAAGAAGAATAGAGCCTTCTCCTGCCATTGATACAAGTACGTTAACAGCTCCTTTTTTTTGAAGCTCCTTGGCATAAAATATGATATCGTCTTTTTTTGAAATTTCAATTCCGAATATTTCGCCAAGCTCAAAATTATTAGGTTTTATTAGCCACGGTTTATATTTTAATACATTAACTAAAAGATCCTTTGTAGCGTCGACAACAAATCTTATGCCTTTACCGGATAACCTTTCAAGAATTTTTTCATATATATCCTCGGGCAGTGTGTTTGGTATGCTTCCCGCTAATATTAATGTATCGTTTTTTTTCAGTTTATCAAGCTTTTCAAACAGCCTTTCTATTGCGTTATTGCTGATATCCGGCCCCTGTCCGTTTAAATCTGTTTCAGTTTCCGCCTTTATTTTTACGTTAATCCTTGAATTTCCGCTGTCGAGTCTTACAAAATCTGTTCTGACTCCCTTATGCGCTACTCCCTTTTCGATGGCCTCTCCGGTAAACCCGGCAGAAAATCCAAGCGCCACCGATTCAACGTCCAGTTCCTTCAATACCAAAGATACGTTTATACCCTTTCCGCCAAAATAAATTTCTTCTCTGTCGGATCTGTTAACAGTTCCCGTCAAAAAGCTTTTAAGTCTCATAACATAATCTATTGCCGGATTGAATGTGACGGTATAAATCATACTATAACCTCCTTTATTATACATTTTTCCTTATATTTTTTATCAGGCAGATAATCTGTTATTATACACGCGCTGTCTGCAGGAGCGAATGTAACTGATGAAACCTGATTGAATTTGGAGTGATCTGCCAGAATATATGCTACATAGCTATGCAGTATCGCAGTTTTCTTTACAGCGGCTTCATCTGTATCGGGAGTAGTGAATCCGGCGGCAAGTGAAATACCGTTTGTTCCCATATAGCATTTTGTGAAATTAAATTTCTTCAGAGCCTCTACGCATTCCGTTCCGATAACGGCCTCTGTGGAAGACTTGATTTGTCCGCCTATAATATAAACCTTGAAATTTTTCCTTGCAAGCTTTTTGGCATGGCTGAATCCGTTTGTAACAAAAATCGCAGACGATTCAGTAATAAAATCAATCATTTTATCTGTGGTGGTTCCCGCGTCTATAAAAACAAAATCGTTCTTTCTAATAGTGGAAGCCGCATATTTTGCAATAGCCGCTTTTTCCTCTGAAAACATTTTTTCCTTTGCTTCAACTGGGTGTTCGCTGAAATTAAAGCTGTCGTTTAAAACGGTGGCTCCTCCGTGTACCTTTATAATTTTTTTCATTGTTGCAAGCGAATTCAGATCGCGTCTTATAGTTGATTCAGAAGCGTTCAAGGCTTCCGCAAGCTGGGTTACTGTTACAGTTTTATATTCGTTTAAACATTCAAGGATTTTACTGTATCTTTCTTCTGTTAGCATTTAGTTTTACTCTCCCTTGAAATAAAATGATTGAAATTGAATGAATTTGATTGGTATGGATATATAATACCATGATTTTTTTCAAATGTCAAGAGAATTTAAGAAAAAACATTCAAAAACAATCAAAATAATTTATAACAGATCATAATTTGCCGAAAAACGTGCTTTAGCCTTCTGAAACTTAATATTTAAATTATATGAAAAAAAACTCATACAATACATAAATTTAAGTATTATATTCGTCTTATCGTTGTTATAGCAGTATAAAATGCAGTTTTGTATTTAAAAAAATATGTTTTTAGTTGACATGCATTTTACTTGTATAGTATAATTAAGACATGTATAAAAAAGGAGTGTAATAATGGTTTCTGAAAAAAAGAATCACGTCGGGTTCAGCACCCGTATAGGATTTGTTCTCGCGGCGGCCGGCTCTGCCGTAGGCTTAGGGAATATATGGAGATTTCCATACCTTGCCGCTCAATACGGAGGCGGTATTTTTCTGCTGGTTTATATTATTTTGGCAGTGACCTTCGGCTTTTCGCTGATGATAACTGAAATTGCAATCGGAAGGAAAACAGGTAAAAGCGTAATCGGAGCTTACGCGTCTATAAGCAGGAAATTTGCTCCTCTTGGGTGGATTGCGGCTGCCGTTCCGATAATAATATTTCCGTATTATTGTGTGATAGGCGGATGGGTATTAAAGTATCTTACGGTATATTTGACCGGGACAGGAGCAGGTGCAGCTGACGACGGAACATTTTTTAATTCTTTTATAGGGGGTACGAGTCAGCCGCTTTTATTTCTTGCTATTTTTATTATATTAACCTCTGCTGTAGTGCTTATGGGAGTTCAGAAGGGTATTGAAAAGGTAAGTACAGTTTTAATGCCTCTGCTTGTAATTATTTCAATAGTTATTGCAGTGTATACTCTTACTCTTGACGGGGCGGTTGACGGTCTGCTTTATTATTTGAAACCAAACTTTAAAGAATTTTCACTTAAGACGCTTGTTGCCGCTATGGGACAGCTATTTTATTCAATGTCGCTAGCTATGGGTATTATGATTACTTATGGTTCATATATGCGTAAGGAGGATAATCTCGAAAAATCGGTTAGACATATCGAGCTGTTTGACACGGCTGTTGCTTTTATTTCCGGAATGATGATAATTCCTGCCGTTTTTGCATTCTCAGGAGGAAATAAGGACGCTCTCAGCGCGGGACCGAAGCTTATGTTTATAACGCTCCCAAATGTTTTTGCTTCTATGTCGGGAGGGAAAATAATCGGCGCAGTGTTCTTTATCTTGGTTTTACTTGCCGCCCTTACGTCTTCTATATCGCTTATGGAAACTATTGTTTCAATTTTATGTGAAAAATTAAAAGCAAAAAGAAAAACGATATGTATTTTCGTCATGATTTCAGCGTTTGCAATTGGCATATTATCCGTTTTCGGTTACAGTATTTGGTCCGGGTTTACTATTGCCGGAAAACAGCTGCTTGACTTCTTTGATTTTTTCAGCAACAATATACTAATGCCGATTGTAGCTTTATTTACATGTATTCTTATAGGATATGTAGCTAAAACGAAAATAATCGAAGATGAGATTGAACTGAATTCGAAATTTAAATCAGTAAAAATGTATAGAATAATGATGAAATATATTGCTCCTGTTTTTATGCTTGCAATATTTATTTCTTCCGTTATCGGATACGTATAAAAAAACGCCTTACTGAAGTTATTTTCAGTAAGGCGTTTTTAAAATTCGTATTATTATTTATGAAACAGTAAGAAACGAAACTCTCAGAGCGACAGCGTCGAACACGTTCACAACGCCGTCAGAATTATAATCGGCGGCATTAAGCTGTGTATCGGTTAGTTCCGATTTGCACACTAAATACTGTTGAAGTAAAACTAAGTCGGCAACGTTGATTTCACCGTCTTCATTTACATCTCCGTTTAATTGTGACTGATTAAGCGGGACGGCATATAAAGCGTAAATCGTAGCAGATTTAGCTCCTGCGCTGATAAACATATTATTCATTTGATCAAGTGAAACCTGATTAGCTTCAAGTGTGGAAATTATTTCATCGTAGGTAAAACCTGCTACGAAATCCTTTGCCATTGAATCGTCAGAATTTACAGTAAACCAACCGCCTTGAAAAATTAATGTAGGAGCGTCGTCTGAATCGTAAAACATGATGTATTCGTAATCTTCGGATATGAGTTCTTTCCAGTTGCTTACGGTGAAATTTTTCCACGCGGCAAGATTTTTACCTTCGTCAGAACGATACATTTCAATCCAATTATCACCTATTTCCATTTTATCCCATGAGAACTGGGGCTTTACATATTCCTGATATTCAGGCAGGCTATAATCGGTAACTCCGAGAGTATCCATGATTTTCTTAATAACGCCTATGGAGTTTTTATACCATGTATTTGTAGCCCTGTAAAGGTATCCATGAGCTTCGCCGGTTTCGTTATACGATACGTTGTTGTCCCATAGCACGCATGGTATACCGACTGCTTTTGCATTGGATAAATAGCATTCCGCCCATGCTTCTCTGTCGGAATTGTTATTAAAATCAGACGCGCTGAATTCTCCGATAATTATAGGTACGTTTTTATTATCTGAAATTGATTTCAATGTTGAAAATAACGTTCTTAATTCGGTTTCATAATCGGCGCCCCAGCCGCTTTTTCCGGGAAAGCTGTGATTTGCTTTATCCGATGTGTCCATTGTAAAATAATAAGGAGTATAGGCGTGTACAGAAAGCGCTATGTTGCCTGAATTTTCAGGAATATTAATGTTGTTTACTGCCTCATACTGAGCAGACGCGCAATAACCGGGGAGCATCAAAAGACGTTCTTTATTTGACGGTGATCCCTGATTTCTTACAGTGTTTACAAAAAGCTCGTTAAGATTATTTATATAATTCCATGAGTTAGTATCTCCGCTGCCCCACTCGCTATTTGACGGATTGTTGGTTTCGCGAGGTTCGTTCATACCCTCGAAAATAAGTCGCTGGTCATAATTACTGAATGTATCCGATATCTGCGACCAAATATCCTCAAGCTTATGAGAAGCGTCGGCATAAGTTTCGCTTGTAAATCTTTCAACATTTACCCATTCTTCATGATGAACATTCAAAATTACGAACATATCTAAATTATAAGCGTAATCAACTGTCTGCTTTACATAATCCATCCATACCTTATCAATCTCATATGTATCGGTATTTTCATTATAAATCAAATGCTGAAACCATGTAGTAGGAATTCTGACCGTGTTGAAGCCGCCGTTTTTTATCGCGTTAAAAAGCTCTTGCGTCGGTTCGGGATTTCCCCAGCAGGTTGCAAATTTTTTCGGTGGAGAATCAACTTTCAGACTTGAATTCCATGAGTCCAGAGTATTTCCCAGATTCCATCCTACGGTCATTTGAGACGTCAGCTCAAACGCTGTTTTTCCGGTCGTTTCAGCAGCGCTTACGGTATTTGATTCGAAGGTATTGTCGCCGTAAAAACAAATACCGGTAAAAATACAAGCCGCAGCCGTAATGATGGATATCAGTTTTTTCTTAAAAAACATAGACATCCCCCTCTTAATAAAATATATATGCATATTTTACAATATTTATTCACAAATGTCAAGCTAATTTGGAAGGAATCGGTATTATACGATATATTTCATAAATTTAACCGTTCATTACTGAAATGAACGGTTAAATATAATTATTTTATTGCATTTATGATAATTTCACTGCTTTTTTCAATTCCATAAAAGCCGCTGTCAATCGAAAGATGATAATTATGTATGTTTCCCCAGTCATTACCGGTAAAATTACGGCAGTAAACACGTCTTTTTTTGTCCATTTCCTTTAGACGCTTTTCAGGAGATTTTATTTCATCGCCGTATATTTCAGTAATTCTTTTAATTCTGTTTTCAGCGGAGGAATGAATAAAGACATTCATACAATCATCGCGTTCCTTTAATATATAATCTGCGCAGCGACCGACGATAACGCAAGGTTCTTTATTCGCAAAGCCTTCAATTAGTCTGCGCTGAGCGTTGAATACCTCGTTATAAAGAGACATGATACCGTTGTTAAGATTGTTGCCCACAGAAAGATTAAAAAGCAGACTGGTTGTAGCGGAAGCATATTCTCCGCTTTGCTCGATAAAGCTTTCGGAAAGACCGCTTTCCTTAGCCGCCGCTTCAATAATTTCCTTATCATAGAATTTCCATCCAAGGCTTTCAGCAGTTTTTTTGCCGATTAGTCTTCCGCCGCTTCCATATTCACGACTTATTGTAATTATTTTGATCATATAATAAATCTCCTTATAATATTTTTATAACCATAGTTAAAGCCTATGACAAATATCGTTGCATTATTCAATCATGCGAATTTATACTGATTTCTTTTTTATTATAAACATAATGAATGCTAATGTCAAGGGAAAGAGCAGGTATAAGAAGCTGAAAATAATATTGGTTTAAAAAATTAACGCTATAATATTACCTTTTATGATAAAAAAACTGTCTGATAAACATTTTTTTATTTTATAAGGTATTGAATTGAAATGTGAAAAGTACTATAATTAAAAATGGAGGCGGTAATGAAAAAAATACAGA
Source organism: Ruminococcus sporogenes (assembly GCF_054655175.1). NCBI lineage: Bacteria > Bacillati > Bacillota > Clostridia > Eubacteriales > Oscillospiraceae > Ruminococcus > Ruminococcus sporogenes. The sequence goes on along the minus strand of NZ_BAAHOA010000003.1, from coordinate 152,014 downwards.
TAATAACCGGTCACTACGGATGCGGAAAAACAAACTACGCTATTAATCTGGCTTTCAGATATGCGGCACAAGGTTTTAAAACAGCGATAGCGGATATGGATATTGTTAATCCTTATTTCCGTACTGCGGATTTCAGGGATAAATTTAAGAAAAATAATATTTCATATGCCGGTACGGCATATGCTAATACAAATTTAGATATACCTGCGGTTTGTTTTGATTTAGAAGCGATTATTTGTGAAAACGATTACATTATTCTCGATATTGGAGGAGATGACGCAGGAGCAATAATTTTAGGCAGCTTTAATTATGTTTTAAAAAAGTATACCGAAAATACAGATATGATTTATGTTGTAAATAAATATCGGGATACCTATAACGATATTCAATCCGCTGTTAATTTAATAGACAGTATTGAAAAATCAGCAAGAATGAAGCATACTAAAATCGTGAATAATTCAAATATAGGGAAAATAACGGCAATAGAGGATATTACCGGTTCCTTTTCTTTTGCTGAAAAGCTGTCGGATATAACCGGAATTCCGCTGCTATGTCACACCGCTCCGGCATTTCTTAAATGTTCTGCATTAGATAATATCACTGAATATGTGGACATTTACGTTGAAAATATATTTTAAGAGGATAAAATTTATGGGAAGTATAAAAATAATATTTGATAAATGCAAGGGCTGCGGACTGTGTAAAAACGCATGTCCGCAGAAAATAATAGACATACAGAAGGATAAAGTGAATAAAAACGGGTACTTCACTGTTGAATGCGTTTGTCCTGAAAAATGTACCGGATGTACAATGTGCGCAGTAATGTGTCCTGAATGCGCTATCATAGTTGAAAGACAGGTGAAGGAATAAATATGGAACGTATTTTAATGAAGGGAAACGAGGCATTGGCGGAGGCGGCTATACGTGCAGGCTGCAAATGCTATTTTGGTTATCCTATAACTCCCCAGACCGAGATAGCGGCCTATATGGCGAAAAAGATGCCGAAGAATAACGGAGTTTTTTTGCAGGCGGAAAGTGAAATCGCTGCAATAAATATGGTTTTAGGCGCCGCCTCAGCCGGAGTGAGAGCTATGACGTCTTCGTCGTCGCCGGGGATCAGCCTTAAATCAGAGGGTATATCTTATATTGCCGGAAGTGATCTTCCGTGCGTTATAGTGAATGTGCAAAGGGGAGGTCCGGGCTTAGGAGGCATACAGCCGGCGCAGTCCGATTACTGGCAGGCTGTAAAATCGGCAGGTCACGGAGATTTCAGAATGATTGTTTTTGCTCCTAATTCCGTTCAGGAAATGGCCGATATGTGTGTGAAAGCGTTTGAAACTGCTGATAAATATAGGATTCCCGTAATGATTTTGTCTGACGGTATGATGGGACAGATGATGGAACCGGTGGTTTTTCCGGAAATAAGCAATAATAATCAGGACAAGCCGTGGGCGGCTAACGGACACAGAAATAAAAGAAAGCATAATATTATTAATTCCTTATTTCTTAATCCGGACGAGCTTCAGAAATCCATTATTGACAGATTTGAAAGGTATAAAAAAATAGAGGCGGACGAGACTGATTCTGAAGAATTTATGACAGACGACGCAGAAGTAATTGTTACAGCATACGGCGCGGCTTCAAGAATATGTAAAGCCGCCGTATCTGAAGCCAGGAAAAGAGGCGTTAAGGCAGGGCTTCTTAGACCGAAAACGTTATGGCCGTTTCCGGTAAAGGATTATAAAAAAACAGCGAAAACTGCCAAGCGTTTTCTTTGCGTTGAAATGAGCATGGGGCAGATGATCGACGATGTTAAGCTGGCGGTTGAGTGTTCGCTGCCCGTTGATTTTTTTGGAAAAACCGGCGGGATAATACCGACAGCCGAACAAGTAATAGATAAACTAACTGAGATCAACGGCAAGCTATAAGGAGATTTATATGAGCATAGTTTTTAAAAAGCCTGATTCTTTGTCCGACGTCAGCATGCATTACTGTCCGGGCTGTACTCATGGAATAGTACACAGACTTATTTGTGAAATCATTGACGAGATGGAGATAGAAGGGGATACGATCGGAATCTGCCCGGTAGGGTGTTCCGTTATGGCATACGATTATTTTAACTGCGATATGATTGAGGCTCCTCATGGACGAGCTCCCGCTGTGGCTACCGGAGTAAAGCGCTCCCTGCCTGAAAAATTTGTTTTTACTTATCAGGGCGACGGAGATCTGGCGGCAATAGGTACCGCTGAAACGGTACATGCAGCCGCAAGAGGCGAAAATATAACGGTAATATTTATAAACAATACAACGTATGGAATGACGGGCGGACAGATGGCTCCTACAACGCTTCCGGGGCAGGTTACTCAGACAACCCCTTACGGCAGAGATGTGCAGAGTGCGGGATTTCCGGTAAAAATGTGCGAAATACTTGCCCAGATAGACGGCACAGCTCTTGCACAGAGGGTTTCCGTTGATTCTCCCAAGGAGGTTATGAACGCTAAGAAAGCAATAAGAAAGGCTTTTATTAACCAGCGTGACGGAAAAGGGTTCTCGATAGTTGAAGTTTTATCAACCTGCCCGACGAACTGGGGGCTTTCGCCGGTGGAATCTCTTGAAAGACTGAGGAAGGAATGTATGCCTTATTTTCCGCTGGGCATTTATAAGGATTCGTCTGCAAAGGAGAGAGCAAATGAATAAAAGTATAATTTTTTCAGGCTTCGGAGGGCAGGGGATACTTTTTGCCGGTAAGCTTATTGCTTACTGCGGTATGATTGAGGAAAGGGAGGTAAGCTGGATTCCGTCTTACGGTCCTGAGATGAGAGGCGGAACCGCAAATTGTTCAGTCAATATTTCTGACGCTCCGATAAGCTCTCCATTATTCGTGAATCCTGATTATTTGATTATTATGAATTCACCGTCTTACAGAAGATTTATTGACAAGGTTAAATCGGACGGTAAAGCTTTTATTGATTCGTCAATGATTGAAGAGAAGTGTGAAAGGGAAGATATTCAAAGCTATTATGTGCCTGCGACTGCCTTAGCTGAAAAAAACGGAATTGCCGGTATGGCGAATATTATTCTTTGCGGAAAGCTTTTAAAGGAAACTGGTATTATAGATATAGAATCAGTTGAGAGCGCGCTCAAAAAAATTATTCCGGCGTCTAAGGAAACTCTGGTAGGTTTAAATTTAAAAGCATTGGATATCGGAATGAAAATATAAAGAAAAAATCCCCTTATCAGGTCTGATAAGGGGATTTTTTTAGGTTTATTATAGAAAGAATAGTAATTATATCGTATTTGCTGATAGGATTCCGTTTAAGGCTCTACTATATAAGGCCTTACAAGGTGGAGCAGCTTAAAATCTACAAGCGCGTCTATCATAGTTCCGTTTTCAGTATATTCCTCAGAAAAAAGCTTACCGCCGTCGCGTATAAGATTTATAACTGACGTCTGATTATATGGAATGAGAAAAGTATGTCTTACCGAAGTTTTCGGAAGATTGGCAGCGATGCAGCTGAGAAGATTTTCAAATCCGATTCTTTTTTCAGCCGATATTATAACGGTTTTATCGTCATTGGGTAAGCTTTCAGGATTTTCGATTTTATCTGCTTTGTTATATACTCTTATTTTAGGTATTCCGCCGCAGCCAAGTTCATTGAGCAGAGAATCAGTGACCTCCGCCTGTTCAAGTCCGTCCTCTGCGCTTATATCTATAATATTGATAATAATATCTGCGGTTGCTGCTTCCTCCAGAGTACTTTTAAACGCTTCTATAAGCTGGTGGGGGAGTCTCCTAATCAGTCCTACTGTATCAGTAAGCATAATACTTCTTCCGTCGGGCAGTTCCAGCATACGCGACGTTATATCAAGCGTGGCAAAAAGCTTGTTTTCAGCAAGCACATTAGAATCTGTGAGAGCGTTAAGAAGCGTTGATTTGCCGACGTTAGTATAGCCGACAATAGCGCCGGTCAGAATATTATCCTTTTTTCTCCTTGCACGGTAATAGCCTCTGCGCTTTTCAAGCTTTTTAAGTTCAGCTTCCAGCGTTTCAATTCTCCTGCGAATATGACGTCTGTCAGTTTCTAACTTGGATTCTCCCGGACCTCTTGTGCCGATACCTCCGCCGAGCCTTGACATTTCAATTCCTCTTCCCGCAAGATGAGCAAGGCGGTATTTATTCTGAGCCAGCTCAACCTGGATACGTCCCTCCTTAGTGCGAGCGCGCTGGGCAAAAATATCAAGTATAAGAGTTGTGCGGTCGATTACCTGTATATCGAGAATATTTTCTATATTTTTTGTTTGATTGGCGGTAAGCTCACAGTCAAAGATTGCAAGGTTTATATCCATAGCCCTGACATTTTCAGCAATTTCCTCCAGCCTTCCGGAACCTATACAGGTGGCGCTGTCATATGACGGACGCTTTTGTATAGAATAAAATGAAGTTTCTACGCCGGCGGTCTGAGCCAGCTCTTCAAGCTCCTTAATTGACGATTCCGCGTCAAATTCACCGGTATCGGCGCTGATAAGCGCCGCTTTGTAAATTATTCCATTTGTTGTTAAATCCGTGTTTTCCATAATTACTCCTTATAGTTTTTAATAATTATAGCATATTGCCGAATTAAACGCTACTATATTTTATTCGAATTTATTTGATCTTCAAATTACTTAATTTATAAAATTGAAATTTCATAGAATTTCCGGTTCTGTAGCCTTCGATTTATTATTTGAAGAATTTGAAGTTTTTCTTAAGGAAAATTCTCTTATATGTATTTTTGTGCAAGCCACTCATTAAATTCATGGTAAATGTTTTCTTTGATAATTTATATTTGTATATCGCATATAAAATATAACGCCGTCTAAAGTATTTAAATATAATCAGAGGTTTTGTACCTATAATATAATGAGATTCCGTTTTATTATCAAAACGTGTTTGATCATACTTCAATATTTAAATCATCTAAGCTATATTATAAAATAATTGTTTAAATATGTCAAGATAAAATTTAATAGATATCCGTAAGTTGCAGTTTTTGGTTTTATTTAGATAAAAATATTTTGTCTATAATTTTATAGGCTTATATAAATAATGTCCATAAATACATGCTATAAAATTGATAAATTAACATAATCTACCAAATAAGTTTGAAAACTAATTATCCGTACAATTTATGTGATAGAATTTTAATCATATATTATTAATGGAGGATTGTATTTATGGAATATTACCAAAGACTGAGAGATTTAAAGGAGGATTCCGATTTAACACAGGAGGAAGTTTCAGAAATAATCAAGGTATCAACTAATCACTATGGAAAATATGAAAGAGGAAAAACCGATATACCGTTTTCTAAGGTGATAATATTAGCTGACCATTATAATGTTTCCTTGGATTATATAGCCGGAAGAACTAATGACAAAACATTTTGTAAAGGTATATCATCGTCACGCTTTACTGAGAAATTCAGTCGCCTAAATAGTGAAAATAAGGCAAGAATAGATGAAAGAATGTCTCAGATGCTTGAAGTTCAGGAAAAGCAGAAATAAAATGATTTCTAAAACCTAAAACAATATAAAAGACCAATCAGCGCGAACGTGATTGAAAGACATAGTAGTAAGGTGTGTATTGAAATAAGCGGCAGGTATAATCACCTTGCCGCTTTTATCCTTTCCGATTCAGCCATATTAGCGATGTTTTGGCAAATATAGCATATTGTACATCACTATCGGAATGTCGGTCAAATTATAAAACACATATAAACTCATGTTAATATCCAATTATATTTCTTAACATCCGTTATATACCTGATTCAGCTAATTATAATTTTATGAAATATGTTTTAAAATCAAGAAATAAATATTTCCTCTGTACAAACGCAAACAAATGTGCTATAATAAATACAGAACACACGTTTGTAACAGGAGGCGATATTTTGAACAAAAGAATCATTCTTCATTCCGACCTTAATAATTTCTATGCTTCTGTCGAATGTCTTTATCATCCTGAATACAGGGGAAAGCCTCTTGCCGTTCTCGGCGATCCTGAAGCTCGTCATGGAATAGTTCTTGCCAAAAACTATGAAGCTAAAAGCCGCGACGTCAGGACAGGCGATCCCAAGTGGATGGCGGAGCAGAAATGTCCCGGCATAGTTTTTGTTCCTCCTCACTATGAGCTGTATATGAAGCATTCAAGACTCGTCCGCCAGATATATTCAGAATATACCGATCAGGTAGAGCCTTACGGTCTTGACGAATGCTGGCTTGACGTTACAGGCAGCACAAGACTTTTCGGTTCGGGAGAGGAAATTGCGGACAAGATACGAAAACGAGTAAAATCAGAGCTTGGAGTTTCAGTTTCTGTAGGCGTTTCCTTCAACAAGATCTTTGCCAAGCTCGGCTCCGACCTGAAAAAACCGGACGCTACTACCGTTATTGAATGCGATCGTTTTAAGGAGGTAGTCTGGCCTTTGCCTGTGAAAGAGCTTCTTTATGTAGGCAGAGCGACACATAACAAGCTTAAACGCAGGGGAATATCCACAATAGGCGATCTTGCAAACGCCAACCCAGAAAGCCTTAAATTCTGGCTGGGAAAAATGGGAATCGTTCTGTGGCAGTTTGCAAACGGACTGGACACTTCTCCGGTTTCCAATATCGGAGCTAAATCACTTATCAAGACTGTTGGCAACAGCACGACCGCCCCCAGAGATCTGATCTCCGACGAGGATATAAGGATCATACTGACGGTATTATGCGAAAGCGTATCTGCAAGGCTAAGGGAATACGGATTTATCTGCCGTACCGTTCAGCTCGGAATAAGAGACAACGAGCTTGAATGGATCGAGCGGCAGGGAAAGCTTGAGATACCCAACAGGACGGCTAAGTCGATTTTTGAGCTTTCCTTTGCGCTTTACAAAAAGCACGCCAACGGAAAGCCTGTCCGCAGTCTGAGCGTCAGGGCGTGCGATCTGGAGCCTGTTGACTTTATGCAGCTTTCCCTGCTGCCTGAAACGAGAAGGCTTGAAAAGCAGGAGGAATTAGAATCGGTTGTGGACGGGCTGAGAAGCAGGTTCGGACATTTCTCGGTGCAAAGGGGAATAATGCTGACCGACAGGAAGCTGTCAGATCTTGATCCGAAGGGCGAGCATATTATTCATCCTATGAGTTTCTTTAACTGAAAACGGAGCAATATTGCATTGTTCCGATAAAATTAAGTATACGGCGCCGATAGGGCTGTATACTTATTGTTTCTGTTATTTATTAAGAGCAGCTTTTATCATATCGTCTGACAAGCCAAGACATTTTAATCTTTTTTCTATTCTGCTGAATCTTTTTGACAATTCGGGCAATATACGCTGCCTCTGCCGCCAACGACAATGCGGCAAAGTTTTTCCCCGCATTTTGGACAGCAATCCCCATCGTGACCGTAAACCTGTAAAAACGGTGCGTTGCGATAATTCTGTCCTTTACTTTTCAGATAGTCTTCCGGTGTTAGGGCATTCTTTTCAATAAAAAATTGAAGCTGCTTAGGGATTACTACAGCAAGGCGTTTCCATTCCTTTTCATTCAGACTGTTTGCAGGGCGTGCAGGATAAATCCCTGCTGCAAATAAAATCTCATCGGAATAAATGTTGCCGATTCCCGCAACTATACTTTGATCGAGCAGGCGCTCCTTGACTGTCTTTTTCCGCTTTCCCAACCGGGATTGCAGATATGCACCAGTCAAGCTGTCGTCAAACGGCTCAAGCCCCAGTTTGTCTATACCGCTGTATGTATCCGCTTCATCTTTGCGTATCAGCCAAAAACGCCCAAACCGTCGGGTATCGGAAAAACGAAGCTCCGTACCGTTATCCAAATGAAAAATCACATGGGTGTGCTTTTCCTGCGGATAGTCCGTCGGGGTTACAAGCAGACAGCCTGTCATTCTCAAATGGAGAATGATATTGTCCCTACCGTCCGTATGTATAATTAAAAACTTACCTCTGCGCGACACTGACGAGATTTGCTGTCCGATAAGCAGATTACAAAATTCATCGGCAGTTGGGCGGGATATAACTTCAGGTTTCTCTACCGTTATATTCATAATTTTAAGTCCCTTAATCTGAGGTTCAAGCACCCGTTTGATTGTTTCAACCTCCGGTAATTCAGGCATTATTGTTGCCTCCTTTCTTTGCGGACTTTTTTATTTCGGAATGGTAGAAGTAATTGACAATAACAGGCGGTGCGTTGAACGGTCTTGCCATACTATCATCATTGGTTACATAATCAAGTTCAATTTCATATGCATAATGTTTCAGCTCAGTATCCAGCGATACCCAATAGCTACGGTCATTTTTAATGTAAATCGCCTGATAAAGAGGTACAAGCTGCGGGTATTTCTCGGCAATATAATCCATAATAACCGCCTTATATCCGCCCCGCAGATTAAGGTTTTCAAGCCAGATCAGATTGCAATGTTCCTTTGCCTGTTCAATAATCGCCTTCACATCGGTTATTTCCGGAAAAATGGGCGAAATAAAGCAGGTCGTCCGTATTCCGGCGTCATGAAATGCTGTCATTGTCTTAAGCCGCCGTTCTATCGACACCGCTTTGTCCATATCGTCCTTAAACTCCTCGTCCAATGTGTTGATTGACCATGAAATACGGGCGTCGGGAAAACTCTTAATCAAATCCAAATCACGCAGAATCAAATCGGATTTAGTCGCAATGCTGAGCTTCGCCCCGCTGCCCTGAAGCTGGAGCAGAAGCGCACGAGTGCGCTCATATATTTTCTCCTGCGGATTGTACGGATCGGTAACTGAGCCTATAAAAAGTTCTTTTCCGGCGTATTTTTGCGGATTCTTAATCTCCGCCCAATATTTCACATCCAAAAAATCTCCCCACGGCTCAAGGTGGTTTGTAAACCGCTTCATAAAGCTGGCATAGCAATATTTACAGGCATGAGTGCAGCCCACATAGGGGTTTACGGAATACTCGCATACAGGTAGATTGGATTTTGATAGTACACTTTTCACTTGTATTTCATTCACAATCGGAGATTCCATATTACCACGCTCCCATATGCAGATGTCCTTCAGGATCAGCGATGTACTGTTCCAAAACAAGTGCGTCCTCTTTCGGATAGCCGATTCCGATAAAGCAAGGTGTCATCCAGCCATGAGGTACGCCAAGCTGGTTTAGTACAACATCATGCTCCTTGTTCAGCGGAATACGCAGGGAATATCCCAAGCCCTCATTGATAACAGCGAGCATGATATTTTCTGCGACACACCATGCCGTAGTTAAAGGATTAAGCTTACTTACCCATTCTCCGTTAAGTTTATTACATTTAAACAACGGCACAATCACATAGGGACAGTCCACCAGCATTGTGTATTGCAGGGGCATAGCATACGCATACATTTTCTGTGCCAAATTTAGCTTTCTGTTCTCATATCTGCCAATATCAAATTTATTTGCTATATATTTGGCAAAGCTAAAGTTGTGGAGAATGATAAACTGCCAGTTGCGGTAATGATCCCACGAAGGAGCTTTCATACCGGCTTCGATGATTCTTTTGACTGCCTCAAAGTCAACCTCTTTATCCGTCCACTCTCTGCTGGTTTTTCTTTGGGTGATTACTTCATTAAATTCCATTTTTCAATTCTCCTTCTTCAAAAACGATTTCTGCCCTCCTTGCTGAATGGTGTCGTCCAGTTTTATCTGCCCAAGCAGCAGCGGGGACTCCGGATCGTGCATTTTGTAATTTTCAAAGGCTTTGCGGGGCGTTTTGTTGGCATAACAGTATTTACAGCCGTTCATACAGGTATCGTATGCGCCGATGTCACGGCTTTCAATACAATGGCACCCATGCCTTGTGCCTTTATGTTTTCTGTCCTTAAACACAATCCCATTCGCGCCGCCGAGAATATCCAGCATCATACAGCCGGAAGACTGAATACCATAACGGGTAAAATCCCCGTTTGTTCCGCAGGTCTGAATGTGGATTCCATACTTTTCGGCAATGGAGCCGAGTCCCTGCGCCAATGCTTCCATATCCTCAGCCGATAGCGGAAGCAACTCAGGCATATTTATTTCCAGCTTCCTATACATCTCTACAAAGCTGAAAATACAACGGTCAATATAGGGTGTAAGCGTTTTTGACATATGCTCAAAGGTCTGCAAATGCGTTTCTACCGTGTACTTTTCGGTTAGCAGCACAGGATCATACCGCCATGCCACACGCTGTTTGCCGACTTGCTTTGATAATTCAATAAGCGTTTCCATACTTTCATCAATAGACGGAACACCCGGCTCAATATCCTTGCCATATGCAGTAATGGTATAGTGAAAGTATGTATTGAATTTATCCGTAATCTCATGAAGCCGTGACAGAATGGGTTTGTAATTCTTTGAGCAGAATACCACGCAATCTACCTTGTCGGGTGTCAGCTCATAGCGTGTAACCTTATTTGGAAACAACGGGTTGCGGGAAAGCACATAGCCTTCCGAAAAACGATTCAAGAGCCATTCGCTGTAATATTGGACAGTATCTGTCCGTCCGCCTGTGTTAATAATCATTGTTCATCCTCACTTCCTTTGACAAGCTTTTCAAGATTTCTTGTGAAACGCCTTGAAAGGTCAATAAGCTGTTCCTGTTCTTCCGGTGTGAACATGGACATTGCCGTATCCTCTGCCCATGTGATATGGCGGACAGGCTTTTCGGCAAAGCTGCGCCCCTCGTCAGTCATTTTCACGGTCTTGTTTCGCTTGTCCTCTGTATTTTCCTCCAGCGTCACATACCCGTCTTTTAGCAGACTCTTGACGATAAGGTTTACCGTTTGCTTGGACTCAAAGGTTCTCTTGCAGATTTCTTTCTGAGTAATTCCGTCTTTTTCATAAAACAAAACATTCAATACCAGAAATGTATTCATCAAAATACCATTGTTCTTGGCATATTCATCATACAGCGCAAATTGCTCATCCCTAAATTTGCAGTAGAGAAAAGCATTCTTTCTATCTTCTTTGGTCATTTACATCACCTCACTAATATATAAGTAGTATATTGGTCAATTTATTGATAGTCAATTACTTTACTATTATTATACTCAAACCTTATGTCTTTGTCAAGAAAGTACGCTTTAGTTTTCTAAAAATTCCTACCAATTCATATGTAACAGCCGCAAAAGCGGCTGTTGTTTTAATACGCTGGACAGCCATATCCATAGATAACTCTACTTCCCACCGCATAGCTGCTCAGCTTGCGGGAATCGCCGGGATTGCCCTCAACGGTGTAGACTTGCGGGCTGTATAAACGGTCTGCCATCCGCAGGTGGTATTGAGAACAAATACTGCGGCTTGATACATAGCCGATTGATATAAGTTCGGTTATGAATACAGCGAAAGGAGAAAAAGCGAAAGATGTCAAACTGAAAAGGGCAATTTTCACCGCCGGAACGAGCCTTAACGCTTACCTGCCACTCGTGACCACAGGCAGCTTTCCACCAAACGATTTTATTTGAGCCATAGGTTATTTTATCAGGCGTAAGCGGAAGGCTTTTGTCTGACCACTTCGATACCAACTCAGAACGCATATCTGCTATTGTTCATATTAAATCCTCGACCTCCTTTGCAAATATATTGTATTGGAAATCGGGGAAACCTTGTAGTTTGCGAATTTAAGCAAAAAATCCCCTTGTAGAATTTTTATTCTTACAAGGGGTACTTTCTGTTCTTAAGTTTTTGGATTCTGCAAACCGGAAGTTGTCAAACAGAACATTCGTATAAGAACATTTCGCTCTGATTATTTTCAGCAACAACTTTATCATAGGACGAATATACTCTTATTTTTGTGAAACCTATGTCCCTTAGATATGATTCCATTTCACCTAATTCGTAAAGGTGAGTTTGAAAATTCATTTCTTCTTGTTGCAATAATTCCGTTCCATTGTATAACTCATAAATACTCGGAGAGAACTGGGTGTGCGTTTTCTCATCATAAAAGTTCTTTCCCTTAAGGACTAAATCAAATCCTTCTTTTGTTTTCACAGATATTAAAATATGATAGTCTGAATCGTCAGGGCATCTATTTGTCACTGTATCAACCGCAAAAACAAACTTACCATCTTTTTTTAGCAGACATTTCATCTTGTACAAAATTGCTCTGCACATCTCCATATCTGTAAATAAGGATACTGAACCAGAGGATATAAAAATATAGTTATATTTCTCTTCCGAATCATATTCCAGAATATCCCCTTGAACTACTTTGGCAACGGATGTCTTTTCTTTCAATTTTGCAAGCATCTCTGTAGACATATCCATACCACATATATTGAATCCTCTTTCTAAAAAAGGAATTAAGAATCTACCGCTTCCACATAAAGGTTCTAAAATGTTCATTCCCTTTTCAGCATAAGAAAGATAAAATGACAACTCGTCTAAAGGTGCGTCTTTGTGTAAAATCTCATACATTTCTGTACATAGGTTACCATAATAATTTTTAACCGGTTCCATATTCGTTACCTCGCAAATTCAGATTTGTTTAATACATTATTTTGACAAATGGGCAATCCCGCTATGGAACTGCCCATTCATTTTGTAAAATATACGATTTTTCCACCTCTGCACAAATCTACGCACCGTTTGATGTAGATTTGATGTAGAGATGTAAGACTTCTCGATTTTTCGTGTCCGCAAACCCGCATAAACACTGGGTTTTTAATCCTTGTTGTTAGGTAAGGATTTCATTGTCGGGAATAAAAGCACATCTCTTATAGATGAACTATCGGTTAAAAGCATAACAAGTCTGTCTAAACCAAGTCCCAGTCCACCGGTCGGCGGCATTCCATATTCAAGAGCAGTTATAAAATCTTCATCAACTTCCGCATTAGCTCCGGTTAATTTTTTTGCCTCAACCTGACGAACAAACCGCTCCCTTTGATCAATAGGATCATTAAGCTCTGAAAAGGCATTTCCCATTTCCCTTGCATAAATGAAGTATTCAAATCTTTCAGTAAAAGCCGGATCAGACGGCTTTCTCTTGGCGAGAGGAGAATTTTCAACCGGATAATCATAAATAATTGTAGGCTGTATTAGTTTTGGTTCAACAAACTCTTCGAAAAAGGCGATTAAAACGTGACCTTTAGTTGCTTTTTTTCCTTCCTCCACTTCAAGCCCGTTAAGTTCAGCGCATTTTCTTGCGTCCTCATCAGTATTCCATTCATTGTAATCTACGCCCGCATATTTTTTAACCGCTTCAATCATCGTCAGCTTTTCCCATGGAGCCTTAAGATTTATTTGTTCGCCCTGGTATTTTACCGTAGTACTTCCGCAAATCTTCAATGCAAGACTTTCGTACATATTTTCTATAAGCTCCATCATTCCCTTATAATCGGTGTAAGCCTGATACATTTCGATAGTAGTAAATTCAGGATTATGAGAGGTGTCCATACCTTCATTACGGAATATGCGTCCTACCTCGTAAACTCTGTCAAATCCGCCGACAATCAGCCTTTTTAAATAAAGCTCTGTTTCAATTCTAAGATACATATCAATATCAAGCGCGTTATGATGAGTTTTAAAGGGCCTTGCGGCAGCTCCTATTTCAAGAGTGTGCAAAACAGGTGTATCTACCTCTATATAACCCAGATTGTCAAGATAACTTCTGATTTCACGTAGGATCCTGCTTCTCTTTACAAAAGTTTCCTTAACGCCGGGATTTACAATAAGATCAACATATCGCTGCCTGTACCGTATATCCTGATCCTTTAAACCGTGCCATTTTTCAGGTAAGGGCAGAAGAGATTTTGAAAGAAGCTTAACCTTTAATGCGTGAACGGATATTTCTCCCTTGCGAGTTCTGAATACATACCCTTCTACTCCGATAATATCTCCGATGTCCCATTTCTTAAATTCGGCAAATTCATCTTTACCAATATCATTCATTCTGACATAAATCTGTATTCTGTCGGTATCGTCCCTTAAGTCGATGAAGTTTGCTTTTCCCATATCGCGCCAGCTCATTATGCGCCCTGCAATAGTAACGATTTTACCCTTTAGCTTATCTAACTCCTCAGCAAGTTTTTCGTCGTTTTCACCTGCAATAAGCTTCGCCTGCTCTTCATCATACTCATATTGCTTTTTCAAAGCAGAGTTTTTACCGGTTACTTCAAATTTTGTAATCTCATAAGGATTAGCATTTTTAGATTTAAGCTCGTCAAGTTTTTCTAGCCTGACCTTTTTCAATATATTTATATCCTGTTCTGAAATTTCTTCTGTTAAATTATTCTGATTTTCATTCATTGTCAAAATCCGCCTTTTTTACTTTGATATATCAATAACTTCAAATCTAATCTCGCCAACAGGAGCTTCAACTATAAATATGTCTCCTACCTTTTTTTTCATTGCGGCTTTTCCTATAGGCGAATCATCAGAAATTTTTCCTTCGTTGGCGTCTGCTTCTGTCGTACTTACGATCTGAAGGGTTTCTATATTTTCAGAGCTGATATTTTTAATTTTTATTATTGAACCAATACCGATCTCATCAATCGAAATATTATCGTCTTCAACAACCTCGGCATTTGAAATAGTTTCTTCTAAATGAGCAATTTGTGCTTCAAGTAAGGCCTGCTCATTTTTAGCCTCGTCATATTCGGCATTTTCAGACAAATCGCCGAATGATCTCGCTTCTTTCAGCTTTTGTGCGACTTCAGCACGTCTGACTGTCACAAGTCTCGTGTATTCCTCCTGAAGCTTTTCAAAGCCTTCTCTGGATATTTGCTTTTTTGCCATGTCTTTATAACTCCTTATCAAAAATCATTAATAAATGGACTATCTTATAATTATAGATTATTTTAACTGTTTTGTCAATGGATTCTAAACAAAATCCTACATACACATTATATGGGTTTGCAATAGCGGTGACAGAAGTATTCAGATTATTTTAGGAAGTTAATTATATAAATACAAGCTATAGGATTGAAAAATTGACATAATATACCAAATATATTTGAAAATTGAATTATCGTCCAATTTATATGATAGAATTTTATATTGCATCTTATAAATGGAGGTTATATTAATGGCATTTTACCAGAGATTGAAAGACTTAAAAGAGGATGCCGATTTAACTCAGGCAGAAATTTCTGAGATAATTGAAGTATCTGCTAATCATTATGGAAAGTATGAGCGCGGAGAAACCGATATACCGTTTTCAAAGGCAATCAAATTAGCAGATTATTATGACGTTTCACTGGATTACATAGCCGGAAGGACTAATAATAAAACATTTTGCAGAGAAATATCTTCATCATGCTTTACTGAAAAATTCAACCAGCTTAACGAAAAAAATAAGGCAAGAATAGACGAAAGAATGTCCCAAATGATTGAAACTCAAAAAAATAAACAGTCTGCTAAATAACGGTTCTGACGCTTGCAAAGTACGCAGTGAACGAGAGTGGATGGATCAAATTAATATATCGTATTTCAAAATTTTTTTAACATCTTATGCAGAGATAAATGAAAATACGACATGCTGTGTTATTAAAACCACTTTAAACTCTTTAATAGATGAATGGTTCAAAATGTCCAGATGTTATTATGGAAAACGTCATGATAATATGATATTTGAAATTTCGTTTTACGGAGCAAAGCTTTTAATCGAGTTTTGCTCCTTAAATATGCGGATAAATGATCGCTTCGGGAAGTTGTCCCATAAAAAACATGTTGGAGATGCTTGAAGAGGTGCAGAGACGGAAAGGTTAGTTTTTTTGCTGCTTATCTCTCCTTCATCTATTTTTCACTTTTCATTCACTGTTTTCTTTAGTGAAAATTTAGTACTGTGCTTTATGATAGAAGTGTACTAAATTACAGGAGGTTCCGTATGGACATTGAACTGTACAAAAAAATTAAGAAGCACAACTTCGCCTGCATAGAGGAACTGTCAAAAAGCTCACTGAAAAGAATATGGTTTATATGTTGGTTTACAACGCTTGACAGCAGTACTGCCGTACCTCTGCTGTTAAATTGCTGGATGAAAACGCTTAACAAAATAGCAAAAGGAAAATCACCACCTTCAGAGGATTTTGCCGCTTTATTTTCTGTTGAATTGCTGAATGACAGTGTAAAGGATATCGTTTCAGATGATACTTTCAGTAAGATAAAACAACCGGCAGTCAGTAAGAAATATCAAGCGCTTTCAGATCCTATAGCTAAGATTGATGATGAAATGAGAATTATCTGGATCGTAAATCGCTTTGGAAATCTTAACGCTGCCGAAATAGCAAATGCAACGGGTATTTCGAAAGAACTTGCAAAAGAGTTTATAAATAAAGCTTCCGATAAATATACAAACGAGGTAAAAAAATCCAATAACATATCAGGCGTAAAGTTGGTTGCGCTGCTGACAGAATTCACCTGTTCAGACGGAAAAGGCGTTGAAGCGATTGAAATTCCACAAATTATTTATAAATCTATACTCAGAAAATATATTGAATCGGCGCCGGCAAACGGCAGAAAGGAAAAAATCAGAATGCATGCAGAAAGAACGCAGAAACGCAGAAATGCAAAAATAAAAAAGACAATTATCACGATTAGTATAATCGCGATAATTCTGACTGTATTAATTATATTTATCCCTAAAATGCTAAAGGCCATAAAGGGCGATGATGTGGCAGCAACCGCAATTACCACATACAAAGCAGAAGAAATTACATACGGTGATGTGGATACTACAATCAGCGGAAGCGGTTCGCTCAGTCCTATAAGGAGTGAAACGATATCTGCGCCATATCCGGAATGTTATGAAGAAAAAACTGATGAAACCGTCGATATATCCAATAACGGGCAAATGTCGTCTAATACAATAGAACAAAAAGAAAATTTTAAAATAACCGAGCTGAACATTTCTGCCGGAGATGAGTTTACAGAGGGGGATGTATTGGCGGTTCTTAAAAATGAAGATGATGAAACTACCAAAATTAAAGCCGAATATAATGGTATAGTACTTGAGGTAGACGTTCAGGAGAAGGACGAGATTACATCCGGTGATTAAATTGCAATGCTTATGAGCAAGGACGGTTTCGAACTGAATATTTCTGTAGACGAGCTTGAAATTTCAGACGTAGAGCAAGGACAGGAAGTAACTGTAAATGTTGACGCCGTTTCCGAAGAATATACCGGTACTGTTTCTGCAGTTTCCTATAACGGCAGTAACGACAGCAGCAGCGTTTCTTATGATATTACAATACAGATTGATTATGCCGAAGGAATTTATCCTGCAATGAGTGCAAGCGCGGAAATTGTAATTGAAAGCAGCGGAGAAGGCTTGCTTATACCTGTTGAGGCAGTTCAGACAAGCGGTGACAACAGCTATGTATACCTTGCACCTAACGGCTCTGAAAGCGGAACGGAATACGACGAAGATGAAATCATACTATCAGACCTTGACACTGTAACGATAGAAACAGGAATGTCAGACGGAAGCTATATACTAATTGAAAGCGAAGAGTTATCTGAGGGTGATTTAATCATCGTTACAAAAGTAACTTCAACTCTTTCAGGTTCAGATTCAGCCAATGAAACCGGAGGCTTCGGCGGCATGCCGGGAAATCTTGATTTTGGTAATATTGACTTTGAAAACTTTGATCCGAACAATATGCCTCAAGGCGGCGGTATGCCCGATTTCGGCGGAATGCAGTGAGGTGAACGCGAATGATTCGTTTGAAAAATATCTGTAAATCTTACGATTTGGGAGAAGTTGAGGTTCCGGTACTCAAAAATATAAATCTTCACGTTAAGCCTCATGAATTTGTATCTATACTTGGACCGTCCGGCAGCGGAAAATCCACTCTTATGAATATTATTGGCTGTCTTGATATTCCGGACAGCGGCGATTATGTGGATGACTGTACTGAAAATGAACTCAGTGAAATCAGAGGCACAAAAATCGGATTTATATTTCAGCAGTTTAATCTGCTTTCAGATTTGACTGCATACGAAAATGTTGAAATGCCGCTTTTATATCATAAAATACCAAAAGCAGAACGGAAGGAACGCGTACTGAAAACACTGGCACAAGTAGGACTTTCTGACAGAATATATCATAAACCGTCGCAGCTTTCAGGAGGACAGCAGCAGAGGGTGGCTATAGCACGGGTACTTGCCAATCGGCCGTCTATTATTCTTGCAGATGAGCCTACCGGAAATCTGGATTCTGAATCAAGCAAAGAGATAATGGATATCATACAGAGCTTGTGGAAACAGGGAAATACAATCGTGCTGATTACTCATGACATTAATGTTGCAAACCAGGCGGCAAGAAAAGTGTATGTTCATGACGGAATGCTGACTGATGAAGCGAGGCGAAAATTATGACGTGGAAAATCATTAAGCTTTCTCTCAAATCGATATACAACAATAAACTGCGCTCTTTGCTTACAATGCTCGGAATTATTATAGGCGTGATGGCTGTAGTTATACTGGTTTCCATTACACAGGGAGCGGCAAGCGGTATTACGAACAGTATTTCAGATATGGGCTCCGATAAAATTACAGCACAGATTATTGATAAAGAAATAAGCCTTGCATTAGAGGAGCTGGAAGATCTTTCGGAAAACCGATTGATTGATACTGTGGCGCCTGTAATTTCAAGTAATCAAACCGCAAAGAAAAATTCTGAATCCGGCTCATATTCTGTTATAGGTGTGACGGAAAGTTACTTTGATGTTCAAGAGGCCGTTATTCAAAGAGGCAGATTAATTAAGCAATCGGATATTGAGTGGAACACAAACGTTGCCGTTATCGGTACGGATGTAGCGGCAGATTTATTCGGTACATGGGACGCGGCGGGAGGTACTATTACAATAAACGACAAATTATACAAAGTAGTCGGAGTGCTTGAAGAACAGGGAAGCAGTCTTGTCGGTTCGGATAATTCCAGTATTCTTATTCCGATTACTACCGCCGGAAAAATAACGGGCAGTAATACAATTTCAAGCTTTTATGTGAAATCTTCCGGCGCCGATACTGTTGAAAGGGCTGTAAACTATATTGAAAGCTATCTGTATAGTCTGACAAAAGATGAAGACGCATATTCAGTAAACAATCAATCGGAAGTTTTAGACGCTATGGATGATGTGAACAGTACAATGAGTCTGCTTCTCGGCGGCATAGCGGCAATATCTCTTGTAGTCGGCGGTATCGGTATCATGAACATTATGCTTGTTTCCGTAACAGAACGTACACGGGAAATCGGCATTCGTAAAGCAATAGGAGCTAAACGCAGGCATATCCTTACTCAGTTCCTATGCGAGGCATGCATACTTTCCGTATTAGGCGGTCTTATCGGTCTTGGACTATCCGTATTGATTGTCAGCGGATATAATTTCCTTACCGACAGCGCTGCGGACATAAACCGCGCTATTGCTTTTGCGGCTATTGCGTTCTGCGCTGTAATAGGCGTTGGATTTGGCAGCTATCCCGCTGCAAAGGCTTCAAAATTACAGCCGATTGACGCGCTTCATACGTCTTAATAATATCTAAAACAATTCAAGGCAACGTTACACTATTAATAAGTGCGGCGTTGTCTTGAATTTTCATAAAATTATGCTTTTTTCTTTAGCTTATCTTCAGGATAATATGATATTATAAATATAAAGGAGGCTGCCCTATGAGAATTTTAATTGCAGAGGACGATGCAAGACTGCTGAAATCACTATTGCATATTTTTAAAAAAAATCAGTTTATCGTTGACGGCGTATCAAACGGAAACGACGCTCTCGATTATGCACTCACCAATAATTATGACGGTCTTGTACTTGACGTTATGATGCCTGGACTTGACGGTGTTGAGGTTCTGAAGCTTCTCAGAAAACAGAATATCGATACGCCTGCAATGTTTCTGACTGCAAAGACAGAAGTATATCAGCGTGTTGAAGGACTTGATGCAGGCGCGGACGATTATCTCTCAAAGCCGTTTTCAACCTCGGAGCTGCTTGCAAGGGTACGGGCTATGCTGAGAAGAAAGAATAACTACGTTCCAAATATAATTAAGTTTAACGGTTTGAATCTGAATTGTTCAACATATGAGCTTTCGTGCAATGCACTAAATGTTATACTAAGCGGAAAAGAGCTCCAGATCATGGAAATGCTTATACAGCGTCCAAATTACATCATTTCGACAGAAAGTATCATATCCCATATATGGGGATGGGATACGAATTGCGATATAAGCGTTGTGTGGACGCACATTTCCAATCTTAGAAAAAAGATAAACAGTATAAAAGCTCCTGTTGAAATCAGATTTATCCGCGGCGCTGGATATATTCTGGAGGTTCAGACATGATATACAGTTTAAGACGTAAGTTTATACTGATATGCACCGCATCTTTTTTAACTGTATTGCTTATTATGATTGGAGTTATTTTCGCAAGTAATCGCATAAAACAGAATAACATGATAGATATGATGTGCGATATTATTTCGGAGAACGGCGGAGCGTTTCCCGAACAGCCCACACCGGAATTCAATAATATTGAGCATAGCCGGCCTATGCCCGATTTTATTGATCAGGAAACTCCGTTTTCAATCAGATATTTTATCGTTTATTATGATAAATCGGAACGGATCAGCAAGGTAGATACAACGTTTATTTCCAGTGTTTCAGAAGAAAATGCCAAACAATGGGCAGATATAGTTGTTGAAAAAAACAAAGAACGAGGCTGGTATAATGATTACCGTTATAAAATTTACGAAACTAACGGAAATCCCACCGTTGTCTTTATAAACGGCAGTATGTTTCGTTCTATGAATATTTCCTATATGTTGTCAACGGCAGGCACATTTGCGATCAGCGGATTAGCGGTAGTTGTGCTGATTATCATTCTGTCAAAATTCGCTGTCAGACCTGCTGCTGAAAGCTATGAAAAGCAGAAACAGTTTGTCACAGACGCTAATCACGAATTGAAAACGCCGCTTACGCTGATACTTACAAACGTAGATATTGCCGAATCAGAGCTTGGGAAGAACGAATGGCTTGACGATATCCGCTATGAGGGACAGCAAATGAGCGCGCTTGTAAATAAACTTGTCACCCTTTCACGAATGGACGAAGAAAAGCAAAATGAAGGCTTTGAAAGCTTTAATCTGAGCGAGGCGGTAAATGATGTATATTCTGAATTTTCTGAGTTGGCAAATTTGAAAGGCAAAAAAATATCATCTGAAATTATTGATAATGTGCTATATTACGGATGCGAATCCGAGGTACGTCAACTTGTGTCAATTCTACTTGATAATGCAATAAAGTATTGCGATGAATCCGGTGAGATCAGACTTGAACTTCATTATAAAAAACACCTTGTAATTACCGTCAGCAATACGTTTGATAATGTAAATAAAACAGATTTGGATAAACTGTTTGATCGCTTTTACCGCTCGGATAAAGCAAGGACCTCCGGATCGGGATTTGGAATAGGTTTATCAATAGCTCAGTCTATTGTTCATCGGCATCACGGAGATATTCGGGCAATAAGAAAAGATGACAATACGATTTGTTTTAGAATAAAATTATAATACATCTCCATTAGATTTTGAGGAACAAAGATTTTGTCCAGATCATCAGATATAAGTTTAGAATTAATTCTAAACTTGCAGGGTGGATAAAAATGAGCAATGGTGTTTAATATATTTACTTCAGATGAAAACGCCAACCATTCTTTATATGTTTCTGGAATGGATATGTTGTTTTCGTTTTCTCATTTAGTAATTTCTTCATCCGATTCCGGAGGTAAAAACCATGATGCCTTTTCTCCGTATTTCGGTGCAAGTTGTTCACACAAGCTTACAATTTCCTTTATTTCTTCTGTCAAGCTGTTATTGGGTATCTTTGGTACTTTCGTAAAACATCGTCTGATATTGTATAATTTTCTTCATCTGCAAACGTAATTGTTATATTCATTGAATCATAATTTTCATCGTATGCAGTCAAATAATAACTATTATAAATGCTGCTTGGTCTATCGGTTAACGCTATTTCAAATTCTTTTTTATACTTTTCTTTTAAATATTCCTCGACTATCTCTGTTACTTCATCATCATCCTTAGTTATTACATTTATACTTGATGTTTCAGCTTTTGCTTCTACCGAACGCAGACATATTCTCCGTCAGTATAATTACCTGTATATCTGTCTGATCTGCGGTTTCCTCTGTTTCCTTTGCCGCAGAAACAGCGCTTGAAGAATCAATCAAAACGGTGTCGCTTATTTCTGTGAGCAAATCTGAAGACATACTTTCGTCTGAATAGATATCCGAGAGAAGCTCGGCGTTTGACTGAATTATTTCTTCCTCCGGAATTATCTCAGTAAACTCAGCAGTTTCTGCATTTACAGTTCCGTACACGCCGCCTGCAAATTCACCGGAAGGCTGTTTTTCTTTTTGGAGGATATGGGTACCGTTATAACGGTAGGACTGTATTTGTTTCCGGTATCGTTCTGTATAACCAGAACGGGACGTATTCCGTCCTGCTCTGAACCTATTATCGGACTCAGATCCGCATAAAATATATCTCCCCGCTTAATCAGCATTTTTATCGCTTCCTCGTATAATAAATTTAAGGGTAATTTAAAGAGAACCCCTATGAAACCTCTTGTTTATCACACAGAAATGTGAGATAATAAATCTGTACAGTCAGAGGGCGCTGTTCGCTTCCTTGAAGCAAGGCTTCCTTTGAAAGAGTAGCGCCTCTGCTTTACGGACAGATGCGAATGAGCTGGATAGCATTTAAGTGCTGAATATCTAACGAGGTTGTATTTCCGTAAAATACAGAGGATAACCTTTGCTGTAACAAAATTTTACGAGGTGTATCACAATGTTTTATTGCGGAATTGACATCGCTAAATACAAGCACGAGGCTTCCGTCATCGACATAAACGGCAAAACTCTGCTTGACAGCATCCCCTTCTCCAACGACAAGCAAGGCTGTGGAAAAATCCTTGCTGTTTTTGAAAAATTTGAAATTGCTCCTGACGATGTTATCATCGGAATGGAAGCAACTGGTCACTACTGGCTTTCCGTATATGCTTTTTTCCTTGAGCTTGGATATACTGTCAAGGTTATCAACCCTATTCAGTCCGAAGCTTTCAGAAAAATGTATATTCGTCAGACCAAGAACGACTCTAAGGATTCATATATCATCGCTCAGATTATGCGTTTCGGAGAATATTCCGCAACCTCGCTTTCTGAGGAAAATATCATTGCATTAAGACAGCTTTCACGCTATCGTCTTGCACTTGTGGACGCCTGCGGCGACTGCAAAAGACGTGTAATTGCATTGCTTGACCAAGTATTCCCCGAGTATGACAAGCTGTTTTCAGATACATTCGGAAGCTCATCAACCGAGTTGCTTCTGAACTGCCCAACACCTGAAGATATGCTTGCAATTTCCACAAGAAAGCTTACCAACATTTTGAACAAAGCAAGTCACGGTAAATTTGGCAAAGAGAAGGCTGAAGAACTCAAAGCTGCTGCTAAAAACACCTTTGGTATCGCCTTTGCAAAAGACGCTTTTTCTTTTCAGATCAAGCAGCTTATGCAGCAGGTTGTTTTCCTTGAAAATCAGCTTTCTGAGCTTGAAGAACAGATTTCAAATCTTCTTCACGAAACCAATCAATACATAACCACTATCACCGGTATCGGTGATGTTCTTGGTGCAATCATCGTCAGTGAGATCGGCGATATCAACCGCTTTGAACGTCCTAATCAGCTTGTTGCCTTTGCAGGACTTGACGTTACCGTTAAACAATCGGGAGAGTTTTCAGGAACTAAAAACAAAATCTCCAAGCGTGGTTCACCTTATCTGCGCAGAGCTATCTGGCTTGCCGCACAGCGTGCCGCTTTCTGCGACCCCGTTTTATCTGAATATTATCAATCTCTCAGAGCCAGAGGCAAGCACCATCTCACTGCTGTCGGAGGTGTTGCTCGCAAGCTTTGTAATATTATTTTTGTTATTCTCAAAGAGAACAGACCTTATTTGCCAACCCCTACGAAAAATCCTAAAAATTTATCTTGATTTTTTCATTTTGGGTATTGACTTTTTATAGCTGGTCTTTCCTTATGCATTTGGCAAACGGACAGTACAGAACGTCGGTATCCCTGCTGTACTATACGCAGCCCTTGCATTTATGATTATCCGGTAATCTGACGCAGGGAACGTTCAGCGAAATACCTGATCCGTCGCCGGCCACAGGCTGCCAGCCGTATTCCTCCCTGCGTCTTTTATCCTTAGAAACATTATTCATTAGAAACATTATTCATTTAATCAGCTCTTTCTGTCGTTTATATCCGATTTCCTTTATGGAATAAACATGATTATGGCGCGGACAAGCTTTTATCGTTTTGCCTTCGTCTGATTCGTTGCATCAGACGATTTATCACGAAATTTATCCAATACCGGAAACGATCGACAGCTTATCGATCTCATGGAAATCTCATCCCTCTGTGGTTCTCATAGAGCCGCCCTCATTGCCTGATTCTCCGGTCAAGGGGGCCCGAAATATGCCGCTGGCATATTTTGCTAAATAGAAGTTCATTATCATCCAGGAGGCTTTTTTCCACCTCTACTTATAAGGGAGTGGGAGGGGCGTTTTAAGACCCCTATTTTAAAAACGAAAGTATAAGGATATCTGGCGACAAAGCACTGCCACTTAAAAATGAGCATAAAAAAACTCCGTTCTGCCTTTAAAGCACAACAGAGTTTGAGCTAAACACGCCTTAAAAGCTTGTTTACTCTTTGGTTTTATTGGTTGCTTTTGCTAATATTTAATTATACCACTAAGTTGTCTATATTTTTATATTAATGCCGAAATATGTGCTTAAATGGTATAAATAATTCATCTGACATTAATATAGCCTTTTAGAAATACGTTTCCGCGCAGTTTGGATATTAACTCTTATTTATTGTTATTAAGCAGAGTAAAACAATTAATAAATTCACAGACAAAAAAAGCGGAACGCTTTTACACGTTCCGTTTTAAATTACTATACACTTCTCTTTGTATTTATATATATTCCTTTTTCTTATTAGCTTTCCCGTTTCATGGTGACAAGGGGGGTGTGTCAAAAAAATAAAGGAAAATGCCATGTTAGGTATTTATATTTTCAATTTACAGCTTTTAAAGTAATCACTTTCATTAGTTTAACTAGTTATTGCGTTTTTTTCTTACCAAGTAAAAAATAAAAACAGATGCTCCAATTATTACACATGATGACAAGCCAATAATCCACAGCCAAAAGTATCCAACATAAACATTGCTTATTTCCTGAATATTATTTATATTTCCTGCGACGTCCTCCAGCTTAATTCCTACATTATGCCAACCCTTTTCAAGTGTAAACGTAAGACTTTTATCTTGACTTGAATAATTAAAGTCAATTTCCATGCCATTATCATATACCTTGCATTTTGTTTCGTCAAGCAGTTCATTTATATTCAATACGGAAATTGTACGCTGATCTTCACCAAAATACCAATGCCATGATTCAAATTCATCCGGTAATTCACAGGAAGGCGCGATATTATCAATATGCATTTTGCCTAAATCTATTCTTCGACCTTCATTTTTTACTGATAAATACAGTTCTATATCTGTGTCGTTCTGAAAATTATCTTTGAAATAATCTGATTTTAACGTATACCTGTTTACGCTTATACCATATAACTGATCTTCCGTTTCAGCCTGTAGATTGGTATTTTTTTCTTCGCCATTATAATCTCTCAAAACAATATCCGTATTTGTATTGCTTTTAGCAATAACAATAATTTCTATATCGCTGAAATTATCGGGTTTCATACTAATAGGATCACCGTTTTCATATTGGAATGAATACCATCCTGTTTTTGCAGTTAAATTACTGTTTGGAATGTAAGCCAGAACATCATTATTTACAATTCTCATATATGTATTTGAATTTAATACGCTTTCGTTTCCTGCCTTATCTACAGCCGTTAATTCTACCGAATAAACTCCGTCCTTATTAAAATCAGGTAGTGTGAATAAGCTTTTGCCGATAGTTCCTGACTTATTCTTATCTTCATCCATATAAACGTTAACTGGCCTTACATCTGCTAATTCTTTTCCGTTTATATATTCCGGAGTATATTCCGTAATAATATATTTTATATGATCGAAATTCAAATCTGTAAACTCAACTGTCGGAGTCGATTCATCCTTTCTTTCGTAGGTATATACATCCAAAAATTCGATATCATTATCTTTTGTAACACTGTTTCCGTTTTTAAAAGCGACAACTGGTATGGTCGTGTCAATTTCAAATATCTCCGATATTCTGAATTCTGAACGATTTCCTGAAGGGTCTGAAGGGAATATTTCAATCATATATACTGCATCGACATCAAACGTAATTGATAAAGTATGTTTATCATCTTCGCTGATCCAATCCGCCATACTAACCATCGAATAAGTAACATCTTCAAAACCGTTTTCATTGTGTATGCTGCCGGCCTCTTTTCTTGTAATTTTAAGCCCCATTAAATTAGGATCAAAATTATGTTCTATAATCTTTATTACAGCGGTTCTTTTCGTATTCAAATAATTTCCGGTATCTTCATTTATAAACTCGCTGAAATTTTCTTCAATAGCCGGGGGCGTTTCATCAACAAAAAATCTCCTGATTTTCTCATAATCCATATTTATTTCTGCCGAATTACCGCCCAAATCAGTTCCTCTGATATCAAACGTATAGTCGCCCTCTGAAAACGCTATAACCGCCTTATGCTCTGTCAAAGACAAACTTTCAAAATAAAGATTGGGTATTCTGCCGTTATATGTATTTTCTATAACTGTCTTTATTAGATTTTCGTCAAAATTTCTTTCTATAACAGTTATAGTGATAAAAGCCTTTTTTTCAGAATTATAATAATTTGTATTATTAATTCCGCTGCTGATTTCGGCATTTATAATAGGAGCCGTTTTATCTATAGTAAACATATCACATTGAACGCCCGCATTTACATTACCCGAATTATCAATTGAATCAAATGACAGTATTATATCATTATCATCACTGCTGAATGTGAATGTCTTAGTAACCTCGGTAACAAGATTTTCATCTACCTTTGAAACTATCCAGCCTTCTCCTATATCATCGCCAACAGAATATCTATTATCGCCTATAATAACTGATACTCTGTCAAAACTATTTTTTTCAGAACTTTGCGAGTATCCGATTTCCTTTATACCTGACTTTTCGTCTGATACGGTAACTGTAAAAGTAACATCAGACGTATAGAGCATATGACTCATCGCATCTCGACGGCTGGTTTTGTCCATACCTACTATATTTATTTCCGGCGGGACGTTATCTGAAACAAAAGCCTTAGGCGTTTCCTCGTCAGAATAATTTCCGACTTTATCATAAGCCCTGACGAATATCTGCCCTTTAAATCCAGCCGGAATTTCCAAAGCTGCCACGCCGTCCGAAATTATCTTATATCCGATATCTTCATTTTTTATTTTTCCATTCTCATACGATACTAAGCGATATTCAATTTTATTAAGTCCGGAAGAAGGCAAAACATCTGAAATATATATATTTGCTATAAAATCTTTTTTAAAATAAAAACCATATTCCAGATATTCTATATATTCGTTGGTTTGACTAATGCTGTCCGACGCATGAGGAACAAATTCAAACTTCTCGATAACAGGGTTGCTTTTATCGATATAATAGGTATGAGCCTGTGAATTTACGTTTCCTGCATTATCTGTAACTTCAATATATATAGTGTATTTACCATCTTCAGATTCTCCGGCTATAGAGGTTAAATAGTCTGTATCAAAGGTATAAACATATTTAGAATTATCTCTATTTCCAGCCGACATAGTATCGGATATTTTAGGAATAATAAAATTGTTTTTATCTTCTGTTATATCAATTCCGTTAACATTTATATTTACGTTGCGTATACCCGAATCCTCATCCTGGACATATGCAGCAATTGTTTTATTAGTATTGTACCATACCTGACCGTCTGTTCTTTTAATACCGTCGCCTTTAGGTTTACTTATATTTACATAAGGTTTGTTTGTTTCTATCATTGCGAAAACGTTATTTGAAACGCCTTTTCCCTGTTCTGTATTTTCAAGGTTAGGACAATTAGGACTTGTTTTTCCATATCTATCATAAGCGGTAACTATAATATCGCTCTGAAAAACTTCTGTTCCAGCCGGAATTTCAATAGAATAAATACCGTTGCCCTCGTTGTGCATAATTATCGGCTTATTCAAACCGTCGTACTCAACAGTTACAAAATCTATTCCGCTGTCAAACTCCGGATCGGAAACATAAGCCTTAAAAATTAGAGTATCGTTTGAAAATACGCCAAAAGGAAGAACGTTTAATACTTTTTCAATTACATTGTTTTTTTTCTCAACTGTAAATCTGTCAATCGATGGTTGGTAACAGTCGATGTAAACGGTAAGAGGCTTTAAATTAAACGTATTTTGAGCAACGTCAATTAATGAACCCGATATCTGATATTTATGTTCGTCGTTATAAATCAGATCATTTGTGTTTACTTTAACATAATAACCGTTTTTGTCTTTTATAATCTGATCGCCTTTAAAGATGAATTCCTTATTATTTATGTAAATTATAACTTCATCAAGACCGGAAAGATCTTGATCAGCGTTTACACGAACTGTAATTATATCATTTTTATCAAACCAAAGCTCTCCATTAATTACTTTACCATCAGGACCTTCAATTGAAATATTTCCATTAGGTTTTTCTTTATCAACGTATATAAATTGTTCATAAATTTTTTCATTACCCGCATTATCCGTAACTTCAATTATATAGTGATGTTCTCCATTATCCAGCTCTGACGATTTTACTGAAAAATTGTATTCGGTTTTTATTTCTTCTAAATTATCAAATGTATTATCAACTAGATTCTTACCAGACTCCGAAATTACAACCTTGCAAATTCCGCTGTAAAAATCATTTACAGAAATAATAAAATTACCGTTGTATTTTTCGCATGATATTTCGCTGTCATTTTCATTATACCAAATGTTCCCATCGGAATTTAATTGCAAATCGTTAAAATCTGAAACCTTCACTTCATTATTCAATGTGTTCTTAACGATAAAGTCTACATTAGGCGCGTCGTTTTCAATGATAAGCAGATTTGAATCTAACCCCATTTTATCGTTTACATTTATACAAGATTCCATACCGTTTTTGTCTGTAAGCTTTATAACCATATTTTCTATCTTTGTATTCAAAGGAAGTTCAAATATGTATTGACCATTCATTTCATACTGCTCATAATTTTTACAGCTATAACCGTCGTATAACTTAACAGATTCAATTCCGGATTTATACTTTGTTTCAGATACGTCCTCAGCGTCAACAACAAGTTCAATTTCTTCTTTAGCAAAATTTCCGTTTTCGGTTATATTCATAAATTCAGATAAATCCGTATCGTCCTGACTTCCTACGCTTTTACGGAAATAAATGTCGTTTATAATGGGAGGCTCTGTATCGCGTCCATTCTCACTGTTTTTTATAGTAACGATTGATATATTTCCGGCGTTATCGGTAATTTTTAAATACAGGCTATATAAATCAACATAGTCATCATTAAAATTGCCATAAGCTGTGTTTATATTAAAATTAACATTTCTTACTGGATTTTCGTTGCCTTTGATGTCAAATTCGTAAATAGTATATCCATCTTCCTTGTCATCGTTCCATTGATACTCAATTTTATTTATACCGGAATCGGCGTCATATATTTCTCCTTTAACTTCTACATAACGTTCGTTATTGTTATAGTAAATACTCATGTTTTCATCAACTGACGGTTTTATCTTATCAAAAATAATACGATTTTGATTATATTGAGCAGTATTACTGTACTCATCTGTCAGTATAAGCTGTTTCTCATTTTCCAAACCGGATTCATTAAGTGAATGTGCGGTTAAATAGCAATCATCGGCTTCTTTATCGGTCAAATTTATTATGAATTCAGCAGAATAATACCATATTCCGTCTTCGCCAAGCGTGCCTTCCGCTTCTTTTTCTTCTTCAAATCCATTATTATTCAGAGATATAGATGTTCTCTGATCAATTTCCGTACCATTTGCCGTAATTTCTACAGCCACACTGCCGCTGCTTACCCATCCAAATGAAAACGGATTTAAATTGTCCTCTGAACTTAACGGCTTTATTTGCGATCTTATAATTTCAGGTATATCGCAGCTACAATAATACTCGTATTTCATTTCTTTGCTTACAGCATTTATAGCCGGAGAAGATGCGTCAATATTTTTTAGGTAATATGTAATTTCATTAGGAACATTATTATGTGTTGCATATAAGTCCACGTCAATAGAATCACTGAAACTGATACCGTCGCTGCTTATTAAAAAACCTTCCGGTGAATGAAGAACCGCTTTATTAGTATAGTATATATTGCTTTCATTATCAGGAATAGCCGTAATTTCAGGATCATATTCCTTGATTTCGAATTTGATATTGTCTGCAATTGAAGCTATATAATTCTTATTATCCGAATCACAAGTATAGTTATATTTTCCGATTCCGGCTAAACCGTTCTGTAAATCAACTTTTACAGTAAATTTTACAGAATCCTCTGCAATTATGTTTGTTTGATCAATACTATATTCGATCTCGGGTATATTTTGCCCGTTGAATATAGAATTCGCTTCAGGCGTAACTGTTATTATTTTAGGCGTTATATATGCATATTTTTCAATGCTGTTTATATTATTTATAATTTTATATTTACTTTTATCCGCGCCTTCCAACCGAATATTATTAATAGTTACTTTAATAGGACCTTCAGAAGCGTTCTTGTTAGCAAATTCAGCTGAAGCGGCAAAGTAAACCTCGTCTTCCGGATTCTTATTATTAATTTCTACGTCAGAAAAATCGACTTCGGCTGTTACAGTACCGTCGTACTGCTTATTTATAACTTTTATTTTTTCTGTAAAATCGTCGTCTAGAGATACTTCGATTAAGTTAATTTCCTCGGCTATAGCAGTTAATATTGAAAGGGGAAAACTATTTACAGTAAATAAAATTATCATAAATACAGCCATAATTCTTTTTTTCATTTTAAACACTCCGTTCTGTTTATATTCAATATGTTTCAGCTGAAAAAAAGCCGAATGTTTTTATGCAGTTAATTATAATCACCATTAAATCAATGCTTATTATTTAAAACCTCCGTACAGATAGCTTTTAAATTATCTTCAATTTTCCTTTTCATCCATTACGCCGGACAGCGCCTTATAAAATTCGCCTTTTGATATGTTTCTTTTATATTTATAAAGGTACATAATAAGTCCAAAGATAAACGATGCCGCCGCTAATACTGCCGCTATAACTAATGGCCCCAATATCCAAGGAGAATTATATTTCAAGTCAAGTCTGTTTTCAATTTCAGTATATGCGCCCGTCAGAATAAGTACTGTAAAAAGCACGCCTATAGTCAGCAATGAAATTAATAATGTTTTTACAAACGAGTATACTATGTATTTTAGCAGCAAATATTTTTGTAATATTTTTTTCATATCTAATCCTCATTTCCCAGTGTGAACGTCTTTTAAGAATTGCTGGATTTCGGCTCTGCTTACATTTTTATTTTTAGCTATTAGCTCAATAGACTCATCGTTGTCAAGTACATTTTTTAGCTTGACAACAGCATTTTTAAACCGTCCGTTATCCTTAAGTTTTTCCAGTAGGCCATAAGCGTCCAATATACCTGATTTTCCTACCTCTACATTGTATATTGCTTCAGCCAGTTCGTAACCTATGCCTTTCTTTTTAACATCAAGTTTTATAATTTCTGTTGAAATTTCCTTGAAATTTTTAGAGTTGGCATATTGCATTATCTCGTCGATGTATTCGTTCAATAAGTCTGTTTTTTTGATTTCAAGAATACTTACAAGCAGAGCGGCCTCCTGATAATCAATATCTCCGTTTTTATAAGTAAATTCTGCAATCATAGAGTATGTTTCGTCAAATCTTCCGTTAGGGGCAGTTTTGATAAGATCGTCTGCAACTATTTCTAATTTATGAAATTGAGTTGCGTTATAATTTGAATTAAGATTAGACCACTTTTGTTCAGCAACACTAAATCCCACTATACGATAAACGCCTGATATTATTAAAAAAGTCATACATAACGCAATCATTCCTCCAAACATACTAAAAGCGTTTCTTACCTTTATATTTTCTGATCTGACAATTGTGGGCGATGAGTTCTTCGCCTCTTCTATATCCCTTCTTAAATCCTTATATGAATGATAGAAACTGTCATTGTCCTGATTCAAATAATCCATGCTGCGTTTCCTCGTGCATTTTTTAATAACGTCTTCAAGCTTCTTATGATAATGTATTGAAGTAAAGGATAAATCTCTGCTGCAATAAGCTTTATCGTTTAAAAAGTTATCTTTATAAAAATCATGAACATCTTCTGAAAATTTCCGGCTTTTCGTTACTAACTCAAAAATGTTAAGACACTCCCAGAAGGTTGCTCCAAATGAAAATATATCGCTCTCGATAGACAATTTACCTTGAGTAAAATTGAGTTCAAAAGGAAACTCAGATCCATCGGCCGGCTTTGCATAGCATTCGGGAGCCGCATAACCCAACGTACCGTGCTGAAACATTTTTTCAACAGTTTCATTATCTCTGTAATCAACCTTAGATAGTTTGCTCAAAGCAAATCCTTCAGACTTGTTAATTCTTTTTGATCTGCCGAAATCTATTAAAACCAATTCCTTGCCATATTTTGTTACCATAATATTTTCCGGCTTGATATCCATATGTAAAATTTGTTTTTTTTCGGTTACAAACTCAAGGATATCGCAGAGATTTATCATAAACTGAAAAATTTCATTTTGGTATTTTAGAACGTTATCATAATTCTTATAATAGCTTAGATTGATACGGTATTTTTCTTCTTCGGTGAATTCATGGTAATTCACTATTTTATTTAATCCGTTTTCCAGCTGCTCGACTTTTTTCAGTTTCCATCGTTCTTCACGGCAATATTCTTCGAGCGACCAGCCGTCAATGAATTCCTCAACAACGCAGAAATAACCTGTATTATTTATTATTCCTATTTTAATTTTGTCACACGGAAGACTGAACATTCCTAAATCTTCAATAACATCATATATACGTACAATAGATCTGCATTCCTGAAGTTCCTCAAAAATTTTCAGTTCTTCATTTTTAAAAATTTCGAGTCTGTCTACAATTTCTCCGTTGACAGGAACCGTCTTCGGCTTAAACTTTAATACGCATGAAAATTGCAGTCCGCCTTTTAATGCTGTTTTAAGTCCTTTATATACGATACTTTCAGTACCTATAGCTATAAATCCGTCTTTATTTATACCGTAAGAGGAGTCTATGGTATATTTAAAATCAGTTCCGAAAATCTCATTGCTCATTGTTTACTGTTTCCTTACCTTTATGTTCAGTAAAAATCAATTTATAAATGCTTTCTGGAGAATTTTTTTCAAGCTCGGAAAGCTTTGTCTGTTCTTTTTTTATTCTTATATTTCCTTTTTGCGGAGCAATCTCGCCTACGGTCGGTTTACCCATACGAATTATGCTCCTTCCTCAGTTTTAGGATTTTTATTAAAATCGCCGAGCTCTTCGTCAAGCTTCAGATAAGCGTCTTTTGTATCTTTAACTACGCATTCGTTTATAGAATCCAAAATATCTTTTATTCCGCCTATGTTTTCAAGTATATGGTCCGATACTTGCTGATAAGCTTCTTTTCCATCACCCTTCCAATTATCCAGCAGCGTTTTATTAATGTCATTGAATTTTTTCTTAATAGCACTGAATTCGTCAATTGCGTTTCTGCTTCTGCTTTCAAACCTTACAAGCTTTTCAATATCCGCTGATACAAAAGCTGATCCTGACATAGTCAACATCCTTTCAATATTTAATAAATTTTAGCTTTGATAATTTATCCGCTTCCACGTCATAAAAATACCCGTCGCCTAACTCGCATCTTGCATAATCCTCTTTTAATGTTTTTACATCCATATTTCCGAAAATGGTTTTCTGACCTCTTTCTCCTGCAAATTCTGCAATATTATCCAATAAAAATGCAGTTGAAATATTGTTATTAAAAAAAGAATTCTGTTCACTGTCGCTGATTTTCTGAACATCAGTAAAGATAAACAAAAAACCGCGTTCTTCCGCGACGGCAGATAGCTGTGGAAGTATTGAATTTATAAAGCGTTTGCCGTCAGGTGTGTTTAAATAAATCAATTTACTCTGAATTACAAATGCAGTAAAAGGCGTTTCTACGGCATTGCAGTCGGGAATATTTTCATATTCTTTTTTGAGATTCTCGCTTACGCCATATATACCGGCAAGAAACCTTTTATCCAATTCAATATAGTTTTCATTGAGATATATATAGAATTGCTGCAGAGGTGAAATTTTTCGGCTAATTGTCGTCCCGTCTTTCAAAGGCAGATCTTTTTTATCAAATTTATTTATCAGCACACAATTCCGGCTATTTTTATATTCATCATACAAGCAGCTTAACTGATTGCGCCCATCGTCAAAAAATACCAATCGTACATTATTTTTCTGACTTACCAAACCATTAAGCAGCAGTTTTAGTAAATTTGTTTTGCCGAATTCCTTTTTTCCGTAAATTGCGATAATATGAGATTTGCCCAAATCCACAGTCACAGGATAAAAATCAACATAATCGAGGCCAACGCTCACAGGAATTACGGAGTGGCCTTTAGTATGCGGAATTTGCTTAAGCTTTTCATATTCAGAATTTGTAAGCTCCTTTGGAAACGTAAGATATTTTTTTACATGCTTTTTATACTCTCCAGTATCACTGTTATAACCAAATTTTTTCCCAAGCGCAGATCTAAACGATAAAGTTTCATTTCTTTTATCGCGGCTTTCAATTTCGTCCAAATCCTGAGCTTTAAAGCACTGTATTTCGTAAGGAAGATTCATTCGAAAGGTTCCTGTAACTCCCGATGGTTTTATTGTGACGTTTGCAAAACCGTGTCCGGGATTATTACCTATCTGATCCGCCTTACCGCTAAATATTTCTATATATTTATCGGCCGGCATATCCAGTGCAATTTTCTGCTTGAAGCTTCCGAGATAAGAAGTAATACCTTTCGTTTCACTTGCTGTTACTGTAATTGTAATTCCCTTAGACAATCCGTCACGGCACAGTTTGGACAGCTTCTCATGATATGACGTATACCTCGGTTCATCTATAAAGGCATTAAGGTTATCAATTATGAACGTAGTATGCAAGGGCTGATCAGATACTTCCCGAAAATTTTTTCCGTTAAGCGCTTGGATGTTTTCTTTAAGAATATTATCCATTATCTTGAATACCCGCTTAACGTATTCTTCATTAGAATTATCAAAATATGCAGATACCAAAGGCATATTCCTATAATCAGATAATCCGCCTCCGAAATCAAGTATAAAAATCTGTTCATCGTGCTCGTCAAACTGTTTATGCAGAATATTAATTAGAGTTTTAAGAAAAGTTGTTTTACCGCTCATTGCAGAACCGAATAAAATCAGATTTGAATCAAGAAGATCGACAGTAAACGGCGGTTGAAGCTGAATTATGGGTATATCAAATCTGCCAAGCGTACACAGCATATTCTCACGGCTCAATCTAACCCCTCCCATTCTGTTTTATCTAAAATTATCGCAGGCAGCGGCGGCAGAAATATCTGACGCGGTTTTTCCGATTCTTTGCCTATATCTATTATCGTATTGACTATATACGCAAGCTGCGTATCATGTTCGCTGACATTTTCACTTTTTTTCTTTTTAATTATATTATCTTTTTTAGAAGAATAAAATTCACTGTTGAACTTTCCTGAATTCGTAACCTGAGTAACGATAACAGGCTGTTCAATATTCAGGTTCTTATTAGCTCCGGTATAAGCGGACTGAAAATATTCAAATCTTGTACCTGTTCCGACAAGCAGATAGGCTCGTCCGTTAAGCGGCATTGTCGGCGCTGCAGCGGCAGTGTTTCCTATCATTTCTTTAGACGCCTGCTTTGTCGCTACCTTTAGGCATATTCTTGCTTTGGAGTTAACTCTGATATCGTCTGTAATTGCTCCTTCTATATTCTGAGATACAAGAATTATATGAAATCCCAAAGTACGGCCGACACGCGCGATGGTGGTTATTTCCGCAATAAAATCAACATCGCTGCTTTCATTAGAAAAGCGTTTCAACTCAGTAAACTCGTCAACAACAAGTACAAGATGAGATAATTGTGAAAGCTCTTTCAGATCCCTATCTAAAAGCTTTGTCTGCTTTTCATTCAGCTTCTTTTTTAATTTCAAAATTATTTCAGTATTTTCCGGTTCGCTCTCAAGTTCTTTAATTTGTCTTATAATTCTAAGAGCTCTGATATATGAGTCTACATTATCAACTCCAAAGCTTGAAAGCAGTAATTTGCGTCTTTTAATCTCAGCGTTCAGAGATTCCAGAAAACGCTTGAGCATATACGCCGCAGAAGTTCCTTCGTCTTCTCCGGCAGTATCCGTTACCACGCCTACACAGTGAGGTAAGTTCCCCAATCGGTCTGAAAATCCTCCGCCTTTCATATCTACAAGCATAAGGTTAAGATCCATAGGAGAAAATTTCATACACAATCCTATTAAATAAGTGATTATTGATTCTGATTTACCCGATCCTGTTGTTCCGGCAACAAGCATATGAGGACCGTCCGCTTTTTCATACAAATCAAGATACATAGATCCGTGTTCATTTTTGCCTATCGGAACGCATAGATTTCTGGTCACGTCATTTTTTTCTGTATTTTTCCAGCTTTCAGCTATGCTTCGCCTTACTTCTCCGTTCTCAATCTTCTCTGAGTTATAACCATAAAGTTCAAACAAAGTAACCATAGACGGAACGTTACCGTTTTCCGCAACTCGCGTATAATAAATTGCGCTAAGCTGCTTAAAAGCAAGAGCATATTTGTCTCTGTATTTTTCATGATCGAAAATGTATTCATTCCGGAAATATTTATATTCAATAAGCTTATCTGTATCGTTTGCCTTAGTTTTATCATCCTTATCCTCGCTTAAAACGTTCAAAGTTTCTCTGCTGAGAATATTGTATCTAAGACTTACTTTTCTCTCCTTTTCATTTTCTTTATCAATATTAACAATATTACCGCAGTATTTCGGCAGCATATCCTTTACCGCCTGAATAAAAATGAAAGTCAATCCAAGCGAGTTTACATATGGTTCTCCTTCCTTCGGAACTTCGGGCAGATATTTTGAAAAACCTGTTTCCTTAATATCATAATCATAAAAAACCACGCATACAACCTGAGTTTGCTTCTGATCCGAAATTCCATCCTCAATGTCTTCTCTTTTATTTGAAGAACGATTATTCATAATACTCAGAAGCTGTCCAAAAACTATACCGGAGCTTTCTTTATCAAAAACAAATTGTGAAATACCGTCAAACAGTTCGTTGGTATGCGGTAAATATCTGTAATCTTCTATAAGCGCATTCTGCCTTTCAAGATTCTTTTCTTCATCAAAGAAAAAAACAAACTGAATATCTTCAGGCGAATGATAATATGACAATTCAAATATAATATGACGAATAAAACTATGAGACGTTTGAATATCGTTTGAAATTACGCCCAAAGCTCCGCAGTTTTTCAGGTCAAGCAGCAGGGGAGGGTTTTTTCCGCTTACGCTTCTCAGGTAATTAAAGCCTATAATTTCATCGTTTTTCTCATCTACTCCTTTATTAGCAAAATTATATGCCAGATCCGTAAGTAAAAATTTGTTTCTTTCCTTTTCAGAAATTTCTTCGGGCGTTAGCTTTTTCAGTTTTTTATCCGCTTTTTTTGAAAGAACTATTATATCAATTCCATCATTGCTTTTGCGCATTTTATAATATATATCATAAAAAATATTATCCTTCTTCTCAGATTTGATTTCAAACAGCGGTTTGACTTCATTGGATGTTCCAAGAGATATCTTCATAAAGTCATTATCATTTTGAGAACGAGAAAAAATAATATTGTTAATTTCGGACGTATTGTTAAAAAGGGTATCCATATTTGGATATACGCTGTTCAGATATACTATGTCGCTTTCTTGCCATTCTTTAATTGTTTTGATGATTCTTGAAATATAATTTTCATAATTGGTTTTCCACTCTTCTACGTTTTTCTTATAATCAGTTCTTTTTTTCATATAGCTGTAAAATGAAGTTACCAAAGATACTACGCCCATTGCTCCTGACATCAAAAGCATTGTATTTCCCATAGACGATGCGCCGGGCGCCAGCCTCATTATCAAAAATCGTGCGGCAAGCATACCTCCTGTTGAAAGTACCGTAGGAATAACTACATCAAGAAGCGTTGATTTATCCCTTTGAGGCATATCGTTCGGAGATATAATATCAATCACAGAAGATTCGATAACATTTAGTCTGCGGGTACTTATATTATATTCAAGAGAATCCTTTTCCTTCAAAATATAACTGTTTTCAACCTTCGTAAATAAAGCAGAATTCTTCACTTCGGTATTTAGTGTAACTAAAATACAGCTTGACGTAACAAATCCAAGCTTAAAAAGTTCCATGTCATAAATTCTTTTACTTTCTTCTCCGTCTTTTACCTTTTGTGTAAAATCAATAATACTATGACTGCCCTTTGACGTATATAGTACTTGAAGTTCCTTGCGTGTACGGATATATTCATCAAAAAGCTCGAAACAATCTCCATATTCCTTTGATTTTTTCAATCCATAATATATAGCTTCAATCAAAGCGCTGAGCGTAATGTCCTTAAGCACGAGAAAAGACAAAATTTGAGTTTTATGATTATTAAATTCAAATTTTGTAGAAATCATTATTTCGTTATTCTTCATATCACAGTTCCTTGAATTGTTTAATTATTTCGCCGACGTCTAATTCTGCATATTTTTTGGGAATTATAATATCGGCAAACGTTGGTTTAGCAATTTTAAATGAATTAATGGTTCTTACCGCTGCTGCCGGTTTAACTTGTGCAGAAATTTTAACATCAGTATTTTGAATCTTTAAAAAATTTTTCATTTTAATTTCCGGTTTGGATATTTCAGACATTTGGGGTTTAACTGTCTGAAGCTTTTCAAAGGTTTTTATATTGACGTTATTAGCTATATTCGTATTAACGCTAAACTTGCATATATCCGGTTTGCTGAATCTGTGGTGTTTGAATCTTATTTTCTTTATTTCAGGCAGTTTTGCTTCAGCAAGCTCAGGCATACTAAACGGTTTAATATTTGCAGCTCCGGCATTTACCGTAATGCTGAAGGCAGGCTTCGCAGGAGGCTGAAAACCTTTGATTTCAACTTTAGGAATAAACACACCGGACATATTCTCCAATACGATTTCCGGCATTTTAAATGACCTGAAATTAATATTACTTGTAACATTGATTTCAAATTCAGGTTTATTAATTTTTATAGGTTTAAAATCGTCAATTTTTATATTTGGTTTATATATATCTGAATAAGCTTTCAATTTAAATTCAGGCATTTTAAAGTTTTTTATATGAATATCATGTCTGTTATTTATTTTATTATTAAACTTAGGCTTATCGGGTTTAACAAAAGACCTCTCAATTTTACAAGGTTTTGATATGTTGGATAAGACCACTTTAGTTTGAACAGAAGTATTGAAAGGCTTAAAGTTTATATTTAAAGGAGTTTTAAATTTTACGTGTTCCTGAAGTACGGTATATACCTGAATAAAATTTCTATTAGGTACGGTTGGTTTAGAAAATTTTGTGACATTATATCGCCTCGGCTCGTATTTAATGAAACCGCTCGTTTTAGTAGTTAAGGAAGATATATTGTTCAATTTACTGCCGCCTTTAGTTACATCTGCTTTATTAATAATTTCAGATAAATCAATTTTAATATCTGATTTGCCATAAAGTTTAAGAGGAAGCTCAGGTTTAACCAAACGCTTAAAATTAAAGTTCGTAGGTTCGGGTTTTGTGAAAAATGCCGACGGACGCTCTTTAATAACGAAGACAGAGTGCAATGACGGTTTATACTCTTTGATTTCAGCTTTTTCAATTTCGGTAAGCTTTTCTACAAAAGCTGCTCTCTGACAATGGACTTCAAGTTCGTTTTCATAATTCTCACGCTGTTTATCGGTAAGCAATAAAATTTCTTCTTCATTAAGTATTCTAAAAGCCATGTATGCACCTCCGAAAAAAGGCGCAGCCTAAATTATTAATCAAAAAAATATCAGGCTGCGCTTTTTTTATGTATTTAACTGCCGCTTATATTATCCGCTATTTTCTGATCAACTTCTTCGAAGTTCCTTCTGTTTTCCTCAAGAAGAGTATGCATACCTTTGATTGCTTCAGGCAAATCGGTTTCTGCAAATTTTTTTATATCTTTATCAATTAAAGCTTGAAAAGCGTCCTTTGCCGCTCCCTCCATATCGGCAATTGCACTGGTTAATGAGCTGATCAATGTTTGTCCCGCTTCTGCATAAGAAGCACGACACGATTCAATTGACTGAAGAGCTGTAAGTACGCCCTGATTTACTATTCTGCATCCTGCCATAATTAATTACCTCCCATAGCTTTTGTGTTTTGCTCTGCAAGCTGATCGTCAAGACCGTCATTATCCTTCGGAATTGCGTCAGAGATTCCGTTTACTATTTCTTTTAAAAGCTTGATTATTTGTGCTACTG
The DNA here is from genome assembly GCF_054655175.1 of Ruminococcus sporogenes. Lineage (NCBI taxonomy): Bacteria > Bacillati > Bacillota > Clostridia > Eubacteriales > Oscillospiraceae > Ruminococcus > Ruminococcus sporogenes. The sequence continues at coordinate 111,227 of NZ_BAAHOA010000003.1, read as the reverse complement.
CTGTGCTTTCATCATTTGCGTCAGCAAGTTTAGTAATATTTTCATCGAAAAACTGTTTAAAACCTTGCGCCGCACTTCCACTGAAATTGCCCGGTATCAATTCGCTCATCGTGCTTTCTAGATTTGAATACAGTGATTTTACTGTAGTTTCATACTCTTCAATCGCACTTATTGCGCTATTGATCATTTCCGGCGTCACATTTACTGTTCCGGTACTTCCCATTGCCATAGTCTTTTCCTCCTGTTAATTACATTAAAGATTCTGAACCAAGCTTGCATATTTGTCAAATACGCCTTTATAATAATCTGAACTAATTATATCTTCCAGCGTTTCTGACATCTGCTTGATTACAAGTATAAGATCATCAATTGGTTTTATAAGGACATTTTTAGCGGTTATTTGAATTTCTTTTCCTGCCGGTGTGTCCAGCGCCGTTGTGAGATCTTCATACATACTATTCAATTCCGCCTTAAGCTTTTCTGCTCTGTCTTTAAGCGCTTTCATATCCGCAGAGGCGGTTGTAAAAGCTGTATCTTTAAGCTTAATGTCCTTTTCTAAGCTCATTTATTATCACCCCCCGCAGCCTTTGCTTCCTGTATTTTTTCAAGCAGCGGCTTCCTTATTTCTGATGACAGCAAATCACAAAGCTGTTCAGCTTGGATGTAATTTCCAATATCCATATAACACTGAATACGGAATGTTACTGCTGCAATATCACTCGGATCCTTAATCATAGCATTTCTGAAGAATTTTATTGTTTCTTCATATTTCTGATCGGAATCCGGACTGCCAAGTTCTTTAAAAGCGTTTACTTCACTGTATTTACCAATATACATACTATGAACGCTCTCGCTGGTCTGCAATTTTCTTGCATAATTAATTACTTTATTAAATTCCTTTTTCAGCGTATAAGCTCCGACATACAGACGATTAATCTGATCGATATTTTCGGGAGACAATTCAATCTCTTCCGATTTGTCAAGCTTGTACGTCGCTTCCTCGGTAGCGGCTTCATCTTCAACGTTCGTAAGATATTCTCTTGCACCGTTTTCATCAGGTTCAATACTTTCGGCAAGTTGCTCCAGACCGTAATCGCCGTATTCTTCGGCAATGCGTTCCTTATCGGCCTCAATCATTTCCTCAACGTCGTATTCTGTCAGATTGACAGGCTCAAATTCCTTATCAATAATATCAAATCCCAGATTATATGACTCGGCAGGATTTTGCGCTGAATTAAGACAGTCTATTGTCTTGTCAGGGTTTTCAAGCTGCAGATATATTTCTGCGGCATTGATATAACTTTCGATCAATTCAGCAGATGTGGGTTTTAACGTTTTAAGCGCTTCTTCAATAAATGTCAGCGCCTTATTATAGTGCTGCTTGTCCTGATCGGTCTGATAATTCTGGATTTCAAAGGTCACACAGTCAAAATAATAATCCATGGTTAGTTCGGCATATTTCTTTGCCATTTCAAGCTCCCGTTCTGCGGCTTCCAGACGCTTCGCCTGACAAAGCAGTTTAAATGCAAGCTGATAGCCTGTGTAGTCGGACGGAGCGACAAGCTTCATCTGATTGGTAGTCAGAAGCCCGTTTCTGATATCGTTCTTCATTCCGTAAATAATGACCTTGCGCTTCATGATATCCATATCCACGCCGATTATCTGCTCCGCTTTTTCAAGATTTACAAGAGCGTCCTTATATCTTCCGATATCGAAACAGATAATTCCGAGCAGATTATACAGCTGCACCGTATTCTCAGGCGAACAGCCTAATTCTTCGGCTTTTGCAAGATTTTTTATAGCGTCCGCTGTTTTTTCGTTAGTAGCGAGGGCAAAGCCTAGATCATAGTACCTGTTGCCATTATTAGAATCGTATTTAACCGCTAAAGCATAATTCTCAACAGCCTTGTTATAATCACCCAATGACATATATGCGTTTCCAGCACATTTATAGCCGTCAGGATTCTTGGGAGCAAGACTTATCGCTTCATTCGCCAGATGCAGAGCTTCGCTGTTTTGGCTGTTTATGAAAGCAAATTGCGAATCGGCTAAAAGCTGTGCTGTTTTTTCTTGATTGGTTTGCATTTTTGCACCTCCATAACTTTATATTTGATTTTATTAAATACCATAAAGATATTAGCGAACTGATCTTTTATCTCAACGTCAAAATTTTCAACAAAAAGTATGTTGCCGCTTGAATCAAGGAGTTCATCTCCAATGGCAAGTTCACCAGCATTGACAAAGCCCTTACCTTTTACACAAAATGAGTGCTCAAATATTATTACATTTTCTCAAACTTTGTTGTGATGTCTTACCTAAAAAGCTCAAAGTATACTTATCATTAAATTTTCCTTCAAAAAATAACGCTTCAATAACAGAAACCTCTAATAGGTTTTTAAAATCTGTATCTCCCTCACTAAGACCTTTCTCCACAAAATCAAAGCATCGTACCAATTTTGAATCCATTTTCTTCTCAAGCATTTCTACAATATATTTTGTAAAAACAGATTCGTAAAAAACATATGGTAAATCCTCGTAATATTCTTGATCCTCTTCGTATAAAGACTTTAATTCTGGTATATTTTCAATTAAACATTCAATTGCATTTTTATATAAAAACATAAATAAACCTCCTGTTACATTGAGATAAATCATTACAAGCTAAATTTTTGTTTAATGACAAAAATGACGATTAACTTAATTTCCTGATATTGCTTTTATTAGATCTTCTAATAATGTTTTTGCTATAGCTTTATCTGCATCACTAACATCATTTCTTCGCAGTATTCTATCTAATGCATTCACATAATCTTTTGCTTTTTGCAAATGAAATTTCCCATTAGTTGGCATGCCGGTTTTTAATTCATTTCTAACAGCATCCATAGTTGTGCCGTTTCCAATTGTATTGTTACCATTTTTCCCCTTGTACAAATCATCAACAATATTTTTTAATTTAGGATTTGATACTTTTGGTTTTATATTTAAAGGATTGTTTTTGCTATTGATTATCGTTTTCAACGCAGTATAACCTTTAGACACCCCATAACCAATACCAGCAAAGGCAGCTCCAAATACACCAGAAAACGTGGTATTAAAAAGTACCTCTCCAAATGAAATACCTTCGCCTTTAATTAATATATCGCCTAAATCACTAATTAGTGAGGACCCTGATCCAGACACAGCAGTTATGATCTCTTCGCCATTTATAACTAAATGAATAAGCTTGGAATCCTCATAAGAATGTAGACCTATTATGCAAATTTATGTAAACTTATTTTAATGACTTATTATACCACACTGTTACGAAAAGGATCAATGTAATTAAACTGCGTTTCTTCAAATTTATCTTCCAAAGCTTCTATACCGCAATCTTTTTTATATTGAAGTTCTTCTGCGGTTATCGGTATGAGCCATAAAAACCTAATATCCATAGCACCTGATTTCAGCCATTCCAAATTCGGTCCATATAAATATGGTAATGAAATTAAACCATGATCACATTTAGACTCTTCATACCAAGCGCAACCAAAATTAACCGTGTGCCCTAAGTTAAGAACATTTCCACTAGCATGGTAATGTGCTATAGCAGCAAGTAACTTAATTAAAAAGTCATTCTCAGTTGGTGCGAGTATAAATAATTCTAACCCCTGTTCCTCATCATTTTCTGACATTCCACAAGTTGCGTAAATCCATGAGTTTCTTTTTTCAGTAGGTGCAAATTTTAGTACATTAAATGAGGGCAATAATTCATGAATATGCTCTTTATTAAAAATACATTCGGAATATTCATTCCAATTCAATAAGTAATGCTCTTTAATCATTTTTATCAAGTCCATACTTCTTTTTCATCTCCTTTGAATATTTTGACATTCGTCCACCTTGCGAATTTTGTTCTGCCTTAGTTGAAGGGTTCATTCGACTACGATCCTGTGCGCTTGCTCGCCTTTCAGCAGCAGTCATTTGATAACCTGGTTTTTCACCTATGCTAGGATTACCTTCATAATATCGTTTAACCAGTGGAGGATCATGATCTGGCGAACCACCTATTACTTGCCTGTCCTTCTTTGTTGGAGTATTGCCATAATGCTTTTTTCTATTGTATGGTTCAGTTGGTTTAGCATAATCATCACCAGCATTATGCACCAACACACCCAACGAACCAACATAGTAAGTATGAAAATCCTCCACCTGAAAATTATATACTTTAGTCGGTTTTTCTGTCAATTCAACATCAAACTTTTCAACAAAAAGTATGTTGCCGCTTGAATCAAGAAGTTCATTTCCAATGGCAAGTTCACCAGCATTAACAAAACCCTTGCCTTTTACATAATACGGGTGGTCTACAGTTGTAATAATTTCTTTACCGTTAACAGTCAGATGAACGAGAGTTGTTACCGCTCTTATATATGTTTCAAGAACAATTTTCTCAGCGGTTTCAAATGTTTCAGGGGCTGTTGAAATAACATATCCGTTACCGACATATAAATCACTTTATTCAAAAAATTTTTTTCTGTAATCCATATTAAGATTAAATAATTCATTAAATGAAACTATTTTTTTCTCAGCGGTGTTTATGTTATGTTCCTTAGACCATAAAAAAGGGTAGATTAATATCCCATCATTAAATTTTACCTCTTTAGCCATCTGTCGCCAATCATTCCATTTAAACGATTGATAAAATTTAGAAATATTCCCCAACACGCACCATTGAAGGAATTCAGAATAATTCATTTCAATTGATTCCCATTCTAATGTATCAGGTGCAAAGTAATAAATAACACCTATCTCATCATTGATAGCTCCCATATTCATTGCAAAAAGACCGCCGAAAATATCGAATGCTACTAAAAGCATTCCCATAACTCTATTTGCAGAACCATTTTCAATTAAATTTACTTCGTAAATCCCATGAACATTAACATCACCTTGACCAAGAATACGTATACAATCATCTACAATAACTCCTGCACAATTGGCAATTATAGTTGATAAAGTTGTGGTATTATTCAACCCTATCTCTTTTATAATATTTATTCCTCTCACTTCGTCGCATTGAAACAATTCGATCTTTCGGTCTGATGACTGAAGCATTTTATTTATTTTTTTCCATAAATCAACATTAATCATATTGCTACTCCTTAATCCACAATTTTTATTTTAAATGTTTTTCCGTCAGAGATTTTATCCAATTGCCATCTCAAATATGAACCTGAACCTCGATTGTCAGAATATGGTATATGACGAATATCCGCACCTGCGCCACCCTCTTTAGTCATTGCAAAAGGATATTCATCTCTATCCATTCCAGGAACCGTTTTCGTTCCTTTTAAGCTTTCTTTTCTATTAGCATAAGCACTTTTTCTATCTAAAGTAAGCTCATCAGGTTGACCTTTTTTTATTGCATCTTCAATATGCTTAGCAGATTCAGGATACTCACTTCTTGACAATTCAATTTCATAATCCGCATTATGAACCCAAACCTCATTCTCACCAACATGATAAGTATGATAGTCCTCCACCTGAAAATTATAAACCTTAACGGGTTTTTTTACAAGTTCAAAGCGAGTGTTTTCTACAACTAAAATGTTATTGTTTACATCAAGTAGTTGAGCGCCTACCCAAATTTCGCAAGCATTTACAAATCCTTGCTCTCTTACATAGAACGGATGATCAAATGTCGTAATTATTTCTTCTCCATTTATTGTAAGGTGAACAAGTTTGTTCACCTCTCTTATGTATGTTTCAAGTACAGTTTTTTCGGCAGTTTCAAATGTTTCTGGATCTGTCGAAATGACTTTATCTCCTGCTTTGATATTTTCAATTGCAACCAAACCTGTAGCCGTCAGAATCATTGTTCCCGCTACAAAACAAGTTAATGTTTCTCTATGTTTACCCATTGCCCTGTATGTAGTGCTGCTAAAGACCGCCAATGCACTAACGGTAAACTGAAAACCGTTATATAATTTACTTGTATGCAGTTTCTGATTAAATTGAACAAATGCATTTTCCGGGTCAAAAAGACCAACAACCAATGCAGTAGTGTCAAATAATCCCATTCCGCCTGAAATAACACCGGTAATTCTTGATGTCCACTTCATTACATTAAATAACTTACATGAATTAGACACTGTTCCCAGAATAGAACCTGCTCCGCCAATTCCTCCAAAAATTGCTCCGGTTATTGCGCCTGAGAATGCGCCTTCTTCAACGCCTTCCCAGAATGAACCGCCTGCGGCAAGACTTGTAATCCCTCCGGCTACTCCACCTATTACTGCTCCGGATATTGCTCCCCAGCAAGCTCCCGCTATTAAAGCTCCGCATGCCGGACAGGCCACAAGAATTACTACAGCGGCAATTACGATTACGATTGTAACAATCGCTTTCCAATGCTCCTTACACCACTCGCCGACCTTTTTACAGCCATCCTTGAACTTTTCCCAATTACTCTTTTCACATTCGGGCTTCAGATAATAATATTCATCGTAAAAATCGTCTTTACTTTTATTGATTGCCTCGGCCGCGTCGCCGTCTATACGCACGACATCCGAAATAAAATCATTTACCTTATCTTTCAGCTTATCAAGGGATTCTATCTTATCTTCCTGTGTTTCCGTAGACGTTTTTACTGAGTTTATTAAATCGTCCACATTGCATATACTGCTGTCGATTTTCATAACCTTTGATTTCAGCCGGTTTAATTCGGTCTTGTAATCCTTTATGGATTTTTTTGCTTCGTTTATCAGACTTGGCATCTGATTAATTTTGCTTGCGTATAACGTAATGGTTGACATATGTTCACTTCCTAATATATTGCCATATTAAAAACAAGTCTGATCAGTTTATTTTATATATTTTTCATGACCTCTTATTCTTCTTTTTTTCTAAAAACTCTTGATTTTTATATCGGTATAGTTCTTTTTGGCAGTTCTCGGATATTGCTTGTTTATTAATCTCACCGTTTTGGTATTTTTCAAGAATATATCCTGCCATTTCGTTAAATCCTACCATCCTACATTCCATACAAAGTTCTTTTGACTTTGCTATTACTGTAATATAGAATAATGGACCATATTTAACACTACTTCTTTTTGAACATATTACCTTCTCAATATCCGAAGCGTTAAATTCATATTTTCTGCCGAAACGTGTTCTAACCTTAATATTTGAGCCTTTCACTTTTACATAAAACAGCAAGGTTGCAGATGCTAAGAAAAAAGCGATCAAAAGAGCATAAGCGGCAAACATTATATATATAGCGGCACTGACAAATTCTTTCCTGATATAAAATAGAACCGTCTCAACTATTATAAAGAAAGCCATTTCAAATGGAAGTCTTTTTTTAGAAAACACAACTTTAAAAACAAATTCGGCCATCACATTAACTCCTTAGATTCAATTCTTAAGAATTACATTCCACATGCCCTCGTGTCTATCTGTAATATTTTTTAATGGTTCCAGTATATAATCCAAGATGCCGTTTATAATTCTCGAGTCGAAACTTTTTCACAATACATCATCTTTTTTATTTTTGATATAAACAATTTTATCAGAACTAACATTTTCAACAAGGTATTTCGACATTATTTCAAATCCCTCCATAAGGGTTTCGACAGTAAAATTCTTAGAATTCACATATATTAGAATCTTTTCGTTAATCCCTAATTTGGTTTCCTTAATTATCCATTTTATTGTTGTTATTTCTGAAACATCTACAGTATATTTAAATCCCAAAAACCTTCCAACAGTAATTTTGCTGCCGTTTACTGAGATTTTAAATTTTCTCATCCACAATAAGGAAATGACCATTGGAATAAAAATAAATAATATTGTTGAAATATACATTGGAAAGTGAGGGGGCTCACCAAAAATCGTATACATTAAATTCATAACAACGAAAAAAACAAATATAAAAATTTCTCCTTTATAAATTGCTGATGGTATCTTCACAGTAAATTTGGTTTTTGATTTCATTAATTAATACCTTCTTTATTATATTTTTAATTTTGTGGTAGTGCATTCCATTCGTCATACCATTCCTTGATACCATCAAAAAATCCACCCGATATATTTTTTAATATTCCTCCAGAAAGTCCGGAAATCACACCATTTCGAATTGTTTTATAATGAAATTTTTTATTACTTCCCCCGTATTAATTTTGTTAATACCATTTTAAATGAGGATTCATAGCTTCCTCTGCCGGAAAACCTTTTTAAAGCAGGGAAAGTTTTAGAGAAATTTTTAGAAAGCTTACCAGAAAGTTTACCCAAAACCTTACTGAATAACGCAGATGTTCCTGCACTTAATCCAGTGTCAAATAATATTTCAAAATTTGATCTTTTTTGTCCTCCAGTAATATTTTCAAGATTTTCTCCTAAAAATGTTGATATCGAAGCCTAACTTTATATTCTATTATTTCTCTGTCAACGTTCTCAATTATATAGTCCAAAAATTTATCATAATTCTTCATTTTACTGTCAACATAAAACTTTTTTCCGCTTGCATGCACTTTTATTCGTGTAACAATATTTGTTTCTCGTTCAACTGTATCAGGTTTAATAATAGTAACTTTCTTTATCTCATCAGTCATTATTTTAAATCGTATACCGCAGGTTTTAACAACCGTTATTTTATTATCTTGTATGCGAATTTTTAGAGTAGTAAATAATACAGGAAAACAAAGTAAAGTACAAAAGACAAGCAATCCTATATACATAAACCAATTTGCTTTAAAAAAGTGTACAGCAAAATCGATGATTTCAAGTATAATTATAAAAGAGAACAGTATTGCCGATAAAAACAATAACGCATATCCGTTATGTTTGATCTCAAAATAATTATTTTTATTTCTCAACTAACGATCACTCCTTTATTCTGTTATTGCATCAATTCCAACTTGACCAATATTCTCCAAAAATCCTTCTATATATCCACCAAAAACACCATTGCGAAAAGTTTTGAAATATCTACTAAAAATATCTAATTTAAATGGTACTTGTTTATTTGCTGCTCTAGTTATTTGCCGTGCAAAATCTGCTGAATAGCTATGTGTACCAACCAACCTTTCCAAAGCCGGTATTCCGGGGAACTTATTGGCTAGTTTCTTTGTAATTGCTTTTGTAGGACCTTCAAATATTTTCCCTAAAACAAATGCAAATGCAACAGACCCGTATATGTCGAGAGAAATTTCCATGAAACTTCTATTCTCAAGTCCAAATATATTTTCAAAATTCTCGGTCTTATTTATATGGAATATGGAAACGATAAATGAGAAACTTGTTCTATTCTGCATCCTAATACGGATAGTTCATGAAGTAATTTCAACACATTTTCTTCATAATCTTTACTGCATTCAAACCAATAATCTGCCCCTTGATCTACAGAAGCAAAATAAGCTAATAAAGTCCCATTCTTTATATAATTAATAGGTTGATTAATAATAGAGGTTGCCAAAAAATCAGTCCATTTAATATTATTATCAAAATAATATATCATTGTTTCGCATGCATAATCAAAATAATTTATATTTATTTTTGCATTGCTTAAGTGCAATAAAATATTAAATGGATCAAGAATAATTTCCGATTTTTCCAAAATCGCTTTTGTATCTACCATTTTGGGAAGATGCTCTTCAGGTAATCTGTAACCATGAAAAAATATATTTTTTTCTATGGAAAAATCATATAAAAAGTTATTTAATACTGTAGTGGCAGAATTATTTATACTAATGTCCGAACACCAAAAAACGATAGAATCTTTATCTATTCTGTATCTTATAAAAACTTCATTCTTGTTTTTCAAAACAACTACTCCTCGCTTAAGAAATAATTTGAGATGATACGAGATATACTCGAATCAATTATTGGAGATAAAGGAATATGAGCTTTGCTTCCAAATAAAGATGGGAAATGATAATGTAAATATCTTGACACATCAAATTCAATTCTAAATGATTTAGAATTATAGCTCGAAAAATTTATTGAAATACCCTTGGGATTTGCTGTTGTATAAGATGTTATTTTCCCATAATTAGTATTAGCAGTTTTACCAAACCTAAATAATTCTTTTGATCTTGATAACCAAGAAGAATTTATCAGCCATGAACCGAGGATTTTAGAAAAACCATAGCTAACTCCTGAAAATGCTGCTCCAAATATTCCTGAAAATGCAGTTTTGAAAAGTATCTGTCCGACTGAAGTATTCTCGCCCTTTATAAATATATCTCCTAAGTCACTAATTAATGATGACCCTGATCCAGACACAGTGCCAATAAGCATAGTTTTTCCAAGTCCTAAAGCCGCTTTACCGCCGGCAGACAATCCAAATCCCATTCCTCCTGAAATGATTCCTGCAATGGCTCCTGAAAATGCTCCGCTTTCAAATCCATCCCAGAATGAACCGCCTGTAGCAGCAGAAATAATACCGCCGGAAAGACCTCCTATACCTGCACCAAACAATGCGCCTAATGCCATAGCACCTTTCCAATGCTCCTTGCACCACTCGCCGACCTTTTTACAGCCGTTCTTGAACTTTTCCCAATTACTCTTTTCACATTCGGGCTTCAAATAATAATATTTATCGTAAAAATCGTCTTTACTTTTATTGATTGCCTCGGCCGCGTCGCCGTCTATACGCACGACATCCGAAATAAAATCATTTACCTTATCTTTCAGCTTATCAAGGGATTCTATCTTATCTTCCTGTGTTTCCGTAGACGTTTTTACTGAGTTTATTAAATCGTCCACATTGCATATACTGCTGTCGATTTTCATAACCTTTGATTTCAGCCGGTTTAATTCGGTCTTGTAATCCTTTACGGATTTTTTTGCTTCGTTTATCAGACTTGGCATCTGATTGATCTTGCCTGAATATAACGTAATAGTCGCCATCTATTTATTCCTCTTCATACATTTTATGTCGATAGTACTCCATATCATACGATGCGTTATTTTTCGTTGTAATCCAGCTTTGTATATTAGAATTCATCGAATTAATTTCGTTCTTAATATTTTGCAAATCAGTTTCAGAGCGCTGAATATTTACTTCTAATTCTGAAATTTTATTAGTTACAATCGATTTTTTGCTTTTTAGTGTTTCAAAGGTACTGTTTAATGTACTCTTGGTTTTGTCTGCTTCTGTACTGTAAACATCTTTCAGATTCTTTTGTGTTACCGAATCTGAATATGCCATATTGTTGAAATTTTCAGATATGCTGTTGACACTACTATTAATTTTTGACATAGAGCTTTGCATATCATCTTCCTTTTTTATTGCATTCTCTATATCTGATAATGCATCTTTATATTTTTTTAATTGTGCTTTTAAGTTATTTATTTCTGAAATTTTAACTTGCTTATTTCCTTCTAAATTATTTACATTATTTTGACAGCTATTAATCTCAGAGCATGCATCATAATATCTATTTTTTGCCTGATAATAATAGTATTCGTAATCCATAATTTCCTCCAAGTTAAATACACATGATATTAAATCTTAAATAACTAAGTATGACTATATTATTTTACATAATATCATAAATTCTCTTATATTTCAACAGCTTTTTTGTCACTTTTTAAAATTTAATTTAATTTTCTATAATTTGCGTAAAAATAGCAATAAAATTTTAGCAGAATTAGCCAAAATATTGTTTCTGTTCCTCCTTAATCCCCATCGCCTGTTTCTTTTCAATTACCATACGCCTAAGCTTTTTGTCTGCGGACATCCTGACCGATCTGTATCTTCTTCTGTAATCATCTTCAATACATCTGCTGAGATTTATGAACAAGCTTAAAACCGTATTTGCCAGCAATGTATTTTCAAAGCTTCTGCTTTCATTCAGAAAATTCTGAGCATAAACGTTTCCGTCGTCCGCCGACCTGTTAAGCCATTCCATTGCCTTTTCCTTATCTTTCTCAATATCCTCCGTACCGAAAAGATAAAGCCTTCCCAGCAGAAACGAAGCCCAATTGTTTTCATCCGCTGCCGATACCAGCAGCTTAACCGCACGTTCCGAATTATGATATTTGTTATCTTCCAAAAGTATTTTAGCTAACGAATACGAAGCATTCGCCTTGACTTCATCATAATTTACCGCTTTTTCAAGCCATTCAACAGCTTTGTCAATGTCATATATTTCTTCTTCCTGATAAAGCTTTCCGAGGTAATAGCAAGCGTATCCGCTGTCCTTATCTGCCATGAGCAGATATTTCTCAGCCTTGCTCAGATCCCTGTTCACAGCTTCGCCTTTAAAATTTCGTTGACTGTCTGTTTGACCTCCGGCTTTAAATATCCGTATACTTTTTTGCCCGTTACAGATTTAAGCTGATCGTTAAGTTTACCAACAAGCTTTATCAGCTCCGTATCCTCAAAGGCGTTTCCTGCAATATCATTTACAAGCCTGCGCATAAACTCTGACGACTCTTTTTTCAGAAGATTTCGCAGGTCGGTCTGTTGCTGATATAAATGGTGCAGCTCGTCCTGATAGATATCGTTTGCAAAGCCGCTTCGTATTTTTTCTATTCCGCGGTTGGTGAGGAATCCCTCGCGCTCGTTGGCGGAGTACACGATTATATGCGCGTGAGGATTGGTTTTCTTATCATGAAACGCGGCGTACCATCTAACTCTTTGCAATATTAGCGATCCGCCGCTTGACTAAGTCCCGCCTGTCATAGCCCATCGCCTGAGCGCTGTCCCTGCGCAGGGAAACGACATGAGTCCAGACGTTTCCTCCGTGAGCCGCTATCTCTTTTGCGGTCTTTTCAAGCTCGACAGGCTCGTCCGACTGTGAGAACAAACCATGCTTACCGAATTTAACAGCGCCCGGACGGTTAGCAAGATAGCTTACATAGTTTTTACGGCTTGTAAGGCGGTCCATGTTCCGGTCAAGTATTTCCGATATGAGAGCGGAAGCGTTTTTGACGGTAGGATTCTTTTGGTAGTCCTCGTATTCAAATAACTCTTTGCCGTCGGGGAAACATTTTAGCAGAGAAAAAATCAGCTCCTGCTGTTTTTTAGCGGCAGGAGCGTGTTCGTTTGTATTCGGTATCGGCGCTGAACCCTCGCGGGTCGCTATGTATTTTACATAGCGGTACAACTGTTTTCTGTTTCCGCTGCCGCTTTTTAAATAACGGCTTGTTACGATTATTTTCGCCAGTTATATCATCTCCTATGATTTGCTGATCTCTATACTGAAATTTCCGTCGTTGTCTATTTTAAGCTTCAGCGTCTTTATATACTTCTTATAGAATACGTCCATTTCCTGATCGCCTGCCGTAATACGGGCTTCATCATAAATATGTTTTACAAGCTCTCTGCCGTTAAGATATATAATGTCGGGCAGATACTTTTCAAGGATGTCGAACAGCACCGCTTTTTTAAGTTCTTCAATATTTCCGGAGCAGAAATCGTCTATGGAACAGTAGTATATGCCGTGCTCGGTAAGAGCTTTCTTGATTGCTTCTCCGCATTTCGAATACTCATACATTACAAGGAATCTCGCTTCAGTCAAAGAGGAAATCAGACCCCAGTAATCAGAATCGCTTGACACTAAAATAAATGACGTAATATCGTTCTTATAAAAATCAGTACAAACTCCGGCGGTCATTTTAATATCCACCAGAGACTTTCTGCCCGTTACTCTGTCTGCTTCTACATGCTCAACGGGTATCCGGGTAAACTTTTCTAACCAGTCCCAGCCCTCGGTAGTATGGCTGTCGTCGTAAAGAACTATTTTTTCAACCTTTGACAGCTCGTCCTGATTTAGATTTTTAAGTACGCTGTACAGCTTGTACACGTCTGAATTTTCACAGTCCACAACGATAGCCGCTTTAGAGCTGCAGCTTATAAAGTCGTATATGTTGTTTTTTGTTTCCTCATGAGCGTCCCTGAACTTTGTATTATCGGTAAATACGTCTCCGTGCTGTCTGTAAATAATATTTAAAAACTTTCCGTCGGTATAGAGTAAGCTTCCGCAGCTCTCAGGAAATGAGTTTCCAGAGCGGTAATAACGGCGTTTTCATACACGCCGTTCATGGCAATATACGAGTGCTGCTGCCAGTTTTCGGGATTCAAAGTAAGATAGCTTAACATATCGATCGGAGCTTCAAACACAAACAGCTTTTCCGATTCGCCGAAGTGTGCAAAGCTGTACCGAGTATCCGAACCCCCGCAGGTTATTCTGAAAGTTTTTCCGAAAGAATTAGTTGAACGCTTGCTTGCCTGTCGCGGTACCTCGTTTTCATCAATTCCTACAAACACAGCGTTGTGATGCTCCTTATCCTCATAAAGCGTATGCCGTTTTGCAAAGTACGAGATAATGTCAGGAGCAATAAACCGCTGTTTTATGAGGTAGGCGAACACTCTGTGCATATTGCCGTTTGCTTCGGGCAATTTGAATTCTTTCGGTTTTTCCTCCCGCACAGCCGCTTTAGGCGGACTGTGGGATAGGGGAGTAATCGTGCGACCTAACAGCTCCTGAACCGCAGTCTGAAAATCCATACCGTAAAAATACCGCATGAACTTTACGGCTCCGCCGCCCACCTGATTTTTATGGTCGAACCATCTTGATCCGTTTATAGTAATACTGTCGTGCTTGCCGCTGCCGTCGTAGTAAACGAGCTTGTGTTCCCTCCCTGCCGATTCCAGCTTTTCTCCTCTCAGCCTCAGAAAATCGGCTAAATCTACGCTGTTTGCGGCAATTTTTTGTTCTTCTGTAAATGGGATATACGACATTTTCCACCTCCTGAAAAAGAAAAGCAGCCCTGCGGACGCCTTTCCTTATTTTTTGATTTTCTTTACACGCGTTCATCTCAGCAGAGAGACTATAAGCTTTGCTCCGAGCTTCATTGCAGATATTCCGATATTTTTTGCTACGACTGTTCCAAACTCTCCGATCAACTCGTCTAATTTTTGAGAGCCTTCCTTATCAGCGTACTTATCAAACAGCTTATTGAATCTGTCTATGATGTCGCCGTACTCGGAGCTTAAGTACAGCGATCGGTCCAGTTCCTGTGTAAATTTATCGTACAGCTCGTCTGATATATCCACCCCTTTCACCTCCGACACTACAATACCACACTATCCGCCAAATAGCTATATCATAACCCAACAATCTTCCGCGGCATTTTTCCCGCTTTTATTGCATATCGGCTATACCTTTTCCCTTCATTTTTACATTCCGACGATAGACCAGACGTAAAGCGGAGCGGTCAGTGAAAACAGCAGACAGCCGAAAATTATTGCCGGAGCCGTCCATTCGAACTGACCGTGCTTGCGGTAGTCCATGTACGCCAAAGAAAGCTTGGCAAAGAGCAGAATTGCCAGAACTACGTCTATCACAGGGAATACGACGTTGTTAACGATCGATTTTATCTGACTTTTTGCAGAGTACCATGTACTCTGCACAGCGCCTGCGACATCTCCGTCGGCGTATGCCGTTATACAGCAGAATACAGTCAGCAGGCATACGGAAATTAAAAGCGCGGTTATTTTCTTCTTTTTCATTTTTCCTCCATTCAGAACATTGAAAGCTGCAGATTTTCTTCCGGTTCTGCCATAGCCGCTTTTTCAGCGGTCCGTCTGAAGCTTTCAAGGTAATTGTCTGTATTTTCAAATCTGCGCATCGTTATGAGATCGTCTTCAGCTATTGCAGTATGCAGAGCTTTCGGGTAATTAATTACAACTAAAATATTCATATCTTTTATCTGGCGGTCGGACAGTTCCCTGATCCTTTCACGGAGATACAGCAGATTCTCATCCTGTTCCATGATCTCCAGAGAACTTCTTGCGTTTTCCCGTATTTCATCGGCTCTCGCCATATAGTCCCGATCTGTTTCCGGCGGCGTCTTGCAAAAATATATCTGAGGATAATCCTTTTCAGACATACCGCTTTCAATTTTATGCTTGAAATACAGAATATGATTTCTTACAAGATTCATATTGACTCCGTCTGAATAAGACGGATCGGAGCCGCCGTGTTCCTTTAAATACTCCCAGCGTTTAAAGGATTTCTCAAGCTCTGCAGCATAGTCCGTCTTTTTTTCTTTTCTGCTCATGTCATACCTCTGTAAGCTTTCCCGTCAGCACAGTTCTGGAGGCTCCCTCCGCTCCGGTACAGGTGGACAGTGAAATAAACTTATCTTTTTCAGATACGCCGATATTTTTCCAAATAAAAGAGTTTTCTTTCAGACCGTCAAGCCAGACGGATATATCTTTTGTCACGTCGTAAAAGCCGCTGTAGCATTCCGGCTGTGAAAGAGAGAAAAAGTCAATACGGTACACGCTGTCCGAAACAGTCAGCCAGCCGACGGCGCGAGCTTCAAAATAGCTCTCGTCCGTAAAATTAATTACATCTGCAAACATAGATCCGTTACGCATATTGTGACCGTAGAGAATATTTATTCCGTCTGAAAGCTTCCGCGCGCATCTGCCGTCAAGAAAAACGGACCCCGAATACAAATAGCCGCCGTCATACGCCCTATGCAGGTAATAATCGTTATCTCCCGAATACATGACGGGATAGTTTATGCTCGTATCAGGAATATAAAGCCATGCGGCAGTTTTTGAATTCGTCCCCTATGAGTCCGAGATTCAGAAGCCATACCCGAAAGCTGTAACGCATATTGTCGCTGCCGCTTACTTTAGTGGAGCAGAACTTTCTTGTAACCGCCGCGTTGCTTATTGCCAGAGCCAGGACTATCTGGCTTCTGATCTCTCCGGCATGAAGGCTTGCGTTGCAGCATCTGATCTCATAATGACCGTGCTGAAAGCAGCTATGAAGATTCAGCGCTCTGTATCTTGTTTCTGAGTAATGGGTATGCTCCTCCGACATATTTCCGTTATACCACAGCATTTTTATTTCTTCTATCGTATCCGGCTTTCGTTTATTTAGTTTTTCCACAAAACTTTTGTCGATTTTCTTGCAGTACCACTCGCGGGTTGACGAGACCTGCAATGCTTCCCACAGGTAATCCTCCTTGCTTGAGAAGATATTTACAAGATTTCTAATCTGCCGGGGCGTGTAATCGTCCGCTGAGATATGGATATGCGTTCCGCATTTATATGCGGGTCCGGTAATTCCTCCGGCATGCCGCAGAGTCCTGATCACCTCCTGCAGCAGAGGTATATCATCATACTCCAGCACAGGAGAATTCAGCTCCACGCTGTAGGCTCTGGAAGCCGCCTCGCCGTTTCGGTTTTTGCAGATAATACTGGAATCCGATACGAACGACCAGCTTCTGCCCTTGCTGTCGCTTACGGTATATTTATCGTAAAACCCTCCGTTATGGGATACCTGTCCGCCGAGCGTCTTTGCCGCCGCTTTTGCGGCCTGACATCTGGTCAGTCCTGTCATTTCTATTTCGATTCCGAAATTCCGTCTTTTGATACCGTTAAAATTTCCTTACAAATTTTCACCTCACTTATCCGCAAAAAGACCGCTTTCCCTTTACATTTTAAGATTCATTTCGGGTTCTTCATTCCGGCTGATTTCCATTTCTTCTTCCGTCTGCAGCGGCTTAGCTTCTACCTCTATTTCCGATTGAAAAGGAATATCAAGTTCATTGATCTGTACAGAACGGATATCTTCACGCTGTTCAAGCAAACATTTTCGCTGTCTATGCGCATCAGATTATGATACCTGGCGATCCAGTAATTATCGTCAAGGGTATCGTTTTTCAGCCTTAAAAATTCGTTGCCGTAAAGCGTAACGACCTTTTCCACGCTGACATAATAGGTATTGTAACCGTCCCTCTTGTGATTGAGCGTACTGTTAAAACTTAACTTTTTCATTTTATCCCTCCGTAATATTTATTTGCGGTTTCTATATGCCTTTTGCTGTCGCCTCCTTCAGGGCGTAAAAAAGACCGCTTTGTTTAACATCACTTTCGTGATATCAGACAAAACGGTCCTTGAAATTTTGTATACTATTTTTTATATTTACAAAGGCAATTAGGACAATCCTATGACAGAAAGAGAGATTTTTACTTGTTGGGAATACCCAACCCCACACCAAACAGGAATTTATTATTTTTTTGAAATCAATTTTCTTATTAATCGATTCAAATAAAAAAAGCCGAAACTTAGTCCTATAATCAATGCACATAAGCCAAAAATTATACCTATCGGAATTAAGACATTATCCCACACCAAAATCAGGCTTGCAGGAAACGGACATTGACCTGAACTCTGCCAAACACATAGAGCGAACAGTATATAAAATATCGGGAAAGTAATGCAGGTTATAACGCTCAATATCTTTTTATTTTCCGAACAATCACAAAACACAAAAAAGTATATTAAAATGAGTATCGGGTTTACTATATGTATAAAGACAAAAGCTTCGTCAACATTTAACTGCATAATTATCGTTGCTATAAGTATAAGCGACAAAACGACCGCAGTGTTCAGATAAAATATCGCATTGAGTCTTTTTTTCGTTACAAACTCGTATATAAATGCAAATAAATAGAACGTTCCGCCGAGCAATCCCGATATGCAACACCATTCGGCTAAATGGATATATTCTTTCATAGGAAAAGCGATGGAATACCCCCAAACCGTAGTGGCAATATAAAGTAACCCTAATGCAAGATTACAAAAGCAAACAGCTTTATTCTTCATATATTTTCCTCGCTTAAATTATCTATTCAACAAATTAAAATTTGTCGCTTTGTATGTTTATATCATAGCAACTATACATAGATTTTTCAATTACTTTCCTCATTTATACGAAGTAACAGAGCCCCTCGTCAACAGTCGAGATGAACGGGCTTGGCTCTCCATTGACAAGTGCGCCTACCCCTTCTTATGCGGTAGCTAAGAGAGCGAAAGCAACGAGTACTTTCGCTCTCACATAGTATAGTTTTCTTTTATATCTGCTCGTGTCGTTTTGTACCATCATAGGAAATCAGGACACCATTTGGGCACCAATGTATCAAAAATTATTACTATTTTTGCCTTCATCTGCTAAAAAGTCAGTATTTACAAGACTTTTTACAATTTAGAACTGTTCGATAGCACAAACTTAAATACTATTTTTTATATTTACAAAGAGCATATCTGAGATTATTTTTCTCAAATATGCCTGCATTTCCTGAAATATTTAAATGTTGGGAGTTCGAATCCCATTAGCCGGTGTTTTTCGGCTTTTTTCATCTATGGTTTTTAACTTCTTTTTTTCGCCGTTTGGGTATCCAAAAAGCCCGTAACTACGGGCTTTTTTGTACTTTCATCTATTTTGTCAGCGCTATATGGTACAGGTGACAGGAATTGAACCTGCACTCCTTTCGGAACCAGAACCTAAATCTGGCGCGTCTGCCAGTTTCGCCACACCTGCATATTAAAAAGATTATATCTTCAACCAACAACTTTAATATTATATCACAATTTTTTTTAGATGTCAATACATAATTTAATTTTAATATGTTAAATTATTTGCGCTTGTTAAAATTAGAAGACAATAGTTAATTTGCATATATATTGTAAGCTAAATTGTGAAATATGATAAAATTAAATTAATAATGGTAAGAAAAATTGACGAAGTATACAATATATGCTATAATTAAAATAAAAGATTTTGAACTGCATATTAATTTAATTTCTGGAGAAAAATTCTATGCTATATTACTATCAGCGGCGGAATGGAGGTTAGTATGAAAAATATAGGATTTATATATTCAACAGATCAGAGGTTTGAAGAACTGATAAAAGCTAACGAGCTTTCAGAACATGGAGAATATTTAATAAGAATTCATACATGTGTTCACAGATATGAGTCAATTATGGATTTTGCAAATAAAATACTGACTTATTTTCCGAAGGCTAAAATAATCGGGAGCAGTACGTCGGGTGTGATATACAAAGGAGAAATACTGACTGACTGCTGTCTTGTTTCTATAACAGATTTTAATTGCGCGAATATAAAGTCGTTTGAATTCAGTCTTGTTGATGAAGCCGGAAGAGATCTGGAGGGCGTTTATATAGCGGATAAACTAACTGATCGTGTATTGGGCAGCAGATCAAAATTTATGATTATCATGGCTTCTCGTCCGTTTATGAAGATTGATGATTTTGTGGAGCGTCTTAATAAAAACGCTTCCGAGGTGCAGATTATAGGAGGAGTTGCTAACACTAATGAAACGCCTCTTTTGGATATGCTTGAGCCTGAAAGCTTCGTGTTTAATGAAAACGGAGTTTACCGTAATTCAATTGCCGGATTAGTAATAGACTCTGAAAAGCTTTCAGTATACAGCGATGTCATATATGTAACAGAACCGGTTGGAGAGCTTCATACTATTACAGAGGCGGACGGTAATATAATAAGATCGGTTGACGGCGTAGACGCGGTGGTTTGGTATCAGGAGCTTTTGGGAATAAATTTTGCTGATTTCAGCGAGGCGTTAAGCACAACGGTTCTTTTTCCTTTGGTTAAGGCTGAAAGAAGCAATGTGCCTTGGGCTATTACCTATTCTCCTCAGAATGAACAATATTCAGTATTTCCCAATGAACCTGAGCCTCTTATGTATGTTCCAAGCGAGGCAAAAGCGGGGGATATAGTCAGAATATCTTATTCAAGTATTCAGAAAACTATTGATGTATGTGAATCGGTATGCGAGAATATTAACAGATATCCGTCGGAGGTTATTATCGGATATAGCTGCGTTTCACGTCAGGATATATTTAGCAATTGCGCTAAATGGGAACTGCTTCCGTTTTCAAAGACAAATTTGTGCGGTGCGCTTGTTGCCGGAGAAATAGGAAACATTCAGAATATAAACCGTTTTTGCAATTTTTCCTTCGCAATCGCATCGCTTTCTGAAAGCGAAAGCAGAGTTAAGCTTAATGTTGATATACTAAAAAGCCGTGCTGACGAACTGATAAATAATAAAGTTAATATTATAGATTATCTTATTTCCCATACAGATTTTGAAAAAGGAATTGCCCGACGCCATGAAATAGAGAAAACCTTGTTCATAGACAGCGTTACCGGATTGGGAAATGTCACTAAATTTTTATTTGATTATAATACCGGTAAATTTGATAAAATGTGCATGATAACCATGAAAAATGAAAATCTGCTGAAAGCGTTTATGAGTGAAACCAAATTTATTCTGCATCTTAATCGCTTTTATAAAACAATCATTAATTTTATAAACAATGATGATTATGATTTTTATGTCTATAAAGCCACTTGCTTGATATTAACTGCAAACTCGGATATTCCTGACGATGATTTTATACAAAAATTAAGAATATTACAAAATTATCTTTCTGAATTCAAGTTTTCGTCTTATGTTCCTGTAAGTGAATTTTCTGTTGTGATGCATGAGGATAATATGATAAAAAAGGCGGAGCTGACGCTGGTTAGGATGAGAAATAAAAAGCTTTGTTTTTTGCTGTATACTGCCGAGCTTGGGTTGGAACAATTTAATGCGCAGAAAATGAAAATGATTATGATTCTAAATAATGCGATTTCAAATGATTTGGTTATTCCTTATTTTCAAGGTATACGAGATAATGAGAGCGGCGTTATTAAAATGTATGAATCGCTGATGCGTATCGAAGATTCGGAGGGAAATGTATATACTCCTTATCACTTTATGGAAATTGCAAAGGAATATGGATATTATGCCGATATATCATATATAATGATAAATAAAGTAATGAAAATTTTCTGTGACAGAACAGAGCAGGT
The DNA here is from genome assembly GCF_054655175.1 of Ruminococcus sporogenes. NCBI lineage: Bacteria > Bacillati > Bacillota > Clostridia > Eubacteriales > Oscillospiraceae > Ruminococcus > Ruminococcus sporogenes. The sequence continues at coordinate 89,538 of NZ_BAAHOA010000003.1, read as the reverse complement.
AACAATAAACATGAATATCAGCGATATTTATAATTATAAGGTGGTACATGCGATTCTTACCTCTCTCAGATCCTCGTCTCATCCTGAAAATTTTATTTTTGAATTGACAGAAACAGAAGAAATAGACGATTATCAGGTTATTTTCGAATTTGTTGAGAAGGTTCATCAGGCGGGAGGCAGAATTGCTATAGACGATTTTGGCAGCGGATTTTCAAATATTGTACATATTTTCAAAATAAAGTCCGATTATATAAAAATTGACGGTGAAATTATAAGAAATATAAACAGCGATATTTATGCGCTTGAATTCCTTGAAATGATTTCATATTGGGCAAGAAAGCATTCAAAGGAAATCATTGCGGAATTTGTTGAAAATTATCAGATTCAGAAAATTGTAGAACAAAACGATATACGTTTTTCTCAAGGCTATCTTTATTCAAAACCGACACAGATGTTTTAGTGTAATCATTTTTTTCTGATATTATAAAACAGCTTAAAATTTAATTTAAAAAAGAAAAATGTAAAAAAGCAAAAGGACGCATAAAGCGTCCTTTTCTTATATTACGTTGATATTGTATTTTCTAAATATTCTGCGCGCGGAATCAATTTCTTCTTTAGTCGGTTCGGGAATATTATCAAGTTTATAATCAAGTCCCAGTTCGTTCCATTTGTATTTTCCCATAGAATGATAAGGAAGAATATCCGCTCTTTGAATGCATTTGTAACGGCTTAAATATTCGGCAGTACGCTTTAGCTTTTCATAGCATAACGTATATTGCGACACTATTACATGCCTTATCCATACAGGCTTTGAAATTTCCTCGCAGTAATCAAGTGTTTTCAGCGTATTTTTATTAGACCTTCCCGTCAGAGCGACGCAGTCGTTTTCGTCGATATCCTTTATATCAAGCAGCAGCAAGTCGGCTTTTTTAATTGCTGTGCCGGACTTTTCAAGAGGAACGGCTCCGCTTGTATCAATCGCCGTATGAATTCCTTCCGTATGGCATAGATCTATCAATTCGCGGCAAAACTCCGGCTGAAGCAGCGGTTCGCCTCCGGAAATGGTTACTCCGCCGCCGGATATAAAATTTTTATACTGTATAATTTTTTGCATTACTTCGACGGCAGTCATTTTTAAGCTTTGTTCTCCTCGCCATGTATCCGGATTATGGCAGTAAAGGCATTTGAGAAGACAGCCCTTAAGAAATACTATAAATCTTATTCCAGGTCCGTCTACAGCGCCGAAACTCTCAAAGGAATGAATGTAACCGTACGTCATTAAAATTCCGCCTTACATTTTAGTATGGAATGTTCTTTTTAACACTTCCTCCTGCTGTTCTCTGGTCAGCTTGATAAAATTTACGGCATAGCCGCTTACGCGAATTGTAAGCTGCGGATATTTTTCAGGGTGATCCATTGCGTCGATCAAGGTTTCTCTGTTTAGTACGTTTACGTTGATGTGATGTCCTGTTTCTCGAGTGTAACCGTCAAGCAGGGTAGTTAGGTTGCTGATTTTTTCTTCATCTGTTTTACCCAGCGCTTCAGGTATTATAGAGAATGTATACGATATTCCGTCTTCAGAGCTTTCGTAAGGAAGCTTGGCAACGGACATCATCGAAGCTACGCAGCCGTTGCAATCTCTTCCGTGCATTGGATTGGCTCCGGGAGCAAAAGGCTCGCCGGCTTTTCTGCCGTCAGGGGTAGAACCGGTTTTCTTACCGTAAACAACGTTTGAAGTAATAGTAAGAATAGACATTGTCGGTATAGAATTTCTGTAGGTTCTGCGTCTGGAAAGACGTTTCATAAATCTCTCGACAACTCCAACGGCAAGCTCGTCTACTCTTGGATCATTGTTTCCGAATTTAGGATAATCTCCTTGTATATCAAAATCTACTATAAGTCCGTTTTCATTTTTAATAGGCGTAACGGCAGCGTATTTTATTGCCGAAAGACTATCCGCTATAACTGAAAGACCTGAGAGACCGCAGGCGGAGGTTCTTATTATTTCTTCGTCATGCAAGGCCATCTGGAGCCGTTCATAACAGTATTTGTCATGCATAAAGTGAATTATATTCAGAGTATTGATATAGAGCTTTGAGAGCCATTCGCAAACATAACCGTATTTTTCAAGTACCTCGTCATATTTCAGCGGCCCGTCTGAAATCGGTCCGACGCCCTCGCAGAGCATTTCGCCGGTTTTTTCGTCACGGCCGTCATTGAGAGCATAGAGCAGAGCCTTTGCAAGATTTGCTCTTGCGCCGAAAAACTGCATTTGCTTTCCTATTTTCATTGCTGAAACGCAGCAAGCGATGCCGTAATCATCACCGAATTTTTCTCTCATAATTTCATCGTTTTCATATTGTATGGACGATGTCTTTATAGAAACCTCAGCACAGTATTTTTTGAAGTTTTCAGGCAGCTTGTGGCTCCATAAAACAGTAAGGTTAGGTTCTGGAGCCGGACCAAGATTCGTAAGGGTGTGAAGAAAACGGAAGGACATTTTGGTTACCATAGGGCGACCGTCCTCGCATATTCCTCCAATAGATTCCGTAACCCATGTGGGATCTCCTGAAAACAGTTCGTCATAGGCGGGAGTTCTCAGAAACTTTACAAGGCGTAGCTTCATAACAAAATGATCTACCATTTCCTGTATTTCATCTTCGGTAAACGTACCGTCAGCCAGATCCTGTTCGGCATAGATGTCAAGGAATGTTGAAACTCTGCCGAGAGACATAGCCGCTCCGTTTTGTTCTTTGACTGCTCCGAGATAGCCAAAATAAAGCCATTGTATAGCCTCTTTTGTATTTTGAGCCGGCTTTGATATATCGAAGCCATATGAAGCCGCCATTTGCTTTAGCTCTTTGAGAGCCTTTATCTGTTCCGCAATTTCTTCAAGATCTCTTACGGTATCGCCGTACATCGGATCGTAATCATGTGATTTTTTAGCGGCAATTTTATCCTCTATAAGTCTGTCAACTCCGTAAAGAGCCACACGGCGGTAATCTCCGATTATTCTTCCGCGTCCGTAAGCGTCGGGAAGTCCCGTTATAATTCCGGCGTGTCTTGCCTTTTTCATATCGTCTGTATAAACGTCGAAAACGCCGTCGTTATGAGTTTTCCGGTATTTAAATACATTTTCAACAGAATCCGGAAGCTTTCTTCCGTAGGTTTCTACGGAGCTGCGGACCATTCTGATTCCGCCGAACGGCATAATAGCTCTTTTTAACGGAGCGTCGGTCTGCAGACCTACTATCGTTTCAAGCTCCTTGTCAATATAACCCGGCTTATGCGAGGTTATTGTAGAAATTGTTTCTACATCTATATCAAGAACGCCGCCTGCTTCACGCTCTTTTTTCATTAAATCGGAAACTTCATTCCACAGCTTAACGGTTTTATCGCTCGGAGGCGCAAGAAATCCTGAGTCGCCCTCATACGGTGTATAATTTCTGACGATAAAATCGCGCACATTGATTTTTTCGTTCCATTCGCCGTTCTTGAAAATCATATTTTTTCTCCTTTATTTTTTTTGAAATCACTAAATATAGTGTCGTTAGCAACAACTAACATACTATATCTTGTGTCTGCGTATCAAATATAACATATTTCCGCACATATGTCAACAGTTAAATACATGTTAAATTAATCAAACTTTTTTGACTGTTTCATAAAAAAATGGTATAATAAAAACGTATAATAAAACAATTTTATCAATATCCGGCTTCGGCTATGGTTTCTTCGTTTTCTATCCAGCTGCTGACATAGATTATTTTATATTCGTCTTTGGTTTTTCTTACGATGACGCGGGAAATGCCGGCATTGATAATATATCGTTTGCACATCATACAAGGTTCTATGTTGCCGTCGATCATTCCTGTTTTTGCGTCATGGCAGGCGAGATAAATATCTGAGCCTATCAGGTCTGCTCTCGAAGCGGCTATTATAGCGTTTGCCTCGGCATGGACAGCCCTGCATAGCTCGTATCTTTGTCCTTTTGGAATGTTTAATCTGTCGCGGCTGCATATATCGGTATCCGAGCAGTTCTGGCGTCCTCTCGGCGCGCCGTTATAGCCGGTTGATATGATCTGATCGTTTTTAACTATTATTGCCCCGAAATTGCGTCTTAAACATGTGCTTCTCTCTAAAACTGTTTCAGCAATATCAAGATAGTAGTTAATTTTGTCACGTCTTTTCATAATGACCTCCGATTTTTTAGAGTTTATACTTTAATTATATAAAATTTCGGCGCATTATGCAATAGTACGAAAATAAAGTAATAAGGAAATGCAATTATGAAAAATCTTACTAATATTGGCGTTATTAAAGAGCTTTTGGAAAAATATGGTTTTTCCTTTTCTAAGGGATTGGGACAGAATTTCCTGATAAATCCGACGGTTTGTCCTAAAATTGCCGAATTCGGTTTTGCCGGAAATGGTTACGGAATACTTGAAATAGGCGCGGGCTTCGGTGTTTTGACTGCAGAGCTTGCAAAACGGGCTGATAAAGTAACTGTAGTGGAAATAGATAAGAGACTTATGCCTGTTTTAAATGAAACGCTTTCAGAATTTGACAATATAAACGTTATAAACGGCGATATAATGAAAATAAATCTCGAAAAACTGATTAAAGATGAATTTGCCGGAATGAAAACTGCCGTCTGTGCAAACCTTCCTTACTATATTACATCTCCGGTCATTATGCTTTTACTTGAAAGCGGCATACCCGTTGAAGCGATAACTGTGATGGTTCAGAAGGAAGCGGCTCAGCGATTATGTGCAAAGGTCGGAACAAGGCAGGCCGGAGCCGTTACCGCAGCGGTTCAGTTTTACGGAAAAGCCGAGCTGCTTTTTGAGGTGTCAAGAGGAAGCTTTATGCCTTCGCCTAATGTGGATTCCGCAGTTATAAGAATAAAGCCTGATAAATATTACAGAAGCATGGTTGACGACAAGGATCTGTTTTTTAAAGTAGTCAGAGGAGCTTTCTCTCAAAGAAGGAAAACAATGGTAAATTCCCTTTCGTCTGTGCTTGGAGTTCCAAAAAGTTTATTATCTGAATGTCTGGAATTTTGCGGTATAGAAAAGAACATCAGGGCTGAGCAGCTATCTATGGAAGAATTGATTTTATTTGCAAACCGACTTAAAAATGTTATTTAATCAGAACTTAGCAGAAATATACTGTTTTGCCTTAAATACATTATTTCCCGTCTAAAAGCTATGTGTTAAAATGACATTTATTTGCTGTAAAACTGGATATAATTATATAGAATACTGTTAAATATCACAGTAAATAATTATAGCAGGTGGTTAAAAAGATGTTTAAAGAAATGGTTTTGGAAAAAAGCGGGAATAGGTTAAATATTCCTCTGATGATTATGACGCTCGGAGCGTCTATGCTTCTTGCATATTCTACGCTGGGAGGCGGTCCGTCGCCGCTGAACTGCGCTCTTGCAGCGGCGGTTCCACCGATATATTCTGCGGCGGTGCTGGCCGGCAGTTTGATTACATATTTGGCATCCGGAGGTATCGGAGGCGCTGCGATGGTTCTTTGCGCGCTGCTTCTTATTACGGTGGGGAAATGGATCATAAGAGATGAGGATTCACCCGTATTCTGCGGAGGTATTGCCGCTATCAGTTTGGCCTTTTCCGGATTGATATTCGGACTGCTGATAGAAAGAAGTATATCGTCTGTTATTATACATATTTTACTTGCTATTCTCATGGGCGTTTCGGTATATTTCATATATAATTCAAGTATACTTATTTGTATGGACCACCCCTTTAAGCTTGACCGTAAAACTGAAACGTCGGCGGCGGTTGTTTTTATGCTTGCGGTTTCGGCTTTGTGCTCTGTTGAAATATCTGTAATTAATATCGGCAGAATAGCAGGAATAGCAGTCATTCTTTGCGCCGCTAAACGCTTCAGGCATTCCGGAGGCGTAATCTGCGGAGTCCTGACTACTGCCGGAATATTTTTAAGTTCTTCAAAGCTTGGACTTCCGGCCGCATTTCTCGGTATAGCGGGCTTTGCGGCAGGCTTCGCGGCTGACTACAGCAAGGTAAGCGTTGGAGCCGCTTTTCTTACGGTAAATTTCTGCGGCCAGCTGCTGACGGGCATGAACGACGCTTCGTTTTTTCTTCAGGCAGACGCAGTAATAGGCTGTATCGTCTTTATGCTCATACCGGAAAAGTATATTATGTACGGGCAGGTTATAAGGGACGTCAGCGAGGACGGCGGCGAACAGCTTGTTAAAGCCAGAATGGATTTTGTAGCGGGGGCTTTGGTAGACGTGCGTCAGAATGTTGAGGACATTATAAAATGTCTTGAAAAGAATACGATTCCATTTAATACGGTAAACGAGGTCAGCGCAAGGGTATGCGGAAAATGCCGTAACAAGCTTATATGCTGGGAAAATAACTATGAAAAGACAAACGCTTGCTTTTTGAGGCTTGAAAAGCAGAGTCTGCCAAGCGTTGATAATTTTCCGGGAGGACTCGATCATTGCAGCCGGAAGCGCGATATTGTGGAAAATTTTCTGAGATGCCGGAAAGAGGACGCAATCAATAAAATGCTTTCGGCAAGGCTTAACGAAAGCAGAAGCTTTTTATTTTCCCAGATGGAAACGACCGAAGGAATTCTGTCCTCGCTGTCTGATAAAATGAATTTCAGCTACAGCAAAAATATGACTCAGGCGTTATGCAGCATTCTTGAAGAGTCGGATATTGAATATACAACTGCAATAGCGTATTTTAACAATAATGATCGTCTTATAGCAGAAATATATGTAAAGGAAAAGCCTCAGGAAACTGAAACTGAGCTTGCGGAAATCCTTTCAGAAGAATTTCATGTTCCTATGGAAGCGTCGGAGCCTGTTAGCTGCGGCGGAGAAACAAGATATCGTTTCAACAGGCAGACAAAATACACCGTTGAATTTGCAGCGTCACAGAGCAGTGCGCAGGACGGTCAGCCGTCAGGAGATAGCTGGGGATTCTTTCAAGACGGATTAGGCTATGCATACATTTTTATTTCTGACGGTATGGGAAGCGGCAAGCAGGCTGCTCTTGACTCGGCAATAGTGTCCAAGCTGTTTAAAAGGCTTATCAAATCCGGTATAGATTGCAGCAGCGCCGTTAAAATGATAAATTCAATAATGCTAACAAAATCCGAAGAGGAAAGCTTTGCTACTTTGGATATAGCAAGAATCGACCTTGAAACCTGCGAGCTTACATTATATAAATCCGGGGCGTCTTCAACACTTATCAAGTATGACGATTCGGTAATGATGTTCAATTCGCCGTCAAATCCGATAGGCATAATTCCGGATACGCAGATTTTTTCAAGAACATGCAATTTCAGCAAGGAAAATATTTTGGTAATGCTTTCAGATGGTGTGGACGAATCGCTTTATCTTTATATTAAAGAACAGCTAATGACAGTAGGGCAGCTTGAAACAATAGCGGATAACGTTTGCGAGAGCGCGGGAAAAAAGAGTAAAGCCATGCTCAGAGATGATATAACGGTAGCCGCACTTAAAATAATTGAAAGGCAGTCTGATAAAAGAAAAACGGCCGTATTTTCATAATGAAATTTATTGTGAAAAATTTAAACATATAGTTTGTGGCAATTGCACTAAAATATACAAGTGAAACTATATAGAATTTATGAAATTTATTTATTTTGCATAAAAAAGCTTGAATACTGATACGAAAAATGTTAAAATATATGTAATAAGGAGGAATTGACATGAACACAGCTAAATCCGGTAATATTCCGGAAACCTACGAATTTCCATTATATCTGTTCTACCAGGGGAAAAACAGCGAAGCTTACAAATTTTTCGGCGTACATTCGGCAGAAAATAATAACAGCAAATGTCATTGCTTTCGTGTCTGGGCTCCGAATGCAAAAAATGTGTCAGTAGTCGGTGATTTTAATAAATGGGACCGGAATGCAAATTATATGGAAAAGATTGCCGACGGAGTATGGGAAACGTTTATATCCGGTCTTTCTCAGTTTGACTCATACAAATACTGCATTGAAACTCCTAAAGGAAAATTCCTTTTGAAATCTGATCCCTATGCGCATCATTTTGAAACAAGACCTGGAACGGCTTCAAAAATTTATGAATGCTCATACAAATGGACTGATGAGAAATGGATTTCTGAAAAATCAAAAAGAATAATATATAAGAGTCCCGTTAATATATACGAGGTTCATCTCGGTTCGTGGATGCACGACGACAACGATAATCCGTTAAGCTACGTCAGCTTTGCTGAGAAAATTATACCATATATGAAGAAAATGTCATATACGCATATAGAGCTTATGCCGCTGACAGAATTTCCTTTTGACGGATCATGGGGATATCAGGTAACCGGTTATTTTGCGCCGACTTCAAGATTCGGTACTCCTGACGATTTCAAACTCATGGTAGATATGTTCCATAACGCCGGATTAGGTATTATTATAGATTGGGTTCCGGCTCATTTTCCTAAGGACGCGTGTGGGTTATACGAATTTGACGGCACTTGCTGCTATGAATATACAGACGAAAGAAAAAGCGAGCATAAATCCTGGGGTACCAGAGTGTTTGATTATGGAAAAGGCGAGGTTTGTTCTTTTCTGATATCGAGCGCTAATTACTGGATTTCCGAGTTCCATATAGACGGGATTCGCGTAGACGCGGTAGCTTCCATGCTTTATCTTGATTATGATAGGCGTGATGGGGAATGGTGTCCGAATATTTACGGAGGAAAGGAAAATCTTGAGGCTATTGAATTTCTAAAGCGCCTGAATGAAGCGGTTTTCCTTAAAAATCCGGACGTGTTAATGATTGCGGAAGAATCGACTGCTTGGCCGATGGTTACGAAACCGACGGATATAGGCGGTCTCGGATTTAACTTCAAATGGAATATGGGCTGGATGAACGATATGCTGCAATATATGTCCCTTGATCCTATTTACAGAGCATTCAATCATGATAAGCTTACTTTTTCATTTTTTTACTGCTTTTCTGAAAATTATGTTCTTCCTATTTCACATGACGAAGTGGTTCACGGAAAATGCTCTATGCTTGAAAAAATGCCAGGGAGCTATGAGCAGAAATGCAGCTCATACCGTGCTTTTCTGGCTTATATGATGGCACATCCGGGTAAAAAGCTTCTTTTTATGGGTCAGGAGTTTGCTCAGACTGCCGAATGGAATTATCAGTCTCAGTTGGATTGGAACGCCCTTAAAGAGGATAAGCATAAAAAAATACATTTTTATTCGGAAAAGCTGAATAAGTTTTATTATGAAAACGCGCCTTTATGGCAAAATGATGATTCCTGGCAGGGCTTTAGCTGGATATCTAACGATGATTACCGTCAGAGCGTTATTGCATTCAGAAGATTTGACGATAACGGCGGAGAGCTTATTGTCGTATGCAACTTTGTACCGGTTGAGAGAAATGACTATAAAATCGGCGTGCCTTTTGAAGGAGAGTATAAGCTTGTTTTTAATTCGGACGCAGTTGAATTCGGGGGAGAGGGCATTACGTCAGAATTAATGAAATCAAAATCCTATCCTATGCATGGTTTTGACGACAGTATTTCTCTTGATTTGGCTCCGCTTTCGGTTATTTATCTGAAGCCTTATCCTTATCAGAAGCCGAAGAGTATGCTTATTCCTGATAAAGAAGATAAAAAGCGCAAGAAGACTACAGGAAAAAAGAAAAAGATCACTGATAAGATTATTAACGATAATACGATGCTTTAACATTTTTTTAATAAATATTATAAATTTTGCCGTTTCAAGGGTGCGGCAAAGTCAGGAGGAAAAATTATGTATATAAAAAAGGAATGCGTCGCCATGCTTCTTGCCGGCGGTCAGGGAAGCAGGCTTTATGCTCTCACACAGGATATGGCAAAGCCGGCTGTTCCATACGGCGGAAAATACAGGATTATAGATTTTCCGCTTTCTAACTGCACAAATTCCGGAATTGATACGGTAGGAGTATTAACGCAGTATCAGCCGCTGGTGCTGAACGATTATATAGGAAACGGGCAGCCGTGGGATCTCGATAGGCTTCATGGGGGAGTTCATGTTCTTCCTCCGTATCAGACCTCGTTGGGAGCTTCGTGGTACGAGGGTACGGCGAACGCTATTTACCAGAATATGAGCTTTATTGAAAGATACGATCCCGAGTATGTAATTGTTCTCGGAGGCGACCATATATATAAAATGGATTATTCTAAGATGGTGGATTTTCACAAAAAGAATAACGCCGATCTGACGATCGCCGTTCAGGAAGTATCCTTAGAGGAAGCGACCAGGCTTGGAATTATGACATGTGACAGCGATATGAGAGTTGTTGATTTTACCGAAAAACCAAAGGAGCCGAAATCGACTCTTGCTTCAATGGGTATTTATGTGTTTACATGGAAAAAGCTGAAGGAATATCTTATAGAAAATGAGAATGCCAATAACGGTTCAAAGGATTTCGGCAAGGATATAATTCCTTCAATGCTTGATAAAAAGGAAAATCTTTTTGCCTATACTTTTGACGGCTATTGGAAGGACGTTGGCACTCTTGATAGTCTGTGGGAAGCAAATATGGATCTTCTCAGTCCAAGCGTTCCTCTGGATCTTTATGATAACGAATGGAAGATATATACAAGAAACAATAATATGCCTCCACAGTATATAGGAAGTACGGCCGAGGTGGAAAATTCAATGATCGCAGAGGGCAGCACTATTAACGGAAAGGTGGATTTTTCAATTATATTTGCAGGCGCTAAGATTGAAGAGGGGGCAACTGTGAATTACAGTATAGTTATGCCGGGAACGGTTATCAAGTCGGGAGCTGTTGTTGAATATTCTATCGTCGGAGAAGACTGTGTTGTTCATGAAAACGCAAAAATCGGTTTAAGTCCTGAAACCGTTGAGAACAGAGACGAATGGGGCATAGCTGTAATCGGACATAATGTAGATATTTCTGAGGGAGCAGAGGTTCTTCCTAAGGATATTATATCCAAGAACGTCTAAGGAGGAAAAGAATAGAAATGGGTGCTAAGAAAAATGTTTTAGGTTTGATTTTTGCAAGTATGCATGATTCTGACGTTATAGATCTTACAAAAAAAAGAACTATGGGTTCAATTCCTTTTGGCGGACGTTACAGGCTTATTGATTTTCCGCTTTCCAATATGGTTAATTCGGGAATCAAGGAAGTCGGGGTTATTACAAAATCAAATTACGGTTCGCTTCTTGATCATCTGGGTTCCGGAAGAGAATGGGATTTGTCAAGTAAAAACGGCGGTCTACATCTGCTTCCGCCGTTCAGTCATGTTGACAGCGGTATGTATCGAGGCCGCCTTGAGGCTCTCAACGGTGTATGGGAATTTGTAGAGCATTCAAATGCGGAATATGTAATTATGTCTGACTGTGACGTTGTTACTACTATAGACTATAAAGCGGCGGTGGCGTTTCATGAGCTCAACGGTGCGGACATAACTGTTATTTACGGCAAATATCCCTATGACAGCAGCAATGAGCAGACGGCAACTATACTCGGTTTTGATGAAACAGGAAGAATTAACGATGTTATGATAAATCCTCAGATTGCAGGAGAATGTTCAATATCTCTTAATATGTTCGTTATAGCTAAGGAGGTTTTAAGAAATATTGTAGTTAATTCAGCAAGCAGAAGCGAATATAACTTTACAAAGGATGTCCTTCAGGCCAAAAAGAACGAATATAAAATAATGGGATATGAGCATAAGGAATATTTTTCTAAAATTGATTCTGTAAGAGCTTATTATGACGCAAATATGGCGCTTCTTGATACTAAAAACAGAGATAATCTGTTTATAAAATCTTCGCCTATTTATACGAAAATACGTGATAACGGTCCGGTAAAGTTCGGACTTGAATCGGATATTAAAAATTCGCTTATAGCTGATGGATGCGTTATCGACGGAACTGTTGAAAACTGTGTTCTATGCAGGGGGGCTAAAATAGGCAAGGGCGCTATTGTTAAGAACTGCGTTATAATGCAGGATACTGTAATTGGCAAAAAATGCAGTATAAGCTCTGTTATTACTGATAAAAACGTGGAAATAGGAGATGAAAAGATAATGACGGGTTCGGCGTCTTATCCTCTTTACATAGGTAAAAATGCGGTAATATGACGTTTTGAAAGGATGAAAAATATTGAATATTTTATTTGCGGCAAGCGAAGCTAATCCGTTCATTGCTTCCGGCGGTCTTGCGGACGTTGCAGGTTCTCTTCCGGCGGCTATAAATAAAAAAGGGCATGACTGCCGTGTAGTTATTCCTTTATATAAATGCGTTAAGCCTCAATTTCGGGTTAATATGACTTTTTTAACTCATATTACGGTTGATATTTCTTGGCGTAAGCAGTATTGCGGAATTTTTACTTCCATTTGCAACGGCGTTACGTATTATTTTATCGACAATGAATATTATTTCGGACGCGACGGCATATACGGATTTTTTGACGATTGCGAACGTTTTGTATTCTATTCAAGAGCCGTGCTTGAAATGCTTCGCTGTATTGATTTTAAGCCTGATATTATTCATACTAATGACTGGCAGGCAGCAATGATACCGGTGTTTTATGAAATATTTTATAAATATCAGCAGGGCTATGAAAATATAAAAACTATATTTACTATTCATAATATTCAATACCAAGGAAATTACGGCAAGGAAGTTTTAAATGAAGTAATGGGCATTCCTATGTACCATACCAGTCTGCTGGAATATGACGGAAATATAAATATGATGAAGGGCGCGATAGAAACCTCGGATAAGGTGACTACGGTAAGTCCAAGCTATGCGTGGGAGATTCTTGATCCGTGGTATTCTCACGGAATGGACAGAGCCCTTGTTCCTAAGCGATATAAGCTTTGCGGTATCTTAAACGGAATTGATATAGACGGATACGATCCTGAAACTGATCCGGTTATAGCAAAAAATTATTCTTCAAAAAGTATCACAGGTAAAAAAATATGCAAGGCGGCTCTACTGGAGGAGCTGGGGCTTCAGGAGGGAACGGAGCCTGTTATCGGCATTGTAACGCGGTTTGTTTCACATAAGGGTATCGATCTTATTCGCTATGTATTTGAGGATATGATAAAAGCAGGCTTTAAATTTGCAATATTGGGAAGCGGTGAAAAAGTTTACGAGGATTTCTTTAAGGAAATGGAATGGCGTTACAGGGATAAGGTAAGCGTTTCACTTGGATTTATTCCGGAGCTTTCACGTAAGATTTATGCAGGCGCCGATATGTTTCTTATGCCTTCTCAGAGTGAACCCTGCGGTCTGGCGCAGATGATTGCCATGAGATACGGAACAGTTCCGATTGTTCGTGAAACCGGCGGTCTGAGAGATACTGTTAGAGATTGCGGCGGTGAAAAGGGCAACGGTTTTTCATTCAAAACCTATAATGCCCATGATATGCTTAATGCTTGTCTCAGAGCAAAGGAGCTTTACGAAGATAAAAGAAGCTGGAATGCCGTTATAAAACGCGATATGAATGAGGATTTCAGTTGGAATAATTCGGCCGATTTATATATTAATATGTATTGGGAAATGCTTAAGGGTAATTAAAAAAATACCGCTTATTTAAAATAAGCGGTATTTTTCATTAATTTACAGGAACAACAGGAAGCTCTATTTCATTTTTATTAGTTTTTTCAGATGTTAAAAGGGAACTTTCATCTGTTTGATTTTCTTTAGTTTTAATATTCTGACTAAATTTTTCCGGTAAGGTAATTTTACCTTCCGGAATTTTTATATCGTATTTTTCATATTCTTTACTCTCGGATGTAGTTATTTCGACATTTTCATAATAATCTGAAGGGGAGCTTTCAGGTGCTTGTATTTCTGAAGCGTCTGATTCAACGATGTTTTTATCAGTTAATATTATTTCCGGTTCTGTATTAATTATAATATCCTGACTGTTATCAATAACTTCATTTTTATTTATATATTGCTTTTCATTCTTGTTTTTACCGATTATTGCGCAAATAAGTATTACAATACTTACCGTTAAAATGAATAATGCGGTTATTGTTTTTCTTTTCATGTTAATCTCCAATAATTTTAAATTATAAACATATTTATTTCCATGAAAAATTTCAGCATATTATATTGTTAAACAGCATACCGGAAAGCGGTTCAATTTTCAGCGTTATGGTGTTCTTTTTATTTTTAATTTCCGTATTAATAGTTATATTGCTTTTTGAAACATCGCCGCCGTATTCATCCCACCGACTGTGTATAAATAGTTCGAGTGAGGATTTCTCAGGTAATTCAAAGCTGATTTCCTGTTCAATTCCGGAAAAATTAAATGCGCAGATAATTTTATCGTTTTCAAAAGCTCTTTCATAGATATAAACACATTTTTCAGCAGCGTCAGCCACAAGCCAATTAAATGTTTTCATATTATATTCGCCGCAATGCAGGGCTTTTCTGGAGCAATATATGCCGCTGATTTGCTTAATGTATTTATGAAAAGCGTCATGAATAGGATAATGAAGGATTTCCCAATCCTGTTCTCGGTTTTCGTCCCATTCTCTGAACTGACCGAATTCATTTCCCATAAAATTAAGCTTTTTTCCGGGATGAGTATACATATACATATAAAGCGCTCTGCACTGCATGAATTTTTCCTCATAATCTCCGTACATTTTCTGTATTATAGTAGCTTTTCCATGAACGTTTTCATCGTGAGAAAAAGGCAGAAGAAACAGCTCGTTATAAAAATATGCCATAGAAAACGTTAGCTTATGATAATGATTGCATCTTTCCCATGGGGGAGTACGGAAATAATCAAGAGTATCGTTCATCCAGCCAAGATCCCACTTGTAATCAAAGCCGAGTCCGTCATATTCAACGGGAGCAGTGATCTTAGGATACGAGGTCGAATCCTCTGCAATAAGCATAGCGGTAGGGTGGCGTTCCTGCAATCCTTTGTTCATATTTTTAATAAATTCCACCGTATATCCGTTTACACCTCTGGCCGGATCTCCGCCCCAGTAGATGGCTCTGCTTATAGCGTCCATTCTAAGCCCGTCAAAATGAAATTTATCAAGCCAGAAGTTTGCGGAGGACTGTATAAAGCTGCGAGTTTCTCCTTTTGCATGGTTAAAATTACAAGTGCCCCATTCGCTGATACCTACATCAGACGGAGGGTATTCATACAAGTATGTTCCGTCATAACGTGCAAGAGCGTATCCGTCCACAGCGAAATGAACCGGAACGAAATCAAGGATAACTCCTATATCGGCGTTATGGCATTTATCTATTAATTCCATAAGCTGCGACGCCTTGCCGTATCTGGACGTAGGACTGAAAAAACCTGTATTTTGATAGCCCCAAGAGCAGTCGGCGGGGTGTTCGGATATTGGCATGAATTCAATATGTGTATAATGATTTTCCTTTACATAGGGGATAAGAATATCTGCAAGCTCGCTGTAGTTATACCATTGGTTATTATGAGTTTTCCATGAACCAAGATGCAACTCGTATATGTTCATTGGGCTGTTGAAATTCTTTGTTCTATTCTTTAGCCACCGTTCGTCAGTAAATCTATATTCGTCAGAATCCGTTATATATGAGGCAAACGCGGGACGAAGCTCCATTCCGAAGCCGTAAGGATCGCAGTGTTCGTATCTATGACCGTCTTTAGTATAGATAACGTATTTATACATATCACCGAAGGAGGCCTTATTTGTTTTAAATAAAAATATACCTCCCTCGTCTTTTTTCATTTCTTCTTCCTTCCAGTCGTTGAAGCTCCCGAATATCATTACTTCTTTGGCGGCCGGGGCATATGTTCTGAAAATAAATTCATCGTTTTCTTTATGTGCCCCAAAGAAATTATAGCAATCAAAGAGGTTTCCTTTATAAAAATCCTTCAGATTCAAGCTTATTCATCTCCTAAAATGACTTTTATTCATTTTACTATATTTTATTCCTTTTGTCAAATAAAAATGAGGGCTGTCGCCCTCATTGAATTAATTTTAAGCCAGATATATTTCTGAAGAATCTGCGCTTCTTAAAGCTATTACCGCGCCTCTTATAAGGTAAGCGACAGGATCTCCTGACGGACTTTTTCTAAGGCATTTAACCATTGTTCCTTCAACAAGTCCGATATCCTGAAGTCTGCGGCGCATATCTCCCTTGGTATCTAACCGTATAACACGGCCCCAGCGCCCCTCTTCAAGACTATTCATAGTGTAATTTATATTTTCCATAAAAATAATCTCCGATAAATAAGTATAATGAGCTTTAAGCCCCATTATTATTTTATGCGGAATATTTATTATGGTTACAAATACGGACCGTCCTAAGACAGTCCGCCGATAATTATTTTCTTCGTGATCCGTTTTTCCGTTCTGTATTTCGCTTCAGCGCACAAATCTTTTCCTCGCTGTTTTGCTTAAAACGAGTCAGCATTTCTTCAAATCCCAGTTCGGTAACAGGAGGCTTTTTCTTAGGCTCCCAAACGTTTGGCTTTCTTTCCGGCCGTTTAGTCGGTTTAAGCTGTTCTTCGTCGTTTTCATTGGCCTTTTTTATAGAAAGACCGATTTTACCATCGTCGCTTATTGAAAGCACCTTTACTTTAACTATCTGGTTTTCTGACAGATAGTCCTTAACGTCCTTTACAAACGAATTGGCAATTTCAGAAATATGAACCATTCCTGTACCGGCGCCCTCAATTTCTACAAAAGCTCCGTATTGAGCAATTCCCTTAACTTTACCATCGTATATCTTTCCGATTTCAAGCTGCATAGTATACAAGATCCCCCTATAATGATTAAATATTTAAGCTTTTCAAGCTGTTTTAGTTCCTTGACGTATCATAATATCTGCGTTCATCAGGATATGCATAATTCATTTTTTCGATAGCCAGCTTTTCCATATAAGCGTCCATATCATCATCTTCAAGGATTCTTTGCAGTTCAACGTTTTCGGCTTCAATTTCTTCAGCTTTCTTGTTGATTGAATTAAGCTCCTTCTGCATTTCCGCGCGGTTTGACTGTGTTATAATAATTGACGCAAAGCAACCAATTACTGCGGCAATAGTTATAAACTTTGATATAAAGCTGAATAAGCTTTTGCGTTTACCCGGTTTTCTTTTCAACTTTTTTCACGTTCTTTCTTTTGCTCTTTTTATGTACTTTATTATTATACACTAAATCATGCCTTACTTTCAAGGGGGTTTCGGTATTTTTTTTCTTCAATTTGATATTTTTGAAACTTCCCACAAAAAAAGCCGTATATTTTTCACATAAAAGTACAATCTTTCTGCTTACAGGACGTAAAATAATATATAATCCCTTTTTAATAACCATTACTGTCTTTTTTATAGCTGATGAAACCGCGTTTCCTAAGGTAAAATGATAAAGAATAAATCCTAAGAAATTTCCGGCGCAGAAATAAAATCTGAATTCGCTTCTTGCCGCGGTAATTGTAAAGCACATAAGAAAAATACCGTAAAATATAAAGAACAGTATATCCTCTGCCGCCACTAATATTTTTCCATGAGAAAAAAACATTCTTATAACCCGGAAAATATCGAATAATATACCGATAGGTATGCCGAAGGCGCAGGAAAGAACAAAAAGCCTTAGCTGCTGCGAAGCGGTAAAAAAGCTTTCAAGTCCATCCATTATAATCCTCCTACGATTGTTTTATCTGAAAAGCTTGCCTAAAAACGTCGCGGAGCTTTTCTTATCTTTATCGCCGTAATTTAACGCCCATATATCTCCTTCTATGGTCATATCTCCAGTTTCAACGCTCATTGAATTGATATGAAGCTCGCGGCCTTTTATTACTAATTCGCCAAGCTGCGTGTAAAGAGATATACAGCGTTCGTCGAAGCTGTCTACGTCGGTAACTCCGGATATAGTCAGATTTTTTCTTCCCTCCAGAATCACATTGTGGACGTTGTTTTTTTCATCATTGATCATTTTTACAATCTCCTTTGTTTTTGATTACAATTATTTATATGCCTGATAATCCGGCGTTATTACTTTAAAAATTATAAAGACGAATTGTGTCATTGACAAAATATCCCATATGGGTTATAATTAAACTATGAGTAAGTTGAAGGATGTGTAAGAATGGATAAGTCCATAATTCAGTTCGGTTATTGCCCTGTTCAGGATACTACGTATTTTGTTAATATAGGATATAAGTTAAAGGAAATCAATTATTATGTAAAGGTAAAAAGCGAGTGCAGTTATGTCAGCTATTATCATAATGCATGTCCGTATAAAAATGATTGTCCCATAGAAAAGTCGGCGCCGATGTACATAAAATATTAATTATAAAAATAGCAGCGGTTGAACAGAAGTTCAGCCGCTGCTTTGAGCTTTGAATTTAAATAATTATCAGAAATCAATATCAAGGTCATAATAACATGCCTTAAGAAGCTTTTCCATTTCTTCCTGACTTGGCTGACGCGGATTAGATCCTGTGCATGCGTCGCCAATAGCATTTTTTGCTGTTTCAGGTAATTTTTCTATAAATTCATTTTCGTCTATTACGCTTGTTTCTGATTTTACGCCGCCCGCGCCATAATATTTAATTGCCTGCGGAATTTCTAATTGATCGTTCATTGACCGCAGTTCTGAAATCAGAGCGTTAACCAATTCTTCGTTTGTATTTCCGGTTAATCCAATAAATTTAGCTATTTCAGCATAACGCTCCGCTGCTTCCGCATTTTTAGAATTATATTTGATTACCTTCGGAAGATACATTGCGTTTGCACAGCCGTGAATTATATGGTCTCCGGAAAATGCGGCTCCGGTTTTATGCGCCATGGAATGAACGATACCTAAAAGCGCGTTTGAAAATGCCATTCCGGCAAGACATTGAGCGTCATGCATATTATCCCGGGCCGTCATGTCGCCGTCAAAGGATTTTTTCAGATCGCTGTGGATCATCTTTATAGCATGCAGCGCAAGCGGATCGGTATAATTACAGTGAAGCGTAGAAACATATGCTTCGATAGCATGAGTCATAGCGTCCATACCTGTATGAGCCGTCAGTTTTTTCGGCATAGTCTCGGCAAGAACAGGATCAACGATAGCTACGTCAGGGGTAATATTAAAATCTGCAAGGGGGTATTTTATACCCTTTGAATAGTCTGTTATTACGGAAAATGCCGTAACTTCAGTTGCGGTGCCGGATGTTGACGGAATAGCGCAGAATTTTGCCTTTGTGCGAAGAGTAGGAAAGTTAAATGGAGTGATAAGATCTTCAAAGGTGGTTTCCGGATATTCATAGAACGCCCACATTGCCTTTGCGGCGTCTATGGGAGAACCGCCGCCCATTGCTACGATCCAGTCCGGCTGGAATTCTGTCATCGCAGCCGCGCCCTTCATAACAGTTTCAACTGAAGGATCCGGTTCAACGTTTTCAAATAATCTGACTTCCATTCCGGCTTCTTTAAGGTAATCTACTGCCTTATCAAGAAAGCCGTTTCTTTTCATTGAACCGCCGCCGACCACTACGATAGCTTTTTTACCAGTTAAGGTTTTGAGATTTTCAAGAGAACCTTTGCCGTGGTAGAGGTCACGGGGTAAAGTAAATCTTGCCATTGTATTAATCCTCCGTAAATATAAATTTTTTGTTCATAGGGAGCTTATACTCCTTTACACTTGTAATTATATAACAATTTGCGAACTTTGTAAAGTGAAAATTTAGTGAAAATACAAAAATATTTATTTTAATTTATTGTGTTTATGATTAAAATTTTTTTATACATATAATTTTTGAGGATTTAATATCTTTTAATCGAATACTTCCTGAAATATTTTTGCTTTATTTGAATAAAAATTAATAGATTGACTTTGATTATTGCGAATGGTATAATAAAAGTAAATATAGGCTAACCAATCGGAGGATAAAATGGAAGAAATCACTCTTGATAATATAAAAATCGGACACAGCGGGCAGGTTACAAGGATTGGAATACAGGGGCCTCTTAAGCGCAGGCTTATTGATATGGGGATAACTCCCGGCGTTATAATAAAGGTCAAAAAGACGGCTCCTATGGGAGATCCTATTGAAATCAGACTGCGCGGATACGAGCTTTCGATAAGGCGTTCAGAGGCTAAGAATATAAATGTCAGACCTCTGAATAAGGAGGAGCTATAAATGTCCCGGAAATTAGCGCTTATAGGAAATCCTAACTGCGGTAAAACCACGCTTTTTAATCTCTTGACCGGAAGTAATCAATATGTTGGCAACTGGGCGGGCGTTACCGTTGAAAAAAAGACGGGAATGATGAAGGACTCGGATTACGAGATAGTTGATCTTCCCGGTATTTATGCTCTTTCGCCTTATTCTATTGAGGAAAGGGTTACGCAGGAATTTCTTCTTGAAGAAAATCCGGACGCTATAATAAATATTATAGACGGAACAAATTTTGAAAGAAACATGTATCTTACAGTTCAGCTAATAGAGCTGAACAAGCCGATGGTTATAGCCGTTAATATGATGGATGATGTAAGAGCCGGCGGGGGAGATATAGACTGTGAATACCTTTCAGAGCTTATCGGCATACCTTTTATACCGATTTCTGCCAGAAAAGCTGAAAACACCGATAAGATAGCAGAGGAAATACGTCATGTTATTAATCATCAGCATAAGCCCTGTGAAATAGATTATAATCTTACAACCAGAAACGCGCTCAACAGCATTTTCGCAGTTATCGTAAGCAGAAGCAAGGCGGCAGACGAGCCGTATCCGTATTATGCGTCAAAGCTGCTTGAGGGAGACTCCTTTGTAAACCGTTATATAAGGCTTGACGATAAACAGAAGTATGAAATTGATAAAATAGCAAAGGAATACGAGGAACGTTCGCCATATAACGACAGGGAGGCGCTGGTAGCAGACGCAAGGTATCGTTACATAGAAGAGCTTGTAAGAAAGACTGTTATCAAGCCTAAATCGTCGGATAAGCCTACGGTTTCAGACAGAATAGACGCAGTTGTTACTAACAGGTTTCTTGCGTTTCCGGTATTTGCTCTTATAATGCTTGTAATGTTTATGCTTACCTTCGGATCCGTTGGAACATTTTTAAGCGACCTGATTGAAAATTTTTTCAATAATATTATTTCGCCGGGCATTTCCAGATTACTTGAATCGGTTTCAGCTCCGGAATGGACGTCAAGGCTTATTGCCGACGGTATAATAGGAGGAGTCGGCGGAGTGCTTGTATTTCTCCCGCAGATCGCTATACTTTTTTTATGCTTGTCTGTTTTGGAGGACAGCGGCTACATGGCGAGGGCTGCGTTTTTAACCGACAGGTTTCTCCGTAAGCTGGGTTTGTCAGGCAAGTCGTTTATACCGATGCTTATGGGCTTCGGCTGTACTACTCCGGCTGTCATGGCGGCAAGGACCCAGGAAAATGTTAACGAGCGCCGTATGACGATTATGCTTACGCCTTTTATGTCGTGCGGAGCAAAGCTTCCTATTTACGCCTTGTTTGCAGGAGCGTTTTTCGGCGCTTATAAAGGGTTTGTGGTATTCAGTATGTATATTATAGGAATGCTGACAGCCGTTGTTATGGGGGCGCTGTTTAAGAAAACTTTATTTAAACAAAATAAAGCGCCGTTTATAATGGAGCTTCCGCCGTATAGGCGTCCTCTTGTGAAATCAGTTATTAAAAATACATGGGAAAAGACGAAAGGATTTATTATTAAGGCCGGTACTGTAATATTTGCTATGAGTATAGTTATATGGCTTCTGCAAAATTTTTCTCCGACACTAAAAATGGTTGATAACAGCTCAGACAGTATATTCGCCGCAATAGGGGGCGCGATAGCTCCAATTTTTTCACCGCTGGGGTTTGGAACATGGCAGGCCGCCGTGTCGCTTTTATCCGGTCTTGTCGCCAAGGAGGCGGTTGTTTCGACGTTAAGCGTGCTTTATTCGGCTGAAAGTACCGCGGCTCTTACAAACATTATATCAGGAATATTTACTCCTCTTTCGGCATATTCATTTATGGTATTCTGTTTGCTGTACGTACCGTGTATTTCAGCGTTCGCTACTATAAAACGTGAAATGAACAGTTGGAAATGGGCGTTAGGAATAGCGGCTATACAGATAAGCGTTGCTTATATAGCGTCTTTGCTTATTTTTCAAATAGGCAGTTTAATAATGTGAGGCGGGGCGGTTATGAATGTGATAAGTGTTTTGGTTATAATTTTATGTATTGGTCTTATTATACTTGGCGTTGCTATGCTTATCAAAAATATTTACAATCAGGTAAAGGGCAGAGGCTGCGGATGCTGTAAAAATTGCAGCGGATGTTCAAATGCTTTATGCGAGGATAAAAAAAAGAATAAATAAAGTTTTCAGGCTTGATTTTGAACAGAGGTTATTTTCATATGAAAATAACCTCTGTTTTTATTTATTATGGAGCGATTGCCGATTTGTGCAATCTTACAAAAATAATGCGTTCTCACTAATCGACATAAATTTTGGGAATAGAGTATTATAATAAATAAAAAAGCAAGGGGCATAATATGAAATGCATTTATGTTGATGTACTCATTGTGCTGAACATCTACGTTAATTTCTTTCTGTTAAGAGCGACGTCGAAACTGACGCACACTCCTCTGAAAACCTCAAGATGCCTTATTTCCGCAACGGTAGGCAGCTTGTTTTCACTTACCATATTTCTTCCGGATATATATTTTATTATCCCGCTTCTTATCAAGGCGATTGCAGCGGTAATAATAACGGCGCTGGCCTTTGGAATCAAGGATAAACGGCATACGCTGAAGCTTGTGGCTTATTTTTACATAGTGAATTTTATATTCGGCGGAGTTATTATGCTTTTGTATAATATTTTTGAGCCGAAATTTATGGCAATGGGGAATTCATATTTTTATATTGATTTTTCGTTACTTAGTTTGGTTGTATTTACAGCGGCAGCGTATTTCGCAGTAACTGCCCTTAGATTTTTTATGGATAAGGGCTGTGATATGAAGCATCGTTATAAGGTTGTAATCAGAAAAGGGGATAATGTATCGTTGATTGACGCAATAGCTGATTCCGGCAATTCCCTTGTGGATTCCTTCAGCGGAAAGCCTGTAATTATATGCAGAAGAAGCGATCTTAATAAAATTATAGATTTTTCATATGATATTAGCTTTGAAAATGCAAAAGAAGCCTATGAAAAAAATTCGGTTAGATTTATACCGTATTCTACGATAGGTAATTTTGGAATGATTCCTGTATTTACTCCTGATGAGATACTAATTTGCGACGAAGAAACAGGAAGAAAAAGAAGCGTGGACGCTATGGTGGGGATTAATGAAAAAGACGTTCCCGCTATATTTAATCCCAAATTATTATGCTGAAATGAAAGGAACTGTTATGATATGAATTGGTGCAGAAGATTTTTATACAGGATTTACAGACTTATTTTCAAAAAGAGAAAATCAATTCGGGATGAAGTTTTTTATATTAACGGTTCCGATACTCTTCCTCCTCCGCTTACCAAGGAAGAGGAAGCGGAGGCCTTCAGTTTGCTTGAAAAAAAAAGTCCTAAAGCCAGAGAAACGTTGATTGTACATAATCTAAGGCTTGTCGTTTATATAGCAAAGAAATTCGAATCCTCAGGAGTAGGCGTAGAGGATCTTATCTCGATAGGAACAATAGGTCTTATAAAGGCTGTCAATACGTTCCGACCGGATAAAAATATAAAGCTTGCCACATATGCTTCAAGATGTATTGAAAACGAAATATTAATGTTTCTGAGGAAGTCGTCACAGCACAGAAATGAGATTTCTATCGACGAACCGCTTAATATCGACTGGGACGGCAATGAACTGCTGCTGTCCGATATTCTCGGCACCGACGAGGATATAGTGAACAAGGGTATTGAAACGGAGGCTGAAAGAGACATGCTCAGAGACGCAGTTGAAACCCTCGGCGGCCGTGAAAAGCAGATAATGCAAATGAGATTCGGTCTGATTGACGGGAAAGAAAAAACGCAGAAGGAAGTTGCAGACCTTATAGGAATTTCCCAGTCCTATATATCCAGACTGGAGAAAAAAATAATCAAAAGACTTAAGCTTGAATTGGAAAAGCTTTAATAAATGCCAAAAATTTATATTCTAAAAATTAATGGCGGCCTTTTTAGCATGAATGTATAAATCGCGGGTATTCGGCGTATACATTTTTCAATTCGTCGGTTTCTCAGTTAAAAAATAAGTCGAAAAGTAAAAATAAACTTTATTTTAGCAGAAAAAGAAGCTATAAAAAATATTTAGGCAAATTTTCCTTTACATGTATTATAATGGCGGAGATGTCAATAATTACAATAGAAAAATATTGTGAGGTATTGACTATGGCTTATAATAAAGTTGTAATATCAGGTATCAATACATCTAAGCTGACAGTATTAAAAGAAAGCGAAAAAATCGCGCTTTTAAAGGAAATACAGAGGACAGGAAGCAAGGAAGCCAGAGATAAGCTTATAAACGGTAATCTAAGACTTGTTTTGAGCGTTATTCAGAAGTTTACCAACAGAGGCGAGGACGTCGACGATCTTTTTCAAATAGGGGTTGTCGGGTTAATCAAGGCAATTAATAATTTTGATTTGACAAAGGAAGTAAGATTTTCAACCTATTGCGTGCCAATGATTGCCGGAGAGCTACGCAGATTTCTGCGGGATTTCAACCATATCAAGGTAAGCCGTTCTATGCGGGATCTGGCTTATAAGGCGATGCAGGCAAAGGAAAGACTTACAGCGGAAAATCAGAAGGAACCGACTATTGAAGAAGTAGCGAAAGCTGTAGGCGCGGAAAAATGCGACGTAGTAATGGCGCTGGAGAGTATAAGCGATCCTATATCGCTTTACGAGCCTGTTTATTCGGATTCGGGAGATACGTTATACGTTCTGGATCAGATAGGCGATAAAAACGATGTTGACAGCTGGCTGGACGAGCTTTCGCTTCGTGAAGCTATCAAGGCTCTTCAGCCAAGAGAAAAAAATATTCTTTACCTTCGTTTTTTTCAGGGAAAAACCCAGGTAGAGGTGGCCGACGAAATAGGCATTTCTCAGGCTCAGGTTTCAAGACTTGAAAAAGGCGCCCTTGCAAAAGTGAAGGGGCAGATCTGAATTTTTAATTGATTATATTACAAAAAGAGCGTTTCTAAAGAAACGCTCTTTTTAAGTCATATTCGGTTCCACAACGGCATATAATCAATCAGTAACATAAAGAGGTGTTTATATGGAAGAGCTTGAAGCAGAGGAAAAAACGCAGGCAGAAAGCGGAGGAGACGAGCCGGTCGATCTGATTGAACTTGTAAGATCCAAGCATGATAACGTAAGCATAAAAACGGAACGCATAGGAGACGTATTGGTAATGCAGTTAACGTTATGCGTTATCCTGCTGCTTGTTTTTGCAGTTATAAATATTTTGGAATCGGATATTACTCGATGGTACGCTGAAAAGCTCAGAGAAATGTCGGGCGGTGAAACTGAAAAGATATTTGAAAGAGCGGTATTTACAGTTTTAAAATATTTTAATGATTAAATTTAGCGTTTTCGGATTTGAAATAGCCGTAACATTCGGATTTTTGTTTATAATAAGTCTTACGGCGCTTTTGAATTCTCCGGCCCTTGCATTTCTGGCGCTTGCTTCATGCGTTATACATGAGCTTGGACATTGCCTTGCAGCCGTTATTCTTAACGTTAAGATGAGCCGGATAACATTCTGGTCCGGCGGTATACAGATGCGGAGAGAATGCAGGCTTATTTCCGCAGGTGATGAAGCCGTTATACTGCTCTGCGGTCCTTTATTCAATTTTATATTTGCCGCGGGTTATGCCGTATGCGGCATGAACTCCGCCTTCGGAATAAATCTGATACTCGGATTATTTAATCTTTTGCCCTTCGGCAGTCTTGATGGAGGAAGTATAATCAGAGTCGTATTAGGCGGATATGGGAAATTGTGTGGAATTGTACTCAAGCTTGCCGCAGTTTTGACGGGAGTGTTACTTATAATCTATTTTTACAGCGCCGGCACATATAATATTACCGCTTATGTAACAGTTTTACTGCTTGTGACCAACGAAATATTCAGCAGTGATTTAATTAAGACCTGACGCTGTTTTGCGGCGACAGGTAGTTTTTTTATAAGGCTGAAAGCAATATTTGACAATTGAATTTAAATGTTATAAAATTAAATACGGTATTACGAAACGGAAAGGAAAATATAGGCATATGTCTGGTGACGGAAGAAAAAAGGAAATAAGCGGTATAAGAGTATTATGTATTTTTCTTGCTTTTCTGATTATAGCGCTGTTGCTGGCCGGCGTAAAAATGATATTCAGGACTGAAAAATCAGAGCAGCGAATTGCCGGAGAAAACGGTTCATGGGCAGAGGAATCAATTATTATAGAAAATTCGACTGAAAAACCTGTTATAAAAATTAAATATCCGGAAAATCCGGGGAATGTAACATTATTCGGAGGAGATATAGTAAGCAAGGCCGGCGTTTTAATAAACGTCAGCGACAACACTATTGTTGCCGGACGGGACGAGAATAAAATTATTTATCCGGCGTCCATGACTAAAATAATGACGCTTATCGTCGCAGCCGAAAATATAAACTCTCTTGACGATACGTTTACTATGACGCATGAAATACTTGAACCGCTCGTTGACGCGGACGCTTCACGGGCCGGCTTTGAGGAAAATGAAACGGTGACTATGGAGGATATGCTTTACGGGGCGGTTCTGCCGTCCGGCGCCGACGCAACGGTCGGTCTAGCGACGGCAATCAGCGGCTCGGAGGAAGGCTTTGTAGATCTTATGAACGATAAGGTGAATGAAATGGGCCTTGAAAATACGCATTTTATTAATACAAGCGGGCTTCATGATAAAAATCATTACAGTACGCCTGTTGAAATGGCAATGATTATGGAATACGCTATGAAGGACGAGTTATGCAGAAAAATTCTCTCCACTTATCAGTATACAACTTCGAAAACCAAAGAGCATCCCGACGGAATTCTTCTTGAAAGCACCATGTTCGGCCGAATGTACGGCGACGAGGTTACCGGAGCGTTGATAGAAGGAGGAAAAACCGGGTATACGGACGAAGCGGAAAACTGTCTGGCTACATTTGGTACAAAAGGGGGGAAGGAATATGTTTCAGTAACAGTTCTGTCCTATGATTACTGGCTTACCATTCACGACGCATTTAATATCTATGCAAATTATATCGAGCCAAAAAGTGAAATAACTATAAAAGCAGAATAAAATATAATTTTGAGTTTCTTTTTTGCAAAAATATGAAATTATACTTTACAGATTTATGATTTTAGTGTAAAATAATATAAAGAATAATTTGAGAGGTGTAAAAATGGAACCCAAATACAGGAGAATATTATTAAAGCTGAGCGGCGAGGCGCTTGCAGGAGAAAATAAATTCGGGCTCGATTACGGCGTTATTACAAATATATGCGAAAGCGTTAAGAAATGTTTGGACGCAGGTGTTGAAATCGGTATTGTTGTAGGAGGAGGAAATTTCTGGAGAGGCCGTTCAAGCGGGGGAATGGACAGAACCAGAGCCGATCATATGGGAATGCTGGCAACGACTATAAATGCTCTGGCAATAGCGGACGTGCTTGAATCTCTGGATATAGACGTCAGGGTTCAGACAGCTATAACTATGCAGCAGGTTGCAGAGCCTTATATAAGGCTTAAGGCTATGAGTCATCTGAAGAAGGGCAGAGTCGTTATATTTGGCTGCGGCACAGGTAATCCATTTTTTTCAACTGATACTGCCGCCGCTCTTAGAGCTGTGGAAATTGAGGCGGATATATTCTTTAAGGCTACGATGGTTGACGGAGTTTATGACAAGGATCCGAACAAATACGGCGACGCGGTCAAATACGATACGCTTAATTTCAGCGATGTGCTGAATCAGGGACTTGGCGTAATTGACAGTACCGCGGCTACAATGTGTCGGGACAATAATATGAGTCTGCTGGTTTTCGACCTGAGCAGACCGGATAATATTTACGACGCTGTTATGGGCAAAAATATAGGAACGATTATTAAGGAGAACTGAAATTATGAAGGATACACTTAAAAAAGCTGAACAAAAAATGACTAAATCAACAGAAAGACTTAAAGGCGAATTTTCATCTATCAGAGCCGGCAGAGCGAATCCTGCGGTTCTTGATAAGGTTATGGTTGATTATTACGGAACTCCCACTCCGGTTAATCAGATGGCTGCGGTTTCGGTGTCCGAATCCAGAATATTGGTTATACAGCCTTGGGACGCTTCTTCAATAAAGGCTATTGAAAAGGCTATATTAACATCTGACGTAGGCATTACTCCGACAAACGACGGTAAGGCGCTTCGTCTTGTTTTCCCGCAGCCGACAGAGGACAGACGTAAGGAATTATGCAAGGAAATAAAAAAGTACGGCGAAGAGACAAAGGTTGCCGTTCGTTCCATACGCCGTGATACTATGGAGGCATTTAAAACTATGAAGAAAAATTCTGAAATAACTGAGGACGATCTCAAGGACTGTGAAAAAGAGATACAGAACCTGACTGATAAATTCTGTAAGAACATTGACTCTCTTGTTTCTGAAAAGGAACATGAAATCATGAGTCTTTAAGGTCTGAATAATGGCATTTTTCAAAAAAAATAAAAATGAAACGGGCGGTCTCCCCGATAACCTGCCCGGACATATAGCTTTCATCATGGACGGCAACGGAAGATGGGCTAAAAAAAGAGCTATGCCCAGAAGATTCGGCCATAGGGAGGGCGCTAAAAATTTCAGGAGAATAGCTCGATATTGCAAGGATATAGGCATAAAAAATATTTCCTTTTACGCTTTTTCCACTGAAAACTGGAAAAGGCCTAAGGACGAGGTTGAAGCTATTATAGAGCTGTTCAGGGAATATATTGTAGACGTAAGAAACTACATCGGAGAAGAAGTTAGGGTATTGTTTCTTGGAGATAAATCCATATTTGACGAAGATCTTCAAAAGAAAATGAACGATCTCGAAGAGGATACGAAGGATAATCGGGAAATGACTATGCTTCTGGCGATAAATTACGGCGGTAGAGACGAGATTGTTCATGCTGCAAAAATACTTGCCGATAAAGCGGCGGACGGTGAAATCAGTCCTGAGGATATAACAGAGGAAACGTTTGGAGCAAATTTATATACAAGGGACGTGCCGGACGTGGATCTGCTGATACGGCCAAGCGGAGAGCTGAGAATTTCAAACTTTTTGATATGGCAGTCCGCATATGCCGAATTTTATTTTACAGACGTTTTATGGCCTGATTTTTCGGAAAAGGAACTGGAAGCGGCTCTGATCGATTATGCCGGCCGTTCAAGACGATTCGGAGGAGTATGACATGGGGGTAAGACTTATTTCCGCAGCAGTCGGAATCGTTATTGCTGTTATTATTCTGATACTGCACAACACTATACTGCTTAAGCTTGCAATTGCGGCAGTAACGCTGCTGATGCTTTTTGAGCTTTTCAGGGCAGGAAGATGTCTCAGACTGCGGCTGACCTGCATTCCGGCTTTTATTTACGGCGCTGTTTCTCCTTTTTTAGCATACGGATCCGCTTCCAAATATAGGTTTGCAGTTAATTTAATATTGATATTATGTATTTTCATAACTTATATAGCGCAGCATAAAACGCTTAAATATTACAGATTGTTATTCATTTTATCCTGTACAATTTTAGTGAGCAAAGCAATGAGCTGTCTTATTATATTAAACGGTATGGATAAAACGCATGGTCTTATGTATCTTATAATGGGACTTTGCGGCGCATGGCTCGCTGATTCAGGCGCGTATTTTGCAGGAACTTTTTTCGGAAAGCATAAGCTTTGCCCGGAGGTCAGTCCCAAAAAGACTGTGGAGGGCTTTATCGGCGGAATTGTTGTTACAGGTCTGCTGTTTATGCTTATCAACTTTGGATATTCAAAGATACTTCCTCTCGTTACGGACAGTACTGTCAGCGTTAATTATTTTGAAGTCTGCTTACTTGGAATGGCTCTTGCGGTTGTCGGAACTATAGGAGATCTTTCAGCGTCCGTTCTGAAAAGGCAGTGCGCAATAAAGGATTATGGAAATATTATGCCGGGACACGGCGGTGCTATGGACAGGTTTGACAGCGTACTTTTTGTCGCTCCCTGTTTCTATGCGTTTGTTTCTTTGATAAGTATATATAAATGAAATAGGGGCTGATAAGCCCCTTTTTTCGAAAATATCGTGAAGGGATGGTATTATGCCGTTTTACGGCATATAATTATATGGGCAGAGTGAAAATGATTTCTGTTATAGGATCAACGGGTTCAATAGGTACTCAGGCTCTTTCAGTTGCAAAAAAGCATAACATTTCTGTTAAATCGCTGGCGGCGCGTTCAAGCTGGGAGCTTCTTGCAAAGCAGTGTATTGAAACCGGAGCAAAAACCGCTTGTATATACGATGAGAAATATGCGGTTAATCTGAAAAACGCGCTGTTCGGATACGGAGTCAGGGTTGTCAGCGGTATGGAAGGACTCTGTGAAATAGCGGCGGACCGGGAAATTGATATGCTTGTCAATTCTGTTGTAGGAATGATAGGGCTTCTTCCCACTCTTACCTCTATTGAGAGCGGGACGGATATTGCGCTTGCCAATAAGGAAACTCTTGTTGCAGGCGGAAATCTTGTTATGAAGCTTTCGGCTGAAAAAAATGTAAAAATTTATCCGGTCGACAGTGAACACTCAGCAATATTCCAATGCTTGCAGGGTAATAAGAGAGAGCAGCTAAAAAAAATAATATTAACGGCCTCGGGAGGACCTTTTTTCGGTAAGAAATTAAGTGAATTGGAAAACGTTTCGATAGAGCAGGCATTGAACCATCCTAACTGGAGCATGGGAAACAAAATAACTATCGATTCCGCTACTCTCATGAATAAGGGACTTGAATTTATTGAAGCAAAATGGCTTTTTGATTTAAAGCCTGAGCAGATTGAAGTAGTCGTTCACCGGCAAAGCGTGGTTCATTCAGCGGTTGAGTATAACGATAATTCTGTAATTGCTCAGATGGGGACGCCTGATATGAAAATACCTATACAATATGCCCTGCTCTATCCGGACAGGTTTAAATGCGACTGCAAGCCCCTTTCTCTTACCGACTGCGGAACCTTGACCTTTGAAAAGCCCGATTATGAAACATTTAAATGTCTCTCTGCTTGCGTCGGTGCAATTACTATTGGGGGAGCTTATCCGTGTATAGTAAACGGCGCTAATGAAGAGGCTGTAAAGCATTTTCTCGGCGGAAAAATCAGCTTTAATCAGATAGGAAATCTTGTAAACGGAGCGTTTAAGGAATTTAAGTATCATGATATAACGTGTTTTGAGGACGTGATTGAATGGGATAAAAAAGCAAGAGATTATGTGTTAAGCAAGATAAATTAGGAGGCAGCAATGAAATATATTCTCGCTATTGTGATATTCGGAATTATTATACTTATTCATGAGTTCGGACATTTTGCCGCGGCAAAGCTATGCGGAATAAGAGTGAATAAGTTCGCTTTGGGCATGGGCCCGTGTCTGCTGAAAAAGCAATGGGGAGAAACAGAATATTCAGTAAGGCTGTTTCCGATAGGCGGTTTCTGCGCTATGGAGGGAGAAGACGCTGAAAGCGACAGCAGCAGCGCATTCGGAAACAAACCTGTGTGGCAGAGAATGATTGTCGTTTTAGCAGGAGCGTTTATGAATATAGTTTTGGGATTTATTGTAATAGTTGTTCTTACATGCATGGACACATCAGTTCCTACAACCGTTATAGATTCTTTTCATACAGCCTCCGAATCAGCCTCAGAATATTCGGCTTCAAGCTATGACTGCGGTTTGCGCGAAGGAGATAAAATTATTGAAATTGACGGAATGGATATAATGACAGTAAAGGATCTTCAATACGCGCTTATTTCCTCCGAAAATGACAGCTATGATCTTGTAGTTAAGAGAAATGGCGAAAGAACAGAGCTTAACGATGTCGTATTTAAAGATAAATCAACCGGTTCACTGGTGGATTTTTATATAAAAGCGCATAAGAAAACGCCGCTAAACGTATTATCGTATTCCGCTAAGGATACGGTTTCAACAGCTAAGCTGGTGTGGCTTTCATTAAAGGATCTTGTAACCGGAAAATACGGCTTTAAGGATTTGTCCGGACCAGTCGGGCTTGTTGACGCTATCGGCGACGCTGCCGATTCAGGAATAAATATCAAGGAATCGGTTATGTCTCTGTTCAGCCTGACATCGCTGATTACTATTAACCTCGGTATTTTCAATTTGCTTCCTATACCGGGGCTTGACGGCGGCAGATTCATTTTCTTGGTTGTAGAGGCAATAAGACGAAAGCCTGTTAAGCCTGAGCATGAGGGAGCTGTGCATTTGATAGGAATGGCTTTGCTAATGCTTCTGATAATTGCGGTTACATTCAGCGATATAAAAAAATTATTTGGGTAGGATATTTTTATGAGAAATATAAAAAAGGTCAAGGTCGGAAACTGCGTTTTCGGCGGCGAGAAAATTTATGTGCAGTCAATGCTCAACAGAAGGTCTGACGATATCGAGGGAAGTGTTGAACAGGCTGAGGAGCTTCAAAAGGCAGGCTGCGATATAATCCGCGCAGCTATACCGGATATGGACGCTGTTAAGCTTATACCTGCTATAAAGGAAAAGGTAGGAATACCTCTTGTTGCCGATATACATTTTGATTATAAATTGGCTCTTGCCGCAGCGGAGGCGGGAGTTGACAAAATAAGAATAAATCCCGGAAATATAGGCGGTCTGGACAGAGTTAAGCTTGTTGCGGATTCGTGCCGGCAGCATGGCGTTCCGATTAGGGTGGGCGTAAATTCCGGATCTCTTGAGAAGGATATTCTTGAAAAATTCGGCTCTCCTACGCCCGAGGCTCTTGTGGAAAGCGCACTCAGGCATGTTAAAATCCTTGAACAGTTCGATTTTGACAATATAGTTATCTCAATAAAGTCATCTGATGTTAAGACCATGATAGAAAGCTATCGGTTGGCGTCGATCAGGTGCAGCTATCCGCTTCATCTTGGCGTTACGGAGGCGGGAACTGAAAGAATGGGAATAATAAAGTCGGCGGTGGGAATAGGTTCCCTGCTTGCAGATGGAATAGGAGAAACTATAAGGGTTTCTCTTACAGGCGATCCTTTAAAAGAGGTATCCGCCGCAAAGGACATTCTTAAGGCGGTAGGCAAGGGAAGCGGCGTTGAGCTTGTATCGTGTCCGACATGCGGCAGGACAAGGATTGATCTTGTAAGAGCCGCTTCAATGATAGAGGACGCCGTAAGGGATATTGACAAAAACGTTAAGGTTGCGGTTATGGGGTGCGTAGTAAACGGACCGGGTGAAGCTATGGAAGCCGACATAGGTATCGCCGGAGGCGATAAATGCGCTGTGATATTTAAAAAGGGAAAGGTTTTGAGAAAGATAAGCGAGGATGAAATCGTTCCCGAATTACTTAAGGAAATAGAAAAGCTTTAGGAGTTTTGAGATGAATGAAATAAGACTGGGCGATTTTTTAAACGAATATACGTGCGATATACCGGAGATTACGAAGGACGGTATGATTTATAAGCTTACATATTCTTCAAATCAAACAGAAATTTCTTTTTATGTAAGATTTACAAAGCTGATTCCATACAACGATGTTATCACCTTTGAAAAGCGCCTTGAAAATATATTTCATCTTGATCGAATAAATCTTCACTGCTCGTATTCTCCCGAGCTTTTTACGATGGATTATTACGGCGAGCTTATATCAAAGCTGAAAAGAAAGCTTGCGGTAGTCAACGGCTTTCTTGATAACGCAGATGTGAAGTATGGGGACGGACTTATAACAATAGGCATAAAAAACGGCGGTTATGATCTGCTGATGAAAGCAAATTTCTGCAACGAGCTTTCAAAGCTGATAAAAGACGAGTTTAACTTGGATATAAAAACGGAGCTTACCGGAGAGCATAGCGTTGACGTCGGGGAGCATGATAAAATGATGGAGGAAATACGCGCTTCTCTTCCAAAGCGGCCGGAACCGACTGCGTTCGCGCCTTCTGCTTCTGCGGCTCCTCCCGTGGAAAGAAAACCGCAGGAAGCGCGGCGGGCGGATATGTCAGGATTAAATCTGCCGTTTGATATAATATCAGATTCTGCATTGCAGATCAAGGGGAAGAATATAAGAACCCAACCCGAACCGATAGGAGAAGCGGTAAAGGAGCTTGACAGAAAGGTTACGATAATCGGAGATATATTTGACGCGGCCGATGTTAAGACCACTAAAAACGGTAAAGAAATTCATGTTTTTTATCTTACTGACTATACAGGCTCATTACAGATGAAGCTGTTTATTGATCCTGAAAAGGATAAAACGGATACCGGAAAACTCAAAAAGGGAGTTACGGTTATTGTTTACGGCGATATAGAATTCGATACCTTTTCGAGAGACGTATCTATACGTCCTCTGTCTATCGTTGCTGTTAAAAAGAAAGAACGAACTGATAATGCAGAGAAAAAGAGAGTTGAGCTTCATCTGCATACCAATATGTCGGCTATGGACGCCATAACCGACGCCGGTACCCTTATAAAACGGGCTCATTCATGGGGGCATAGGGCAATTGCAATTACGGATCACGGTGTAGCTCAGGCATTTCCCGACGCTATGAACGCATCGGCAGGTATGGACGATTTTAAGGTAATATACGGCTGCGAGGCATATGTTGTAAACGATATAGTTCCGCTGAATATTGTAACAAAAGAAGATAAAAGAAGCATTAACGATGAAATTATCATCTATGATGTTGAAACTACCGGACTTAATTTTGACAGGGACAGGCTGACTGAAATCGGAGCTGTGAAAATCAAGAATCTCAGGGTGATAGACAGCTTTAATATCATGGTGAATCCCGAACGTCCTATACCTCAGAAAATTGTCGAGCTTACCGGAATTAATGACGGTATGGTTGCTAATGCGCCGAAGGAGCGACAGGCTGTAGAAGAATTCTTTCGTTTCTGCGGCGATAATCCTGTTATGGTCGCTCATAATGCCCGATTTGATAATTCGATGATCGACGCGGTGTGCAGACGTCATAATATTTCGCATGAATATACAAGCATTGATACGCTTATTATGAGCAGGGCAATGCTGCCGGAGCTTGGCAGGCATACTCTTGACAGCGTGGCCAGGCATTTAAAGCTGGGTAAGTTCGAGCACCACCGCGCCTGCGACGACGCTATGATATTAGCGAAGATATTTATAAAGCTTGCAGAAAGACTTGTAAACGATAACGGAGTAGAGATACTTGCAGACCTTAATACAAAGGTAAATAAAATAGACGTTAAAAAGCTGAAATATTTTCATCAGATTATACTTGTACGCAATAATGTAGGATTAAAGAACCTGTATAAGCTTATTTCCATGAGCCAGCTTGATTATTTTTATAAAAGGCCCTTGATGCCGAAATCAGAGCTTTTGAAGCATAGGGAAGGACTGATTTTCGGAAGCGCCTGCGAAGCGGGAGAGCTTTTCAGGGCGGTTATTGATAAACGGCCTGAAAAGGAAATAGAGGAGCTTGCAAGGTTTTACGATTATCTGGAGATTCAGCCTGTTATGAACAACGAATTTATGGTGAGAAAGGGACAGGCCGATTCTATTGAAGAGCTGCGGGACTATAACAGAAGAATAGTTGAACTGGGGGATAAGCTGGGCATTCCTGTGTGCGCTACCTGTGACGTTCATTTTATGGATAAGGACGATAGTATTTTCAGAAAGATACTTATGGTAGGCAACGGCTTTAAGGACGGTGAAAATCAGCCGCCGCTTTATCTGCGGACTACTGATGAAATGCTCGAGGAATTTGAGTATCTTGGAAAAGACAAGGCATATGAGGTTGTTGTTGAAAATACCAATATGATAGCCGACTGGATAGAGCGTATAAGACCTATTCCAAAGGGAACGTTTACACCAGATCTTCCTGGAGCGCAGGAGGATCTGGTCAGAATTACAAATGAAAGGGCTAAAAGTATATACGGCGATCCGCTTCCTGAAATTGTCGGAAAAAGACTTAACAGAGAGCTTGAATCCATTATTAAGCATGGATTTTCAGTTCTTTATATAATTGCTCAGAAGCTTGTTTGGAATTCTGAGGAGCATGGATATCTTGTGGGATCAAGAGGCTCCGTCGGCTCGTCGTTTGTAGCTTCTATGGCGGGAATTTCAGAGGTTAATCCTTTAGCGCCGCATTATGTGTGTCCGAAGTGCAGACACAGTGAATTTATTACTGACGGAAGCGTAGGCTCCGGGTTTGATCTGCCTCAGAAAAACTGTCCTGAATGCGGAGCTGATATGCATCGCGACGGTCATGATATTCCGTTTGAAACATTTCTGGGATTTGACGGCGATAAGGCGCCGGATATTGATTTGAATTTTTCCGGTGAATATCAGGGAAGCGCGCATAGATATACTGAAGAGTTGTTCGGGCCAAAAAACGTGTTTAAAGCAGGAACGATAAGCGGAGTGCAGTCTAAAACGGCCTTTGGCTATGCAAAGCATTATCTTGAAGAGGTAGGACAGACGGCAAATCCCGCCGAAGAAAACAGGCTTTCAATTGGTTGTACAGGAGTGAAGAGGACGACCGGACAGCATCCGGGCGGTATGGTGGTCGTTCCGTCGGATTACGAGGTTTATGATTTTACTCCGATCCAGCATCCGGCGGAATCAGAGGATTCAGACGTTGTTACCACACATTTTGATTTCCATTCGCTTCATGATACAATATTGAAGCTTGACGAGCTGGGACATGTTGTGCCTACTCTCTATAAACATCTTGAGGATATGACGGGAATAAAAATAAAGGATGTTCCTACTTCGGATCCAAAGGTTATTGAAATGTGTACTTCTGCAAAAGCGTTGGGGGTTTCTCCGGAGGAAATCTATTGTCAGACGGGAAGCCTTGGCATACCTGAAATGGGAACCGGTTTTACTATCCAGATGCTAATAGACGCCAAGCCAAAAAAATTCAGCGATTTTTTACAGATTTCCGGACTTTCACACGGAACGGACGTATGGCTCGGTAACGCAAAGGATCTGATTGATTCGGGTACTTGCACTATTTCAGACGTTATAGGTACGCGTGACAGTATTATGACATATCTGCTTTACAAGGGCGTTGAGCCTAAGATGGCTTTTAATATTATGGAATGGACGCGAAAGGGCAAGGCGCCTAAATTTTTTACTCCGGAAATTATAGAAATGCTTAAAGAGCACAATGTACCGGACTGGTATATAGAAAGCTGTCTTAAAATAAAGTATATGTTCCCGAAAGCCCATGCGGCCGCATATGTTATTGCCGCAATAAAGCTCGGATGGTTTAAGCTTTATAAGCCTCTTGAATTTTATGCTACATATTTTACAACGAGAGGCGCTGATTTTGATGTGGAAACGGTTAATATGGGTATCAATTCTGTTCGGAATAAGATTGAAGAGCTGAGGGCAAAGGGAAATGAAAAAAGTGCAAAGGAAAAGGATTCCTACGACCTTCTTCTTATAATCAATGAAATGATGGCAAGAGGATACGATTTTCTGCCTATTGACATTTACAAATCTCATGCGACAAAATATCTTATAGAAGACGGAAAAATAAGAATACCATTCAATGCCATTTCCGGCGTAGGCGATAATGCTGCTGTAAAACTTTATGAGGCTGCTCAGAAAAAGGATTATATATCTGCGGAGGAGCTTCAGAACAAAAGCGGCGCGTCAAAAACAACAATGGAAGCTCTTGAAAAGCTAGGGGCTTTGGGCAATTTGCCTAAAACGAGTCAAATGACGTTATTTTAGCTTGACTTCTTTTGAATGACGTGATATCATGTTAGCATACTAAAGCGAATTGAGGAAATAATAATGAGAAGTAATGATTTGATTACCCCGGAGGGTACTAAGGATTTGTTATTCGACGAGTGTATTATAAGACAAAGCATAGAAAAAAAGGTTCATAATATTTTCAAGGGCAGAGGATATTCTGAGCTTATTACTCCCAGCATTGAATTTTACGATGTATTTGACCATAATTCCGGATATTTTCCTCAGGAAAGACTGTTTAAGCTGACGGACTGCAAGGGCAGACTTCTTGTTCTGCGTCCCGACAATACGGTTCCGATAGCAAGAATAGTTGCTACAAGGCTGAAGGACGCGGTTCTGCCTATACGTTTATATTATAATCAGTGCGTCTTTACAATGGAGCCGTCGCTGAAGGGCAGAAGCGCACAGACGGTTCAGACGGGAATAGAGCTTATCGGCTCGTCTTCCAAAATGGCTGACCTCGAAGTAATAGCCACTGCAATAGAAGTGCTTTCCTCCTGTTCTGACGGGGAGTTTTCACTTGAAATCGGAGATATCAGGTTTTTCAGAGAGCTTGTAGAAAAGCTTGACGCGACGGACGAACAAAAGGAAACTATACGCGATTATATAGAAGCTAAAAATTATCCTGCGTTAAACGATATGCTGGATAGTATCGGAAAAAACGAAATTACCCATGCTCTTAAAAGGCTTCCGAGACTTTTCGGCGGGGAAGAGGTATTTGATAAGGCCGCCGAGCTGTTTTCAGACGATAAGATTGATTCGGTTCTTGAAGGTCTGAAAGAGCTTTATAAAAATGTTTCCGCTATTATCGGCAGCGGTAATCTGACGGTAGACCTTGGCATGGTAAACAGAACGGATTATTATACGGGCGTTATAATAAAGGGTTATCTTGAAGGGTATGGGGAAGAGGTTTTGTCAGGTGGAAGATATGACAAGCTGATTGCCGATTTCGGATATGATGTGCCCGCTACCGGCTTTGCAGTAAATGTCGACGCCGTGACGCAGGTTGAACTGAAAAGGCGTCCATTAAAGGCGGCTCTCGCAGACGTTATAGTGTTTGCAGAGAAGGGCTATGAAATGGAGGCGCTGAAAAAGTCCGACGATCTGAGGAAAAGCGGAAAAAAGGTTGAAATTTCACTTTTTGATAGTATTGACGAAACTGTTAAATACGCTGAAGAAAAGAATATATCCGAGATTTTGACTGTCGGCGGAAAGGAGGAGCAGTAAGATGCAGAAGCCTTTGAGAATTGCGCTTACTAAGGGAAGACTGGAAAAGGATACTGTTGGACTTCTTGAAAAATCCGGTTATGACTGCACATCTGTCAGGGAAAAAGGCAGAAAGCTTATTCTACCTGTAAAGGACGCAAATATCGAGGTCGTACTTGCAAAGGCCAACGACGTTATAACCTATGTAGAGCATGGAGTATGCGATATGGGCGTAGTAGGCAAGGATACGATTATGGAAATGAGCGGAAAGTTTTTCGAGCTTGTCGACCTCGGTTTTGGACGATGTAAATTTGCTCTTGCAGCTAAAAGGGGAGCAGATTTTTATGAGGGCTACGGAATAAAGACCATTGCAACAAAATATCCTAATGTTGCCAGGAAATTTTTTGAAGGCAAGGGCATGGATGTGGATATAGTCAAAATTGAGGGATCAGTTGAGCTTGCGCCTTTGCTGGAATTATCCAACGGCATTGTAGATATAGTTGAAACAGGCACTACCTTAAAGGAAAACGGTCTTGAGGTAATAGAGGACATCGCGCCTATTTCAGCAAGGCTGATCGTTAATACGGTAAGTCTTAAATTAAGGCAGAGGGAAATAGAGGATTTAATCAGAATTATTGAGGAGAATCTGTAATGATAAAGAAAATATATGCTAACGGCAGTGATGAATTTGAATTTCTTGAGGAACTGAAAAAGCGCAGCGGAGAAACTGATAAGAAGGTAACTCAGGTTGTAAACGAGATAATTGAAAATGTGAGGTTAAACGGCGATAAAGCCGTTAATGAGTACACTATTAAATTCGACGGAGGTCTTCCGGAGTATACCGAGGTTCCTCAGGAGGTTATAAACGACGCTCTTGAAGAAGCAGACGAAGATTTTATAAATGCGCTTTTGAATGCAATGGAAAATATTGCAGAGTTTCATAATCGCCAGCGTCAGCAGGGATTTACCGATACAAAGGATAACGGAGTTATGCTCGGTCAGAGAGTAAGAGGTCTTGATAGAGTTGGACTTTACGTCCCGGGAGGAACGGCGGCTTATCCGTCAAGCGTTCTTATGAATGCTATTCCTGCGAAAATTGCCGGAGTCAGGGAAATTATAATGGTTACTCCTCCGCTTAAGGACGGCGCTCCGAATAAGGATATTCTTGCTGCGGCTGCGGTATGCGGAGTAGACAGAGTA
Organism: Ruminococcus sporogenes; assembly: GCF_054655175.1. Classification (NCBI taxonomy): domain Bacteria; kingdom Bacillati; phylum Bacillota; class Clostridia; order Eubacteriales; family Oscillospiraceae; genus Ruminococcus; species Ruminococcus sporogenes. Next base: position 49,174 of record NZ_BAAHOA010000003.1, on the reverse strand, counting down.
TTTCTTATGGGAGGAGCACAGGCTGTTGCGGCAATGGCATACGGTACCGGAACGATTCCTAAGGTTGATAAAATCGTAGGACCGGGAAATATTTTTGTAACTACCGCTAAAAAGCTTCTTTTCGGTCAGGTAGATATTGACATGATCGCCGGTCCGAGCGAAATACTTGTTATGGCAGATGAAACTGCCGATCCGAAATTTATTGCAGCGGATTTAATGTCTCAGGCGGAGCACGACAAGCTTGCTTCGTCAATACTTATTACTACAAGCGAGGAAATTGCAGATAAGACAATAGCTGAGCTTGAAAGGCAGATAGAGTATCTTTCAAGAAAGGAAATTATACGCAAATCGCTTGAGGATTACGGCGCCGTTATTGTATGCGACTGTCCGCACTGCGCTGTTGAACTTGCAAACGCTATTGCTCCGGAGCATCTTGAGGTGCTTATGAAAAATCCTACGGAATATATAGGAAAACTTGATAACGCAGGATCTGTTTTCCTTGGTAAATATGCGTCCGAGCCTTTGGGAGACTATTATGCCGGTCCTAACCATGTTCTTCCTACAAGCGGAACCGCCAGATTTTTTTCACCGCTTTCAGTTTCAAGCTTCATTAAACGTTCAAGCTATATTTATTATACGGAAGAGGCGCTTCGGGAAGCAAAGAACGATATAGTACTTCTTGCTGAAAAGGAAGGTCTGACAGCTCATGCAAATGCAATTAAGGTAAGATTTGAAGATTAATGTAGTATTTATATGGTTTTAGACATCTGAAAGGAGCGGTCTTAATGAGCAGCTGGGAAAACAACATAAGACGAGTTGAGCCTTATGTTCCGGGAGAACAGCCTAAGGAAAAAAATATTATAAAGCTAAATACTAATGAAAACCCTTATCCTCCGTCGCCGAAGGTATCGGAAGCGCTCCGAGAATTTAATACGGACAGAATGAAGCTTTATCCCGATCCTGATTCCGCCGTCCTTATTGACGCCCTTGCAGAAAGGTATAAGGTAAAGCCATCGCGGATTTTTGTTGGTGTTGGTTCGGACGATGTGCTTTCAATGGCGTTTATGACGTTTTTTAATTCTGATAAGCCAATCTTATTTCCTGATATAACTTATTCATTTTATGATGTTTGGGCTGAGGTTTACAGAGTTCCTTATAAGCGTATACCTCTTGACAGCAGCTTTAGAATAAATCCGTCCGATTATATGAATGATAACGGCGGAATTATATTTCCGAATCCCAATGCTCCGACCGGCGTATTCGAAAGCGTTTCAGTCATTGAAGAGATAGTTAAGGCAAACCCTCAGTCGGTTGTTATTATTGACGAGGCTTATATTGATTTTGGAGGTCAAAGCTGTCTGCCGCTTGTTGATAAGTATGATAATCTGTTGGTTGTACAGACCTTTTCAAAATCTCGTTCTATGGCTGGAATGAGAATAGGCTTTGCTGTGGGTAATGAAAGGCTTATAAAATATCTCAATGACGTGAAGTTTTCAGTTAATTCATACACAATGAACCACATAACTCAAATATGCGGCGCCGCGGCTGTAGAAGACGAGGAATATTTCAGAGTTACTGTAAATAAGATAATTGCAACCCGTGAAAAAACCAAGGCCAGACTTTCAGAGCTTGGCTTTAGTTTTCCGGATTCCATGAGCAATTTTATTTTTGCTTCTCACTGTAAAAAGCCTGCCTGCAAAATTTTCGAGGAATTGAAAAGTCGTCGAATTTTTGTAAGGTATTGGAATAAGCCGGAAATTGATAATTACCTAAGAATAACTATAGGCACAGAGAATGAAATGGATTATTTTATCAGGGCGCTTGAGGAAATTCTGTTATGAAAGGAAAAAATATGAGAACAGGGACTGTTGAAAGAAAAACCCGTGAAACTGATATTAAGGTTGCGGTCAGGCTTGACGGATCAGGGAATTCTGATATATCTACCGGAATCGGTTTTTTTGATCATATGCTGACCGCTCTTTCAAAGCACAGCGGAATAAGTATGGAAATATCGGCTTCGGGAGATCTTGAGGTTGACGGTCATCATACTGTCGAGGATACCGGAATAGTTCTGGGACAGGCTCTTTCCAAGGCTCTGGGAGAAAAATCAGGTATTGCAAGGTATGGAACGGCTTTTATCCCTATGGACGAGTCTCTCGGTTTCTGTTCTTTGGATATAAGCAACAGACCGTTTCTTGTTTTTAAGGGTGAATTTACAAATCAAATGATAGGCGGCTATGACGTTAGTCTGACGGAGGAATTTTTCAGAGCGTTTGCTTTCAATGCCGGAATAACAATGCATATCAATATGGTATACGGCGCTAACGATCACCATAAATGCGAAGCGATTTTCAAGGCTGCCGCTCATGCTCTTAAATTGGCTGTGAGGGAGCTTGAAAACGGAGAAACCTTATCAACAAAAGGAATCCTATAATAAAACCGAAAGGAATGATATAAATGATAGCTGTAATAGATTACGGCGCAGGAAACATATTCAGCGTTAAAAACGCATTGGATTTTCTTGGAATGGAAAATAGGCTTACAAGCTCCGCAAAGGACATTGAAAGCGCCGACGCCGTCATTCTTCCGGGAGTAGGAGCGTTTCCTAAAGCTATGGATATGCTTGAAAAAAGCGGATTGATAGAAACTATTCAAATACAGGCAAGGAAAAAACCGTTTCTGGGTATATGTCTCGGAATGCAGCTTTTATTTGATAAGGGTTATGAATTTGAAGTATGCGACGGTTTAGGTCTTATTGAGGGAAAAGTCAAAAAGATGGAAGAGCCTGAGCTTATAATACCCCATATGGGCTGGAATAAGCTTGAAATATTAAATGATTGTCCTTTGCTTTGCGGACTCGAAGAAAACAGCTACGTTTACTTCGTTCATTCTTACAAGGCGGAATGCAATGATAAAAATATATCCGCTTATTCTGTTTACGGCGGCAAAGTTCCCGCCCTTGTCTATGACGGCGGAACTGTTTACGGGGCACAGTTTCATCCTGAAAAAAGCGGAGAAACAGGACTGAAAATTCTGAAGAATTTCGGAGGGCTGATAAAATGATAATATTGCCTGCAATAGATATTAAGGACGGAAATTGCGTAAGATTGTTTAAAGGGGATTTTTCAACTGCTGAAAAGGTCGCCGCAGATTATATGGAAACTGCAAAAGGCTTTGAGAAAGCGGGCGCGTCGTGGATTCATATGGTTGATCTTGACGGCGCAAAAGAGGGAAGGCCCGTCAATACTCAGATATATAAGGACGTAGCAAATAAGACCTCTTTGAAGGTAGAAGTCGGCGGAGGTATCAGGAATATTGATACAATCAGACAGTATCTATCTATGGGGATTTCAAGAGTTATAATCGGGTCAGCGGCTCTTAAAAATCCTGAGCTTGTGAAAGAGGCGGTTTTAAATTTCGGCAGCGAAAAAATTGCCGTTGGAATTGACTCTAAAAACGGAATGGTTGCTGCGGAGGGCTGGCTGGAATCCTCAGACGTTCATTATATACAGCTTGCAAAGGAAATGATAAAAATCGGCGTAAGATATTTTATTGTAACTGATATTTCAAAGGACGGGACGCTTTCAGGCGTCAACGCTTTACAGCTCAAAGAATTATCCGAGGCGGTCGGAAACGCTTGCAATATTATTGCAAGCGGCGGAGTACATACGATTGAGGATATTATAGCGTGTAAAAAGCTTGGACTATACGGAACAATCTGCGGAAAATCTATATACAAGGGAACTCTTGATCTTAGAGAAGCCGTCAGAATAGGCGAGGAATAACGGAGTTATTATTTTTACTGCCGGAATTCTCTGTTTTGCGGGGAGATTTCCGGTTACTGCCCTTTTGATTTAAAAGCGGGATAATGGAGGTTTATATGCTTGCTAAAAGAATTATTCCTTGCCTTGACGTCAGAAACGGAAAGGTTGTAAAGGGAGTTAATTTTGAAGGAATAAAGGATGTTGGAGATCCTGTAGAATATGCGGAGGAATATAACCGTCAGGGTGCAGACGAGCTTGTTTTTTACGATATTACCGCCTCGTTTGAGGGCAGGGGAGTTTTCCTTGACGTTGTTAGAGAAACTGCTAAAAAGGTTTTTGTACCGCTTACTGTCGGCGGAGGAATAAAAACTGTTGAAGATATCAGAGAAACGCTTAGAGCGGGAGCCGATAAAATTTCTGTAAACTCTCAGGCTGTACAAAACCCGTGTCTTATTAAAGATGGAGCCGATATATTCGGAAGTCAGTGTATCTGCGTGGGCATTGACGCCAAAAAGATTGCGGATCAAAAATGGACGGTGTACATCAACGGCGGACGAGTAGACATGAAGCTTGACCTGATTGACTGGGTAAAGCAGATCGAACGGCTTGGCGCAGGAGAAATCTGCCTTAATTCAATTGACGCGGACGGTACGAAAGCCGGATTTGATATTGAAATGCTAAATGCTGTGTGCAGGTCTGTAAGCATACCTGTAATTGCAAGCGGCGGCGCAGGAAAAATAAATGATTTTTCTGAGGTTTTTGAGAAAACCGGTGCAACTGCGGCTCTTGCGGCGTCGCTTTTCCATTTCAGAGAACTGACTGTCGGAGAGGTTAAGGAGCATTGCAGAGGCAAGGGCGTTATCGTTAGATGATACTTCTGCGTAATATTATGCTAATTCTTTTCAAATATAAATCAATTAAGCAGTTATTTTAATAATAGTTAAATATTTGAAGTCAGCAAAAATGAACATATAATATTAATTTAATTTACATTTTTTCTTTATTGATTTCTATATATTTATTATTAATATAATGCTTATTAAAAAACTGGAACATAAAATCAAAGCTGTTCTTCTGGAATTTTTATTGCTTATAATTATGTTTTTACCTTTATGTTTGTTGTGTTTACTTGTTATTTTAGCTGTTATAAATATTTTTTAGAGGTAAATTAAATGATTAAAATTAATATGAATGAGATAGATAAATTTTTTGTCAAGGGCGAGCTTATTCCGGCAATCTGCTTTGAGGCTGACACAAAGACGGTCTTAATGCTTGCATACATGAATAAGGAAAGTCTGAGGAAAACCCTTGAAACGGGCTATACATGGTTTTGGAGCCGTTCAAGGCAGGAATATTGGAACAAGGGAGCGACTTCCGGTCATTTACAGAAGGTGGTAAGCATTTACGGTGATTGTGATAACGATACATTGCTGGTAAATGTCAAGCAGACGGGCGTCGCTTGTCATACGGGGGAATATAGCTGCTTTTTTAATGAAATATATAATGATGAGAAATAATAGGCATTTTCAGTGTATTAAAAAATGATAATTCCTAAGATGCCGCACAGGATTTTCATTTTAATATATATTGCGGCGGAACGGAGTATAAATATGACGGTATATGAAGAAATTTTTGAGGTTATTAAGAAAAGAAAGGCTGAGTTTGACAGCGGTACCGCTCAGGAAAATTCCTACACCTGTTATCTTTTTGAAAAGGGCGTTGATAAAATATGCAAGAAAATCGGAGAAGAGGCCACAGAAACTGTAATTGCCGCTAAGAATAAGAATAATAACGAGCTTAAAAATGAAATTAACGATTTGCTTTATCACATAATGGTTCTATGTGTTAATCAAGGGCTGGAATGGTCGGATGTGGAAAAGGTTCTGGACGAAAGAAATGAAAAAATAGGAAATCTTAAAAAATTTCATCAGGTTGATAAGAATACTTAAAATGTGAGGACGCTTTAATATAAAGCGTCCTTTTATTGTTTTTATAAAATTTTTCCTCCCGTTCAGTAACAAAATAAACATATTGTGAATAAGATATATTGAAGTATTCAAATTGTAAACTCTGAATACAAATATGAAACAGGAGGATATTCCATGAGCGAATATGCAAATAACTGCGGCTGTAATAACGGAGACGCTGTGCCTATCAAGGTAAACAGAGTGTTCGACAGCTGCAGCGATAAGGATTGTATTACCGGAGTTCAGGTTGCTCTGACGTCGCCGGTACCGCCGTCTGCAACTATAGTCAAATCAAGATGTATAACAGTATCGAATGTATGCATGAATGTTGAGCCGATTCCTTTTAATAAGGGATTTTATTCGGTAGATATCACCTTTACATTTGATGTGCAGCTTTTGGCCTATGACCGTGCCTGCGGAACGCCTACTTTTCTTTCAGGTAAGGCTACCGTAAGCAAAAGCTGTATTCTTTACGGAAGCGAAACAAATTCCAAAACCTTCTCCAGTGAAGGAAGCGTTATAGGAACGACTGGAAGCTGCTGTGATACTGTGAACCCGCCTACCGCTCTTGTGCAGGTAGTATCGCCGTTGGTTCTTGAATCTAAAATTATTTCACACAGGGGCTGCGACTGCGGATGCGTATGCACGGTTCTTACTGATGGCGATTCTGCGGAAAGAGGAAAGCCTTCAAGAGGAGTTGCTCTTACAATAGGTTTGTTTTATGTAGTGGAGCTGATACGTCCGGTTACTATAATGGTTCCCACCTATAACTATACTATTCCTAAAAAGGAATGCTGTTCTGAAACAGACAGTCCGTGCGAAGTATTCGATAAGATAAGATTCCCGGTTGAAGAGTTTTCACCGAGGATTTCAGATAACAGCGGGAACGGAAACGGCTGCTGCGGATGTCAGACTATGGATACGTTTGGAATAAATCCGCCTCCAATTGCGGGTGAAATTTCTGACGACTATGATTGCGGTTGTTCGGAATAAGCCAATATCGGACGGTCTGACCGACCGTCCATTTGATTTATGAGGAAAATATGAGAAATAAATCGGATTCGCTGCCTAAAAGCAAGAAAATGCTGATTGCCGTCATTTGTATTGTTGCTACAATAGCTATTACACTTTTTTGTATAGAAAGGCGTATACGGAGCTTTTCGGAGGAGATGGGTACATATTACTGCCATTCAAAAGCGAATGAAGCAATCAGCTCCTCTGTAAAAGCTGTAATGGAGGAAACCGGCGCGGAATATTCTGATTTGTCAGTTACAGTTTATGATGAAGACGGAAAGATTTCGTCTTCCCAGCTTTGCACCAAGAATTTAAATATACTTCAAAGTATGATAATTACAGAAATAAACAGCAGCTTTGAACGGCTTTCTGAAAGTGAAATAAATATACCACTCGGTACGTTGAGCGGTTTTTACCTTTTAAACGGGAGAGGACCTGAAATTACCGTAAAGCTGTTGCCTGTGGGAAGTGCGGATACGGAATTAAAAAGCGAGTTTGTGTCTGCCGGAATTAATCAGACATGCCATAAAATTTCGCTTGATGTCAAGGCGAGGCTTAAAGCGGTATTTCCTTCAGGGAGTGAAGAAATAACGGTGAATCTTAACTGTATTCTGGCAGAGAATATAATAGTCGGAGATGTTCCTGAGGGTTTTGTAGCAATGAAGTAACGGGATATCGAATAAATAATAGATTTGTTTACGGCGGCAGACCATATTGGTCTGCCGTCGTTTTTTAATTTTATTACAGAAATATTACAAAATTTTCTTAATTGTATATTTTAATACAAAAATATCTACTATCAGCATTATTGTTGGGAGGTAAAACGGATAATTAAGATGAATAATAATATGGAGGTGTTTTATGACAGATATAATAGTAGCGCTGATAGCGTTAATTGGAACGCTCGGCGGCTCGTTGGGAGGTATTCTTGTGTCGTCAAAAATGACAAATTACCGCCTTCAGCAGCTTGAAGGACGGGTTGCAGAGCATAACAATTTCGCAAGACGTATGCCGGTAGTAGAAGAACAGGTAAAGACGGTCAATCACAGAATAGAGGATATTGAAAGGAGACTTGAAAATGACAGGTAAAATCATGAAACTAATTAATGTTAAAAGTATAGTAACAATAGCGCTGACAGTGGTATTTGCTGCGCTTTCTTTAAAAGGCAAAATATCAGGGGAACAGTTTTTAATGATTTTCACAACGGTTATCGCGTTTTATTTCGGAACGCAGAATGAGAAAAAGGAGGATAAATAATTATGAGTAAAAAAGTATTTATAGGAGTAGGACACGGAGGAAATGATCCGGGAGCTGCCAAATACATAACCGAAAAGGGCTATACCCTTAAGACTGCAAAGCTTGTAGCGCAGTATCTCAAAGAGGCGGGAGTGGAATATAAGCTGTCGAGAACTGCGGATGTAGATACCGATATGGACAGCAAGGTTGCAATGTGCAACGCGTACAATCCCGATCTTGTAATAGACGTTCATTACAACGCGGGAGGCGGAACGGGCTTTGAAGTGTATTACAGCCGTGTAGGCGGTACTTCAAAAACGCTTGCCGAAAACATAAATACGGAAATGAAAAAGCTTATGAAAAGCAGAGGAGTAAAGACAAAGCTTGATTCTAACGGAAGAGACTACTTCGCAATAATCAGGCTGACCGACGCTCCGGCCGTTTTGCTGGAGGGCGGATTTGTAGACACCAAATCGGACGCAGACTATATCAAGGCAAATTACGGTAAGATAGCGAGAGCTTATGCGGACGGTATTCTGAAAACTCTGGGAATAACGGTTAAGACTGACAGTGTTTCGGCCGCTAAGCCTGTACTGGACAAAACGGGCTACAAGAAGGGCGACGGCACTATCGGCGTGCTTTCCCTTAAAGAGCTGCTGCTCCTTGCGAAAAAGGCCGGAATAAATAAGTACGGAATGGATAAAAACATATGGTTTGGAGACGGGACTCTGAACGCAGTGAATTATCTGTTAGGGCAATGGGGTTATAAGCAGAACGGAATTGCCGGACAGAATTTTATAAAACGACTTCATACGGAGCTTGAAAAGAAGATGTAATCATAAAAAAGCGAGCTGAAGGAGATAAAAAAATTTATCTTTGCTGAATCTTTACCGATTTTATGCTATAATTAATAAGCAGGGGGAATTGGATATGAAACGTTTCCTAAAATATGTAAAGGATTCATTGCTGACGCTGTTTATTTTAGCATTATCCTTTATATTAAGTATTTTATTACATGAGCTTTGCAATACTCCGTCATTGGCTCCTCTTTTATTTGTCCTGGCAGTTTTTATAGTATCGCTGACGACAAAGGGTTATATTTACGGTATAGCAGCGTCTATGCTAAGCGTTCTTGCTGTTAATTATGCCTTTGCATTTCCGTATTTTAAATTTGATTTTTTAAATCCGGTAAATCTGCTTTCAGCGGTTGTAATGCTTTGCGTTGCAGTAGTTACGAGCGCGCTTACTACAAAGCTGAAACTTCAGGAAAGAATAAAGGCCGATAGCGAAAAGGAGAAGATGAGAGCCGATTTGCTCAGAGCTGTTTCACATGATTTACGCACCCCGTTGACTTCAATTTACGGTTCTTGTTCTGCTATAATAGATAATTACTGTTTACTTGGAAAGCAGAAGAAGCTTAAGCTTTTGGGTGAAATACGGGACGATTCCGAGTGGCTTATAAGAATGGTTGAAAATCTTCTTTCTATTACCAAAATAGACGGTGAGAATGTTTCAGTTATTAAAACGCCAATAGTTGTTGAAGAACTGGTAGACGATGTGTTGGTCAAGTTTAGGAAAATGTATCCGGGACAATCTATTGAAACTGAAATTCCGGAGGATTTTATCAGTATTCCTATGGATGCGCTTCTTATAGAGCAGGTGATTATTAATTTATTGGAAAACGCGGTTTTACATGCCTATGGTATGACAACGCTTTTTTTCAGAGTTTATACGACTGACAGTCGTGCGGTTTTTGAGATATCTGACGACGGGTGCGGCATACCTGAAGAAAAACTAAAAACAATATTTACCGGAAATATAAGAAGCGTTAATGTTCCTTCCGATAATAAGAGAAATATGGGCGTCGGATTATCGGTTTGCGCCGCTATTATAAAGGCTCACGGCGGCGTTATACAGGCTAAATGCAGAAAGGGCGGAGGCTCTGTATTCAGCTTTTGGTTGGGCATGGAGGATAAGGCAAATGAATAATAAATATAAGCTTCTTGTTGTAGAAGACGAAGCAAATATACGAAGTTTTATGGAAACAATATTAGACACCAACGGTTATAAGGTGATGACCGCAGAAAACTGCGAGCAGGGAATTTTTATGTTTTTATCACACAATCCGGATCTTATTATTCTGGATTTAGGATTGCCCGACAGGGACGGGTTGGAGTTTATAAAAGCAGTCAGACGGTCTGACGTTAATCCTATAATCGTTCTGTCTGCAAGAACTACTGAAAAGGATAAGATTTCGGCTCTTGACTGCGGAGCAAACGATTATATTACAAAGCCGTTCGGTACAGGCGAGCTTCTTGCGCGCGTCAGAGCAGCATTGAGAAATAGCCGTCATAGCTCTGTAATGGGCTCTGTTCCGGGTGGTAAATTTATATCCGGCGATTTGGAAATTGATTATGACCGCCGGATAGTTTCTATTGGAGGAAATAAAATCTGTCTTACTCAGACGGAATATAATATCGTCGCCTTGCTGTCAGAGCATTCTGGTAAAGTACTAACATATGCCGCGATTGTAAAGGCCGTCTGGGGCGTTTCTGATCCGGGAGGAACAAAAAAGCTCCAGGTAAATATGGCAAATATAAGAAAAAAACTTGGAGTCAGACCCGGCGAGCAAAAATATATATTAAATGAGCTTGGCGTAGGATACCGTATGACTGATGAATAGAGCCGTAAACCTTACATCATTAATTACGGTATAAAGGCATATAAATATGTTACAATAAGGTTTAATGAAAAAAACAGTATTTCAGAACGGAGGAATATAATTGGCTGATGAGAGAGTTTGTATGGACGGATATAATGCTAAGCAGAAATGGCTTTTGCTTGTCAAAGGGATTATTGTCGGATTCGGAGCTATTATGCCCGGCATAAGCGGAGGAACTCTCTGTGTGGCTTTCGGTATGTATAAGCCTTTGATAGAGGTATTCTCAAAGCCCAGAGAAGGTCTGAAAAAGTATTGGATGATACTTTCTTTATTTATAGTCGGAATAGCGGTAGGCTTTATCGGTTTATCCGGAGTTGCCGGCTGGCTTATGGGAAAAAACAGTAATGCAGTTACATGCGCCTTTATCGGCTTTGTAATCGGTACCTTTCCGGAGCTTTGGAGAGACGCGGGACAGGAAGGACGAAGGAGATCGTCGTTTACCGCTCTTATTGCCGGTTTTATTATAATGCTGGTACTGCTTGTATTTCTTAAAAGCTCAGCTTCAATGAGTCTAAAGCCGGATATAAGAGGATTTTTTCTTTGCGGTATTATGTGGGGTTTAAGCTTTGTAGTTCCGGGATTAAGCTCATCTACATTATTGCTGTTTTTTGGTTTATATCAGCCCATGCTTGACGGAATATCCTCATTTTCTGTTAAGGTTTTGATACCTCTTGCAGCAGGCGCAGGTCTTTGTCTTGCTGTTTTGCCAAGGGGAGTAAATGCGGCATACGAAAGGTTTTATTCTTCTATATCTCATTGTGTGCTTGGTATAGTGGCGGCAACTACAGTAATGATATTTCCTGATTTCCGTACAGGAGCAGTTAATTTAATTCTCTATGCCGTATGTATAATAGGCGGAGCCGCGGTTTCATATATTATTAGCAAAGCATGTTCGAATTTGGAATGCTCTCCGGAGCCATCAGAAAAAACTGCCGTTAATTAAACTGGCATTGAAATTAAAGTAAATTGAGTTAAGTATATTACAAAAGCTGATTTCGCAATACAAGCGAAGTCAGCTTTTTGATAATGTTTAATATAAGTTTGTATTTGTTAAATTTATACGTTATTAATTCGTTCAATATCCTTATCAAAATAAAGCTCTTCGATTTTAATTTTATAAAGAGCAAGTAATGAGGAAACAAATGAATTTTCACGTCCTGCTTCAAGGCTTTGATTTCTTTGACCGCTTTCCAGTTTTCTTAAAACGGACGCAGGAACGCCTATTTTTTCTGCGGCAAAGCCTAACGTCAGTCCTTTTTTCTTTCTTGCTTCGGCAAGCTTGTTATAGTCCAGTCTCATAATTATATTACTCCTTTATTTTTATATAATAGAATTATATATTACAGTATGTTGAAAATCAATATATTTTATTTTTCTTTACTAAAATTTAACCGCTTTTATTAATTAAAATAAAAATTACTGTTTATGCTTTTAATATAAATAAAATTATGCTATAATAAAACAAAGAAGTATAAATTTGATAAAACCTATGCTATAAACGAAAAGGGGGCAATACATATGAAAGTTTCGTTTAATAAGGACGAGGAAATTGTTAAAACTATAAAGGAAGGTCTTGAAAGAACGGGGGGTTACTGTCCATGCAGGCTGGAGAGAACTGAGGCCAATAAATGCATATGCAGTGAATTCAGAGATCAAATAAAGGATCCGGATTTTGAAGGGTATTGTCACTGTATGCTTTATTATAAATCCAAATAAATTGGGAATAATTATAAAATAAAAGTCAGCAGGCAAAGGAGTTTTTTATCTTTAATAAGCCGCTTTAAGGATAATTTCTTTGCATGCCGGAATATTAAAGCGGCAGAATGGAGAAAATTATGGCTGAAATCATTATTACCGAAGAGAACTTTGAAAATGAAGTTTTAAATTCTGACAAGCCCGTGCTTGTCGACTTCTGGGCGCAGTGGTGCGGTCCGTGCAGAATGCTTGGACCTATTATCGAGGAGATTGCTAACGATTATGAAGGTAAAGTTAAGGTTGGTAAGGTAAATGTTGACGAGCAGCCTAATCTTGCTTCAAAATATGGTATTGCAAGTATTCCGACCGTTATCGTTTTCAAAAACGGCAAGCCTGAAAAAACTTCAGTTGGACTGCGTTCAAAAAATGAAATTGAAAATATGATTAAATAGGACGTTATAACAAAAACGGTATCGTGCAAAATTCACGGTACCGTATTGTTTTAGTAATTTAAATATGTTAAAAGGTGAAATTAATTTGAATGATAATAAATCGGCTTTTAAAGCGGACGAGTATGACGATAACATAAAACGAGTAATTCCAAATTATGAGGATATTTATGCTCAGACAGCGGATATTGTGAATAAATACGTTCAAAGCGCGGTATCATGGCTTGATGTAGGGTGCGGCACCGGAAAAATGGGAAGTATTGCTTTTAAAGCCGCGGATATTGAGAAATTTGCATTTTGCGATAGCTCTTCTGAAATGATAGAAACGGTAAAAAAACGGTTCGATTTTCCTGAATCGGAATTTATTATAGCTGATATTCGTGAACTTAATTACGCAAATGAATTTGATGTTGTAACGGCTATACAGGTCAATCATTATTTTGAATGGGAGGATCGAATTACCGCCGTAAAAAAGTGCTTTAATGCTTTGAAAAACGGCGGAATATTTATAAGCTTTGAAAATTTTGCCCCGTATAGCAATATAGGAGAAAAGCTTTTTCTTGACAGATGGAGGTCATACCAGCTTAACCACGGAAGAAGCCGGCGGGAATGCGAACAGCATATCGGAAGATATAAAAGAGAATATTTTCCGATTACATTATCTGAGCATACAAACGTAATGAAAAAATGCGGATTTGCCTATGCGGAAATATTTTGGGTTTCTTATATGCAGGCAGGATTATTGGGAATCAAATAGAATATGTAAAGCCCGGTTATGTCGGGCTTTGTTTATTATTTAAATGATTTATAATGTAATCCGCATTTCTGTGAAGCTCAAATAAATTATGAATATGCTGGTTCTGGTTGTGCAGCTCCATTTGAATTTGAGCAGGCAGCGAAAGAAAATATTGCCTTGAGCTTGAACTTCCGGTAATTAATTCCTGAAGGTTTTTATACGACATTTTTATCACCTCTGATTTATTATCTGTTTTATAATAAACATTATTCGGTGATATAATATGATTAAGTTATTTATGCCAATAATTTACTTTATTATTATATTGACTTTATCGGATGGCGTATAACTGTTCTGATTCTTTCAGGAGCGCATTTTCTTGGATCGGACAGATAAATTTCATGATGCAAACGCTTATCTGATAAATCTTCTTTATATCCGTTAAGGGCAATATAACTTTTCATTTTTTCGATACTGTCAGGTTCGTTGTCATAAGATCCGTGATGCATAATTTGGACGCATAAACCTTCGTTTATTTTTTTTAGCTTTGTTCTGCTAAGATCAAGCCGGGGCTTTTTCTTAATAAGAATTGATCCGGCGGTTTCAAAAACGTTTTCCGTTACAAATTCCGGTTGTCTTATCATTGCGATCCATTTGAATTTATTTTTATCTGTAATATTTAGTCCGTCAAAATAAATATCGTCTGCATACCATAATCCCTCAAGAGGAGGAATTACATATTCAAAGTAACCGTCAGTCTGAATATCGTTCTTTCCGGACATTTTTATAGTGTACGACAAACCATAGAGTATTTCAAGCGCTTCACTGTATTCCTGACAGGTGTTCGGATCGCCTTCGCCTTCCACTGCAATAAAAAGCATTTCAGGTATGTTAATAATTGTCGGTTTTGACGGAGGCTGATATAAGTCCTTATATTCTTTTTTATAGTCTAATTTTTGCATTGTATCTCTCCTATTTTTATTTCAGGCTAATATAGATATGTATTTCCGCATTTTCACAGTCGCTGTTCTGGTATTCCTCAAAATCAAAGAGAAACGAACGGGGAAGCCGCATATTCCATAGGCTTATCCAGAATTCCTGAACTGCCCTTGTCATATTTCCTTTGACTATGAATTTGGCATATTTTCCGGAAGGGATTTTTCTTGTTTCAAAGCCTTCCGGTATATTAATACCGTCTACTTCGCAGGCAGCCATTGCAGTGTAGTCGCCATTTTCGTCTGAAGAATAGTCCGTATATATTCCGAGAGTTTTATTGTTTGTTTTATGTGCATTAAGCGCAGCGCCTTCCGACGAATAGAATCTTTTCCACAGTCCGCAAATGGTTTTTCTCATATCGGCAGATGAATTGTTTGTTCTTGCGGCGAAGCCGGCAACCGTTTTTTCTTTCATGTTTACAATTTCATATTGCATAATGTTTACCTTCTTTCATATTAATAAGACAACTATAGCATATTAAATATGACAACAGTATGTCGCATTTAAAAAACATTTTAAATGTTTTTTTTGAGATTTATATGCGGCGTTTAGCATTTTCTACTAAATATGAATAAACTGTTAATTTTCTGTCGAAATATTGACAATTATGTAAGAATTATGTATAATATTAAAATGTAAAATAAAATAAAAAATATTTTATGATTTGAATTGTACGATATAATAATAGTCGAATTAAACCGGTATTAAGATTTTTATTAATTAATATAATTCTATTATGAATATTGTCAATTCAAAACGCGCTATTAAAATTGAAAGGAAAGCTAAAACATGAAAAGAAAAAGACTTTTATCAATTGCAGTTTCGTCAATTCTTGCAGTATCTTCGCTTTCTGCTGTTACCTTTACAGCAAATGCGGAGGAAACAACTGAAGCCGGAGCAGGCACAACAGAGGCTTCTACTGAGGCTGAAACTGAAGCGACAACCGAAGCTGCGACTGAGCCTTCAACTGAAGCAACAACCGAAGCTCCGACAGAACAGGAAACAATTGATCCTTATGAGGACTGGGTTTTTGTAGAGGATTATTATGAGGTGGTAGAATGGAGCGGCAGCGGCGATTTAACATTGACTATGGATGTTTCAGAGCTTGGACTTGAGTTTGGTTCATTCTATGCCTTGTATGACTATGATTTAAATGAGATAGACAGCTCGTATTATGTTTTAACAATGAACGGTAATGATACCTTAACGATTACAGTTAAGGAAGAATTGCTTATGTCGCTGACTGACGGTTATTATTTTATAGTTGCGGATTTTGAAAAGGTAACATTGGCTCCGGCCTTTATAGTCGAGATTCCGGAAAAAGCAGAAGCTTCCGCCGTTGAACAGACTACGGTTAAAAAAACAGGCTCTCCTAAGACAGGAGTAAAGGGCGTCGGACTTGCCGCTGCAATGCTGTCGCTATCAGGCGCAGTCGCATTTATCACAAGAAAAAGAAAATAATCAAAAGGCAGATATTTTTAAATATCTGCCTTTATTATGGAATAATTAAATAATGTTCAGAAGATACGGTATATCATTCCAAGAGAATGGAATAATAAATGTATTCGGCAAATTAAGGAGTGATTTGTATCAAGCATTATTTTAAGGGACGATATTATAAGTGCGGCAGCGAGGATTCAACTATTGCATTTATTCCCGCATTTCATGTTAATAATTGTGAAAAAACCGCGTCGCTGCAGATTATTACAGACCATGCGGTTTTTAATATACCGTATGAATTTTCAGATTATAAAGAAGCTGGTAATGCGATAATGCTGGGAAAATGTATGTTTTCTGATAACGGCTTGAGACTGAATATATCTGATAACAAATTAAATATATGTGGGGCGTTAAGATTCAGTAATCCATGGAATTTAAATTATGATATTATGGGACCGTTTAAGTACGTTCCGTTTATGCAGTGCAGGCATAGTATTAACAGTATGAAACACTTAGTAAACGGACAGATTACAATAAATCGACATAAGTATGCTTTTAGAAACGGCTTAGGTTATATTGAAGGGGACAGGGGCCGTTCCTTTCCGGAACAATATATATGGACGCAGTGCTTTTTTAAAGACGGTTCGCTTATGCTATCAGTAGCGGATATACCTATGGGCTTTCATTTCAATGGGATAATAGGCGTCGTTGTTATTAACGGAAAGGAATACCGTTTAGCAACTTATCTTGGCGCGTCTGTTAAATATATAGGGAATAATATTGTTTCTATAATTCAAGGAAAATATCGGCTTACTGCAAAGCTAATAAAAAATAATTCATATCCGCTTAATGCTCCGAAAATGGGCAAAATGAGCAGGACGATTCATGAAAGCGCGTCATGTAAGGCATATTATCGTTTCTCATATAAAGGAAAGACCTTATGCGAATTTATAAGCGATAGAGCAAGCTTTGAATTTGAGTTTAAAAAATGATAATAAAATCATTTTTTATATTTTAACATTATATCATTAAGTAACTCTGCGAATTCTTTTCTGTATTCATCTGGTGAAATAATTTCCGCTTTATTTCCAAATGTTAGAATATATTGATAAAAAGCCTTAATGTCGCTCCACGTAAATTTCATCAGAATATTTCCGTCGTTGTCAAACTGCGGAAATTCTGCTCCGAATTCGTCTATAATACGCCATTTAACGGTTTTGTCAAATTTTACAACGGCTTCAATACCACCGTAAATATGGCGCAGTTTGTCACAGGTATACCGAGGCGCTTCACGTTTTTGGCTTTTTTCTCCCGTCAGCTTTAAATCAGTTATTCTTGTAAGCTTGAACAGTCTGTAATCCTGTTTTGAAGTGCAGTAACCCCAAACATACCAGCTTGACCATTGAAAAATAAGATGATACGGTTCGATGACGCGCATACTGTCTCCGTTCGGAGCAAAATATGAAAATGAAATTTTTTCCTGATTTTCAACGGCAGTTTTTATAAGCTCGATTTTATCGGAAATAATAGCTTTATCCCAGCTTGAAAGATCTATTATAATGTGATTTCCTGCATTTAGCGTTTCGGAGTTATTTATTGAAAGCTTATCCATAAGCTGACGGTAACGTTTTGTTCCGCTTACGCTGTCCAAGCTTTGAAGCCCAGCAAGAATTGCCTTCATATCAGATGATGAAAGCAGCGTTCGGTCGATTTTAAAACCGTCCATAATGTAAATGCCTCCGCCCTTGCCTTTTTCAGCGGCAATTGGAATTCCCGATTTACTTATATCCTCGATATCACGATATATAGTACGGCGGGACACCTCAAATTTTTCAGCAAGCTCAGCGGCTGTGGCTTTATCTTTTTGAATAAGTATGGAGAGTATACCGATCAGTCGGTTGAGCTTCATTATAAACTCCTTAGATTTTAGAATATTGTATCGACCTTATAATATATAAAAATAACACCCTTTGAATCGCTTCAAAGGGCATATTTATGCCGTCAAGCACTGACAAAACAGATAAATTATATCAATGCTGTATTTATCTGAAAATTTACCATGACTATACAAATATATAAATTTATTTTATCTGTAAGTAGCCATTAGTTCAATTCTTAATACATACTATACTGTACTACATATTATACAACGTCTTAAACAATTTGTCAATATAATATAGAAATTTGTTTGAATGAGTTTCATACCTTAAGCATACTATGAACCGCCTCATAAATCTTCCTTGCAACATAAGGGTTATTCATTGTATAAAGATGTATTCCGTCCGCACCATGAGCAGTCAGATCGACGATCTGGTCTATAGCATAGGCAATTCCTGCGTCTCTCAGCGCTTCGGGATTGTTTTCATACTTATCCATTACACGCATGAATTTTTTCGGAAGATGTACACCGCACAGCTTTACCATACGTTCAATTTGTTTCTTATTTGTTACAGGCATAATTCCGGCTTCTATCGGCAAATTAATTCCTGCCAGAGCAACGCGTTCCTGAAAGCTGTAAAAATAATCATTGTCAAGAAATAACTGCGTAACAAGCTGCGAGGCACCTGCGTCAGCTTTTCTTTTTAGATTTTCTATATCCGCGACAATATTTTTACTTTCCGGATGTCCCTCCGGATAACAGGCCGCAATAATATTGAAATCGTAACGCTCATAAATAAATCGAATAAGCTCGTCGGCATGGTGAAATCTGCCGTTCGGCTTTATATCGGGAGAAATATCGCCTCTGAGTGCAAGAATATTTTCAATTTCATTTTCTTTAAGCTGATTTAGAATACAAACCGCGTCGTTTTCCGAAAGATTAATACAGGGCAGGTGCGCTATGCTTTCAATACCGTATTTATGCTTTATGTCAGAAGCAATCCGCACTGTTTTGCGGCAGTTATTCCCGCCTCCCGCGCCATAAGTAACGCTGATAAAATCAGGATTCAGACCGCTCAGACCGTCAAGCGTTTCATAGATGACTTTTTCATCAGCCGTTGGTTTCGGCGGAAAAATCTCAAATGAAAGAACAGTACCTTTTCCGAACAATTCAGAGGTTTTCATTGCGTACCTCCAATGCGGCGTTTACAAGATTTTCAAGACTTGCAACGGTTTCCTTGTTTCCCCTCGTTTTCAGTCCGCAGTCAGGATTTACCCATAGCTTTTCAGCCGGAATTTTATCAAGCATTTTGACGATTGCGGTCTTTATTTCATCTTTGGCCGGAACACGTGGAGAATGAATATCATAAACCCCAGGACCTACTTCCGTACGGAAATTGTTTTCTTTCAGAACGTCAAGAATTGTAAGGTCGCTGCGGCTTGCCTCGAATGTAATAACGTCAGCGTCCATATTATCAATATCGTGGATAATATCGGCAAATTCGCTGTAGCACATATGCGTGTGAATTTGCGTTTCAGGTTTTACGCCGCTGTGCACCAGACGAAATGCAGGGATAGCCCAATCAAGATAATCGTTTTTCCAGTCGGATTTTCTCAGCGGAAGCTTTTCACGCAGCGCCGCCTCGTCAACCTGAATAATGCTTATGCCGTTTGCTTCGAGGTCAAGGACTTCTTTACGAATTGCGAGAGCGATCTGATATGCGCTTTCTTTAAGAGAAATATCCTCTCTCGGGAACGACCAGTTCAGAATTGTAACAGGACCTGTAAGCATTCCTTTCATCGGCTTTTCAGTAAGGCTCTGCGCATATACCGACCATTTAACAGTCATTGGCTTTGCTCTGGAAACGTCGCCCCATACAATCGGCGGTTTCACACAGCGAGTGCCGTAGGACTGCACCCAAGCTTTTTCTGTGAATACATATCCGTCAAGGCATTCGCCGAAATATTCAACCATATCGTTTCTTTCAAACTCGCCGTGAACGAGAACGTCAAGACCGATTTTCTCCTGTAATGCGACGCATTCAGCAATTTTTTCCTTGTTGAACTTTTCGTACTGTTCTTCAGAAATTTCACCTTTTCTGAAAGCGGCTCTGTTGACTCTGACTTCTGCCGTCTGCGGAAACGAACCAATAGTTGTAGTCGGAAGGATCGGGAAATTAAATCTTGCTTTCTGTATTTTTTCACGTTCTGCAAATTCTGGAAGTCTTATGAAATCAGCGTCTGTAAGCTGAGCGGTTTCTTTCTGAACAGCCGGATTCGCACCGTCCCTTCTTGGCGCAGAAAACAGTTGTATGTTACGGATATATTTTTCATTTTCAATTGGATTTTCAGAAGAGAGAATTTCTTTCAGCTCAGCAAGCTCTGTAAGCTTTTCCTCTGCAAATGCAAAGTGCGAAAGAATATCCTGACTAAGCTTTCTTTCATTCCTCGTTGTGTACGGAATGTGCAGAAGCGAGCACGATATATTAAGTACGACTTCATTGCAGTATTTTTGCAGTTTCGACAGTGCGGGCAGTGTTGCGCGGTAATTGTTTTTCCAGATGTTTTTACCGTTTACAAGCCCTGCAAAGAGAATTTTATCTTTCGGAAAACCGTTCGCTTCAATCAGTTTTTCGGACTGCTTGCCCTCGATAAAATCAAGACCGACGCCGTCAAAATCAAGCTTGCAGATATTCTGATAGCAGTCACGGACATCTCCGAAATAGGTTTGCAAAAGAATTTTTACGCTGCCCTTTGATTTGAGAATTTCCGTATAAAGCTGTTCAAAAATATCAGTATCATCAGCAGTCATATCCATAACTAGACAAGGCTCGTCAACCTGAATCCATTCCGCGCCGATTTTATTGAATTTTTTCAGAATTTCAGTATAAGCCTTTACAGTATCCGAAACGAAGTCCGCGGCGGTCTTTTTTCCTGTATAACGAGCAAGCTTCAGGAATGTATAAGCGCCTATAATAACAGGCTTGGTTTTTACGCCTGCGTTTTGAGCTTCCTGATAAAGCGTGAACGGCTTATCGTCTACAAGACGGATTTCTGTATTGTCATCTATTTCTGTTACCATGTAATGATAATTTGTATTGAACCACTTTTTCATTGCAAGCGCTTTAACATCGCCATTTTCGCCCTGATAGCCTCGTGCAGCCGCAAAATATGTATCAAGTTTTGAAAGTCCGAGGTTTGTATATCTTTTGGGAACTGCATTCAGCATAAAAGCGGTATCGAGTATTCCGTCATAGAAAGAGAAGTCGTTTGACGGAATAAAATCCAGTCCGCTTTCTTTTTGAGCTTTAAGATTTTCAAAACGGAGAGTTTTTGCAGTTTCCTGCAATTCTGTTTCTGTAATCTCCTTACGGAAATACTTTTCACTTGCGAATTTCAGTTCTCTCAGCGAGCCTACTCTCGGATAGCCGACGATTGAAGTTTTCATATTTAAATGTCCTTTCGAAGCAGTTTTTGTATATTTATATTTTACTGCGGAAAGGTGCAATTGTAAAATACTTATTTATTTAAGCTTGATATAGTTTTTAGCTATATCAAGCTTAAATATGGTTCTTTAGAGCGTACATATAAGCTGTGCCAAGGCGGCTGAGAGTCATATTTTTTCTTGTAACTGTACCGATTCTAATACATTCGTCAATGTCAAGCGGACGTGCAATAATGTTTTCTCCATTCAGCTCGTGGCTGATTATTCCGGTGCTTATAGTATATCCGTCAAGTCCTACCGCAAGGTTAAAAAGGGTTGCCCGGTCACGCACCTTAATAGTCATTTCGCGTGATATGGAGCTTAATATTTCCTCAGAAAAATAAAATGAATTATAGTCGCCTTGTTCAAAGCAGAGATATGGATAATTCTTCAAATCATACAGAGAAATACATTCTTTTTCCGCAAGGGGGTGGCGGTAACTGATAAAAACGTGTGGCGACGCGGTAAAAAGCTCCTCGAAGATCAGTCCGCTTTCTGTTATTATTTTGCCTATGATATTTTCATTTTCCCGTGAAAGGTATAATATTCCCACTTCGCTTTTTAGCCGAGAGACGTCCTGTATAATTTCGTATGTCTGAGTTTCACGAAGCGTGAAATCATAGCTTTGACTGCCGAATGTTTTTATAACGTCCACAAAAGCGTTGACCGCAAAGGAATAATGCTGCGCCGAAACGGAAAAAATCTGCTTACGTGATTTCCCGTCAATGTATTTTTCTTCAATCAGTCCTACCTGCTGCAATATCTGACGGGCGTAACCGAGAAATTCTTCTCCCTCGTTAGTAGCTATGATTCCTTTGTTTGTACGGTGAAAAATGGTGATGCGAAGTTCCTTTTCCAAGTCTCTTATAGCATTCGTCAGGCTTGGCTGAGCTATAAACAGGAACTGTGCCGCTTCGCTCATAGTACCTTTTTCTGCCGCTGTTACGGCATATTTTAACTGCTGGATTGTCATATGGAGCTTCCTTTCTGAACGACAATTATCATTATCTTGTCTTTTATGTACAATCATACTAATATTGTATATAAAATCATTTCGGAAGTCAAGGCAAACATAGTTACAGCTATGCGAAAATACCCTAATAAGCCCCGCTTGTCAAACGTACCCTGCCTATGCCGGTCAAACGGCATTTTTGCGTTTGGCGATTTGAACGGTCAAACGAGCAATTTCCGAATCTATGCTCATCATTTTCTTTTCGGGTTCGGAGCGTTTTTCAGTTCTTCATAGGTCATAAAAACGATTACTTTCCTCAAAATCTCAAATAAACCGCTGTACATATATGCGCCTTCGCTTAACTTGCCTTTATCCGTCTTATTTTCATTGATATCTCCTGATTTCAGAGTTCGAATCCTGTCAGACGGTGTTTTTCGTTTTTTTAATCTATGGTTTTCAATTTTTTTCTTCGTATGGATATCAAAAAAGCCCGTAGCTACGGGCTTTAAGGCGCTTTCATCAATTTTGTCATTGCAATATGTCAAGCGTAACGGCGTTTTCGGCATTATACATTTTAATGAATTCTTCCTTTTGCGTGTAAATTTCTGAAAGATTTCCTGCGGGACCGGTGATATAATCGCCGAACCAAAGTCCGAAAAACGACCATAGGGAATTGTCCCTGACCATATCGTCTATGCTTGGCAGAGAGCTGCATTCGCTTATTGCCAGAAGCTTTCCGTTTTCAGTTATCTTTTTCAGCCATAGATATTGCTCCGAGCGGCTGCTGTATTCAGTTCCTGGATCAAGGTAGATATCTATTGCGGCAATGTCAAAACGGTCGTCGTCTACAAGATAATCCTCGCTCTGACCGTTCCATATCCATATAAGATTATTCAGCTTGTGATATTCAGTCATTCTTTCATACATAAGGTTATAAAGCCATTTGTATGCTTCCGGTCCTTCCGAGCCCCACCAGAACCATTCGCCGCCCGCTTCATGAAGAGGACGCCATAGGACAGGTATATTCTTTTGCGCCAATGTGTCAAGAGAATTTGAAACAGCGTCTATATCCTTAATTATATTAAGGCACTCGACAGTTATGAGGCCCTTGGAATAAAGCTCGTTTATTTTGGAAATATCCATTTCAGCTATATCCTGATCGGTCATCGCCGCTTTCAGACTGAAATTTGTTTCCTTGCTGTAAACAGACGATTTTGTTTCGGACGGTGAATTCCAATACCACATAAAGCCGACAATTCCGCCTCTGTCAGCCCAGTCCGCAGCGGCGTTTATTTCGCTTACAGACGGCGTATTGCTGCTGGAATAGCCGCCGATATCGCCGAAACGTATTGCGGGGTATTTTCCGGTAGTTTTATATATCAGTTCAAGCTCCTTGTTTTGGTCGTTTGACGCATACTGTCCTGTAATGATTTTTTTCCCGAATTGGTTTTTCATATAATCTAGAAGAGCTGACGCTTCCTTTGAAGTATCAGGGTTTGCAGGCGTCTCAGGAAGTTCGAATTCAGTATCGTAGATTGTCTCGTTGTTTGTTATTTCAAGATAATCGAGGTCAAAGTTTTCATTGCCTGATTTGACGGTTATTATATTTTCTCCCTCGTTCATATAAATTCCGTAAAAGGTTATTCTTGTAAAATTTCCATCTCCGTTTATTGAAAAATCCTGAAATTTTTTTCCGTTTACTTCAATATGATTCGAGATTTCAGCGTCTGCCGCCGCACAGATTGTTATATCATAATGCTGGTTTGTTTCAATTTCAAAAGAAATTTCCAGTTGATCTGCCGATCCTCCGTAAAATCCCGTAACATATCCTTCGCCTGAAAATCCTTTGCGGCTGTCAGAGGTGTATAGACTTCCGCCGAGACTGCATTCCTCCGCTTCAATAATCATGTTCGCCTCTGCATTTTTAATTTCCGGGACTTCAGCGACATATTCTGTGAATGAAACAGTTTCTTCAGTTTCCATTGTTATTTCCTCAGTGGAAAGAATACTTTCGGATTCGTCCGCAGCAGATGTCCCTAATGGATTTTGCGATATAGGTTCGCAGGCGGTAAGCAGTACAAAAGTCATAAGCATAGCCGCCGTCTTGAATTTTTTCATGATTGTTTTCTTAACTCCTTATAGTGTAAATCCTGTCTTTTTCGGTATCAAATAAAATAATATTATCAGCAAGCTTAGAATTAACATTTTTACCGTCGCAGGAAATACTGACCACCGTATTTGCTCTTAGACGGCACTGCATGCCGCAGAGGGATTTAATTTCCGCCGACTGAAGCTTACCCTCGCTCCATTTAATTGAAACCTCAAAGCCGCCCTTTGCTTTTAAACCTTTAACCTCTCCGTTTTTCCATTCGGAAGGCAGTGCGGGCAGGAGATTTATTTCACCGCTGTGGCTTTGTAGAAGCGCTTCGTTAATGCCGGAAGCTCCGCCGAAATTACCGTCTATCTGGAAAGGGGGATGCGAATCGAACAGGTTTGGATTTGTAGAGTATGCAAGTAGCTTTTGAAGATTTTCATACACCATGTCACTGTCAAGCAGTCTTGCCCACATATTTGTAATCCAAGCGCGGCTCCATCCGGTATGACCTCCGCCGTGAACGAGCCGTCTTATGAGCGTAGCTCTGGCGGCGTCGGCAAGACGCGGAGTTTTATACGGTGTAATAAGATCTGCCGGATGTAGTGCAAAAAGCTGTGAGATATGCCGGTGTCCTATTTCCACCTCGTCATAATCAACGGCCCACTCTTTTATCTGACCATATTTTCCGGTTTCAGGCTTAGGAATCTTTTCAAGCATGGACTGAAGCTTTTTTATAAATGAATAATCTTTATCAAGAATTTTTGCCGCCTTTATTACATCATTGAAAAGAACTGTTATTATCTGGCTGTCCATTGACGGACCGGCGCAAAGAGATCCCTTAATGCCTTTTTCTGTAAGATAGGTATTTTCAGGAGATACTGAAGGGCATGTAATGAGCTGACCGTTTTTATTTTCTGTAAGATAATCTGTAAAGAAAAGGGCGGCTTCTTTGAGAGCGTCATAATGAGAAGCAAGAAATTCCTTGTCAAGTGTGTATTCGTAATGCTCAAAAATATGCAGACAAAGCCATGCGGCTCCCATAGGCCAAATTGTAGCCGGCATCCATAGATCCTGCGGGGCGGAATCGCCCCATAAATCGGTATTATGGTGGCATACAAAGCCCTTGCAGCCATACATTTTCTCGGCAGTTTCACTGCCTGAAACGCGTATCTTTTCTATTAGCTCGAACAGCGGAAGATGACATTCTGAAAGATTTGAGCTTTCTGCGGTCCAGTAATTCATTTCTGTATTTATATTTATGGTGTATCTTCCGCCCCATGCAGGCCACATATCCTGATTCCAGATACCTTGTAGATTGAGGGGGAGGGAACCGGGGCGGCTGCCGGATATCATAAGATACCGTGAAAAATTGTAATAAAGAACCATAAGACCGTTATCATGGATATGCCTGTCGCATTCTTTATCGTCAAAGTCGTTTCCGCGCATTCTCAATATACGCTCGTCTGTCGGAAGCTCCGATCCGCCGTCGCTGTTATCGGACAGCGTTAATCTTACTCTTGAATATAATTCTCGGTAATCGCATTCGTGTCTGTAGTAAAGTTCGTCAAAGCTGCATTCAGAGGCGTAGTCGATGTCCATAACGGCGGCTTCCTCAAAGGCTTCTCCTACATAGTAGCTTGTTCTTGCGCTTAGTATAATAGTAGCGTTTGAGGAATTTTCAATTATAAGTCTGTTTCCTTCCGTATATATTTTTCCGTCCTCCGATACGGCGGAAAGCGCCGACGCAAAGAGGATGCCGCCGCGTCCGCCGGAGCCTCCGGAATAAAGTATGACGTTTTTTTTAACCGGACGGTTATCATCGTAATAATCGTCGCGTCCGTCAAGACCTGCGGAAAGATTTATAAGACCGTTTTCAGACGTGATGTGGACTGCGATTATGCTGTCAGGCTCGGAAGCGAATACCTCGCGTTTATATTTTACTTCCCCGACGGAAAACTCTGTAAAGGCCACGGCAGTTTCAAGATCTAAGCCTCTTCTGTAATTCTTAGCTTTTTCTCCGCCGAGCTTCATTTTTATATCAAGATTGCCGAGCGGCATATAATGACGGCAGTTTGGCGTAACGCCCTGCAGCTTTCTGAAGGCCAGTTCTTCGGCTTCTTCTATTTTTTCCTCAAGTATCAGCTTTCTTATTTCATGAAGTCCTTCTGCAGCGTCGGGATTGATTCTGTTTCTTTTTCCTCCCGACCATACTGAATCCTCGTTGAGCTGAATAATTTCATTTTCAGGACGTCCGTATACCATTGCGCCGATTCTGCCGTTTCCTACAGGCAAAGCGCTGTTGAAATCTTCTGCCGGCTGAGAATACCATAATACTGATTCGTTCATTAAAATGCCTCCTGACACTTCGGATTACTTATATTATTTTTTCTATTCTATCATATTTCAATCCGCATTGCAATTAAATGCTCTTATTTAAAAATTGATTTGTTTATTTTTAACTATAAATTATATGTATAAACTCAATAATTTTGGAGTTGAAAATAAAAAGCGGGTATGATATAATAATATAGCATAAGTAAGCTTACGCTTACTGGTGCGGTAAATATTTTTTGGGAAAACAGACAATAATAATATAAAAGGAGGATCAGACATGGAAAAAACCTATAAAATTTCTGGAATGACCTGTTCGGCATGCGCCGCAAGAATAGAAAGGGCGATGAATAAGCTTGACGGTATAGAGAAAGCGAATGTAAACTTTGCGGCCGAAAAGCTTTATGTAACATACGAGGATAAAAATTTATCAGAGAATGATATTTTATCTGCTATTCGTAAGGCGGGTTATGACGTGGCGTCCGCGAGCGATGAAAAGCCCCGAAAATCTGCACATGAGCTGTTGTTTAAAAGATTTATTATATCGGTATGCTTTTCGGCGCCGCTGCTTATAGTAAGTATGGGACACATGGTAGGTCTGCCGCTTCCTTCGATAATAGACCCGATGGACAGTCCGCTTAATTTTGCGCTTCTTCAGCTTATACTTACTATACCGGTTATGATTGCCGGAATAAAGTTTTATATTGCCGGTATTAGAAATCTTATTCATCTTAGTCCCAATATGGATAGTCTTATAGCGGTAGGAACATTGTCCGCCGTTGGTTATGGTCTGTATGCTATCTATAAAATAATTGAGGGACACGGGCATTATGCAATGCATCTTTATTTTGAATCGGCTGCTGTAATTTTAACCTTAATAACGCTGGGCAAATATTTGGAGGCTGTTTCAAAGGGAAAATCTTCACAGGCTATAAGGGAGCTTATGGAGCTTTCTCCCAAAATTGCAACGGTCAGACGCGGAGCAAAGGAAATTCAGGTGAAATCAGAGCTTGTCCGGATAGGAGATACGGTTATAGTTAAGCCGGGAGAACGTTTTCCTGTTGACGGAACCGTTATATCGGGCGCTACATCGGTTGACGAATCTATGCTGACCGGTGAAAGCATACCTGTGGAAAAAAATACGGGCGATAAGGTAATAGGGGCTTCTATAAATAAAAACGGCTATATTGAATATATTGCTGAAAAGGTAGGAGCAGATACTGCTTTATCTCAAATTATAAGACTTGTGGAGGAAGCTCAGGGAAGAAAGGCTCCTATTGCCAGACTTGCCGATGTTATTTCAGCGTATTTTGTTCCTGTTGTTATCGCTTTGGCAATAATTGCGGCAATCGGATGGAAGCTTGCCGGCGAGTCGGCCTCCTTCTGTATGACTATATTTGTTTCCGTTCTCGTTATAGCTTGCCCCTGCGCACTCGGACTCGCTACTCCTACCGCTATTATGGTTGCTACCGGACGGGGAGCAAAAATGGGAATCCTTATTAAAGGTGGAGAAGTTCTTGAAACGGCTCATAAAATTAATACTGCCGTATTCGATAAAACCGGAACGGTAACAGAAGGGATTCCTTCTGTTACAGATATTAAAGTAACTGAAGGCTTCGATGAGAATAATATTCTGGCTTTGTGCGCGTCTGCTGAGAAACGGTCGGAGCATCCTTTAGGAGAAAGTATAGTAAGGGAAGCGGAAAACCGGAACATTCCGTTTTCAGAAGTGGAAAGCTTTGAATATATATCAGGAATGGGAATAAGGGCGGAGATCGGCGGCAATACCGTTCTTATAGGAAATAAACGCCTGATGTCCGAAAATAATGTGGATACGTCAGGGATAGAAAAAATAGCCGCCGAATTTGCAGAAGCCGGTAAAACTCCCGTAATGTGTGCATACAGCGGAAAGGCTGCCGGTATTATTGCCGTAGCTGATAAAATAAAGCACGACAGCCATAACGCTATCGAGAGTCTTGAGAAAAGCGGTATAGAATGCGTAATGCTTACTGGTGACAGTGAAAAAACCGCTGCGGCTATAGCCGGTCAGGCGTCTATAAAAAAGGTTATTGCAGAAGTAATGCCGGAGGACAAGGCTTATCAAATTAAAAAGCTTCAGGACGAGGGAAAGACTACCGCAATGATAGGAGACGGTATTAACGACGCTCCGGCTTTGGCTCAGGCAGATGTCGGCATAGCGATTGGAACAGGAACAGACGTTGCGATTGAAAGTGCGGATATAGTTTTAATGAACGGCAGTCTCGAGGGCGTAGACACCGCTGTAAGATTAAGCCGTGCCGCTATAAGAAATATAAAGCAGAATCTTTTCTGGGCATTCGGTTACAATGTGCTGGGTATACCGGTTGCAATGGGAGTTCTTCATATTTTCGGCGGACCTCTGCTTAATCCTATGATTGCTGCTGCGGCAATGAGTCTTAGCTCAGTGTCTGTATTGGCAAACGCATTAAGACTGAAAAAATTCAGATGATAATTTAATGATTTCATAAATAAAGGAAGGAATGCTCCGAATAAGGGAGCATTCTTTTCTTTAACAGAAATTATTTTCATAAATTTCAAAATTTATCTTGACAAATATAAAATAATAGTATATACTAATTACATACTAAAAACATAGGAATAATAGGATAAGATGAGGCTTGATGAAAATGAGATACGATAAACGGCTGTATAAACGAATGTGCTGAAGCTTTTATTTAATATTATTTATCAGGAGGTATATTATTATGAGCAAATTAGATTCTAAAAAATTAAAATTTGAAACGTTACAGCTTCATGTAGGTCAGGAAAATCCCGATTCAGATACGGGAGCAAGAGCAGTTCCTATATATCAGACATCGTCTTATGTATTCAAGAATTGCCGGAATGCTGAAGAAAGGTTTAATCTTAAAGATAGCGGGAACATATACGGAAGGCTTACTAATCCTACGCAGGAGGTTTTTGAGAAGAGAATCGCTGCTTTGGAAGGCGGAACGGCCGCTCTCGCGGTAGCAAGCGGAGCGGCGGCGATAGCTTATGCGGCGGAAAACATAGCCGCAAACGGCGGACACATTGTTGCCTCTGAAACTATTTACGGAGGTACCTATAATTTGTTTGCTCACACTCTGCCTCAGTTCGGTATAGAAACTTCATTTGTGAATCCTGAACCTGACAGCATTGAAAAAGCAATAAAAGAAAATACAAAGGCTGTTTTTATTGAAACTCTGGGAAACCCGAATTCTAATATTATAGATATTGAAAAGGTAGCTCGGATAGCTCACAGGCATAATATTCCGTTAATTGTCGATAATACATTTGCAACGCCTTATTTAGTAAGACCTATTGAATATGGAGCGGATATAGTTGTTCATTCAGCAACAAAATTTATCGGAGGTCATGGTACGTCTCTGGGCGGCGTTATTGTGGACAGCGGTAATTTTGATTGGAACGCTTCAGGGAAGTTTCCTACGCTGACAGAACCGGATCCGGGGTATCATGGCATTAGCTTTGCAGAGGCAGCCGGAGCTGCTGCATTTGTGACAAGAATTCGTGCGGTTCTGCTGAGGGACACTGGAGCGGCCTTATCGCCTTTCAACGCATTTTTACTTCTTCAAGGTCTTGAAACCTTGTCGCTTAGAGTAGAGCGTCATACTCTGAATGCGGTTAAAGCGGTAAACTATTTAAAAGATCATCCGAAAGTAAATCGGGTAAACCATCCGTTAATATCTGACAACGGTGATCCTGAGCTTTATAAAAAATACTTTCCTAACGGCGGAGGCTCGATATTTACATTTGAAATAAAAGGCGGAGAAGCTGAAGCAAAACGGTTTATAGATAGTCTTGAGCTTTTTTCACTCCTTGCAAATGTGGCTGACGCAAAATCGCTTGTAATTCATCCGGCGTCAACAACTCATTCCCAACTGAGTGAAAAGGAATTATTAAAGCAGAATATAAAGCCCAATACAATAAGATTGTCTATCGGAATTGAACATATAGACGATATTATAAACGATCTTTCACAGGCGTTTGATAAAATATGAAAGGGAGATTTTTTATGGCTAAGATTTATAGTAGCGTTATGGAGCTTATAGGCGGAACTCCTCTTATGAAATTAAATAATTATATGTCCGCTGAGGGACTGGAGGCAAATCTTTTAGGAAAGCTGGAATTTTTTAATCCTGCGGGAAGCGTTAAGGACAGGGTAGCCAAAAAGATGATAGAGGACGCGGAGAAGTCAGGCATTCTCAAACCTGGAGCGGCAATAATAGAACCTACCAGCGGGAATACCGGAATAGGTCTTGCCGCCGCAGCGGCTTCAAAAAGATACAGAGCTATAATGACTATGCCGGAAACAATGAGCGTTGAGAGAAGAAAGCTTTTGAAGGGTTATGGAGCTGAAATCGTTCTTACAGACGGTTCAAAGGGAATGTCTGGTGCAATTGCCAAAGCGGAGGAATTGAAAAATGAAATCGAGGGTGCGGTAATACTGGGCCAGTTTGTAAATAAATCTAATCCTCAGGCTCATTATGACTCTACAGGTCCTGAAATATGGAATGATACTGACGGAAATGTCGATATATTTGTAAGCGGAGTAGGAACTGGCGGAACGATATCCGGTACCGGAAGGTATCTAAAGTCTAAGAATTCTGATATTAAAATAGTTGCAGTCGAACCGGAAGCTTCCCCCGTTTTGTCCGGAGGCAACGCGGGGCCTCATAAAATTCAGGGTATCGGCGCCGGTTTTGTTCCTGATACTCTTGATACTGATATTTATGACGAGATTATCACTGTTCCGAATGAAGTATGCTTTGAAACCGGAAGAAAGATAGCAAGGACAGAGGGCATATTGATCGGTATATCCGGAGGAGCGGCAGTTTGGGCGGCAGCGAAATTAGCAAAGCGTCCTGAGAACAAGGGTAAAAATATTGTTGTTATTATTCCGGATACAGGCGAAAGATATCTCTCAACTGCATTATTTGAATAAAAAAATATAAAAGGGATACGCATATAGCGTATCCCTTTTATATTAATGTCAAACGAAACTAATTTAATGATAAACGTTAAATTGTTATTGACAAACGTAAAATCTAATGCTATAATAATATTGTTGAAGCCGGTAAAAACAAAATTTATAATATTTACGGAGGATATGAAATGAAAAATATCAGCAAAATTACTATGGCAGTTTCTAAGACAGTGGAAATTCTGCATTGGGCAGGAGCGGTATTTTCGGCAGCTTTATTGGTATGCTCTTTTGCGGCAAAAGATTGGTTATTTGATGTCGTCTCGAAATTAATACCTGAATATGGAAACGAGGTGTCAACCTATGGATTTGAAATGACTGCCGTTGATGAAAACGGTTTATTAGATATGACTGTAATCAGACTTTTTGCAATTGGCTCTGTAATAATTTTATCATTAATGGCAATGGTTTTTCGTAATGTTTATTTGGTTGCCAAAAAATCTGAAAATGATCCGTTCAATAAGGATAATATCCGTATGATTCGTGAAATCGGAATATTTTCTTTATCCGTTCCTGTAATCGGATTTATTATGAGCGTTATTTCCAGAATTGTTATCGGTGTAGAGAAAGCGGAAATCGTTGTCAGGATAGACGGCTTAATTTTAGGGATATTGATTTTATTTATTACTCAGATTTTTGTATACGGCGCTGAACTTCAGAACGATGTCGACGGACTTTTATAATGAGGTTTTGGTATTATGGGAAAAATTATATTAAGACTGGATCGTATGATGGTAGAAAGAAAGATATCTCTTAATGAACTTGCTGAACGAGTGGGAATCTCAAATGTAAATCTTTCAAAAATCAAGAATAATAAAGTTACAGCCATAAGATTTTCTACACTTGCGGCAATCTGCGAAGCGCTTGATTGTGAAGCTGGAGATATTCTGGAATTTCAGAAAGACTGAATTATAGTGAAATTATTTATATATTAATGGCAAAAAAGAAAACGGTTTATCCCTTGCTTTATTTAATCAAGGGATAAACCGTTTCTTATTATTTATATAATATTAGAAAATAGAAAAAATAACTGCGACACTTTGTAATTGTATATAAAATTAGTTTATACAAACTGTAAATACAATCTTTATAATTGATTTACTAATATTATACACCAAATAGATTTTAAAGTCAATAGTAAATACCATTTATATGATAGAATCTTATATTATATATAAAATTCGGAGGATTTATTTATGGGATTTTACCAAAGACTGAAAGATTTAAAGGAAGACAACGATCTAACGCAGAGATATGTGGCTGATTTAATTGAAGTATCTGTTAATCATTACGGGAAGTATGAGAGGGGTGAAACCGATATTCCTTTTTCAAAGGCAATAAAATTAGCGGAATACTATAACGTTTCCCTTGATTATATAGCGGGAAGAACGAATGATAAAAAATTTTGCAGGGATTTGTCTCCGGCGCGTCTTGTTAAATTATTTGGAAATTTGAATCATGATAATCAAATCAGAATAGAAGAGAGAATTATGGAAATGCTTGAATCGCAGGATAAACATAGCGATATATAAAATGCTGAAAATTTTATTTTTTTCTCTTGACAAAATTAAAAAATTATGATAGCATTTAATTATTGAAAGCTTTGATAAAGGAAGATTTATTGTAGGAGTTATTCAGAGAAGCGCAGTCACCGGCTGAAAGCCGCGCTATAACGGACAGTAAATACACCGCCTTTTGAGCTCGGTTAATACCCGACGGTTCGTTCCCGTTAAAAAACGGCTTATGAGGCATGATATTTTCGTGCGAATAAGGGTGGAACAGCGGTTATCTTATCGCCCCTTGGATCTAATTGGTCTGAGGGGCTTTTTTATTTAAAGAGGAGGCGCTATGATAGTAATTAATTCTATATTAATAGAAGTTATATTGAATATGTATCTTTTTTTACAATACTTTAATTTGGGTTCAAAAGTGTTTTTTATTATATTTGGATGTATTTATTTTGTTATATACTGTTTGTTTCCGGTATATTCAAAGCAATACGGTAAAAAGCTGCAAATATTACGCGGGGGTCTGAATCTTCTGTCAGTTTTTTTAATAACCGTAACTGTACAAATTATATTGACATTATATCTGAGCTTCTTATCTGAGATTGATTCAAAATCTATTATTTTAAATACTGTTATATTTTTTATAGGCGAGTTTATTATTTTTTGGAATGGTATAATCCGAGTTTATCTTACTTCAAATCAGCTTGGAATAAAATGGCGAATTGCCGGCGCAGTTTGCGGAATGATTCCTATTATAAATATTGTTATGCTTATAAAAATTATATATGTCATATCTTGTGAATACCGTTTTGAGCGTATGGTAATTCAAAGAGATATAAAACGGTGTGATAAACATTTTTGTAAAACTATATATCCGATATTAATGGTACATGGTGTTTTTTTCAGAGATTCAAAGCTTATTAATTATTGGGGAAGAATTGCTGACGAGCTTGAAAAAAATGGAGCGGTTATTTATTATGGGAATCAGCAGTCCGCGTCTTCAGTTGAAGAAAGCGCTAAGGAGCTTATGGAAAGAATGGAAGATATTATTAGAAAAAACGGATGTAAAAAGCTGAATGTCATTGCACATTCTAAGGGCGGTCTTGACGCAAGGTATGCTATCAGTATTCTTGGAGCTGATAAGTATACGGCAAGTCTTACAACTATAAATACACCCCATCATGGTTGTCTGTTTGCCGAATATCTTTTAAAAAAAGTTCCTGAAAGAGTACGAGATTCCATTGCTGATAAATATAATAATGTTCTGAGAAAAATTGGTGACAATGATCCTGATTTTATATCTGCTGTTACTTGTTTAACAGAAACCTCGTGCAGTGAGCTTAATAGAAAATGTCAGGATTCTTCTGAGGTGTATTACCAAAGCGTAGGGTCAAAGGCCAAAAAAGCGTCAAGCGGACAGTTTCCGCTTAATCTTTCATATAGGTTTGTTAAGTTGTTTGATGGTGAAAATGACGGATTAGTTTCCGTTAATTCTATGAAGTGGGGAAATCGTTTTATTTTTCTTGAACCTAAGAGTAAGAGGGGTATAACTCACGGTGATGTAATTGATTTAAACCGTGAAAATATTAAAGGCTTTGACGTAAGAGAATTTTATGTTAATTTAGTGAATGATTTAAAGGTAAGAGGCTTTTAAATGTAATTGTTCGATCTATGGTAGTAAAACCGTTAATAATTAAAAAATTATAGTTTTTGGTAGTAAATCAACAATAAAAATAGATTATTATAAAGGAGTAAAAAATGATAAAATTAAAATTAAAGGATGGAAGTATCCGCGAGATCGAGTCTGCCGTATCCGCCGCTGAAGTTATTAAGGGAATCGGCGCAGGTTTGTATAAAGCGGCATGCTGTGTAAAAATCAACGGTGAAGTAAAGGATCTCAGGACAGTTATAGACAGCGATTGCGATTTTGAAGTTATGACTTTTGATACTGCCGAGGGAAAGCAAACGTTCTGGCATACGGCTTCTCATATTTTGGCTCAGGCTGTTAAGAGGCTTTATCCGAACGCAAGGCTTGCAATAGGACCGGCAATAGAAAACGGCTTTTACTATGATTTCGATCTTGAAAAGCCGTTTACCACTGATGATCTTTCAAAAATAGAATCGGAAATGAAGAAGATAGTTAAGGAAGAACTTCCTCTGGAATGCTATGTGATGCAGCCGGATGAGGCTGTAAGAGCTTTGGAAGAGCAGGGAGAAATCTATAAGGCAGAGCTTTGCAGAGAGCATGCTCAAAAGGGAGAGCCGATTTCATTTTATAAGCAGGGCGAATTTTCAGATCTTTGCGCCGGACCTCATTTGCTTTCAACCTCTCCGGTAAAGGCTTTTAAGCTTCTTTCATGTACGGGCGCTTACTGGAGGGGCTCCGAAAAAAACAAAATGCTTACAAGAGTCTATGCAACGGCTTTTCCGAAGGCTTCTCAGCTTGAAGAGCGCTTGAAGGCGCTTGAGGACGCAAAAATGCGAGATCATAATAAACTGGGAAGAGAGCTTGAGCTTTTTACAACGGTCGATTATATCGGTCAGGGGCTCCCGATTATTCTTCCTAAGGGAGCAAGAGTAATACAACTGCTTCAAAGATGGGTTGAGGATGTAGAGCAAAAGCACGGCTATCTACTGACTAAAACGCCGTTTATGGCTAAACGCGAGCTTTATAAAATTTCCGGACATTGGGATCATTATCTTGACGGTATGTTTATTTTAGGTGATCCAAATGACGAAACAAAGGAATGCTTTGCGCTTCGCCCTATGACCTGCCCTTTTCAGTATCAAGTTTTTCTCAACAGGCAGCGCTCGTACAGGGATCTTCCCATGAGACTTGGTGAAACCTCAACGCTTTTCAGGAACGAGGACAGCGGAGAAATGCACGGTCTTATACGTGTTCGTCAGTTTACTATTTCGGAGGGACATCTTGTTCTGCGTCCGGAACAGCTTGAAGAGGAATTCAAGGATTGTCTGGAGCTTGCAAAATATTTTCTTGGCACGGTAGGACTTCTTGACGAGTGTACATTCCGCTTTTCACAGTGGGATCCGGCTAATCCTAAAAATAAATACGAGGGAACGGCAGAGCAGTGGGATCACGCGCAGTCGGTTATGAAAAAGATACTTGATCACCTTGGAGTGGAATATGAGGTAGGTATAGATGAAGCGGCCTTTTACGGTCCGAAGCTGGATATACAGTATAAGAACGTTTACGGCAAGGAGGATACTATTGTAACGATTCAGATAGATATGCTTTTGGCGGAAAAATTCGGTATGGAATATATAGACGTAGACGGAACAAGAAAACGTCCGTATATAATTCACAGGACTTCTCTCGGCTGCTATGAAAGAACGCTTGCGCTTCTAATTGAAAAGTATGCCGGAGCGTTCCCTTTGTGGCTTGCTCCCGAGCAAATTCGGTTTATCCCCATAGCGGACAGACATCTGCCTTATGTAAACGAAATTGCGGCAAGGCTTGAGGCCGCGGGTATCAGATATACGATAGACGAAAGAGCGGAAAAGATGGGGTATAAGATAAGACAGGCTCAGCTTGAAAAAATACCGTATATGATTATAGCGGGGGATAATGAGGCTGAAACTAATACGGTATCAGTACGCTCAAGACGCGACGGCGATCTCGGCTCTATGACTGCAGCAGAATTGCTGGACAGACTGATTGATGAAATATCAAATAAGAAGGCTTAAATTATTTTAAAGCGGCGGCTTACAGGCTGCCGCTTTTTTATAATATAAAAGGTCTGTTTTTTCTTATAAAACAAAAAATCCAATTTTTTGATATATTAACTTTTTTATTGACACTAATTATAATTTATGATATAATAAGCAATGATTTCAGAATATAAAAAAACCTTGAAAATAGGCAGTTAATTGGATTATTGTTGTATTTGCGGAGGTAAATATGCAGATAAAAAAAGACGATGCTAAAGATAAAAAAAAGGATAGCGTGTTGACAGTAGGAATGTTATTTTCTAAGATGAAAAAATTTTTTGTGCCGTGGATTATTGCCGCAGTTGTTATTGCCTTATTGAATTTAGGCATAAGCGGCGGTAAAAGGCTTGTTACAGGAACCGTGTCTTCTGTAATAAATTTCAGCTTCGACGGTATAGAATCAGGGCTTGATCCTGCAGGCAACAAGTTTGACGTAAACGAGATAAAATCCAAGGATATTATCAGAGAATCCCTCAAGGAAACAGGCTTAGACGGAGATGTAAATCATATTTACAGTCATATCAATATCGACGGAGTAGTTCCGCTTGACGTAATCGAACGTATAACAAAGTATGATTCTATTTATAATTCCGATGTGATTGTTTCGTCAAAAAGTATACAGGATACGTCCTATTATCCTACTCAATATAAAATTGTATTGGAATGCGGTTCAGAAACCGGTCTAAGCAAAAAGGAGGGAGCCCTTCTTTTAAATAAAATAACTGAAAAATACAGAGAGGTTTTTTATAATAATTACGGATATAACTCATCGCTGGAATCTGCGGTTGTATCAATAGATTATACCGAATACGACTATGTAGACGCTGTTGATGTATTCGATTCATCCTTAGGATCTCTTAAAAATTATATTGACGAGCTTGCGGCTTCGGACAATACTCGTTTCAGATCGGAAACGGGATATACTTTTGCCGATCTCTCGTCGTCCATTGATACGGTAAGAAATGAAGACCTTGATTGGATTTCTTCTTATATTACTCTTAATAATGTGACAAAGGACAAAAAAAATCTTATAGCAAATTATAAGTTTAAAATTGAAGATCTGAAACGAAGTAAAATAATTTCCGAGGAACAGCTCAAGGCTGTTTCTGAAACCATTGAGGTCTATGAAAAAAATTCTATATTGATTTTCAGCAATGCAACTGACGCGGCTAACGCGTCGCTTACGCAGTCATCGGATACATACGATAATCTTATAACACAGAAAATTGAGGCGCAGGCGAATCTTTCTGCATGCGAGCAAAATATAAAACGTTATGAGGAGCGTATAAAATCTCTTGAAAACGGCGCTTCTACAGCAGCAGATAAAGAGCTTATTGACGCGGAGCTGAAAAAAATATCGGGAAAGATAGATACATTAATTAATACTGTTAATGAAACTGCGTCGGAGTATTATGAAAAGGTTTTGTTTTCCAACGCATATACTGTATTGACGCCTGCTTCAACTTCTGTTACGGGAACGTTAAAGGCGGCTGTTTCGGATTCAGTGGATAATATATTTATGTTCGAGCTTATTCTGGCCGCATTGTATGTTACGGTTTCCGTTGCCTTTGCCTTAATTAAGACGCCTATGCTGACAAAGAAATTTGCGGGCAGAAAAAACAGGCGCAAAACCGTAAAAAATAGGAAATGATGTTAGAATAATATGGAGGCAAAAATTAATGGAAACTGAGAAAAATATCAGCATTACATTAAAACAACCGGATGAATATGATAATTCGGTAGCAATATCATTCAGTACCTTAGCAAAGCAGGCTAAAAGATATTTTATTTTATGGTTGATTGCTGCCGCCGTTGTCTTAATGTTTACGGTTGGCTTTGTAATGATGTTTAAGAAAAGTACGACTGATAATATGATAACGGCTTTAGTAAGCTTTAATTTTGACGGAATTGAAAAAGGTCTTGATCCTCAGGGGAAAAAGTTTGACGTTAATAAAATAAAATCTCCAAACGTAATAGAAGCCGCGTTGACAGATATGGATATTTCATTGAATTTTGTTGAAAGCGTCAGAAGAAACATATATATTAACGGCGTTATACCTAATGATGCCATGGATAAGATTTCCCTATATAAGAATATTTATTCCGGAGGCGGATCCGCCGCTCTTACAGCGGTAGAATCTATGCTTGAATTAGGCTATTATCCTTCATATTATATAATATCCTTTGACTATTATAAAACAGGCTTTGATTTATCGGAAAGCAAGCAGATACTTGATAAAATTCTAAAAAGCTATCAGAATTATTTTTTCACCAATTACGGTTATAATGAATCGCTTGGAAACGCTGTTGTTGCTGTCGATTACAAGGAATATGATTATCCTGCGGCTATAGACGTATTTAATACGACTCTGACAAATCTGAGCGATTATGTAAGCAAGCTTTCAAATGCCGACGCGGGATTTAGGTCAAATGAAACCGGTTATTCCTTCAGTGATCTGAAAACTACGATAGATACTTTGAAAAATGCTGATCTTGACAGTCTTTCGTCTTATATAGTTATAAACAATGTGACGAATGATAAGGAATTGCTGCTGACTTATTACAAATACCGAATAGAAGAACTTAGCCGTCAGCAGAAAATAAGTCAGTCGGAGCTTGATTCTATAACTAATTCTATTGATAATTATGAAAAGGATACTCTTTTGTTTTTCGGAGACGGTACTGAAAACGCAGAGACGTCTTATTCTCAGGCTTCACAGAAATATGACGAGCTGATAAATCAAAAAATTGCCAAGCAAAACGAAGTATCCAGAAACAAACAGCGCGTGGAA
Organism: Ruminococcus sporogenes; assembly: GCF_054655175.1. NCBI lineage: Bacteria > Bacillati > Bacillota > Clostridia > Eubacteriales > Oscillospiraceae > Ruminococcus > Ruminococcus sporogenes. Next base: position 9,365 of record NZ_BAAHOA010000003.1, on the reverse strand, counting down.
TATTATAATGACAGAATCGACGCGCTGAAAAGCAATAATTCCTCATTGACAGTCAGTAAGGAAGACGTCGAGGAAAGACTTGAAGAAATTAATAATAAGATTACTGACTTAATAGATACTGTAAATAAAACTGCCGATGAATATTATGAAACAGTTACATTCGCTAATGCTTATAATATTCTTGTTCCTGCTACGGGAACTGAACCTACTGTTGTTACCGGGGACTTTTTTATGCCGGTGTTTATTGCTGAAGGCGTATTGCTTGTGATATATTTGGCAATCGTGTTTATAAAGACAATTAAGGTTGATTATAAGGCTTCGAAAACCGACAGCGAAGTAAAGCAGATTATAGAAAAATAAACTGTATTTAAAATAAAAAAGACGCTTTCCGATGTGGAAAAGCGTCTTTTTAAATGAGTTTATCCCTCAATTTGTTTTCCAAGAAACAGAGCCGCTGCGCTTATAAGACTCTTTTGCAGCTCTGACACTGATGTTGAATTTTCACTTTCCATGAATGCAACCGCACCGGTTACGTCTCCAGAGCTTAGTATAGGCATACATGCTAAAGCTGCTTTATCTACTCCTTCGGCGGGGAAAAAACCGTTTGCCGTATCAGATACGGAAGCAAAATAATTTCTTCGCCTTTCCATTAATTCTTCAAGAAGCGGGGATACTCTTCTTTCATTAAATTCCTTTTTGGAAACTCCAGAGACTGCTACAACATGATCCCTGTCGAATATAACGACAGGACAGCCTGCGAGCTTGCACATTATTTCCGCTACCTGAGAAGCGTTTTCACTCATCTCACTGATTGCGGAATATTTTTTGAAAATAACTTCGCCGTCATTGCTTGTATATATTTCTAACGGGTCGCCGTTACTGATAACATTGACGTTAAGAACCTTATCTCCCTTGTTTTTAACAGGGAAGATGAATTTTTCAGTAAGTGATGAGATATTCTTAGCGTCCAAGTTAAAATTTGGCGATTGCTCCTCTGCCGCTCCGACTGATACAAGCTGTCCGCTTTTGAGCAGCGCGTCGATGTCTGCTTTCAGAAATATATCAATTCGGTCGTTATACACCACGATTTTTTCAAGGATAAAGTCAAGGTCGCTTTTTGCAAGAGAAGGCTTGCTGATTATGTTGTCGAAAATGTCCAGAACCGTTTTGGCGGTTCGGTTTATCTTTATCACTGAATTGTGCTTATCCGCCGCAAGCGCCGCCTGATTTTTCAATCCCTCGATACGCAAGGTAAGCTCGTCCAGCATTTCCGAATAGGTTTCCTCAAGTATGTCGGCTCGGTCCGGGTGCTTCATCAGATCCCTGGTCTGCTGTCTGGTAAGCATTTTTATCTCGGCTTTCGCTGAGTCAATCTGCTCATTGATTATGTCGATCGTCGCCTTGCTGTTTTTAGTTTCAGTCTTTTCCTTTGCGATTGAGTCTTTAAGTCTTTCAATCATATCCGCGGAATTGTCACGGACTCTGCGGATATATTCCTTCAGAAGCTTGTCAAGCATATCCACTCTTGTATGATGAGATGTACAGCCCTTTGTTCCTCTTCGGTGATATGTTCCGCAGGTGTATGCAGGCGCAAGGTCATTGCGGCTCATTGCGAACATTGGCGAGCCGCAGTCTCCGCAGAAAAGATAACCCGAATACACGTTGTCATTCTTTTTCACGCCCCGATAATTTGTTGTCGAACGCTTTTTAAGCTGCTCCTGAACGGCGGCAAAGGTTCTGTAGTCAACGATGGGAGTGTGGTTGTTTTCAAAAACTATATGGTCGGTTTCATGAACCTTTTCCTCTCCGCCGTTAATTTTTTTGCGTTTGTATTTTCCCTGACGGAGAGTACCGATATAAAAATCGTTTTGCAGAATTTCGCTCACGGTTATGATACTCCAGGTGGATTTGACTTCTTTTTTATACTCCTCGCCTTGTGCCTCCTTACGCATTTTTTCGCACATTCTCGGCGTTGGAATTTTTTTATCGGTAAGGTGATTTGCAATTTTCTTGTAGCCCCAGCCGTTTTTATACAGCTCAAAAATCTCGCGGACAACCTCGGCGGCAGGCTCGTCAACCTCAAACTGCATTGTTTTGTGGTTTGTCATAACATAGCCGTAGGGGACGGCGCATATCCATCTGCCCTCCTCCTGACGGCGTTTGATAACCGACTTGACCTTTTTGGAGGTGTCGGTTACGGGCATTTCGTTTATGAGAAATCTGAACTGAATTGCCGTCCAATCGTCGTATGTCGGATAGTCAATGTTGTCGCCTATTGAGATAATTCTCATTCCCGCGTCACGCAGATCCTCAAGCTCAACCAGCCCCTTGCTGTTTCGTCTTGAAAATCGTGAGAAATCCTTGACGATAAGAATATCATATTCAAGCTGTATCATCTTTTTACGGAGCCTTTGATAGCCCTCGCGCTGTTCAAAAGTATAGCCTGAACGGTCGCGGTCTTCATAAAAATCAAGGCTGCTGTCAGGAAATTTCCGGCTGACGAAATCCGTGATGATAGCTTTTTGGTTTTCAATAGAGGTGTTGTCGCGGTCAAGCTCTTCGTCGACGGAAATTCGGCAGTAGCCTGCTATGTTCGGTTTTACCGGCATTTATTTCACCCTTTCTTATTCAATGCTGTCAGCGTTTATATGCTGTTTTACCTTTGCGAATACCAACAATGTTGCAAGAAATATTCGACTTGATTACGATAATATTGTATCACGTTTCAGCTGAAAATGCAATAGATAAACCCAACATATTTGCATTGGAAATACTGTTCGATATGTAAAGAGAGACGCTGTATGCGTACTCTCTTGCAGGTTACAGCTGATAATTATTCAGAACTAAGCCTTCTGTGCAGTCATACAGATTTTTGTTACCTGAGCGGAACACAACGGTTTTACACCCTGCGGCTTTGTTTTCTTCGCAGATTTCTTCAAGCTTTTTTTCAAAGCCTTCGCTCTGCTGTTCATCATTTGTAACCCAGATTTCAACAAGCTTCAAATCGTCTTTTGCGTTTATTTCCAATAAACAACACCTCTCTTTAAGCTTTGACTTGATGGGGGATATTATTCATATTTTTACGTTGTTCTGCCGAAGGTAGTAAATAAACTTTTCCGTTTGGTTTCTGTAGCGAACTAATCTGCATATTTTTCCGCCATTATTCGTTTTAAATTCCTTCTCCTTTAGCTGTTCTGATACTCCGCAGCGTCCTCGTAATCAATGATGCCGTTGATTTTCCTCACCTCGTTTACGCACATAGCGTGAAGCTTGTCCAGCGTTTCATCGTCAACCTCGTTTACAGCGGCGGTCATATGCGAAAGCTTTCCAAGCTCCACAGCGACCTTGAAAAGCAAACGTGCAAGTCTCTGTTCCGTACCCTTTATCTGCGCCTTGACCGTTTCGGTTATCATAGGGGAGAGATAGTTTATGTTATCTTCCTCGTTGAGATATCCGATGTAAAATTTGACGGCTTTCTCGATAAACTCCGTTTTTGAAGCGCAGTTGTCCCCGCGATATTCCTGTTCGATCTTCTTAATTGTTTCTGGCTGAAAATACACAGCCATTCTTTTCTTTGCCATAAATCTGCTCCTTTCCCTGTCACGTCCCCTGAATAAATGCCGATTTTACGCGCTTTTCGGTATCTGTGACTCCTGAATTCAACTAAAATCCTATTTCCGGCCCCATAAGACATCCGTTGGAATACTGCACGATCCTCTTGTACAAACGGCGTATTTAGGGCGTTTCCGCGGCGGGCTTTGCTCGTCCGCTGTGAACGGTCTGGGGGCTTTGACCCCTGACCTTTAACTAGCAAGTAAATATTTGAGTTTTTGAAGTAATTCAAATTCCTCCATTTGTGTAAATTACCAGCTGCACATATTGCACCACCTCTGTATTAATTTTATTCATCCGCCCGCAAACGCTCCACGTTGGCTTGTGCGGCGTTTTTATGCTTCATGCCGATATATTTCCCGATTGAATTTGGGAGGTCAAATTCGGGCGGATTTGGCTCGTAAATCTGCGTGGCGGTAACAGTTAAGCGTGACAGTAAAAATACATTTCAAATTCTACTGACACGTACCATAGACAACGCTGTTACTGACTTTGCAACACTTCTGTAAGCTGTTTCGTGACAGTAACTCCGCTGCCGTTTTTACTGTCACTGCCGTCACGCGCGGAACAGTAATCAAGAATAATTTTTCTTCCCGAATGATTTCGGCCGCAACAGAAATCAATACCGCATTGCTTCAGTTTGTAACCGTTCTGAACCAAATCTCTTGTAACACGATTTGCATGAAATTTTTCAGTTGAAACAGTTTTTAAAGCTTCAATCAACTCAGTTGCAGTTCTCTCGAAATGACCAGCGTCCTTGATGAATACGTAAACAGCGGCGAGGAAAATGTTGTCTTTGCTTGGCGGATGAGATTCCTCATCGGTGACTGTCCAACGGTTACTTTCAAATGCAAGGTTTAGCTCATGATTTTCAATGTCGCGTCCGACGCAGTAGAGCCTGGCGGTTCTGCTGCCGCGCTTTGTTTCTATGAGTACAAGGCTTCCGTCAACGCAGCCGCTTATACCAGCGCTGCCGGAAATCATATTGAAAGGATCGTTGTCTTTACATTTTCGTGTGTGGTGAACAAGTAAAACGGTAATCCTCAGTTTATCGGCAAGACCTTTCAAAACAGACAGTTCCTTATAGTCCGAGCCGTAGCTGTTTTCCGTTGACCCGCGAACCTTTTGCAGCGTGTCGATTACAACAAGTTTCAAATCAGCGTGCTCCGACTTGAACCTTTCAATCTGGATTTCAAGACCGTTTCCGATTGTTTCCGCCATGACCGCAAAGAAAAGCTTTTCTGTCGGTTCGTCTGTAATTTCATAAAGCCGCTTTTGTATTCGTTCATAGCTGTCCTCAAGGCAAAGGTACAGCGTTTTTCCCTGAGAAACCGTCCGACCTAACACTTTTTCTCCTTTTGCTATGCTCAGACAAAGGTCTAAAGCTAACCACGATTTCCCGACCTTCGGCGCTCCTGCCAGAATGTAAAGACCTTGCGCAATTAAACCGTCAACTGCAAATTCGATAGGCTTGTATACGGTGGTCATGATTTCCTCGCAGGTTTTGGTTTTTAGTTCTTTCATTCAGTCAGCCTCCTTTGTTAATAAATATTTGATTTTCAAGCTTCCGTTATTTTATCCTACCTGCCGCGTGCGGCGCTCACAAGAACGTTATGCGGCGCTTCAACGAAATTTTATGTACCGTCAAACAGAAAAAGCCCGCACATACTTAACCACGACTAAAGGCGGAAGCTTTTCCGTCTGAATCGTGCCTAAATATGTACGAGCCTTATGCTCTTTGAAATATGTTTATGTAATTGGCGTTTGATATTTAATTGTCATTTTAAATAGAACTCTGTCGTTCTATTTTTATTTTAACATGGTAATGTGCGATTGTCAAGATAGCGTCAGAAATTTAACAACCATTAAAGTTAAAATACTCATAATACTATTCTGATTTTGAAAGCTACTTTTAAAATTAAAATGCCCATATATTCCAATGGGCATTTATAGGTTATTGAACGTTCGGTATCTCTATATTGTTTTCTTTCAGAAAAGCTTCAAGTTCCTCATAAAACAAATCAAAAGCTTCAGATTCATTCTGTACAAATCTAATTAAATAATCGTCCCATAATATTGATTCTCGTATATGATATTTTTGTGCAAGCCATTCATTAAATTCGTGATATTGATTTATTTTATATTTTTTATTATCGCATATCATTGCAAATTTATAACCATCTATAAAGCTACAAAGCCTTACCAAAGATTTTGTGCCAATATACAAACCAGGTCGCAGCTTAATCATCATAAGTAGACAAATAATATTATCAGGTTTAGTCATAATTTTTACCTCAGAAATTTATTTTTTCAATTGTTTTTTCGCCACCAGGTGCAAAAAAACCATTGAACCATTTATTATAATCTATGCCATTGGGAAATATATTATCATATACCTTGTTATTGTACAAAATTGCTACGTGCTTTCCATTTTTGGATATCGCTTCTGTTGAAGAATATAAATCATGTATTATAAAACGATTACCATAGGTCAAATTGAGTCTTGTACCGTTTTGACCTATACTTTTTAAATAACCCATGACCTCATCGGCACATTTAACACATTCGAAATTCTTATATTTTCCCGCAATCTTGCTAATACCCTTGCCGATTTCGTCCGAGTATTTAAAGGATATATCAACAATTTCATCTAAATTTTTCCCGGCAGCCGCAAACATTCCTTTCAGCTTTGTATATTCTGATTTTGAAAACTGCTTTCCGTTCTTTAGCGAATTTGCAATGTTGTCTAATGAAGAACCCGGCAAATACTTCAATACATCAGGTACCTGCTCGCTTACTTTTAACAATGCGCTTGCAATCGTGGGAGCGTCATCTAAATGCTTTAATACAAAATCCTCAAGAGCCGACGCTATCTTTGCAGCGTCTCCGGCCAACGGAACAAGTCCGATTCCGCTTATAACCGCATAGCCCCATTCTCCCTTACGGGCGTTCGCTATTACATCTCTTATGTCAGCATATCCTGGAATAAAACCGCCCGTTATCTGACCGAGTAATGTAGGAATATCGTTACATTCAATAAAATCGCCTAAAACAATTCCTTTTATAAAACGTGAATCCCATTCGAATCCGGTTAAATCATATGAGAACGGATCAGTTCCGTTTATATATTCCTCATAATCGTTGAAGCTGTCGCCATCAGGATTGGGATTTAACGGATCAAACCAAAGCTGGACTTCTTTTCCGTCTGATAAACCGTCGCTATCAGTATCTTTTGAATTTGGGTTAGTTCCTAAAAGTGATTCCAGATAATCGTCAACATTGTCTGAATCCGTATCAGGCATAGTAGGATCAGAGGAATAACCGATGGCAGAATAATATTCCACCATAGATACTGTTGATGTAAGCTTTTCGGTCACGAAATTAAGCTCTATATTATCATCAAGCCCGTCTCCGTCGGTATCCTTTTTAAATGGATCGGTATTTATCGGATGTCCGTCAGGCTTTAAACCGTAAAGCTCAACCAAATCCGGTATTCCGTCCCCGTCTGAATCCACGCCCTCAAATCGGAGTATGAATCGTCGCTCCCGTCGATACGTCAAATCTACGGCGCTTACCGAATTGTACACCTCTCCGCCTGTGGATTGCACGATAATTTTCAGATTTGAACTCACGCTGCCGTAGCCAAGATTCACTCTTGTAAAGCTGGTTCAAATACAGTAGCTTTTGGGTATTCATTCGATTGCTTATTTCTTGACCATTCCAGCTCTTCGTCTAATTCCTTTGCCCAATCCGGTAATTCCTCAACTCGGTTGAAGGTTATTTTATCATTGACCTTAATACTATCAATGACAGATTCTGTTACGGTGATAATGCATTTCTTTTCCGAAAACTTACAATCTGCCCTTACCATAAGATCTTCTGTCTTGTAAACGAAATTATTTTTTTGAAGAATATCATAATCTACAATATTAACCTCCCTGCCGAAATCAAAATCTAGTTCAATATTATAAGACTTTTCACTATCCTTTAATGTACCTAAACAAAGATAATATCCTTCATCCTCTAAAACAGTGAAAAATATATCTGGATTCTCTGAAACCCAATTTGTATTTAACTGATTTCTTGGCTTTATATCGCTATCCATATCGCATGAGACAAGGGTTAATGACAAAATCATTAGTATCAGAATATTTATAAATTTTTTCATAATTCCCCCTTAACATAAATAATACCCTGTAATAAAAGAACCGTTTTCTCTATTTATTAAATCAATAAAATCATCAAAATTATTTCTTACTCCGTTATTATATGTATTAATTGTTTTATCTAAATTAACCCGTACTGCAATAGTATGCAATCCTCGTCCTATATCATCCTTATTATTCCAGTATGACATTATAAATACTCTTCCCGGTTTTGCCCATGACTGTAATTCACTTAATGATTCAGTTTGTTCATTCTTATATTTGTGAGCGTTTAAATATTGCTTAATATAAAATGGATTTGAACCGAAAAATCCGGATTTTAAAATTATTCCCAGCTGAGTTGAGGGAATACTTGAAAACGAAGGATGTGTGCTAAGCAGTCTTGTATCCATCGCCATTCCGCCGTTTGCTTCAAATTCCAATGCTATTTCAGACAGTGCCTGATAATTATTTTTCAACTTTAAAGCGTTATAAATCGCTATCAATTCACATCCGTTATGCTCCATAGTATATTTATAACCATATTTAATGTTGCTTACCGGCGCTTCATTTTGATTATTAATATAATCAAAATTAGCGGCATTTTCTATAGCAGTATTGCTATAAAATCGTTGTATTATGGCACTGACTTCACTTGCGCTTTCAACATCAGCAAAACTGGGAGCAGCTTCCCATTTGTTAACCTTTATATTATAACTGGCAAATTCCCAAAATCGAGCTTTTCCTAATATATATGGTGTCAGTGGATATACATCATCTCCATCTAAAATTCCATCACCATCAGTATCCGATAAGCGCGGATTTGTTCCTAAATTATATTCCTCTTTATCATCCAACCCGTCATTATCAGTATCCATCATAGTAGGATCAGAGGAATAACCGATAGCGGAATAATACTCCACCATAGATACTGCTGATGTAAGCTTTTCGGTCACGAAGTTAAGCTCTATATTATCATCAAGCCCGTCCCCGTCTGTATCCTTTTTAAATGGATCGGTATTTATCGGATGTCCATCAGGCTTTAAACCGTAAAGCTCAACCAAATCCGGTATTCCGTCTCCGTCCGAATCTTCACCCTCAAACTGCGGTGGAAGCTCAATAGTATTTCCGGTTACGTTTGTAAGATCACTTGAGGGATAACCGTAGTAAACGTCTCCATGTGAATCATAGACAATTTTCTCCAAGTTAGAGCCAACGCTCCCGCCACCAAGACTTACAATATTTAAAGATACATTTGTGTAGTCATAGGAAGATAGCTCATAACCGTATGACACGTCGCCGTTTGTTAATACTATGATTCGGTACATCTCGGAATCGCTGTCGCTTACATATGACAATGCGGTCTGAACTGCGCTGTCCAGCCATAACGAATTTCCGTCACTGTTTACACCCTGAACTGCGGAATAAAGCGATCCCGTTGAACCTGTCAAGCCTGTATTAGATTCTATGTGATCCGAATACATAATGACTGCGGCGCTGTCTCCACTGCCCATATTTCCGATTATATTTTCACATATATATGCTCTGCTGCATTTTCTTCGACCGTATTTTTCCATATAATAGTCGATATTTGATTGACTACCTTGT